>NZ_CP014307.1:0-1200000 GCF_001557535.2 Burkholderia sp. PAMC 26561
CCTGATCAACGGTTATTACATCGTGCCCGAGTACTATGCGCCGAATACGCGCGTGGGATACAAGGCGCGCATGGGGTTCCCTTCAG
This sequence comes from Burkholderia sp. PAMC 26561, assembly GCF_001557535.2. Taxonomy (NCBI): domain Bacteria; kingdom Pseudomonadati; phylum Pseudomonadota; class Betaproteobacteria; order Burkholderiales; family Burkholderiaceae; genus Burkholderia; species Burkholderia sp. PAMC 26561. The sequence goes on from NZ_CP014307.1 coordinate 87, forward strand.
TCCTGCCGAAGTCGTACTACGCCGAGGACTGGCTGCTCGATTACTGGTTCGTGAAGCCGGTGCCGGCAACCAGCGCCCCAACACATTGAGATTGCCGTGGCCGCTTATATCCTGAGACGTCTGTTGCTGATGATCCCCACGCTGATCGGCGTGGTCACGCTCACGTTCGTGGTCACGCAGTTCGTGCCGGGCGGTCCGGTCGAACAGATGATGAGCCAGTTGCGCCACGGCGCGACCCATGGCGGCGAGGCGGGCGGAGGCGGCGGTTATCATGGCGGGCAGGGCGTCGACCCGCAGCAAGTCGAGCAGTTGAAAAAACAATTCGGCTTCGACAAACCGCCGCTCGAACGCTACTTCAGCATGTTGAAGAACTACGCGACGTTCGACCTCGGCCAGTCCTATTACCAGCACCAGAGTGTGTGGGCCGTGATCCGTTCCAAGCTGCCGGTTTCCATCACGCTCGGGCTCTGGACCATTTTGCTGACTTATATGATCGCGGTGCCGCTCGGCATCTCGAAGGCCATACGTAATGGATCGCGTTTCGATACCGCCACCAGCATCCTCGTCCTCGCGGGCTACGCCATCCCCGGTTTCGTGCTCGGTGTGCTGCTGCTGATGCTTTTCGGCGGCGGGTCGATGTGGCAAGTGTTCCCCATGCGCGGGCTGACATCGGATGATTTCGACCAGCTCAGCACCGCCGGCAAAGTGCTCGATTATCTATGGCATATCGCGTTGCCTGTCACCGCATCGGTCGTCGGGAACTTTGCGATCGTGACCATTCTGACGAAGAACACGTTCCTCGAGGAAATAGGCCGGCAATACGTCCTGACCGCACGCGCGAAGGGTGCGCCGCAACGCGACGTGCTCTGGAAACACGTGTTGCGCAACGCGATGATTCCGCTTCTGACCGGCTTGCCCGCCGCATTCGTGGGCGCGTTCCTCAACGGCAACCTGCTGATCGAGACGCTCTTTTCCCTCGATGGCATGGGCCAGCTTTCCTACGACTCGGTGATCCGCCGCGACTACCCGGTCGTGCTCGGATCGCTGTTCCTCTTCACCCTGATTGGTCTTGTGACCAAGCTCATTGCAGACGTCTGTTATGTCCTCGTCGACCCCCGTATCCAGTTCGACCGGCTGGACCGGTGAGAGCGTGAGTTCGCCCGAACTCGCCCGTTCGATATCGCCCGGACGGCGCGTATGGCTGCGTTTCAAATCCCAGCGGCTTGGCTACTGGAGCACAATCGTGTTCGTGGTCTTGTTCGCAATCAGCCTGCTCGGCGAAGTGCTCGCAAACGACCGGCCGCTGATCGTGCGGTATGAGGGGCACTATTACTTCCCGGTGGTGAAGGACTATTCGGAGAAGATCTTCGGCGGCGACTTCCCCGCCCGCACGAACTACCTCGATCCGTATATCCGCGACCGGCTGGAATCGAAGGGTAATTTCGCGATCTATCCGCCGATCCATTTTCACTACGACACGGTCGATTACTTCGCGACGAGACCCAATCCCGCGCCCCCTTCCGCCACCAACTGGATCGGGACCGACCAGTTCGGACGCGACGTGTTCTCGCGCCTCTTGTACGGCTTCCGTCTCTCCGTCCTCATGGCGCTCGCGCTGACGGTATCCGGCGTCCTGCTGGGCGTTCTGACGGGCGCGGTGCAGGGTTTTTACGGCGGGCGCACCGACCTGATCGGGCAACGCCTGATCGAGATCTGGAGCTCCATGCCAGACCTGTATTTGCTGATCATCTTTGCATCGATATTCGAGCCGACCCTGTGGCTGCTTTTTGTCCTGTTGTCGGCGTTCGGATGGCTGACGTTGTCCGACTATGTCCGCGCTGAATTCCTGCGCAACCGTTCGCTCGATTATGTCCGCGCGGCGCGCACGATGGGTCTTTCGAACTGGCAGATCATGTGGCGTCATGTGCTGCCCAACAGCCTCACGCCGGTGATCACGTTCCTGCCGTTCCGGATGAGCGCGGCCATTCTTGCTCTGACGAGCCTCGATTTCCTGGGCCTCGGCGTGCCTGCGCCAACACCGAGCCTTGGCGAACTGCTCGCTGAAGGCAAGAACAATCTCGACGCATGGTGGATCTCGGGCGCGGCATTCGGCGCGCTGGTGATCACGTTGCTGCTTTTGACCTTCATGGGCGATGCATTGCGCAACGCGCTCGACACGCGCACGCGCGGCTCCGCCTTTGGAGGCGCGCAGAAATGACGACGCCCTTGTTGCAACTCGATCACCTCTCAATCCGTTTCGGCGATAAAACCGTCGTCCAGGACCTGAGCCTTTCGATTGCGCGCGGCGAACGTGTCGCGCTCGTCGGCGAATCGGGATCTGGCAAGAGCGTGACGGCGCTGTCGATACTCGGGCTCGTAGAAAGCGCGCGCCAGACCGGGCGCATCCTGCTCGACGGCGACGACCTCCTGCAAAAGACCGAGCAGCAGATGCGCGGCATTCGCGGCAGCGATGTCGCGATGGTCTTCCAGGAACCAATGACCGCGCTCAACCCGCTGTTCACCATCGGCAAGCAGATCGCCGAGAGCTTGCGTCTTCACGAAGGCTTGCGGCCGAATGCGGCGCGCGAACGCGGTATCGAATTGTTGAGGCGAACGGGGATTCCCGAACCGGAGCGCCGGATCGACAGTTATCCTCATCAACTGTCCGGCGGCCAGCGGCAACGCGCGATGATCGCCATGGCGCTCGCGTGCCGTCCGGGCCTCCTTCTCGCCGATGAACCCACCACCGCGCTCGATGTCACCGTGCGCCAGCAAATAGTGGATCTGCTGATCGGCTTGCAGGAGCAGGAAGCGGCAGAGCGCGGGATGGCAGTGCTGCTCATCACCCATGATCTGAACCTGGTGAAGCGCTTTGCGCAACGCGTCGCAGTGATGGAAAGGGGCGTGCTGGTCGAGACAAACACGACCGCCGCGCTGTTCGCGAATCCGCAACATCCTTATACGCGCCGTCTGCTCGCCAGCGAGCCTCAGCGCGCGATCGAATCCATCGCGCCAAATGCGCGCAGGCTGCTCGAAGTGCAGGGTCTCGCAGTCGATTACCGCGCCCCGGCGAAAGGCTGGCGGTCCGCGTTCACGCATTCATCGTTCAGGGCGTTGCGGGACGTCGATATCACCTTGCGGCGCGGCGAGACGCTCGGCGTGGTCGGCGAATCCGGCTCGGGCAAGTCGACGCTGGCGGCGACCATTCTCGGTTTGCAGCGGCCGTCGCAAGGCGCGATTCACATCGACGGGCAGCCCATGTCCACGCTCAAGAGCGCCAACTCGCGGCGGATGGTTTCATCGCGGCTGCAGGTCGTGTTCCAGGACCCGTACGGTTCGCTCTCGCCGCGCATGACGATCGAGCAGATCGTGGGCGAAGGAATAGCATTGCATCGCCCGGAAGTCGATGCGTCGACGCGGCGCCGGCGTGTTGTGGAATTGCTCGAAGAAGTGGGTTTGCCGGCCGACGTGCTGCCGCGTTACCCGCAAGAGTTTTCCGGCGGCCAGCGGCAGCGTATTGCGATCGCAAGAGCGCTGGCAGTCGAGCCGGAATTGCTCGTGCTCGACGAACCGACGAGCGCGCTGGATGTATCGATACAGCAGCAGGTGCTCAACCTTCTCACTCGCCTGCAGAAGAAGTACACGCTGAGTTACCTCTTCATCACGCACGACCTTGCAGTGATGCGCGCAATGGCGCACCGCGTAGTCGTCATGAAGGCGGGGAGGATCGTGGAGATCGGCGAGACCATGAAAGTGCTGCAAGCGCCCGAGCATCCATACACGCAGGCTTTACTGGCGGCTTCCCTCGTGGCAAGCGCGGCGGCCTGACTCAGGCCGCCGCATGTGTGCAGAGCCTGTCAGCCTTTCACCTTATGCAGCGCGCTGCCCTTGTGAACCGCGCGTTTGCCGCTCTTCTCGCTTTCGACTTCGTAACTCGGGTCATCGGCCGAGCCGTTGACCACGTGTCCGTCCACCTTCGTGTGCTCCTTGATCACGCGCGTGACGTGTCCGCTGGTTTCGCCTTGCGGGCTGTTCCAGCTCACGTGATCCTTGACCTTGAATGTCTGACTCATCGATATCTCCTTTCGGTGTTTGCAGCATCACGGATGCAACCCGTGTGCCTCGCCGTATCAAACATTCGATGAATCTGTATGACGTTTAGGTGCGCCGACTCAATCAGGAAACAGGCTCCTTGCTGTTTTCTTCCACGCGTTGCGACACACCTTGTGGCGCAAACGTCTCGACGGACGGCACTGGGACTGCACGCGCGATGGGGGGCTGCTTGCTGCGGCGGATCATCTTGCGCAGCCGGGGCACGACGGACGTCGCCGTAAAACACAGCTTGATGCCAAAACGTGCGCGGTTCAGCAAATGCGCTTTCGATACCGCCCGCCAGAACCGGGCCGGATTGAAATCCGCATAACGCGACTCGCGTTCTATCAGCGCTTTGCCATCGGGCAAGTGCACGAACGAGCAGTGCTGGAACCATCGGAGATCGCGATGCGTGTTGCCGGTCCAGTGCCTGCCGATGGCCTGGTACGCGCCCAGTTCGACAATCTGCTGGCCTTCGTCCGCGAGTGTGTTGAGCGCCGCTGAAACAAACGATTCGTCGCCATGGTGCTGAAGACGCGCAATGTGCTGGACGTACCGTTCGCAGTGCGCGCGGGCGCGCGGCACCAGCGTCTTGAGAAACGCCGGCGTGCTGATCAGGAACTCGCCGCCGAACCAGCGCGGATTGAGCAGATGCCGTCCTGCGACGATCTCGAGGTCCCGGATCACGCAGTCGCTGCCGTACGCGGGAAAGACTTGATCGGATATGTCGAACGCGCCTACACCCACGTCGGAGCAACGCTGAAGTAACTCCTGGTCGAGCGGTTCCATGGCAACGATGTCCGAGTCCAGCAGCATCAGCAAGGTGTTCGGCTTGAGCATGTTCGCGACCTGCTCGAGAAGATCCAGCTTGAAATGCGCGCCGTAAAACTCAATGTTCCGTGGGACGTTGATGCTCGTGATCAGCTCGACTACGTGTGGACGCTGCGCTGCCGGCTCGGCAGAACAAAAGGATTCGACAAGATCAGGCGCGTTGGTGAAAAGGGTAAGACGCGGCATGCCCGCGCGCAGCAGGCTTCTGTTCAGGCACAACGCCTGGCGTGCATAGGAAAGCGGATCTTTACTTGTGCTGTTGGGGCTGGCTGTCGCTTCGACATCGACGAAAACCAGCGTACAAGGAAAAATTTCCATTGTCTTGTCATCCAAATCGATAATCCGGGAATTTGTTGCTGATTTGAATCGGGCCGTATTAAATGGCCCGCGTTATAAGCATCGTGGAAGATACAAATACTATGTGTCCGCCAAAATGCCCGACACGTGAGCCATGAACCAATGTATTTGTGTGGTTTGTTTAATAGGGCCAAGCGACCTTGCTTAATCCGCCAGTCGGGCGTGATATTCGGGTGCGCCGTGTCGCAAGAGATACTGATCACCGGGCTTTATGCCGTAAAGCTGACTGAATTAAAACATTTGCCTTGGACGCAGGTTCATCCTGCTATTAAGACGGACGGCCGCGCCTTGTGCGTCGGCATGGGCGCGGTTTTGGTGTTCGCCGTAACAGCGGAAAAACGCTACGTAACATCGGCCATCGAAAGGCTTGAACAAACGCCGGCTCCAATGGCGAAAGTCCCGCTAATGGCTTAATCGGTGGAGGTTAATGCGGTTCTGTTGCCTTCACCACATGTATTGGCGCCCGGATAATCCGTTGGCACGTCTTGTGCATGGTAGGCGGCGGTCTGCGAAATTTTCTGCCCATTAATCTTTCATAAGGCAGGCTGGACGTGGCGCGAAGGGCGGCGCCGCACATTGCGAAGCTGACGGGAGACGACAATGAAAATCAAAGAAAAAGAGCAGCTGTGTCAGCGGGTCAGGAGAGGATTGCGTGCCGGCGAGTTTGCTATGGCATTCCAGGGGATCTACCAAATGAAGACGGGCGCGTTGACGAGCGCCGAAGCCCTGATTCGCTGGCTGCATCCGGAATACGGCACCTTGCTGCCCGACGCATTCATCAGCGCGATTGAAGACCCTCGGGTTGCGGCCGACATGACGTACTTCGTCATCAAGAGCACCAGTCGCCAGCTCGGGCAGTGGCAGCGCGAGGGGCGCCCCGTGTTCCCGATAGCCGTCAATGTGCCCCCGTCGGTCGCCATGAGCGAGCATTTCACGCAGCATGTCGAGCGGATTGCACGGTCGAATGGAATCTCACCCGGACTGCTGCAGCTCGAGTTGTCCGAGGCCGAAGATGCGACGCGCGTGCTGGCATCGAAGGGATTGATGGCGGGCTTGCGCGACATTGGCGTGACCATCGCCATCGATGACTTCGGCACGGGCTATTCATCACTGGCCATGCTGAGCGCAATGGACATAGACGTGGTGAAGCTCGCCAAGGAACTGCTGGTCGAAGTGCCCACCTGTCCGCGTGCTTGCGCGGTGGTATCGGCGATGCTGAACCTGTTGCAGACCTTGCGCCTCACGGTCGTGGTCGAAGGCGTTGAAACGCAGTCGCAGGCGAAGTGGCTGGCGCAATGGCCGCACGTGCTGACACAAGGGTTCTACTATGGGCGGCCGACCTTCGGACTGGCGAACGTTCCCGGCTGCAAGCGTGCGCCCGTGCGTCACCTGGAGCTGGTAAGCGCCTGAACGCGTCCCCCTGCGTCCGACTTTATCCTTCATCTTGTGCCCGGCTCGTTCGGGCCGCTTGTGCTGCAATCTCGCATCGCGAGTAAGCTTTAGCCGGGCGTCCATTTCTGGGCACGGTTCTGGCGACGCAAACAGCGCATCAACTCAGACACCCATCCCTTTGCCACGCCTCTCGCCGCATGGTTCGCGGCGAAACGCCCCGGCGAAAACCCCCTGCATTGATTCAACCCACTTTCTGAAAAATGAACAGGAGCTTTCCATGATGAATCGCGACAACCCCGTATGGCTGATCACCGGCTGCTCGACAGGTTTTGGCCGTGAACTCGCGAAGCTCGTGCTCGAGCGCGGCTGGCGCGCGGTGGTCACCGCACGTGATCCGTCGACGCTCAAGGACTTGACCGAAGGGTATCCGGAGACCGCGCTCGCGCTGCAACTCGATGTCACCAACCGCAAGCAGATCGAGGACGTGGTCGCTCAGTCGAAGCACAAGTTCGGACGGATCGACGCGCTCGTGAACAACGCCGGCTACGGTTATCTTGCGGCGATCGAAGAGGGCGAAGACGACGCCGTGCGCGCGATGTTCGAAACCAACGTATTCGGTCTCGTCGACATGACGAAGGCCGTGCTGCCCGTCATGCGCGAGCAGAAGAGCGGAATCGTAATCAATATTTCATCGATCGGCGGGATCACCAGCTTCGCGGCGACGGGCTATTACCACGGCACCAAGTACGCGGTGGAAGGCATCTCCGAGTCGTTGGCGCTCGAAGTGAAACCGCTGGGTATCGATGTGCTGATTGTCGAGCCGGGACCGTTCCGCACCAATTGGGCGGGTCCGTCGATCAAGCAGTCGGCCACGCGTATCGACGCTTATGACGCCACCGCCGGCGAGCGCCGCAAGCAGACCGAAGCACGCAGCGGCAATCAGGCGGGCGATCCGGTTCGCGCGGCCCAGGCGATCATCGACGCTGCGTTGTCTGATACTCCGCCGTTGCGTTTGCTGCTCGGCAAGGCCGCGCTCGAACTCGCGCGCAAGAAGGTCGATCTGCTGAAGCATGACTTCGATACATGGGAAAAGACGACCATCGGCGCCGATTTCCCCGAAGGCTTGAAGTAATCCAGTGCGCCACGGACGGATAAACCGTGGCACTTTATCTCCCTTCACCAGGAAAGGAATCAACGGAAATGGAATATCGCTTGTTAGGCGAATCAGGATTCAAGGTGCCGGTGCTGAGCCTCGGCACCGGCACGTTTGGCGGCAGCAATGACTTCTTCAAGGCGTGGGGCAGCACGGACGCGGACGGCGCGCGCCGGCTTGTCGACATTGCGCTCGACGCGGGTGTTTCGATGTTCGACAGCGCCGACGTTTATTCCGACGGCATGGCCGAAGAGATTCTCGGCAAGGCGATTGCAGGGCGCCGCTCGCAAGTGATCGTGTCAACCAAAGGAACATTTCGCGCCGGCGCCGGTGTGAACGATGTCGGCTCGACCCGGCATCACCTGACCGAAGCCATCAACGGCAGTTTGAAGCGCCTGAACACTGACTACATCGACGTGTATCAGCTTCATGGTTTCGATGCGATGACGCGCGTGGAAGAAACGCTGCGTACGCTCGATGACTTCGTGCGCGCGGGCAAGATCCGCGTGATCGGCTGCTCGAATTTTTCGGGCTGGCATTTGATGAAGTCACTGTCGGCGTCGGACCGTGAGGGGCTTGCACGGCACTCGGCGCATCAGGCCTATTACTCGCTGATTGGCCGCGATTTCGAGCAGGAGCTGATGCCGCTTGGCATCGACCAGAAGGTTTCGACGATCGTATGGAGTCCATTGGGATGGGGACGCCTTACCGGCAAGATTCGCCGCGGCACGCCGCTGCATGCGAACAGCCGTCTGCACGTGACGGCGGACAAGGCGCCCCCGGTCGCGGATGAATACCTGTACAACGTCGTCGATGCGCTCGATGCCGTTGCGAAGGAAACCGGCAAGAGCGTGCCGCAGATTGCGCTGAACTGGCTGCTGCAGCGTCCGACCGTGGCGAACGTCATCGTAGGCGCACGCGATGAAGCGCAGTTCCGCGAGAATCTGGGCAGTATCGGATGGTCGTTGAGCGCGGAACAAATCGCAGCGCTCGATAAAGCCAGCGTCACGACGCTGCCGTATCCGTACTGGCACCAAAGCGGGTTTGCCGAGCGTAACCCGGCGCCGGTCTGATACAGGGCGGTCTCGGCGCTAGTCTTCGACCGCCTCTCCACGCTCGGCCACCATGCGCCCGAGTTCCCGCGTCGACAACACCCGTCGGCGCGGATCCGTCGAACCCAGTTCATCTCCGGCCAGGTTTTCGATCACGGCGAGCAGCACCTTGCGCGCGGTCTTGATATCGCGTTCGCTCATGCCCGCCACGCTGATCTCGTTGACTTCCTCGGCAAGCGGCACGAGCTTGTCTTTCAATGCGCGCCCTTGTTCGGTCAGGAAGACATGCACGTTCTTCTTGTTATCGGGCATTTGCTGGCGCTCGACAAATCCCATGGCTTCCATGGCCCTCACGGCCGCGAACGTGGTCGGTTCCATCACGCCTGCCTGCGCGCTCAGTTCGCGCTGCGTCAGGCCGTCGGTCTCCCACAGGATCCGCAAGAAGGTCCAGTGCCCGTACGACACGGCATGTTCTGCCAGACGCAGTTGCATTGCCCGCACCATTGCCCGGGTTGCGTCCTTGACGAGGTGAGCCAGGCGATCGTTCGGCACGGTGTCGTGCCAATGACGCAGCATTGCCGCGGTCTCGCGTGGCGCCGCGTCTGATGATTTCTTGTCTGTCATGAAAGTGTCCAAATGCTGGAGGTGTCGCCTGGATCGACATGATAGCCGTTAAAACGCGCGGCATTTCGTCAGGCCTTGGCGCCCGAGTCCGGCATCATGCGTGCGAACGATACCGCCATCGACGCCAGTTCCTGCGCAACCGGCGTCAGTGGAACACCGGCACGTCTCAGGAGGCACACGCGCGTGCTCGGCACGCGTTCCCTGATCGGCACGACCGATACATGCTCGCGAAAGAACGGATGTTGTGCGAGGCGCACGGGTTCGAGCGATAAATAATCGCTGTTCGCCACGCAGTGCAGCGTGTCGAATACGGCTTCAGTCGTGGCGGCAATGCGCGGCGGTTCGAACCCTGCATCGTCGAAGAGCGTCGACAGGCGATTGGCGACATCGCTCGCATGACGCGCCCGCGTGCTGACCCAGTCGCAATGCCGCAACGCACGCAAGGACTTCGATTTGACAAGCGGGTGATCGTGCCGTGCGATCACCGCGACCGGCGACTCGAACAGCGTGGTTGCATCGAGGTCGTGGATGTCGGCCTCTTGCGCCACCAGCGCGAGCGCGAAATCCAGGCTGCCGTCGCGCACCCACGCGGTCAGCACGCGCGACGTGGCGCTCGTCAGATGCACGTCGATACGCGGACAGCGCTCGCGAAAACTCGCGAGCAGCGCGGGGAAGAGGCGCATCATAGCTTCCGCCGCGACGCCGAGCGACACCTGTCCCGTCAGCTCGCCGCGCAACTGGCGCATTTCTTCTTCGGTCCTCGCGCATTCGCCGAGGATGACATCGGCGCGAATCCTGAGACGCTCCCCAGTCGATGTCAGCCGCGCCCCGCGATGACCGCGCTCGAACAACGGGCCGCCCGCGGTAATCTCGAGTTTCCTCAATTGCTGTGTCACACCGCTTTGCGCAATGCCGAGCCGGCGCGCGGCAGCTCGCAAACTGCCGGCCTCGGCGACTGCGACAAACACGCGAAGTTGAGTCAATGTCAGTTCCACGTGCACCGCCCGGGTGATATGTGAAAGTGATCATGATAAGTAAATCGCCCCTGTTTGAGTGCATTTTGGACTCTTACTATCCGAAATAGCCCTGTACAGACTGACAACCACCCTTGAGTGAGCGCCGATGAAACCCTTCCTTCCCGCACGCGCCGCTGCCGCGATCGCAATGGCCGCAGTCATGGTTTTTTCCGCGCCGGCCATAGCAAAGGACGCAAATGTATTGCGGCTTGGCATCGACCCGACCTATCCGCCCATGGACGTAAAACTGCCGGACGGCCACGTCGCCGGGTTCGACGTCGATCTCGCCGATGAAATCTGCCGCCGTATCGCGATGCATTGCGAATGGGTCGAAATGGAGTTCTCCGGCATGATCCCGGCGCTGCAGGCACGCAAGATCGACGCAATCATTTCGTCGATGGCGATCACTGAAAAGCGCATGCAGCAGATCGCGTTCTCGACCAAGCTGTTCCAGTTCAAGTCGCGGCTGATTGCCAAATCAGGCGCGCCGATGACGGTCAGCCCGGACGGGTTGCGCGGCAAGCGCATCGGCGTGCAGAGCGGCACGCAGTTCGAAACGTATGCGCAAAAAAACTGGCAGCCGGGCGGCGCCGAGGTCGTGGCGTACCAGAGCCAGGAGGGTGTGTTCAACGATTTGACGTCGGGCAGGCTCGATGCCGCGTTGCTGGGATCGGTCGAAGCCGAACACGGCTTCCTGAAGACATCGAGAGGCCAGGGTTTTGGTTTTGTCGGCGGCCCGCTGGAAATGGGCGATCACGGTACAGGTATCGGCATGCGCAAGGACGACGCAGCACTCAAGACCAAGATTGATCAGGCGATCACGAGCATGCGCGCGGATGGCACCTATCAGAAGATCTCGCGCAAGTATTTCGACTTCGACGTGTACGGCAACTAAGCGGCGATCAAGCTGTATTTCAAAAGTTCTGCAGGAGCATTCAATGCACATTCAACACACGCCGCTGGTTTCCACTTCCATCGGCACTCATCGCGAGTTCGTCAGCTTTCACTTCGGCACGCCGGGTGCGGGGGAGAAGGTTTATATGCAGGCGTCGCTGCATGCCGACGAAACGCCCGCCATGCTCACCGCCTGGCGTCTGAAGCATCGTTTGAAAGAGCTGGAGAATGCGGGGCGTATCAAGGGCGAAGTGATCGTGGTGCCGGTCGCAAATCCGATCGGACTTTCGCAGCATGTGCTCGGACAATTCCTCGGACGTTTCGAGTTGAATAGCGGGCACAACTTCAATCGCAGTTTTCCGTTGCCTTCTGCCGCTGCGCTCATGGAACGCGTCGGCACGCAATGGACGCAGGACGCCGACAGCAACACACGTTTGCTGCGGCGCGCAGTATGCGAAATGCTCTCTGAAGTGAAGCCGAAGAACGAGTTCGAGTCGCTGCGCCGCGAGATGATGATCATGGCCGCGGATGCGGACCTCATCATCGACCTGCATTGTTCGCTCGAAGCCACCATGCACCTCTACACGAGCCCGGCGAGCTGGCCTGCGGTCGAACCACTCGCGCGTTATCTGGGCGCCAGCGGCGTGTTGCTCGCAGCAGATTCAGGCGGCCAGTCATTCGATGAAGTCCACACGCAATCATGGAACGAGGTACGTGCGCTTCTGGGCGATACCGCGCCGCTCTCCGCGCCCAACGTGGCGCTGACGGTCGAGCATCGTGGACAGCGCGATGTGACCTATGAATTCGCGGAGCAGGACGCCGAAGGGATCATCGATTACCTGACGCAACGCGGCGTGATAGAAGGTGAGGCACGAGCATTACCGCCGCTCAATCATCCCGCTACGCCGCTTGCCGGCAGCGAACAGTTCGTTGCGCCCGTGAGCGGCGTGCTGGTGCATCGTGCGGCTGTTGGCGCTTACCTGAAGGCGGGCGATCCGGTCTTCGATATCGTCGATCCGATCACCGACGAAGTCACCACGCTCACCACTAAGAACGACGGCATCTTCTATATGCGCCGTGCGATTCGTTTTGTGATCGCCGGTGCGCCGCTCGGCCGTGTGACCGGTGCAGTTCCGATCAGGACGGGCGTCCTGATCGGCGCCTGAGCCTGGGCTACTTCATCTCTGCAGCCGCGCCGCGTCCGCGCCCGCGCGCAGCGGAGATGCCTTCGCCCGCTTCGGGCGGCATGCGTGCGAACATCGGATAAGACGCCAGCACGACCAGCGCGGTCACGACAAACGCCGCAGCCAGTTGCCAACGTTGCGCGTGCGTTCCCGGCGACAGGATCATGGTGACCTGGATCGTGCCGGCGGCAACCGTGACACCCACCGCTTTCATCAGTTGCTGCGCGGTTCCTTGAAACGATGTCGCCGATGCAAGCTGACTTTTGGGGACATCGGCGAAGGCGAGCGCGCCCATGGTCGCGAAGCCGAGCGAACGCGAGAGCCCACCGAAGAGCAGCAACATGAATATGGCGGCAGCAGGCCAGCTTTGCGACATGAACGAGCACGCAACGAGCATCGCTGCAAATGAAACGCTGCCCGCGCACAAGACCGTGCGTACGGAGAAATGCCGCAATGCGGTCGATGTCATCGGCCGCATGCAAAACGACCCCAGGGCGCTTGCGAACGTGACGAGTCCGCTGGCGGACGCGCTATAACCAAAGCCGGTTTGCAGCGTGAGCGGCACGAGAAACGGCAAGGCCCCCGCGCCCGCACGAAACAGGCTGCCCGCTATGGTGGCGGCATGGAACGTCGGAATGGCGAGCAGCGAGAAATCGACAGCAGGGTCGGGCACGCGGCGGCAATGCCTGACAGCGAGCCAGAAAAGCAGTACGCCCGCAGCAATGCACGCCGGTGCTGCGAACGGCGGCAACACGTTGCGCCCGGCGCATTCGATGCCGATCATGAAGAGTGTCAGCGAACCGCCGATCATCATCATGCCGCGCAAGTCCGGAGGCACAGGACGTTCGGCCGGAGAGGCCGGCAGCAGCTTCCACGTCAGCAGGATCCCTACGATACCCACCGGCACGTTGACCCAGAAGATGCTGCGCCACGACAGCGCATCGGTCAAAAACCCGCCTAGCGGCGGTCCCATCAGCGGGCCAATGAGCGCGGGCATCGTGAGCCATGTGGTCGCCTGCAAAAGTTCCTCGCGCCTGACGCCGCGAAAGAGGATCAGGCGGCCGACGGGGACCATCATCGCGCCCCCGAGTCCTTGCACGATGCGCGCGCCGATCAGCTCGGGCAGGCTCGATGCCGCCGCGCACGCAACCGAAGACACGGTGAACAGGGCGATCGCCCACATGAAGACGCGCTTCGCGCCAAAACGGTCGGCGACCCAGCCGCTTGCGGGAATGAAGACGGTCAGTGCGACGAGATATGCCGTGATCGCGCTGCTCAAATGGACCGGGTCGACGCCGAGATCGCGTGCCATGGAAGGCAACGCCGTGGCTACGATGGTGCCGTCCATGTTCTGCATGAAGAGGGCGCTTGCGATGATCGCGGCGGTCAGGCGGAAATTGACGGGTTTCACAAGGCAGTGCGTCGTGGGTTCGATCAAATGCGTGGGACCAAAGTCTACTTGAAGCGCGCCGCAGGCTGCTTCATTACAAATGGCGTACGGCTTTGCAGAAAACACACGCTAAGGGTAATCACTATGAACTTCGCCGTTGCGCCAATTGCAGCAAGCGACGGAATAGGACTACGATGGCGCATGAAACTCAATTTCCCCAATCCCAGCCGTTCCTACGATACCTCCCGGCACTGCGTGTGCTTCTGGGGGTACGACGGCTCGCGCGAGATCTCGTTCCAGATCGGCGATGCCGCGCTCTCCAGCTTCAATCCGCAGATGGGATCGGATGAATCCGCAGTGCTTGCTGCCTTCGATCTTTATCGCGAACGCATTTTGCAGAAAGCCGAAAGCCTCTACGTTCGCGGTGCGCAGAACATCTTCAAGATCTCCTGAAGGCTCATTAAAGGTTCGCCTGCAACGCATACCTGCCGCGTATAAAATCGTGGCATGACGAAGCCTATCCCCTCGCAAAGCCACCAGCAGCCCGTCGAGCACGAGCTGCCATTGCATACGCCGAGCCTCGCGTCACTGCTTCTGGCGGCCTCGATAGCGACCATTGCGTGGCTCGCGCTCGCCGCGCAAACCGATATCACCGTTCACCGCATGCTGTCGCGAGGCCTGGGCGTATTCGACGGTATCGAACGTTTGAGCAGTTACCTGACCAACCTCACGATCTTCGCGGTCGCCATCTGTTTTTCATGCGTGGCGGCGAGGGCGGGAACGCCGGTGGGACGTTTTTTCCGCAAACCTCCGGTCGTTACAGCGGTCGTGGTTTATATCGTGTTCGTGGGGCTCGCATATAACCTCTTGCTGCGATACCTGTGGACGCCGTCGGGGTACCGGGCGGTGCTCAACGAATGCCTGCATACCGTGGTGCCGTTTTTATCGGCGATGTACTGGGTGCTGTTCGTGCCGCGTTTTCATCTGACCGTGCACAAGACGCTGCTCTGGCTGATCTATCCACTGGGCTACTTGTGCGTCACGTTATGGCGCGGCAGCACGTCGGACTTCTACCCCTACCCGTTCATTGATGTCGGCGAGCTTGGGTATCCGCATGTGCTGCTCAACGCCAGCTTGCTGGTGGTTGCGTTTCTGGTTCTGATGGCCGTGTTCATTGCGCTGAATCATCGGCGGCCACATTAAGCGCGGCTTATTCGCCTGATTTCTCTATCGCTCGCCGATACGCAGGAAGCGCTTCGATGCGCTTCACAAACGCGGTCAGGTTCGGATAGGCGTCGTCGCCGCAAAATTTCACGGCCATCTGAACGGCGAAGGACAGTTGGATATCCGCGCCGGTCAGTTCATTGCCGACAAAAAAGTCGTGACCCTCGAGCGATTTGTCGAGAAAGCCCAGGTGCCGCTTCATTTCACTCTCGATGCGCGGCTGCAGCGGCGCTGCGCCTTCACCAAGCCCGCCCGTGTAAAGCTTGAGCATGAGCGGCAGCATGGCGGAGCCTTCCGCGTAGTGCAGGAATTGCAGGTACTGGTTGAATGCATGCGTGTCCTGCGTGGGCGCGAGCCGCCCGTTGCCATGCTTGCGAATCAGGTACTCGATGATCGCGCCCGACTCGAAGATCACTTCATCGCCATCGCGAATCACCGGCGCCTTGCCCAGCGGATGGATCTTTTCCAGTTCCGGCGGTGCGAGCCGCGTCTTTGGATCGCGCTTGTACACATGCACGGTGTAGTCGAGCCCGAGTTCCTCGAGTAGCCAGGTGATGCGGCGCGAGCGTGATTCGTTCAGGTGATGGACTTCGATCATGGTTATCCTTGTGTGTTATTCGTTTGAACCCTCTTTCCCGCAAGCTACGGTCCCGGTGTTTTAGCGTCGCCAAGCTTGATCATCTGCCCATGACGCAGGACCACGAACGCATCTTCCGGCAAGCCCGCTTCCTTCACGGCCTGTTTCAACAGACGCGGCGGTTCGTCGAGCGGGTCATCGGCGAGTTCGAAGGTGCCCCAGTGAATGCCTATCGATTTCTTCGAATGGACATCTTCGTGAATCTGTACCGCTTCAAACGGGTTGACGTGCTGCGGACGCATGAACCACTCGGGCGCATAAGCGCCAATCGGAATCAGCGATAGATCAAAGCTGCCAAACCGATTGCCGATATCCTTGAAGTCCGGCGAGTATCCGGTGTCGCCGGCGAAATAAAACGAGAACGGATGCGCGTTGCCTTCGGGCGTTTTGACGACCCAGCCGCCCCAAAGGGTTTTTTGCCGGTCGCCGATGCCGCGCGCCGACCAGTGCCGGCTCGGAACGAAAAATAGGTCGAGTCCTGATGCGTGCGTCTCGTTCCACCAGTCGAGTTCCTGCACGTTGTCGATGCCCTTGTCGTGCATCCATGACTTGATGCCCATCGGCACGAGGAACAGCGGCGGGCCGCCTGCCTGTTTGTTCAATTGCTCGACGCTCGCGGTATCAAGGTGGTCGTAATGATTGTGCGAGATCAGGACGATATCGATATGCGGCAGATCAGCCAGCGCAAGTCCCGGCGGCACCTTGCGTTCCGGACCGATGAACTGGAACGGCGATGCGCGCTTTGAAAACATGGGATCGGTGATGATGTTCACGCCGTTCATCTGCAATAGTGCGGTCGCATGGCCAATCCACGTGAGCGTGGTCTCGGTCCGGTTAGCCTTGATCCAGGCAACATCCGGGTGATCCACGGGGAAGTGATAGCCATTTGCCGGCGGTTTTGGCAAGCCATTGACGAGGCGCTCCCATTGCCATTTCAAAAGTGACGCGCGGGGCAGCGGCGAGTAATTGTTCTCGTAACCGTCAGCCGTATGATGAGTCATGCTTGTGCCTTGAGGTTCAGCGGACTGGGTGTTCGCCGTACAGCCCGCTACCGACAAAACCGCTCCGAGCGCAAGCAACCCTCGCCTTACGCGGGCAGGCGACGTCCATGTGATGACGTGGGTCATGAGCGGGCGGTGGCTCAGGGTTTGACGAAGCGCAGCGTCATGCGATCCGATTCGCCGATCGCCGCAAAGCGTGCACGATCCACATCGCCGCCGCGATATGTCGGTGGCAGTGACCAGACGCCGTTCGGGTAATCCTTTGTGTCGCGGGGATTGTCGTTGATCGCGCTGCTTGCGACGAGCTTGAAACCGGCGGCTTGCGCATGCTGGATCACGTAGGCTTCGGTGAGGTAACCCGTATCGATCATCTGTTGCAGCGGCGTTCCCGGCTTGGCGCGATGCTCTTCCACACCAAGCACGCCCCCAGGTCTCAGCACTGAATAGAAAGCGCGCATGTTCGCGTCGATCTGGCCGTCTTCTATCCAGTTGTGGATATTGCGGAAGGTCAGCACGCGATCGACCTGCAACCCCGCAGGCAAGCCGACGAACTGTCCCGACTGCAACGTGCCGAACGGAACTCGGCCGTATATCGCCGGGTTCGATGCAAGCTTTTGTTCGAACGCGGCATTGCTCCGGGCTTCGGCTTCAGGCAACGAGCCCGCGCCAACGTATTCGGCCTCATACAAGGTGCCGCGATCCTTCAGATAAGGCCCGAGGATGTCCGTGTACCAGCCGCCGCCCGGGGCGATCTCCAGCACGCTTTGCGTTGGCGCAACACCGAAGAACTCCAGCGTCTCTTTAGGGTGCCGGTAGACATCGCGGGCTTGCGCTTTCTGGCCGCGGTAAGGCGCGGAGATGGCGGTATCGAGCGATGGGGAGGTCGATGTGGACGACGAGGCGCCGGGCATCGCGCAGGACGCCAACAGCCATGCTGCGGGCAGCGCGAGCAACAGGCGCCGGACGTTGGAGGGCAGTGGGAGTGTTTTCATGCGGGTCATTATCGGGGAAAGTCGGCGAACGCGCTGCGCGTGCCGGAACCGTCAATCGCCGCTCGGAATTTCGTGCGATCCTAAAGCAGGGTCCTGACGTGCCAAAGCTCCGGAAACAGAACCACGTCGAGCATCTTGCGCAAATAAGGTACGCCGCTCGTGCCGCCCGTGCCTTGCTTGAAACCGATGATTCGCTCGACCGTGGTCACATGACGGAAGCGCCATTGCCGGAAAGAATCTTCGAGATCGACCAGTTCTTCGGCCATCTCGTAGAGTTCCCAATGCTCACTCGGATTGCGATAGATCTCGAGCCACGCGGCTTCGACGCTCGCATCATGCGTGGTCGCCTGGGTCCAGTCGCGTTCGAGCCGTTCGGGCGCAATCGGAAAACCACGGCGTGCAAGCAAGCGGATGACTTCATCGTAGAAAGAGGGCGCATCGAGCGTCGCTTTCACTTCTGCAAATATCTCCGGCCTGTGCGCATGGGGCTTGAGCATCTGCGCGTTCTTGTTGCCGAGGAGGAACTCGATTTGCCGGTACTGATGCGACTGGAATCCCGACGATGCCCCCAGGTAAGGCCGCATGGCGGTGTATTCAGATGGCGTCATGGTCGCGAGCACGCTCCACGCCTGCACGAGCTGATCGAGTATTCGCGATACCCTCGCGAGCATCTTGAACGCCGGAGGAAGTTCATCGCGGCGCACGGCGGCAAGCGCCGCATGCAATTCATAGAGCGCGAGCTTCATCCAGAGCTCGCTCGTCTGATGCTGCACGATGAACAACATCTCGTTGTGATCCGGCGACAACGGATGTTGCGCCGAGAGCAACGTGCCAAGCGACAGATAATCGCCGTAGCTCATGGACTGCGCGAAGTCGAGCTGGGCGTCGTGCCAGCCTTCTGTCTTTTCAACAGAGGCGCCATGGCCCATCGGGCACGCGCCGGCATCATTGTTTTCGTTTATCTGGGTCATCGCGCGTTCTCCTCGGGCTCAGGTCACCGCGCCGCGTTCCGCATATTCGGGTGCGCGCCAGGCCTCGGTTTCCAGCACATCGCGCAAGGTCTCCACGGCGTCCCACACATCGACGTATTGCGTATAAAGCGGCGTAAAGCCAAAACGCAAGATGCGCGGCTCGCGATAATCGCCGATTACATTCCGCGCGATCAACGCCTGCATGACTTCATAACCGTGCGGATGTTCGAAGCTCGCCTGCGATCCGCGCTCGGCATGCGTGCGCGGCGTCACGAGCTGCAACGGAAACTTGCTGCACCGCGTCTCGACGAGATCGATAAACAGATCGCTTAGCGCGAGCGACTTGCGGCGCAGCGCGGCCATGCTGGTTTGCGCGAAGACGTCGAGGCCGCATTCAACGAGTCCCATTGAAATGATGGGTTGCGTGCCGCACAGGAAGCGGCCGATGCCATTATCCGGCCGGTATTCGGGAACCATATCGAACGGTTTCCTGTGGCCCCACCATCCGGAAAGCGGCTGTGAGAACGCATCCTGGAGACGCTTTGGCACCCAGATGAAGCCGGGCGATCCGGGTCCGCCGTTCAGGTATTTATAGGTGCAGCCGACTGCATAATCCGCGTTCGCACCGTTCAGGTCGACCGGAACGGCGCCTGCCGAATGCGCGAGATCCCAGACGGCGAGCGCGCCTTTGTCTTGAATGATGCGCGTGAGCGCGGCCATGTCGTGCATGGCGCCGGTGCGATAGTTCACGTGCGTGATCATTGCGAGGGCCGTGTTTTCGTCGATGGCGCCGGGTATTTCCGACGCATGATCGACCAGTCGCAATTCGTAACCGCGATCCAGCTGTTCGATCAAACCCTGCGCAATGTAGAGATCCGTAGGGAAATTCGAGCGTTCCGAAACGATCACGCGACGCATGGGATCGCGCTCGTTTGCCACGCGCAAAGCAGCCGAGAGCACCTTGAAGAGATTGCTGGAAATGGTGTCGGTCACGACCACTTCGTCTTGCGCAGCGCCGATCAGCGGCGCAAGTTGGTTGCCAAGTCGCTTGGGTAAAGCGAACCATCCTGCCGTATTCCACGAGCGGATCAGGCCGTTACCCCATTCATTCGCGATGATTTCCGCTGCGCGTGAAGCGGCGGCCTTAGGCGGCACGCCGAGCGAATTGCCGTCCAGGTAGATCACGCCGTCATGCAGCGCGAATTGTTCGCGCAAGGCGGCTAGCGGGTCGTTATGGTCCAGTGCTGCGGCGTCGTCTCGGTGGTTCATTGAAGTGCTCATTGAATCTGTTGAAAGTGGGGTCAAGCTTAGCCGAGAAACGCCTTTGAATGATTGCAAAAGGAGCGCGGCCTTAGCGTGGCCCCGCAACAATGTTCGATTTAATTGGTTGCTAAAGGAGAGTTATTCAACGCGGTCCGTTATGTGCGGAATTTGCCTGTGGCTAGCAAGTCGCGCTTCGAGTCCGCTAAGCTGGTGGTTATAGCTCCAGATCGCTTTGGGCTTGCAGCCCTTACCCGACACTCATTCGCACATATGACCCATTCCGCCCTTGCCGCAACCTTGATGGCCCGCGTCGACAGCCAGTTCGACCTGGAAGTCGCGTTCCTTTCCGCGCTCGTGCAAAAACCATCGGACAATCCGCCGGGCGACTGCGCGGACCACGCCGAGATGGCCGCGAAATGGCTCGAGCAGATGGGCTTCAAGGTTGAGCGCCACGCAGTTCCCGCAAACGACGTCCACCGCAACGGCATGATCAGCGCAACGAACCTCGTGATTCGTCATCGCTTCGGCGCGGGACCTGTGATTGCGCTGAACGCGCATGGTGATGTCGTCCCGCCGGGCGATGGCTGGACCGCCGAGCCTTATGGAGCCGAGATCCGCGATGGCTTCATGTACGGGCGTGGTGCGGCGGTATCGAAGTCGGATTTTGCGACTTATGCGTTCGCGCTGAAAGCGTTGATCGACAGCGGCGCGGCGCTGGCAGGCACCATCGAGCTGCATCTGACTTACGATGAGGAAACCGGCGGCCTGATAGGACCCGGATGGCTTCTGAAGCAGGGCATAGTCAAGCCGGATTACGCGATTTGCGCCGGCTTTTCATACGCGATCACGACCGCGCACAATGGGGCAATCCACCTCGAAGTCACCGTGCGCGGCAAGTCGGCGCACGCCGCACGTCCTGATACGGGGCATGACGCGCTGGAAGCCGCGACGGCGGTGCTCAATGCGCTCTATGCACATCGCGCGCAATTGCGTGATATCCGCTCGAATACGCCGGGCATCGAACATCCGACGCTGGTGGTCGGCCTGATCAAGGGCGGCATCAACACGAACGTAGTGCCCGACAAAGTCACACTTCGGCTTGATCGCCGCGTAGTTCCCGAAGAAAACACGCAAGACGTGCTGCGCGAGCTCAAGTCAGTGATCCTGGCCTCGGCGAAAGATTTGCCGGGGATCGACGTGGATATCGAGGAAGTGCTCGTCACTTCTCCGCTGCGTTCACTCGATGGCGCCGAGCACCTGTCGCAAGCTCTGCAACGCGCGGCCCGCGTTACATTGCAGCGCGACATTCCAACCGAAGGCGTTCCCCTTTACACCGATGCCCGCCTGTATTGCGAGGCAGGCGTGCCGACCGTTATTTACGGCGCGGGGCCGCGCACGCTTCTCGAGGCAAATGGACATCGCGCGGATGAACGGGTGGCGCTCGACGACTTGAAGATTGCGACCAAAACCATTGCAATCGCGCTCGGCGATCTGCTCTACCCGGGCCAAGAGTCGCTTTCATCCAATTGACCCTTCTCTGACCTCTTGATTACATCTTTGTCATCAAGCATTTATCGTCTGCCGGTCGCGCTAACATGATGCGAAAGGTGCTTTGCGCGCGGCTTGCGCCGTTCGCAAAGCGCCCCAAACCCGGAGGCTCACCATGAATGTCCCAAAGCAAAAAACCTTGGCCACCCTGCGCTCGCGCGGTGCTGGCTTGCTAAGCGCAATCAGCCTGGGCGCGACCGTCCTGTTCCTTTCAATGCACGTTGCACATTCTTCTGAAGCAGCGGTCGTGTTGGCGCCTCCCGCAGTCGATGAACCCGTGGGCGCCACGCATCAGGAAACCGCTGTCCTGGCTGGCGGCTGCTTTTGGGGCGTGCAGGGCGTGTTCCAGCACGTCAATGGTGTGACGAAAGTAGTTTCCGGGTACGCGGGCGGTCAGGCAAGTACTGCGCAGTATGAGACCGTAAGCGGCGGCCAGACCGGTCATGCTGAGTCGGTGCAGATCACTTACGATCCAACCAAAGTCACATACGGCCAGTTGCTGCAGATCTATTTTTCGGTTGCGCACGATCCGACCGAACTCAACCGGCAAGGCCCGGATAGCGGCACGCAATATCGTTCGGCGATCTTTCCGGCGAACGACATGCAAAAGCAGGTGGCGCAAACCTATATTGCGCAGTTGAACAAAGCGCATGCGTTTCCAGCGCCGATCGTGACGCGAACGGACGGGCTCAAGGGCTTTTATCCGGCCGAGTCTTACCATCAGAATTACCTGACGCTGCACCCGGATGCGCCTTACATTGCGATCAACGATCTGCCCAAGGTCGAAAATCTCAAGCGTTTGTATCCGACGTATTATCGGGACCAGCCGGTGTTGTTGAAGGTGGCATCCGAATAAGAAAAATGGCGGCGGATAGTTCATCCGCCGCCATTCTTTACTGCGCAGCTTGCGTCGATTTTCTCAGCTTCGCAACATCAGCCGGTGCAACGGCAGGCGCGCCGTTGTTCCAGCCCGCGCGAATGAAAGTCAGCACATCGGCGATTTGCTGATCGCTGAGGACCGGTGCGTACCTGGGCATCGGGTACGCGGCCGGAATGCCCTGGATCACGAGATCCTGCGTGCCGTTCAGCGTGACGTTGATCAACGACGAAGCATCCTTCTCCATCAGGTTCGGATTACCCGCAAGCGGTGCGAGCAGCGGGGCGAACGCCTTGCCGTCCACGCCATGACAATGCATGCAGTAGGCGGTGTAGACCTTCGCGCCGGCATCGTTGGCGGGATGCGCGAGGAGCGCCGTGGTCGCCTTCGCATCGTATGCGTAAGCGGTCGCGTTGGTGCCACCCGCTGGCGGCAACGACTTCAGGTAGGTGGACATGGCGGCCAGATCCTGATCGTTCATGCCTTGCGTGCTGTGGTTGATCACGTCGGTCATGGACCCGAACGCCGTTGCATGCGCGTTCGCTCCGGTCTTCAGGAACTGGGTCAGGTCCGCATCCGACCAGCGCCCCAGACCGACGTTATGCTCGCCAGTCAGGTTCGATGCAAACCAGCCGTCCAGCACGCCGCCCGTAAGCCATGCGCCACCGCTTTCATCGAGCGCCTTCTCCTGGAACGCAATACCGCGAGGCGTATGGCATGAGCCGCAATGCCCGAGTCCCTGGATCAGGTACGCACCGCGATTCCACGCAACGTCTTTCCCGTCCTTGTCGCGATAAACGCCTTTATCGAGGAACACCATGTTCCAGAATTTGAGCGGCCAGCGCATGTTGAGCGGGAACGGAATATCCGGCGCACGATTTGCCTGGTTGACCGGCGCCACGCCCTTCATGAAGTAGGCGTAGAGCGCCTTGACGTCGTCATCGCGAACCTTGGTGTAGGACGGATAGGGCATCGCCGGATAAAGATTGTGTCCGTCCTTCGATACCCCCTGACGCACCGCCTTGTCGAAATCCTCCTCGGTCCAGTTGCCTATGCCCGTCTGCGGGTCCGGTGTGATGTTGGTCGTGTAGATCTTCCCCATGGGCGTGGTCATGGGCAGGCCGCCGGCGAACGGTTTGCCCTTGGGCGCGGAATGGCAAGCCACGCAATCGCCGGCTTTCGCGAGATACGCACCACGGGCGACAAGCGGGTCGTCTGTCGGCGCAGCAGCATGCGCAAGCATGGGCAAGCTGAAGGTGAGGGCGATCGCAGAAACGAGTTGTTTGATCATCATGTGTGCCCTCACGCGCTCAGCAGTTGACGGCCCACGGGCAACTGCCGCAGACGTTTGCCGGTAGCGGCGTAGATCGCGTTGGTCAGCGCGGGGGCGAGTGCTGCCGTCCCCGGTTCGCCGATCCCTCCGGGCGCTTCGCTGCTCTTGACTATGTGTACCTCGATGGGGGGTGTCTGGTCGATCCGCAACATGCGGTAGTCGGTGAAGTTGGCTTGCTCGACACGGCCGTCCTTGATCGTGATCTCGCTATAAAGCGCCGCCGTGATGCCGAAGATGATGCCGCCCTGGATCTGCGCTTCCACCGTATTCGGATTCACGACCATGCCACAATCGACCGCGCATACCACGCGATTGACGGCCACTTCGCCGTCGCCGTCCACGGTTACGTCGACCACCATGCCGAAGAAGCTGCCGAACGCGTGCATGACCGATACACCCCGGCCCTGACCCTTCGGCGACGCGGTGCCCCAGCCGGCTTTCTGCGCGGCGACATCGAGCACGTTCTGCGCGCGCGGTGTCTTGCCGAGCAGGTCATGCCGATACTTTACCGGGTCGACCTTGGCCTGAGCCGCGAGTTCGTCCATGAAACTTTCGACTACGAAGGTACCGCGCGTCGGACCTACGCCGCGCCAGAACGCGGTGGGAATGTCCATGGGTTCCTGGCGCACGTAGTCGATGAACTGATTCGGCAAGTCGTAGGGCAGGTCGGCGGAGACTTCCACTGCGTCCGGGTCGAGCCCGTTCTTGAAGGCGGGCGGTGCGAACCGCGCCATGACCGACGAGCCCACGATCCTGTGTTGCCAGGCGATGGGTTTTCCGTTTGCATCGAGGCCGGCCGAGATCACGTCGTAGTAATACGGGCGATACATGTCGTGCTGGACGTCCTCCTCGCGCGTGTACGTGACCTTCACGGGCGTGCCGACCTGCTTGCCGATCTTCAACGCCTGCTCGATGAAGTCTGTTTCCAGCCGCCGGCCAAAACCGCCGCCGAGCAGATGGTTATGCACGGTGATCTTGTCGGCGGAAAGGCCGGTGATTTTCATGGCGGTATCGACGGCGCGGGTGGGGACTTGCGTGCCGACCCAGATATCGCAGCCATCGGCACGCACGGACACCGTGCAATTCACCGGCTCCATGGTCGCGTGGGCAAGGAAAGGCTGCTGGTACACGGCGTCGACGCGGGTTTTGGCGTCGCTGAAACCCTTCTTGGTATCGCCGTCCTTGCGAGCGACGGCGCCGTCTTTCTTCGATGCATCCGCGAGTTGCTGAACGACCTTCGCTGTCGAAAAGTCTGCACCGCGGCCTTCGTTCCATTTCAGATCGAGCGCAGCGGCGCCGCGTTTTGCGGCCCACGTATGGTCGCCGATGACGGCCACGCCGTTGTCGAACCGGATCACCTGACGCACGCCGGGAATCTTTTTCGCGTTGGTATCGTCAACTGAAACCAGCGTGCCGCCGAACACCGGGCTGTTCACGATTGCGGCATACACCATGCCGGGCAAGCGGACATCGAGACCGAACACCGCCGTGCCGTCAACCTTCTCCGGCGAATCCAGGCGCTTTTGCGCGGTGCCGATTATTTTGAAATCCTTAGGATCCTTGAGAGTGACGTTTTGCGGTGGCGGAAGTTTCGATGCGGCATCCACCAGTTGACCGTAGCCAATGCGCCGGCTGGTTGCCGCATGCACCACTTCGCCACGTTCCGCATGACAGGTTGCCGGTTCGACCTGCCATTGTTGCGCCGCGGCGGAGATCAGCAGCACGCGTGCGGTCGCGCCGGCTTGGCGCATGGGCTTCCACGCGTAGCGAATGGACGTCGAGCCGCCGGTCAGTTGACCACCGAGCAACGGATCCGTGAAAAGCTTTTCGTTGGGCGGCGCGTGATCGATCACCACGCTGTCAAGCGGCACTTCGAGTTCTTCCGCGATCAACATGGGGATCGACGTGTAGATGCCCTGGCCCATCTCGACCTTGGGAATCACCAGCGTCACTTTGCCGGTTGCATCGATCTGGATGAATGCGTTCGGTTCGAACACACCGCTTTGCGGCGCCTCGTTGGCATCGCCGCCAATCACCGACTTACCCTTGGGCGCTTCGCCCTGGCTTGCGGCCGGCAGGCTGAAACCGAGCATCAGGCCACCGCCCATTGCCGCGCCAACCGACACGCCGAGTTTTAAAAACATACGCCGGTTCACGCCGGCAGGCGCGCGGCGATTTTGTGCTTCCAGCAGTCCTCGCGACATGTCACGCTCCCTTGGCAGCGTGCTTGACGGCGGCGCGAATGCGGTTATAGGTTCCACAGCGGCAGATGTTGCCGGCCATGGCGGCGTCTATTTCGGCATCGGACGGATCGGGGTTCGAGGCAATCAGCGAGGCTGCCGACATGACCTGACCCGACTGGCAGTAACCGCACTGCACGACATCCAGCGCAACCCATGCGTCCTGCACTTTCTTGCCGGCGGGCGTGGCGCTGACCGCTTCAATGGTCGTGACCTTGCGGTTTCCCACGGCCGCAATCGGCAGCACGCACGAGCGCACGGCCACGCCGTCGAGATGGACCGTGCATGCGCCGCATTGCGCGATGCCGCAGCCGAATTTTGTACCTGTGAGACCCACGAGATCGCGAAGCACCCAGAGCAAGGGCATGTCGGGTGGGGCATCGACCGTATGAGAGTCGCCGTTTATGGAAAGGGTGGTCATCTACAACTCCAGTTGTCGTGGGAATTTTTTTTGGGTCCGTCTTCACCGCAACTTCTTATACAAGATTACGACGAATCTCGCCAAATTCACATCAAGTCCATAAATGGCGCCTGTCACTTGGCAAAAATATTCTGGAATAAACCTTTCGCCAATGGGTTAGCGCTGGCATTACCGTCCTTTCAAGCCTTCGAACGAGGTGCACATCATGTCTTCCAATTGCCTTACTGACTTGCGCGCTCGCTGCGTTGCGTTGGCGGCGGTTCCTGTTGTTGCTGCGATGGCCCTGGGACTGGGAGTCCTGCCCGCGCATGCCGCTGATACGTCACAGACAAGCGCCGAAGCGCCATTTCTCGCCGAGAACGACAAAGCAATGACACGCATGATGGAAGCCATGACGATCAAGCCGAGCGGCGACGTCGATCACGATTTCGTGGGCATGATGCTGCCGCATCACCAGGGCGCCATCGACATGGCGCAGGCGGAATTGCGCTATGGGCACAACGAGCAGCTACGACGCATCGCGCAGGAAATCGTCGTTGAGCAGCAGCAGGAAATCATCGCAATGCGCCTTGCATTGGGCCAGCCATTGCCGCCTTCGGCGCCTGCGCCGGATCAAGGGCAAGCACCGGCTTCAACCGTTTCACCCACAACAATGACCATGCCCATGCCGTCGTCCATGCGCATGCCGTCGTCCATGCGCATGCAACAGGAGTCGAAATGAAAAAATCCCATGTGTTCTGCGCGGTATTGAGCGCTGTTTCATCGCTTGCGTTTGCAGGCCAGGCGCCCGGACTTGCGTCCGCGCCCGACATGGCGATCAGCCATCACGATCGCGTTTATGCCGCCGAGCAATTCTCCAATACCGTCTCGGTCACCGATCCCGTCGACAACAAACTGGTCGGCGTGATCCGTCTGGGCGATCCGTCGCCGGGCAATTTCAGCCCCTTGTACAAAGGGCAGGTGCTTGTGCACGGCATGGGCTTTTCGCCCGATCACAAGACGATCGCGGTGGTGTCTATCGGCTCGAATTCGGTTTCGTTCATCGATACCCAGACGAACGCGGTCAAGCACGTGACCTATGTCGGCCGAGCGCCGCATGAAGCGTTCTTTACGCCGGATGGCAACGAAGTCTGGGTGACAGTGCGCGGCGAAAACTATGTGTCCGTCCTGGATGGACATACCTACGAGGAGAAGACCCGCATCATTACGCCGGCGGGTCCGGGCATGCAGATCTTCTCGCCCGATGGCAAATACGGTTATGTTTGTTCATCGTTCAATCCGGAAGTCGATGTCGTCTCCGTGGCGAATCACAAGATTGTCGGCAAGGTCACGCAGGTGAGCCCGTTCTGCCCGAACATCGCGGCGACGCCCGATGGCAAGCAAGTCTGGTTCACGTTGAAAGATACCGGCAAGACGCAGGTGTTCGATGCCCGCCCGCCGTTCGCCACGCTCAAGGTGATCGATACAGGTCCGATCACCAATCACGTGAACATCGTCCATAACGCCAACGGCACGTTCGCCTATGTGACGGTCGGCGGATTGAATCAGGTGAAGGTGTTCCGCACCGATGACTTCTCGCAGGTCGCGACTATTGATGTCGGTAAGCTGCCGCACGGCATCTGGCCATCGGGCGATGGCACCCGTGTCTACGTTGGACTGGAAAACGCCGACGCCATGGCTGCAATCGATACGCTGACGAACAAGGTCATCGCGACCGTTCCAATCGGACAGGCGCCGCAAGCGGTTGCATACGTGCCTGACGCGGTGCCTGAAGGCGATGGTACGCAGAATACGCAACCGCTCGGGCTTGCAGGCGAAACCGCGCACTTGAACATGGTGGCGGTGGGTGGTGGCAATGCAAGCGGTGGTGCGCCAACCAGCGTTGCACTCTTCGACCAGGGCCTGCTGCAAGTGTTGCAGGCGTCGGCGACGGGCCTGGAGCCCAAGTCGCCCTACGTGCTGGGACTCTCCGATAACCCCGATGGCAGCGGCAAGATCGAATCGCTTGCGAAGTTCATGACGAATCCAGCGGGGTCTGCGATCGTCAACGCTATTGGCCAGATCAGGCAAGTGGTCGTGCCTGGCGCCAACACCGCCAGCGACAAACGGCGTTATCTGGTGATCGCCCCGCAGACCTCGGGCGTGCCGGGAGCAGCGGTGCAAGTGCAGGCCCTTTAAGCGATACCTGTTGGACGACACGCACGCGTTAAGCCGCCGAAAGCCGAAGCTTCCAGCGGCCTTTTCATAAGCCTCGTCTATGTCTTAAACGCTTGCAGTCTCGCAATCCGTCAGCATGATGAAAGCGCGTGCTTCGTGCTTCGTGCTTCGAGAATCGCGAACAAATTTTCGAGATCGCAGGAATAAAGACAGCGAAGAATAGGTTAGCCCTTGTACCAACCGCATGAAACAAGGTTGGGATACCTCAATCAACCGGAGTAGAGAAAATGAAGAAACTTGCCCTCGTTGCTGTGTCCGCCGCTGTCCTCGTTTCATCGACCGCTTTCGCCCAGGGACTCACGCGCGCCGAAGTGCGCCAGCAGCTTGTCGAAGCGCAACAAAATGGTTCGGAGTACGTGACGGATGCGTCGTATCCGGACGTCAGCCCCGGCTTTCAAAGTCAGTTTGCCAATCGTCAGGAAAGCGCTGCCGCGTACGGCGGTGTTGCGTCCGGCTCCAGCGTGAGCGCACCGCGCATGCCTGTGACGGGATCGCAAGGACGTGATGCGTGTGTCGGCCCGGTCAGCTTCTGCAATATCTATGCGGGTTCGTAATTCGCAGTTCCTCGTTGATCAAAGGCACGACGCAGGGCGCTCACTCGGTTAAGCGAATGCAGACATGAAAAACAATCAATCGCATTCGCCTGAGCGAACGTCGAGCGAGCAGTAAATGACTAATTACACGGCATTCCTTATTCGAGCGCCGCTGCCGGCCCGAAAAATTCATGACGGGTCTGCGTTTCCGGCACGCCCAGCGCCTTCAACGTCCGTTTCATCGCTTTCATGAACGGTAGCGGTCCAAGGAAATAAGCGTCTACATCACGTGTTTCCGGCAGCCATTTTGCGAGTCGCGCTTCATCGAGATAACCTGTGCCATGGGCCGGCGCATCCCCATTACGCGATTCGGAATAGCAATAAAAACGCTTCAATCGCGGATGCTTTTCCGCCTGTGCATCGACGAAATCACGGAACGCATGAACACCGCTATTGCGTGCAGCGTGAATGAAATAAACGGGGCGCTCGGTTTCAAGCGCGGCTTCGAGCATTGCAAGCGCGGGTGTGATGCCAACGCCGCCCGTGATCAGCACGAGCGGTTTGTCAGTGTGCTTCAGCTTGAAGTCACCCGCGGGCGCAAGCAGTTCGATGGTGTCATTCTCCTTGAGATTTTCGTGCAGATGCTTCGATACCCGGCCGTTAGGCTCGCGCTTCACGCTGATGCGATATTCGCGGGCGTTTGCCGCTGCCGATAATGAATAATTGCGGCGCACTTCTTCGCCGTCGAGAACGAGTCGCACGCCAATGTATTGGCCTGGCTGGAAGGCGAGCAGTTCTCCGCCGTCATCCGGGCGCAAATAGAACGATGTGATTTCGTCGCTTTCCACAACCTTGTGCGCGACGCGGAACAAGCGCGTCCCGCGCCAGCCTCCCGGCGTGTTTTCACGCTCGACGTACATCGATTCCTCAAGACCGATCAACAGATTCGCGAGTTGGCCGTAAGCGGCAGCCCATGCTTCGATCACGGCATCGGTGGCGATCTCTGCGCCGAGTACTTCACGAATGGATCGAAGCAGACAAGAGCCAACCAGCGGATAGTGCTCGGGCAGGATGTCGAGCGCGACGTGTTTATTCACGATCTGCGAAACCAGATCGCCGAGTTGTTCGAGCTGATCGATGTGCTTGGCGTACATCAGCACGCCGTTGGCCAGTGCGCGCGGTTGCGCGCCGCTCGCCTGATGCGCCTGGTTGAAATACGGACGCACTTCCGGGTGCTCGTTCATCAGGAGCCCGTAAAAGTGTGTGGCCAGCGCCTCGCCGCCGGTTTCAAGAAGCGGGACGGTCGCCTTGACGATGGCACGGTGTTCTGCAGAAAGCATGGCGGAATTCCTTTTTTGGTGGATTGGGCGGCACAAATCAGGCAGTGCTATGCCTCTTTATCCAAGTTTCATGCCACACTTGCACCCTATTGAAATCAATGGCTTGCGAAACTGGATGGTTAGAAAGACTCTTGTCAAAAAGACTCTGGATGAAGTCAATATGACCCCGCGGCTCCTGCTCGATGCGCTGGTGCCGCTGATGCAGGATCTGTCGCGCGATCTCTCCGATGCCGAGCGTTATAGGCGCCTGCTGCAGACCATGCGCACGCTGTTCCCCGCCGATGCCGCCGCTTTATTGCGGCTGGAAGGTGACACGCTGGTGCCGCTGGCGACTGAAGGGCTGAGCATGGATACGCTCGGACGCCGCTTTCGTGTCGCGGAACATCCGCGCTTTGTGCAACTGCTCGCCAACACCGGGCCTACGCGGTTCGCGTCGGATTCCGATCTTCCCGATCCTTACGACGGACTCGTCCAGGCGGTATCGGGTCATCTCGAAGTGCACGATTGCCTTGGGTGTCCGCTCGTGATCAACGGGCAACCGTGGGGCCTGCTTACGCTCGATGCGCTCGATCCGGCGCGCTTCGACAGCATCGACATGTCGTCGCTCAGCGCTTTTCTGAGCCTTGCGGCCGCGACAGTCAGTGTGGTGGAACGCATCGATACATTGGCCAGGACCAGCGAGGAAGAACGCCGGCGTGCTGAGGCGTACAGGCAAGCGCACGGCCAGAGCCGTCGCACGATGATCGGCAACAGCAAGTCGCACAAGCGCATGATCCAGGAGATCGGCATCGTGGCCGGAAGCGACCTGACCGTGCTGATCACCGGCGAGACCGGCGTTGGCAAGGAGCTCGTTGCGAATGCGATTCACGCGGCGTCCCCGCGGGCGAACAAACCGCTGATCAGCCTGAATTGCGCGGCGCTACCCGATACGCTGGTCGAGAGCGAATTATTTGGCCATGTACGCGGCGCGTTTTCGGGCGCGTCTGCGGACCGGCGCGGCAAGTTCGAACTCGCCGATGGCGGGACGCTCTTCCTCGACGAAGTCGGCGAACTCTCACTGAGCGTGCAGGCAAAGCTGTTGCGTGTCCTCCAGAACGGCCAGCTTCAGCGCATAGGTTCGGATCGCGACCATACGGTGGATGTCCGCGTGATTGCCGCGACCAATCGCGACCTCGTGGAAGAGGTGAGAGCGGGGCGGCTCAGAGCGGATTTTTATCATCGGCTCAG
This sequence comes from Burkholderia sp. PAMC 26561, assembly GCF_001557535.2. Taxonomy (NCBI): domain Bacteria; kingdom Pseudomonadati; phylum Pseudomonadota; class Betaproteobacteria; order Burkholderiales; family Burkholderiaceae; genus Burkholderia; species Burkholderia sp. PAMC 26561. The sequence goes on from NZ_CP014307.1 coordinate 31,896, forward strand.
TGTGTATCCGCTGCGGGTGCCACCGTTGCGCGAGCGTGGCCGCGACGTATTGATGCTGGCCGGGAGTTTCCTCGAAGAAAACCGCTCGCGGCTGGGTCTGTCGGGTTTGCGTCTTTCAAGCGATGCGCAAGCTGCATTGCTCGACTACGCCTGGCCCGGCAACGTGCGCGAACTCGAACATCTGGTTGGCCGCAGCGCATTGAAAGCGCTTGCGTCTCAAGCTGAGCCGCCGCGTATCCTGAGCCTGACTGCGGCTCACCTCGGACTCGACGATGCCCAACAGGAAAGCGCGAAGGTGGAAGCTCCCACGCCTCGAACGCCGGTAGAGGACTTCCGCACGGCGGTCACATCGTTTGAGCGAACAGTCCTGCAGAACGCATTGGCGCGCAACAATCAGAACTGGGCGTCCACCGCGCGTGAGTTGCAGCTGGATCGGGCCAACCTCAACCGGCTTGCCAGGCGTCTTGGACTTAAATGAGATTTTGGTCATATGGATGCCATCGTTTCAGCACACCAACGCTCGAACGATTGCATACGTTTTTGATCCAAATTTCGCTAACGAATTACTTTAAAAAATTCGACCTCGTTCAAGCGAAATTCCGCGCATTTATTGATCTCGATCATTGAACGTCAAGGCTCTTCATTTCGGGCTTTCGAATCATTACTTAAATGATTAATAATTCGCGGGGTCATGTGAATCTTGGCTCTCGGCAAAAAGCTTTAAGTGCTTTAAGCTTCGCTGATGCCGCACTCAAGCAAGTTTAAAGTCCAGGCCAACAAATAGCGTCGTATAAGAAATCGCTGTAGCCCATGACTACAGACACAAAAACCCGATTGAGGACACAACGGTGGGCATTCGCAGCGTCGTCATTTCATTAGTGCTGCTCGCGGTATCGAGCGCGGGTGCGCTCGCGGCCGGCGCTCCGCCTGCTGAAAAGGCGCCCGACACCATGCAGGCGCGCGTTCTTGCTTGCGCCGCGTGTCACGGCGCGCAAGGCGAGGGTACGAGCAATGATTATTATCCGCGGCTCTCGGGCAAGCCCGCCGGTTATCTTTACAACCAGTTACTTGCCTTTAGGGACGGCCGCCGGCAGTACCCGCCAATGAATTATTTATTGGCTTATCTCCCGGACGCTTATTTGCATCAGATTGCCGAACATCTTGCCGGCGAGCGGCCGCCTTTTCCTGTACTGCCACCTGTGACCGCCGACGCAGCGACACTCGCACTGGGCAAGTCGCTCGTGAATAACGGTGCGCCGACGCGCAAGATTCCCGCGTGCGCTGCATGTCATGGCGCGGCGCTTACCGGTATGGAGCCTGCCGTTCCGGGCTTGCTTGGCTTGCATGCCGACTACATCACCGCGCAATTGGGCGCGTGGCGTTACGGCACCCGCAAGACGCTTGCGCCCGATTGCATGCATGACATCACCAGCAAGCTTGCCGATCGCGATATCACCGCCATAGCGGCATATCTGGCGTCCTTGCCGGCTCCGGTCGATCCCGTTCCGGTCGCGGCCGGCTCTCTCAAGATGCCGCTCGCTTGCGGCACTGTCCCTAACCCTTAAGGCGAGGAAATCGACGTGTTCAGTTTCCGGACCCTGATGCTTCTCTGCATGTTTGTCGTGGCGTCAAATGCGCAAGCGGCTGACCCGTCAATCGTTGCTCGTGGCGAATACCTTGCGCGCGCCGGTGATTGCATCGCGTGTCATACCGTTCCTGCCGGCAAGCTCTTTGGTGGCGGCCGGCCAATGGAAACACCATTCGGTACGCTCTATACACCGAACATTTCGTCGGATAAAGAGAGCGGTATCGGCAAGTGGAGCTCGGCTGAGTTCTACAACATGATGCACACGGGCAAGTCGCGCACCGGCGAACTGCTTTATCCCGCCATGCCGTTTGCGTCTTACACCAAAGTGACGCGCACCGATTCCGATGCGATCTATGCGTATCTCTTGTCCACACCTCCCATTGCGCAGCCCAACCGTGCGCACGAATTGCGGTTTCCGTTCAATCAGCGTTCGTTGCTTTACGGCTGGCGTGCGTTGTACTTTCGCGCGGGGGAGTACCAGCCGGACACCACGCAGTCGGTCGAGTGGAACCGCGGCGCATATCTGGTTGAGGGCCTCGGCCACTGCACCATGTGTCACACCGCGATCAATGCGCTAGGCGGCAACTCAACATCCAAACGTTTCGAAGGCGGCCTGATTCCGATCCAGAACTGGTATGCGCCTTCGTTGACATCGAATAAGGAAGCGGGGCTTGGCGACTGGAGCATCGAAGACATTTCCGATCTGCTGCAAGCGGGGGTATCGAACCGTGGCGCCGTGTACGGCCCCATGGCGGAAGTCGTGTACGACAGCTTCCAGTATCTGTCCGACGAAGACATTCGTTCGGTCGCCGTCTATCTGAAGACGCTGCCTTCACGCGCCGGGGAAAAGATCACGCCGCCCACACCGGCGCTTGCCGAGGAAAAGAACACCATGTCGCCGCTCGGCAAGAAGATCTACGACGCGCAATGTGCTGTTTGTCATGCGACGCAGGGCGAGGGCAAGCTGCCGCATTTCCCGCCGCTCGCAGCCAATCAGTCCATCCAGATGACGTCGTCCGTGAATCCGATTCGCATGGTGCTCAACGGCGGTTACGCGCCAGGCACGAAGAAAAATCCCATGCCTTACGGTATGCCGCCTTTTGCGCAATCGCTCTCGGATGTCGAAGTCGCGGCAGTGGTCACGTATATCCGTACCGCCTGGGGCAACCACGGCACGCCGGTGAGTGCAAAAGATGTCAACGCGTTGCGCTCCGCGCCACTTTATTGAGGACGTCATGACTGATTCAGAAAACGAAGATGCTGCCGTCGATGAAATCGTCCGCGATGGCCCGCACGGCGCTATTGCAGTTGCCGGCGTGGCGACGGCCATTGTGATCGGCTTGTGGTTCGCGTTTTATTTCCTGGTCTTCCTGCCGCGTGGCGTTATCCAATGAGCAATGAACACCAGTCGCATGCATCGGCGGACATGGCCGCGCGCATCGAGCGCAAATGGGCACTGCTTGTCGCGATCATCCTGTGCGTGCTTGTCGCCATGACGATCTTCACGGGCCTTCACTGGGCAATGATGCCGCCCTCGCGCGTGGAGACGGTGCGTCCCGATACGCTCAACATAAGCGGTGAGTTCATCGAAAGCAATCTGGGCAGCGCGGTTGAAGCGGATGGATCGGTCACGGTCCGAGTGGTCGCGCAACAGTATTCGTTCACGCCGCAATGCCTGCTGATTCCAACCGATACCCCTATTACGTTCCGCGCCACGAGCGCTGACGTGGTGCATGGTTTCCTGATCACGAACACGAACATCAATTCAATGCTCGAGCCTGGCTATATCTCGACTTTCAAGACGACCTTCACGCAACCGGCCGAGCACCTGATGCCGTGCCACGAGTTCTGCGGCACAGGGCATCAGGGCATGTGGGCGCATGTGAAGGTCATCGACAAATCCACTTTCCTTCAGATGGCAAACGCTAACGGTTCGCGGAGATTAAGCTGTGTTAAATAGCAAGCGACTCGTTCTCGCGCATTTCTGGCTCGGCTTCATCAGCTTCGGCGGCGCCTTGTTGCTGGGCGCCTGGCAGATGTGGGTGCGCAGCCCGCTGCACCCGTGGCTGCACAATCCGGAGCTTTACTATCGCTCGGTGACCGCGCACGGCTCGGCGATGGGCTATGTATTTCCCACGCTGATTGCAATGGGGTTCGGCTATGCGGTGACCGAGCTTGCGCTGAAGAAGCCGTTGATCGGCGTGCGCTGGGCATGGGCCGGTTTCATTCTGGTTGCAGTAGGTACCGTCACTGCAATGGTCCCGGTCGCGATGGGACTTGCGTCCGTGCTCTATACGTTTTATCCGCCGATGATCGGCAACGCCTTCTTTTATATCGGCATTGTGCTGGTCGTGGTCGGCTCGTGGATCTGGGTCGGACTCATGTCGGTCAACCTGATCGCGTGGAAGCGTGCGAATCGTGGCGTACCCGTCCCGCTCGCCATGTTCGCAAGCGTTGCAGGCGCATACCTCTGGGGATGGACTGCGGTGGGCGCCGCTATCGAGATCCTGTTCCAGATCCTGCCGGTGGCGCTCGGCTTCAAGACGACTATCGATGCAGGCCTTGCCCGCGTGTTCTTCTCGTGGACGCTGCATGCAATCGTCTACTTCTGGCTGATGCCTGCGTACATTGCGTATTACACCATCATGCCGCGCGCAATCGGCGGCCGGTTGTACAGCGATTCCATGGCGCGCATCTCGTTCATCCTGTTTCTCGTGGTCTCCATGCCGATCGGCATTCACCATCTTTTCGCCGACCCACAGGTAGGTTCCGGCTTCAAGTTCATGCATTCAGTGTTCACCGCACTGGTCGCCGTGCCGACCCTTCTAACAGTATTCACCATCTGCGCGTCCGTGGAAATCGCAGCACGTTTGCGCGGCGGACGGGGAACCTTCGGCTGGCTCAAGGCGCTGCCCTGGCAGAACCCGATGATGCTCGCACTCGCATTCTCATTCGTGATGCTTGGCTTCGGCGGGGCGGGCGGCATCATCAACATGAGCTATCAGCTCGACTCCACGATCCACAATACGCAGTGGGTGACCGGGCACTTTCACCTGATCTTCGCGGGCGCGATCGTCATCATGTACTTCGCGATTGCCTACGATCTCTGGCCGCATCTCACCGGCCGCGCGATGACGCAACTCAGGCTCATGCGCTGGCAATTGTGGTTGTGGTTTGTCGGCATGATCGTGCTGACGTTCCCGTGGCATTTCACCGGCATCCTCGGTATGCCCCGACGCATGGCCTTCTTCGATTACACCGATCCCGAGCTTGCCGCGCAGGCCATGTCGGTGATCATCTCGACCATTGGCGGGTTCATCCTGGTGGTGTCCGCAGTGATGTTTTTTATCGTGCTGATCCGCGCGCATCGTGGGCCGCATGTGGTGGTGGAAGAGTACCGCTTCAGCACGGCGGTGCATGAATCGAAGACCATTCCTGTTGCGTTAAACAGCTTCGGCTTGTGGCTTGCATTGATGATCGGCCTGACGCTTTTCAACTACGGTTATCCAGTTGCATCGCTGGTGTCGCGCTCGGACACGTCCGTGCCGGCCATTCAAATTGGAGGGCCGCAGCGATGAACGAAGAACGCCTGTTCTCGTTACGCAACCGCTGGTTCACTGTCACGGTCGGCGGTACGCTGGCGCTGGCTTTGTTTTCGGCAGCGGTAGGCTTCATCTGGTTGCCGTCCGCACAAAAGGACCAGCCGTTCCAGGGCGTATGGAACGCGATCTGCAGCGCAGCCGGCGTGCCGCAACAGTGGTTGCGCATCACGACCGCGACGCCAGTGCCTTTGACGCAAACAAGCCTTGTCGCGATGACGCCGCAATTGCTTGGTGTACCGAGCAGCGCTTCCATTGGCCGTGGTGCGACCCTGGCCATGCGATGCACGATGTGCCACGGGGCTATGGGCGTGAGCGATGCCAACTCGCCCAATCTTGCCGGTCAGTTTGCGTCCGTGATCTATAAGCAGTTGCTCGACTTTCAGTCGGGCGCGCGGCGTAATGCGGTCATGTCGCCAATGGCCGCCAACCTTACCGATCAGGAAATGCGTGACCTGGCTGCGTATTATAGGTATCTGCCCAAGCCAGCAGCTTCGCGCACCGATGCCATTGCGTCCATGTCCGCACCCGATATCGTGGCGCATGGTTCGCCCATGCGAAACATCGCTTCGTGTGCTTCGTGTCATGGCGGGATCGATCACAAGGCAGGGACGCCCTGGCTCGAGGGCATGCCATACGCGTATTCGAAAGGGCAATTGCAGGCGTTTGCGAACGGAACGCGTCATAACGATATCAACGAGCAAATGCGTAATGTCGCGCGGAACATGACACCGGATGAGATCGATGCTGCGGCCCGGTATTACGCCGGTGTCCGACCTTAAGCAATTCAAGGACGCACCGCACGCCGATGCGCCGCGTGTCTCGCCTGCAGCGCGCTCAATGCGGCAAGCGGCGATCCTGTTTCAAAGTGCCTGCGGTAAGACATCAATAAAAGCAAAGACAATCATGCCTTCGCGATCGAGCAGATAGGTCGCCGGGAGCGGAACGAGCCACGCGTCGTGCTTGCCGGCTTACGGCGGCACATAGCCTGATGCCTCGTAGCGCGGCGTGAGGGCCAACGGCATCACGAAGGACAGACTGGCCGCGATCGGGATTTTCATACGCGTGGTTGATACCGGCTCGTTCTCCGCGACCGCACGACACTACGATGTCAGCCAGCCCGCTGTATTGAAGGCAATCGCGCAGCTTGAGGATTGGCTCGGCGTGAATTCCTGCTCTGCGTTTCGATTAGCGTCATCGACGGGACAATGTGTTGTAGCGGCGCGGCTATGTGTCGCGCGCCCGCTCACCTACCATGCCGTACCGAAACGCAATCTTCATCTCTGACCCGCCATGCATATTTTTACTTCCCGATGGCTGCTCGTGGCGGCCGCCGCTGCAGCGCTTTTCACGACCGCCGCCGCCCAGGCCCAGGTCGACACCGCCAAAAGCACCGTGACGGCGACGTCCAGGCAGATGAACGTGCTTGTCGATGGCAAGTTCAAGAAGTTCACCGCAACCCTCGACTTCGATCCCGCCAAGCCGGCTGCCGGCAACGCGAGCATCAACATCGATACCGCCAGCTACGATCTCGGCGACGACAGCTACAACAAGCAGGCGCAAGACAAGGACTGGTTCGACGTCGCGCATTTCCCTAACGCGACCTTCGCGTCAACGTCCATCGCGCCGGCCGGCGGCAACAAATTCAACGTGGCCGGCAAGCTGACCATCAAGGGCAAATCCCAGAACGTCACGGTGCCGGTCACTGTCACGCAGCAGGGTGCCACGCAGACCTTCGATGGCGCGCTGCCCATCAAACGCACGCAGTTCGATGTCGGTTCGGGCGAGTGGAAAGACACGTCGGTCGTCGCCGATGAAGTCGTCATCAAGTTCCATCTCGTCGCGCTCAAGAAATAACGGTCAAGAAATAATCCAGTTTCAAACCTTATCCAGGAAAACACATGAAAAAGAACCTTTTGATCGCGGCAGCAGGCGCGTTGTTCGTGGCGGCATCGTTTAACGCAATGGCCGCTGAAGTCACGTACCAACTCGATCCGAACCATACGTACCCGAGCTTCGAGACCGATCACTTCGGCGGCATCTCGGTGTGGCGCGGCAAGTTCGACAAGAGCAGCGGCACGGTGACGATCGATCGCGAAGCGAAGAAGGGCACGCTGGAAGCGACCATCGACATGACGTCGATCAACATCGGCAATGAGAAGCTCGACGGTGAACTGAAGAGCGCGCAGTTCTTCGATACCGAAAAATTCCCGACGGCAACCTACAAGGGCACGTCGATGAAGTTCAAGGGCGACGTGCCGGTGGAAGTGATCGGCGATCTGACGTTTCATGGCGTGACGAAGCCGGTGAACCTGAAGATCGAATCTTTCAAGTGCTTCACGAACCCGATGATGAAGAAGGAAGTGTGCGGCACGGAATCGACGGGCACGTTCGATCGCGCTGACTTCGGTGTGGACTACGGCAAAGCATACGGCTTCAAGATGAAGACGACGCTGCATATCCAGGCTGAAGGTGTGCGCCAGTAAGCATTGCTTTAAGCGCTTAAAAGCCGTTCCAGTTCGCGCTGGAACGGCTTTTCCGTATTTGCTGTAACAGCATATGAAAAAAACGATAAATGACATCGTGTCATTAATGAAATGACAGGTAGGTCATCGCTAAACGCCTTTCAAACGCCCACACTTCTTCTCAACGCAGCGTCCGCTGCAGGTCTTTTGAGGAGAACACCATGTTCGCTATCACCGGAATCACGGGTCAGGTCGGGGGAGTCGTCGCACGTTTGCTGCTCGCATCGGGTCACGATGTCCGCGCCGTGGTGCGCGATGCAGCAAAAGGAGAAGCGTGGGCGAAGGAGGGCTGCGAAGTAGCGGTCGCCGACGTCAACGATCAACACGCGCTTCAGCACGCGTTCGAAGGCACGGAAGGCGTATTCGTCCTATTGCCGCCGACCTTCGATCCGACGCAGGGCTTTCCCGAGGCGCGCAAGGCGATCGCTTCGCTGCGGGCCGCGCTTGCCGCAGCCAGGCCGAAAAAGGTCGTGGTGCTCTCGACCATCGGCGCGCAAGCCACACAGCCCAACTTGCTCAACCAGCTCCAGATCATGGAGCAGGAACTCGGCACGTTGCCCATGCCGATCGCGTTTCTTCGTGCTGCGTGGTTCATCGAAAACGCAGCCTGGGATATTGCGCCGGCCCGTGAAACGGGTATCGTCCCGAGCTTCCTTCAGCCGCTCGACAAACTCGTTCCCATGGTCGCCACCGCCGATATCGGCCGGGTCGCAGCAGATTTGTTGCGCGAGACGTGGACGGGTCGGCGGGTCATTGAGCTTGAGGGGACGCAGCGCGTATCGCCGGACATGATCGCCGCGAGCCTTGGACGGTTGCTCGGACGCGATGTCCGCATGAACATCGTGCCGCGTGATACTTGGGAAGACCTTTTCCGCTCGCAGGGCATGACCAATCCGCTGCCGCGCATGCAGATGATCGACGGGTTCAACGAAGAATGGATCTGCTTCGAAGGCGGTCAAAACGAGGTGCGTCGCGGCCGTGTTCCGCTCGATACCGTGCTGCAATCGCTGATCGAAAAGGGAGCTTGAGTCATGACGAACATCGATGTGAGCGGGCGGCTCGAGGGCAAGAAAATTGTCGTGCTCGGCGGTTCGTCAGGGATTGGCTACGCGGTCGCGGAGTACGCCGTGGAGGAAGGCGCGCGGGTCGTGATTGCATCGAGTAACGCGCAACGGGTGGCGGCTGCGGCGGAATCGCTTGGACCGAAGGTGGAAGGCCACGCGCTTGATCTCACCGACGAGCGCGCCATCCAGTCGTTCTTCGATGCAACCGGAAACTTCGATCACCTGGTCTTCACCGCCGGCGATTCGTTGCGGCTTGGAGAGCTTGCGAAGACGGATCTAAGCGAGGCGCGGCGCGCATTCGATATCCGCTACTGGGGGGCGCTTACCGCCGTCAAACATGGCGCGCCGCATATGACGAAGGGTGGATCGATCGTCCTGACTACGGGCATTGCGGCGTTGCGTCCGCATAGCGGCTGGGCGTTCGGCGCAAGCGTCTGCGGCGCGATGGAAGCACTGACGCGTGCGCTGGCCGTCGAACTCGCACCGTTGCGGGTGAATGCGGTTTCGCCGGGCCTGGTCGCGACCAACCTGTGGCAGAACATGTCCGAGGCAGATCGCGCAGCCATGTACGAGCAGGCTGGCAAACACCTGCCCGCAGGACGCGTAGGCGAAGCACGTGACGTCGCCGCCGCGTATCTGTTCCTGATGGAATGCGGCTTTGCGACGGGCCAGACCTACGTGGTGGACGGCGGAGGGGTGCTGGTTTAAAGCATGAAGCCCCGGGCTGACAACGCACCGGGGCTTCATGATTTTCAGTTCGACATCGATACGTAAGGCGAGCTGACAGGCGAAGGCGGGAACGATGGCTGCACCATGTTCTGCTTCGTGAAGCTGTAGCGAATATAAACCGCCGCCAGATACTCACGATACTGATACGCGTTGCCAAGCGAAGCCGTGGCGCCCACCGTCAATTGCGGTGCAAGCTGAAACTCGCCCGTTGCGCTGAACGAATACGAGATCCCCGTCTTCGTCTGGCTGCCGTAGACGCCACCCTGCGAGGCCGTGATTCCGGTGCCGCCGACCGGCTGCCTGTTGCCGTTGGTCGGGAAATAATCCGACGCATCCTGGCGGTAATGCTGCACGCCGATCGAGCCTTTCACGTCATACGTGAACGCGCCGCTGCGTCCCATGTATTCCACCGGCAAGTTCAGGATCACGTACTGTTGCGGGCTGAAATAGCCGCCCTGGCCGTAGGTGAAAAAGGAGAGGTTCTTGTCGTAGTGCATCAGCGTGGTGTTCACGCCGGCGGTCAACGTCTGGTTGGCATCGGAATAGAGGCGCGTGTAGAAACCGCCGCCACCTTTTTCCGCCGTGTTGCTCGCGACGTTCTTGCCGTCGTAATACTGGAACGAACCATTCAGGTATACGCCGTTCGTGCCGTCGTCCCAGCCGAGGTCGAAGCGTCCGCCATTCGACGTGATGCCGCCCCACGTGATACCTGCTTGCGCATCGTGCGCGCCGGCATACGACAGCAAACTGTCCGTGACCGCGCGGCGAGCCACGGCGACCGAGTACGAGACCTTGTCGGTGATCGCGCCTTTGTACTGCGCGCCGCCCACGACGTTTTCTTCGCGAAAGCCGAGTGGCGTAGTGCCGACATCGAGTTGCACGCTATTCGTTTCGTATCCCACCGACAACCCTACGCCACTCGCGGTCTGGTTGCCGTACTGGTTCGATACGTTGCGCGCACCGAGTCCCGAGCCGAAACGCTTGAGGGTATCGGCGGTTTCCTGCGCGGTGCCGGCATCAAGCGTAACGGGTGTCGCCGTGACCACCACGTGACCATTGCCCGCACGTATCCGTCCTTGGATAGGCGCCTCGATATCCGTCAGGTTCGACAACCCATCCTCGCCCGTGCGGCTGCGAAACACCACGCCGCCCGACACGGTGCTTGACTGCGCGCGATTGATTTGCGCGAGTTCATCGGCGACACCAAGCGTCTGTGCGTTTGCGATGTTGCCCTGATACGGCTGTTGGCCGGGCTGGGTAACCTGCGCCGTCTGCGACGGCACGTATGCCTGCGCGTAGCCCGCAGGAGGCTGCGGAATGTAGGGCTGGTTCGAGTAGTACGGCTGCTGCTGTTGCTGCGGCGGATACGCGTAAGGCTGCTGTTGCGTGTAGTTGGTTTCGTCGGCGGCAGGGGCGTAGCGACGCGTTGCCTGACGCGACGCGGGTTGGGTCGCTTTAGTCGTTGTGGCGCGTTTCGTCTTCGCTGCCGGGGTATTCGAATACACACGCGGCTGAGGCGCCTGCGCGTTGTTTTGTGCCTCCTGCGCGGCAGGCGACATGGGCCACGGCGAACTCATCGCCGGATCTTGCTGCTGATAAGGTTGCTGGTTTTGCTGTTGATAAGGCTGCGGCTGATACTGCTGCTGTGCCGGATAAGCTTGCTGTTGCTGATAAGGCTGTTGATACGGCTGCTGATATTGCGCCTGGTACTGCCCTGAGTCCTGAGCCGGTCCTTGTCCCGGGTACGGCTGCAACGGTGCCGCCGATGGCGCGCCGGACTGGCTCGAACCATAGGTATCGGGACCGTACCCACCGTTGCCTGTTACGGGACGTGCGCTATTGGCCGGCGCGCGGTAAGGCGCAGAATACGGGACCGGATTGGGCGCAACGTAAGGCGTCGAATACGGCGCAGGCTGCGGAGGAGGCAAATAGTTCGGCACGTTCTGCGTCGGTGAATAGGGCTGGGAGTACTGCTGCGTGCGAGGTTGGGAATAGGGCTGCTGCTGTGGATACCCAGGCAGGCCCGGCGCCGGATCCGACGAACGGGAAAACAAGCCGGCGAGCGGACCCGTCGGCGTGCCGTTGGGGTTGGCGGCGTTGACGGCGGTATCGACGGCAGTCTTGCCTTCGAAAGGATTCGTGCCCGGCAGCGGCGCCGAACCAATGCGCTGCATGGCTGACTCCCATCCGCGCGGCACGGCCGGCTGACCGCTTTGACGCCCGCGCGGCGTCTGGCTGACCGGCGTATTCGCTGCGATCAATGCCTGCTGCAGATACCGCGACGCCAGCGACAAGTTGCCTTCTGCGTGATACATGCGCCCGGCCGCGGCGAGCACGCGCGGATCGTCGGGGCTGGCAAGCAGCGCTTGCTTGGCGGTCGTTTCGGCGAACGAAAAGTCCTTCGCGCCCGATGCCGCGGCAATCGTCGCGACCTGCAGATTGACGTCGTCGGGACGGCGGCCCAATGCCACGCGATAACTCCCGAGCGCGCTCCTGTCGTCGCCGGCGGATGTGTAAAGGCGTCCAAGCGCGGCTTGCAGGTCCGCGTTATCGGGCGTTGCAGCAAGCCACGGCGCGATCACATCGTATGCGCCCGCGAGATCGCCGCGTTGACGCACGGTATCGGCCTGCTTCACCACGATACCGATGTTCAGGTTGTTGAAATCGATCCGCTGTGCGGGCGTGAGCGGCGACGCGGCAAGCCTGCGCATCACCGAACTCAACTCGGCGTCCTGCTGCGGGTTCGTTTGCCCCTGCAGCACCGGAACAGCCGTCAGGATGCCTGCGTATTGCAGCAGCAAGCCGGTGTCCGCGGGGGCGCTTGCCATCGCGCCGCGAACGAGCGACAGCGCGCGGCCGGTATCGCCGGCCTGGAGATAGGCCGTCGCCAGCACGCCGATCAGCTCGGGGCTGTTCTGCGCGACGGGCGTGGCGGCCTGAAGAATGGCAATCGCCTGTTGCGTCTGGCCGGCGCGCGCCATGCGGCTTGCTGTATCGGCTTGAACATGGACCCATAAGCGATGCTGCAACGTCGTCATCCCCGGTGTGCGTTGTGCCGCGGGAATGCGGTCGAGCTGCGACAAACCCGTCGCCCAGTCCTGCGTCTCGGCGGACAACAACGCGCTTGCGTACAGCGCATCCGTCATGTCTGGGTGCGCCGCGAGCAGCCCGTCCATCATGCTGCGCGCATTGCCGACCGCGCCCTGGCGCACATAGATGCGTGCGAGGTCGAGGCGCATCCAGACATCGTCGGGATTGTTCAGGAGCGCATCTTCGAAGAGACTGCGGGCCGCGCCCAGATCGCCGCGAGCTTCCGCCGCGCGGGCTTGCGCCGCTTGCGCTTCGCCACGCAGCTTGTTGATGCCGCCGGCCTTCGCCTGCTGCTCCGCGTTCAACTGGTTCGCAAACACCAGCGCTTCTTCACCGCGGCCTTGCGCGGCGAGTGCGCCGACGAGGCCGCGGATCGCATCGGGGTTATCGGCCTGACGGCGCAGTGCCATCCGGTACGCCTGTTCCGCGCCGCGCGGATCGCCGCTGCCAAGCAAGGTCTCGCCGAGCAAAGTCTGCGCGGTCGTGTCCGATGGATTCAACGCAATCGCGCGCTCGAACATCGACTTGGCTTTGGCAGTTTCGCCGTTGCTGCGTGCGCCGATACCCGCGCTCGTGTAGCTCCAGTAAGTGGCGCTGGTCAGCGCGTCTTTCCAGCGCGCGGCGTTTCCGGCGCGCGATGCACGTTCAAGATAGGTGCGCGCTTCATCGAATTTTTCCTGCTTCAACGCAGCGACGCCCATGCCGCCGAGTGCATCGGCGTCATTCGGGCTTTGCGCCAGCACGGCCGAAAAACGGGCGCGTCCCGTGACGATATCGCCACGATCCAGCGCCGCAAAACCTTCGGCGACGGTGCGCCCGCGTGCATCGGTTGCGGCGCTGGCCTGCGAGCGTTCCTGCGCCTGTTTGTCCTGCTGGACCATCGAATCGAAGCGGGCCCTGACGGCGGGGTCATCCGGCGATGCCTGCAAATACGCCTGATACAAGGGCGCATCCGATGCCCGCGCGCCCAGCCACAACAACGCCTGGCGCCAGCTTTTCTTCGCTTCGTCGCCAACGGTGCTGTCGGTGCTCAACTGCGCAAGACGTGCGATGCCTTCGCGGCGGGTCGTATCGCGATAGGTCAGATGCTGGGCCAGGGCGAGCGTGTAACGCGGATCATTCGGGTTCTGCTTCGCGAGCTGCGTGAGGCCCTGGCGCGCCTGGTCCCAGCCTTGCGGCGTGGCGGCGAGCGCCTGGTAATACTCGAGCGTGAGTTCGGGCGTGGCGGGTTTGCCGCTCAACGCGCGCTGGTATTCCTGCACGGCAGAGGCGCTCTGGCCGCTTTGCGCGAGACGCCGAGCGTCGTTCACCGTCTGGTCGCGCGGACTGGTTTCGCCAAGCCGGCGGCCGAGTTCATCGATATTCGGATACTGCGGCGCCGCTTGCCGCAAGCGCGAAAGATATTGCTGCGCGCCGCTGCCGTCCTTGCGATCCGCGAGGATGATGCCCATGCCGTAGAGCGCGTCAGGCTGCTTCGGGTCGATACGCAACACCTTTTGCCATGCCTGCTCTGCAAGGTCGCCACGCCGGTGCGATTGCCAGTAGCGGCCCTGGTCGATCAATACGGCGAGCGGGGCATTGGCGCTTGCATTGGTGCCCGCACCGGTGCCTGCATCGGCGGCGCTGCTCGCGGCTTGCGCGATTGCCGTCAACGGCACATTCGCGACGCATCCCGCTGCCACGCTCAGCGCAATCGCGCGCGCACGGGCGTGTGTCGTCAAGGGAAAGAGAGACCGTTTCAACATGCGCTTCTCCAACTCGGGACGAGTCGGCCGGCTTCGTCGAAGCGGTATCGGCCTTCTATGAATCCGGCGCCGAACAAACCCAGCACCCGGTCGTAATACACCGGCTCACGGTTGTTGATGACCGGCGAGCCGATGGGCGCATCGAGCACGGCCAGATGCGTGCGTGCGAGCCCGAGACCCCGGTCATCGCCGAGCGCCTTGAAGTAGGGTCCAAGCGATGCCCAGTAACTCAACGGTCCTTCACCGCTTCCCACTCCCGTCGATACCGCCACGCGTTCCGGCGGAATCCCCGTTTGCGCCACGGCCTGGCGCATGCCGCCGAGCGCCGCGAGCCAGGGCTTGCTGAGCGGATCGGCGCTCGACGCCATGCCTGCCCACAAATAAACGCGGATGGCGTCGTAGCTGCCGGTGTCGGCGTTCTGCGGATCGACCACGAACTGGCCGTTTTTATACGCCGCCCAGTCGGGCGCGAAGCCTCGCGGCGACGTCACCGACACCAGCTTGTAACCGTTCTCCGCGAGCGCGTTCCAGGGACCCTTCGGCATGGCGCTGGCAAGACCGCGCAACACCGGCAGCGGCGAATAACTCGGGTTGAGACGCGTCACATCGCCAATCTGGAAACCTTGTGGACCGGGCAGCAGCATCGGTCCAATACCATCAAGGCTCGCCACTTCATGCTTCACGATCTGCGCCGCGAGCGCTTCGCCCAGACGCGTATAGCGGGGTTCGTTCCAGAGACGGCCGGCTTGCAGCAGATCGTAGGCAATCCATACATCGGAGTCGGATGCGGAATTCGGATCGAGCACGCCGAATGAGCCGTCCGCTTTGCGGCCCCATTGCCACGATGGCAGCCGCATGGTGTTTGCATCGAACTGATTGGCCGCCAGGTTCGCGCGGGTCCAGTTCAGCAAGCGGTCGAACATGGCGCGATCGTTTGCGACCAGCGCAAAAAACATGGCATACGACTGGCCTTCGGACGTAGTCTGCTGCGCCGGCGTGGAGAAGTCGACCACGCGGCCATCAGCTTGAATGAAGCGCGACGCGAACGTCCGGTAGGCGTTCCAGTCCGCGCATTCCTTCGTCACCGGCGCAAAAGCCCCGGCGCCAGGAGTGAATCCCATGCTGAACAATGCCAGCGTCAAAACTGCTGCCTTCGATCCACGCTTGAAACCAGCCTGCATATCAATCCCTCAAACGGCGCGCTGCGACCGCGCGCAGTGCACGGTAGAACAGTGCCGCGACGATAATGGCCGCAAGCAAGCCGCTCAAGACGAGCAGGAGCGGATGCGACGACAACGCCCATCGCATGTATTCAAATGGCGACAGGCGTCCGACGTAATACGCCTGTCCATTCGATGTCACCGTCACGTCGCGTCCGTGGATCACGGCCATGGCGCCCTGGATCTCGGGGAGGATGTCGTTGTCGAGCAAGGCCGCCGACAAGTCCGCGTCCGACTGTCCCGCCGCGCTGATCAGTGCGACCGCGCTGCGCTCGCTGTGCAGCGGAGATTTGAAGCCGGTAATGAGCGCATCGCCGTTGGAACTCACGAGCGTGAGGTCCGCGCGTGCCGGCAAACGCTCCACGCCGCGTTCGCCGTGCCACCAGTCGACGACCTTGAACGCGACATCGGAGAGCTCGAAGTTGCGCGAGTCGGCATCGCCCGAGAACGGCATGTTCTTCGACCAGCGTTGCAAGAGCGGCTGGCGCCCGGGTGAACCGAGGATCAGCAGGTCTTTATCGGCGAGGTTATCGACCTGATTGGCTTGTGCGACCGTGACGCCGGTCGTGGGATATCCCGTCGATGCACCCATGCGGCCCATCTCCAGCAGGAACAGGCTGTAGTCCGCCGAGCTGGGATCGTCGGGCATGATCACGGCCGTCTGCGAGAGATCCGCCATGCGCGTGAACGGGAAACCGCCGTTGGCGAACGCTGCGAGATCGGGCAGCGCCATGTAGTGCGGGAAACCCGACAAGTCGATGGTCGAATTCGGATCGATCGCGCCGACCACGTTGTCCAGGATGCGGCCCTGGCATTCGCCGGTCTTCGGATAGTCGTAATAGAAATGCAGGCGCAATTGCGAACGCGGCGTCAGCAGAAGCGGCGGCACATAGATTTGATGACGCGCGGCAGCGGTTTTGTCGGGGAGGACGCGATTGAAATAGCGGCCCAGATCGAACGTGGATGTGGCCACTGCCGGGATGCGCAGCGACTGCACGAAGCCGTCGTTCACGTTGATGTTCAGCGTGGAGCGGTCGAGCGCCGGGCGCACGGTGTATCGATAACCCAGGTCGATCGGCACGCCCTTCGTCTGCCACATGAACAAGTCGGGCGGCACGCGCAGGTTCACGCGCACGGCGTCGGCGTTATAACCATTCACCGTCAGGTCGCGTGCTTCAGCCAGTTCGCCAAAGCGCACCGGGCGATCGGTCGGCAGCCAGTTGGGGGCGTCGTAAGGCTTGCGCGGCGCGAAGTCGTTGAGTTGCGTGATCGTCACGCTCTGGCCCGAGAACGAATTCTGCCCGATACCCAGCGCTTTCGCTGCGGTCTTCAGCTCGGCGTCGTTGCGTCCCATCACGAGCAGCAAGCGCCCGCGTGCGCCGCCTTCACGATCGCGCACGGCGATGGTCGGACCGGAGATTTCGGGGATCTGCACGCCGGCCGGATGCTGGTCGGGCGTCGCGAACACGACCGCGTTGCCGGACAGCGGCACGTTGTCGACCTGCGCCGGAAACACTGCACCGCGATAACCCGCGAGCGAGCCAAGCCATGACGCGACCGTGCCCGCCGCTTCGAGCGTCGCGGGTGTCGGTTTCTGCGCGAAGACAAAGGGCAGTTCGAGACGGCGGACATCGCGCCGGTCGAAGAAAGGCGCGGGCAACGAGGCGAGATCCGGCTTGCTTTCAAGCGTTGCATACGTCAGGTCGAGCGAACTCGCATTGCTGACGGTCGCCCATAACGTCGAGTTCGACGGGTCCTCGCACTGCTGCGTGTAGTGTCCGATCAACTGCACGTTCAGGTGGTTGAATTCGGTGATGAAGCGCGGGTCGATGGACACGTCGCGCGCAACCAGGATGCCTGCCTGATCGCGCGGCACCGGCAAGGTTGCGGCGACTTCGCCGTTCACGAGCACCTTGAGCTGCGAGATGGCGGGCAGGAGCGACGGCGAATAGCTGTAGATCAGATGCAGCACGGCGCCGGTCACGACTTCGTCGCCGCGTACCGAGAACGGCACGCCGTTCTGGCCGTCGGTGCCGCGAAGTTGCAGCGGATCGAGCGCACCGAGATCGGCGAAGGTCAGCGTCTGGCGGCGGCCGCCGGGAACCAGCGTGCCGGGCTCGGCGGTCGTCGGCGTCTTCGATGCCAGCGTCTTGACGGCCGGCGCCGCCGATGCACCCACCGCGCCCGATGCGGCTTGCCCGAAGGCAGGAACGGCAACGGCAAGCGGCGGTTGTTCGATGGTCAGCTTGTTGTACGGCGCGGCGGGACCAGGAAGCGGCACGCCGCTTGGGGCGGTTGGCGCGATCTGCGCGCTCGCAGCCGACGCCTCTTTTGCGCTTGCGGCATTGGCGGCACCGGCAAGCGATGCCAGCGGCACGGCCAGCGCCGTTTGCAACGCCATCCAGCCGGCAAGCGAGCGCATCAGCGCACGGGCGATGGGGCGGGAGCGCAGCGGCACGGGCGCAGCCCGATCTTGTTCGCCTCGGCCGGTGTCAAGGCGGAGCATCGTGATTCCCTTACCCATGTCAGTCTTTGGTCTTGAGTTTTTTGGCGCTTGGAGTACGCGTCACTACCCACGTCCGCGCGTCGTTGAAAAGATGCTCGAACAACGCGCCGATACCGCCCACGCCCACCGTCAGCACATGGCGCAGGCCGCGCAGCGGCGCATCCGGCGTACGGCCTTCGGACCAGTTGGTCCAGGCATCGGCGCGGGCAAAAGTCGTCTTCACGAATTCGAATTCCTGCTCGCGCGTCAGCGCCGAGAAACGCAATCCCACGCGTCCAACGGCGCTGAAGCCGACGGTCGCGGGGAACGCATATTCTTCATCGCCGCGGAAAAGCGATACGGTGACCTTCTCGTGCAACGGCACTTGCAGGTCGCCCGGCAGCTTCACGCCCACGCCGCCTTCCGAGTAGTCCATGGTCTCGCAGGCAAGCGTGCGGCCGGTCGAGAACTTCAGCATCACGGGCATCTTCATTTCGACCCGATGCGTCGTGCGCACCTGCTTGCGTTCGCTCGCAGCGGCCACGCTTGCGCCGAGGATCAGCATGTTGTATGTGGTCCACGCGAGGTTCAGCAAGACCGTGTTCACTTCGCTTTTCACGTCCCAGTGAATGTAGATGTTCACGATCCCCGCGATAAACCCGAGCAGGTTCAGCACCAGCAAGATCAGGTACGGCCTCGAGATGCTGTAGTCGAAGTAATCCTTCGCGATCTGGCCGCCCTTGGCCGTCACGTTGAACTTGCCGAGCTTCGGGTTGATCATCGCGAGGAGGGTCGGCGCGGTGATGTAGGACGCGAGCACGGACTCGTACACTTCGGCCCAGAACGAATGGCGGAACTGGCGCTGCATGCGCGAGTTCGTGATGCTCGCGTGCATCATGTGCGGCAACGCGTAGATCGCGATGGTGCCCGCCGCCGCCTGGATCACGTGCGCGCCGAAGAACAGGTACGACAGCGGTGCCGTCAGGAACACGAGGCGCGGAATGCCGTAAAAGAAGTGCATCATGCCGTTGAGATAACAGAGCCGCTGGCCGAGCTTGAGACCCTTGCCAGTGAGCGGGTTATCGATACGGAAAATCTGCGTCATGCCGCGCGCCCATCGAATGCGCTGGCCGATGTGCCCCGACAGGCTTTCCGTCGCGAGCCCCGCGGCTTGCGGAATCGCGAGATACGCGGTCGTATAACCCAGCCGATGCAGCTTCAACGCCGTATGTGCATCTTCGGTCACCGTCTCCACCGCAATACCGCCGATCTCCTCGACCATCGTACGGCGCAAGAGGGCGCACGAGCCGCAGAAGAAGGTCGCGTTCCAGAGGTCGTTGCCGTCCTGCACGAGGCCGTAGAACAACTCGCCTTCGTTGGGCACCTTGCGAAACGTACCGAGATTGCGTTCGAACGGATCGGGCGAGAAAAAGTGGTGCGGCGTCTGCAGCATCGAAAGCAGCTTGTCTTTCAGGAACCAGCCGAGGCCGATCTGCAGGAACGAGCGCGTAGGGATGTGATCGCAATCGAAGATCGCGAGATATTCGCCGCTCGTGGTCTTCAGCGCTTCATTGATGTTGCCGGCCTTCGCATGCCGGTTGTGCGTGCGGATGGTCCACGTCACACCCACTTCTTCACAGAAGGCCTTGAAGTCGGGACGGCGGCCGTCGTCGAGGACATGGATCGAAATCTTGTCCTTCGGATAGTCCATTGCGAGCGCCGCGTAGATGGTCGGCTTCACCACGCCGAGCGGCTCGTTATAGGTCGGAATGAAAACGTCGACGGTCGGCCACTCGTCGCGGTTCTGCGGCAACGGCATGGGCCTTCGTTGCAGCGGCCACGCCGTCTGGAAATACCCGAGCATCAGCACGATCGCGGAATACACTTCGGCGGTGACCAGCAGCAAACCCCACGCGGCGTCGAGCGGACGTTCCCAGTAGGTCGTCTCGGTCAGGCGCCAGTACATGTAGCGCCCGGTCACGGTCACCGACAACATGATCATGACGAGTGTGGCGTACTGGCCGCGCAGACGCCGCAGCGCCATTGCGAACCCGAAGCAGCAGCACGCGAAGATCAACTGCTGGGTCGCGACCATCGGCACCGTCCACACGAAGTACATCGTGACGACGGCGAACACGGTCAGCAGGCCGCTGAAGATCCGGCTGTTCCAGATGCCCGAATCGACCAGGCGTTCGAGACGCGACGGAATTTCGTCCGCTTCGGAAAGGCGTCGTGCGCGGGGCTTGTTCATGCGACGTTCCTCGGAGAAACCGGCATAGCATCGACTGAATTCAGGAGCCATTCGCCGCATGCGCGAAGATCGGCGGTCGCCTGGCTCAGCGGGTCGTAATGGATCAGGGTGGTGTCGCAGGCGAGCGATTCGCTTACGCCTTCATCGAGATGAATGACACCCGAGAACATCTTGCCGCCCAGCATGTTGCGCAAGACCTTCAGCACGTCCTTGGTCAGTTGGCGCGTCTGGTCCACCTGGTTCACCACGTAACCCGTGCCCGCGAAGTTCGCTCGCGGCGTGGCGTAGGCCTCGATCATGCGTTCCATCTGCGGGATGGCTGCATACGATGCAGCGTCCGCCAGCACCACGTTCAGCGCGAAGTTCGCGGCGGTCAGCGCGGTGCGTGTATAGACGGAGGAACCCGGCGGGGTATCGACGATGACGATGTCGTTGGTGTCGAGCTTGAGCGTCTCCAGCGACTGCGCGAGCCACTGCGGCTCCCGGTCGATATACGCCTCGAAGTGCCGGCGATCGTCTTCCAGGACCGCGCCGTAGGGCACGACGGTGACACCATCTACTCCATCGAACATCACGGTTTGCCACGCTTCGTTGGCGAGCGTGGCGCGCGACAGGCCGTCGATACTGTCGAGCGGAATGCCGAAGTGCAGGCGCAATGCGTTTTGCGGATCGAGGTCGAGCGCAATCACGCGGCGCCCGCGGGCGGCCAGCACGGAGGCGAGGTTGGCGGCGAGCGTGGTTTTACCTACGCCGCCTTTGGCGGATACCACGGTAATGACCTTCATGACCGTGACGCGCGCTTGGCGAGCCAGGAGCCCGCGACGGTTGTTTCATTCGAAGATGCCGCCACAGCCGGTCGGCGCAGACGCTCGAACATCGACTGGAGCGAGTCGGAGCGCGGCGCGCCGGCTTGCTGAGGGGCTTGCTGCGGGGCTTGCGCGGGGCTTGCGGCTTGCGGACGGAACGCCTTTGCGAGAATCGATTGCGCGCCCGGCTCGGAGACGGGCTGCGTCGGCTGAATGCGTGGCAGCGAGGGCTTCGTGACCGGCTGCGGACGTGGCACCTGGAATGCGCTCGCAAAACCGGGCAGCTTCTCCGGCGTGGACAGCGGCTGCGAGCGCGGCAACGTCGGCCGATGCGGTGGCTGTTGTTGTTGCGGCGCCAGAGCCTGCGGCTGAAGCCGTGCGATCAGGTCCGGTGTAACCGCTGCAGCCAAGACAGGCGTTTCCTCGACATTCGATGCACCCTCGACCGCATCCACGAGCGCCGAGAAGCGTTGCGCACCGACCGGCGACCCGGGCAGCGCGATATTCGCAACAGGAGGAATGGTCTTGCGGTTCGGGCGCGAGAAAAGGCGCGGGCGTGTGTCACGCGTGAACGCCGGTTTGGTCGTCGCGTTTGCGGGCGCGCCGTGCACTGCTTCGTCATCGGCCGCTTCGCTTTCTGCCGGCGCGCCCCACGCTTTCTTGCGCGGCTCTGCGGAGCGGTTGTGCACCGGAGAAAGCAGCGAATCCCGATTCTGCGAGACATTGGGAATCGACGGCTGCGACAGGTCGAGCGTCGCGAGCAGCGGCCAGCGCGTGCGCGCGTGACTTGCCTCGTTTTCCCGGCCGATCTCCTGATAGTCGCTGGCATCGCCGCCAAACTGATCGAAGAGCTTTTCAATATCGCGCGAAGGGTTCATGTGCTGCATCCTCGTACTCTCGGTTTTACTTTGGGCGTAACCCTTGCGATCACTGGCCAGTGACCTGTGCGCTCATGGCGCTTTATCTGGGTTGATGCCTGATCGACTGTTTATTCGTGGTCGTGCTGTGTTGCTTCAATACCGCGCTGAATGACTTGACGCCTTAGTTTGTATATCGGCCGAGCCGGAACTCGACTGCAGCGGTTTCGTCGAATTCTCCTGCCTGCACCACGGCGAGCCCGTCAGCGCCGAGCGCACTCAGCCATTCCTGATAGGCGCCTTCGAGAAACGCCGGCGTCCACGGCAATGCGTTCGCGCCGAATGCAAGCAGTGGCGGGCAGCAATGCACGATGCGCAGATACTCCGGCTCGTCCGTCACTTCCACAAAACCCCAGTCGACGTCGTTCCAGACCGCATTCAAGGCAGCGCCCAGTTCGGGCGTATTGCTGCACGCGGGAAGCGGATGCGCGGCTGCGAAGCGGCGACCGACGCGTTGCATCAACTGACGGAGTTCATCGCAGCCGATCTGCGTGTCGAACTCTTCGGCAAGCGCGACGAGAACGCCACGCCATTGCGAAGAAATTTGCCGGTCCAGCAGATAGTCCAGAGTCATAGCCATGGTGTCGGAAGAAAGCAGCCAGGTGGTCAGTAGAAATGTGATGTTCTCGAGAGCCGCGGCGAATCAGTATTAATTACACGTTACCGCGGGTATTGAGCAATGAATCCAGTACGCCTTACCCGTTAAGCGGGGAGTCTACTTCAAGGTGATTTGTTTTTGCCACTTAACGCACCTTAGCAAAAACTTTTGTGGTTTAAGCCGCAAATAGAAGGCAAAAAGACCGTTTTGTTCAGCTTATGTAGGAAGCGTCAGATGGCGCAAACGTTAAAGCGCCAGTTTCTTTCGTCAGTTTAATCGCGCTTCAATGCGCAATTGATGTATTACGTTTGAACGGACGATTCGGATGTCAGCGTTTACCAGCGGGGATGATTCATCAGTCAGAAAATACCTGCCACTTCGGTCCGGCCCCATTGCGCTTGTTCTGACCTTGATTTTCTGGACAGCCGCGGTGCCGTCACATCGCGATCAATGCGGCAATCACCACGTAGCGCGCTGTCTTGGCAATCGTCACGATCACGAGAAACGACCACAACGGCTCGCGCAGAACGCCGGCGATCATCGTGAGCGGGTCGCCTATGATCGGCGTCCAGCTAAGGAGCAAGGTCCATCGGCCGAAGCGCTTGTACCAGTTCTCGGCGCGATCGAGTGCGCGTCCCTTGATCGGGAACCAGCGTTTGTCGCGCAGCTTTTCAATTGAGCGTCCAAGCGCCCAGTTGATCGTCGATCCCGCCACGTTTCCCACGCTCGCGACCGCGACGAGCATCCAGACTGGTTGCTTATGGGCAATCAATAATCCGGCGAGCAGTGCTTCGGATTGAAGGGGAAAGAGCGTCGCCGCGATCAGGGCGACCGCAAAGAGGCCGGCGTAGACGGATAAATCGACCATAAATTAATAGAGAGCGGCCCACGCGGCGGTTGGAAGGCCGACAGCTTAGCGGGTTTCGCATTACTGCGAAGGGTGCTTGGCCAAGTAAATGAACGGATTGAAAGCTCGCGGGACACTTGTTACCTTGAGCCTGTGTCGCAAACCCGGGCACACACATCATTCAGGAGACGTCATGCCTTACATGCTGCTCATTGCCGAACCCGTTGGTCAGCGCGCTGAACGCACGGAAGCCGAAGGGCGGTTGCTTTACGACCGCATGGTCGAATTCGGCGCGGGGCTGAAAGAGCGTGGACTGCTGGTTGCGAGTGAATCGCTGGCATCGGACGGATTGCGGGTCAAGAAGCGCGACGGCAAGGCGAGCCTGACCGACGGGCCTTTCGCCGAAGCCAAGGAAATGATCGGCGGCTTTTTCATGCTCACGTGTGAGACGCAGGAAGAGGCGATCGAGATTGCATCGGCGTGTCCGGCCGCGGAGTGGTGCGAGGTCGAAGTTCGCAAGATCGCGCCGTGCTGGGTGTGAGCGTTTGCTCAGGATCGTCGAAAGTCATTAAAACGATGTCGATTCGGTGAATCGTGAATCGTCGTGGAGATGAGAGCGCAGCGCGCGTTCTTGCTTCCAACCTCGAGGAGACGGCGATGCGATTCATCATCATGGTCAAGGCCAACGAAAATACCGAAGCAGGCGTTCTTCCGGACGAAGCGCTGTTAAGCGCAATGGGCGCGTATCACGAGGAACTCTCGAAAGCCGGCGTGTTGCTCGATGCAAGCGGTTTCCATCCGAGCGCCACGGGCTGGCGAGTGCGTTACGAGAACGGCCGGCGCACGGTCACGGACGGACCTTTTGCCGCGACGAAAGAGTTGATTGCCGGATACACGCTGATCCAGGTCCGTTCGCGCGAGGAAGCCGTGGAATGGGTGCGCCGTTTTCCAGCGCCGATGGGCGAGCACGAAAGCGGCGAGATAGAAGTGCGGCGACTGTACGAACTCGATGAGCTGGGCTCGGGCGAGGCCTTCGATCGCTTCCGTGAGCTTCTGCCCGCGCGGCGTTAGATGCTGATGCTCGACTGAGAATGACGAGGACTTTGAATGCACAAGCGATTCCACGAGCCCATGCAGATGGTCGCCAGAGCAACAGCGGCGGCCGCATCGTGAGCGAAACGCCGGGCGAGCAGGATCAGGCCACGCATCGCGCGATAGAAGCCGTATGGCGGCTGGAATCGGCGAAGGTCATCGCGGTGGTCACGCGGCTGGTGCGTGACGTATCGCTTGCCGAGGAGTTCGCGCAGGACGCGCTGGTTGCGGCGCTCGAACATTGGCGGGTGGATGGCGTGCCTGACAATCCGGGCGCGTGGCTCGTGACAACGGCGAAGCATCGCGCGCTCGACCGCTTGCGCCAGGATGCATTGCACGCCCGCAAACACGAGGAACTGGGGCTCGACATGGATGCGCGCGAAGAGCATGTCACGCCGGATTTTGTCGATGCCCTCGGCGCCGCGCGCGAAGACGACATAGGCGACGACCTGCTGCGGCTCGTGTTCACCGCGTGTCATCCGGTGTTGTCGCTCGATGCGCGGGTTGCGCTGACCTTGCGCCTGCTCGGCGGCCTCACCACCGATGAAATCGCGCGCGCTTTCCTGCAGCCCGAGCCGACCATCGCGCAGCGGATCGTGCGGGCGAAGCGGACGTTATCGGCGGCGCGCGTGCCGTTCGAAGTACCGAAGGCCGATGCACGCGCGGCGCGGCTCGCGTCGGTGCTCGAAGTGATCTACCTGATCTTCAACGAAGGCTATTCGGCCACGGCCGGCGACGACTGGATGCGGCCATCCTTGTGCGATGACGCCTTGCGCCTGGGGCGCATTCTGGCCGGCCTCGCGCCCGATGAAAGCGAGGTCCACGGACTGGTTGCGCTGATGGAGATCCAGGCATCGCGGATTCACGCGCGCACCGACCCGAACGGCCGCGCGATCTTGCTGATGGATCAGGATCGCAGCCGCTGGGACCCGTTGCTGATCCGGCGCGGGTTGGCTGCGCTGGCGCGCGCCGAGGCATTGAACGCGCGGCGTGGACCTTACGCGCTGCAGGGTGCACTGGCGGCGTGTCATGCGCGGGCGCGGCGCGCGGAGGAGACGGACTGGGAACAAATCGTGGCTTTGTACGATGCGTTGTCCGTGGTGGCGCCTTCGCCTGTGGTTGAGTTGAACCGCGCAGTGGCAGTGGGGATGGCGTTCGGCGCGGCAGCGGGTCTGGAGATCGTCGACGGGCTGGCTGAAGATGCAGCGCTTAGGAATTACCACTGGTTGCCGAGCGTCAGGGGCGATCTGCTGGCGAGGCTCGGCCGGCATGAAGAAGCGCGCAAGGCGTTCGAGCGTGCCGCGTCGATGACGAGGAACGCGAGGGAGAGAGAATTGTTGCTGGAGCGTGCGGCGGATGCGGACAAGTCGGCCAGGGGCTCGACCAGCGCTTAATGGTCCCGCTTAATGGTCCATTAAGCGGGACCATTAAGCGTCCATTAGGCGTCCATTAAGCGTCCATCGCGACGACCTGGACCCCGACCCCCTTCAATGCCTTGAACGGCGCAAGCCGTTCAGCCCCGGCCAGATCGGTGGTGATCAAGGTCCAGTCCCGTTCAAGCGGCGTCCAGTGCTGTTGCCTTGCGCGGCCGAGTTTGTCGGCATCGGCGAGAACGATCACCTTCGCCGCGCGGCGAATGATGCAATCCTTCAGATAGGCCTGCTCCGCCGTCGCCTCGCACAGCCCGAAATCCGCGGCTACGCCATCCGCACCGAGGAACGCCACGTCCACGCTCAAACGGCTCAGCACAAGTTCAGCCAGCGGCCCGAGCGTACTCATGCTCGAAGCCCTCAAATCGCCGCCTATCAGCGTGATCCTCACGCCGGGCGCATTGGCCAGCGTCATCACCGCAAGCAGGTTGTTCGTCACCACATGCAAATCGTGATGCGCACTCAACTGCCGGGCGAGAGCGGCGCAGGTCGTGCCGCCATCGAGCAGAACGGTGTCGCCGTCCTGGACGTGCAGCGCAGCGGCTTGCGCGATCGCTTCTTTCTGCTCGCGCTGCGCCGACTTGCGCTCTTCCAGCGACGCCTCCGGCTCATGCGCTCCGACCAGCGCCGTCGCGCCGCCGTAGGTACGCACCAGGCGGCGCTCCTTCGCGAGCATGGTCAGATCGCGCCGCACGGTCGCTTCCGACACCCCCAGCGCCTCGCTCAACTGCTCGACATTGGCGTCGCGCGTGAGGACGAGATCGAGGATGGCGCGGTGGCGGTCGGCGGCTTTCATGGCAATGGGCTCAAGCGAAGAACAAGGCCGCCGATGTTACACGACCGGACACCGCCGCCATCACGATCAGCCGCGCCGCGTCGCGAGTTCCGCGCCCTGGCGCAGGGCTTCGAGCAGGCTGCGTTCGTCGGCGATCCCTTTGCCTGCGATGTCGAACGCCGTGCCGTGATCCACCGACGTCCGGATCACTTCCAAACCGACCGTCACGTTCACGCCCGCTTCGAGCCCGAGCACCTTCACCGGACCATGTCCCTGGTCGTGGTACATCGCGACCACGAGGTCGAAGTCGCCGCGGCCGGCGCGGAAAAAGAGCGTATCGGCGGGGAGGGGACCGGTGACATCGAGTCCCTGTTCCTGCAGCACCTTTACAGCCGGGATGATCTTTTCCTCTTCCTCGCCATAGCCGAACAAGCCGTTCTCGCCGGCATGCGGATTGATGCCGCAAACGCCAATGCGCGGCTTCGCGATTCCTGCCTTGATGAGCGTGGCGTTGCCGCGTTCGATCGTGCGCTGCACGAGACCGGGTTCGATCTTCTTGATCGCATCGATGATGCCGATATGCGTCGTCACATGGATCACGCGCAATTGCGGCGCGACGAGCATCATCGATACTTCCTTGACGCCCGTGAGATGCGCGAGCATTTCGGTGTGGCCGGGATACTTATGGCCACCGGCGTGCAGCGCTTCCTTGTTGAGCGGCGCGGTGCAGATGGCGTCGATCTGCTTCGATTCCGCCAGCTCGACTGCACGCGCAATGTACTGGTAGGCCGCGTCGCCTGCAACGGACGACAGCTTGCCGAAGGGCAGGTCATCGGGGATCAGGTCGAGGTCGATACAGTCGATCGTGCCCGGCTCGTACTTCGCCTCGGTCGCGTCCTTGATGCGGCGGATCTTCGCGGTGCCGTTGACGATCTCGTTGGCTTGTTCGAGGCGGCGCGCGTCGCCGATCACGAGCGGACGGCATTGTTCGTAGACCACTTTGTGCGTGAGGCTCTTGACGACGATCTCGGGGCCGACGCCGCTTGCATCGCCCATCGTGATGCCGATTACGGGAAGATAGTTGCTCATGATCTTGGTGTTACTCCGTGTATGTGGGGCGCTTTCGTTACGCTTTGATTGAAATCGCGCTCGCCTGGATTCAATGCGTGTTAGTTGTTGGTAAAGGCAGCCGCTGCAGGTGTTCCCACGCGCCGAACAGCGCATGTTCGCTGCCGAATGCGCCGGCCTTCGTGACAATCGCGGGGCGCGATGCCAGTGGCGCAGAAGGCCGTGCAACCGCAACGCCGGCTTCGACTTCGGCCAGCAAATCGAGACTGCCGATGCCCGTGGCGCTCAGCATCGCGCGGGCGGTCTCGCCGCCGGTCGCAATCAACCCGCCGATGTGCTCGAAGTGCGGTGCGACCAGCGCGGCCAATGCATTCGACAGATGCGCGCCTTCGGCGGGATCGAAGGCATCGTCGCGGCCGATACGAACCAGCAGATCGATTCGTTTCACGAGAAAATCGGCGATCTTCGATTGCCATTCGCGCCACTCGCTGTGCTCGTTTTCCGCACCCGCGCCCTGGCGCAATACGGCTGGCGGCACGATCAGTTCGGCAATGCCCGCACGCTCCCGGAGCATCGCACACTGGCGCTCGGAGACGGACGACAAGCTGCCGACCAGCACGAGGATCGGGCCATGTTGTTTCTCGTGGATGAGCGGCTCGCTCGGCGGGTTGCTGAAGAGATCGGGAAGCGTCGCCAGTTCGCGCGCGAGTCCGCCCGATCCTACCCAGAAGAGTTCGTGGTCGAGTCGCGAGGTGATTTCGGCGAGGCGCTTGAGGTCGCCGCCGGTATGGGCATCGACGATCAGTGCCTCGATGCGTTCCTTCGTCGTCGCGCGGATGCGGTTGCGCAGAACCTCGGCGTCGCCGCGCAGCGTGTCCACATCGATCGAAGCGCAACGCAGACCCGCGTCTTCCAGCATGGCCTGCACGTTGGCCGGCCGGTCGGCGTTTTCCAGCTTCCATGTATCCGTGCTTTCGAGCGGCTCGCCATGCACCAGCACGCGCGCGCCGTGCGTGGTCCGCCCGGTCGCCGGAAACGCGGGCGCGACGATCGCGAGACCCGCACGCGGTTGCAGCGCCGCGACTTCGGCGGCCCAGTTGCCGCGCAAGGTCGAATCGATCTTCTTGTACAAGCGGCGGCCAGGTGCGGCGAGCGTACTGAATGCATCGGCGGTCCGGCGCGCGGCAGCGTTCGATGCGAGGCGGCGAGTGTCGGTATCGGCGGCGATCACATCGATCGAATCTGCATCGGTGCCTGCCTTCAACGCGCTCGATGCATCCAGCGTCACGATCGTGCGCCGTCCCGCGCCGGCGAACGCAATCGCGCAATCGGCCGCGCCCGACAGATCGTCTGCGATGATGAGGATGCTGCGGGTGTTCATCGCGTGGCCTCTTTGTTCAGGACGCGGCGTGCTTCGGCACGCGCGCTCGCGCGTTTGGCAACAGCGGCGGTCAGGATGGGCGACACGATCGCGGTCACTACCACGCATGCCGCAACCAGCAATGTGGCGCTTTTTGCGGCCTCGTTATAGACCGGATTGGCCGCCGCGATCAAGGCGGGAACGGCCGCCGCGTTACCCGCGGTATTCGCGGCTGCGACGCCCGCCACGCCCGTGCCGCCGGTCATGCGATCGGTGAAATACAGCGGAATGCCAGTCACGACTACGACTGCCAGACCCAGTCCGATGCCGAGCAATCCAGCTTGCCAGACCTTGTGCAGATCGAGACTCGCGCCCAGCGCCAGTGCGAAAAACGGGATCATCACCGGCACGGCACGCGCAAGGAAGTCGCGCATTTCACGGTCCAGGTTGCCCAGCAGCATGCCGACGACGAGCGGGAGGATGCTGCCTACGAGTGTCGGCCACGGAAACGCCGACAACCCTGCCACGCCGAGCGTGACCATGGTCAGGAACGGTCCCGATTCCAGCGACATGATCGTGTACGCGCCCACGTCCTCCGATCGGCCGTACTGGCCCATCAGCGCCATATAGAGGCCGCCGTTGGTATCGTTCATCGCGGCGACGACGGCCAGCGTCGAAATGCCGGCGAAGATGCCCGATGACACCGGTTGCTCGCCCAGGAAGTGCCCCAGCACAATACCCACCACGATCGCCGAGCCGATCTTCGCCGCGAACAGCGCGCCGCCTTTCCTGATGAGATACGGCGTGGCCTTGACATCGATGCTCGCGCCCATGCACACATAGAACACGGCCAGAATGGGCAACGCGCCGGTGAACAGCGCGCTGGTAAAGGAGCCGAAGAACTTCGGCATGCCGGGCAGGAAGGTCGCGATCAGCGAACCGATCAGCAACGGCACGATCATCATGCCGCCGGGAACACGCTCGATTGAACGCTTGATTGGGAACTGGGCCATGCGGGTCTCCGGTGTAATGCCTGCTGAGAGGTGATCTCGAGTCGAGTGCTCGAATCGATCATATGTTTGATTGGAATGATCAAAATGAAGTGTAGTCTCGATTGATGAAATGCGCAAATCGATCGTCTATTTGATTGAATCGATCATTTTGGCGGACGGAGGCACAGCGAGCCGGACGCGTTTTGCGCGCCGCTAATACACTAGTGATATGACCGCAGCCAGGAAAATGACTCCAAAACCGCTCGCCGGCTTTCATCCCGCCGTTGCGAACTGGTTCAACCGGCATTTCCCCGCGCCCACCGAGGCGCAGGCCCGCGCGTGGCCGCTGCTGAAAGCCGGGCGCTCGACGCTTGTCGCTGCACCTACCGGTTCGGGCAAGACATTGACGGCGTTCCTTGCGGCGATCGATCAGCTCGTGCATGAAAGCGTGAAGGAACCGTTGTCCGACGAGACCTCCGTGGTCTACGTCTCGCCGCTGAAGGCGCTTTCCAACGATATCCGCGTGAATCTCGAAGACCCGCTCGCCGGGATCTCGGCGGAACTGAAACGGCTCGGCCTGCCGCCGGTTGAAATTCGCGCGGCCGTGCGCACCGGCGATACCACGCAAAAGGAACGCAACGCTGTCAGGAAGCGGCCGCCGCATATCCTCGTCACCACGCCGGAATCTCTCTACGTGCTACTGGGTTCGGATTCCGGACGCTCGATGTTGTCGACGGTCCGCACGGTGATCATCGATGAAATCCATGCGGTCGCCGGGAACAAGCGCGGCGCGCATCTTTCGCTGAGCCTCGAGCGGCTCGATGCACTGTGCATGGAGCGGCGGCAGGAGACGCCGGTGCGGGTCGGGTTATCGGCGACACAAAAGCCGATCGAACTCGTCGCGAAGTTCCTGACGGGCAACCGGCCGTGTTCCATTGTCGATGTCGGCCACGTCCGCAAACGCGATCTCGCGCTGGAGCTGCCGCCCGTGCCGCTCGACGCCATCATGTCGAATGACGTGCGCGAGCGTGTCTACGACCGGCTCGCCGAACTTGTCGGCATGCACAGCACCACGCTCGTGTTCGTGAATACGCGCCGCATGGCCGAGCGCGTCGCGCGCCATCTCACCGAGCGCCTCGGCAAGACCGCGGTCGCCGCGCATCACGGCAGTCTTGCGAAGGAGCAGCGGCTCGATGCCGAGCAGCGCCTGAAGCGCGGCGAGTTGCAGGTGCTGATCGCGACGGCATCGCTGGAACTGGGTATCGATATTGGCGATGTCGAGCTCGTTTGCCAGCTCGGCTCGCCGGGGTCGATCGGCGGCTTTTTGCAGCGCGTCGGGCGTTCGGGGCATCAGGTCGGCGGCACGCCAAAAGGACGGCTCTTCCCCGAGTCGCGCGACGACCTGATCGAATGCGCGGCGTTGCTCGATTGCGTCGCCCGTGGCGAACTCGATGCGTTGCATATCCCGAACGCGCCGCTCGATGTCCTCGCACAGCAGATCGCCGCCGAAGTCGCGAGCCGCGAATGGCGTGAGGACGCGTTGTTCGCGCTCGTGCGCCGCGCAATGCCGTACGCCTCGCTCGAACGTGCGCAATACGATGCGGTATTGCGGATGCTCGCCGAAGGCTACACGGGACGAACCGGCGTGCGCGGAGCTTATGTGCATCGCGATGCGGTGACGCATACGGTGCGCGGCCGGCGCGGCGGGCGCCTGACCGCTGTCACGTCCGGCGGCGTGATTCCCGACAACGCGGACTTCGCGGTCCTGCTTGAACCGCAAGGCTTGCAGATCGGCACGGTCAACGAAGATTTCGCGGTCGAAAGTCTTGCCGGCGATGTGTTCCAGCTCGGCAACGCGTCGTACAAGATCCTGCGTGTGGAAGGCGGCCGGGTCCGCGTGGAAGACGCACATGGTCAGCCGCCGAACATTCCGTTCTGGCTTGGCGAAGCGCCCGGACGCAGCGATGAGCTCTCGGCTGCGATAGCGCGCTTGCATCAGCAAGTGGATACGTGGCTCGGCTCATCTACGGTTGAAGAAACGATCGCGAAGCTCGATGAAACCACGGGCATTGGAGAGGCAGCGGCACGGCAGATCATCGAATATCTGGCTCGGTCGCGTGCGGCGCTATCCGTCTTGCCGACACAGGATACGCTCGTGATGGAGCGTTTCTTCGATGCCTCCGGCGGCACGCAGCTCGTCATTCACACGCCGTTCGGCAGCCGCGTCAACCGTGCGTGGGGACTCGCGCTGCGAAAGCGTTTTTGCCGCACATTCAACTTCGAGTTGCAGGCGGCGGCCACTGAAGACGCGATCGTCTTGTCGCTGACGGGCGGCCACAGTTTCCCACTCGATGAAGTCTGGCGTTATCTGCGTCCGGCCACGGCGGAACATGTGCTGATCCAGGCGCTGCTCGACGCGCCGCTTTTCGGCGTGCGCTGGCGCTGGAACGCGACCAACGCGCTGGCGTTGCCGCGTTATGCCGGAGGGAGACGCGTTGCGCCGCAACTGCAGCGGATGAAAAGTGAGGACCTGCTTGCAGCCGTGTTTCCGGATCAGGCGGCGTGCATCGAAAACGTGGTGGGCGAGCGCGAAGTGCCGCATCACCCGCTGGTGGACCAGACTATTGACGACTGCCTGCACGACGCCATGGATTGCAACGCGTGGCTGGCGTTGCTGCGGCGTATCGAAAGTGGCGATATCAGGCTTGTCACGCGCGATCTGCCCGCGCCGTCGCCGCTGGCGGCTGAGGTTTTGTCGGCGCGTCCGTACGCCTTTCTCGACGATGCCCCGATCGAGGAACGCCGCACGCAAGCCGTACTGGCCCGCCGCTGGACCGATCCCGATTCCGCCGATGATCTCGGCGCGCTCGATGCCGACGCCATCGCGGGCGTGCGGGAAGAAGCGTGGCCGTCGGTGCGTAACGCCGATGAAATGCATGAAGCGCTCTCCACGCTTGCGTGCATCACGGACGCCGAGGCTGAAGCCAACGAAGGCTGGCCTGCATGGCTGACCGCATTGGCGCAGTCGGACCGTGCGACGCGTTTCCAGGTGGCATCGAAGGAGGGGTTGTGGGTGCCGGTCGAACGTCTCACGTGCGTGCGCGCCATCCATCCGGTCGCACCGATGCAACCGCCTTTGAAGCCGCCGCAGGGCTTCGACGACGCCTGGACAGAAGACGATGCGCTCGTTGAAATCATACGCGCGCGGCTGAGCGGTTTTGGTCCGCTGCCCGTCGCGGTAATCGCACGCGCGCTCGTGGTCCCGGCGTCGCCGGTGGCGCTCGCGCTGACGCGTCTCGAAGCCGAGGGATATGTCATGCGCGGCCGCTTCACGCCGGGCGCCATGGAAGAAGAATGGTGCGAGCGTCATCTGCTCGCTCGTATCCACCGATACACCGTGCGCCGCCTGCGGCGCGAGATCGAACCGGTCGAGTTGCAGGATTTCATGCGCTTCCAGTTCGACTGGCAGCATTTGAGCGCAGATTCCAGAGCCGATCCGCATGCCGACGGCCATGACGCGCTGATGTCGGTCATCGAGCAGCTCGAGGGTTATGAAGCCCCGGCGGTGGCATGGGAGGACGAGATCCTGCCCGCGCGTCTCGGCGAATATTCGATGTCCTGGCTCGACGACCTCTGCCGCGCCGGCAAGGTGGTCTGGAGCCGTCCGGGCATACGCTCGCGCAGCGCCGGAGGCCCGGTGCGCACCACGCCTATCGTCCTGCTGCCGCGCCGCAACCTGCCGGCGTGGAATGCGCTGATGCAGCCGGTCCAGTCGCCCGAACCGTCATCGCGTGCGCAAATGGTCTTCGACGCGCTCACACAACACGGCGCCATGTTCTTCGACGAGCTGCGCTCCGATGTCCGCCTGCTCGACACCGAACTCGAGACGGCGCTGGGCGAACTGGTATCGATGGGACTGGTCAACGCCGATAGTTTCGCCGGCTTGCGCGCATTGCTCGCGCCGGCCTCGCGGCGCAACGCATTCTCCAGCCGCCGGCCAAGGCGGGGAGGGCGTTTCATAGGCGGGATGGATGACGCGGGACGCTGGGCGTTGCTGCGCCGCCCGCAAAGCGACGGCGCACCGGGAGATGCACTGGAACACGTCGCCATGACCCTGCTGCGCCGATACGGCGTCGTCTTCTGGCGTCTGCTCGACCGTGAGGCCGACTGGCTGCCGCCGTGGCGCGACCTGCTGCGGGTGTTCCACCGCCTGGAAGCGCGCGGCGAGATTCGCGGCGGCCGTTTTGTCGCCGGCTTGTCGGGTGAACAATTTGCATTGCCCGAGGCCGTGCCGCTTCTGCGCGACATGCGCAACCGTCCCGCCGATGGCAGCCTGATCGCCATCAGCGCGGTCGATCCGCTGAATCTCGCGGGAACGTTATTGCCGGGCGAGAAAGTCCCCGCCATTCCGGGTAATCGCGTGCTTTATCGTGATGGCGTGCCGGTGGGCGCCGTTATTGCCGGGAAAACGCGCTTTCTGACAGAACTCGATCACGAATCGCAAGAACGCGTTCGATGGCATCTCGTGCGGCGCAGTTTCGATCGGCTGCCGGTTTTATCGGGATCTTGATCGAGGCCTTCATTCGATTCGGTTTTTAGAGCCTGCGCCGCGCTGCAGCGTGCTTTTGCGTGACTTTCGATTCCACGTTCGTCATCCCGCCGTTTTAAACGCGCGCTAAAGTTTTACAGCCGAAAGCCGATAATAAGTGCGGAGTTACCGGGTAATCATCCTGAACGAAAGGAAACATCTGGTAATCAGCTTTATTTCAAAACTGTTGCCGGTCCGGTATATAAAGTCAGCCAGCTTAATAACAAAGGCAGAGTAAAGCGATGCCACTGATCCTCAAGTTCGACAGCGCCGATTTCGCGGAAAACGATGCCGAGGAAATCTGGCGCGAGGGACTCGACGCCATGTTCGAGATCCAGCGCCCGAAGACGCCGGTCACTCCGTTCAGGGCCAGCCAGGAAAGCTGGACGCTAGGCGGCATGCTGCTCACGTCTCACATCACGCACGGTGAAGTCGCGTTCCAGCGCACGAAGCGCAAGATCGCGACCTCCGGCGTGGACCATTACCTGGTTCATTGCCTGCTCGACGGCAGGTTGTTGTCCACGTTCGGCCGCGATACGCATGAAGTCTCGCTCGGCTCCGTGGTCGTGCGCGACCTGGCGGTCGAAAACATCGGCATCAGCCGCGATGCGCCCATGCTGACGCTGATGATTCCGCGCCAGGCAATCGACCGGCGCACCGGCGGACTGCTGCGGATGCATGGTTTGTCATGGGAAGCCACCGACCCGATCGGACGGCTGGTTGCATCGCACGTGCGCAGTCTCGCGAACGTGGCTGCATCGATGGACGACGAAGAATCGAGCGTCGCCGGCGAAGCCACGCTCGATTTCCTGGCCGCGTGCGTGCTGCGCCGCGCCGAGCGCTGCGAGGAGTCCGGCGACCCACGCCTCACGCCCATGGTCCGGGCGCAGGCGCTCAGTTACATAGAAGGCAATCTCGCCGATCCCGATCTCGGTCCGGCGCGCTTGCGGGACACATTGAAGGTATCGCGTACGGCGTTGTACGCGCTCTTCGAGCCGATGGGCGGCGTGGCCGACTACGTGCGCGCGCGCCGGCTCGATGAAGCCATGCGCCGCCTCGAATCGCCGATGCACACCCGCGATCTGATTGGCGCCATCGCATGTGCGGTCGGCTTCATGAGCGAATCGACGTTTAACCGCGCGTTCAAGGAACGGTTTGGCTGCACACCGACGGAAGCGCGCGCAAGGTGTTCTGCCAGCGGCGTCACGAGCATCCGCACGTCTGCGAATGCGCGACGCAGGCGCGACGCGCAAGACGCTCGCAGCATCGGCGCAGAAACGGCCGCGCTCGTGCGCGAACTGCGCGCGTGAACGAAGCGAAGTCGAAAGCAAAGGCATTTGTAGGCATGTACTGAAAGTCGCAAACGGAATGGGTGGAAAAGGCGGACGCAATGAGAGGGCGGTGCAGTAGGCCGCGTGCATCATTCATTGCTGAAACTGGTGGGGTCGTGTGTGTGAGAGAAAGGGGCGCTGCGGCAACGGGGGTTTCCGCAGCGTTTCCTTGAAGTGTTATCCAGTGTTCTGCGAGGCATCGTGCATTTCGCAGGCCGGGCGAAGCCAGACCCTTCGTGCATGCCGGCTGCGGATATGAAGTCAAAACAAAGAAAAGATCCGGGAAAATCCAATGTGGTTGCTTGCCTTCTTCCAGGCTGATTCCGCCCTTGGGCGGTTCATGAAGATCAGCATATTCGCCGTGGCTATCGCCATGCTGTTTGCCGGGCTCGCGCTCGCGCCGCAGACCGACGTTGCGGTCGCGGTATCGTTGCTCGTGCTGGCGGTTCTCTGGGTGCATGGCTATATGGACGACCGGCGCGAGTCGACGGTGTCGTCGCCGTGCGTCGCCGAAATCCGCGAGGACGAACGCCGTATCCGCGTGCTCGGCGGCGGCGTCGATCTGATGTTGCGGCTGGCTTCGCGCACACTGAACGTGAACCGGGTATCGAAGGAATTCATTTCCAGCGATGCTCCAGGCGAGTTCCAGCGCCTGCGTTCGGGCAGCTTCGACTGGCCGGTCAAGGTCGTGGCGAAGGAACGCGTCGCGCGCGATGAAAAACCGCAAACGCCGAAGTTCGTAGCATCGAGAGAAGAGATGATGCGCTGGAACGATTTCGCGCCGGCAGCGGCGGCAGAAACAATATCGAGCGGACATGCCGCGCGATACACGAAAGCGGACGCCGTTGCCGATCAGGAACTCGCGATCTACTGGACCCATCCCGGACACGGCGAGCGTTTGCTGTTCACGGTCTTCGGCCCGGCGGCCCATTACGAAGCGATGGAACGCGCATTCTCCACGTTCTCTGCGTGGATCGACGAGGAAGAGGAGGCCCGGCTCGCCATCGAACGGCGTCAGGAAGTCGAGCAATGGCAGCGCGAATGGGAAGTGAACCGGCTTGCCGAAGAATCCGAGCACGCGCGGCAAAGGGGCGATACCGGCATCGAAGAAGCGATTGCCCCTGTGCTTGCGAACGTGGCCATACCGTCGGCATCGCGCCGCTGGTGAACTGAATCAGCGTTCCAGCGACAACGCCGCGGCGACCGCCGCCGACAACCGCGCGATCGAGAAGGGCTTGCGCAAGAGCGAAATGTTGGTGCCCATCGCGGCATCGAGCGCCGAGCTGTCCGCGTAGCCGCTGGCAAACACAATCGGCATGGCATAGCCTTTCTCACGCGCGAGTTTCGCCACTGCCGCGCCGTCGAGATGCGGCATCGCGAAATCGAGCACCAGCAAGTCGGGCTGTGCTTCGGCCATCATGTGCAGCGCCGCGCGCCCGCTCGCCGCGGACTCGACCCGATACCCCAGCGACACCAGCGTGTCGACCATGAACGCGCGAACATCCGGGTCATCATCGACTACGAGGATGCGCGGCGCGCCGGCGTTGCTGGTCTGGACGATCAGCGCCGCCGATGGGTCTGGCGCCGCCTGCGCTTCAGGCGAACGGCGCAGGAACAGCGACACGCGCGTGCCGCGCGGACTGCTGTCAATACGCGCATGGCCGCCCGCTTGCCGGCAGATCCCGTACACCTGCGCCAGTCCGAGCCCCGTACCCGCGCCGACTTCCTTGGTCGTGAAAAACGGTTCGAAGGCGCGCGCGGCGACATCGGCGGGCATGCCCGTGCCGGTGTCGGCCACGCTCAGTTCCACGTAGTCGCCATCGGCCAGATCGGCGTCGTCCGTGATCGTCTTCGAAACCGTCCCGATGCGCAGCAAGCCGCCCGACGGCATGGCGTCACGGGCGTTGATCGCGAGGTTGAGGAGCGCGAGCTCGAGCTGCGTTGCGTCCGCGATGACAAGCGCGTGTTCGTCGGTGAGTTCCAGCCTCAGATCGACCGATGGACCCAGCGTGCGATCGAAAAGATCCGCCATGCCGTGCACAAGCTGCGCGAGCGCAACCGCTTTCAGTTCGAGCTTCTGCGAGCGCGAAAACGCCAGCAGTTGCGCGGTCAGCTTCGCGCCGCGGCTCACCGCGCGCATGGCATTGTCGGTCCAGCGAAGCACGCGCTCGGAATCGGCCGGCACGCGTTTCACCAGTTCGAGATTGCCGTGAATGGCTTGCAGCAGGTTGTTGAAGTCGTGCGCAAGACCGCCCGTCAACTGTCCGACCGCTTCCATTTTCTGCGCCTGGTGCAACCGCGCTTCCATCTGCCGCTGCTGGGACAAGTCGGAGATCACGCCGCAAATCAGGCGGTCGCGGTCCCGTTCGGCATCGAGCGCCTTGAAGCTGCAATACACCGGCGTTTCGCCGCTCGCTGACAACACCGTGAGTTCGTCGCGAGCGGGACCGGTCGCACTTTCCTGCAGCAATTCGACAAGCCGTACGTGTTGTCCTTCAAGCACGAACGCGCTGAACGCATGGCCGACCACATGCTCCACTTCGCGGTCGAGCAATTGCACGGCGCGTTCGTTGGCGTAGAGGATCGTGCCGTCGCCGGAAAGCATGACCGCACCTTCCTGCATCTGCTCCACCAGCACACGATACGGCCGGTCCGCACTTTCGAGCGTATAGATTCGCCTGTCCTCGTCGCTGCCGACGACCACCGCATCCACCGCGCCGCTGCGGATGGCGTCGAGCGTGTCTTCCGCTTCGCGCAGCCGCTCGCGCAGTTCTTCTATGGACGCAGTGTCCAGTGACGATACAACGGGTGGGTCGCGGAATTGATCGGGCATGCGCGTCAAGGTTTGATGGAAGCGCTCTCGGGCGCGGGGGGCGCGGCGCCAGCGGTGTCGAATGCATTCAGGCCAAGCGCGGCGAGCACCTTGTTCGAGTCCGACAAGTCGCCGATCACCCGGCGCAGCGGTCCGGGATTGAGCTTCACCAGCGTCGGCGCGGCGATGATCTGCGCGGCGATGGCCGCTTCGGGATGCACATAGATATCGATGACTTCAAGCTCGAAACGTCCCGCCGCGTAGACCTCGAGCAAACGCCTGGCATTCTCCACGGCGCGCGTGGAGCGGTGCGTGTTCCCCGTGACGTAAAGGCGCAGCACAAGCTGGGCCGATGGCGGCCTTGTCGACGAAAGCCCGCTGTCCGCGCCGGCAGGACTTGCGTTCATGAGCGGATCCCCGGACGAAGGTCGAGGCCGACGAGCACGCGTTCAGTATCGGAGAGATCGCCGATGACTTTTTTAAGCGGCGACGGCAAATTTCGCACGACCGTGGGAATGGCGAGGATCTGATCGGCAGCGGCGAGTTGCGGATTCACGCGCAAATCGATGACTTCGATGGAAAATTTCCCGGCCAGATGCGTTGCGCACAATGCGCGCAGGTTGCGGATTGCGGCGAGCGATTTCGGCGTTTCCCCGGCCACGTACAGGCGCAACAGGTAAGGCTCGGCGTTTGGTAACGGTTCGTGGTTGGTCATTGCTTTGACTGCCTGACCCGCGCCATGTCTGCGCGATCGGCATCGCGGGTGCGATCGCGTTCGTCGCGCTGCGTAATCAGCGCCTCGAGTTCCGCCGCTTCGGCTTCCAGCGTTGATCGCAGTTCGGCAACCTGCAGTTCCACCACTTTGCGGCGTCGCGCGAGTTCACGCACTTTTTGCTGCACGGCTTCTTCCCGCGCGGCGATTTCATCGCGTTCCTGAACTTGCTGCGCAAGCCGCGCTGAACCGGTCAGCACGCCCCGCGCTCCTACATAGGCCGGCACCATGGCGATTCCTTCGTTGCTGATCTTGTATTCGCGAACCTGGTTGGAGTGATCCATGCCGCGCGATTTCAGCACGTACACGAGCCGGTTGCGCTCGCCATTCGTTTCCATATGCGACAACGAGATCCATGTGTCCATCAGCGACGAAATGCTGCGGTCGTTGATGCTCGACGCCTGATCGGTGCTTGTCAAACTGGTAAAAATTGCAGTGATTCCGTGCGCCTTGAGCAGGTCGACGAGCCGCAGCAGCGTCGCATGCACTTCCGCGTCGACGCCGCGCAACGCGGAAATCGGGTCGACCACCACGGCGGTCGGCTTGAATAATTCGATGTCCCGCGCCATTCGCGCAAGATGCATTTCCAGCCCGAAGAAACTCGGACGCGCCGATTCGATTCGCAGGGACTCCCCCAGGTACTGCGCAAGATCCAAGCCCACGGAATGCATGTTGCGCACGATCTGCTCGGGCGACTCCTCGAAGGCGAACCAGAGGGTGCGCTCACCGAGCGCGCAGCGCGCTTCCACGAACTTGGCGGCGAAAGTGGTCTTGCCGGTGCCGGCGAGCCCCGAAACCAGCACGCTCGAACCCACGAAATAGCCGCCCGCGCCCAGCATGCCGTCCAGATCGTCGATGCCCGTGGAAGTGGTTTCGTTCGACGTGACGTGCGACAGGCCCGCCGATGTGATGGGCAGCACGCTGATGCCGGTGGTATCGATGAGGAAGGGGTATTCGTTCGTTCCATGCGCCGAACCGCGATATTTGACGATTCTCAGGCGTCGCGTGCTGACCTGGTTTTCGACGCGGTTATCGAGCAGGATCACGCAGTCGGAAACATATTCCTCGATGCCATGGCGCGTGAGCTGCCCCGGGCCGCCCGCGCCGCGTTCGGCCGTCACGATTGCGGTGACATCGCGCTCCTTCAGCCAGTCGAACAACCGCCGCAACTCCGCGCGCAGCAGAACGGGATTCGGGAAACTCGCGAACAGCGCTTCGAGCGTGTCGAGCACCACGCGCTTGGCGTTCACGCTCCGGATGGCGTAATCGAGGCGCACGAACAGGCCTTCGAGGTCGTAATCGCCGGTTTCCTCGATGACCGTCGGGTCGATCTTCACGTGATCGATGGCAAGTTTTTTTTGCTCGATCAGGGCGTTCACGTCGTATCCGAGCGACGCGACGTTGGCCGCCAGGTCCTCCGCCGATTCCTCAAAACTGACCAGCACGCCGTGTTCGCCGTACTTGAGAACGCCTTCGGCGAGGAAGGTCATTGCAAAAAGCGTCTTGCCGCAACCGGCTGCGCCGCACATCAGGGTGGGACGGCCGTGAGGCAAGCCGCCAAGGGTCACGTCGTCGAAACCTGAAATGCCCGTGGGCGACTTGGAAAGGACTGCTCCGGTCATTGGTCTTCTTTGTATGAGATTGAGTGCGGAAACATCAGTGATTTTTACCTTGGTGGTACTCGCAAAACGGTCAGATTGGCCCGACATGTTGTATCGTGCAGTACATGGTAATGTCGATTTTTCCGGAAACCCGAAGCCAAATTTTGAACCCCATGCAGCTCTTTATTACCTTGACGCGCGTCCATGAGTGATCGCGACGAAGATATCGCCCGCG
Source organism: Burkholderia sp. PAMC 26561 (assembly GCF_001557535.2). NCBI lineage: Bacteria > Pseudomonadati > Pseudomonadota > Betaproteobacteria > Burkholderiales > Burkholderiaceae > Burkholderia > Burkholderia sp. PAMC 26561. The sequence continues at coordinate 73,416 of NZ_CP014307.1, forward strand.
ACGTAGCTGCGGTGGCGCGCATCGGCGCAGTGCCATCCATGCTGAGCGTAATCTGTAAAAACACCGGTCTCGGATTCGCGGCGGTCGCGCGCGTCACCGAAGGAACCTGGACCGCGTGCGCCGTTCACGACACGATTCAATTCGGTCTCGTGGCGGGCGGCCAGCTCGACGTTCACACCACGCTTTGCAGCGAGTCGAGGGCTCTGCGCGCCCCGATCACGGTCGACCACGCGAGCACCGATCCGCTCTACCAGAACCACCATACGCCGCGTATCTATAACATCGAAAGTTATATCTCGGTGCCGATCATCCTGCCGAATGGTGAATATTTTGGCGACCTTTGTGCGATCGATCCGCGTCCGGCGGTGGTGTCGGACACCCGTACGCTCACCATGTTCACGCTCTTCGCCGAGCTGATTGCATTGCAGCTCGAGAGCGAAAAAGAGCGTTCGGCGACCGAAGCCGCGCTTCTCGACGAACGCGCGACCGCAGAGTTACGCGAGCAGTTCATCGCAGTGCTTGGTCACGATCTGCGCAACCCGCTGGCGGCTGTTGGCGCGACCGCAGAGTTGCTGGCGCGCCGTGACGACCCGGCTATTGTGTCGCTGGGGACGCGCCTGCGGGCAACGACCAAACGCATGTCGCGGCTGATCGACGACGTCCTCGACTTCGCGCGAGGTCGGCTTGGCGGCGGACTGGGCGTGGCGTTGTCTCCTGCCAGTGACATGTCCGATGCGCTTGCCGATGTCGTCGCGGAATTGCGCACGGCGAACCCCGGGCGCATTGTGCTGGAACATATCGACGTGGATGGCAGTATCGATTGCGACCGGGGCCGCGTGCAGCAGTTGTTGTCGAACCTGCTTGCCAACGCGCTGACTCATGGCGCGCCGGAACAGCCGGTGCACGTCGATGCTGCAATTCATACCGACGATCTGGTCATCAGCGTTGCGAACGGGGGCCATCCCATTGCGCTCGACGAACTCGCAAAGGTTTTCGAGCCGTACTGGCGGTCCTCGACCAGTCAGCCGAGCGGCGGCCTGGGCTTGGGGCTATACATCTGTTCGCAGATCGTCAAGGCACACGGCGGGACGCTTTCGGTGAGTTCGTCAACAGATGCGGGGACGCGTTTTGTCGCGCGGATTCCTGTGAAGTGCGCCGGATAAGGTTTTCCAGAGGCACCGTTTTTGCTGAATCCCTCGTGCTGCGCTGACGGACAGTCGCCACTGGCGAACGCGTTCATCGGGAACGGGAGAGCACCATGGATCTTGGTATCAACGGACGTATTGCGCTGATCACCGGCGCAGATTCGGGCATCGGTTTTAGCACCGCCGAGCAATTGCTGGCCGAAGGCGCCCAGGTCGTCATCACCGACAAAAATCAATCCTCACTCGACGAAGCCGCGCGAAAGCTCGGTCACGGTGTGCGCGCGTTCGCGGCCGACCTGACTGACCCGGCCGCGGTTGCATTGCTGAAAAAGCGCGTGCTCGGCGAAGTGGGCGTGCCGCAGATTCTCGTGAACGCTGCCGGCGTGACGGGGGCGACCGGGATGTTCCACGAGATCGATGAGCAAGGCTGGATCGATACGCTGAATACGGACCTGATGTCGCCGGTGCGCCTGGTGCGCGCTTTTATCGATGAAATGCGGGGGAGCGGGTGGGGGCGGATTGTGTTGCTCGCCTCCGAGGATGCCGTGCAGCCCTATGTGGACGAGCTGCCGTATTGCGCCGCCAAGGCGGGTGTACTGAGCCTCGCGAAAGGGTTGTCGAAAACGTATGCGAAGGAGGGCGTACTTGTGAACGCGGTGTCGCCGGCGTTCATTGCAACGCCCATGACCGACGCGATGATGGACAAGCGCGCAAAGGAAAACGGTACGAGTTTCGACGACGCCGTCAAAAGTTTCCTCGATGAAGAGCGCCCGTTCATGGAGTTGAAACGGCGCGGGAAAGCGGAGGAGGTGGCGGCGGTTGTTGTGTTCCTGTGCTCCGAGCGCGCGAGTTTTGTGAATGGCAGTAATTATCGGGTGGACTCGGGATCGGTGGCGACGATATGAAGCCGCATGCGCAACTTGCTACTCGGCGCAGGGTGATATATGATGTAGATATCATATATGGGAATGATCATGAGCCGAATTCTTGTTGACTTAACCGACATGCAGTTGAGCGATATAACGCAAATTGCTGAAGTGGACAAACGAGCGCGCGCTGCTGTTATTCGCGACGCGCTTGATTCGTACATTGCGCGGCGCAAGCCAGCTCTCGCTACGGACGTTTTCGGCCTATGGGAGAACACGAAAACGGATGGTTTGGCGTACCAAGAGAGGCTGCGGTCCGAATGGTGAACGCTTTATTCGACACTTGCATCCTCATTGACTATCTGAACCGGATCGACGCGGCCAAGACCGAAATGACCCGTTACGAGTCAAAAGCAATCAGCCTGATCACGTGGATGGAAATCATGGTTGGTGCTGCGCCTGACAGCGAGGAAAAGCTTCGTGCGTGGCTCAACACATTTCGTGTCATTGCCATCGACGAAAAGATCGCGGCGCGGGCGGTCGAGCTCCGTCAGAAACATCGTGTGAAACTTCCGGACGCGATCGTTTGGGCATCGGCACAAGCGCATTCGCTGCTGCTAGTCTCACGCAACACGAAAGATTTTTCGCCAGATCAACCTGGTGTGCGCGTGCCCTACGCTCTGTGATGTGAACGTTAATGTGGCTGATGCTGGCCGCGTTATTACCAACGACCTGCGCTGCTCACCCTCATCCGGACTCTTCCCCGCACTTCCCCCTCGCATCCATACAAACCCGGATTGTCCCTGTTTAATCGGCGCTGCTATCGTTCGCAAGCGCTTGTGGAAGCGCTTCCACTCCACCGATCTACAGGAGTTTCCGTGGCATCTGACGCATCCGTTATTTCCAGCGATCCGTTTTCCCCACCCGCCGATTCCGCCCTCTGGCGGCGAGATTTCCTCCTCGGCGCCGCGACTGCCTCGTACCAGATCGAAGGCGCCGTTGATGAAGACGGCCGGCTTCCATCGATCTGGGACACGTTTTCCGCCACGCCCGGCAAGGTGCTCGCCGGCGACACCGGCGCAGTGGCATGCGATCACTATCACCGTTGGGAAGCGGACCTCGATCTGCTGTCGGCGCTCAATGTCGACGGCTACAGGCTCTCGATTGCATGGCCGCGCGTGATGGACGAAGCGGGGCAGCCGAACCGGAAGGGCATCGATTTCTACAAGAAGCTGGTCGGGCGCCTGAAAGAGAAGGGGCTCAAGGTCTTCGTCACGCTGTATCACTGGGACCTGCCGCAGTATCTCGAAGATCGCGGCGGCTGGTTGAATCGCGACATTGTTTATCGGTTTGCGGAATACGCGGACTTGATGAGCCGCGAACTCAAGGGCCAGGTCGATGCATGGGCCACGCTCAACGAACCGTGGTGCTCCGCGTTCCTCGGCTACGGCAACGGCCATCATGCGCCGGGCCTGGCCAACGGCCGATACGCATGCCAGGCGATGCATCACTTGCTGCTCGCGCACGGCAAGGCCGTCGAGGTGCTGCGCGCAAACGATCCCGGCTCGCTGAAAGGGATCGTTGCGAACATGGGGAAAAGCTCGGCCGAAACTGACAGCGCTGCCGACAAACACGCCGCACACCTGTTCGAAGTCCAGCACAACGCCTGGGTGCTCGATCCGCTCTTGAAGAAGTCCTATCCGAAAGATCTGTTCGAACTGTGGCCCGGTACTGAACCGCTGGTCCTCGATGGCGACATGGATACCATTGGCGCACCGCTGGATTTCCTTGGCATCAACTACTACTTCCGCAGCAACGTAAAAAGCGATGGCGCGCATGGCTTCACCGAAGTGCCGTTGCAAGGTGTCGAGCGCACGCAAATGGGCTGGGAAGTCTATCCCGATGGACTGCGCGACCTGCTGATCGGATTCCACAAGACCTATCCGTCGTTGCCGCCAATCTACATCACGGAGAACGGCATGGCGTCGGATGACCAGGTGATCGATGGCCAGGTGAACGACGAGCAACGCATCTCGTTCCTGAAACGCCACCTCGCCGCCGTCGACAGCGCGATCAAGGCGGGGGTGGACGTGCGCGGTTATTTCATCTGGTCGCTGATGGATAACTTCGAGTGGGCCTTTGGTTACGAGCGTCGGTTCGGCGTGGTTCATGTGGACTACAAGACGCAGAAGCGCACGTTCAAACGCAGCGCCGAACTCGTCGCGAAGTTCCTCGAGGAGCGTAACGCCCGTGCGTAAGTAATCCTAAGCACAGCATCAATGCAGATTCCGTTGGACCACATGGGCGAGACAGCCCGGAGGAGACTCAATGAACCGCATGAAGAAGTTGGTTGTCAGCGTCATTGCGGCCGTCGCGGCCACGAGCGCGGCGCACGCCGATCCGTTGAAAGCCACCGTGATCCACTGGTGGACGTCAGGTGGCGAATCAGCCGCCATCAAGCAATTCGCCGATGCCTACAACAAGGCCGGCGGCCTGTGGGTTGACAACGCGGTGGCCGGCGCCGACCAGGCGCGCTCGACCGCGCTGAACCGCATCATGGGCGGGGATCCGCCGACGGCCGCCCAGTTCAATACATCAAAGCAATTCCACGACATCATCGATCAAGGCCTGCTGAACAACGTTGACGATGTCGCCGCCAAGGAGAACTGGGACAAGAACTTCCCGCCATCCATCATCGAGAGCATCAAGTCGAACGGTCACTACTACGCAGCGCCCGTCGACATCCATATGCCGGCATGGTTCTTCTATTCGAAGCCGGCGTTCCAGAAGGCCGGCATCACGAAAGAGCCCGCCACGTACGATGAATTCATCGCGGACCTCGACAAGCTGAAAGCAGCCGGCATCATCCCGCTTGCGCTGGGTGGTCAGGCCTGGCAGGAGAAGATCACTTTCGACGCCGTTTTCGCCGATGTCGGCGGCCCTGATCTGTATTTGAAGATCTATCGCGATCGCGATGTCAACGCGGTCAAATCCGATGCCTTCAAGAAAGTGCTGACGCAGTTCAAGCGCCTGCATAACTACATCGACCCGGGTTCGCCGGGACGCAACTGGAACGACGCAACGGCGCTGGTGATCTCGGGCAAGGCCGGTGTCCAGATCATGGGCGACTGGGCGAAGGGCGAGTTCGTCGCGGCGAAACAATCTGCAGGAAAGGACTTCGGCTGCTTCCCGGGCTTCGGTCCGCATTCGCCGTATCTGGTTGCAGGCGATGCATTCGTGTTCCCCAAGACCGACGATGCCAACGCGATCAAGGCGCAAAAGCTGCTTGCGACCGTGATGACATCGCCGGCTGCGCAGGTTGCGTTCAGCGCGAAGAAGGGATCGATTCCGATCCGTTCCGACATCGATGATTCGAGTCTCGACATGTGCGCAAAGATGGGTATTGCGATCATGAAGGACAAGTCGCGGCAACTGCCGAATCCGGAAATGCTGACGCCGCCGGATATCAATGGCGCGTTGCAGGACGTCATCACCAACTTCTGGAACAAGAACCAGTCGGTCGAGGACGCGCAGAAGGCCTTTGCAAGCGGGCTGAAAAGCTGATGGCCGTGACGCCCGCCGACAAAGCCCTGCACCCTGCCGCGAGGCACGCGAAGAAGAAACCGCTGAGGAAGCGGTTTCCCCTGGCTGCGTACATTGCGCTGGTGCCGCTTGCGTTGACCGTCGTGTTTGCGTACCTCGGAACGATGTTGTGGAGCTTGCGTACGTCCTTCACGAATTCGCGTACGTTCGCGTCCTCGAACTTCGCGGGCGTCTCGCAGTATGTGCGTCTGTTCAACAACGACCGGTGGATGCTGTCGCTGCAGAACATCGTGATCTATGGCGTGTTGTTTATCGTCATGTGTCTTGCGATCGGGTTGCTGCTGGCTGTGTTCATCGATCAGAAAGTGGTGGGCGAAGGCGCGTTGCGTACGGTGTTCCTGTATCCGTATGCCATGTCGTTCGTGGCGACCGGTCTTGTCTGGCAATGGATCCTGAATCCGCAACTCGGGATCCAGGAAGTGCTGCACCGGCTCGGTTTCACGCATGCGCGCTTTGACTGGATCGTCGACCAGGACAAGGTCGTCTATACGCTCGTGATCGCGACCGTATGGCAGGCCTCGGGGCTGGTGATGGCATTGCTGCTCGCGGGACTGCGCGGCATAGATGAAGAGATCTGGAAGGCCGCGCGTATCGACGGCATTCCGCGTTGGCGCGTCTATGTGAGCATTGTGATCCCGATGCTCGGTGCGTCCATTTCGACCGCGTTCATCCTGCTGTTCGTGATGGTGATCAAGCTCTACGATGCAGTCGTCGCCATGACGCAAGGCGGTCCCGGCACCGCGAGCGAAGTGCCCGCGAAGTTCATCATGGACTATCTGTTCGGACGGGCGAACCTGGGCCTTGCGTCGGCGGCGTCGATCGTTTTGCTGGTGACCGTGCTCGCGATTCTCGCGCCTGTTTTCTACGTTCGCAGCCGCGCGTTGCGGCTGAGGGATGCACGATGAATACACTACGTCCGCCTCTTCGACGCAAGCCGCGTTTCTCTCCGGCGCGGCTTGGCGTGTACGCGTTCCTGCTGACGTCTGCGTTGTTTTTCCTGCTGCCTTTGTACGTGATGCTCGTGACATCGGTCAAGCCGATGGCCGAAATTCGCATGGGCAACATCCTTGCATTCCCGGTTCGCTTCACGCTCGATGCATGGCGCGAAGCATGGCAGTCCGCATGTACCGGTCTTGATTGCCAGGGTATTCAAGTCGGCTTCTGGAACTCGGTTCGCATTGTTGTGCCGAGTACGATCCTGTCCATTCTCGTGGGCGCGGTAAACGGCTATGCGCTCTCATTCTGGAAGCCGCGCGGCGCAAGCACCTTGTTCGCGATCCTCCTGATGGGCGCGTTCATTCCTGTGCAAGTGATGGTTTATCCGCTGGTACGCGTGCTGGCAACCGTGCATCTGTTCAGCTCGTTGCCGGGTATCGTGCTGATTCATACGATCTTCGGCATGCCCGTCATGACGCTGCTATTCCGCAATTACTACGCAGCCTTGCCTCACGAATTGTTCCAGGCGGCGCGCGTGGATGGCGGCGGTTTCTGGCGCATCTTCCTGCAACTGATGGTGCCCATGTCCACGCCGATCATCGTGGTCGCGGTCATCATGCAGGTCACGGGCATCTGGAACGACTTCATCCTGGGGCTCGTCTTCGCGGGAACGAAGAACCTGCCTATGACCGTGCAGCTCAACAACATCATCAACACCACGACCGGCGAGCGCCTCTACAACGTCAACATGGCAGCGACCATTCTCACGTCCATGGTGCCGCTTGCCATCTACTTCGTCTCGGGTCGCTGGTTCGTCCGCGGCATTGCTTCCGGTGCGGTCAAGGGTTAGTCCAGGACGATCTATGTCTACAGTCATGTCTGCAGGAAAATCGAATGTTTCCATCCGCGATCTGGAGATCCAGCTCGGAGCCAATACGATCATCGAATCACTGGATCTGGAGGTCGAGCCAGGCGAATTCCTGGTGCTGCTCGGGCCGTCGGGTTGCGGCAAGTCGACCTTGCTTCACAGCATTGCTGGCTTGATCGATGTCAGCGGCGGCAGCATTGAAATCGGTGGCCAGGATATGACCTGGGCCGACCCGAAGGATCGTCGTATCGCCCTTGTTTTCCAGTCGTATGCGCTTTATCCGACCATGAACGTGGAGCGCAACTTGTCGTTCGGTTTGCGGATCGCAGGGACGCCAAAAGCGGAAATCGAACGGCGCGTCTCGCGTGCTTCGGAGATGCTGCAGCTTGGTCCGTTATTGAAGCGAAGGCCGGCTCAGTTGTCCGGCGGCCAGCGTCAACGCGTCGCGATCGGACGTGCGATCGTGCGTGAAGCAGATGTGTTTCTTTTCGACGAACCGCTCTCGAATCTCGACGCCAAATTGCGCACCGAACTCAGGCGCGAGCTCAAGCAACTGCACAAGCGTCTTGGCGCCACGATGATCTACGTCACGCACGATCAGGTCGAAGCCATGACGCTTGCGACCCGCATGGCCGTGATGCGCGGCGGCGTGATCCAGCAGATCGGCACGCCCGCGGAAGTCTACGCGCGCCCGAACAACCTGTTTGTCGCGACTTTCCTCGGCTCGCCGGGCATGAACTTGCTCAAGGGCGCGCTTCACTTCGATGCCGGCGGCATCCAGTTCCAGAACGATCACATGGACGTGGACGTGTCGTCGTACCCCTTCGTCAAAACGCCGCGCGAAAATCAGTCGTGTGTGCTCGGCGTGCGACCCGAGGACGTTTTGATCGATCCGGCGTTCGAACACAGGGGCACGGTGTCGCTCGTCGAACCCATGGGCAACCACCGGGTAATTTGGCTCGATTATCATGGCGCCCAAATCGCTTCCATCGCGCAGGAATCCGCGACGGCGGCAGTCGACGAAGTCACCGGTTTTTCCATTCAGAAGGAACGCATTTCCCTCTTCGATGAAACCGGCGGCGACCGGTTATAGCGCTTAAATCATGGAGTCATAGTGGCAACCCTGAAGGACGTCGCGGTTCTCGCCGGCGTGGGCATGTCCACGGCATCGCGGGCAATTTCCGGTCGCGGACCGGTCTCGGCCGATGCACTCGCACGCGTGCAGGCGGCGATCGCCGAACTCAACTTCCGGCCTTCGTCGATAGGGCGCGCGCTGTCCAAGCAGTCGCTCGGCATGATCGGTATTTTCGTGCCGTCGTTCCATGGTCCGTACTACGGCACGATCCTGAAGCAGACGGATACCGAGCTGCGCAAGGTCCACAGGCATGTGGTCGTGGCAACAGGCTACGGCGATGATTCCCCGCGCGACCAGGCAGTCGATGCCGTGCAGTTCCTGATCGGCCGCGATTGCGACGGCGTGGTGGTGACGAGTCACGATCTGCATGACGATGACCTCGTCAAGCTGCATCGCATGCATCCGAAGATGGTGTTTCTCAATCGCAACTTTGCGCAGATGCCGGAAGCGTCATTTTGTCCGGATCATCATCGCGGCGGGACGCTGGCGGCGAAGACGCTGGTCGAAGCCGGGCACAAGGAAATTGCGGTCATTTCAGGCCCGTTCATGGCCTTCGATAACCAGGCACGTCTAGCCGGATTTTTCGAAGAGCTGGCGCGCAGCGGCATTGAGCGCGGCGACGTGCAGATGATCGAGTCCGACTTCTCGCCTGAAGGCGGATATGAATCGGCGCGGTTGCTGATCGCGTCAACGAAGCGTTTCACGGGTTTGTTCTGCGCCAACGACACCATGGCGATCGGCGCATTGTCGTGCCTTCAGCAAGCGGGCATTTCGGTGCCGCGCGATGTGTCCGTAGTGGGTTACGACGATGACTACTCGGCCGCGTTTTCTGCGCCGGGTTTGACATCAGTACATATTCCAACGGCCGACCTCACGCAAAACGCAGTCCGGTGGCTGCTGAATGAATGCTACGGCACCGAGTACCCGATCTATCGCGAGTTTCCTGTGACGGTCACGCATCGTGCGTCGGTCGCGCCGCCGCTCAAACGCTGAACGCGTCAGCTATTTTCTTTCGCGCGGCGCAAACGCTCGCGGCTGTTGATCAGGTGAAAGCGCATCGCGGTACGCGCCGAATCGGCATCGCCACGTTCTATTGCATCGCAAATCTGCTCGTGCTCGCGGTTCACGCGCGTCAGGTATTCGGCGTACTGCACGGGCGGAATTTGCGTTCGTGTGATCCGCGTGCGCGGGATCATGTGCATGCCGAGGTGCTTCAGGATTTCCACGAAATAGCGATTGCCCGTAGCGTTCGCAATCGCGAGATGAAACCGGATATCGGGCGAAATGGTTTCAGTCGCTTTGCCTACGTTGTGCTCGAACTCGACCAACGCTCGCCGCATCTCGGCGATCTGGCTTTTATCGCGGCGCACAGCAGCGAGTCCCGCGCTTTCGGTCTCCAGGCTGATCCGGAGTTCAAGGACGGCGAGGGCGTCGATGGAACCCGCCAAGTCCTCGGGATCGAGCCGGAAGAGGGAGCGCGACTGCGCTTCGCATACGAAGGTGCCAATGCCATGTCGGGTTTCTACTAACCCCGCAGCCTGCAACTTGGATAAAGCCTCACGCACGACCGTTCGGCTCACGTTGAAACGCTGGACCATTTCCGCTTCGGTCGAAAGCCTGTCGCCCACGCGCAACTTGGCGGATTCGATCTGCGAACGGATTGCATCGACGAGTTCAGTTGTCAGACTTCGTCGCACGGCGGGCTGCCCCGATGGTTCGAACAGCGCATTGGGCGATCTGAGCACGGCCACCTCGATTGGGATAATGTTCTCGAATCGTTGACAAATACGGATGCGAGTGATTATATGCACGCTATAGTCATATGACAACGTACAATGAAATATGATTGAGGCGGCTGATTCAATCGCAACAGGAGTTCTTCAAGCTCCGCTCAGCCGCGCTAATGGAGACAGGCTCACATGGCCAACCAAGACAACATTCGTCCTTTTGATCGTCTGCTGCTGACCGGCGCTGCCGGCGGTGTCGGCAAGGTCATTCGCCCGCGTGTGGCGGCATTCGCAAAAACCATCAGGGTCTCGGATCTCGCGGCCGCGCTGCCGTCCGAAGCTGCGTCCAACGAAGAGGTCATCGCGTGCGATCTGGCGGACAAGCAAGCCGTCGATGCACTCGTCGAGGGCTGCGACGCCGTGATTCACCTCGGTGGGGTCTCAGTGGAAAGACCCTTCGAGGAAGTACTCGAAGCCAATATCAAGGGCGTCTACAACCTTTACGAAGCGGCGCGCAAGCACGGCGTGAAGCGCATCATTTTCGCCAGCTCGAATCATGTCACGGGGTTTTATCGGCAGGACGAGAAGATCGATACGCACGCGCTGCGCCGCCCCGATGGTTACTACGGTTTGTCGAAGTCATTCGGCGAGGACGTGGCGCAGTTCTACTTCGACCGCTATGGCATCGAGACGGTGAGCATTCGAATTGGATCGGCGTTTCCGGAACCGAAGGACCGCCGCATGATGGCGAGCTGGCTCAGCTACGACGACCTGCTCGACCTGCTGCAACGGAGCCTGTTCACCCCGGACGTGGGTCACACCGTCGTATATGGGATGTCCGACAACCGGGTCACATGGTGGGATAACCGCTATGCCGAGAAGCTAGGGTTCGTGCCGCAGGACTCGTCGGAACCCTTCCGCGCCAAAGTCGAAGCGCAGCCAGCTCCCGCACCCGGGAGCGCCGTGGCAATGCTGCAGGGCGGGGCGTTCACCACTACCGGACCGTTTGAATAAACCGGCGGGCCCGGGTGTTGTTGCAGTACGAAGATTCTGAGATACGCCGGGCGCAACAAAGCGAAGAGTGCAAGCGGGCGCGAGCAGCGTGCCAAAGCCCGCGTCCGTACTAACCAAAGACATTGCTGCGATGAATTTCCATCTCGATTTCAGTCCGTTGCTTCCCTACTGGCCGGTGTTCCTCAAAGGCGCCTGGCTCACTCTGAAGATGACAACGGTAGCGGTATTTTTCGGCGTGATTGTCGGCACGCTCGTCGCGTTCGCCAAGCGCGGCAAGAATCGGCCTCTGTCGCATGTGTGCTCGATTTATATCGAGGCCGTGCGCAACACGCCCTTTCTCGTACAAGTCTTCCTGCTGTATTTCGGGCTCGCGAGTTTCGGCGTGCGCATGCCGACGTTCACTGCAGCCGCGCTCGCGATGATCATCAACATCGGCGCTTATGCGGCCGAGATCATTCGCGCAGGGCTTGAATCGGTGCCGCGCGGCCAGCTCGAAGCGGCGGAATGCCTCGGGTTGTCGCGCTGGCGGATCGGCTGGCATGTGATGCTGCAGCCGTCCATCGAAAAGGTTTATCCGGCGCTTACCAGCCAGTTTCTGCTGATGATGCAAGCGTCCGCGATCGCGTCGCAAATTTCGGCTGAAGAACTGACAGCGACCGCGAACACCGTCCAGTCCGATACCTTCCGTTCGCTCGAGACGTACATTGTGGTGGCACTGCTTTATCTGGCGTTGTCGCTCTTGATCAAGCTTGCCGCGTGGGCCGTGGGCGAGGTCGCGTTCAAGCGCAAGCGGGTCATGCGCAAGGCCGCCGAGCGAGCAGGGAAGCCGGCGCCCGATCAAGGCCGCATCGATACCGTGATTCCCGGAGGTGCAGCATGAGCGGTGGCTTCACTTCGGCACATTTGTTCTATTTGGTACATTCGATCTGGTGGACCCTCGCGTTGTCCGCGCTTGCGTTCGTGCTGGGCAGCATCGGCGGCTTTGGCGTGATGCTCGCGCGCATCTCGAAGCGCCGCTGGCTGAGCCGTCCGGCGATGGTGTATATCGAGGCGATTCAGGGCATTCCGCTGCTGATCCTGCTGTTCATCGTCTACTTCGGGTTTTCGGTGTACGGCTTTGAAGTGCCTGCGCTGGTCGCGGCCGGCTTTGCGCTGATGGTATACACGAGCGCGTATCTCGGGGACATCTGGCGCGGATGTATCGACGCCATGCCAAAACCGCAATGGGAAGCCGCCGAGTGCCTGTCGCTCACGCGCTGGCAGACCCTGCGCCTCGTGATCATTCCGCAGGCGCTGCGTCTTGCATTGCCGCCTACGGTCGGTTTCCTGGTGCAGGTCATCAAGATGACATCGCTTGCATCGGTGATCGGTTTCGTCGAACTGACGCGTGCCGGCCAGATCATCAATAACTCGATCTTTCAGCCGTTCCTCGTATTCGGGCTGGTCGGGGTCTTCTATTTCGCGCTGTGTTATCCGCTCTCGCGCTGGAGTCAATCGATGGAGAAAAAGCTCAATGTCGGCAATCGTTAAGCTCGGGGACGTCTATAAGAGCTTCGGCTCGAACCAGGTGCTCAAGGGCGTTTCAATGGAAGTGGAGAAGGGCGAGATGATCGCCGTGATCGGCGCGAGCGGGTCGGGAAAGAGCACGGCGCTCAGGTGTATCGACAGGCTGGAAACGATCGATCGAGGCACCATTGAAGTGTGCGGGATTCGTGTCGATGACCCCAAGGTCGACCTGCATCAGTTGCGCCGTGAAGTGGGTATCGTGTTCCAGAGCTACAACCTCTTCGCGCATCTGACTGTTGAAGAAAACATCATGCTGGCGCTGCGCCACGTGAAGAAGATGAGCCGCGACGAAGCGCGCCGCGTTGCAATGGCCGTGCTCGAACAAGTGGGCCTGGGTCAGAAAGCCGATGCGTATCCGGAACAGCTTTCGGGTGGTCAGCAGCAGCGTGTTGCAATCGCGCGCTCGCTTGCAATGTCGCCGAAGGTCATGCTGTTCGACGAAGTGACGTCCGCGCTCGATCCGCAACTGACCGGCGAGGTGCTGCGCGTGATGGAGGATCTTGCGAAGGGCGGCATGACCATGCTGCTCGTCACGCACGAGATGGCGTTCGCGAAGCGCGTGGCTGACCGCATCATCTATATGCATCAGGGCAAGGTCTGGGAAGTCGGCGGCGGCGAAATGCTCGATGCACCCAAGACGCCCGAGTTGCGTACGTTCCTGAACAACGGCCTTTAGCCTCAAGCATTAAACACCTTTTGAACCGACCATAAAAATGGAGACTACTTTGAAAACAACCAAGTTCATGTTGCGTGGCTGCGTGGCCGCCTTGTTGCTCGCAGGCGTAGCGCACAGCGCCATGGCGGACCAGCTCGACGACATCAAGAAGGCCGGCAAGATTCGCGTCGCCATCGCGATGGGCACGCCGCTGTTCAGTTTCGCCGATGCCAACCTGCAGCCCGCCGGCTCCGACGTGGACACCGCTGCCGCGCTTGCGAAAGACCTGGGCGTGAAGCTCGAACTCGTGCAGATCACGAACGCTGCACGCGTGCCGACCTTGCAGGCGAAGCGCGCGGACCTGGTGATCGCCGACTTGTCGATCACGCCCGAGCGCGCAAAGGTCGTGGACTTTTCGATTCCCTACGCGGTCATCACGATCATCGTGGGTGGCACCAAGAGCCAAAACGTGAAGAACTACGCTGATCTGGACGGCAAGACCATCGGCCTGACGCGTGCAACGGTCAACGATACGCTCACCACGCAACAAGCGAAGGGCGCACAGATCCAGCGTTATGAAGACGATGCAACGCTGATCACGTCGGTCGTGACGGGACAGGTCGATATATTCTCCAGCACGCCTTCTAACTTGAGCGAGATGGTCAAGCGCGCGCCGAGCCGCAACCTCGAACTGAAGTTCGCGCAAAAGGATTTCGACCTGGGTATTGCGATGAACAAGGACGAGCCGAAGCTGAAAGACTGGGTCAACAACTGGGTCAGCACGAACCAGAAGAACGGCAACCTCAATACGATCTACAAGAAGTATCACGGCCGCGATTTGCCGGCGAGCGTGACGAAGGGTTAAGTGGGAAAGAAGCAAAAAGGGCGTCGCGTTTTACCTCGCGATGCCCTTTTTCATGCGCTGAAGATTCAGTTGGCGGCGCCCTGGCCGATCTCGTGATCGGCGAGATACTCGAGCGCGCGAACCATGCCCGAGTGATCCCAGGCCTTCCCGCCATGCGCCGCGCATGCGTTGAAAAGCGCCTGGCAGGTCGCCGTATTCGGCAGCGATACACCCAGCGATTGCGCCGTCGACAATGCCAGGTTCAAGTCCTTCTGATGCAGTTCAATGCGAAAGCCCGGATTGAACGTGCGCTTGGTCATGCGCTCGCCGTGCACTTCCAGAATGCGTGACGATGCAAATCCCCCCATCAACGCCTTGCGCACTTTCTCTGCATCCACCCCCGCCTTCGATGCCAGCAGCAGGGCTTCACCCACCGCTTCGATAGTCGCCGCCACGATCACCTGGTTTGCGAGCTTGCAGACCTGACCTGCACCCACCTCGCCGATCAACGAGATGTTCTTGCCCATCATGTCGAAGAGCGGCTTGACGGTATCGAACGTGGCTTGCGACCCACCCACCATGATCGTCAGCGACGCCGCCTTCGCGCCCACCTCGCCCCCCGACACCGGCGCGTCCAGATACTCGCCGCCGCGCTCGCGAACCTTGGCCGCGAATTCGCGTGTAGCGATTGGCGAGATCGAACTCATGTCGACCACGATCTGGCCCGGGCGCAAGGCCGCGGCCACGCCGTTCTCGCCGAACAGGACGCGCTCGACATCGGGGGTATCCGGCACCATCACGAAGATCACATCGGCTTGCGCGGCGACCGCTGCGGGGTTGTCGCAGGCGACAGCACCAGCTTGCGTCAGCTCGGCTGGCACGCCGCTGCGCGTGAACGCTGCCAGCGCAACGCCGTTCTTGACGAGATTTTCAGCCATGGGCTTACCCATGATCCCGAGTCCGATAAAACCAGCTTTTTGCATGTCATCCTCCAAAAAAATGCGGGTTCGCAGATGTCACTGTCACTTTACTTCTGCATGAAATGTTTCTGCACGGCTTGTGCCGCGTTGCGCAGCAAGCCCATGTCCGCGCACACGGCGATCACCTGGCAGCCCATCGCGAGATAACGTTCGGCTTCGGCCTGCACGGGTGCAAGCGTTCCGCTCGCCTTGCCGGCTGCGCGGGCGCGATCGAAGACATGCGCAATGGCTTTCTGCACGTCCGGATGATTCGCGTCGCCAAGATGTCCGTACGATGCCGCCAGATCCGATGGCCCGAGAAACACGGCGTCCACACCTTCGACTGCAAGGATTTCATCGATCGATTCGACCGCCTTGCGGCTCTCGATCTGCACGATGACGCAGATGTTGTCGTTGGCCGTGGTGAGGTAATCGGGCACGGTGCCGTATTTATTGCCCCGATGTCCTACCGATACCCCGCGAATGCCCTGCGGCGGATAACGGGTCGCGGCGACGGCGCGGATGGCGTCCGCCGCGCTGTCTACAAACGGAATCAGGAAGTTGAAGAAGCCGCTGTCGAGCAGCCGTTTGATGACCACGCTCTCATTGGCCGGCGGTCGCACGACCGGCGCGCTGCGGCTGTCCTTGAGCGCCATGAGCTGCGGAATGAGCGTTAGGACGTCATTGGGCGCGTGCTCGGCGTCGAGCAGGACCCAGTCGAAGCCCAGCACGCCCAGCAGTTCGGTCGTGATCGGGCTGCCAAGCGACGCCCAGCAGCCGATCTGTTTTTCCTGGTTTAGGACTGACTGGCGAAACGTATTGGGGAGCGGCTGGTAGGGCGAGTAGAGCGGGGTCTGTGCGGGCGCTGTCATGACGGGGCTTCCTCTTGCGTAATTGCTCGAATTGCGGCCTGAGTTGAAAACCTTAGTATGCAACATGCTCATACGTTATCAGACGTCATATTACATCGCGAGCTTGATGTCGGGCAAGGAAAAGGGCTTTATAGCGACGTGCGACTTACAGCCGTTGCCACGGGAAATCCGTGACAAGCCTTGAATGGCTGACTTGCCGCTGCAAAAGACGCATTAAACAGGCAACTGCCAGCCCGTGCTCAGTCGATTACCGGCTGGCCCGGGGCTTCGCAGGCCGCATCAGGCCAGCGGTTTTCTTCCAAACAGTATGCTGCCGGCACGCGTTTCGCCCAGCCCTCGGCTTGCAGCATCGGTTCATCGTAGAAGTGTTCCACGTGGCCAATGCAGAGAATGGCAACCGGCTTTGCATCGGCGGGCATATGCAGCAGACGTTGAACCGCCGCGACATCGAACAGCGATACCCACCCCAGTCCGATCCCCTCCGCGCGTGCCGCGAGCCACATGTTCTGGATCGCGCACGCCACTGACGCAAGGTCCATTTCGGGAAGGGTGCGGCGGCCGAAGATATGCCGCTCGCGGTCTTCCATCAAGCCGCCGACCAGCACCTCGCCGCAATCCAGAATGCCCTGGACCTTGAGCCGCATGAATTCATCGCTGCGTTCGTTGAGCGCCATGGCCGTTGCGCGGCGCTCCGTCTCCACGATGTCGTGCAACGCGAGGCGTACGTCGCGATCGGTCACGCGCACGAAGCGCCAGGGCTGCATGAAACCGACGCTCGGCGCGTGATGCGCAGCATCGATCAGTCGCGCCATCAGTTCGGGCGCGACGGGGGCATCCGTGAAATGCCGCATGTCGCGGCGTTCGTGGATCGCGCGATAAACCCCTGCAATTTCAGGGTCGGAAAAGCGCTTGGCGGTCGAGTCGGTCATTGCATCCATGCATTCAAAAACAGCGATCGCGCTGAAATAACACGCGCGCCGAAGCCGCTGGTGGCCGTAACCATGTGGTCTGCGGGTAAATCCCGGTAAGGCGGGCGGCCATTATCCAAGCCATCGATAGCTTATTCCCGTCACGATACACGGAGAATACAGCCCCGCGGCAACGGCCGTGCCGCTCGAAGAGCAGAGCCGGCAGTTCAACGATGCGGTGGCGCTGTTCAGGTCGACGGGCGATGTGCATACGCCGGGATACTTGCACACCGCGGCGTGAAAATCGCTTTTCTTTGCTTCGTTTCCGAAGTGACCGAAGGAGTTGGACAGACGGCAGCAATGACCTTTGTCAGACCACTGTATGGCTGTTGTCTAAACGCGGCGGCCGCTGTGCCACAAGTAGCCCGGCGGCCATCATTCCCCCGCCGGCCACGCGAGATGCGGCGACGTCCAGTCGAGTTCGCTGCCAACGACCATCACCTCGCCGTCGCGCTGCACGGCCATTGTCACGCCGACCGAAGCGCGTCCGCTGGTGAGCGACAGATACGGCTGGCAGAACACTGCCGTCCCCATGTTCGCTACCGCCTTCCAGTAATACGGCCGATGATCCCAGCGCGCTGATTGCGTCGAGCGCAGCGGGCCGAGCCTGAAATCACCGCCGGGGCCGGCCTGTCCCACAAACTCCTGTCCCACGATCCGCCCCGTGTGATCGAGCACGAAGCAGCGCCGGCAAAGCGCGAAGGCGGTCATCGGCGCGATGGCTTCATGGACTTGCGCACCGCCCGATAACGCCGCCGCCGCGGCTCTCACCATCGCAAGGTAAGGCGACAGTTGCGCTTCAAACCGGCTCGCGCGCGCGGTCCGCCCTTCGGCGATCACATCGAACGCATGATCGATGCGCCGCATCACCGCGTCCGCCGCCGGTATGTTCGCACTCGGCCTGCCCAGCAAGAATCCCTGTGCGAAGTCGACGTTGGATTCGACCGCAAGCACGAGCTCTTCGGTCGTCTCGATTCCTTCGACGACCACGAGCATATCCGCGCGATGCAGCAGCGACACAATGGTCGATAACAACGGCTGCTCCGACGCGCGGCTCTTCGCGCGAATCAGCTCGCCGTCGAGCTTCACGAAGTCGGGCTGGATGCGCAGCAGGCGGTCGAGGTTCGAATGGCCGGCGCCGAAGTCATCGACGGCAATCAAAAATCCGCATCCACGATACCGCCACGCGGCCAGCGCCAGCTCTTCCGCGCTCACGCCTTCCGACTCCAGTATTTCGAGCACGATGCTGCCCGGATTGAGCCCCGCTGCGCTCGCCATGTTCGCAAGCGTCTGCTCGTAGCCCGCCTGAATGAACGTGGATGGCGCGACGTTCAGGAACAGCCACGTGTCCTGCGGCAAGCGCTTGCGCGCATTGTTGAAGTGCAGATGATGCGTGAGCGAATCGAGCTCGATGACATCGGGGTTCGACTGCGGCGCGAACAACAACTCGGGCTGAACCGGCTGGCCCTCGTGATCGCGTCCGCGCAACAGCACTTCGAAGCCCACTTGCTTCTGGTGCGAGAGACTGTAGAGCGGCTGGAAGTGCGTGGAAAGTTGGAAAGGTCCCCAGTGCCTGACGGAATCGGCGTCGGGAGTCGCATCGGCTTTTGCATCGATATCTTCGTCAATGGCGGTCGCCCGCACGCGCGCGACGCTGCTCACCCGCTCCACGAACACACGATTGCGGCCTGCATGTTTCGCACGCAACAATGCTTCATCCGCGCGGTCGAGAAGCGCGATAGCAGTCTCATGTTCTCGCCGATGGGCCACGCCAAAACTCGCCGTCAGGAAACCATCGGGCCGCAGGATTCCTGCGATGCGGATGCGCAAGGAGTCTGCAAGCTCGGTAGCCTGATGCGTTCCGGCGGTCGGAACCAGTACCGCGAATTCCTCGCCGCCCAGCCGGCCGGCAATTGCCTCGGGGGGTATCGCCCCTTTGATGACCTGCGTGACCTGCAGCAGGGCATCGTCGACGCGTGCGTGGCCGTATTGATCGTTGAGTGACTTGAAACGGTCGACGTCCAGGAAGATGGCGCTGACGATCTCATCGCCGCTGCGTGGCGCGCTCAGCATCTGCCCGGCTTGTTCGAGGAACGCGCGGCGGTTGAGCAACTGCGTGAGGGGATCGGTGGCGGCGAGCGCAATGAGCTTCTCTTCCAGCAAAAAGTGATTGAGCCGGAACCAATAGAAGCCGAAATGGAACGTGGTCGCGGTCGGAATGCCGATGGCCACCCACATCGCGCACAGCACCCAGTCGTCGTGCGTGAAAGGTACGGAAAACACGAACGGGATGCCCGCTATATAGAACGCAGTCGTGCCGAGCACGAAATGCCGCGGCGTGAGCCACAGCGGCGCGGCGCAAATGGGCACGACCATGCCGGCGGGCAGCATCCAGTAAAGCGGCTGCTCTACGCCCGTCACGTTCATCATCACGCCGATCTGCAGCACGACCACATACGCCGCCCCGATCATACCGAACACGAACGTGGAGGTCGCACGGGGAATGGCGGCCACGAGTAGCGACAACGCGAGCGTGCATAACAGGCGTGGCCAAAGCGGCAATTCGATGCCCGTCACGTGTGCGCGCGCGATCACGAAGATCACGAAGGCCACGACGGTGAAGGCCATGGTGACCGTGGAAAGCGGCTTCTGCAGTTCCATCGAACGTCGATGAAAACTCAGGCGTACCGCAGGCGTAACCGGCGGCGGAAGGAGAGATGTAAGCATGTCGTCGGATCGTTTTGTGGCAGTCTCATTCACGCAAGTGAAGGCTGTCGGCTCTGTTGTTACTGTTACTGCTGTGTCCAGGCCGAATTTATGAACCCCCGAATCGGGAAATTCAGGTTCAAAATTTCATCAGACGAAACGTGATTGTCTTACGACACGCCGGCCGGCTTAAGATAAATGTTGAGCTATCCAGATATCAAAACGCTTGCCGAGCGTCAGTGTGACCGATTTCCCTCCGCGACCGAATTCAGATTTTTTAAATAAACATTGAAGTCCAGTGCGCTGCCGACCGTGTTCTTCTGCCTCAGTTGTGTATTCATCTAGACGACTTGCAAGCGTCACCGCGTCGTCATGTTGCCTTCCTAGAATCCCTACGACGCTGCAATTCTCCGGCGTCATAGTGAGGACATCATGGATGCAATCCGGATCGAACGTTTGTGCAAGACGTTCAACAATGGCCGCAAGGCACTCGACTCCATTGACCTGAAAGTGGTCGAGGGCGAAATGGTTGCGCTGATCGGCGCATCCGGTTCAGGCAAGTCCACGTTGCTGCGGCACATTGCGGGATTCACGGCTTCCGACCCCGCACCGTCGCATGTGACGCTGCTCGGGCGCCCGATTCAGGAGAATGGCAAGGTGGCGCGCGAAGTCCGCCGGATTCGTCGCGACGTCGCATTCGTGTTCCAGCAATTCAATCTCGTCGGGCGTCTCACCGTGCGCACCAATGTATTGATTGGGGCGTTGTCGCGCGTGCCGCTGTGGCGGCGTTTGATCGGCCGGTTTCCGCGCAACGAGCACGAGCTTGCAATGGCATCGCTTTCCGCAATGGGCATTGGCGACCACATCAACGAGCGCGCCAGCACCTTGTCCGGTGGCCAGCAGCAACGCGCTGCGCTCGCACGCGCGCTGGTTCAGCGGGCCCGCATCGTCCTTGCCGATGAACCCATCGCATCGCTCGATCCCGAGTCCTCCCGCCGCGTGATGGAGTTGCTTCAGTCGCTCAACGAAGACCATGGCCTGACGGTAGTCGTGTCGCTCCATCAGATCGATATCGCAATGAAGTACTGCGCAAGAACGGTCGCGCTGCGCAACGGCTGCGTGGTGTACGACGGTCCGTCCGCGAGCCTGACCCCCGCCTTGTTGCGCGAACTGTATGGCGCAGCAGCGGAAGAATTACTGACCGATGCCGACACCGAAACCGACGCCGCCCAGCGCGAGCCGGTTCGACAAACGGAGCGCGCGACAGCGCGTCCAGAAGGTGCATCCGCACGATCCGCGGCATTTGCATCGGCCGCGAGCTCCTGACCCGACAACTTTTGTTTTTTTCCAAACCTGGACCCATTCGATGGAATCAGCCCGTTTCCTTCTGGCCGGCGCGATGCTCG
This sequence comes from Burkholderia sp. PAMC 26561, assembly GCF_001557535.2. Lineage (NCBI taxonomy): Bacteria > Pseudomonadati > Pseudomonadota > Betaproteobacteria > Burkholderiales > Burkholderiaceae > Burkholderia > Burkholderia sp. PAMC 26561. The sequence continues at coordinate 94,686 of NZ_CP014307.1, forward strand.
CTGCATGTCTCGTCTCGCAGGCAGCGCTTGCCGAGACGATCAACTTCGGCATCATCTCGACCGATAATTCATCCGCGCTCAGGCAGCGCTGGCAACCGCTGATCGACGATCTCAACAAGCAGACCGGCCTCGAAGTGAAGCCATTCTTCGCGACGGACTATGCCGGCATTATCGAAGGCATGCGTTTCAATAAGGTGCAGATCGGTTATTTCGGCAACGCGTCCGCAATCGAAGCGGTGGATCGCGGCAACGGCGAAGTGTTCGCCAAGGTGAAGTACAAGAGCGGGGAGGCGGGGTACTACTCGTTGCTCATCACGAATGTGAATAGCAAGTGGAAGACCGTCGACCAGGTGCTGAAGAATACCCACGACATCAACCTCGGTTTCGGTGATCCGAACTCGACATCCGGCACGCTCGTGCCCTCGTATTACCTGTTCGCGAAAAACGGCGTCTCGGTGCGCAACGACTTCAAGAGCGTGCTGCCGTCAAGCCATGAGGCAAACATGCTGGCCGTGGTGAACAACCGCGTGGATGTCGCGACGAACAATACCGACATGGTTGAGACCTTGCGGCAACAGCATCCCGAGTTGCTGCAGCGCGTGCGCATCTTATGGAAGTCGCCGCTGATTCCGTCGGACCCGATCGTATGGCGCCGCGATCTGCCGCAAGCCACGAAGGACAAGCTGCGCAATTTCTTCGACCACTACGCGCAGACCGATCCGCGCGAGAAGGCGATCATGGAAGGCATCACGGGTTTGTCGGGCTTCACCGACTCCACCGATGCCCAACTGATCCCGATCCGTCAGATGGCCCTGTTCCAGAAGAAGGAGCAAATCCAGAACGACGCGCATCTGTCCGACGAAGACAAGAAAGCGAAGATCGCCGCGCTGGATGAGAAGCTCGCGCAGCTCGATACGGTGGCCGCGAAGTGAAGCATCCCGTCGACGCGTATTCCTTCGACGGCGCCGGGCCACGCCCGCATGCCATCAAGCCCGAGCTGCACGTACCCAAGCGGAGCTGGTTATCGATGTTCGGGTGGATCGCGTTCGTGGCCGTACTCGGGCTGTCGTGGCGTAGCGCCGACATGCGTCCGCTCGATCTCTTCGCTGACCCGGGCAACATGGTGCAGTTCGGCCGCGACTTTTTCCCGCCGGACTTTCACGACTGGCGCACCTATGTTCACGAGATGATCGTGACGCTTGCTGTCGCGGTGTGGGGCACGGCGTTGTCGCTGATATTCGCGGTGCCGTGCGGGTTGTTGTCGGCCTATAACATTGCGCCGGTTTGGGTCGCGCAACCCGTGCGCCGCGTGATGGATGCATGCCGCGCGATCAACGAAATGGTCTTCGCGATGCTGTTTATAGTGGCAGTCGGACTCGGGCCGTTCGCGGGCGTGCTCGCGCTTTGGGTGCATACCACGGGCGTGCTGGCCAAGCTGTTTGCCGAAGCCGTCGAGGCGATCGATGCACGGCCTGCCGAAGGTGTGCGTGCCACCGGCGCAAGCAGTCTCGACGAAGTGCTCTACGGCGTGCTGCCGCAGGTCATGCCGCTATGGATATCGTTTGCGTTGTACCGGTTCGAATCGAATGTGCGTTCGGCGATGGTCGTGGGCATGGTCGGTGCAGGCGGGATTGGCGTGGTGCTGTACGAAGCCATTCGCTCGTTCAACTATGCGCAAACCGCGGCAGTGTTGCTGATGGTTATTGTGATCGTGAGCTTGATCGATCTCGGGTCGGCCTGGCTGCGTGAGCGTGTGATCTGACATTTCAGGACGTCGGGAATAACGGCCGGTACGAAGTTCGTACCGGCCTTTTTCATCATCAGGCCAGTTTCAGCGGCTGATTGATCGCAGCCAGCAGTTGTTGTCCGGCATCGGCGAGCAGACCCGAGTTGTCGATGGTCGTCACCCGCGCTTCCTGCGGCAACGCAAGCGCCGGGCGTCGCGCGAGACGTGCTTCCATCTGCCTGGAATCTTCACGGCCTCGCCGTTCCAGACGCGCGGCGAGAACCGTCGGATTCGCGTGAATATGGACGAATTGCGTATGCGGATATCGTTCGAGCGCTGCAGGCGCATGCTGACGCGAACCGTTCACGACTACAGCCAGACCACGCGCGAGCCATGCGTCGATTTCAACGCCGATGCCGTAGTGCAGCCCAAGGCTTTCCCAGTGCATCGAGAATACGCCGCTTGCCAGACGCGCGGCGAATTCGTCGTGCGTGAGCGCAACGTGATTCTCGCCGTCCGAAACAGGCCGCGTGATGTATCGGTGCGCAAACATCACCTGCGAACCGATCCGTTCGCGAACGAAGCCGAGCAGCGAATCCTTGCCCGCGCCCGATGGTCCCATCACGTAGATCAGTCTGCCCCGATCGGCGCTCATGCGCGCGCTCCTGCATCGGCGAAAGGCAGACGCTGCCAAAGGGAGAAGGGCGCATCGCGATGCGCCTGAACGAAGAGCGCCGCGCCATGGAAGGGAAGTGGTCCAAGCGCTTCGCTGCGTGCTTGCCAGAGCGTCCTGATCGCGGTGCGTTGCGCTTCGGAGTCGATGGAATCGGAAAGCGTCATGTGAAAACGGAATTCATCGAGCACATAGGGGTAGCCCCATTCGAGCAGCAACGCGCGCTGCCGGGGAGTGAGATGGGGCGCGAGCCGCTTTTCAGTGTCTTCCGGCGATGGCCGTGCGCGCAGCGAGGCAAGGGCATGCAAGGCGCTTGCGGCGATGTCGCGGATGGCTCCGTCATGCTCCGATTGCGCCGCGCGAAGCGCAACGAAGCGGCCGAGATCGGCAGCTTGCAGCGGGGCCTTGAAAGGCGCGATTCGCTTTGCCCATTCCTTTGCGGCCAGGACGACGTGCTCCGTGTTGTAACCCTCGGCGATATGAAACGGCGGCACAAGGGTGCCATGCCAGCCGTATCGGCGCGGTGCGACGGTCAGCGACGCAACCGGCTGGCCCAGCGCGGGAACGACAGGCGGTTCCATAAACTCGCCGGTTTCAGCATCCCGGCCAAGCCATTCGCTGCCGGCATGCCACCATGCGGATGCGGCTGGCGGTGCGTAGTAAAGCGCGATACGTGCATCGGGTGTCCACGCGCTCATACGCCATCCTCCACCAGCAATTGCACGCGGTCCGCCGCGAAGTGCGTGATGCCATATTTGATGGGCACCCCGGCTTCATCAACGTCGACGCTTTCGACCCACATGACGGGTTGCTGCCGGTTGATCTGCAGACGGCGCGCAACTTCGGAACTCGGCAAGATGCAACCAATGCGGCTCCATTTGCGCGTGTAATCGGTCACGCCGAATTCGGCCAGCGCCGCGCTTACGCCGTGTTTGCCCGCCAGCACCGCCGGAAAATCGGCGAACCGCATTGCCGGATACCAGCTTCGCGCGTAGGTCAGCGGTACGTCCTCGGAGTCATGGCGCGTCTCGATCTCGTAGACCAGCGTGCCGGCGCGGATGCCGAGCGCCTTGGCCGCAACCGGATCGGCCTTGACCTTCTCGCTCGACAACACCACGCCCGCCGACGGCTGATTGTGGCGGCGCAGGTTCTCGGTAAAACGCGTGCGCCGTCCAATCTGATAATCGATGGCACCGGGCTGCACGAACGTGCCACGTCCCTGTTCGACACTGACCAGTCCCGTCGCCGCAAGACGCAGCATGGCGCGGCGCACCGTATGGCGGTTGACGTCGAAACGCCGCGCAAGTTCTGCTTCGCTCGGCAGGCGGCCTTCTTCGCCAAAACTCTTCGCTGTAATTTCCGCCGAAAGGATCTGTTCGATCTGGCGCCACACAGCCACGCCCGCGCCGCGCTCGACTGCAAGCCCCGGTGTCCCCGTTTCGTTGGATGTCATGGTGGTGTCATTCCTGTCGGTTTGAATATCGTCATGGGCATTGTAGTGCGCCGCCGATGATGGAAATGTGAAAGCGGGGCACATTGGATCGATTTATATCTGTACCTGTAAACGTCTAGACGACCAGATGACTAGTCTAGTAGGGTATGGATTCTGCAGCATCACCAAATTCACGAGGTTGACGATGAACATTTCTGCGCGGCCGTCCGAGTTGGCGCAACCCGCGACCCGGCGCGAGTGGCTGGCGATCCTGGCGCGTACGCCGCACGCCAGCATGAAGGCTGCAATGGACGCGGCGCTAGGCGCGGCCAGTCCGCCGGAGTTCGACTGGCTGCGCGCGCCGGATATCGGTCTGGCAATGGTGCGCGGCCGAGTGGGCGGGACGGGCGACGCGTTCAATCTCGGCGAAGTGACCGTGACGCGTGCAACGCTGCGTGTCCGGTCGGACGAAGGGCGTGCAACGGTCGGCATGGCAGTTCACATGGGACGCGACAAGGAGCGTGCAACGCTTGCCGCGCTCGCGGACGCTCTGCTGCAAATGCCCGCGTTCGAAGCACGCATGCAGCAGCATGTGATCGCGCCGCTTGCGGCGCGCATCGCTGCAAACCGCCGGCAAAAGCAGGCGCGCGCGGCGGCCACGAAAGTTGAATTCTTCACGATGGTGAGAGGTGACTGATGCAACGTAACAAGCCATCTGCGGATGCTCGGGGGGCGAGTGCGGGAAGCATCGACCTCACCACGCTCACGCCTGGTTTCACCGATACCATCCATGACTCGCAGGGCGTGTTCCGCTCGCTGCTGGATGCACTGTCCCGGCCAGGCAAGATCGTTTCCATAGACACGGTCGTGCCGGCTCTGGCGAACGAGCAAGAGGCGTACGTGCCGGTTGCCGCCTACGCTGCGTTGCTCGCGCTCGCGGATTACTCGACGCCCGTGCTGCTGCAGCATCCACATCGAGCATTGAGCGACGCCCTGCGCTTTCACACCGGCGCGCCGGTGACGGACGATTGTTCGGAAGCCGTGTTTGCCTATCTCGACGACGCACACTCCATGCCGTCGCTTGAAGAGTTTTCGCTTGGCGAACCCGAGACGCCGGAAACGGCCGCGATGCTGTTCATCCGCGTGGAGTCGCTGACAAGCGGCGCACCTGTGACGTGGCGCGGTCCCGGAATCCGCGAGTCGGAAACGGTTTGTGTGGAAGGCGTGCCTGCCTCGTTCTGGCACGAGCGCGCGCAACTTGCGAGCGACTTTCCGTGCGGCGTCGATTGTTATTTCGTTCGTGGCGGTTCGGTGATCGGATTGCCCCGCACAACACGCGTGGAGGTGGACTGATGTACGTTGCAGTCAAAGGCGGCGAACGCGCGATCGAACGTTCATGGGACCTGCTCGCAGAAAAACGCCGCGGCAATCAGGCGCTGGCAGAGCTCAGCGTAGGCCAGATTCGCGAGCAGCTTCGGCTGGCCGTCGCACGCGTGATGACCGAGGGTTCTGTCTACGACGAAGAACTCGCCGCGCTCGCAATCAAGCAGGCGGCGGGCGATCTGGTCGAGGCGATATTCCTGCTGCGGGCGTACCGCACCACGTTGCCGCGTTTCGGCTATACGCTTCCTGTCGATACAGAAGAGATGTGCGTCGAGCGGCGAATCTCCGCTGCCTTCAAGGACATTCCCGGCGGACAGATGCTGGGGGGCACCTACGATTACACCCAGCGGCTGCTTGATTTCAAACTGCTTGCGGAAGGCGCTGCATCCGATGCCGGCAAGAAGATCGCGCCGCCCTTGGTGAAGCAGGATCCCATGCCGCGCGTGCTTGCCTTGCTCGACAAGGAGGGCTTGATCGAGCAGGAAAGGGCGCACGCGGATGCGTCCGAACCCGGCGATATCACGCGCGAACCACTGACGTTTCCGGTCGATCGTACGGTTCGCCTGCAGAATCTCGCGCGTGCCGATGAAGGGTTCCTGCTCGCGATGGGCTACGCGACACAGCGCGGTTATTCGCACACGCATCCTTTCGCAGGCGAGATCCGCAACGGCGAAGTTGCGGTGGAAATGGATATTGAAGAGCTCGGCTTCTCCATTGAAATCGGGGATATGGAGGTCACGGAATGCCAGATGATCAACCAGTTTGCCGGCAGTGGTGACGTGCCGCCGACGTTCACGCAAGGCTATGGACTTGCGTTCGGCCATTCGGAACGCAAGGCGATGGCAATGGCGCTCGTCGACCGTTCACTGCGCGCGCCTGATCTGGGCGAGACGGTCGCATCGCCGACGCAGGACGCCGAGTTCGTGCTCTCCCACAGCGACAACGTGGAAGCATCGGGCTTCGTTCAGCATCTGAAATTGCCGCACTATGTGGACTTCCAGTCGGAGCTCGAGTTGCTGCGGCGACTGCGCGCGGGTCTGGAAAAAGAACAGCAGGAGAATGCAGCATGAACGCGCGTACGCAGGAAACTGGCATTGCAGAAGGCTACAACTTCGCCTATCTCGACGAACAAACCAAGCGCATGATCCGTCGTGCGTTGCTGAAGGCCATTGCCATCCCCGGACACCAGGTTCCGTTCGCATCGCGCGAAATGCCGTTGCCTTATGGCTGGGGAACGGGCGGATTGCAGGTTACGTCCGCCATCATCGGGCGCAGCGATACGCTGAAGGTCATCGACCAGGGTTCGGATGAAACGACCAATGCCGTCAACATCCGGCGCTTTTTCGCGCGCACGGCCGGCATTGCAACGACCACGCGAACCGTGGATGCATCGATCATTCAGACGCGTCACCGGATTCCGGAAACGCCGCTGACGGACAAGCAGATCCTCGTGTACCAGGTGCCGATGCCCGAGCCGCTTTACCGGCTGGAACCGCGCGTGACCGAGTGCCGCAAGCTTCATTCGCTCGCCGACTATGGCCTGATCAACGTGAAGTACTACGAGGACATCGTGCAGCATGGCAGCATTGCAACGACCTACGATTACCCGGTCCTTGTGAACGACCGCTATCTTTCGTCGCCTTCGCCAATCCCGAAGTTCGACAACCCCAAGATGCACATGAACCCCGCGCTGCAGCTTTTCGGAGCGGGCCGCGAACGGCGCATTTATGCCATTCCACCTTATACGAAGGTCAAGAGCCTCGATTTCGAGGATCATCCGTTCAGCATCCAGCACTGGGAACACGAATGCGCGCTGTGTGGATCGCATGAAAGTTTCCTGGACGAGATGATTGTCGACGACGAGGGCAAACGCATGTTCGTGTGTTCCGACAGCGACTATTGCCAGGAACATCGTGCTGCGAATGAACAGGGGGATGCATGAACGGTTCATCCGTAGCTCCGCTGCTCAGCGCACGCGGACTCACCAGGCGTTATAACGGACGCGGCGGTTGTGCCGACGTGGATATAGACATCTATCCGGGCGAAGTTCTGTGTATTGTCGGTGAATCGGGCTCGGGGAAATCGACCTTGCTGAACGCGCTGGCCTTGCGCACCCCTGCGGACGATGGCGCATTGACGTATCGCACGGCCGGGCACGAAGTACTCGACCTGCTTGCGCTGCCCATGCCGCGCCGCCGGATGCTCGCTCGTACGGACTGGGGTTTCGTGCATCAGAATGCACGCGATGGCTTGCGTCACGGTGTATCGGCGGGAGCGAACATTGGCGAGCCCCTGATGGCGAACGGCGCCCGTCATTACGGCAAGCTTCGCGAGACAGCGTCCGACTGGATGAGCCAGGTCGAGCTCGATGCCGCGCGTATCGACGAATTGCCGTCCGCGTTTTCAGGCGGCATGCAGCAGCGGCTGCAGATCGCGCGCAACCTGGTGACGAAACCGCGCCTCGTTTTCATGGATGAACCGACGGCGGGGCTAGATGTATCCGTGCAGGCGCGATTGCTGGACCTGCTTCGCACGTTGACCGGCAAGCTGCATCTTGCAGCGCTGATCGTGACGCACGATATTGGCGTGGCGCGCCTGCTTGCGCACCGGTTGATGGTGATGAAGGATGGCCGCGTGGTGGAAAGCGGGCTGACCGATCAGGTCCTCGACGATCCTCAACATCCCTATACACAGACGCTGGTAGCGTCCGTGCTGCCCGTCTGAGAGCCTAGAATGAACGCCAATCGCTTCAAAGAACTCGCGGACGACGCCGCCTTCGCCGAAAGCAAGACGTTGATGCTGCGCGCGCGCGGCGTCGAGAAGACTTTCACGCTGCATCAGCAGGGCGGTGTGAGCATTGCAGCGCTGGGCGGTGTATCGCTCGATGTGGAGCGCGGCGAATGCGTGGTGTTGTCGGGGCCCTCGGGTGTCGGCAAGAGCACCTTGCTGCGCTGCATGTACGGCAACTATCTGCTGACACGCGGCACGGTTACCATTCGCGACGAGAGCCGCGCATCCGGGTCCCTGTCGCTGTCCCATGCTGAACCGCACGACGTGATCCGCCTGCGCCGCACGACCATGGGCTACGTCAGCCAGTTTTTGCGCGCGATACCGCGGGTTTCATCCATCGATCTCGTGAGCGAGCCGCTCGTATCGCGCGGCATGAATGAAGATGAAGCGCGCGAACGGGCCGGTGTCCTGCTGGAACGCCTGAACGTGGCGCGCCGTTTGTGGACGCTCGCGCCAGCCACGTTCTCAGGCGGCGAGCAACAACGTATCAACATCGCACGCGGGTTGATTGCTGGGCAGCCGCTCTTGCTGCTCGACGAGCCCACCGCATCGCTCGATGCAGAGAACCGGCAGGTGGTCGCCGATCTCATAGTCGAAGCGCGCGAGCAGGGCGCGGCGATCGTAGGCATTTTCCATGACGAGGACACGCGCGAACGCGTCGCGACTCGTCTGATCCAACTCAACGCTCCCGCCGGGCAGGCGGCCACGACTACGGAAACCTTGCAGACATGTTGATCAAGAACGCGCGAATCGTCACTCGCGACGAAGAGTTCACAGGTGTTGTACGCATTGCCGACGGACGCATTGCCGAGGTTGCGCCCGGCACGACTTCAGCCGGCGACGCCGAAGACTGGGGCGGCGATTATCTATTGCCCGGCCTCGTTGAACTGCATACGGACAACATCGAAAAACACATCGCGCCGCGTCCCGGCGTGCTATGGAATTCCGATGCCGCGATCGTCGTGCATGATGCGCAAGTGGCGAGCGCCGGCATCACGACCGTCTTCGATGCATTGGGCATCGGCTCACGTGGGGGCGTGGGTGTGCGCGGCAAGGAGTTGCAGACCAATAACGCGCGGGCAATAGAACGCCTTGCGGGGAAGGGCTTGTTGCGTGTCGATCACTTCCTGCATTTGCGCTGCGAGATCGCGGCGGCGGATGTGCTCGAAGTTTTCGATGGTCTCGTTTCGCATCCTCTGCTTCGGCTCGTTTCGGTGATGGACCATACGCCGGGCCAGCGTCAATGGCACGACCCCGTGCAATGGCGCAAGTATCAGGAGCGTCACGGCAAATGGACGGATGCGCACGCGAACACCATGCTCGACGAGTTGACCCGCGATCAGCAGCGGTATGCGCGGCTGCATCGGACGGAGATCGTCGCGCGTTGCAAGGCGCGTGGCCTGCCGCTCGCAAGTCACGACGATACGTCGGTCGACCATGTGCTCGAAGCGGCGGAAGACGGCATCGTGCTGGCCGAATTCCCGACCACGCTCGTGGCGGCAGAGGCGGCGCGCGAGCGTGGAATCTCGACGATCATGGGTGCGCCGAACATCGTGCGCGGCGGATCGCATTCGGGCAATGTCTCGGCGCTCGAAATGGCAAGGGCCGGATTGCTCGATATCCTGTCATCGGATTACGTGCCTTCGAGCCTGCTGACCGCGACCTTCGATCTCGTCGATAAAGCCGGCTGGTCCCTGCCGCAAGCAATGCGAACGGTGTCATCCGCGCCGGCCAAGGCGGCGGGACTGACAGACCGGGGCGCCATCGCCATCGGCTTGCGAGCGGACTTCGTGCGCGTCGCTATGTCCGATCGTCTGCCGATTCCGCGTGCGACCTATCTGGAGGGAAAACGCGTCGCATAGCGGATCAACAAAGGGTCGATAAAACCGCGATGGGCAATTCTTGACTCAGGCGAGGCGGCCTGAGCGTAAGCGCCTTGAGTCTTATGGCGCGACCCATTGCCCCTGGAAGGCGCCATCGTCACGTACATGAAACTGCGCTCTGTGGTGCGGCTCGTTCGACAGATCGAGATAGTCGATGTGCCGCACCGAAACATGCACGAGGCAGAAGTTCTCGTAGCCGAGCATGGGGTCCGCGGCATCAGGCGCGGCGGCCCGGGCGGGGTCATCGATAACACTTCCCGACACAACCGGTGATCGATACAAGATCAACGTACGCGGCCGGCTCGAATTCCACACGGCCAGCTTTTCGGCTTCATCGGTCACGAAAGACGCAATGCCTTCCACGCGAATCTGCACGAGTCGCTCGGCGTCGTACCCGTGCATCGAAATGGCCGGGCGTGCGCGTAGTTCGCGGACTTTCCCGGAACGGATGTCCGTGTGAAATGAAAGACGAGCAAGCTCTTCGTTTGCATCGCGCAAGACGATGGTCCGAACCTTGGGATTTCCATCGACGCCTACAGTCGCCGCCTGCAGCACGCTGAACGGCGATCGTCCGGCGCCGGCGCCTGCACGCAAGGAATCCCAGATCGACTTGAACAAGTCCTTCATGTCTGGTGTAGCAGAGGCACTTGAAGTCACGTGTTGGTCCCGGGTGTGAGGTGAATGGTTCAGCCCTCAGTTTCCTTCAATACTGCCGTTGCTGCTTCGCATGCGCCACGCAGTTGCTCTCGCATCAGGTCCTGCACGCGGTTGTCGCCGGTGGAGATCGCGTCCTTGATCTTTACGGCCTGTTCAAACGATGCCCGCATCCGTCCGCCGCGCGCCATCGCAATCCGACGCAAGCGCCGTACCGGACCCATGAGGCTCGCGTGCGTTGCCTGCAGCGTGCGGTTATCGGCGAGGGTCATTACGATCGAATAGAAGCGGTCGAGGGCATCCACGTACGCCGCGGGATCATTGGCGGCCACATTCGCACGCATCTCGCCGATCACGTCTTCCAGTTGAGCGCGCCCGAGCGTCGTGATGTTTTCCGCGCAAAGCTGAACGGCGAGGCATTCGAGCGCCGTGCGCACTGTGTAAATCTCCGCAACGTCACGCAGTGTCACGGACCGCACGAACGCCCCTACGCGCGCCACCACGGTCACCAGGCCTTCGCGTTCGAGTTGTGCAAACGCCTCACGCATCGGCGTGCGGCTGACGTTCAATTGCTTCGCGACCTGCACCTCCGATAGCCGGCTTCCCGGCGCCAGCACACCTTCCACGATCGCCTCTCGCAACGCCGGCACGACCACGCCGTCGCTGAGCGAGTCGCCGGACGCGTCGACCATGCGCATTTTCGAGTGATATTTGCGGCCGATGGTTTCGAGCGCCTGCTCGGGCACACGATCGGTAATTTCCATTTCAGCAGGTTTCGTTGCAGAGGCCATTGACTTTCCGTTGTTCGATGAATACGCTGTATACAGCTTATACAGGTGATTATACAACAGGAGGCTGCTTGGACCACGCGCGCTTGCCGGACCCGGTCGTGATCGATCGATCGGGAGAAATTCTGACCTTTACGCTGAACAATGCCGCCGCCGGCAACGAAATCACTGCGCCCATGTTCGACGCCATGATCGCCGTCTTGCGTAGCGAGGCAACCTTGCCTACGGCGCGCGTGCTGCGCATTCGCGCAAGCGGTGAAACGTTCTGCACAGGGCGGGAACGCGCCGGAACGGACGCGGTTTCGATTCATCGCGAAGTCTCGCGGTTGATCGAATTGAAGCGGCTACTGCGGGCATCGCCGATGATTTCGATTGCCGAGGTGCAGGGCGATGCGCTCGGTTTCGGCTTTGGTCTTGCGATCCTGTGCGACTTCACGCTGGTAGCGGGCAGCGCGAAGCTCGCCTTTCCCGAGATGCGCAAGGGCTTGCCGCCGGCCGCGATCATGGCCTACCTCGGCCGCTACGCCTTGCCCAAGCAAGTGTTCCCAATGCTCCTTTTCGGCGACGCAATCACGCCCGACGCCGCACTGGCCGCCGGCCTCGTGACCCGCGTCTGCGCGCCCGACGCGTTGCAGGCGGATACCGATGCGCTCGTTGAACGAATCCTCGCACTCGATGCAACCGGCGCGCGGCAGTGCAAGTCCTTCTTCCAGAACGCGGAGGAAAGCTCGCTCGAACACAACTTCCGGTGCGCGACGGAAACGCTGACGGTGTCGGCGTTGCGGCTGATGGCATCGAAATAACCGGTCATGCATTACGACAAACCCTCGATGGTTTGCAGGAGACGGAAATGAATGTGAATGCAGGCGCACGCCTGGACCGGCTGCCGGTATCGGGCTTTCACAAGCGCATCATGTGGCTGATCGGGATCGGCATGTTCTTCGACGGCTTCGATATCTACGTGGCCTCGACCGTCCTCGGCGCCACGCTGCAAAGCGGTTTTTCCACGCTCGGCCAAAACGCGCTGTTCGTGTCGCTCACGTTCTTCGGCATGATGCTGGGCTCGCTGGCGACGGGTTTTCTCGGCGATCGATTCGGCCGGCGCTTCACGTACCAGACCAACTTGATGGTATTCGGCATCGCCTCACTGGGCGCTGCGCTCGCGCCGAACATGATGGTGCTGATCGCCTTTCGCTTCGTGATGGGCCTGGGGCTCGGCGCGGAAAACGTCGTCGGTTATTCGACGCTGACCGAGTTCGCGCCGCCCGCGTCGCGCGGCAAGATGCAGGGACTGATGGCCGTGTTCGTGGTCTCGGGCTTGCCGGTGGCGGGATTGATCGGCCTGTTTCTGATCCCTGCCATGGGCTGGCGTGCGATGTTCGTGCTCGGCGGGATCGGCGCAATCGGCGTGTGGTACGCGCGTAAATCGCTGCCGGAGTCCCCGCGTTGGCTGGAGTCGGTCGGGCGCCATCAGGATGCCGAAGCAATTCTCTCGAAGATCGAAACGGAAGTGAAGGCCGAACACGGCGGCACGTTGCCCGCGCCATCGCCGAAGCCTTCCGTTGCGCCCTCGCGTGCGCTGGGCTCGCTTTTCACCGGGGCGATGTTGCCGCGCATGATCGTTGGATGCGTGACGCTGGTGGTGATCAACACCTTGCTGTATGGCTTCGTTACCTGGCTGCCTACGTTTTTCGTTCATCAGGGTTTCAGCATTGCGAAGTCGTTCGGCTATGCGCTCGTGATGTCGATCGGTGCGCCCATCGGTTCGGGCATCGGCGCATTGACCGCCGACAGGTGGGGCCGCAAGCCCACCATCATCGGCGCATCTTTCCTCGCGATCATCTTCGGCGCTATTTATCCGTTCGTGAGCAACCCGGTCATGTTGCCGGTCGTCGGCCTGCTGCTCGTGATCCCCATATATGTGCTGGTCGCCCTGCTGTTCGCGATCTACGTGCCCGAACTGTTCCCGACTGAAGTGCGCCTGCGGGCATCGGGCATATGCAATACGCTTGGCCGGGGTGCCACCATCGTCACGCCGTTTATTGTTGTGGCGCTCTTCGGGCATTACGGCGTAGTCGGCGTGCTTGCATTGATGATCGGCTTGCTGGCCATTCAGATCGTGGTGGTGGCATGGCTCGGTGTGGAACCGACCGGCCAGCGCCTGGAAGATATTCAGCCGACGGATGCCCCCGCGCGTCTCGATGTCGGCGCCGATACGCGGGTGTCCCCGCTCAAGTAAACGGAGAAAGCAAGATGGATGCAGTGAACAAGCAGTTCCTGAGCGCGCAGTTGTTCATAGACGGGAAGTTCGTCGATGCCGCCTCGGGCGAGACCATGGACATCATCAATCCGGCCGATGGCGCGGCGATCGGCACGCTGTCGAAGGCATCTGCCGAGGATGTGGACCGCGCGGTGCAGTGCGCACACAACGCGTTTGAAAGCGGCGTATGGCGCGACATGCCGTTCCAGCAACGTGCGCGCGTGATGAACCGGTTTGCCGATCTGTTCGAAGCCGACCTCGAAAACTTCTACAAGCTGGAGACGCTCAACAACGGCCGGCCGATCGTCGAAACGCGTGCGCAGATATCGCGTTTGCCGCAGTTTTACCGATACTTCGCCGCGCTTGCACTCACGCGCCGCAGCGATGTGATTCCTATCGAAGGGCCGTATCTTTGCTATACGCAGCGCGTGCCGCTCGGCGTGTGTGCGTTGATGACATCGTTCAATCATCCGCTGATGATCCTGTCGAAGAGCCTGGCGCCTGCGCTTGCGACCGGTAACAGCGTCGTGATCAAGGCGTCGGAGCAGACACCGCTCACCACCGTTCGCCTCGTTGCTTTATTGCAGCAGGCGGGTGTTCCGGACGGCGTCGTGAACGTGATCAACGGCGAGGGTAAGGAAGCAGGCGCCGCGCTCGCGCGCCATCCGCTGATTGCAAAGGTCGTGTTCACGGGCGGCACGGAGGTCGGTCGCTCGATCGGTGAAGCGGCCGCGCAGACCTTTGCGCTGACGACGCTCGAACTCGGCGGCAAGGGCGCGGTGATCCTGTTCGATGACATGGACATCGATCGCGCGGTGAACGGTGCGGCGTTCGCGGCGTTTATCGGAGCGGGGCAGACGTGCGTGTGCGGCGCGCGCCTGCTGGTGCAGGAAACCATCTACGAGAAGTTCCTGGAGAAATTCCGCGCGAAGGTCGAGGCGATCCGCGTGGGCGATCCCGCCGATCTCAACACGCAACTGGGGCCGGTCATCTCCGGACGCTCGCGTGCGCGCATTCTCGGCATGCTGGAACGCGGCATTGCTGACGGCGCCAAGCTGCTTGCGGGCGGCGGCATTCCCGCGCATCTCAGCGAAGGTTTCTACTTGCAACCCACCGCGTTCTATGATGTCGATCCGAAATCGGAACTCGGCCAGGGGGAAGTGTTCGGTCCAGTCACGGTGATCATGCCCTTCAAGGACGAAGCGGATGCGCTGCGCATTGCCAACGACACTCAGTTCGGTCTTGCGGCGTCCGTGTGGACGCTCGACGTGGCGCGAGCCCACCGCGTGGCGAGCAAACTGGTGTTCGGGATGGTCTGGATCAACGATCACCACCGGCTGGACCCGGCTTCGCCTTGGGGCGGCTTCAAGAACAGCGGGGTAGGGCGGGAGACCGGGATCGAATCGTTCGATCAGTTCAGTGAGCCACGTGCGGTGACGGTTAACACGAGCGGCGTCACGGTCGACTGGTATGCCGATGACGGCCAGCTCAAGCGCCTTAATTAATCAGGCGACAATTTAACTTAAGGGATAGCCGGTCATGCTACCGGCCATTTCCGCACATTTTTCCTATCCCTGCTGATCCATGAGCCTGCAACGGCAAATCATGCCTCAACTATTTATATCAAGTTTCTAAATTGATCTAAAGAATCAAAACCGGTTTAACGTTTGCCCCGGATACTCGGACCCGCTTGCAGCGTGCATACTACGTCATACAAATAAAGCAATGAGAGAAAACCATGCACGGGGAAAAAAGGCCGCTTTACTACGTAGGACGCACGCTGCATCCGCCTTTGCGGGCGCGCCTGAAGGAACGTGCGTGGAAAGTCGAGGTGCTCGAACCGGGTTCGGTACCCAAAGCAGGGCCGCGGCAACCGTCGGCGGGGATTCTCGACTTTTCGTCGCTCGAATTTCCGGCGGACCTGCGTTACCTTCACGAACTTCTGGCAAGTTCGATGACAGGCTGGGTTGCGCTCGGCCATCGTGAAGACCTGGAAGACGCGACTGTGCGCGGCCTGATTCGCGATTATTGCTTCGACTACATCACGCTGCCCACCTCGGATGACCGCGTAGTCGATGCCGTCGGCCACGCGCTCGGTATGGTGGCGTTGCAGGTGAATACATCGAATGACGTACGCGACGGCCATCCCGAAGGCGAGATGGTCGGATCCTGCGAGGCCATGCTTACGTTGTTCCGCTCAATCCGCAAGGTCGCGATGACCGATGCGCCCGTTTTCATTTCGGGCGAATCGGGCACGGGCAAGGAACTGACCGCAGTCGCCATTCACGAACGCTCGACCCGCCGAGATGAGCCGTTCGTCGCTATCAACTGTGGCGCCATTCCCGCGCATCTGCTGCAATCGGAACTGTTCGGGTACGAGCGCGGCGCGTTTACCGGCGCGAATCAACGCAAGATCGGACGGGTGGAAGCGGCGAACGGCGGCACGCTTTTCCTCGATGAAATCGGCGACCTGCCGCTCGAAAGCCAGGCGAGCCTCTTGCGTTTCCTGCAGGAGCGCAAGGTCGAACGGCTTGGCGGACACGGGTCGACACCCGTGGATGTGCGCATCATTTCGGCCACGCACGTGGACATGCAAACCGCGATGATCGAAGGGCGCTTTCGCGCCGACCTGTACCACCGTTTATGCGTCCTGCAACTCGACGAACCGCCGTTGCGCGCACGCGGCAAGGACATCGAATTGCTGGCGAAGCACATGCTCGACCGCTTCAAGAAGGAAGCGAGCCGGAAACTGCGCGGCTTTGCGCCCGATGCCATCGC
Organism: Burkholderia sp. PAMC 26561; assembly: GCF_001557535.2. Lineage (NCBI taxonomy): Bacteria > Pseudomonadati > Pseudomonadota > Betaproteobacteria > Burkholderiales > Burkholderiaceae > Burkholderia > Burkholderia sp. PAMC 26561. The sequence goes on from NZ_CP014307.1 coordinate 111,053, forward strand.
TGCAATTCACAACTACGGCTGGCCCGGCAACGTGCGCGAGCTGATCAACCGGATCCGGCGGGCAATCGTGATGTCCGAAGGGCAGCAGATCGGCGCCAGCGATCTCGAACTCGCCGATTACGTTGAAGTCGCACCGGTGTCGCTTGCGCAGGCGCGCGAATCCGCGGAACGGCAGGCTATCGAGCTTGCATTGTTGCGTCATCGCGGACGTCTCAGCGACGCCGCGCAGGAACTCGGCATCTCGCGAGTCACGCTTTACCGCCTGTTGACCGCGCACGGCTTGCGCGCGGACGTCAGCACCGTGCCGGCGCAGGATTCCCGGCCTGCGGCGTGACGCTTTATCGAGAAAACGAATCGGCACGAAAAGCTTCGCTTGGTCACACGGACGAACCGTATATCTTTGTGACAGGTGTGCAATCGGTCATGTCCCAGCTCGTTCAGATCCGCGCCGACCTCGCGAGGGGGACGGGCGGCGGGGTTCATGTCGCGACGCACGCGTATCATTGCGACTCGGTCGAGGGGATGGACCGGCTCTTGAGCGACGTCCGTGCAAGACGTATCAGTGAAATCAGTGTCTCGGAGTCGCAGTGGGGCGTCCGGCGGCTGGTGATCAACTATTTTGGCGCGTAGGTTTCGCATCTGTGCGCCGGAGATTTCGATGAGACACAAGACCCGCGGCGTGGTGATCGTGCCCATACTGATTGGCCTCGCGGTCGCTGCGGTCGTCTGGGTCGCGAGTTATCGCGGCGGTGGACCGAAACTGGTGGACACGGGCGGCTCGCCTTCGGCCTCGGCTCTGGCGGCTACCCCATTTGCCGCAAGCGGTTCAAGCGTCGCGCCCGCGACCCAACCCGTTGAAACAGCAAAATATTGACGCTTCAGGTCATGCATAAGCAAAGACCTATGATTCGTTAAACAATGTCTGATTATCGTGTACGCCTGGACGGCCTTAAGCTTGCTGGTTTGAGTTGCAGCAAAACTTGAGGCGTTCATTGCAATGCACAGCACGATCATTCTCTCCCATCCCGCCTGCCTCGAACATCGTCCCGGACCGCATCATCCAGAGTCACCGGAACGTCTGAAAATCGTGCTGGACGCATTGCGATCGCCTGAGTTTGCATCGCTCGAATGGCGCGACGCGCCGCTTGGCACGATCGAACAGGTCCAGTTGATCCACGATCCAGAATTTGTGGACGACGTTGCCGAAATGGCGCCGAGCCACGGCTACGTGCCGCTCGATGGCGGCGATACCGTAATGTCGCCGGGGTCATGGGAGGCTGTGATGCGTTGCGTCGGCGCGGCGTGTGCTGGCGTCGATGCCGTGATGAACGGGGACGCCCGCAACGCATTCTGCGCGACGCGGCCGTGCGGTCACCATGCCGAACCATCGAGAGCGATGGGCTTCTGCATCTTCAACCAGGCCGCGATTGCCGCTGCCTACGCCCTGGAAACGTTCCAGCTTGAACGCGTCGCGGTCGTCGATTTCGACGTCCATCATGGCAACGGCACGCAAGCTGCATTCTTCAACCGCCCGGAATTGTTCTACGCGTCGAGTCACCAGTCGCCTTTATATCCGGGAACGGGCGCGGCATCCGAAACAGGCGTGGATCACAACATCGTCAACGTGCCGTTGCCGCGCGGCTGCGATTCCGCGCTGTTCCGCACGCGCATTGAATCCGGCATGCTGCCGGCGATACGCGAGTTCGATCCTCAGCTCATCATCATTTCGGCGGGTTTTGATGCACATCGGCTCGATCCGCTTGCGGGTCTGAACCTCGAGGACAGCGATTTCGAATGGATCACTACGGAGTTGGTGCGTATCGCCGATACCGCGTGCGAAGGGCGCATCGTTTCGATCCTGGAAGGCGGTTATAGCCTTGAAGCCCTGGCTGCCGGCACGACCGTGCACGTGCGCGCGTTGATGGGCACTGTGGCCGATTGACGATTCATTTCGAGCCGCTGCGCTCGCCTGCCGACATGTCCTGCTGCGTCTTGACGAAGACGTCTGTCGGCACGTTCGGGACTTCCTGCGCCAGGCGGTCGAGTTCCTCGCGAATCTCGACGAAATCGTGTGCCGCACGCGTGTCCGGCGACCGCGCATAAATGGCCTCGAGCCTTCGCCTGATGGCGCCATAACGGGCGCCTGCCGCGCGATGCTGCTCGGCTCGCTCGGCATAGCGCAGGAACGTCTGCAGCGACGCCATCACCGATGCCAATACACTGACCAGACCGATCACGATCCTCACCAAAGGCGATACGCCTGTGGCGATCATCGACAAGAACGCGCCGGTCCCGATCAGGGCAGTGAGCGCGATCACCGAGACGCCCAGTCCACGATTGCGTCTGCCGAGCAGGTTGGCCATGTCGTAGTGACTCATCTGCGACTCGCGCGCGCGGCGGATCCACTTCAGCAAAAGAGAATCGGTATCGATGGCCGGCTCGTAGTCGTCGAGTGTTGACATGGGTTGGCTTCCTTTTGTTCGCCACATGGACGGGTCATTATCGGGGATGGCATTGCGGCGCGCACGCCGGGACGAAACCCGGGGAATCTCTCGCGTTGCGGCTCGCTTAGATATTGTCGAGTCGTGGTCGCGCTGAGATTTCTTCGCAAACGTTTGGCCCGTCAAGGGCATTGACGGGGCACTGGCTCTATCGTTCTGCCACTACCGCCACGATGTTCGCCAGAACACGTTCGCTTTCGAAGCATTAAAACAAGAACGCAACATTTTCAGTTCGCCTCCGAATTCGCATGCAAGTTGAAGCGGACCCCGCCCACACTGGGCTTTCGCCACACCCGCGGGGCTCGGCGATACATCGGGCGTCCCTCGGGCGATTCAACTCAGCTCGATGGAACAGTTCTGCATCATTTTTAAATCGCCTGATGAATGGCCTGTCTGTAGGGGTTTATCCCCCTTAATTTCAACGTGTTTCAGCAGGCATTTAAGTCCGCAAGGCGCTACTGGCAAGGCATTCGGCAGACAAAACCCGCGGATGGCATTCGTCGGATGGTTCCGCGCATACTTCCGCCCCAATGTTCAGAAGTGAAACATAAATCTTTTCGGGTCCTGTGTGCGGTGCGGCATATCCAGCCTGCCCCCTTGCCGGCATTGGGTTTCGCCCCTCTTGGCACGGTCCTCGCTAATAGTAAGGTGCAGCACTCGCTGGTGTCGTAAAAGCCGGAACGACAAACAGGCAATACGACAATTACGAGAACTGCTTACGGGGCTGGCCGCTTTGATGTTCACGATGGATGCCACCAGATGCATCCACTGAACTCAAGGCAGGCTGGAATAAAAAAGTACGGCGCACAGCGCAAAAATATAAGAGAAGACCATCATGTTGACGCTTCAATCCGACCTGCACGGCAATCATCTGTTGGGCGCGCTTCCGGCGCACGAATGGCAAGCGCTCACGCCCCACCTGGAGCTCGTTCAATTACGTACGGACCAGTTGCTGTGTGATTCGGGACAGCGGATTCACTTCGTGTATTTCCCGACGACCGCCATCATCTCGCTGCTTCACACGATGGAAGACGGCGGTTCGGCCGAGATCGCCGCGATCGGACGCGAAGGCATGACAGGTGTTCCAGTGCTGACGGGCGGCGACACCATGCCCACGCGCGTTCAGGTCCAGTGCAGCGGGTTCGCGTACCGGATGAGCGCAAGCGCCTTGCGTGAGCACTTCAACCGTTCCGATTTTCTGCGCCGCCTGATGCTGCTGTATATGCAAGCGCTGTTGACACAAGTGGCGCAGACGGCCGCATGCAACCGTCATCACTCGCTTTCCAAGCAATTGTGCCGCTGGTTATTGATCGAGATCGATCGTACGCCGACGAATAACCTGCAGGTCACACAGCAGATGATTGCCGACATGCTGGGCGTGCGCCGGGAAGGTGTGACGGAAGCAGCGGGTAAGCTTCATGACGCGGGCCTGATTCACCACAGCCGCGGTTGCATCAAGGTGCTCGATCGGGCCGGTCTTGAAGCGCGTGCGTGCGAGTGCTACGGCATCGTCAAGCGTGAATTCGACCGCATGCTGCCGCGCATGCGCCAGACTGAAGAAGTTTGATGAGGGTAGCAAGCGAAACGACGGCCCCGGAGTCGCGCAAGCCGCGAGTCTGGTGAAAGCCCGTCACGCAGCTTGAGGCAATGTTTTAACGTGAAGTATTAAGCGGGCCGCCCACGCGATAACGGCGACGCGCAAGCACTTCACTCATTTCAAGTTCAGCGGCTTCGGCATCTCCGGCCTCGGCTAGCTTTCGAGCCATCTGAAACGCTTCGCGCTCCGCTTCATTGGTAGGCTGCAGTTGTTCCAGCATCGCTTCAATGCGGGAGTGTGCGGTGCGAAATGTCGTCGATGGCTGTTCAAGCAAATTGGAACGTGTTTGCATGGCGCGTCCTGTCTGAAATTTCAGTGCTAGGGTTTTTACTAACCTTAGCACACGACTTATTTATCCGTGCAAGACGTTAGGTGAGAACTGTTTGACCGGGCTTACGTGTTCCTTTCGTGCCTGACGATTACGCATCGTTTGTCTTTCGTTGTTCTACTGCGTCCAGTACGGCATCGGGGTTTGTCGCCGCTTCCAGCATTTCCGTTTCCCATCTTCGCGCCTGGCGAATTCCGAGACCTATCCAGATTGCCGTCGATGGCATTGGATATCCTGCGTTCGGTGTCGCTTTGAGGCGCCTCGTTTTGTGGCATGGCCGTGCCTGACTATCCGCGAAAATCTTGCCTGCTGTTTGTGCGACAAAAATCATCGGCGGACCCGACGGCCCCTCCCTGCGAGTCATGGAGGCATGCGCCTTGCGGATGGCCTGATAGGTGGCGAAAAAAGCTGTCGCCCGCGCCGCAACTGCATTCGTGCACGTTCGGCTCCCGCCGGTTTCAGCCCGCTCCCATCAACTCTCCATTAAAGGTTTCCATGACTGATCCACGCAACGTTGCACACGACAAGAAAGTACAGCAAGAGAAAAAGCATCACGGCGAGGAGATTGCTCCTGAAGCGGTTCATGCTCCACAGCCAGGGAAGAAGCCGCATTTGAAGGAAGATGAAAACAAGGCAACGCCATCGGACGATGAAACCGCCAGCTAGTAGCACATTCAAGGAGAAACTATGGCTGAGGTCTTGAATGCCATCGCCATCATGAAGGCGAGTGCCGGTAAGGAAGATCAGTTGAAGGGCTTGCTGCTTGACGCGTTGCCCAAGTTCCAGGCGGAGCCGGGTTGCCTCGCGTACACGCTGCTCAATGACCTTGAGCAGCCGACGCGCTTCATCACATACGAGGCATGGGAAAGCGAAGCTGCATTACAGGCGCATATGAAGGCGCCCACACTCACGCAGGCCACACCGGTCATGAAAGAAATCTTGGCCGAGCCAATGGAACAAATACGCTTGAATGCGCTTCCCGGAAGCACGCCGTAGTCGTTCAATGCACCCCTCGCATGGGGCGACCTGCAATTCGCTTTAAATTACTCAGCCGGAGATATCATGGATTTCGCAACCCTGGACTCAACCATTCCCGAAACGCCGCCAGACGCTCCGAACCCCGGACCATCGCCTTCAGATGTGCCCGATGTCGGCAGCCCGGAGCCGGAACCGGATCAGCGTTGAGACTGCCGGAATGCGGGTCAAGCAGTCGTAGAGCGGCTCTGCACGTGTGTCGAGAAGACCGGCTGAATTCGTTCAGTCAGCCGGTCGTTCTCATACTCGGGTTCCGAAGACTCGGTCATCTGGATCTCAACCTGCCATGTGTCCACCCGGCGCAGTGGCAAGCCGGAATTGCGACACACTTTCGATTAGCCGTCTGCCCTGGGTTTCGAGCGATTGCGAAGCGGCCGCTGCCTCTTCCACCAGCGCGGCGTTCTGTTGCGTTACCTGGTCCATTTGCGTGATTGCGAGGTTGACCTGCTCGATGCCACGGCTCTGGTCGCCCGAGGCAGAGGAGATTTCACCAAGGATGGTGGTGACGCGCGAGACGGCCTCTGTCACTTCTGAAATGGTGACGCCTGCTTCGTCCGCAAATTGCGAGCCTTGGCGGACATTGTCAACCGACGTCGAGATGAGCCCCTTGATCTCCTTGGCCGCACTGGATGAACGCTGTGCGAGGCTGCGTACTTCAGACGCGACGACCGCGAAACCGCGCCCCTGTTCGCCGGCGCGCGCCGCTTCCACGGCGGCGTTGAGCGCGAGGATATTGGTCTGGAACGCGATGCCTTCGATAATGCCAGTGATCTCCGCAATCCGGCCTGAGTTGTCGCTGATCGCCGCCATGCTGTTCACGAGCCGGCCGACGACTTCATTGCCGCGTGTCGCGACATTCGATGCGTCCGCTGCAAGCGTGCTCGCGAGCACGGCATTCTCTGCATTGCTGCGCACGGTCGAGGTCAGTTCGTCCATGCTCGAGGCGGTTTGCTGCAAGGACGCGGCTTGTTGCTCCGTACGGGAGGACAAGTCGATGTTGCCCGCGGCAATTTCCGTCGAGCCATTCGCGATGTTCTGCGCCGCTCCGCGCACTTCGCCAATCAGCCGGATCAGGCTCGCACGCATGTTCGCCATCGACGCCATCACGCTGCCTTCGTGCGCGTCAAGCGACGCGTCGGAGGGTGTGAGTTCGCCGCGTGCCACCCGTTCGGCCTCGGCGCGCAACATGTCCGGCTCGGCGCCGAGCGCGCGGGTGAGGCTGCGCGTGATGAGCACGCCGGCCGCGAGCGCAAGCGCCACCGCCAGGGCGCAAAGCCCGACAAGAATCGCGCGCTGCGTCGCATACGCGCTGTCAGCCTGTATTTCCAGCTTGTCCGCTTGTTCTCGTGTGTAGAGCGCGAAATCATCGGTCGACTTCACGAGTGCGGCGAGAAGCGGGCGGCATTTGGACGTGATCTTCACGCGCGCCTGATCCTGGCGGCCTTCGAGCGCATCCTTGACGATGTCCAGTGCAACGGGCCCGTAATCGCGCTCGACCGATGCAATGGCGTCGATCAGCGTTTTAGCGTTGGGGTCGTCGGATCTGGCGATCGAGTCGTTAAGTTTTCTCAGGTTCGACTGGACATCGTCGTGCGCGGCGAGGACCGCCGCCTTCTCTGCCGCCATGTCGTCGGCCGAGGTGACGATCACGAGATTGCGCGCTGCGATCGCGCGCCGGTCCACGGCGGTTCGCACGCGCATGGCGAGGTCGGCGCGCTCGCTCACACCATCGATATACGTTTTCAACCGATGATTCGCCTCGCTGAGTTCAATGAGCGCGAGTCCCGCGACCACCACGAGAAGCATCATCAACATGCCATACGAAGCTGCTAGCCGACCGCGCACGGTCCAGGATTTCGATCTCATTGAACACCTCTATTTTTGTGGTTGAGCGGATCAGTGTTTTCCGGGTCCCGAAGAAATCAGCGAACGCGTACATGGAAGGTTAACGAGTGGAAGGCTGGATACTTTAGCGATTTTTCCAAATTTGCCAATTTTGGCATTTCTACTGAATAGGGATTGCGCGAACGGGTAAGATGTAGGAATGACCGCGCAATCGTTGTCCTAGCGTGTGTCCATGCCCAATCCACTTTTTCCCGCACCATGGACGATCCAATCATCACCTCCCGAGAAGCCGCATCCTTGCTGGGAGTGTCGACGCGCACCGCGCAAGTCTGGATCGAGCAATACGCACTGGAGTCGTGGAAGACACCCGGCGGACACCGGCGCGTGCGTCGCAGCGAGGTGATCGCGCTGCGCGAACGGCTGGCGCCATCCGAGCCGAAGCGCAGACCGGTGATGCTGGTTCAGGCGGGCAAGCTCAACAATGCGCGAGTTTGCGAAGCACTATCGGCGCTGGGCGAGGTGATCGCGATCGACGACAGCGATCCGCTCTCATCCCTGACCATCATCGGCCGAACCATGCCGGCGGTCGTAGTGATTGAAGTGGGACATACGAACCTCGAACAGCTCGCAATGCTCACGCATCTTTTTATCGATCCGTTGCTCGGGCATACGCATGTGCTCGTTCTTGGCGACATGACCGCTGGGCAGGTCGTGGCGCAAATGCGTCCCGGTGAGCAGGTATCGGTGGCGTCGCCGCAGTCTGGCGGCGAAGAACTTCGCGCGATCGTCGAGACGATCCTGGCGCAAGGTGAGCCCGGTGCATCGAATCGAGTACCTGCGCTGTCGGAACGCATGCGCGGATATCCGGTTCCTCCCGACGAAAACGAGCGGCTCAAAGCGCTGAACCGAACGGGCCTGGTCGATACACCTTTAGAGCCGGCCTTCGACAAGATCGTCCAGATGGCGGCAAACGTGTTGCAAACGCCGGTTTGCCTGATGAGTCTGCTGACGCACGACCGGCAGTGGTTCAAAGCGCAGGTCGGGTTGACCGAACGCCAGACGCCTCGCCTATGGGCCTTCTGCAACCATACGATCGTGCAGAATGGCGTTTTTGTCGTGGAAGATGCGGCTGCCGACGATCGTTTTCGCGGCAATCCGCTCGTGACCGGAACGCCGGAGATTCGTTTTTATGCCGGCGCTCCGATCAAGGACTACGAAGGTTACGCGCTGGGATCGCTTTGCGTCATCGACAACAAGCCACGGCAGATCAATGACGAGCAGCGGGCAACGCTCAAGACGCTCGCCGAGCTCACCTCCGATCGCATCAATCTGAGAACCCACACGCGCCAGCTTGCCGGCGGGCCGACGAGGTAACGGGCGGCGGAGCGCACCAAGTCTGCGGCGTGACACAACGAAATTCGCGTCGGCGCTAAGATAGGAACGATCAACCGTTCATTCATCGTGGGTCCGGGAGCTGACATGGAACATTTGCATCAAATGCCGCACACGGCGCAACGGCAGCTCATCGTCGATTTTTACAAGGCGGTCGCCGCGCACGATATGGAACAATTGCGCGCGGTCGTGGCGGGCGATTGGCAGTACATCCCCGCCATATCAGACGACCAGTCCGGCCCGGACCAGATGATTCCCGCATTCAGAAATCTGGCGATCGGCTTGCCCGATATGAAAATCGATCTGCTCGATGTTCTCGTCAGCGACGACCGCGTCGCCGTTCGTGCGAGTGTCTCGGGAACGCAAACCGGTCCGATCATGGGCGTGGCGGCGACGTCGAAGCCAGTGACTTTCGCTATTCACGCGTTCCACGAAGTGAAGAATGGCAAGATCACCCGGACGTGGCATCTCGAGGACTGGCTCAGCATGTTTCGGCAGATCGGCGAACTGCCCACCGACCTGTCTCACTGAACCCAACAAGAAGAACCGGGAGGTTCAGTTGATGCGTCCAGGGTTTCATCGATAATGGAAGTGGACGCCGCAACCGACACCACAGGAGAAATCTTGAGCCCGACATCATCGCCACTCTCCGCTGCCCGGCGCGCGCTCGATACAGAGCCGCAATCCATCGATGCACCGTTGTCGGCGGCAGCCGCATTCCTTATTCTCGTCGTGAAAGACGACGATGCGTCGATTGCCACAGCGCGCTCAGTTGTAGGGAGCACCGATGACCTCGTCAAGGATGTCAGGATCCGGACCGAGGGCGGCGTGTTCACCTGCAACGTGGGGATTTCACATCGCGTATGGGGGCCGCTCACCGGCAAACCGGCGCCCAGCGAACTCGCGCCGTTCAAGGAAGTGCGCGGCGCGAAGCATACCGCGGTGGCCACAGAAGGCGATCTGCTGTATCACATTCGTGCCGAGTCGATGGGCGTGATCATCGAGTTCGAGAAGCTTCTGCTCGAGGCCTTCGGGGACTCTGTTACCGCAATCGACGACGTCGCAGGATTTCGCTACTTCGATGGCCGCGACCTGCTGGAGTTCGTCGACGGCACCGCTAATCCCGACGGCCTCGACCTGCCGGCCGCGACGATCGTCGGCGACGAAGATCCGGCCTATACCGGCGGCAGCTATGTTGTGATCCAGAAGTATCTGCACGACATGGGCGCCTGGCGCGCGCAGAGTGTGGAAACCCAGGAGGCGATCATCGGTCGTACCAAGTTCAGCAACAGCGAGTTGCCGGATGCGACGGAAGGCCAGAAATCCCACAAGACGCTCTGCACGATCGAGGACGCAGAGGGTGAGCATGACATCCTCAGGGACAACATGCCATTCGCCGTTCCAGGTCGCGGCGAGTATGGTACCTACTTCATTGGCTATTCGCGCCATCTGTGGGTGATCGACAAGATGCTGGAACGGATGTTCATAGGCAACCCTCCGCCGCTTCATGACCGGATCCTCGACTTCTCCCGGGCTGTCAGCGGGGTTACCTTCTTTGCGCCGGCCCGCAAGTTCCTGAGCGATTTGGGTGACTGAGTGATTTGATTCTTCAGTTGCTGACGCCAGTCATGAAACTTAAGTGGCATGAGGTGGTCGAGATGCAGGGATTCAGCTTTTACATTACCCTGAATAAGCAGAGTCCCGGGCTCTCCGTGCGTAAGGGCTCGAGCCTGCCCGACCTCGCCGATACAAGCGACGTACCGGGACTTCACAAGGCACTCGAGGCCAACGGCCATGCATTGCAGGAGCTGGGTGCATGGCTGCCGACGTTATACAAACCGGAGCGCTTAGCGTTTCAAGGTAAAGGAGGCAACCATGCCGGATCAACAGGGCGACTTGAGTGAGGCGTTTATCGCACAGCAGCGCACACGCCTCGAGGCAATGCGCCGTGAACTGCTGGGCGGCGAGGAAAATACGATCGCGGATGAGCGCACTTCCCAGGAGAAGCATGACGACGAGGCGGTCGAGTTCGAGGACGACGCGCAGAACATGGCACAGGACGAGATCAACCAGTCGCTGCGCAACGTGAATGAACATCGCATTGGCGATATCCTGCGCGCGCTGCAGAAAATCAGCGAAGGCACCTATGGCCTCTCGGACGAAAGTGGCGATCCCATCCCCAAGGCCCGGCTCGAGGCAATGCCGGAAGCCATCTACACCGTTGCGGAGCAGGGGCGCCGTGAGGCCGGGTAAGCGCCATCGCGCGATGGACGGCGCTTCGCCCGTTTACTGATCGACGACGAAACCGTCGAAATGCGGTCTCATTGAAATGGGCTTGGACAAGGGCGGACGAATGCGCTGCGCATCCGGCAGCAACGCCATGCCGAGCCCCGGACCATTGGGTATGTCCACGAAACCCTGGTTCGGCAACGGCACCTTGTCGACGATATTGCTGCCCAGATGTTCCGGCCGCGATTCGAAGATTCCGGCCTCGAAGCCCGTCGCGTATTCCTGGATCGCAAAGTTGGGGATCGCGGCATCGAGTTGCAGGCATGCAGCGAGACCGATAGGCGAGAGCGGGTTGTGCGGCACGACCTGGATATGGTGCGCCTCCGCCATTGCCGCGACTTTGCGTGCGCCGGTAATGCCGCCGCACAGGCACAGGTCGACGCGCGCATACTCCACGCCGCCCCGGGCCATCAAGGTCTGGAATTCATAGATGGTCGAAAAGCGTTCGCCCGTCGCGATCGGAATATGGATTTTTTCCGCCACACGGGCCATCCCGTCGGGACCCTCCGGACGGATCGGGTCTTCAATGAACATGGGATGCGTGTCTTCAATGCCGCGCGCAAATACGATCGCCTCGGCCGGCGTCAGGCGTCGATGCAATTCGATCAGCAAGTCCACGCGGTCGCCCACTACTTCACGCATCTGATGCACGTTGCCGATGGCATCGCGCATCTTCTTGATGTGCGTCTTGAAGTAGACCTGGTCGTTGCCTTCATCGAGGAATGGATTCAGGTGACCGAATGCGTTAAAACCCGCTTCCATCTTGGCCTGACATTCCACCAGGATCTTCTCGATATTGCTTTCGTAGATATGCCCGTAAATACGCGCTTTCGTGCGCACCGGACCGCCGAGCAGTTCATAAATGGGTGCGTTGAATGCTCGTCCCTTGATATCCCAGAGCGCGATATCGATGGCGGAAATCGCGGCGTTGATGGCCAGTCCCTGGAAGTAGCTGAAGCGATGCATCACATTCCAGTGATGTTCGATTGCAAACGCATCCTTGCCGACGAGATATTCGGCAAAACGGCGGATGGCAGCGCCTGACGCTTCGATATGCCCCCATGCGCCGGCTTCTCCGTATCCTGTGATTCCTTCGTCGGTATCGACGCGAACAAACATGAACTGACCGACATGCAGTGGTTCGACTTTCGTTATTTTCATGGCTACTCCTGTTTTGTCCTGTGCTTTGATTGTTACCGTGAGGCTTGCGCCGGTGCTGCGTCGCTCTTGAGTGCAGCAGCGTCTGCACTGGCCGTTAGATCGTCGAGATTTCGGCCTCGCGTCTCCGGTCCGAGGGAGACCGAGACCGCCGTGATGACGCCGAGCGCCACGACATACCATGCGACCAGATGAGGCGAGCCAGCGCCGGCTGAGAGCAGGCCGACCGCGATCATCGGCGCGATGCCGCCCGAGATGGGCGAGGTGACCTCGCGGGCGAGGGAAAAGCCGGTGTACCTCACGCGCGATGGAAACATCTCTGCGAGCCATGGACTTTGCGCGGAAGTCATCATCGTCTTGGCTATCGACGAAACCAGGATGAGTCCCGCGTAGATCCATATGATCTCGCCGCTTTGAAGCATGCGAAAGAACGGGAAGATCGCCAGTCCGGAGATCAACGCCCCGCCTATATAGACGGGTTTGCGTCCCACCAGGTCGGAGACCCAGCCGAAGAACGGGACGGTTACGAATTGCAGTGCAGTACTGAACATCAGTGCTGTCACGATCACGTCGCGCGACATATGCAACTGCTGGGTGACATAGACGATCACGAACGATTCGTAGATATAGGCGAGCGAATTGTCGCCAAGACGCGCACCCCATGCGCACAGCATAGGGCGCAGCGAGGTGCTGAAGACTTCGCGAATCGGCGCCTTGACGACAGCATTGCGTTTTTGCAGGTCGAGGAACGCGGGCGTTTCCTTGAGCGAGCTGCGCAGTACCAGGCCGAGGATCACCACCACCGCACTCAGCAGGAAGGGTATGCGCCAGCCCCATTGCTCGAACGCACCTTTCGACAGGCTCGATGAAATATGAAAGGTGGCAAGCGACATCAGCAGGCCAAGTGCGACGCCTACATACGGCAACGAACCATAGAGGCCGCGCCGTTTCGGGGGCGCATATTCGATCACCATCAGGACGGCGCCTGCGTACTCCGCGCCGGATCCCAGTCCTTGCAGCGCCCGCAGGACGCACAGAAGGAGCGGCGCCCAGACGCCGATCATGGCGTAGGTTGGCAGGAATCCCATCAGCGTGGTCGAGCCGCCCATCAGCAGAAGGGTGATGATCAGCACCTTCTTGCGGCCAATCCGGTCCCCGAGCCGTCCAAAGATCACGCTGCCCACGGGCCGCACGAAGAATCCGATAGCAAAGCTTGCGTAAGCCAGGAGAGTGCCCGTCAGATGATCGTATGACGGGAAAAACAGCTTGTTGAACAGCGTGGCGGCGGCCGTCGCGTACAGGTAGTAGTCGTACCATTCAACCGCCGTCCCGACGATGGCGCTCAGAATGGCGTTGCGGACTGCACGCCGTACTTCAGGCGATTGACGGTGTGTGCTTTGCACAGGCAACCTCTTTTTTACGAACGCCGCGCGAGGCGCAGCGTGTCTCCATCGGCTCCGAGCGACGCCGCTCGCAGTATCTGGCACTACCAATGCCGCGTTGGCGCGGGCATTTCATTGACCGAACTCCGCCGGACTTCACAATGCTGCTTTTTGATACGCTTGCCGGCGATATTGCTCGACGCGTCCGGTACAAACACCCCGCGTCTTCAATTATCGTCTGGAAACGTTTCCGGAAACGTTTCCAGACGATAATTGCTTCAAACATGTGTTGTCAAGAATTGATTGGGAAATTTCGAGATGAGCAACAAGACAACAGAACCTGCCATCGTGAAGTCCGGCATCAAGGCGGTCGCCGAACTGGCGGGCGTGGGAATCGCATCCGTGTCGCGGGTGCTCTCAGGTCAACCCGGCTCCAGTCCGCAGATGACGCAGCGCGTGATGGACGCGGCTCGCCAGCTTGGCTACGCGCCCAACGTGCTCGCACAAAGCTTGCGCCGGCGTGCGACGCATTCGATCGGATTCGTCGGCTCCGACATCAATAACCCGCTGATCGCATCGATAGTGAGCGGTGCGGAAAGCGTGCTGAGCGTTGCCAAGTATTCGGTCTTGCTGACCAACTCAGGCGGCGACCCGGGAGTGGATGCGCAGCGCATCGACGTCCTGCTACAGCGCCAGGTCGATGGTCTGATCGTGTTGCCCGCGCTCGAGGACGATCCTGCGACGCTGGCTGCGTTGCGCGGGGCTCAGGCGCCGGTCGTCCTGATCGACCGCACCTTGCCCTCTGACATCGGCGCGCACTATGTGCTGTCCGATCACTTCCAGGGCCTCGGCGATGCCGGCCGCCATTTGCTTCAAGCCGGTCACAGCCGGATCGGACTGGTCGTGGGACTGGACGTTAGGCCGACCCGCGAACGGATTCGTGGAGTGGAGGCGGCCTTCGACAGTCTGGGCCTCGCGCGAAACCTGATCGTTCACCGGGGACGCTTGTCGCCGGAACATGGCGAGCAGGCCATCGAAGAACTGCTTTCTGGCGAGAACCCGCCAAGTGCGGTCATCCTGGGTGGCAATCAGTTGCTCGAAGGTGCGCTGCGTGCGGTGCATCGACGAAACCTTACGCTGGGCGTGGATTTGTCTCTGGTAAGTTGCGACGACCTGCCGTTATGCCGCCTTCACCATCCGCCCATTGCAACGGTCATGCGCGATACGGCTCTGCTCGGCCGACGCGCCGCGGAACTGCTTCTTGCCCAGCTTCGTGAACCTGGTGCCACCGATCCTGAATTGATGCCGACATGGTTCGAGGCCCGGGCGAGTTGTGGTCCGTTCGTGGGCTCGGCTAGCACGTCTGCTGCTTCTCCAGGAGCGAAGAAGCGCGCGAAGCAGGGACCCTCTATTTCCAGCAAATAAATCCGTCAGCTCAGACTGCCAGGACAACGGCCCGAACAAGATTAAAGTTGGAAAATCGATCCACTGAATACGGATAATCAGGGACAACCCTGCGCTCGAGATTTGCCCGTTTATTTGCCTGACACTCAGACGTGTTAGTTTGAGGGGCATTAACTCGTTCTTACCCAGCTCGCCGAGAGTTGAAAACACCGGTGCCTCGACCATTTTGAAAATGCGGTGTTGGACATATACGGCGCGCGGTAGGCGGCCCTCAAGCAGGAGATCGTTCTTTGAAAATAATTGGGTTCGCCATCATTGTCGGGCTGTTACGGGTTTTATCGATTCTTCCATATTCGTGGGTCGCTCGCTTTGGCAGCGGAATCGGAGGTGCGCTTTATCTGATTCCGAGCAGGCGAAAACGCATCGTGCTGATAAACCTGGGCCTTTGTTTCCCGTTAAAAAGCGCGAACGAGCGGGATATTCTTGGTCGTGACCACTTTCGACAAGTCATTCGAAGCTATTTCGAGCGGGGCATCCAATGGTACGGAAGTGCGCAGTCCCTCACGAAGCGCATCACGATCGAAAGCAGCATTGACCTGTCCGATGCCAATGCACCCCCTACCATTTTCATGGATTTCCATTTCGTCGGAATCGAGGTAGGCTGCCTGCTTTACTCCACGCGCCAGCCGGTTGCAGCACTGTATTCACCGATGTCGAATGTCCGTTTGTGCGAACTCGCCCGGAAACAACGGGGCCGATTTGGCGCAGAGATGGTCGAGCGCGGTTCAAGCGCAAGAAAGGTCATTGCGTTGCTGCGGGCCGGAACCCCCGTGATGCTCGCGGCGGACCTCGATCATGGTGCGGCCAACTCCGTGTTCGTGCCGTTTTTCGGCGTACCTGCCTGTACGCTCACGTCGGTTTCACGACTGGCCAAGGTAGCCGGTGCACGAGTGGTGCCATTCGTTACGGAAGTATTGCCGGGCTTCAAGGGGTACAAGCTGACGATCTTCGAGCCGTTGATCGACTTTCCCTCAGGCAACGACACAACGGATGCGCGCAGGATGAACGCATTTCTCGAGGCGCAGATCCTTCGGTTTCCGGAACAATACTACTGGGTGCATCGTCGTTTCAAACATCGTCCGGCCGGGTTGCCGGGCGTTTATTGACGACGTCATGAACCGGACGCGAAGAGCGCCTTGCGGATGATCGCGTGCACGCCCCAGTTTCCATCGACGACCTGAGTGACGCCGAAGTCGACCGCGACCGACATGAGTGAGATCGCCTCGTCTTCGGACAGGCCTTTCGTCGACATGAGGAATCGCCGCGTCTTGATGAATGCGTCGCGCATGGCCTGATCGAGTGTCGACTTCTGATAGACCTCGCTTTGCGCGCTCGTGCCGAACTCCGCCAGGTAGTTAGGATGACTGAAGCCATGCAGAACCCATTCTTCAGCAGTTTCCACGAGCGGGTAAGTGAGGTCGGCGAAGGGCTGGTCGGTCAGCGTCTTTTTCTTGTGCAGGACGAGTTCGAAGTCGCCCGTCAGCGAGCATTCGATTGCCGTGCCGCAAAGCTCCGAATCACCCTGCGACGCATGTGGATCCCCAATCGAAAGCAACGCGCCTGCCACGCCCACAGGCAGATAGACGCTTGCGCCACGCCCGACGCGCCAGTTATCCAGGTTGCCGCCGAAGGCTGACGGCGGGATCGAATCGATCAACCCGTCCTGCTGCGGGGCGACCGCGATCACGCCAAAATGCGGCCGCACTGGAATGGTCACGTTCTTCAGGATGTTGTGATTTTTGACAACCGTTGAGTGATCGACCGGCACGCCCGGGTAGTCGATTGTCGGATGGACCACGCCGAACGGATCACGTTGCGGTGTCCATCGGTAGTTGTAGACGGCGCGTGCATAAGCGGTGACGCCGTCGTCGGCGGGTTCTGCGTCAATCTCGTAGATGGTGACGACTTCCCGCGGCTTGGGCTCCGTCAGCAGTTCACGATAATGAAAACCCCACCACGCGGCCGCGTTGCTGCCGAACGCACGGCCGTGGAATTTCGGGTTGGCGCAAGGGCGCGCGTGAATATCGACAATTCGAACTTCGAGGACGTCGCCGGGTTCGGCATCGCGAACGGCAATCGGACCCGTGCAGATATGCACGCCGAAACCTTCGCCGGCGCCGCGGCCATAAATGGATGCGTCCATCGGGCCGGCGCCGCGCCGGTTCACATTCTTGCGCTCTGAAGTCCAGTGGAACACGCTTTCGGCACCCGGGTCACCCGCGACCATGCGTTCCCAGTCATCGGCGGCATGCTGGGTGAGCGCCTCGATCGTGACCGTGTCGCCGCTTTGCACCTCCAGCACCGGCTTCAGGTCATGGCTGAAATAGCCCCAGTGCACGGTGTTGGCCGTCGCGCGCAGCAGATGATGACGCGGCTTGCCGCGTTGCACGGGGGCTTCGGTAAGCACTGCATCGAGGCCGTTCTCGAGCGCCACCAGCGTATCCGCATCCGCCTCGGCGCCGGCCTGTTTTGCTTGCAGGAGCAGGGCAGGCGCGTTCACGGGCAATCCACGCGAGATGCGCCGCACGAGATGCCGCGCGATCTCAAGACTCGCCTCATGACGAAATGTGCGTGGCGATGCACCGTACCGCTCGCGAAAGACACGGCTGAAATGCGCGGGATCGTTAAAACCCCACCTGAAACAGATATCGGAGACAGAAACCTTTTCGTACAACGGGTCGACCAGTTCCGCACGACAGCGCTCGAGTCTGCGCGAGCGCAGGTAGGTGGAGAAGCTTTGCCCTGCGGTCTCGAAGAGCTTCTGCACGTAGCGTGGCGAGACACGCTCTTCCTTGGCAAGCATCGCGACGCTGAGCGCGGGGTCGCCAAGGCTCGCTTCGATCAACCGGCACACACGAGAAAAAATCGCCGCCTGGGAAGGCGTCAGCCCACCGAACGAACCTTTGCGTTCGTGTCCCGCAAGACTCGCGACAAGGAACTCGGCCAGCGCCAGTTCCAGCGGGCGAAGTTCTCCCGCCGACAAGCTCTCCACGCTTTCCGCGACCGATCGAAGAAAGCCCGAGAAAACGTGGCCGATGCCGGCTTCGCCCGAGAGTCGCGCCGCCCGCAGCGAAAAAGGCGACAGCACGCGCGCATTGACGGCATCTCGCGGCACCCGTACGACGAACACGCGAAAGCTCGAAGCAAACGCGATCGATGCGGCCTGTTGAGAGGACGCATAGACGATGTCATGGACGCCGACCGGCTCGCGCAAATCGTCTGCGATCAACGTGGCGTCTCCGTCAAGCAGCAGCACGATCATGAGGCTGTCTGCATGATCGGCTTTGAGTTCCAGCGTCTGCGCGACTGACGCGAGCGACGTGAGCTCGAACCCGCCCGTGGATGTCTGCGACGTCAGAGTGCCGTGCAGCGTGCGGTCGGAGGCGTTGAGCCTGCTGTACCAGCCGAGCCTGTCGAGCACCGTACTCCATTCGCGCACGCGTTCGACTTCAGGGTATGACTCGGTGGTGAAGCGCAACAGGTCCAAGCAGAACTCCAGAAGAAAGCGGCAAGACGCACTGCTTGAAAGCAACCTTCGCGCCATCGGCAATCGCGGCCGTGCTGGACCATTCAGCGCAAATTCGTGCGTGGTGTGTCGGATGCAGTGCATGCATGCGCCATTGCAGCGCACTCATGCACGAAGAAGCACGCTTCGCAGCAAGCACCCGTGAGCGGCTCACACCGGCGTTCACGTCTGTACCAGCAGTTGTGCGCGTGCAGACAAGTCTTGTTGATTTCGTTCACATACGCTCGTGTCGTGCAATGCAACAGGGCGTGCGTCGTGCAAGCCATTGTCATCAGCCGCATAGGAGCGTTTCAATGAACAAGAATATTTTTGGCCGGGGTTGGCAGCGCATGAGCGCGTGGTTGGGCAAAAGCCACGCACGCCTGGCGTTGCTCGGCAGCGTGTGCTCCGTGTTGTTTCTCGTGTCGGGACAAGCCAGCGCAGCGGGTCCGGCTACGCCGGCGGCATGCACGGCGTTGCAAGCCAAGTATCCGCAACTCAAGGGCAAGACGCTCGTCAACGCAATCAATCCGCATACGCCCGGTTATGAGGCGCTGGACCCGAACGACCCGAGCAAATACATCGGCTTCGATATCGATCTTGGCGAACTGATCGGCAGTTGCCTCGGCTTCACGATGACCTACAAGCCCGTCACCTTCGCCGCGCTGCTGACGACCTTGCAGAGCGGTCAGGCAGATATTGTCATCTCCGATATCTACGCGACCGAAGAACGTGCGAAAGCTGCCGACTTCATCACTTACTCCAAGGTGTTCGACGGCGTGCTGGTCGTGAAGGGCAATCCGAAGAAAATCACCGGCATCAACACGACGATGTGCGGCACGACAGCCGCTGAAAACACGGGCTACGTGGAGGTTCCGCTAATCCAGAACCTCGGACCGGCATGCAAGGCCGCCGGCAAACCGGAGGCAACGGTACAGCTTTACGATAACAACGCGAACTGCATCCAGGCGATCCTGGCCGGCCGCGCCGACACCTACATCAACGATGTCAACACCGTCGACCAGGCGGTCAAGGCGTTCCCGGACAAGCTCGAAAAGGCGACCGCCGTGACGTTGCCGTATTCGGTCGGCATTGGCGTACCGAAGGGCAAGACCGAGTTCCGCGACGCCATCATGGCCGCGCTGGTCGCGATCCAGAAGAGCGGTGCGCAGACTGAGCTGCTCAACAAGTGGCAACTCGGCGCGGGCAATCTCGAACCGGCCAAGCTGATCGTATCGAACTGATGG
Organism: Burkholderia sp. PAMC 26561; assembly: GCF_001557535.2. Classification (NCBI taxonomy): domain Bacteria; kingdom Pseudomonadati; phylum Pseudomonadota; class Betaproteobacteria; order Burkholderiales; family Burkholderiaceae; genus Burkholderia; species Burkholderia sp. PAMC 26561. The sequence goes on from NZ_CP014307.1 coordinate 130,796, forward strand.
ATCTTTTTCTCCATTACCTTCGGCTGCCGTATCTGCTCGAGGGCATCAGCTTTACGGTCGCGGTCACGGCACTGGGTCTTGCAGGAGGCCTTGTCGTCGGGCTTGTGCTGGCTGCCATGCAGCTCAGCCGGATCGGGCCGCTGGCGGCCATCGCACGCGGCTACACGGTCATCTTCCGCGGGACGCCGCTGATCCTTCAGCTCGTGTTTGCATACGATGCGCTACCGCACATCGGATTGAAACTGAGCGCGATCGGCGCAGCGGGGCTGGCGCTGGCATTGAATGAAGGTCCGTTCATAGCGGAGATATTGCGCTCGGGCGTGCTGGGCGTCGATCGCGGCCAGACCATCGCGGGTCAGGCGCTGGGCATGACGCCCGGCGTGCTGATGCGGCGGATCATTGCACCCCAGGCCATTCGTACGATGGTCCCGGCGCTCGGAAACGAATCCGTCAGCGCGCTGAAAAACTCATCGCTCGCTTCGGTGATCTCGGTAGGCGAGTTGACGTTGCGCAGCACGCAACTCGCATCGTCGACCTTCGATTTCTTCTCGATCTTCTTTGCGTCCGGCTTGCTCTACTTATGTCTGACCGGTGCTATCGCTGCGATTCAGCTCTCCATAGAACGGGCGCTCGATCTCGACAAGCCGGCCTCGCCAAACGGTTTCAGGCGCTTTCTGCCCTGGTACAGGTCAACGCCTGCATCAAAGCCTGACCCGGGCGGCGCAGCCGCTGAACCCGCAGCCGATATGCCGCCCGCGTTCCTTCCCGTAAGCGCTTCAGAGCGCGCGACCCGGTACGACGCGTTGTCGCGCAACGGCGCAGCAGTGCAGATAAGCGGGCTGCAAAAGCGCTACGGCGAGCAGACCGTGCTCGATGGCTTCGACCTCACTATCCGCTCCGGCGAAGTCGTTGCGCTGCTGGGTCCGAGCGGGTCGGGCAAGAGCACGCTGCTGCGCTGTATCAATCATCTTGAACAATGGGATGCAGGCGAGATCCGCGTCGGCGGCAGGCGCCTGGGCTTTCGCGACGATGGCCGGCGCCTGAATCCGCACGATCTCGCAAACGAGCGCGCAAGTGTGGGCGTCGGCATGGTGTTCCAGCAGTTCAACCTCTTCAGCCATCTCAGCGCACGCGAGAACATTGCCGGCCCGTTGCGCTGGGTGCATGGCTTGACGCCGGCGGCCGCCGATCAGCGCGCGCGTGAACTTCTGGAGCGCGTGGGCCTGAGTCATCGCGCCGATGCGCTGCCGCGCCATCTCTCAGGCGGCCAGCAGCAACGCGTGGCGATTGCACGCGCGCTCGCACCGAATCCGCGCGTGCTGCTGCTCGATGAACCGACGTCGGCGCTCGACCCCGAACTGGTGGGCGAAGTGCTTGAGGTGATCCGGCGTCTCGCATTCGAGGACGGCCTGACGATGATCATCTCGACCCATCAATTGCGTTTCGCCGATGAAGTCGCCGACCGCGTGGTGTTCCTGAGCGGCGGCGCGGTGGTTGAGGAGGGACCCGCGCATGAAGTATTGACGCGCCCATGCCATCCGCTGACTGCGCGGTTCCTGAGCGTCATGGGGGCGGACAGCCGCGTGGAAGTCATGTCGTAAAGATGTTCCCGGGCACCTCCGGTCGCCAGTGAACGACAGGTGCCTTCCAAGAAAATCTGCAAACACACTACCGCCTGCGGTTGCTCCCCGAGGTCCGAACATGAAGCATCACATCCTTCCCGTGTCACCTGAAACCGTGCATTGGGGATACTTCAGCAAACAGGTCGCACCGAGCCTGACGCTGAAATCCGGCGACCGCGCCACCATCGAAACGCTCACGCATCATGCCAACGACGACCATGAACGCATGATTGCCGGAGACCCGGGCGCCGAGAGCGTCTTTCACTGGACGCGGGAGCACAAGGCCGTATCGCGCCGGGGCGCAGGTCCGGTCGACGGCCCCTTCAAACTCGGCTCGGGAGAGGGCGTTGGCGTCCATCTGCTGACCGGCCCGGTGTTCATTGAAGGCGCCGAGCCTGGTGATGTGCTGGAAGTTCGTATCCTCGATGTCCGCCCACGTCCGAGCTGCAGCGCCTGTCACCGTGGCCGTTGCTTCGGTTCGAACGTTGCCGCCTCATGGGGCTTCCAGTATCACGATCTGATAGAAGAGCCGAAGCCCCGCGAAGTCGTGACCATCTTCGAGCTCGATACCACCGGCGAACCCTTCGCGCGTGCCGTCTACAACTATGTCTGGACGCCGCAGACCGATCCGGATGGCATCGTGCATACGAACATCGACTATCCCGGGGTGAAGGTCGATCACACGCTCGTCAAGCGGCGCGAGAACATTCTTCCCGACATCAAGGTGCCCGCGCGGCTGCATTTCGGCACGATGGGGCTGGCGCCGTCCGAGGCGGACTTTGTCAGCTCGATTCCGCCCAGCTACACCGGCGGCAATATCGACGACTGGCGCGTGGGCAAGGGCGCAACCATGTATTACCCGGTCGCGGTCGAAGGCGCATTTTTCTCGGTCGGCGATCCACATGCGGCGCAGGGCGACAGTGAACTCGGCGGCACTGCAATCGAGACGTCGCTTACGGGCGACTTCGAATTCATTCTTCACAAAAATGCAGACCTCGGTGGCACCATGCTTGAGGGCCTGACTCATCCGATGCTGGAAACCGATCAGCAATGGTCGGTGTACGGCTTCACGTTCCCCAACTACCTGGCCGAGCTCGGACCCAACGCTCAGCTTGAAGTCGCACAGCATGCAAGTCTCGACAAAGCCATGCGCGATGCATTCCGCAAATTGCGGCGGTTCCTGATGACCGTGCACAAGCTGAGTGAGGACGAAGCGATCGCGCTGATGTCGGTCGCGGCGGACTTCGGCGTGACGCAGGTTGTCGATGCGAACTGGGGCGTGCATGGTTCGATTCGCAAGGACGTGTTTGCAGCGCACAGATAAGTGGCACCGGCCGATCGTTCAAACACGAGGAAAATCCGCATGTCCGTGCAGCTCGCGTTACGCAACATCCGCAAATCGTTTTCCAACAAACTCGGCACGGTCGATGTACTGGGTGGGCTCACGTTCGATATCAACGAACGCGATTTCGTGAGCATCATCGGTCCATCGGGATGTGGAAAAACGACTGTGTTCAATGTGATTGCGGGTCTGCTCGAAGCCGACAGCGGCGACATAGTGTACAGGGGGCAGACGGTCGAAGGCTTGCGCGGCAAGGTCGGCTACATGATGCAGCGCGACCTGTTGCTGCCGTGGCGCACCGTGCTGCAGAACGTGTTGATAGGCCCCGAGCTGTCGCACATGCCAGTCGCGCAAGCGCGCGACATGGCGATGGAATATCTCAATACGTATGGCCTCGCCGGTTTCGAGAACGCGTATCCGCGCATGCTTTCGGGCGGCATGCGCCAGCGCGTTGCGTTGATCCGGACGCTGATCAATGACCCCGACATCATCCTGCTCGATGAACCGTTCTCCGCGCTCGATTATCAGACCCGGCTCTATCTGGAAGGCGTATTGATGGAAGCCGTGGAGACGTTTCATAAGACCGTGGTGCTCGTCACCCATGATATCGATGAAGCTGTCGCGCTCTCCAAACGCGTGGTCGTGCTTGGCGGACGCCCGTCGCAAGTGAAGAAGATCTATGACATCGATATCAGCGCGCGCTCGCCGATCGGCGCGCGCAGCGATCCAAACTTCTCCGGCTACTTTCACGCGCTGTGCGGCGAACTCGATATCCAGACGGAGGTTGGTTCAGCATGACGCAATCCGTTTCCATCGTGCAACCGGAGCAGAAAGTGCGTGCCCGCAAATTTGTATTCGACAGCGGCTGGGGCCGTTCGCTCCTGCAACTCGCCGCGGTGGTCGCATTCTTCGCGATCTGGGAAGGCGCCGCGCGGCTCGGGTGGGTATCGAATTTCCTGGTCGGGTCGCCGGCGAAGATCTTCGATGCACTCGTGCGCGATATTCATTCAGGCCAGCTTTTCATCGATACCGGCTACACGTTGTTCGAAGCGATTCTCGGTTTCGTGTTCGGCACGGCGGTCGGTTCCGTATGCGGTCTTGCGCTCTGGTATTCGCCGTTCATCGCGCGGCTGATCGAGCCTTTCATTGTCGCGATCAACAGCGTGCCGAAGATCGCGTTCGCGCCAATCGTGATTCTCTGGTTCGGGACGGGGCTCGTATCGAAGGTCGCATTGGCGATATCGCTCACGGCCATTGTCGCGCTGATTGCCGCGTATGAAGCCGCGAAGGACGCTGACCCCGATCTCCAGGCCTTGCTTGTCACGCTCGGCGCCAACAAGAACGAAGTGTTCACGAAGGTCGTCGTGCCTTCCACGCTGCCGTACGTGATCTCCACATTTCGCATCAACGTCGGGTTTGGTCTGGTCGGCGCGGTCGTCGGCGAGTTCATTTCTTCGGAGCATGGACTCGGGCACATGATCTTCACGGCGTCGAGCCTTTATGACCTGAACACCGTCTGGGAAGGGCTTTTCGTGCTGATGGCGATCGGCTTCGTGCTCTATTTCCTGATCGACATGATCGAGCGCCGGCTGCTGCCGTGGCGCCAGGCATCGAATGCAAACACGCTCAAGGTTTGATTGATCAACTACTCGAACAGGGAAATACTGATGGCTCTCAAAGCAAAAAACCTTCTTACCGTACTGGGCTCGGTGCTCGCGTTTTGCGCGACGTCGGTCACGACCACGGCGCTCGCCGCCGACAAGAAAGCGACCATCTCGCAGGCATTTCAGTCAATGCTGTACCTGCCGCTCTATGTTGCTATCGACGGGGGTTTCTTCACGAAGGAAGGACTGGACGTGACCAAGCAGACGGCGGGTAGTCCGAGTGCGGCATTATCGGCCGTACTGTCGGGCAGCGCCGACTTTTCGCTTCATGGCCCCGAGTGGACCGCGGTTGCGGCGGAGAAGGGCGCGGACGTCGATGTCATTGCGAACGTCGTGAACGGGGCCGCCGTGTGGATTGCGACGGCGCCTGACGTCAAGTTCACGAGCATCAAGGACGTGAAAGGCGAAGTCGTGGTCTCGGGACAGATGCCAACGACCAGCACGTCGCTGTTCTTTCGGGCGCTCAAGGAAAACGGCATGTCGCCAGGCGACGTCAAGCTCATACAGGTCCCGCTTGGCTCGGAGATCGGGCCGCTGGTGGCGGGGCAATCGAAGATCGCGGTGATGTACGAGCCGGGTCTCGACCAGGCGGTCGCCAAGGGCATGAAAGTCGTGCTGAGTTTCCCCAAGCTTTATGGCGAGTACGCGTTTTCGTCGATCACGGCCAAGCGCATCATCGACCCCGATACAGCCGCGCGCTTCGTGAAGGGCTTGCAAAGCGCGTTGCTATACATGCAGACCAATCCGGCGGAGACTGCCGCGATCGCCCGTAAGGAATTCCCGACGCTCGATGCACCCGTGGTCGACGCCGCCGTCAAGCGTATGCTTGCCGATGGCGTCTATCCAAAGAACGTGGACATCACGCCGAAAGCACTGACGGTCGCCATGGACACGCAGATCGCGCTTGGCAATCTGAAGCAACAGCCCAAGTACGATACGTTCGTCGCGCGTAGCTATATCCAACCCGCACTCGCTGCCAAGTAAAGCTCAAGCACATGACCAAGACTTACGTTTGCCCGACCATCGCTGAGATCCGCGCTGATGTGGCCTCAGGCAAGACCCGCGCCGCAGAGTTCGTTGCACAGGGTTTCGCCGCCGCTCAGGCTTCGCAATCCACGCTGCATGCATTCCAGTACTTGCCTGATGCATTGCCGGTCACGCACGTTGATGAAAACTTGCCGCTGGCTGGCGTGAGCGTAGCGGTGAAAGACATCATCGATACCGCCGACATGCCGACCGAGTTCAACTCGCCGGCCTATGTTGGACGGCGGCCGGCGCAGGACGCGACAGTGGTCGCGCGCTTGCGCGCTGCGGGTGCCACCATACTCGGCAAGTCGGTCACGACCGAATTTGCATTTCGTCATCCCGGGCAGACCGTCAACCCGTGGAACAGCGCATATACGCCGGGTGGATCGTCGAGCGGCTCGGCGGCAGCCGTGGGCGCAGGCATTGTTTCGCTTGCGCTTGGGACGCAGACTCAAGGTTCCGTGATCAGGCCGGCGGCGTATTGCGGCGTGGTCGGTTTCAAGCCGACATACGGCACCATTGCGAGAACGGGCGTGCTTCCGCTTGCATGGTCATTGGACCACGTCGGGTTGTTCACGAGGAGCGTTGCGGATGCGGCTTATGTGCTCAAGCTGGTCGCAGGCGCAGGCCCGGATGATCCACACGCGTCACATGTTCCTTTGGCATCGACGGTTGCAGCGGGGCGTCGTATCGGAATGCTGGTGAGGCAGGTCGGCGGCGCTGTCGAGCCCGCACAACAAGCCGCACTCGATGCCCTTGCCGAGCGCCTTTCACGCGACGGGGCCGAGATCGTGATGGTCGATCTTCCGGCTGAAATCTTCGATACACCGGCTCACGCGCTGACATTGATGGGCGTGGAAGCGGCCATCACACACGGCGATTTGTATCGGCGTTCGCCGGAGCTCATCAGCGCTCCCATGCGGGGATTGATCGAAGAAGGACTGCGGTGTGCGGCGACCGATTACGCGAAAGCCAAGGTCTTGCAAGGCCGGATGGCGCATCGGTTCGACGCATGGCTGAGGAAAACGATGACGCTCGATGCGTTGCTGGTCGCACCGGCGAATGGCGAACCACCGCATGGACTGGATTCCACCGGCGATGCTTCGTTCTGCGCCCCCTGGACGTTTCTCGGCGTGCCGGCTGTGACCGTGCCGATGAGTTTTGGACCTGCTGGCTTGCCGTTGGGTGCGCAAATCGTGGGCGCGGCCGGCAGTGATGCTGCGCTGCTCGATCTGGCTGAGTGGATCGAGGCCAGGACGAATTGGGCAAGTCGTGTTTCAACCACCAACGATACTGGGGCCTGAAGTCGTCGAAATCGTGCGGCGTCCATGTCGCGTCGACCATGGGCTGCACAGATCGATCCCTGGCGGCCACGCCTAGCAGAAAAGCCCAACGAATTCAAAGTTCGCGCACCTCTTCATGGTACGATCCGCCCACCATCAAAACGGAGATCGCCATGGCGTTCAAAGAAACCAAAGGCGATAAGACCGTCGAAGCTTGCGTAATGCCCGCCCCTGGCGCAATGTTCAAGGGTTACATTCGTGTTACCACCACGTGGCGCAACCACACGATCAACAAGACGATCGGTCGCGGTTGTGGTCGGCCGGTCAAAACCGAAGCGGCAGCTCTGGAATTCGCCGAAGCGGAAGCACGCCGAGTGCTCGCAATCAAGTAGTCACAGCGAATCACCGGTTTCGACAGCAGTCGAGATTCGGGTAGGCAGCCAAGATCCCCGCGCCGCAAGAACGGCGCATCGGAACGAGGCTGCCTTTTTTTGTTCCGCTCACCAGGTCTCTTCCCCCTGTTCCTTATTGAGCAGCCTGGCGAGCCGTTCAAGATCCGCTGGTTTAGTGAAATGATGATCGAAGCCTGCGGCCTGGGCGTCCTGCTGGTCCTTTTCCTGCCCCCATCCCGTCAGCGCGATCAGATCAACATGCACTCCCCACGGTTCTTTGCGAATGCGTCGGGCGATTTCGTATCCGTTGATATCAGGCAGGCCGATATCGAGAATGATGACCTCGGGCCTGCTGTCCCGGGCCGCCTCGAAGCCGGAGGTGCCGTCGAATGCGACATGAACTCGATGCCCTTCCATTTCAAGAACCATGGAAAGACTTATCGCGGCGTCTTTGTTGTCGTCGACTATCAGCACGCTGCGTCCTCTTCCGCTTGCAGGAGGCAGGCGTCGAGGCTTCGACGCGACGATCCTCTCTTCCTCGGAGACGGGCAAACGGATCACGAACTCGCTGCCTTTTCCAATCCCGTCGCTGCGCGCAGCCACGCTGCCGCCATGCAGCCGTGCGAGAGCTCGCACCAACGCCAGCCCGATGCCGAGGCCGCCCTGGGTCCGGTCAATTGCATTCTCGAGTTGCGAGAACATCTCGAATACCGTTTCCAAGCTGCCCTGCGGAATGCCGATGCCTGAGTCGCGAATCCTGATGGCGACGTCAGCCCCCTCGCGATTCGCGCTGAGCCAGATTTTTCCTCCGGGGGGAGTGAACTTGGCGGCATTGTCCAAAAGGTTCTGGATCATCTGCGAAAGCCGCGTCGGGTCGGCATCCAGCATGACAGGCTCACCGGGGATTGCGATAGTGAGTTCATGCGAGGCTGCAAGCACGAGAGGCCTCGAATTCTCGACTGCTCCCGTCAGCACTGAAACCAGATCGATATTCTCCCTGCGCAACTCAAGCTTGCCCTGCGTGATACGCGACATTTCCAGCAGATCGTCTACCAAGCGGGTCATGTGACGGACCTGCCGCTCGAATACTTCGCGACCCCAGATGATCTGTGGGTCGACAAGTTCCTTCAGGCTCAGCATCTCCAGGACGTTGCGCATGGGAGCAAGCGGATTTCGGAGCTCGTGCGCCAGCGTGGCAAGAAATTCATCCTTGCGCCGATTGACCTCGCGAAGGGCATTTTCCGCTTCACTGCGTGCCTCGAGCGCTTGCTCGGCGTTGCGCCGTGCGCCTAGCAATTCGAGCTCATACTGGTGACGCTCCGCAACGACGAGCACCGCGAACTCATCGAGCTCTTCGCCATCGAATTGCGTTCGCGACACATTGAAGAGAATCGGCACGACAGGACCAGCCCGGCTGACGATGTCTACCTTGACCTCGGCAACCGAATTGCGGAATTGCAGCAGAGGCGCCACGTGCGCCTCGAAGAGAAGCCGGCCGCCGACCGTCAGCAGATCCTGAATGCGGCGCAGTCCAACGAGGTCTGCTTCCCGATAGCCAATCCAACGGCAAAACGTTTCGTTCGCGCGGACGATGGTCCCGTCTTTGGTCGTCGTGAACAGACCGCACGGCGCGCGATCAAGCGTCTCGCTGATTGTCGGCAACAGTCTCTTTTGATGGGCCATCTGCGAGCGTTGGAAGGGTTTTTATGAAAGCCTCGATTGCATCGATGCATGCACGCGGCGCGCTGATATGAGGACAGTGTCCGGTGCTCTGGACGGTGGCAAGGACGCTTTCCCGGATCATTTGCCGCATATGGTCGCCCACTTCCAGGGGCACGAACGGATCGTCGCTTGATTGCACGATAAGGGTCGGCATGGTGACGCGGACCAGTTCGGAGCGGTGATCCGAAAGGAAGGAAACGCGCGCAAAGTGTTTTCCAATCTCAGGGGCGTTGCGGCAAAAGCTGTCGGCGAAATCGGCGCCGGGTCCGGATTGCGCTTGCGTGCCCAGGACTGATGGTGCGATCGAATTGGCCCATCCGAGATAATTACTCTCCAGCGATCCCAGCAGCGCTTCGATATCGCCTCGCTTGAATCCCCCTCTGTAGTCGCCGTCATCAATAAGCGAAGGTGTCGGCCCGATCATCACCAGTCCGCTGAAACGCTCGGGCGCCTCGATCGCCGCGAGCATTCCGATCATGGCGCCCACGGAGTGGCCAATTAAAACCACCGGCGCGCTGGTGAATTCGGCCAGTACTTCGAGCAGGTCTTTCGCATGACCGTGAAGCGTGCCGTATTTGACGAAATCGTACTTGGACAGATCGGAGCGGCCGCTGCCCACCAGATCGAGTAAAACTATGCGGTAGGTCGGCGCAAACGCGTCGGTCAGACACTGCCAGATGCTCTGGTCGAATCCAAAACCGTGCGCAAAAACCAGCGTGACAGGGCCGTCTCCGACGACGTGGACATTATTGCGTCTGTGGGCTTCCATTCCGCGCCTGTCATCGATAAATAACCAATCAGCACGAATTCCGCGACCGCCTCTTGAACCCAGCGAGACTACAAGGGCTTCCCCGTTAAGCGCAAGCTCAATCGAAGTCCGCGTTAATACATGCTGCAATGCCACGTCGGCGCGCGTGAGAAGGTGAAGGACTGCTGTACTACAACCGGTCATGTTGAGCCGTGGCCCGGACCCTGATGAAAGACGCGCGCAAGGACCTCATTCGTTGGACGGGATAGAAATCCCCGTCTCGCTGGCAGGTATGCCTTGCGCGGGTCCAACCCGCTTCACATCACCGCTGGCAGTGCAAAGTGATCGTTTATCCGCTCATGATGACTATCATTGATCGTCGGTGTTTGGTCAGGCCCGACGACTTCACGCTGCGGCCGGTTCGTGCTTGAAATCGTCGCCGTAACTTAGCATTGCCCAAGCCATTCTCGCATTCTTGGCCGCAATCGCAACTGCCGCACGCCAGTAGCCGCGGCGTTCCATAAGGCTGCGTACCCAGCGGCTGAACCGATCCTGCTTCTCGCCCAGACTGGCGATCACGGCGCGCGCCCCGAGCACTAGCAGGCTGCGCAGGTAGGCGTCACCGGCCTTTGTGATGCTACCCAGCCGCGCCTTGCCGCCGCTGCTGTGCTGGCCAGGCGTCAGTCCAAGCCATGCAGCCACCTGGCGACCGTTCCTGAAATCGTGTCCGGCACCGATGCTCGCAAGCAATGCGCTTGCGGTGGTCGGGCCGATGCCGCGCAGTAGCATGAGTCGCTTGCTGCGTTCGTCCTCACGCGCGATCTCCCTAATCGCGCGGTCGTATTCGGTCAGTCGGTCCTCGATGCTACCGGCGTGCTCGAGCAGATCGCTGATGCATCGTCTGGCCCAGCCGGGCAAGGCATCCAGATGGGTTGGGATCTCTCTTCGCAAGCGTTCCGGACTTTGCGGCAACACTACGCCGAATTCGGACAGCAGGCCACGTATCCGGTTGTATATCGCGGTCCGTTCCTCGATAAAACCCTGCCGCGTCCGATGCAGGCAGAGCGTGGCTTGCTGGTGTTCGTCCTTCAGTGGCACGAAACGCATGCTCGGGCGAGTCACCGCTTCGCAGATGGCTGCCGCATCGGCGGCGTCGTTCTTGCCACGCTTGCCTGACATCCGGTACGGCGCCACGAGTTTCGGCGCCATCAGCTTCACCGTGTGGCCGTACTGCTGGAACACCCGCGACCAGTGGTGCGCACCCGAGCAAGCTTCCATACCGATGAGACAGGGCGGTAGCTGGGCGATCAGCGCGACCAATTGATCGCGTGAGACACGCGGTTTGATCAATACCGCCTTGCCGGCTTCATCCACTCCGTGAACCGCGAAGACGTTCTTGGCAAGATCGATTCCGACAGTGACAATAGGCATGGATTTCCCCTCTTGTGGGTGTTGATGAACGTTCGAAACTTCATCATGGCACGTTGCTGCCGATTGCGGCTTCCGCGGCAGCCTCGGGACTGGGAAGTCCCTTTCATTCGTTGCGGGCGCATTGGAATATTAATACGTTTGGTCTAATTTCTCCTAGCGGTGTGATGTGGCGAATCACAGGCTTAAGTAATGCCCATCAAATGCATTTTTTCTGCGATGGACCAGCGGAAATAAATGCCTCTGTGACGTGTCGGTCGAGTAATGTCTACAGAATTATGCAGCAGGCTTATTAGTTTTCTTCGGTCAGTCTCATCGCCGTCGAAATGCGTCCAATTCCTGGACGATGGGTGTCTACCCACCAAGCACCCACAGGTGCCGATCAAGGTGCTCAGCCAGCTGCAGTATGGCTTCTCATCATGGCATACGACTTGCAGAAGCGTGGCCATTGCCGGGTTGCCGGTTTTCATCGAGTCGCGCCATGTTGAGTTGGGTACATTTCGGGGACCTCCACGTTTCGCACGACGACAGCTTCAAGAGTGTCGGCCTTCTAGAGCGTTTAGTCAGTGCGGTCAACACTAACGTCGCTCATGCGGTGGAGTTCGCCTATCTTCCGGGAGATAACGCCAACAATGGCAAGCCCGAACAGTACGCCAAGATTCGCTCGATCCTAAGTTCGCTTCGATTACCTACCAATGCGATTCCAGGGGATCATGATTTCGAACCAGGCTCGCTTGAAACATTCCATCGCGAACTGGGCGTCGACTCACTACCCAAGCAAGTCACCGTGAAAGGACATCGCTGCCTGTTTTTGGACATCGTGTCCGCCGGTGAAGGCGGTCCTGATTTCCGCCTTGGCGCGGCGCAGACAGAATGGATCGCAGCACAGCTGGCAGCTTGCGTGAACGACAAGGAACGGCCAGTTGTCTTCATGCATGCTTACCCCGGCGATCTTGCTGAAGGTGGGGAAGCGCTGGCACACCTGTTTGCATCCGCTGGAGTACTTGTCGTCGACACCGGCCACACTCACTACAACGAACTGCTCAATGACGGATCGGTTATTTACGCCGCGACGCGCTCGACCGGACAGATTGAAGAAGACGACGGGCGAGCGGGCGTTGCGATCGTCACCGTGGACGCCAGCGTGGTGAGTTGGCGGTTTCAGCCTGTCTCTGCAGCTTGGCCGCTGGTGATGATCACGACGCCGGCAGACAGGCGGCTCGTGACTGACCCCGCTGATCAAAGACAAGTGCCGGTTGGCAACTGCGAGGTGCGCGCCAAGGTGTTTGGCCAGCAGATAGCCGAAGTCGTGGTTTCCATTGGCGAGCAGCGTGCAACCATGCAGCCAGTGTCTGGTGAACATGCGGTTTGGCAAGCGGAGCTGCCGCGCCCTCCGGATGTGGATCGCTACCAGGTAACGGTCGTGGCGTCTGACGCGAACGGCAACACAGCGTCAGACACGATAGAGGTGCTCTCGCGACAGGGCGCGGGGAGCCGCGCGTTCGCCGCCGCCCCTCCTGGCACTGATGCGCACGCGGTTGGAGAATGGGCCGACCACGGCTTGCTCGGCTCGCAACTCGGCCCCAACAAAAATGGTCGTGCCTGGTGACGCCGTCTGCTGAGGTGGCCGTCCGGCCCGCCGGCAAGGCGACACGCCCGCTTGAGGCGCTGAATTTCTTCATGGCCGACGTGCAGGCAGGGATTGGCCCATTTCTCGGCGTATTCCTGCAGGCGCGGGGTTGGGGAACTGATTTGATCGGCACCGTGATGACCATCGGCGGCATCGCGGGAATGCTGGCCACTTCACCGGCCGGCGCCCTTGTGGATGCCACCCGGTACAAGCGCGCGGTGATCATCGTGGCTGGCGTGATGACTGTGCTTGCGTCTTTGCTGCTTTGGTTTGCACACGGCTTCTGGATGGTGGCCGCATCGCAGATTGCTACCGCAGTGACGGGCGCCGCGCTCGGACCCGCAATCGCCGGCATCACGCTGGGAATGGTGAGGCAGCGCGGCTTTGACAAGCAATTCGGCCGCAATCAAGTCGCCAATCACGCAGGCAACGTGGCCGCTGCGGCGCTCTCCGGCTGGCTGGGTTGGCGCTTCGGGTTCGGCGCCGTATTTGGCCTGAGCGCGATATTCGGCGTGGTTTCAGTTTTCACGGTGCTCCTGATTCCCGCAGATGCGATCGATCATGATCATGCGCGCGGTCTGGAGGGGGGGAACAAGGAGGCAAGCGAACGCGGCAACGACGAAATGAGCGGCTTTCGCACCCTGCTGCAGTCCAAGCCGCTTTTGGTGCTGGCCGCGGCGTTGGCAATGTTTCATCTTGGCAATGCCGCAATGCTTCCGCTTTACGGACTTGCGATCGTGGCTGCCAAGCAGGGCGACCCCAGCGCCTTCACTGCGCAGACGATTATCGTTGCACAGCTCGTGATGGTTATCGTATCGATGATGGCGAGTCGGCTGATCAAATGGCGCGGGTATTGGTGGGTGATCTTGATCACATTTCTGGCGTTGCCGCTGCGCGGCGCCATTGCCGCCAGTGTGCTTCATGCGTGGGGGGTGTGGCCTGTGCAGGCACTCGATGGCATCGGCGCTGGCTTGCAAAGCGTGGCGGTGCCGGCGCTTGTTGTTCGCCTCCTTGACGGCACAGGGCGCGTCAATGTGGGGCAGGGCGTTGTCATGACGTGCCAGGCTGCGGGTGCTGCGCTTAGTCCATTATTGGGCGGACTGCTTGCCCATACGTTTGGATACTCAGCCGCATTCCTGGTTTTAGGCGCTGTGTCTACCGCATCGATCGCCTTGTGGCTGGGATTTGGCACCAGTCTTCGTAACGCATGCCGCAGTTCTGAAAGCATATCGATCGAAGGCAAAACCGCAGCTTCGAGTGCCTGACGTACGTGCGGCGCTCAATGGGCCCGTCTGTACTCCTTTACTTTTTGAGAATCGCCGACGTGAATCCAACCTTCCTTTCCTGGGGCATCGCAGCCATGGCTACGGCCGGCGTCATTACGCGCCCGTTCAAATGGCCTGAGGCTATTTGGGCCGTCGCTGGCGCGTTGCTCATTGTCGCTCTGGGTTTGTTGCCTATTACGCAAGCTCTGCAGGCGGTCGCCAAAGGAGCAGATGTATATTTCTTTCTGTTTGGAATGATGTTGCTGTCCGAAGTAGGGCGCCGCGAGGGCTTGTTCGACTGGGTCGCGGTACTTGCGGTCAATCATGCGAAGGGGTCGCCCGCACGCCTGTTTTTGCTGGTGTACTTGGTAGGCGTGGTTGTTACGACATTCCTGTCCAATGATGCTGCCGCGGTTGTGCTGACACCGGCGGTCTTCGCCGCTGCGAAGAAAGCCGATACAAAGCCCTTGCCTTTGTTGTTCGTATGCGCATTCATTGCGAATGCGGCAAGCTTTGTTTTGCCGATCTCGAATCCCGCCAATCTGGTTTTGTACGGTAACCATACGCCCGCGCTGTCTCTCTGGATGGGCCGTTTCATCGTGCCTTCGGTACTGTCCATCGCGGCGACCTATTTCATGCTTCGCTGGGCGCAGCGCCGCGATTTGAGAGGCGAATGCAAGTCTGGCCTGGACAATGTGCCGTTGTCATCCAGCGGCCGCATTGCGCTGGGTGGAATCGCCGTAACTGCGATCGTGCTGCTCCTTGTCTCGGCGTTCGACATGCAGCTTGGCTTGCCGACCGCAATTCTTGGTGCGACGACCGCTGCAATCGTGCTGATCCAGGAGCGGAAATCGCCTTGGGCTCTGGTGAGGGACATCTCCTGGAGTGTCTTGCCTTTGGTTGCCGGGTTGTTCGTGCTGGTGGAGGTGTTGCAGCACACAGGCGTTATCGCGCACCTCGCACAGATGCTCCAGTCCGCTACTCAGCGCGACGAATCATTGAGCGCCGGATTGTCGGGTGGCGTGATCGCGATCGCTTCTAATCTAATGAACAATCTCCCGGCGGGGCTGATTTCGAGTGCGACTGTGATGCAGGCACACAGCCCTGAGCGGGTCATCGATGCGTTGCTGATCGGGGTGGATCTCGGGCCCAATCTCTCGATCACGGGGTCGCTGGCAACCATCCTCTGGTTGAATGCCATCCGGCGTGAAGGCGAAGACGTAGGATTCTGGAAGTTCTTGCAAGTGGGAACGGTAGTGATGATCCCGGCGCTGATCCTGGCGCTAGGTGCACGCGTACTGATCTGACAATCCGGAGAGGACCGATGAGCAATGCATGGATTTATCCTTTCATTATTTTAGGTGGTGTGTTGCAGGCGGCCGGTGCACCAATCAACGGCGTATTGAAGGCATCGTTGGTCAACCCGTGGCTGGCATCGGCGGTCTCTTTCATGCTGGTCACTTTCCTTGCCATAGCGCTGTTCTGGATACAGCCAACCCCGCTGCCGACGCTGACTGAGCTCAAGGACATGAAATGGTGGGCACCGTTGGGCGGCATGGTGGGAGCCGTGGCTGTATTTGCGGGCTTGACATTGGTCCAAAAGGTCGGCGTCGGAGCAATCAACGGGCTGACCATCTGTGCAAATCTGATAGCCTCAATTTTCATTGACCATTTCGGTCTGATCGGCGTGCCGGACCATCCGCTGAGTTGGCTAAGGGCGCTTGGAGCCGTTCTCATGGTAGGTGGCGTGGCGATGGTGATGAAGTTTTAAGTGTCATTCCAAGTGCCATTGCCATTGCCATTGCCACGGTTGATCGCGGGTGTTCGTCCTGCAAGTTGCGTGTACTTGCCGCCCATGATCGCGCGTGTCGATGCCTGGACTGCGACCGTGCCACCGCTTGCATAGACGTCGCCCGATCCAGGCGCGTTGCTCGATGCGAGCAATCAGCTTTCCACTCTGAACCAGCGTGCCCACCTGTATAGGCATTCGACCGGGTTGGCGTCAGCGCACCTGTTCCGCACATGTTGTTTCGCCATGTGTCGAATGCGTGAGGCGGCCCTGGCCTGCGCATCGTCAAGGACTGGAGAGCCCGCGTTCAATGCTGTTGTCCTGACTACGGCACGTCGCTGGTCGGCGCTCCGGGACGGCTGGCGAGTTTCCAGCGAGCACTGGAGCGCAAACGCACTATTTTTTCTAGCGCGTTTGTATCTGGTGCCGCATCACTCGCTGCACCTACACTTCCAGTCACACGGTGCCACATTGCTCCGTGTTGTTAACCCACCCTAAGGAGCATTCATATGAACAAGAATAAGGTCGACGGGACGCTTAAGCAGATCAAGGGCTCGGTGAAGGAAGCGCTGGGTAAAGTGACCGGAAATACGTCACTGGAAGTTGAAGGGGTTGCTGAAAAAACTGCAGGAAAAGTGCAGGAAGGCGTCGGGAAGACGCAGGAGAAAGCCAAGGACATCGCCGATAAAGCAACCGGCAAGGACTGATTCCCGGCATTCGATGACCGGGGCAGATAGACCATCGAAAGTCATCGATGATTCGTCATCCGAAACACTAAAGTAACGAGGTAATCATGTTTGAGAAAGCGGAAGGATCGATCAAAGAAGCTGCTGGGAAGGCGCAAGCCGCGCTCGGCAACGTCACGGGCGATAACGGGTCGCAACTGGAGGGCCGTGCGCGTCAAGCTGCTGGCATAGCTCAGCAATCGTATGGCGAGGCGCTCGACACCGTGCGTGGTGCGACCAAGAGTAACCCGGTGGCGTCGTTGGCGCTTGTCGCAGCGGTGAGTTTTATCGCTGGTGCCATATGGGCGAAGCGCTAGACCGGCTGACAGACATGTCGGGCGGGACCGGCTCGTGCGCTCCCTGAACTAGAATAAAAAGGTAATCCATGAATCGAATCCATACATCTCTTGACCCCCAACCAGTGAACGTATTGCGTGTCTCCTGGGGTGCCGTGTTCGTCGGCCTGTTGCTGGCCATGATGACGTATCTGTTCCTTGGCGTACTGGGCACGGCGATAGGTGCAAGCGCACTCGACCCAATGGGTGAGCGTAATCCGCTTGCTGGCTTCGGCACCGGCGCGGGGATCTGGGTCGGCGTGTCCACGCTCGTGTCGCTTGCGGTCGGAGGGTTTTTCGCGGGGCGGTCCTCGCCACGGCGCGGCGCGCTGCACGGCGTCCTCTGCTGGTCACTGACCACCCTGGTAACGCTCTACATGGTGTCGAGCCTGGCCGGCGGCGCGATCGGTACCGCATCCGGGGTGGCTCGGGCGGGACTGTCGGTGGCGGGTCAGGGCGTCGCTGCAGCGGCTCCGGGCATCGCTTCCGGCGTGAAGGGCGCGCTCAAGAGCAATGGCATCGATATCGATATGACCGATGTCCAGGGACAACTGGAGACGCTATTGCGTCAGACCGGCAAGCCCGCGCTCGACCCGTCAAATCTCAAAGCGTCCGCTCAGGGCGCAGCGAGTGACGGCACTGCGACCGCTGCAGGCGCTGCCGCGAAACCGCAGAACTCCGCCGATGATCTCAGCAGCTTTTTCGATCGATTGAAGCAGAAGGCGTATCCTGCCCTCGACGCGACGGACAAGGAAGCGCTTGTCAACGTCATCATGGCGCGCACCGGCAAAAGTCGTCCTGAAGCACAGACCATCGCGAATAACTACGAGCAGACCTACAACCAGGCACTCGAGAAGTACCGCAGCCTGAAGATCCAGGCCGAACAGAAAGCGCGTCAAGCCGGCGAGGCGGCCGCAACCGGCGTGAGTCATGCAGCGTGGGCGGGCGTCGTGATATTGCTTTTGGGCGCGCTTGTCTCCGGATTTGCCGGGTTTCTGGGACGCCGCAGCAATCCGTTGCGTGAGGAAGTCGTGGTGTAATGGCGACTGATGTATTCTGCCAGTGCCCTTGGTTGCCGCGATCTCTTTTGCTCGCAGCACCAAGGCGCGATTTTTATTATTTCACGACAGTGCAGGCGGCATGGCCGCATCGGCATCCAGGAAGAACCCAACCATGAACGACCGCGTGCTGCGTACCGAGACGGACCGGCGTCAGCTCCAGCAGATCATTACCGGACTGACCGAGGGCGTCATCCTGATCGAGCCGGATCAACGCATTTTGTGGGCGAATGAGGCTGCTCTCGGCATGCATGGCGTGGAAAATGTGAGCGACCTCGGCAAAGACGTGGGGGAGTATCGGGAACGGTTCCGGCTTCGCTATCGTAACAACCATATTCTTTCGAATGGGCAGTATCCAATCGAGCGCGTGATCGCGGGAGAATGTTTTAGCGACGTAGTGGTCGAGGTATTCCCCGCAGATGACGACTCGGTCAACTGGGTGCATCGGGTGCGCAGTCTCGTGCTGACGAACAGCCAGGGCGAACCGGACTGTCTCGCCCTGATCGTTCACGATGCGACTGAATGGGCAAGCGCCGAACAGCGCTTCGAGAAGACCTTCAATGCAAACCCGGCACCTGCGGTGATCTGCCGGTTGAGCGATCAGCGCTACATGAAGGTCAATCAGGGGTTCCTGGAGATGACGGGTTACGTTCGCGAAGACGTCATTGGCCGATCAGTGTATGAACTCGATGTATTCGAAAACGCCGAGAAGCGGGGCATCGCAATCGAACGCCTGAGCCAGGGCGCGACCATCCCCCAAATGGAAGCGGAGCTGAGGCTTCCGGACGGCGGTTTGAAACCCGTCGTGGTGGCGGGACAACCGATCGATATCGGTGAAGAAGACTGCATGCTCTTCACCTTCATGGATCTGGAACCGCGCAGGAAAGCAGAGAGCACACTGCGTCAAAGCGAGGAGCGGTTTCAGAAGGCTTTTCGCATGCTGCCGGTCCCCAGTGCCGTTGTGACCGCAGACGAGTTCGTGATTCTCGATCTCAACGAGGCCTTCACTGTAACGACGGGCTATGCGGCCGAAGACATCATCGGTCGGGCAGGCGCAGATGCGAACGTCTGGATGGGTGATGTCCGCAGCCGACTCGCAAGTCTGCTCGAGAGCGGCACCGGGGTGCGCAACGTCGAGTTCGACGTACGGAAGAAGAATGGCGAGACGATTCGCTGTCTTGTTTCGGCGGAATCAGTCAGCATCAATCGGCAGGATTGCGTGTTGATGGCGTGGCTCGATATCAGTGAACGAAAGCGCTCGGAAATGGAACTCGTCGATGCCATCGAAGCGGTCATGCAGGATGCATCCTGGTTCAGCAAGACCTTGATCGAAAAGCTGGCGAATGTCCGGCGTGCCAATGCGCCGGGAACGTCTGCTGGCCGACTCGATGACCTGACCGCACGGGAGCGCGACGTATTCGATGCCCTGTGTGAAGGGCAGGCCGACAAGGAGATCGCCAAGCACCTCGGTCTCGCATTGAACACGGTTCGTAATCACGTGGCGACCATCTACGCAAAACTCGATCTTCACAGTCGCAGCGAGGTGCTGGTCTGGGCGCGCGAGAATTCTTACTTCGGGCTTGCTGATCGCAAGAACAACAGGTAGCTCATGGTCGTTTGAGTTCTGGACTTGCCGGAAGATGAACATCTAGCCGTGGTGTACGGTGCTACCCGGCTTGCGTGGTACGGCACTCGTTGCCTTTAAAAGCTGGACTACTGCTGCGATAGCCGGGCACCTTCCGGCTCGAGCGGGCCGCCCTGCTCCTCGATTGCCTCGAGCGATTGCGAGCGTGTCTCGATGCCGAACGCGAGCACCACGAGTGCCTGGACCACCAGCAATGCCGCGACGCTGAAGGCGACGTATCGAATGCCACCGGTGCGGTACAGGAGCAGCGTAATGCCGGGCGCGCAAAACGACGCAATCCGTCCGAGTACGGCGCAAAAACCGTTGCCCCGAAGCCGGTAGCGCGTTCCGAACAACTCGGGAATGTAACAGGCAACAGCCAAAGCAACGATTGCATATAGGCAGCAAAAAAGGAGAAAGCCCATTATTGCGGCCATCATCGGCGAGCTCGAGAGCGCGTAGCTCACGCCCATTGCCGCGCCGATTATCGATGCGATCGCGATGCATCGGCGGCGTCCGAAGCGGTCAGTGCAGATGAGACCGATACCCGCGCCTATTGGACCACCCAGCGACATCACCATGCTGTACCCAAGCGATGACGACAGGCTGAGGCCCTGCCTAAGCAAAAAGGTAGGCACCCAGGTGACGAAGCTGTAAATGGCGATGCCAATGACAATCGATATGGTTGAACCGACCAACGTACGCGTCCAGACTTCGCTTGAAAACAGCACAGACAACGGCGGCGTCGGCTCGAGGTCCGGGGGCGTGCCCGACTGCACGGGCGCCCGATAACCCTTGCCATGCACTTCTTCCTCGATGCGGGTCACGATCAGATCGGCTTCTTCCAGCCGGCCTTCGCTTGCGAGCCAGCGGGGCGACTCAGGCATCGATTTACGCGCAACCCAGACAAGCAACGCACCCGCGCCGGAGACGAAAAACATGGAGCGCCAGGTCCACAACGGAATCAGGAAATAACCCGCGAGCGACGACACGAACAGCGCGCTGTTGGTCACCAGCGCGAGCAATGCGGAATAACGGCCCCGCTGCTTCGGCGGCGTCATCTCGATCAGGGTCGAATATCCAACAACGATCTCCGCACCAAGCCCGATACCCATCACGAGCCGACACGCGATGAGCCACGGCATGGAAGGCGCAAAGCCCGCCGCCAGTGACGCAAGACCGAACACGAGAAGATTCGCCTGATAGGTGAAGCGGCGGCCAAAACGGTCGCCGAGCATGCCCGCCAGCGTCCCGCCAATCGCCATGCCGACAAACGTGGCTGATATGAAATAGCCGTTGAGCTGCAGGTTCGACATGCCGCTATGGACCAGCGCACCGAGCACGGAGCCGGCAAGCGTGATGTCGAAGCTGTCGAAGAACATCCCTGCCGCAATGAGCCACAGCATGCGCCGGTGAAAACCGCTGAGCGGCAGCGCGTCAAGGCGCAAGCCAATGGATGCCGGGGATGCCATGTTGTCTCCTGTTTGTTTTTCTGTTTTGTTGCGTCGTTGTGCGTGGCGTCAGCGCGGTTTATCGATGAAACGCGTACGCAGCGCGTCCCAGTCGTCCGAACCCATGCGCTGGAAACGTTCCTTCGCGCTCAGTGCGCTGGCTGCAAGCGGGGGCATGCCGGTTGCGGCCAGCGCCGCCAGTTCCTGCTCGCATACCCGCATCACGCTTGCCAGCAGCAAGCTTGGCAGGATCGCTAGCCGATAGCCCATCTCGCGTACATCGTGCAGCGAGATGTCGGGCGTCTTGCCGCCCCGGACGATGTTGAAGAGACAAGGACCATTCACGCGCCGCGGAATCGCGGCGATTTCGTCGAGGTCGCGCGGCGCTTCGACAAACGCGAGGTCCGCTCCCGCAGCGAGCGCGGCGTTTGCACGCGCGATTGCATCGTCGAGACCGGAGACGCTGTTCGCATCGGTCCGCGCAATGATCACGAAATCCGGATTGCGACGGGCAGCGAGGGCGGCACGGATCTTGGCCACGAACTCTGCGGCGGGTACGAGTTCCTTGCCGTCGAGATGACCGCAGCGCTTGGGCGACACCTGGTCCTCGATATGAATGCCCGCGACGCCCGCCTGCTCGTAAGCGCGTACGGCCCGCGTCACGTTCAGCTCGTTGCCAAAACCAGTGTCGGCATCGGCGATAACCGGCAGGGTGGTGCACGCGACGATGCGCGCCGCGTTCGCAACCATCTCGGTCATTGTGAGCAGTCCATAGTCGGGCAGACCGTAGCTCGCGGCCGTGCCTGCGCCGGTCATGTATAACGCGGTGAACTTCGCCTGCTCGGCGAGCCGCGCCGTGATGCCGTCGTAGACGCCAGGCGCTACCAGCATGTCGCCCGAGCTCAGGTACTGGCGTAGACGTGCCGCAGCGGGGACCTGATTGTTGTCGTTCAAGAGCTTAGTCTCCGAAATGCCCGATAGCGGACCGCGCGTTGAAAATCAGGCCGCGCTGACCGGCGATGATGTCGGCGTCCATTCGCGCAGGCTCATGCCCATGAGCGCCGCCTGACGTTTTTCATACGCTTCGAATGCCTGCGAGCGAGCGCTTCCGCGCAAGCCGCCGCGCACTGCGCCAGCGCGTATGTCGCCGAAATATTCGAGCCAGTTTTCCGGCAGCGGCTGCGCGTTCGGGATGGACAGCCACAGACGCAGCAGATGACGCTTCATGTCCGGCTCCTCGTAGTCCTCAAAGCCGGTTCGGGAATGGATCGTGACGTAGTTGTTGAGCAGTTGCAGGTCGCCACGCTCGAGCGACATCGAAAAGCAGAAGCGCGGGTCCGTCATCGTTTCATCGAGCAGATCCAGTGCGGCGGTCTGAAGGGTTGAAAGACGCGGAACGTCGTCGAAATCGCGCTGTGCTGCGACGATATTCTTACGGTTCGTGCGCATGGCGAAATGCTCCGGCTGGTCGCCAACGATCGGGCAGCAATAGTAAGGCGGCTGGGCCGGGTCCTGAGCGCCTTGATAGCTGAAATAATAAGGTCCGCGCAACGCATTTGCGAGTTCTGGATGCTGGCGCTGCATATCCTCGAACACGGCGATCGAGCTGACGACCTTGCTCTCGCCGCCCGTTCTCGCGGCTCGACGGCATAGCAGGCCGACTACATCGCATGAGTCCATGTGGAAATCAAGTGATGCGTTCGTGTTGTAACCCCGGCCGTTCGTGGTCTTGTACGAGGAACCTACATCGCGTACATCGTTGAGGATGTCGCTCGCGCGGTTTTGCGTGCGCGCCACACCGATGTGCAGGCCCATGCCCCAGTAAGCAAGACGGGTGTCGTCCTCACTCCATCGGTCCACTGGAAAGCCTTTCAGCAAACACATGCCCCAGCGGCCCTGGGTCGTATCCACCGCGCGTTGCAACGCGTTCCGAGACACGGCGGTCAGCGGGAAATCGTCGGGGGTCATCTCAAGAAGGTCGCGGCCGAGCGTTTTTGCATGCGCGAGTGCGACGTCGAATCCGGCCACTTCGTCGGCGCTCAGACGCTGCATCCAGGATGTGTCGTCTTTCGCGTCGGTCGCGAGCCACGGAACGGGTCTGAAGCTGTTCATTGCTGTCATGTCTCCGGCTGTCTGAATTGTCAGCGGCGGGATGGAGTGAACTCCCGCTGCATATCTTGCAAAAAGTATAGGCTCGGCGGATAGTCAATAAAAGTGACTTTATTTCACTCCTTAGATAAGAGATCTTGATGAAACTGGAAGCGTTCGAAACGCTTGGAGCGGTTCTCTCCGAGGGTTCGTTTGCCGCTGCCGCGGCCGCGATGAACCTTACGCCGAGCGCGGTGAGCATGCAGATGAAACATCTCGAACAGTATCTCGGCCAACCACTGTTCAGGCGTGCCGGCTTGCGCGTACAACCGACCGTAATGGCGCATCAGGTGATTGCCGCGATGCGCGAGGGCCTGCAACAGATCGACGTGCTGAGGCGTCGCAATACCGTCGTCGTGGAAGGAACCATTCGGCTCGGCCTGATTGAATCGATCCAGCCCATGCTGCTGCCCGGGACCATGCGCGTGCTCCGGGATACCCATCCGCGACTCCTGCTGAGGCCGCAGCGGGGACGAAGCGCGGGTTTGACGGCCGACGTCAAGGCAGGTGTGCTAGACGCAGCAGTGGCCGCGCAGCCCGAGAAGGGGAGAGTGGCCGGACTGATCTGGTATCCGCTGTTAAAGCGGGAACTGGTCCTGATCGCGCCGCCTGATGCCAAAGCCGCAACCGTGTACGAATACCTCCGGCATTACGACTGGATTCGCTACGATCGCCAGACGACGACGGGAGCAATGGGCGCGCGTTACGTTCGTGAGGTGATGGCTGAGAAGCGCAGCGCGCTCGAGCTGGACAGCGTGACAGCGATTGTCGCGATGGTGAGCGCCGGGCTTGGCGTGTCCGTGCTGCAGGTGGTGGATCCGCGTGTCTGCGAGCAGTACCCGGTCAAAACGATCCGTTTCGGCGCGTCGCCGCCAACCTTGCAGTTGTCCGTGGTGACCCGCAAGGATGACGCAGATAGCCGGCTGTTGCTGGCCGTTCGTGAGGCGCTGAGCCTTGCATTGAAGACCACAAGGCCATAGGCAGGCGATAAGCAACCGGCGTTGCAGGTAAGTAAACAGTAAGTCACACCGTTTTAAAGTCGGTCCCGTTTTTGCCATTTAACCAGGGATCGACAGTGAGAAAGAATGTATGCGGCGAATATGCGTTGCTGCTGGCCTTTGCTTCAATGCTCGTATCAGCGCCGGTCTGGGCCGACGGGGCAGGCGCGCAGCCACCTGACGCGGACGACTCGGGTTTCACCGTGTTGAGCAACGCGACCAACGTCACGCATTGGGGATTGGGAGCCGGTTTCGGATACCAGCAGGCGCCGTACAAGAACTACGGCTCGAAGTTCGACCCGATCCCTTTATTCTTTTTTGACGACAAATGGATTCATGCTATCGGAACGACTATCGATTTCAAGGTCGGGACGTGGCACAACGTGAGCTTTACCCTTCGCGGTCAATATGCGCTCGGGGACGGGTACGAGGGCTCGGATGCATCCAGCCTCAACGGCATGCAGACACGCAATAGCGCGTTCTGGTATGGGCCGGCACTGGCGTGGAAGACCCGTTTTGGAACGCTGACTGGCGACGTGCTCGAAGGCGGGAACAAGGGGCAGAAGGCGAGCGTCGATTTCGGCAAGCGCATTGACTACGGCAGTTTCTCCGTTGAACCGCATGTAGGGGCCGAATGGCTGAGCAGCAAGTATGTCGACTACTATTACGGCGTCCGCTCGTCGGAAGTCCGCGCCGGACGTCCAGCTTACTCGGGCACATCGACATATGACATGTCGGCTGGCGCGCGCTTCGATTATCGGTTCACGCGCCAGCAGTCTGTCACGCTCGACGTCGGCGCGAAGCATCTTGGAAGCGGCATCACGGATAGCCCTATCGTGGGCAAGCGCTTCATTCCCGAAGCCAGATTCGGCTATCTGTACCAGTTCAATTGATCGGGTGATATGTCACGAGTCGCACTCATAGAAGATCATGTCCGGTTGTCGGCAATGATCCGGCAGGCGTTGCTGGGCGCCGGCGTGGAGACCGATACCTTCTGCACGCTATCAGAGGCCGCGTATGGCATGAGCCGGGGCGATTATGCGGTGCTGGTTGTCGATCGCGGATTGCCGGATGGCGATGGCCTCGCTTTCCTGAGAAACCTCCGCGCCGCTGGACAGATGACACCTTGCCTGATGCTCACGGCCCGCGACGCGTTGCACGATCGTATCGACGGGCTGGAAAGCGGCGCGGACGATTACGTGACCAAGCCGTTTGCGATGAGCGAACTGGTCGCGCGGGTTCGCACGCTGATGCGCAGGCCGCAGGAGCTCACTGCGCTCATCCAGGCCTTTGCCGATATTTCCGTCGATCCGCAGCAGCGCGCATTGCGATGCGGCGAGCAGTCGATCGTGCTCGCGCCCGCCGAACTCCAGATCATGCTGACCTTGATGAAAGTAGCCGGCCAGACCGTGCGGCATGCGGCCCTGGAGCACGCTGCTTGGGGACTTGCGGAAGCGGTCACGCCAAACGCGCTGGAAGTCACGGTGCATAGACTGCGCAAGAAGCTTTCCTCGATCAACGCAAGGACGCGTCTTGCCAACGTTCGCGGCGCGGGTTTCGTGTTGCAGGCGCCGGCCTGAGGCGGAGGTTTTTCAAGGAGGTTTGATGAAGCGCCTGATTCTTGTAGTCGATGCCGACCCCGGCTGCCGCGACGTGTTGCGCAACCGTTTTCACGCGGCGGGCTTCGACGTATCAGTCCTCTATGATGCAGCGGGGATCGCACATCGGCTGACACTGGAGAGGCCCGCGTTGGCGCTCGTCGCAAGCGGTCTGTGCATGAGCGGCGGACTGGCCGAGATCAAGCGCTTGCGCAATAGCGACGACGACTTGCCCGTCATCATGCTGGGTGAAGGGGACGACGCCACGGAGCGCATCGTCGCGCTTGAATGCGGTGCGGACGATGTCGTGTCGAAACCGTTCAATGTCGATGAAGTACTGGTCAGGGCCCGCAATGTTCTGCGCCGTGTCGGGCATCGGCCGATTCGGGAGCCGGCGTGCGGAATGCCTTATCGGTTCGATGGTTTCAAGCTCGACTTCCTGGCGCGCAGCCTGAGCTTTCAAGAGCGGCCCGTTGCACTCTCGGAAACCGAATATTCGCTTCTGAAACTGCTTGTCTCCTCGCCCGGCCGGGTGATTTCGGTCAGTGCCATAGCACAGATGATGGATTCGCGCGTACTTGACTCGAGCGTTCGTATTTGGGTTCACAGGCTGCGCTCGCGGATCAGGCTGGCCGCGGGCGCATGCGAGCAGATACTCACGGTTCAGGGTCAGGGTTATGCGTTTCACCCTTGCGGGAATGCAGAATCGAACGGCGCCCAACATGTTTAGGTACTGGGTCCGCAGCCTTTCGGCGCGACTATGGCTCACCAGCGTGACGGCGCTGGTGATCTGCCTCGGCGTGATCGCTGCGATCACCATGTACACGTTCAGTCATTCGCCTCCGCGGATGTTGCAGCGTCACGCCGACATTCGCGCCGCGCAGCGCATCGTTGACGGACTGCGTTTCGACAGCCACGGACAGCCAGTGGCGGTCGCGCTCGATGAGCAGAGCGCGTGGCTGTTCAACGTCGCGACGAACGACCTGATGTACCGCGTGCTCGATGACCGCGGTCATTTGCTTCTGGCGTCGGGCAAGGCAGCCGGCGGCGAACAGTGGGAGAAGGGCAATCCTGCAGAGGAGAGCCGTGAAGATCGCGAGGTGTCCATAAACGGGCGGCCGTTCGACCTGGTGACGCGAGAAACGCAGCGCGGCAACGCGCGGTTCGTGGTCCAGGTTGCAACGAGCGTCGCGTTCAACAAGGCCGTGCTGAGCATGAAGGTCAAGCCGATTCCCGGCATAGTGGGATGGACCATCGCGCTTGCCACGATCATTTTTGGTCTGACGCTGACATTCACCGTGCACCGGCTGCTTCGGCCGCTGAGGGCGGCATCTCGCGCCGCGGCGTCGATCACGCCGTCCAGTCTCACGATGCGTCTTTCCGACAAAGGCATGCCAAGCGAAATCAAACCATTGATCACGGCGTTCAACGACGCGTTGTCGAGGCTTGAGAACGGTTTCATTGTCCAGCAGGCTTTTCTGGCGTCGGCAGCTCACGAGTTGCAGACGCCTTTGACGCTGATCCGCGGACAAATCGAGTTGCAGCCCGGGATCGAAAAGAAGGAACTGATCTATCGCGAGATCGACCTGATGGCGAGGCAAGTGCGTCAGTTGCTGCACCTCGCCGAAGTCAGCGAGTCGCAAAACTTCGTGTTCAGCGATGTCAACTGGGCCGACGTAGCCGACGATGTCGCGGGCTACTTCGCCCTCAAGGCCAGCACGGAGAATGTATCGCTTGAGCTAGACTCGCCCGTCATTGCCTCGGTCATCAAGGCTGATCGAAGCGCGTTGTTTATCCTGCTCAAAAATCTCGTGGAAAACGCGATCAACGTCACGCCTGCGGGCGGCAGGGTGACGGTATCGGTGGACGGCAGTTCTATCCGGGTGAGCGATGAGGGTCATGGCATTGACCCGGAACATCTGCCATTCTTGTTTCAGCGTTTCTGGCGCGCCCCTGATGTCCAACACGATGGCGCGGGTCTCGGCCTTGCAATCTGCAAGGAGATTGCCGGTGCTCACGGCTGGCAGATCAACGTGAGACGGTTGCAAGTAGGAACAGCTTTCAGCGTGGTGTTCAACGCTTGAAGAGAAGCGGTCGTTACCCGGCTGCGCACGGTGGATTTTCCCTCGTGTGATCATCGAATCGACGTTGCGAAGGTAACAGGGCGTCCCGGTCGACCATCCCCGCAAAAAGCGCCTCTGCCTTGGTTGCCCCCTCAGTTGCGCATTTGAAACGCCAACCAAGGCGCCCGTCACCACGAATCCGCTCGGTCCTGCCTTGGCGGTCTTCGATCAACACAAACACCCCACCTTTGGAGCGCATCGGTCATTTGACCGATACCGACAAGACAAACCGAATGCCATGATCTCCACCCATGCAGGCCTACTTGTCGCGATAACGCTGTGCGGTCCTGCCGACAGCCCGTCACAGCGAGCGCCTGGCGTGTCGCCACGGCGACGCGGCCGATCAAATTTCAAAGGGAATTTCAATGGCTACTCGTCTTTCAGATACCACCGGCCTTCAGGATGAGCGGTGGCTCAAACACTACTACCTCACACGTGCAGCGTTTTCCGCGGTGTGGGTCGCGCTCGCGTTCGCCGTCGGTCAGCATGCCGCAGCGATCGG
Organism: Burkholderia sp. PAMC 26561; assembly: GCF_001557535.2. Classification (NCBI taxonomy): domain Bacteria; kingdom Pseudomonadati; phylum Pseudomonadota; class Betaproteobacteria; order Burkholderiales; family Burkholderiaceae; genus Burkholderia; species Burkholderia sp. PAMC 26561. The sequence goes on from NZ_CP014307.1 coordinate 159,269, forward strand.
TGCGGCATTGCTCATTGTCTATCCCCTGTGGGACGCGCTGGCTAATTACATCGACATGTCGCGTAGCGGTGGGGCGCGCGAAAACCTCACTCAGGCTTTCAACGTCTTTGCAAGCCTGGTAATAGCAATTGCGGTGATGATGGTATTGAGCGTCGACACACGCCTGATTCTTGACGTATTCGGAGCCTGGGCCGTTCTATCCGGATTGCTTCAGCTCGCTACTGCCGTGCGCCGCTGGAAGCGGTTTGGTGCGCAATGGGCAATGATCTTGAGCGGAGGCCAGTCGGCGCTGGCGGGCGTGTTTTTTATCGCGCAGGCCCATTCAACAGCACCTCCCGCGATTATCAAAATCGCCGGCTATGCGGGTGTCGGTGCGATCTATTTTCTCGTTTCGGCGTTGTGGCTAGCCGTCGGGCAGATGCGGCGCAAGGTTGCATCGACGCACTAAAGAACTGGTTCAACCCCGGGCGTCTTTCTCGAGGAGCCTGGTATAAAGCGGCTTACTCATGGATCAACCGCTGAGTAATCAAGGTTATTGCATCAGCTATCGAGCATTGAGTGGTGTCGATGCGAACGTCGGGAGCGATCGGTTCCTCGTAGAGGGAATCGATACCCGTGAGATTCTTGAGCACTCCCTGTCTTGCGAGCTTATACAGTCCTTTAGGATCGCGGCTTTCAGCGATTGCAACGGGAACATGTACGTGCACTTCCACGAACCGATGAGACCCGGCAGTGAGCCGTGCGATTTGCCGATCTGCCGAGAAGGGTGAAATGGCGCAGACCAACACCAGCAGCCCGGCGTCAGCCATCAGCCGAGCGACTTCGCTCAACCGCCTGATGTTTTCATGTCGATGCTCATCGGAGAATCCAAGATCCCGGCATAGCCCGGTACGCACGGTGTCGGCATCCAGTAGGAAACTGTGTTTGCCGGCGTCATGGAGCGTAACTTCGAGGGCGTCGGCGAGGGTGGACTTTCCAGCCGCTGGCAAGCCGGTGAACCAGACTATGCCAGGTTTCTGCCCAAGCAAGTCGGAGCGGTCGTCGACGCCGACTGAAAACGCATGACGGTGAACGTGAGATGAATTGTCGGTTGGCAAGTCCATCTGATCTCCTCATTGCTTATGCCACTATGAATGACCCTGCGTCAGTAGTAGCGCCACTGTTCTGACAGTTCTCGAGCGAGCACCAGCTTTTCCTTAATGAGCTCAGCACCGTCCGTCCCAGGTCCCGATGCACCTCTTTTCGATACCATGAAACCCAATGCTGAGGCGTGAATGGATTTGATCGAGCGTCCGTCGATTCCCTTCATGAGCGAAGCATTACCCTTCATCTGTGCAACGAGATCTCTTGCAGCGCTGAAGTCCGGCGTTATTGCGACCTGGCCTCGAACTTGTGCCCGTAATGCCAAGGCGTATTCGGGAGACTGTCCCAGCCGGTCAACATCGACCAGCAAATCGGCTTCGTCGGCCGAGCGCATTGCAGACAGCATCCACACCGCTAAAAACGCTCGATATGCGTTGTCGCCGTCGACCGTACGCACGAACTGCTCGCAGGCCGCAGCATATTCATCGATCGAGGTGACGGGAGCGGGCGGCAAGCGAACGCCGCACACTTCAATGACCTCTTTGACGATAGGCTCGTTTTGATTAAGGCCCAATATCCGAAACGGAGCAGCAACAAAGAAGGGATTGCTCCATTGCTGATGAAGCAACCATCCAGAGGCAAACTGCGATGCGGGATTTCGCAGGACGACTGCGTGCATCACCTCAGGAAACGCGTCCTTTAACCATGGCAACCGGCCAAGGGATCGACAAAATTTGAAGACAGGTATCTTTCCCTGCTTCCTTGTCTGGTCGTGGAGGCTCTTCAGGTACGCTTGCAATGTTGAGAAGGCAGCATCCGCCACGGGTCCGAATCGATCCGCACTAAAACTTTTTCGATAGCCCGCCACACCATGTAAGTCGTCTCGAATGAACGGCCTATATTCGGTGAAATAAGGCGCTGTAAGTTTCGGATGACCCGAAGTCCAGGTCGGCTCTAAAGCGGGTATGTCAGCGGCTCGCAGGTCGGCCAGTATGGGGTGAAGCGGTTCATAGAACGCCGTCACGGTCTGCAAGGCCCGAAAGCGAGACCATACCCACGTTCCCGCGCTTCTCCAGCCGGCATGCAGAAAAATTCCACCCGCCGGTCCTTTCTCTCGCATGACAGTTTCCTGACTGCGGGGGTCTGCGGATGTCTGCTCCTTGTCATCGGTGATGTGCGAAGCACTGTTTGATGGATGCATCATCAGCTTTCTCTACAGTCCGAAGGGAAGGGTGTGTTTTGCGCGATTAAAGGACTAAAGGCTTGCAATGAGAGCCACAGTGAAAGGCGATTGTGCGTCTGCGGATATCAGAGAGCGGATGGTGAACGACAGGTAGTGTAGTTCCACGCGTCGTGTTCCGCGTTACCACAAGGGTCGTGACGGTTACGATCCATTACCAGTGCAATTCGCTGAGGTGTTGCGAAGCAACAGTTGATGCAGGTCGATCAGATTTTCACCGACTTGCTCGAATCCGAAGATGACTGAATGCAAGGAACGATACCGGTCGTAGCTATCGCGTGCGGCCGAGCCGTCAAGTTCTTCCCGCAATGTTTCGTGCGCTTCATTGAGCGCTCGGCTGCATGCGTCAGGATCCGGTGCCGCATGACCTCCTCTTACATAGGCAGCCAGCCTCGAAAGATAAAGCGCCCCACACGTTTTGACGTTGTTGCCGACGTCCATCATCACTTCTCGATCTCCCGTCGTGAAATGGCTGCCATGGGCGGAACCGATTCGATCCAGAAGAACAAGGCCGTGCCAAAGGCGTTCAGTTGCCGAGAGAGCAGACGACAGCGTCAGGCCTGATTGAAAGTGCGCGCGTATGCGCGTGTCGATTGAAACGGATCGAGCCAGTTCAAGATGTCCAAGGAATCGCTCGTGTAGAGCGTCGAGCGCGGCACGGTCGTGTGGTTGATCGAATATGGAAATATGGTTGAGCAATTCACTGCAATCGTCGAGTGCCGCTGCAATGAAATTGAACACGCGTTGGCGGGCGAGCTGCGGCCATACCGACATCGACACCGCGATCCCGATGCCGGAACCGAGGATGATCGCCCCAGCACGACTGATCGCATCAGAAATGCCGGCAGACGGGGCAAGCGCGATCACAGCGGCCGCCACGACGCCATAGCTTGTCGCGGGCCAGATCGCGGTCACACTGCAGGTCACAAGCGTGGTCAGCCCGAGTCGCAACATCGACTGCTCGCTGCCGGGAAAAACGTGTATTGCTGCCAGACCGACAGCGGTGCCGAATACCGCACCCGCCATTTGCCCAAGGCCATATCGCATGCTTCGGTCGAAATTCTTCTGCAGGGTAAAAAGGCTGGAGAAGATAGCCCATGTGGCATTCGAAGGATCAATGGCCGCGAGGACAGCGTAGCTCAGAAGGCTCGCGACAAGTGACTGCAAGGCTATGCGCAATGAATCGGAACGGCGCGCGCGCCAACCATCGGCAGCTCTCTTGATCAGATTCGCCGGTTGCGATCGGCCGAGATGTGGCATTGAATTTCCGTCAAACAATTTCCGCGGTGGACGCAAGGTTGGCCATTCCGAACCTTCGCGCGATCCTGCCGCGAAGTCCGACCGCCGCCGGATCCGCGCGGAAAAAATGGCGAACGGCCGAATATGGTTCAGCCGACCCGATCCGAGTACCGCATGCCACCCCTGCAATAGTCTGGTGCTCGCGGGTTACCGGGCAAAGAACAAACGCGGCGCGGCATATTGCAAGGGAACGCTGAAGAGCGGAAAAGGCATGCTCACAACGTGACGACGGCGTTGCCCGTCAGTCGACCGCTTTCGACAGCCTCGTGCGCCTCGACAATGTGCTCGAGGGAGAAACGCTCTGCCACGTTGTGATTGAGCGCGCCGGTTTTCAGATAACCATTCAGCGCACTCACAGTCTCGGCGCGCGCTGCGGGCGAGAGCTCGTAGACGATAAAAAAACGTATTGCGGCGCCACTTTGAATCATTGGCAGGAAGTCGAACTGCACCTGCGGCTTGCCCGACCCATAGATCGCGCCCATGCCGTCACGCGCCAGGGCCGCGGGGTACAGTGCGGCGTTCGCGGCGGCATCGACCTCCACGATTCTGTCCACGCCGCGTCCGTTCGTCAGCGCCTTCACACGCGCAACCACGTCCTCGTTGCGGTAGTTGATGACATCGTCGGCGCCGAGGCCCTTCGCGATCTGTGCCTTTGCATCCGAACTCACGGTGGTGACGACCCGAGCCGCGCCCAGGAGGCGCGCAAACTGAATCGCATATGCGCCCACGGCGCCTGCGCCCCCTGTGACGAGCACAGTCTTGCCAAGCACGGTGCCGTCGATCGTGAGTGCGCGAAGCGCGGTGAGTGCAGGAATGCCAAGGCACGCGCCCTCATCGAACGAGGTATTGTCGGGCAGGTCCACCGCTTGTTCCGCTGGCAGCGCGATGTACTCTGCAGCCGTGCCCCCAGCACGCTTCCATTGACCATTCCAGAGCCAGACCCGCTCGCCGATACGGCTCTCCGGGACGCCCCTTCCCACGCTTGTGATGACGCCCGCGCCGTCGCTGTGCGGTGTGATGCGCGCCGCCATGGGGGGACGGCTGGAACGCCCTTTGACATCGGACGGATTGACGCCGGACGCCTTGACCTGCACGCAGACTTCGCCTTCTTGGGGAGCGGGATTGTCGAGCTCGCCGACCGTAAGCACCTCACGCGCCGCGCCATTGCGCTCATACCATGCAGCTTTCATCTGAATTTCTCCTTGAATTAGCAGGCGGGATGGGCTGCGTTACCCGTGTATAGCCGCATCACGCGCGCAAGACGATCCCGTAAGACGACCTTCCGGCAAAACCGCCTGCATGTTGATTCGCGACCGTGGTTCAATCAAATTCCGAGCATCTGCGCCATCGCCCGTACAGCGTTCGACGTTGAATTCAGTAGGCCGGCTGCTTTCGTTAGGTCTTGTTGAATAGGCGCGTCACCGTCGAGAAAATGCATATATGAATTGCTTGGTCGGTGAGCTGGGAAAAGCGCCATAAACCTGAAAAACAGAAAGTTCATTAGGAAATATTGTACAGCCTGATGTTTTTTCTGGCAGCGTACAACGCGCAATTGCTGGATGAATCAGTGCATGCGCGTCCTTGTCAGTGACAACGCCATGCAGACTGACCGATGGACAAGTGGTGTTTATTTGGCATACCTAACCGGATCAATGCGGTTTACCGATCAAGACCAAGAATTGATCGATCAGGATTGGCGTCTTATGGCGTGTACGTAACGCTATCGTGGTTCGACAGAAATATGCGCATTACGTCCCGCATGCGGGCAACGGCGAGTGCACTTGTTGATAGCGAGGTGACGTTGCGCGCGCCGAGGTGAGGTTCAGCTCGAACGGCACAAAAACGATGCCGGTCGTCCCCGTGCTATGAACAACGAGGTCATGCTGGAATGCAGGTGGACTATTTCGCCGGCTGGTTCCAGGTAAAAAAATCGAGAAGGCTCTGAGGCGCGTCGGGACCGAGACACACCCTGAGTACGTCTTCCGCCTCCGCGGCCTCGGACGCGCTGCGGGGGAAGAGGTCCTGCTCATACAAGATGAGCGCGGCCTCAAGGTCATCGGGGTGGGCGGCGATAACCTTGCCGAGCTCAGCGCCGTCGAACATTGCAAGGTTGGCCCCCTCACCGGACGGGATCATCAGGTGCGCGGCGTCGCCGAGCAGTGTCACCCCCGGTATGCGGTCCCATCTGTGCTCGACTGGAAGCGCGTGAATGGGGCGGGGCATAAGGTTTGTCTCACCGTCGGTGATGAGCGCTACGAGTTCCGGAGCCCACCCGTCGAACTCCCTGGCAACGCAAGCTCTGGCCGCTGCCGGGTCGGAGAAGTCGATGCTGTCAATCCAGTCCGCGGGCTTGTTCAACTGCGCGTACGTATGAAGCACGCCATTGGGCTCGCGATGCGCCAGTATGCCCCTGCCCGGCGCGAGCGCAAATAGCGCTCCGTCGCCAACCGCTTGGGCGCTTGCCGCGTGTCGAGTGTCGCCGTCGTAAAGATGTGTCTCGAAGAATGACGTGCCGACATACGCCGGTTCCGCCAAGGAGAGAAGGGGACGAACTCTCGACCAGGCTCCGTCGGCCCCCACGAGGAGGTCGGCCGTCACGGCGGAGGCGTCAGCGAAGGTCAACATGTGCCGGCCGCCACCAAGCGCAGACGCTGCTACGAGCTTGTGTCCCCACCGGATCGTGTCGGAAGGGATCGAGTCAAGCAGGATACGGCGTAGTTCCCCTCTAGGTACCTCGGGTCGACCGCCCGTACCGTCGTCGGGTTCGTCAAGCAGCAGGTTGCCGTCCTTGTCGAGTAAGCGCGTTGCCTGGCCGCCAGCGTGAATGACCTTCAGGAACTGATCAAAGAGGCCCGCTGTTTTGAGCGCGACTTGCCCGTTGTGTTCGTGAATATCGAGCATGCCCCCCTGCGAGCGCGCGTTCGCCGAGGTTTCCGCTTCATAGATCGTCGCAGCAATGCCGTGAACATGGAGGACTCGGGCGAGTGTCAGCCCGCCCAGCCCCGCACCGATGATAGCGATTGAAGTATTCCTGATCGACGTGTTCATTGAGCCTTGATTGTCAGTTTCGCAGCCGCATGACCGTGTCCCGGCTATTGCGACCGCTATGGAACGGTATTCCATTCATTTTGGAACGCCATTCCATCGGTGTCAACTTGGAACGTTATTCCATATCTGCCAAAATGGGGTATGCCCAAAAAAGTACCGAGCGTTAAACGACGTAAAGAGTCGCTCTCACGGGAGCGTGTCATCGAGGTGTCGATCGAACTACTGGACAGCAGTGGAGAAAGTGGGCTCACATTTCGCGCCCTGTCAGAGCGGCTCGTCACGGGTCCCGGCGCGATTTATTGGCACATCGACAGCAAGAGCGAGTTGCTGACCGCCGCCTGCGACTCCATCGTCGCTCGCACGATGAACGCGCCCACGGCCAGCGGAACACCGGAGGCGATCATTCGATCCCTTGCGCTCGGCCTGTATGACGCGATTGATACGCACCCTTGGGTAGGCTCGACGCTTACGCGTGCTCCGGGGCAGTTGCCCATAGTGCGCATTCTCGAGCGCATCGGCCAGCAGGTTTGCGCTCTTGGCGTACCGGACGAGGAACAGTGGGCAACGGTGTCCGCGTTACTGAACTACATAATCGGTGTCGCTGGGCAGAACGCGGACAATACGCAATTCGCTCGAACGCATAACCTCGACAGAGCCAGTTTCCTGGAGACGGTTTCGACCGTCTGGTCTCAACTCGATCCGGTCGAATACCCGTTCGCACGTAGCGTTGCCAGCCAGTTGCCTTCTCACGACGACCGTGCCGACTTTATTGCCGGCGTTGATCTGATCCTTCGCGGGGTCGCGGCCGCGGGCGAACGTTGATATGGAGCGCTGAACGCCCACAGCGGAAAGTCCACTGGGGACGGTTCTTGGATTGAAATGTTAAGCGTCCTGCGATGCAAAAAGTGGATAATTTATATTATGTCAAATATGCTAGGCGTCCTTGATTCACGGCGATGGAGTTGGGACAATTATGTCAGCTGGGGTGTCTGGCGTTGTGCGCGTTATGGCCATCGCATTTGCCTAAAACCCGCGCACTTACGATCTTGGTGCGCCAACGCGATTTATTTTCGAGCAGAATTGTCGCAAACAACACACGTGTGCAACGCTCTCCTTCGGAGCTGCCTCATCGTCCGCAATGAATTGGCACGTTACCGCACCACGCACTGCCTCCAACCGGGTCAACGATCATCGAGTTTTTGGGCCAGCGCGCTTTATTGCCATGTCGAACGGCGTGGACTGCTTGCGTTCTCCGGTCAGATGATAAATGGCATTGGCCTTCATCGATGATCGACTCGCCCGCGAACACATCGGGAATGTAGCTGACCGCCCGATACCAACCCGTCGGAACGCCCGTTCATGACGGACCCAGCCAATGTCCAGATGCGGCGCACGGTACATGAACTCGCCCGCGTTGATGGCCTCGGTGGTGCTGTAGTCCATACGATCCGCGCGATCGAAATAACCCGGCTCCCATTGCTCCGGCGAAGCCGGCGAAACCGGTTTGCCGGTCTTTACTGCGAGGTACGTGACTTCGAACAACCAGTATTTGGACTTTGCGCGTGCGCCTCAGAAGCGATGGCAAACGGCACGATCAAGCATGTCTACGTCTCTCTCATTTTGGACTCCTTTATATTATGGATGTCTTTAACTTAAATCCCAATGACGCAAAGAATCTCGTCTCCCTCCTACAAAGAGCAACGGAGCGACGGCGTCGCTCCGTTGCGTACTGCTTCATGCAGCAATGACTTTCGTCATCGGCTTTTCACCGGAAGGGAGATTAAAGAGGGAAAGCCGAGTCGAAAGGTTTGCCACCAACCCCGACAAAGCCGAGAGCGTCTTCACCGCACCAAACACGTAATAATCCGGGCGCACGAGGATCGCCTTCACGCCATGTTCATCGAAGAATTGCCGGTATTTGCCGCTCACGTCGAATAGCACGCGCCCCGGCACGGTCTTGTCCGCGTCTGCGGTGATGCCAACGGTCTGCGCGCCGATCCGGGCGAGCGCTGCCTGCGAGACGGCGTCCAGATGCTGTTCAGGGTCCGCATCGAGCGCAATGATGTGAAAACCATTGGGCAGTGCGTCGTCGTAGCGCATCTGTTGCCCGTCGTTGGCGACCTGTCCATGCACGCTTAGTTGCCCCGCTGCACCGCAAGTTGAATAGCGTTCCTCACCGCAGATGAGACCATCGGTCAAGCCGGGGAATGGCGGCAAGGGCGACACCTGACCCGACAGATAGGCATCGTCGCGCAGCTTCGCCTCGTCGGGATCGGAAATGCAGACGACCCGGCCCATTGCGATGGAAGCGTCGATGACGGCGCGCACCTGCGGGCGACGCTCCGGTGTGTAGCTTTCGAGAAGCTCCGGCGATGAGATACCCTTAAGTATCAGATCAAACCGCCACGCGAGGTTCCACGCGTCCCGAATACCCGAGCACATGCCCTGCCCCATGAAGGGCGGCATCTGATGCGCGGCGTCGCCTGCGAGCACGATGCGGCCGCTGTGCCAGTTCTCGGCAATCAGCGAACGGAACTTGTAGACGGCGAAGCGCACCAGCGTTGCTTCCTGTGGAGTGACCCACGAAGAGAGCAGTTCCCATACTTTCTCTGGTTTCTGCAGGTCCTCAACCGACTCGCGCGGCAGGCGCATGAATTCCCACCGTCGGTAACCGGGGCCGCCCGGCACCATCGTGGTCGGACGCGCCGGATTGCACCACTGGCCGATATCCGGCACGTCAAGCTTGACGCCTTCGTTAGGCTTAAGGTCAATGACAAGCCAGTCTTCCTGAAAACCCAGGTCTTCGAAAGCAATGTTCTCGGACTTGCGCACAAAGCTGTTGGCACCATCGGCACCAACCACATAGCGGGCGCGCACGGTCTGCGTCTCACCGGTCGGCACCCACACGTTGCCGTCCATCTTTCCTTTGCGCATCGTTACTTCGCAGTGCTCGGGCAGCTGGCGTAAGCTGATCGCTTCCCAGCCCTGCTGGACGGAGACGCCGGCCAATGATTTGGCCTTTTCGTCCAGAAGCGCCTCAAGCGAAGGCTGATTGAACAGATAGCCAACCGGACCGTCACTAATGGATTCGGCCGACCAATCGATCTCGACCAGCGTCTTCCAGTCAGCGTTAAACCACTGGTAAGTGGACGAGGGTTGCGAAATGCGTGCGACCTGCGCTCCGATACCCATAGCGTTAAAGATTCGCCGGATTTCGTGGTCGTGGAACACGGCGCGAGGCAGCGGATATAACGCCGGCCACCGGTCGAAAGCGGCAACCTTGTAGCCGCGTTCGCCCAGCAGGATGGACAAGGTCTGTCCGACGGGTCCGTATCCGACGATGACGACATCGAGAATGTTTTGGTCAGCCATTTGAGTCCACTTGCTAAAAAAAGGATGAGTCGTACCCCTGGCGCCAGACGACCCGGCTGCCATCATAAAGATCCGTTGGAAAGACCTGCTTTAACCTTCGGGAACGACACCGGCCACATCCGCCGGCGCTTCAGTGTTGTGGATGAAATTGTCCGGAACAGCTGGACCCCAAAGATAAAGGGAATCCTCCGGAGGAAAGTCGCCCGCCGGCCATTCACGCCCCGCCGAGACAAAGTCGATATCGGCCGAATACTCGCAGAACGAGCCCCACGGGTCCTGAACATAGTGGAAGTAGTTCGAGCCCAGCACGTGCCGGCCGGTGCCCCACCCTTTGCCGTAACCTGCCGCAGCCATCTGCGAAGCACCTTCGCCCACCAGGTTGACGTTATCAACGTCCCAGGCTGAGTGATGCCATCCGCGCGCCGTACTTTTTGCAAAGGCGACCAGATGATGGTCGCTCCCGTGCGGCGCGTGCGTGAACGCGATAATGTCGCGCGATTTATCCGACAGTCGCAATCCGAGCGCCCGGCGATAAAAGTCGAGCGCACCCAGCACATCGGGCGTGAACAGGAGCACATGCGAAAGGCGTCTGGGCCGCACGAGCGCGCTGGACGATCGGGTGTGCGAGCCGCGCTCATCCGCGGCGCTTCCCGCAACGACACAGGGGGTCTTGCTCGAAGGGCTTGTCTTGGGACCAGTCTTGACCTGAATCAGGTTTCCGTCCGGGTCATGGAACCAGAAAGCTTCACCGTCGGGCGCGGGGTCGCGCTCAACGACAACGGCGCCGGCCGCCTTCACCTGACTCAGGATGGCCTCGAAATCTCTTTCGAAGCAACTGAAGCTCAGATAGGCGAGTGACTTTCTGTCCGACGGCAGGATGCGAGCCCAACGGTGGCCATCAACCGCCCGAAGCTCTAACTGTCGTGCTTCTCCGGCACCCGAAGAAACGTCGAATCCGAAGGCGCGAAAAAATCGGTCTGCGTCCGCTATCGAGGGAACGTTGAGCGCGAAGTGGTCGATCGAATGCACACTTGCGCCGTCGGGAACGGCTACCGCATCAGCCATGACTGTCTCCATTGGTGTGTTCTGTTGCGCCGACTCGGCGGCCGGCTTGGGTTCGCGGCGCGGCCCGCCGCGTCGCCTGCTGGGATGCTTGTTGGGTCGCTTAACCAGCGGTCTCGTCGGCGATCACGTTTCTCAGCGTTCCGATTTTTTCAACACTGACTTCGCACACGTCGCCAGCTTTCATGAAGACCTTGGGGTTGCGCGCCCAGCCGATACCCGAAGGCGTCCCAGACACGATGACATCACCCGCTTCCAGCGTGATCGCTTCGCTGATGACGCTGATGAGGGTGGCGACGTCAAAAACCATTGAATCCGTATTGGCAGACTGCACAACTTCGCCGTTTAGCCGCGTCTCAAGTAGGAGGCCCTTGGCGCCCGCAGGCAATTCGTCGGCCGTTACCAGATCGGGGCCAAAGGCGCCGGTGCCGTCAAAGTTCTTGCCCACCGTCCACTGCGGCGTCTTGAACTGATATTCACGGACCGAGCTGTCATTGAACAGCGCATAACCGGCGACGTGCGCCAGCGCGCTTTCCTTGGTGATATGACGACCGCCCTTGCCCAGTACAACGGCAATTTCGCCTTCGAAGTCGAGCCCTTCCGAGTCCGTGACGCGCGGACGGATCATTGGCTCCTCATGCGCGATCAGACTCGTGTGCACGCGGAAAAATAGCGTCGGGTAGTCCGGCTGCGCATAATTGCTCTCCGACGTGTGGTCGGCAAAGTTCAAACCGACGCAGATGATCTTTGGCGGACGGCGCAACGGCGGCAGGAACTTCAAGCCCTGCGCCGCGATCTTTTCTCCACTGGTCCTCTCTTGAGCGTAATCGTTCAAGTGGACGCCGCGCGCGAGCAATGATTCCAGAGTTTCGTCACCCAGAATCCGCACCTGCGCACCCTCACGCACGCCCAGGGTTGCCTTGCCGTCCCGTTCAAAACTCACAAATCGCATTACTGCCTCCTGTTGATGCCCGGGTGACGGGCCGGCGAACACATTTATTTCGTATTGACATATTTGTCACTTCTAATTCTAGTTGATTTGACAAAATGGTCAACTAGAATACGTATAGGAGATACCCGCATGCCAAATTGTTTAAAATCTCATACGAAATAAGGGGAAATGTCGTGCCGAAATTACCGACCGTCGAAAACTATCAAACACGCGTCGGGGCATTGCGCCGGGAGAAGACTCGCAACCGCCTCATCGAAAGCGCCTTAGGCGTATTTGCTGAGAAAGGGCCCGACGCGCCGCTCATCGATGACTTCATCGCCGCGGCGGGCGTTGCACGCGGCACGTTCTATAACTACTTTCGTACCACTGCCGAATTGCTGTCCGCAGTGGTCGGAGAAAGCAGCGATGAAGTACTGGGCGTCATCGACCCGGTGGTAAGGGAAGTGCAAGATCCGGCGCGGCGCGTGGTGATGGGTTCGCGGCTCTACATGCAGGTGGCTGTGCGCTATCCGCTATGGGGCGCGTTCATTACCAGGATCGGCACAAGACGTGGGTCGCGCGGTCGCCTGCTCGATGAGTACCTGACGAGGGACCTCACGGCAGCGATCGACCTCGGGAGATTCCGGGTGGCCGATGTAGCCGTGGCACGCGACATCGCGCTGGGCTCGATCATGTACGGTATCGAAACGCTTCTTTCAGGCGAAGCCCCGGTCAACTATGCGCAGCAGTCCATGTACGCCCTGCTTCAGGCGTTCGGCATCAACGCTGACGAAGCGAGGGAACTCGCCTATGAGCGCGTCGTCGAATGTCCCGAACCGCGCGGCGTGATCTTTGAGCGGGGAAGCACTGCTCCTGTCGCGAACGAAGTCTACATTAATGAACAATCGCTTCCCGTCTCCAGCTAAAAGGCGACGCGAGGACGCGGCAAGATCCGACATTATTGAGACGGTACGGAACTACCGGTCACAGTGGCTTGATGTCCTACGCTATTCGCCGGGGCAACGAGGACAACAGCTCACGTACCACCCCTTCTCGACTGGCTCGTGAGGCTTTCCCCTCTGCAATGTCGCGCAGATCCCGCCTGGCAACGTGCATGCGCGGTGGCATCGGAACAACCTTGTCGCGCTGGTCGCGCTGCGAAGTGGAATTGGTCCATCCGAAGCGTCGTATTGCAACGATTTCCGGTCATCAAGTGCCACCGCGAGGGTTGCCGTGGCTACGTCTAACAAAGGCGGATCATCGGGGACATCGGGTCGGATGGACGGATCGACCTCTCCGTAGTTTTTGTCTCCAATGAGGTACTCATGCACGTCGCCACCGTCCCACCCGATGGTCATAAGCAAGAAGACGTAAAGCCTGGAAAGCTCAACGGATCCGCGAACGAGAATCTGCCGCCAAAGCGCTGGTCTGAGGCCCAGTAGTTCAACCCGCAACTGATAGACGAACTCTGGAGACCTGATCATTCGCAACGTGGGTTTGCGACTACTTGATTTGCGTGCTTGAGCCATTGTGATGGTCCGTTAGGCCGCAGCTGAGTGGCCTGTTCAACGGGCATCAGGCGCCACGACGGTTTTGTCGCAATAAGGATGGATGGGCGATTTAAGGCGACTCACGGACATCGTCGAACAAAGACTTGATGCGGGCGTGCGGCTTGGAGAGCAGGTTGCAAAGGCCATGGTCGCCGTTCGCATCGGCCCGGAAGTACGCATGGCCGTTGTTGGTACTCCCGGTTATTTTCGTCACGCATCCAAAGCCGAGATGAGCTTGATCTTCAGAAACTTGAGTTTGAGGCGTTGAACCGGCGCTGACTGGTCGGCCTTCGTATCATCCTGAAGTAAAGCTTAAGATGTACATTTTCGGTTATCTGAACTGTATTCAATACAGTCGCCGCCTTGAACGCGAGGCCCAGCGCAACGTTAAATTGATGTGGCTCACGGGCCGCCTGGCAAAGGATTTCAAGACTATTGCGCGATTTCGCAAAGACAACGGCAAAGCGATCCGCAACGCTTGTCGTCAGTTCGTCATGCTATGCCAACGCTTGGACCTTTTCGCCGAAGCGCTCGTTGCGATAGACGGCAGCAAGTTTAAGGCAGTGAACCATCGCGATCGCAACTTCACGAGCGCAAAACCAGAACGGCGAATGAAGGATATCGAGGCAAGCATCAGCCGTTATCTGGTGAAAATGGACACCGCCGATCGCAAGGAACCTACTATCGCGAAGGTGAAGACTGAACGGTTGCAAGACAAGATCGCGGCTCTCAAAGAGCAGATGCAAATCCTTGAGAAAGTCGAAGTTCAACTCGGCGCGACGCCAGACCAGCAAGTGTCGCTTACCGACCCGGACGCGCGCTCAATGAAGACGCGAGGAACCGGCGTCGTCGGCTACAACGTCCAGGTAGCAGTCGATGCAAAGCACCATTTGATCGTCGCGCACGAGATCACCAATAGCGGCATTGATCGGGATCAACTCCCGTCGATGGCGACGCTCGCGCGTAACGAGACGGGCGTCGAGAAGCTCACGGCAGCTGCGGACAGAGGTTATGACAAAAGCGAGGAGGTACTCGCGTGTCACCAAGCTGGCGTTACTGTGTACGTTCCCAAGACGGTGACGTCGAGCGCGACGGCTCACGGTCGCTTCAGCAAAGACGATTTCATTTACGATGACGAGGCGAACGAGTATCGCTGCCCAGCGGGACAGCGTCTCACATGGCGCTACGTGACGATCGAGCGCGAGCTAAAGTTGCATCGTTATTGGAGTTCGAACGGCCAGCAGTGTTCGTTAAAGGACAAGTGCACGCCGAGCATACAACGCCGGGCGACGCGCTGGGAACACGAAGAGGTTCTCGATGCGATGCAAATCCGTCCTGACCACAGTCCCGACATGATGCGTATCCGACGACAAACCGTCGAGCATCCGTTCGGCACAATGAAGGCTTGGATGGGAGCCACGCATTTCTTAACGCGAACGATCAAGCGGATAAGCACTGAAATGAGCTGCACGTGCTTGCGTACAACATGAAGCCGCGAGAACAGGTGTCGTCAGAGTCTGCGCCGTTACGCCTTTTGACACGGTCCGGCCGGCTGCCGCCCGACGGCCCACAGCGCTCCGTCGCCTCCCTCGGAAGCGCCCTCGTCCACGTCAGCAACTGCAAGGCGGGGATATCGGATGTTCACCCGAAAAAGAGCAACAAAACAAGAACTGGAGCGTACTGAGTGCGCACAGGCGGCATCATGAATGCATCCATTCATGGAGCACAAACACATGAACGCGCCTACGTTATCGCCGAACCCCACATCATCCATCAAGGGACGCAGGTTGCACTGGTCAGCGTACCCTCAACCTGAACGGTATAGATCTCGCGCCTAATTCTTCAGTGTTCTGGTTGGGCTGGCGAGGAGTGCTTGGTATTGCGTCCGGCTCGCGGACCACACGCAACCGCAGATGACACTGGAAGTGCGCTTTACGGTTGCGTCGAGATCGTGTTGTGATGGTCGGATCGGATACCGTATCGGGCGAAATGTCACTGATCCCGTCGAAGACCACTGCTTTCAATGCGCACTCCTTGGTGAGGACATGGCTCAGTTTCAGTAAACTGCGGACCCGAAGCAATGGCGCCGCTAGCAAGACACCTTCGCAACTCGACAATCGCACCCGAGATGCTTTGCCGCATTCGAGTCACGCAAAGCATCGACTTGCTGGCGTTAAAAGGTCGGGCAGTTCGTATCAGTGGAGCGGTATCGAAAATGGTTGACGAACGTCACTCCGGCTTACGCCTCGGAGAAACACTCGGCATGGGCGTCTATAACGCCACGCGTGGTTTTGGTGGCATAACGGCTCGTGGACTGCGTATGGATAAGCGCATGTGGGCGACAAGATCATACGCGTCCATGATTTAATGCTTAACTGAGGCAGGACTTGGCGGTTTGGACGAAGAGCACTACCGAATTTTTATGACAGACTTTCGCAACTTCAGCCAATTCATATCAACACGGTGGTGCGCTTCATCAAAGCGGCGGCTGACTCACCGAAATCAGGCCCTTCGCCCGAAATTTATCCAGAAACTGGAATCGTTCGGTTCCCTCCTCCGGTCCAGGCTGTATCACATTCCCGATTCGCATAGTCTGACTGCCAGCGCCGGTGTATTGCGGCCATTGTGGCAGCCCTGCCCCGTTCGGGTTTCCCGACCGAGCAAAATTCGTCCAGTACGATTGCATGGTGTCGGACACAGCCAAATCCTGCGCGCTTGCCGTCACGTTTCCATTGGGCGTCAGGTTGCCGAACACATATGGCACCTCCGTCGCATGCGTGGCGACCGGGTTATACGCCGATGTCTGCTCGAAATGATAAACAAATACCGCTGAATGTCCCGTCTTCTGTTGCTGCGTAACCCAACCCCAAGTCTGGTATTTGATCACCTGGTCCCCGATCAATGCCTGTGCTGATTGCGTCGCTTGCCCGATTGAACTGGCAGGGTACGCCTGCTCGAACGCGGTCACGTTCGATGGACCGAACTCAGTTGCGGCGGCGCTCGTGTAGGACTGAATCGTCGTATGCGGAAGCGCACGGTTGAAGAACGCGAGACCTTCATCGGAGTTCCATCCTGCCAACAGCGGCACATCGTTTTGACGACCATTGAGAAAACGGATATAGGGATTTTCCGGCAGAACATAGCCGTCCACGATCGGTGAGAAGTTGGTTAAGCCAGGATCGGTGGCGAAAGTCCAATTGGTTGCCGTCTCGAGTGTCAAAGCCGGGACGGCTCTCAACTGAGCAAGTGTGGGCGCGTTCATCTGGGTGCCGAGGGCGGTTCCCATCGCCTGCGCATCGGCATACGGCTTCATTTCGCCATGTTCGCTTTCCCAGAACGCGCCGCTTTCGCCAATCGCTTTCTGAAACAGTCCGGTCGCCAAGGGCGACGCCATCAGCAAGCCGATTGCATGAGAGCCGGCCGATTCACCGAATACAGTCACGTTGGCAGGATCGCCGCCAAACGACGCAATATTATCCTTGACCCACTTGAGCGCCGCGATCTGATCCTCAATGCCATACATCCCCGACTTGTGACCATTCGACTCCGCATCAAGATCCGGTCTTGAAAGATGTCCGAATACGCCCAAGCGATAATTGATCGTCACCATCACGACGTTTTTCTTTGCGAGCGACGTACCATCCAGACTGTCGTCCGACCCGGTGCCGAACTGAAATCCGCCACCGTGAAGCCACACCATGACAGGCAGTTTTGCGCCTCGTGTTTTCGCGCCACTCCAGATATTCAGAAACAGGCAGTCTTCGATCACGCCATCAGTGCTAATCGGGCCACCGAATGCCGCGGCCGCCCAACACTTTGCACCAAAGGTGGTGGCGTCGCGCGCGCCAGTCCACTTCTGTGCCGGTTGAGGCTCTTTCCATCGCAGGTTTCCCACGGGAGCGGCAGCATAGGGAATCCCCTTGAAACTGACGATGCCCGAAGCGTCTGCCGCATTGCCCACGAGACTGCCCGACGCGGTGGTTACATGGTTATCGAGCGGCGCGGCGGATTGGTCCGGCGTGGATCCGTTGCCGGCGCATGCGGACAGAATGACCACTGCAATTGGCAGGGCCATGCTCCGGGGACTAACATTTCCTTTTTGCATAAACATTGTTTCGTCTCCTTGATCAGAACGTGTGCTTGATGCCGGCCATGACACCGAGTTGCCCGATGCCCGCAGCGGGTGTTGTCCCGGGTCCACCCTGGCTCAGCGTGTAGCGCGCCTTGTTACTGTTGAAGAGGTAGCCGCTTTGCAAATAGACGCTGGTTCGTTTGGACAACAAATAGGTGCCGCGCAATGCCGTGAGCGTGGCGCGCGTGTCCTGTTGCTTGTCAAGAGTGCGGTAGACGCCGCCGTCCAGAGCAACGGACGGCGTGACAAGATACGTTCCGGTCAGATAGTAAATATTCGTGCGAACATCGGGCACGGCGAGCGCTTGCGTATCGACGAAGCGTCCCAGCCAGCCGGCTCCTAACTTCAACTGTCCCACCTTGAAGTAGCCGTTCAGTTGCATCCGGGTGTCCTTGTCGCTGCTTTGCGTCAAGGACACCGGCACCACACCGTTGAAAAAATTCGCCGCAGCGCCGGGTCCACCTCGCTGTTCGTCGTAGGAAGCCGCAAGGCCGAAAGCGCTGCTGTCGTAGCGCAGCAGCGCAGACCACTGCCGACACGCCTGCGAGTTCCCGGGAATGGGTCCCGCGCATGTGCCTTGTCCGGGCGAATTGCCAGTACCAGCCGAATCGCGTCCAAACGAATACGTCGCGCCTACCGTGAGGCCACCGAAGGTACCCTTGTAGGCGATCGTGTTATCGCTTCGCGAGTTCGGGATGTACGCGTCGATTGAACCGACACCCCCATAGATATCAGGGCCCAAGGCATCGGCGTCGCTGATGGCCCAAAACGACATCGTGTATTGACGGCCAAAGGTCAGCGCGCCGTACGAATTCGCAAGACCAACCCACGCCTGGCGTCCAAAGAGTCGGCCACCCTGGTTTACATCGCCGGCGCGCGTATTGAAACCGTTCTCCAAAGTGAAGATTGCGGCAAAGCCGCCACCAAGATCTTCCCTGCCGCGAATCCCCCAGCGTGAGGGCACAGAACCGGTTATGCCCGGCATTCGGATCACTTTGTCTCCTGCCGCATCCGCATGCGTCACCAGTTCGATACCCGTGTCGAGAATTCCGTAAAGCGTGACGCTGCTCTGTGCGAAGGCGGGGCCGCTGAATGCAAGCATGGCAACCGCTGCAATCGTATTGATTTTCATGTCTCCAAACCCTTTGTCGAGTTCTAATTTCTTATGAACTGCAGTTCCCGCGACACGTTGATCCGTCAGGCCTCCGTGTTGTGTATGAAGTAATCGGGCACGTCGGGTCCCCATTGATAAAGCGAGTCTTCAGGAGCGAAATTGCCGGCCGGCCATTCGAATCCAGCGGAAACGAAATCAATGTCGGCGGAATACTCGGAAAACGAACCCCACGGGTCACGCACGTAGTGAAAATAATTTGAACCCAGCACGTGCCGCCCCGTCCCCCATCCAGCCTTGAAGCCCGCCTTGGCCATTTGCGTCGCACCGTTGCCGACCTCATCGACGCTCGCGACGTCCCATGCCACGTGGTGCCATCCTTTGGCCGTGCTTTTTGCGAAAGCAACGAGATGGTGGTCGCTGCCGTGAGGCGCATGCGTGAACGCGATGATGTCGCCGGAGCGATCCGACAGCCGCAAGCCAAGGGCCTTCTCGTAGAACGCCACAGCACGCAGCACATCGGGTGTGAACAGCAACACGTGCGACATACGTCGCGGATGTACGGTCGCAACCTCGGAGCGCATTCGCGAACCACGATGATCCGCACTTGCGCTAAACGGCGCGAGCGGCAATTTGGCCTCGGGCGTGGTCTTCGGGCCGGCGCGCACCTGAAGCAGGTTGCCGTCTGGATCGGCGAACCAGATCCCTTCGGAGCGGGTCGCATCGTTTGACGACATGATTGTGGATCCCGCCGCGCTCACTTGCCGCGCGATCCTGGCCAGGTCGCCTTCGAAGCAATTGAAGCTCAACCAGGCAAGCGACTTGCTGTCGGCCGGCAGGATGCGAGCCCAGCGATGACCGTCTGCGGCGCGAACATCGAGCGCGCCGCTTGTGCGCTTGACGTCGAGACCGAATGCCGTGAAAAAATGCTCGGCCTCGGACAGCGACGGCACATTGAGCGCGAAGTGATCGATCGAATGCACGCCGGCGGGCGGCGAATCAGTACTGGCGGACATGGTGTCTCCCGAACGGCGAATGGTGGATCAGGCGGCCTCGTCGACGATTTCGTTTCGCAACGTGCCGATGCCTTCGACCGATACCTCGCACACATCGCCATGACGCATCAGCAGCTTTGGATTGCGCGCCCAGCCCACGCCGGACGGGGTGCCTGAGACGATCACGTCGCCGGCTTCGAGCGTGACCGCTTCGCTCAACAGAACGATCAGGGTTTCGACGTCGAACACCATGTCGTCCGTACTGGCCGATTGCACGACCTCGCCGTTCAGCCGCGTTTCAAGACGCAGGCCTTTCACGCCTGCGGGAAGCTCGTCAGCCGTTACGAAGTCCGGACCGAATGCGCCGGTGCCGTCGAAGTTCTTGCCCATCGTCCATTGCGGCGTCTTGAATTGGTACTCGCGCACCGAAGCATCGTTGAACAACGCGTAACCCGCGACGTGCGACAGCGCGTCTTCGCGGTGGATATGGCGGCCACCCTTGCCCAGCACAACGGCGATCTCGCCTTCGTAATCGAGGCTGTCCGAAACACGCGGGCGAATGATCGGCGCGTTGTGCGCAACGAGGCTCGTATTGAGCCGCAGGAACATGGTGGGGTAATCAGGCTGTTCGAAATTGCTTTCTTTCGAGTGGTCCTTGAAGTTGAGACCCACGCACAGAATCTTGGTTGGCCGGCGTAAAGGCGGCAAAAACGTCAGACCCTCTTGCGCTTCCACTCGGCCGCCTTCCTGAGTGGCCGCCCAGGTGTTCAGGTCGACCCCCTGCGCGAGCAAGTCTTCCAGGGTGAAATCGCCAAGCGTGCGGATCGCGCTGCCTTCGCGAACACCGAGCAGCGCCCTGCCGTCTTTCTCAAAACTTACGTACCTCATGCCCTTCTCCTGAATGAACGCGGCGCTCGCGCCGCAGTGAAGTCAAATCTGTGATGTGTCGCGCCCGTGATAGACCCAGCCGTTCGCGAGCATCGCGACACCTGCGATCACGACAGGCGCCGCGAACACGACGAATGCAATATCGACGGTATGGAATGCAACCAGCAGGACACCGCCCGTCATCGAACCGATGATCGAACCAATGCGGCCGACGCCAAGCGCCCAGCTCACGCCGGTGGCGCGCGCAGCCGTCGTATAGAACCCGGCGACGAGCACGTTCGCGCCGGTTTGCGCGCCTGAGAGGCCAAGACCTGCCATGAAGACGGTGACGTACACCCATGTGGGTTGGTTGATCGAAACCCCGATCAACGCAATAGAGACCGCGGCGACGGCGTAGGAGCCGGCGAGCACGTAGAACGGATTCATCCTGTCCATCAAGCGCGCATTTATCAGCGAGCCAATCGTTCCGCCGAGCGGCAACATGGCGCCGACGCGTGCAGCGTGCGAGGCTTCGATACCGGCGCCGGTGATCACCGTGGGCAGCCAGCTGCTGACTTGGTAGTAGACCCACAAGGTGCAGAAGAACGCGAGCCAAAGCAGCAGCGTCCCAGTTCGATAACGCTGACTGAAAAGGGTGCCGACCGCATTTTCACGGACCGCGTTGGCATTGGCTTCCTTGGGGATCACCTCTTCGATCGGCGTGTTCGCGTCGCCGGTCAGACGCCGAAGCACCTCACTGCTTTCGCGCTGATAGCGTGGTTTTCCGGCCATGAATCGCAACGACTCCGGCATCCAGAGCCAGATTATCGGTGTCAGCAAAAGCGGGAATACACCGCCGAAGACAAAGACGCCCTGCCAGCCGAAGGCCGGAATCAATAGCGCAGCGACCGCGCCGCCAAACGCCAGCCCGAGCGTAAAACCGCAAAACATCAGCGTGACCATCAAGGCACGGCTGCGCGCAGGGCTAAACTCCGACGACAGAGTGATCGCATTCGGCATCGCACCGCCGAGTCCCGCACCGGTTGCGAAACGCAGCAGGATGAGCCACGTTGGCGAAGACGCATAAGCACATGCGAGGCTGCCGATCCCGAACAACACAAGCGAAATCGCGATGACGCGCTTGCGGCCAATGCGATCCGCGAGCGGCCCAAACAGGAAGCTGCCGACTGTGAGACCGAACAGGCCCGCGCCGAAAATCGGACCGAGCTGCGCCGGGCTGAGCGACCATGCTTTCTTGAGCAACGGCGCGACGTAACCCACGGACGCAACGTCGAAGCCGTCGGCGGCAACGACTAGAAAGCAGAGAACCAGGGTGAGAATTTGTAGCGGCGAAGTCTTCCCGTCGTCCACGACGCTGCGGGGCGTGATTGCGTGCGCATGCATTTACTGTCTCCGATGGATGGGTTCGCTTGAATGCGAAACTATTTCCGTTTTTGTTTTTCAGAGGTCCTTCAAGACCTCCCTGTCGTTCAACTCATGGCGTCATGGCCGTTTCAGAAGACGGCGCGGCGCCGTTATCACATGCATGTCCAATGGCACGCCTCACTGCTGCTTCGAACTCGCTACCCAGCGCATTGCCGCGCCAAGCCACGTGCTGGTCAGGCCGGATCAATACGAAATCGGCCTTGTAGAGCTCAGCTACCGCCGCTTCGCTGATACACATGACCGCCAGTTGCGGTAGCGTCGATGCAGCGCGGTGCAATGCTTCATCGTGCGCTGCGTCGATGCCTGCCGGTGCCGTACACAGCAATGTGAAGCCCATGCTGAGCCGGTCGTAAAACGAATGGCCGCCGGCGAGCCACACATGCGGCGCGCGATGGCCGGCGCGTGCGCACGGCACGTAGAGGTTGGCTGTATCGGGCGGGCTCGCACCGGCTTCGGCTTCAATCAGCGGCGACATTTCGTAACGCGTGCCGAGATGCACTCCCGGAATGACGAATTCGGCGGTGGCATGAAACTCCAGATAGTCACCGACAGCTTCGCGCGCGGCATCGCCGTGTGGCCCGTCTTCGTATGCCGCCGCAGGCACCTGCAGATGGCCGATGCTATCCGCGAAACCACGTGCAAATGCGGTATTTCTCAGCGCCGCTGGACGGCGTTCTGCCTCGTAGCTCGCGCCGAGTGCGGCTCCCGCGAAGCCCTTGACCATCGCTTCGAGTTTCCACGCAAGATTGGCTGCGTCCTCGATGCCGGTGTTGTAGCCAAGGCCGCCTGTCGGCGTGAAAAGATGCGCGGCGTCGCCGGCAAGAAACACTCGCGCTACCGCGAACTTCTCGGCGACCAAGGTGAAGCCCGCAGTCCACGTCGAACCGCTTTTCAGTTCGAACGGAATATCCGCGCCGATTGCTTCGCTGATACGGCGCCGGACGCTGTCGTCGTCGGGCAGTTCGTCCTCGCGCATCTGCACGTTCATGATGAAGTGACCTTTGCCGTCGACTGCAATGATCAGCGCGCGTTGCCTCGCGCTAAAGGTCCAGTATTGCCATGCGGGCGCATGCGGGCTGACTGTGTAGATCTCAGGTGCGTAGAAATACACGGCGTCCATCTGGCCGCCCATGAATTCGCGCTTTTCACCGGATACGCCCTCATACCGCACGCCAAGCGATTTGCGCACGAAGCTTCGTGGGCCATCGCAACCGATCAGATAGCGTGCGTTGAGCTTGCGCGTTTCGGCGTCGCGTTCGGGCGTCGCGGCCAACTCGACGGTGGCCGTTACCGAATCGCCGTCTTGCGCGAATTCGGTCACGCGCGCGCTGAAATGCACACGGCACGCGGCGTTTTTGCGCGCGGCTTCGAGCAGAACCGGCTCAACGTAGAGTTGCGAGCAACGGTGTGGGGGTTCAGGCGTAGCCCAGGTGAAGGAATGCGCTTTTGCCCATTCGACTGCATCTTGGGATGCCGGTTGATGAAGGCGTGCAAGCTCATGACCGGCGATTGAAGTGAAGTACGCAACATCCGGTGCATAGTCGCGCGGCAAACCCAACGCACGAACCGCCTCCGATATACCGATGCGTCGAAAGTGCTCCATCGTGCGCGCGCTATTCGCGTTGGCGGCCGGATGAGTGCTCGTGCCCGCTTTGGCGTCGAACACTTCCGTGCTGATGCCTCGCTGACCCAATTCAGCTGCGAGAAACAATCCAACCGGGCCACCGCCCACGATGATGACGTCGCAATCCACCACTTCTGTCTCCTGATTCTCTTTTTATCGACCGTGGAGCAAAGTTAATCGTTGGGCGGGTATAAATCTATACAATGAGTTTCATATCCATAATGAATCTGGTGCATACATGGACTCGCCCGACCTTAATTTTCTGTACGTCATTCAGGCGCTCGGCGAGGAACGGAGCGTCTCCCGGGCAGCCGACCGCCTCGGCTTGACGCAACCCGCGGTAAGTCATGCACTGGGGAAACTCCGTACACTGTTTCAGGACGATCTGTTCGTGCGTGCCGGCCCTGTGATGGCGCCCACGCCCGTGGGCGAACGTCTGATTGACGGCGTAGCGCACGTGCTAGGCGTGGTCCAGCAGGAGATATGGAGCGCGAAGGCATTCGACGCGGCCACCACCACGCGAACGTTTTCCGTTTGTCTGAGCGACATGGGCGTGATCGTGTTGTTGCCTCGGCTTCTCGCGGCGTTGCGTGAACGCGCGCCGCTTGCATCGCTCAAGCCGATCCAGTTGCCGTCGCTCGAATTGGCGAGCGCGCTGCAGGATGGCGCGTTGGATCTGGCCATCGGATATCTGGGCAAGATGGGCGATAACCTGCATCAGCAGCCGCTCTTCCGCCGCTCGCTGGTCGGCATCATCAGAGGCGGGCCCACGCGCAGGAAGATCCGCATGACACTCGCACAGTTCATCGAGAAACAGCATGTGGTGGCCGGCACCCTCGCGCTCACCAATCAGCTACTCGAAAAAGAAATGCGGCGGCGGGGTGCGCGGCTGAAGGTCGGTTTGGATGTACCGTATCTTCTCGCCGTGCCGAGCCTCGTTGCGACATCCGATTTCATCGCGGCGGTTCCCGATGAACTCGCCGACCTGTTTGCGCGCTTGGCGGATGTTGATGTGTTTCCACTGCCTGTCGACTTACCCGATCTGACCGTCCAGCAGTTTTGGCACGCTCGACATCACAACGACGCGGGGCATCGATGGTTTCGCGGGCTTGTCGCCACCACGTTGCGTCAACATCGCGGCGGAAACACCGTGCACGGAAAGGACTAGAGGGCCGCATGTGCAGTCGGCGTAGACTTCCGCGCAATACACGTTCGCCGGAATTTCATTTATGTCTCGCATTTGGCCCTATCTACGCCAGAAGCAGCGAAAATAAAAACCGCCCATGTCATCTTGATGTCCTTATCGAAGCATCCAGATACTAATGGGAAATGCTTTCAAGCGACGCGCCTCTGGTCCGCGGAACCATCGTTCCAATGACAATCATCACGATCACCATCGCGCCCGCAATGAAGCAGAACACGCCAGATACACCAAAATCTCTCAGGATGAAAGCGATCACAAAAGAACTGAAAACAGCAGACAAACGGCTCCAGGAATAGACGAAGCCCACAGCTCGCGCGCGAATCGCGGTCGGATAGAGTTCCTGCTGATAGGTGTGGTACGTGAACGAGATGATGTTGCCCGCAAGTGTCAGGCAAACACCTAATGCGACCACCATCGCGGCGCTGCTCACTTGGCTGAAGATCAGCCCACAGGCAACGTTGGCGCCCGCCATCACGACGATCACATGCTTGCGCTCGAAGCGGTCGGCAATCCAGTAGCCAAGAAGCGGGCCAATAGGCGCCGCGAGTCCGATGACAGTTGTGTACAGGAGGCTTGACGTCACCGTGATGCCTTGCTTGACGAGCAAGGTTGGCACCCAGTTTGCGAAACCGAAAAACCCGACCGTCTGGAATACGTGGAAGATAATCAGCATCACCGTGCGTTCGCGATAAGGCGGCTTCCACATATCGCTGAAACCGGCATTGCTAATTACCGGCTCGGCAGGTCCAGGCACCGGCAGCGGCTCGCCGTACTCTTTCTGAACCTTTGCTTCGAGCTGACTGAGCACTGCGTCCGCTTCTTCCAGCAGTCCTTTACTGGCTAGCCACCGAGGGCTCTCGGGCAGATTGCGTCGGAACCACCAAATCATCAGTGCGCTGCTACCACCGAGCAGCACCACCCAGCGCCAGCCGGCAATGCCGAACGGCGTGCGCGGCACCAAGAGATAGGACAGGAAGGCCACGACCGGCACGGCGGAAAAGCCCACCGCCTGACAAATTGCGAATGCACGGCCGCGTAGATGCTTGGGTGCGAGCTCGGACATGTAGGTGCCGATCGTAATCAATTCAACGCCAATGCCGAGCCCTGAGATAAAGCGCCAGGTATTGAGGCCTAAAGCCGACGTTTGAAGCAGCATCACCGTATTTGCCACCACGTACCACAGCAGCGCATAGGTGAAGATCGCGCGCCGGCCGAAGCGGTCGGCGAGAAAGCCGCAGGCGATGGTGCCAACAAACAGTCCGGAGAACAGCGCGGCGATAAAACTGGCGACGCCGGAAGTGCCAAAAAGTCCTGCCGTCGTCGA
Organism: Burkholderia sp. PAMC 26561; assembly: GCF_001557535.2. Classification (NCBI taxonomy): domain Bacteria; kingdom Pseudomonadati; phylum Pseudomonadota; class Betaproteobacteria; order Burkholderiales; family Burkholderiaceae; genus Burkholderia; species Burkholderia sp. PAMC 26561. Next base: position 185,557 of record NZ_CP014307.1, read on the forward strand.
CGTGAGGATGCCGCTTCTGACGAGACCTGGCGCGATATAGCCGCTGAAAAGCAGATCATAGATCTCGAAGAAGAAGCCAAGGCTCAGCAAAACGATGAGTTTCCAGACTGCGCGCGTCGCGGGCAATCGGTCCAGACGGGCCGAGATGGTGCCGCCATCACCGATGCGGTCGAGGTGGCTCGGACTGGCCGCGTCTGCCGCCGGCTGGAGGCTCTGCAAAACGGGTTGTGCGCTGGCCATGCTTGTCTCCTGCTTTTATAACCGTTTGACCGGAAAAGGTGTTTACCCGGATCAGGCCAACGGAACTCAGGGCTGTCCGATCGAACACGCGATCGCTTCGCCCATTTGCCGCGTACCGACGAGTCGGGTGCCCGGTCGATAGATGTCCGCCGTGCGCAATCCCTGCCGCAAAACCTGTTGCACCGACGCTTCAATACGATTCGCAAGATCGTGGCGCCCACCGGCGTGGCGCAACATCAATGTTGCCGCGCGGATGCATGCGATCGGATTGGCCCGATCCTGCCCTGCGATATTCGGTGCACTGCCATGCCCGGCTTCGTACAGGCTCGGCCCCGTTGAGCCGAACATCGCAGACGCCGCCAACCCGACCGACCCGGTCAGCGCCGACGCCGCATCGGACAGCAGGTCGCCAAACGGATTGCCGGTGATGTTGGTGTCGAACGCCATCGGCTGGACGATCGTCTGCACGCTGGCGTTGTCAGCGCACTGATGGGTCACCGCAATATCCGGATAGTCCTTGTCGACTTCTGTCACCACCTGCCGCCAGAGCCTTGAAGTTTCCAACACGTTTGCCTTGTCGACGCTGTACAAACATTTGCTGCGTGCGCGTGCCGCGTCAAAGGCAATCTGCGCGACGCGCCGCACCTCCGACTCGCAATAACGCATCGTGTCGAAACCTTCCCGCTCACCGCCTCCCGGCCCGTCCGCAATCACACGTTGACCGCGCGGCGTGCCCATGTAAACGTCGCCGGACAACTCCCGCACGATTAGCAGGTCCAGTCCCCTCACCCGCTCGGGCGTCGGCGGCGAAAGCGATGCAAGTTCCGGCTCGATCTTCACCTGCCTAAGGCTGGCGTACAGCCCGAGCTGTTTGCGCAATCCAAGAATTGCCTGCTCCGGACGAAGCGCGCGATCAACATGGTCATAGCGTGCATCATCCACGGCGCCAAACAGCACGGCATCGGATTGCATTGCGATATTTACGGTCGACTCCGGCAGCGGATTTGCGCACTGCTCGAATGCAGACGCACCGGCGAGTGCGGCTTTGACCGAAAATTCGAAGCCGAACGGCCTCAACGCGCGGAGCACCTGCAGCGATTGCGCAATGACTTCTGGACCTATGCCGTCACCGGCGATGACCGCGATCTTCATGCGTGACGCTGCCGAAGTTCGTCGAACGAGACAATCTCGCCAGCAATCGCGCTCGCTGCAACGGTCGGCGGACTTGCCAACCAGACCTGCCCGGGTCCCGAGCGGCCCGGAAAATTGCGGTTGATTGCGCTTACAGTGACTTGAGACGCGTCGGTGGAAGATCCGGGGCCGCAATTCGCACAGGCGCCGCAAGAGGGCTGCAACATCTCGGCCCCGACGCGTTCGAACGTCTCAATGTAGCCGCGCGACACACAGTAATCGCGAACGTCGGTGGTGCCGAACTGAAGGTACAACTTCACGTGTTTGGGCACGCGCAACCCACGTTCGGCCGCCCACGCAAGCACTGCGTGATAGTGATCGAAGTCATCTCGCTTGCCCGCCGTGCACGAACCGCCATAAGCGACGTCGATCGCCGGCCGCTCCTGCAACTCGTCGATCGCGACGCCATTACCCGGATCACCGGGCAAAGCCACCATCGGCTTGATGACGGTGCAGTCAAGCACGATCGTGTCCGCGTACACGGCATCGGGATCGCTTTGCATCCACGGTTCGATCGTGAAATCGACGCCGCGTCGCTCTTTCAGGAAGCGCACCGTCTCCCCGTCCGGCGCCACGATGCCGGTGAAACCGCCAAGCTCGGCTGTCATGTTGGTGAGCGTCGCCCGTTCGTCGGTCTTGAGCCGGGCGACCACCGGGCCCATGAATTCAAATACTTTGCCTACGCCCAGTCCCGCCCGAATCTTTGGGTTAGCGAGCAGATGCAGTACCAGATCCTTCGCGGTGACGCCGGCACTCGCGGACCCGCGCATGTCGATGCGCAGCGACTGCGGCACCGTCAGGCGCACAGCACCCGTCACGAACGCGTTGGCCATGTCCGTCGTCCCTACGCCGAACGCAAGGCAGCCGAGCGCCCCGCTATGCGGCGTATGCGAATCAGTGCCGACGACGACTTGCCCCGGCAGCGCATACAGCTCGGCCATCATTGCGTGAGAAATACCTTCGGAACCCTCAGCGGGTTTGCCGTCGATACTGTCGAGATAGCCATGATTGCGCACACCGTAGTCATCGACGAAGGCACGGTGTGCATCCGACAATTCGCGAACGTTAGGCAGCAGGCCGTTCTTGATGTGCAGTTCGCTGCGATGGGAGTAGGACAGATGATCCTCAAAGGCGAGGATGCCGGCGGGATCGAACAATTGAAGCGGCCTCCCGAAGGTGGCGTGCAGCATGTGCGTTGCCATGCCAGTGTAGTACTCATGGATGAAGCGCCATTCCGCACGTACGAAAGCGCCATTGCCTGGCTCAATTGTCGCGCTGGTTTGCTCCGTGCGGATCGCGTGACGGGCGAGAATCTTTTCGGCGAGCGTGCGTGGCACGGCATCCGCCCGCGCGCCAAGACTTGTGACCGCGACATGACGCATGTTCGTCGCGCCGTACCGCAACAGCCCGCCACTACGCAAGATCGCGGCTGCCAGCGCGTCGCGCGATGCAACCAGTTCGTCGATGTCGATCGGCTCGCCGCGCTGGATGCGCTCGACCAGACTAAAATCGGTCGATGTGAATAGTCCCAGATTGTCGGCGTTCTGTCGGTAGATGCGCTCGAAACTTTTGGCGATAACTAGGTGAATACCAGCGTTGAGCTCCGCGACTGGGCTGTGTTCGCGGGACGAACCCTTTCCATACCGGTTGCCCGCAACCGTGACACAAAAGCCGTTTGATTTGATGTCGTCCACGCCAATCGGACACTTCGTGCCCACACGCAGGCCAACGTAAGGATAACGGCCAAGACGTTCATCATATTGCGTTAGCACGCTCATCGGCGTGATCTCGTCGGTCGATACGTCGTCGCGTAGCTCGTGCGCCGTCGATAGCGTCAGGTTTTCGCCCGCCAACTGCCGTTCGATGAGACGTGGTTCCGCGCTCAGAAAAAGGACGCGGCCCGCTAGAGTTAAAATTGCCATGTTTGTCTCCCATCTGGCAATCTAGCCCGGCGAAGGCGTTGCAACGAAGTGCTGTTTCGGCAAACGGGGCATCGCCGATTACGATGTCCGTGCTAACCCTCATCCCGCGTTTGTGACAGATGCTCGATCAGCGCCTGAACGGCTTTCAGGCGCGGCGACTTACGTAGCGCATAAACGCACAATTCCCGCTGTCCCCAGCGTTCGTCGAGCGGACGTCTCACGAAGTTGCGCGTGCCTGCAAACGCCGATGCCGCGCTCGTCGGTACGATGCCTATCCCCAATCCGGCCTCAACCATCCGGCATTGTGCGTCGAAACTATTGACTGTGACACTAATCCTAAGCGAACCACGCGCCGCGTCGGCACGCTCTTTGAGGAGTTGATCGAGTGATCCCCCCGCTTGAAGTGCAACCAGCGGAAATCTAACGACATCGGAGAAAGAAAGCCTATCCGCGTTAGCGAGTTCGTGCGCGGGAGGAAGCACCACCATTAACGGATCGTCGGCGAAATGCCTTGATTCAAGGCCAGACGGTACAGACGCTGGCGCAACGCACACGCCAATGTCGGCACGATCTTCCAGACACGCGCGCAGCACGTCGTCACTGATGCGTTCGTTCAACGCGATATCGACATGGGGATATTCCGACTGGAAGCTCATAAGTCGCTCGGGCAGAAATCCTACGACGGCGGACGCATTGGCAAACAGGCGTACGACGCCGGATACCTGTCCGCTGAGAGATTGCACGTCACGACCGAGAGATTGAAGGTCATCGTGCAGCCTGGTCGCACGGATGAAAGCGTGCCGCCCTGCTTCCGTCAACTCGACGCCGGCCGGAGAACGCACCAGAAGCGGCATGCCAATGGCGAGCTCGAGATCGGCGATACGACGGCTGAGCGCCGATGTTGCAATGTGCATCCGCTTTGCCGCCCGCGCGATGGAACCCTCTCTGGCAGTTGCGAGAAAAAGCTCCAGGCTATACGGATCGATTCTCATGGGTGGACGTCGGAACGATTCAAGTTGGGTCGGTCGATCTTACAACGCCTGTTAGGAGACGACGCCAATTCGTTCGCGATACAGAAGCTCATCTGTTGTTCAATCGTTCGAGTAGGGTCTTCTATTTCGCTTCGTTGGTATTAAGCATAAACCTGAGACAACCTTTGGAAACATCAATGCGGATGTGCTCGCGGACAAAGACGCCGCGTTCAAGCGCATCAATTTTTGCGACATCATTCGAGCCTCTGGCTGGGACGGCTAGCGGATCAGGGCTGCGTCGAGGCAAGAACAGAAAGGTCGAGTCGCGGCACGCTGCGACGAACACTAAGGATCCATCTATCCACAAAGCACGAAGCAGGTAAAAGGAAAGCATAATGTCAACGCTGACAAACAAAGTTGCGGTTGTAACAGGCGCATCGAAGGGTATCGGCGCATCAATTGCCAAGCATCTGGCAGAGGCAGGCGCGTCAGTTGTCGTCAGCTACGCCACTGACAAACAGGGGCAGGCAAAGTTGTCGCCGAAATCGTCAAGGCGGACGGAAAAGCCATCGCGGTACAAGCCAGTGTGAGCGTCGAAAGCGAGGTCGTCGTCATGCTCGCGGCGACGCAAATGGCGTTCGGGAAAGTGGATATTTTGGTGAACAACGCCGGCGTGTATGCGTTCTCGGCGATTGAAGCTGTGACACTTGAAGACTTCAACCGACAGTTCACCACCAATGTTTTTGAATTGCTGTTGGTCACCAAGACTGGGCTGCCTTTTTTCGCCCCGACAGGCGGCAGCATCATCAACATCAGCTCAGTGGTCAGCACCATGGCCCCGCCAACGAGAAGTATTTACGCCGGCACCAAAGCCGCCATTGATACGATCACGAAAACGCTCGCGAAGGAACTCGGACCCAAAAATATCCGTGTAAACGCTGTCAATCCTGGACTAGTCCTCACCGAAGGCCTTCACACCGCTGGGATTTCTGGCGGGGACATGGAGGCGCAAATGGTGGCGATGACTCCACTGGGTCGTGCTGGGCAACCGGCGGATATCGCGAACCTGTCGTGTTCCTCGCGTCAGACGACGCCGGCTGGATAACCGAAGAAACCCTTTATGTTTCCGGTGGGGCTGGGGTGTAAATCGATGACCCCCCATGCCCTTGCCCCGGCACCAACGCAATTCGTTACCGCTGGAGACGTCCGCTTTGCCTACCGACGTTTCGGGAAGAAGGAAGAACGCGCCAGCATATTCATCGCGGCCCTACAGGACAAGGCTCGTCAAATAGCTGACGCGCAAGGAGCATCTTTCAGCGTTCCGAGAATTCTTCCGTTGAGGCAGCGGGAGACGCAATCGTCGATATCGTCCGGTATAAGCGATGAAGGCCTGCCAGGGCACAGCATCTACGCTGCTTTTACGGCATTATTTCGACGTCATCGTAACCGACTGCGATCAGCAAGTTTCACCCCTATGAAGTGCATTTCAACTATGCGTTTTAGCTATCTAGTCTGAGACCCCCTGCTCTGGCAAAGTTTCTACAATGCCGGATAAGGGACTAACGTGAAACTCCAGGACCAGCTTGACGAGGTAAGAACACACTTTGAACTAGACCCTACAAACGCCGCTTCATCGGACGCATTGTATGGCGTAGTCGCGAGACTCATCAGAGATAGGGCCGCATACCGTGCGATCCAGGCCGGCGTCGTCGCGCCTAATATTTCTCTTCTGGACAGCGCGGGAACAAAAGTTTCGCTTAGAGGCTTGCTGTCCAAGGGGCCAGTCGTCTTGGTGTTTTATCGCGGTGCCTGGTGTCCGTATTGCAGTCTTGAGTTAAGCGCCTTTGAGCAAGCCCGTCCAAAGATTGAAGAGTTGGGCGCGACCCTCGTGGCCGTCTCCCAGCAGAGAGCTACCTTTAGCGAACAATCACGGCAGGACAACAATCTTCGCTTCCCAATATTGGTGGACAAACTGGGCCGCGTCGCCGCTGCGTATGGCGTTCGTTGGTTATTGCCGGTCGAGTTGCAGGAGGTGCATCAGCTACTCGGTGCAGACCTCTCCATCTTCAATGGCGATTCTGAATGGACGCTGTCCATGCCCGCGAAATTCGTAATCGGGCAGGACGGGTACATCGCCTGGTCAGACGTCAATCCGGATTACACCGCTCGCGCCGAACCAGCCGAGCTGTTCCCGATTCTCAGGCAGTTAGCGCGAAGCAGAGAGAGGTAGGGCCAAGGCGACTTCGACGATCGGCGTCGACCGTCGTCGGGGCTTGTATGTTTCACCACCAGATTCACGAGTAAAACCAGGACGACAAATGATTACCATGACGGAATTAACCATCGAGCCTCTCAAGCGTGGATTGCAGCAAATGTCGGGCTACCTCGATCATGCCCAGAAGCACATCATCGACTACGGGATCGCTCCTGACTCACTTCTTGCAGCACGGCTTGCCCCCGGCATGATGACCTTCAGCGCCCAAGTTCAGCGCGCGAGTGACAATGCTAAAAATGGCGTTGCGAGGTTGACCGGCACCGTTGCGCCTGTCTTCCCCAATACGGAAGCAGACATCGAGCAACTGAAGACTAGGCTTGGAAACACAGCGAAGCATTTGGCAACGCTCACCGGTGAGGACTTTGCCGGAGCCGAACGGCGCCTTATTCAACTGCGATTTCTAAGCATCAACGGCGACATGACCGGTTTTGAGTATTTGACCCGTTTCCTGTTGCCCAACTTTTATTTCCATATCGCGACTGCCCACGCGATTTTGCGACATCAAGGTGTCGCAATTGGCAAGAAAGAGTATCTCGGTCCGTTGCATTAACGCTGACCAACCCGAAAGCCACACTCCGCCTTTCGTATGCGACAAAGACAATGCCGCGCACATCGTGTAAGCACCTCGCGCCGTGGTGTCGAAAAGTATCTACTGCTCGTGGCTTTGAAGAAAACTTATCAAATATTCAACGAAAGTCTTCGCCGCAAGTTTTGCAGCCCGCCCAGCAGGAAAAACCGCGTGGATCTCAGTTGTCCCCATATCCCAGTCCTTCAGAACCCTTATCAACTTTCCGTCCAATAATTCGGCGCTGCATCCCATCAATCCTGTACCCACGATTCCGAGTCCTGCTACTGCGGCAGCCGTGGCACCGTCGTTGGAACTTGTCGCAACACGTCCTTCGAGGCGAATGGATTGCGCTCGACCGTCGCGTTCAAACGACCAGCTTGCCATGCTCGCGGACGGCCCAATAATTATTTGATGGTCTGAAAGGTCAGGCGGCGAATCGGGAACGCCCGCGCGACTTAGATATTCCGGCGAGGCTACCATCACTCGTTGGTTCCTGCATAGCAGCCGAGCCGTTGCGTTCGAATCTGCAAGCGTACCGAAGCGAATGGCAACATCGACGCCTTCGCGAAGCAAGTCTTGCCTGGCATCGTCCATCAAGAGATTGATCCGCAGTGCAGGATGCCTGTCAAGGAAGGCTGGAAGTTTCGGTATGACCTCCCGTGTAGCAAATGTCGCCGGCAACGCCACACGCAGCTCTCCTTGGAGCTGGTCGGCCCCGCGCACCGCCTGGTTGGCTTCGTCGAGCGCGGCAAGGATAGGCTCGATGCGTGCAAGATAGTCCGCGCCCGCCTCTGTCAAGACCACGGCACGGGTAGAACGCATAAGCAGCGGGGCACCCACGTCCTTTTCGAGCATGGCGATAGCGCGCGACGCCGAGGGCTGTGACAGCGAGAACTCACGTCCGGCTTTCGAAATGCTCCCCGTCCGAACCACACGCACAAAGAGTTTCAGCGCCGAAATACTGTCGGTCATGTCTGGGATGAATAGTAGAAAGTTCGATTGTGCGCCTTATCAACGTTCGATAAAGGGGTGATGCTCAATCAACGCCAACTCCGTTGGCTCTCTCACAAAGGATTCACCATGTCACAGCAACAAAAGCTCGCAAATAAAGTCGCCATCGTTACTGGCTCTTCAAAAGGTATCGGCGCCGCTATCGCCAAGGAACTAGCGTCCCAAGGCGCTTCGGTCGTAGTCAATTATTCGTCGAGCAAGGTCGACGCTGACCGCGTTGTGGGCGATATCGTCAACGCTGGCGGAAAGGCTATTGCAGTTCAGGCCAACGTTGCTGTTCAATCTGACATCGCCCGGTTGTTTGCCGCTACCAAAGAGACATACGGAAAGCTGGACATTCTTGTCAACAACGCCGGAATCTACTCGTTCGCACCACTGGAATCCGTCACTAGTGAAAGCATCACGGCCATGTTCAGCACCAATGTCTCGGGTCTGCTTTTCGCGAGCAAGGCTGCGCTGGCATTGTTCCCTGCCGAAGGCGGAAGCATTGTGAATATCGGATCGGTGGTTGGTGAGCTGACGCCGCCGACTTCGGTCGTCTACTCCGGCACCAAGGGTGCAGTGAACTCGATTACGGTAAGCGCGCGATTTCGCACACCTAGCTTGCGTTGTTAAGAAGGCTCACGATTGCGTCCGCAACCTCACTTTGCGGACGCAATCCATGACAGAAGATGACCTCAGTTTTTTGCCCTTACGCGTGACGCGTGTTGGTGTCGGCGGCAAGCGAAGCTTCGATCCGGCGGACAAACGACGACTCGTCGAAGCCTGTCTGCGGCCCGGCGCCTCGTTATCGGGCCTTGCCCTGAAGGCTGGGGTGAACGCCAACCAGTTGCATAAATGGGTTCGCGCGCGTGAACAGCCGCAGTCCCTAACCTCCCACTACGGACCGGTTGCAGCGTCAGCTTTTATTCCTGTGGTCGCAATCGACGAGCCGACAGCAGTCATGGCATCCGCGCCCGCATCGCACCGTGCCACCCGAGCGGAATCATCCTGCGTTTCGCCACGCTCAACCCGACTGGCACGGCTGTCTGCCCACCTGCCCAACGGCGTGAAGCTCGAGCTCGAATGTTCAGCAGAGGACGTGGTAATCGTCAATGCGATGGTTGCCGCATTGGGAGCGCGTTGATGTTTCGCTTCGAAGCAGACCTGACGGTCTTCCTGCATCGCGAACCGATCGACTTCCGGGCCGGCATCAATAGTCTCGTGACGCTTGTCGAGCAGTCCATGCAACTCGATCCGTTTGCACGCGCCGTGTTCGCCTTCCACAACCGCAAACGCAACCGGGTCAAACTGCTGTTCTACGATCGCAACGGTTTCTGGATGATGTTGAGGCGCCTCGAAGAAGACCACTTCGTCTGGCCACGACGGCAGCAGACCGTCGTCAAGCTGACGAGCGAGCAGTTGCACTGGCTCCTGGAGGGCATCGACATTGATGCTGTGCGCCGCCACCCGGTACGGTCGTACCATCACGCCAGTTGAGCGTTGCGCGTCACCTGTGAGCATCGGCCGGCCTGTTACAAATTACCGTAAACCCATCGCGCGTGCGACTTCGTTATCGTGGAGGCATGAACGAAGACGACTTCTCCCGATTGCCACCAGCCGCCCAGGCCTATATCCGTGAACTCGAGACACGCAACCGGCAATTGGGCGAACGGATCACTCAGCTCGAAGAGCAGTTTCGGCTCGCGCAAAGCAAGCGCTTCGCCCCAAGCAGCGAGAAGCTCAAGGATCGCGTCTTCGACGAGGCCGAACAGATCACCGGCACCGAACCCGACGACATGGACGCCGACGCCACTGACGACGCGTTCGTGCTCCCCGACACGGGCCTGCCGGATCCGGCGGCACCCCCGAGAAGCAAACCGGGACGTAAGCCTTTACCGGCGCACCTGCCACGCCAACGCATCGAATATGACCTGCCCGAGAACGCGAAGGTATGTCCGTGCTGCGCGCACGCACTGCACCGCATGGGTGAAGAGCTTAGCGAACAGTTGCACATCGAAGTAAAGGCGTCGGTGCTCCAGCACGTGCGCTTCAAATATGCGTGTCGCCACTGCGAACGCCACGCCGAGCGCACTCCTGTGATCACCGCACCGATGCCGGCCCAGCCATTGCCGGGCAGCAATGCCAGTGCGGCGATGATCGCCACGGTCACCGCGGGCAAATACGTTGACGGAACACCGCTATACCGGATGGCCCATGCGCTGGCGCGCGCGGACATCGAAGTCGGACGCGCTACGCTGGCGAACTGGATCATTCGGCCTGCTGAGCTGCATTACAGCCGTTTGTACGAGGCGCTGCGCAAGACATTGCTGTCGCAACAGCTGATTCACGGCGACGAAACCACGGTGCAGGTGCTCAAGGAGCCGGGCAAAACCGCCCAGAGCACGTCGTATATGTGGGTGTACCGTAGCGCTGAAGACTGCTCCGAACCCGTCGTGCTGTTCGACTACCAGCCGGGGCGCGCTCAGCAATATCCCCAGGCGTTCCTCGCGGGCTACAAGGGCCTGCTGATGACCGATGGATACGCCGCCTGGCGCACGCTCGAAGGTCCGACCCACTTCGGCTGCCTCGCCCACGCGCGACGCACGTTTGTTGATGCCTTCAAGAGCATGAAGAAACCAGGCGGGCGTGCAGCAGATGCACTGGAATACTTTAAGGCGCTCTACCAGGTCGAAACACTCGCAAAGGGAGATCTGCCCGAGGGCGAGACGCGCGTCGATTACACCTTCCGGCTGCGCCAGCAACACAGCGTGCCGCTGCTCGAATCCTTCAGGAAATGGCTTGACGAACTGGCACCGCAGATCCTTCCTGAGAGCCTGCTGGGCAAGGCGATCTCCTATACACGCAATCAGTGGACGTACCTGAGCCGCTACGTGAACGATGGGCGTGCCCCAATCGATAACAACGTGATCGAGCGCGACATCAGGCCATTCTGTACCGGCAGATCCTCGTGGTTGTTCAGTGACACCGTTGCCGGTGCGAAGGCCAGCGCCATGATCTACAGCTTGATGCTCACGTGCCGAGCGTGCAACGTCGAACCTTATGCATATCTCGTACGGGTACTCAGCGAATTGCCGCAACGAGCATTAGACGCCGATGTTAGCGACCTGCTGCCGTTTAACTTCTCGAAGCCTACGCCTTGACCGCGTAACAACGCTTGGTCCAACCACCGTATTGACGCAACCGTTGCCATGTGGCCACGTTGGTCCCGTGTGCCAGATCGAGCGCTTACCGATTACGCGAGTTCTCGCAAAAGAGCTAGGACCCAAGCAAATCCGCGTCAACGCCGTGAACCCGGGCGCAGTGAAGACAGAAGGCTTTAAATCGGCTGGCCTTGAGGGCGACTTCGAAGCAATGATGATCGCTGCAACGCCGCTTGGCCGCGCAGGACAACCCGGCGATGTCGCCACCATCGTCGCGTTCCTTTCCTCCGCCGATGCTGGTTGGATTACTGGTTCGCTTATCGATGCTGCAGGCGGTTCGCGATAGGCCGATTCATCGCGGACCCGCCCGAAGTGAAAGGCGGGCCGCGCGAATAGAGCTGGCGACTGCCGTGCGTTGAATCGTAAGCGCTGTGCCAAAGGCGTGTCTTCGAACTGCCGAGGACGAACCCGCATTTGCGTCGTTAAATGAAAAACCCTACGAACAAATGCGGGCTGGTCTCAGCAGTTCTTTCTTGATCTCTCCAACATTCAAGGTTTTAAAATGCCCACTCTCTCTGGCAAGGTTGCCGTTATTAGCGGCGGAACGTCCGGTATCGGTTTGGCTATCGCACAAAGGTTCGTCGCCGAGGGTGCTCATGTCTTTCTTTTCGGTCGCCGGCAATCCGAAGTTAATCAGGCCGCCGAGCTGCTCGGGCCAAACGCGACGGCTTTGCAAGCTGATGTCACAAAGTTCGCTGATATTGATCAGGTAGCCGCGACCATAAAGGCGAAGAAGGGTGTAATCGACATCATCGTGTCCAACGCGGGTTTGACGGAGGAGGCTTCGATTGAAACTCTCACGCCTGCTCACTTCGACAAAACGTTCAACCTTAACGCCCGCGCCCCGGTATTCCTGGTCCAGAAGCTTCTGCCGCTGATGACACGGGGTGGCTCGATCGTCTTGGTTTCGTCGGCGATGCACCTCAAAGGCTTTCCGGGCCACACCGCGTACGCGGCCACCAAGGCGGCGTTGCGCTCCTATGCCCGCACTTGGGCTGCGGAATTCAAGGACCGCGGCATTCGCGTCAATACCCTCAGTCCAGGCGTGATCGATACCCCAATTCTCGACTCGCAGGCACCCACGCCCGAAGCGCGCGAGGCTTTGGTGAACATGTACCTCGGAATGATTCCGCTCGGCAGGCTCGGCCGCGCCGAGGAGATGGCCAACGCAGCACTGTTTTTGGCGTCTGACCAGAGTTCTTACATGACCGGCTCAGATTTGATGGGTGACGGGGGCGCCGGCCAAGTCTAGGAAGGCTTGGGTTAATCGCGATCCCGTTTCGATTTGACAGGCGGCGGTACGGAGGGAATTGCAGGCAGCATGGATTCGCACAAGTAACTGCACCCTGCCCCTTCCGCTCGGCTGATAGCCGGAAAGTTGCTCGATGGGCGACACGCGAGGGCTAGTACTCAGTGGCGCTCACCCGTCAATATGCCACCGCTAATTTCCCGTGCTATGACGATTCAAAGCTAGTGACGCAGGCTAAATTTGTTGCTTGCCAATCAATTCCATAACTGAAGCTTTAAATAGGACAAGTTTGTAGGCCCTCCTTTGGTTGCTGTGGTAACTCTGCCCAATGTCGTCGAGGCCATGTCGATCGTCAATTTTCTCCGCAGTGGAGAGATTCTTGCCTCGGGGTTCCTTGTGGCACAGGGCACGACCACACGACTGGTGGCGAACTTGCGATATTCAATATCGCTGTATATACAACCTGTGCTGTATGTTTGAACAGTATGCCAGGGGGCAAAATTGGACCTTTTGGTCACGCTATACACAAACGAGTCAGTCGAACGCTCGAATGGCTGCGTCGGCATGTCGGTGACGCAGCCATTGGTCATGCTGTCAAACGATGCGCTAAACCGGGCAAGCCCTATCTCTGCGCCGTTTGTAGGCACTGAGAATCAAAACGCCTAAATTTTCGATTCCACGCTGAGAAGCGCCAAGTCCGGTGGCCGAAAATTCTCCAGCTACCATCCGAAGCATTCTTACCGTGCGGACGTCAGCACCTCGCACGACAGTCGGGGGTCCACGCTAGCGGTTATCGCCAAACGTTATGCTTCCGCCGATTCCACCGCCCGGCACCGCCGCCCTCTTTGTGATTTATGAACCGCTGTGTCATGTGATTCACAGACTCAACATGCTTTCATTGGAGTTCGGACTCTGTTCGATGCAGCAGCTAGCCAATTGGTTCGCAAAACTGATGCAAAGTTGCCCAAAATACTTATGCAAAATATCATCCTCAGGGGGAGTTGCGTCTGCACACAGTAAATAGGCCAACGCTCACTGCCTCATGTAGCATCAACAAAGGCCAAATCTAACCTCACGCCGTCCCGGCACTTCGGACTTTGCCTTCCAAACCACTCATGATTGCTTCTTTCGACTGGTCCTCGATTCAGACAGGTGCAGCGCAAGCACTGCACGATTCGGTGATCGAGATAAGCGGTTGGATGACGCCGCTCGATCGATCGGCACTCAAGGTCGATTATTTCCTGCTGAGCGTCGACGAACCCTGTTGTGGCGGCTGTCTCCAGGCGAATCCGCTGTCGTGTATCGAAGTGTTCGCTACACAGCCCTTTACAGTGACAGGTGACATGCTTCGTTTGCGTGGCCGCTTGCAGCCGCTGTTTGAAGACCCCGCGGGCTGGATTTACCGGTTGGTCGATGCATTTGATCTTCGCCCTGCTTCCCCTCCTTCCCACCAATCCATTGGCCGGCGCGCGTTCCTTGCGTCGAGCGCCGCGCTCGGCCTCGCCGCCTGCGTACCTGGACGTTTCGCGGGGTATCGGGACGACGCCAGCGAAGCGCCGCAGTGGCAGCCGTCGACCACGTCGCCCACCATCGACATGCATAGCCACGCCGGGCGTGTGATCGTGTCGCGGGACCCGTTGGTCGGCGCGAATCGCCCATTCGTGCCGCTGTCCGAACCCATGAGGGCCGGCGGAATGAATGTGATCTGCCTCGCGATAGTGACGGACACGACAGTGACTCACGTGTCCAGCGACCGCAAGCGTTTCGAAGCGTGGAGAACGCCGCAGCCCGGCGAGTTGTACGCGCTGGGAAAAACAGAATTCGCCCGAGCACACGCGCTTGTCGCGCGCGAAAAGATGCGGGTCGTGACGACCGCAGCGTCACTTCAGGCGCAGGCGTTCTCCGGACCATGCGCGATCATCGCCGCAGAGGGCGGCGATTTCCTGGAAGGAAATATCAACGCGCTCGATGAAGCTTTCACCCAGCATCAACTGCGCCATTTGCAGCTCACGCACTACCGCGTGAACGAGCTTGGGGACATTCAAACCGAGCCGCCCGTCCACGGTGGTCTCACGGATTTCGGTGCCGACGTTATCCGCCGATGCAACCGCCTGGGCATCGTGGTCGATGTCGCCCACGGCACATATGCGCTCGTCAAACGGGCTGCGTCCACATCGACCAAGCCGCTGGTCTTGTCCCATACGGCACTTTCCACGCATCCGGGCGCCCGCTCCCGCCTGATTTCGCCTGATCACGCGCGCGCGATTGCCGACACGGGCGGTGTGATCGGCGTTTGGCCAAGCTCCGGCACGTTCAGCGATATCCACGCGATGGCCGAAGGCGTCAAGCGCATGGCCGATGTTGTCGGAGTCGAACATGTGGGGCTCGGCTCGGATATGCTGGGATTCATATCGCCGCCGGTATTTCGCAGCTACGAGCAGTTGCCATCGCTTGCGAGCGCCCTGTTGTCTGCGGGCTTCACGCAAAACGATGTGACCCAGATACTGGGTGCGAATTATCTGCGCGTGTTCACGGAGTCGGTGGGCTAAAGCTCAATGAATCGCTTATCTGCTTACGGGAGTGACTATGGACGATGTTTTTACGCCGGCGGATGCAATGCGCGCCGATTATTTCTACGAATTTCATGAGGTCGGCAACACAGACCCTTCGACGCCTCTCGCCCAGGTTACAAAGCGGGTTCCCATACCGCACCTGGACACTGGCACGATCGTGGTATTGGGGGTGAATGGAGGCAGCGGACGATACATTGTCGAACGAGTGGAGCTGGACTTGTGGAGCGGCGACGACAGCTCGGTGTATTTCGAGGTGTACGTCACGCAGGGATAAGGTCGGGGACGCAAACAGCCAGGGCGCCAACGTCCCAGGCGCATACTCAAGTTCACTGAGGCGCGCAAACGATAAACAGATCGGCGTCTGTTCGCTGCAAATTCCACCGGCGACGGTGACGTGTTCAGCTATCGTCCAGCCATGTATTGGGACCATTCCAGAGATAATAAGGACATCGCAGCATTGATTTGGCAGACTCACCGAACCCCGATAAGCGCGAAAAGATGCGGCACACTAATTGCCCCTAGAGCAGTGCAGCCATTGCATCATGCTTTTCATTCGCCAGGCCCTTCTGATTGGATATCTATCTGGTTCGCGCAAGGGTGCAGCGCATCACGTACAACCAAACTTTCTTCGTGGGAATCAATTTTGAACAAGCAGATTTTATCGGCAAGTGAAATCCAGCAGGCGATCAACCAAGACCTCGAAAAGGCCGGACTGGGCTCTTCCTATCGGGTTGGAGTTCCGGTTCGTCTATCGCCGGGTACACCGGATGGACATAATTGGCATTTCATGGATCTGCTGAGTGGCGACAGCAAGAGCATGGATACTGTCACAGGCATTCTTTCGGACGCGCGGAATCGTTATGCATTGCCGGAAGAGTGAAGCACTGCGGGGCAAGTTGCACGCCCTACCCACGTAAAAATCAGTAGTCGCACCGAATGCACGCACGAGGACCAGAACAGTTCAAAGGTGGGCGCGTTTCAACCTGAGGTGAAGCTGTCATGACTACGCTCGAAGCGAACACGCCGCTTCCCAAACTGCTCGGCTACGGCGGCGCGATCCCATTTATCGGGCTAGCACTGCTTGTGCACATGCTCGCCAACCATCAAGACGTAATGAGGCATGCGCTGTTGGGCTATGGCGCATGCATCGTGTCGTTCGTGGGCGCCGTTCACTGGGGCATATGGCTCGCAACAAATGGCAAGCGCGCGGCTGGCATTTTATGGAGCGTTGTTCCCTCGATCGCCGCCTGGGTCGTCCTTAGCGTCAACGATCAACTGTCTTGCCTCGCGATGGCGGCAGTACTTGTATCCTGCCTGATTGCAGATTTTCGTTTCCGCCAGCTTGGCGACCTTCCGCAATGGTACGTGCGAATGCGGATTACACTGACTACCGTGGGCGCGCTTTCGTTGATAGCAGGAACCTTTGGCGCGTAACCCTTGAAAAACTGATCGGGTGGCCGCCGCCGTCCCTTACTCGTGTTCGGCTTCGAAACCCATTAACCTGAACCATCGAGAAAAGCTCATGAAACGCGCAACCTGGAACGGAACGGTAATCGCATCGGCCGCCGATGACGAGATCAAGATGGTGGAAGGCAATCTGTACTTCCCACCCCACGCGCTGAAACTGGATCATCTGAAGCCGAGCGAGAAGGTCTCGACGTGCGGATGGAAGGGCGAAGCACATTATTACGACGTAGTCGTAGACGGCCAGACGAATGCGGACGCGGCGTGGTACTACGCAACCCCTCTCGACGCCGCACGCGAGATCGCCGGACACGTCGCATTTTGGCGCGGCGTCCGTATCGAGGACTAGCATCTTCTCAAGTGACTTGGCTCAATGCTCGATCAGGGCGATGCAACTCCTGCGCGCGCGGGTTGATGAAAATACCAGTGTGATGCCGGTTCAGGTCGCTCAGGAGCCCTGAGTCATCATCTAGACGGTTCTTGAGTTAACCCTCACACCTTTACATACGGAACAACCTATGACCGACCAGTCCGATCGAACGCAAACATCTGCTAACCACGCGCCCCGCCTCTTACACGTGATAGGGTCGCCAAGGGAGTTGCGTTCTGCTTCGCGCGAAGTCGCGGATTCATTCATCACCGCATGGCTCGCGGCAAATAGCAACGGTACAGTCGATACCCTCGACGTGTGGAGCACTGAACTTCCCGAATTCGACGGCTATGCTTTGGGCGCTAAATATGCCGGGTTGGAAGGCCGGGAGCGGACAAGCCAGGAGGTCGAGGTATGGGAAGCGATAACCGCATTGGCAGACCGATTTCGTAACGCGCAGTTGATCGTGTTCAGCGTTCCTATGTGGAACTTCGGAATCCCGTACAGGCTGAAACACCTGATAGACGTCGTGAGCCAGAAAGACCTTCTGTTCACTTTTGACGAGCGTGGATTACAGGGGCTTTTGACTGGCGTCAAAGGCGTAACGATCTCAGCGCGCGGCGCCGAGCTGGGCGCATTCGCTGAACATCAGGGCGCCTATATGTCCACGTGGTACGAGATGGTGGGGATAACGGAGCACCACGACATCGTCGTAGAGAAGACTTTATACGGCTCCGAGGTCGACTCGAAGTCGCGAGCAGCCGGGCGCGATGCGGCGCTGGGTTTGGCACAAAGGCTGAAGGTTTGAAGGGGATGCATCTGAAAGTCCCGTTGCGTGCCCGTGAACCTGAGAAGCTCGATAAAAATGATTGCCACATAGTTGCGATGATCAGCCCGTGTCGCCGCCTGCGACCGGCAACACCGTGCCGGTGATATAACCGGCCTCGTCCGATGCGAGGAACAAAATGGGCGCGACCTGTTCCTCAAGGCTGCCGTATCGTTTGAAAAAGGTCGATTCAGTGACCTGCTGCACCGCTTCGTCCATCCAGGTCTTTTCCTGTTCGCTGTCGCCGGCAGCGTTGCGCGGGACGCGGCGCGGGGGTGCGTCGGTCCCGCCCGGCGCAGTGGCCACAACGCGGATGTTGTGCTCCGCGTACTCCATCGCGAGCGACTGGGTTATCGCGTTGACACCGCCCTTGGCCGCCGAATACGGGACACGGCGTATGCCGCGCGTGGCGTTGGAGGAAACATTGACGATGGTTCCGGCGCCGCGCTCGAGCAAGTACGGCAATACGGCATGGCAGGTGTACAGGGTAGGCATGAGCGAGCGGCGAATTTCCGCATCGATCTGCTCCGGTTCGAACTCGGCATAGGGGCGCATGCGAATCGCGCCGCCGACCCCGTTGATCAAGATGTCGATCCCGCCGAATCGCTTAACTGCAAATGCCATTGCTGCGGCTGCGCCGGCATAGGTCTCGAGGTCGGCTACAAACCCAGCCGTCTCCCCGTCGTTGGCCTCGGCGGCGATCTCGGCTACAAAATTGGCCCGATCAACAAAGAGCACCCTGGCACCTTCGGCGGCCGCACGCAGCGCCACGCCGCGCCCAATGCCCTGAGCCGCGCCGGTGACGACCATGACCTTGCCCTTGAATCTTTTCATGGTCATGCCGTCTCCAGTTCTGCATTGGGGGCGAACTTCTCATAGTGGAAACTGCGAGGCTTCACGCCGCTGTCGTCGAAATACTTGCGCACCGCGTCGACCATTGGCGGCGGCCCGCACAGGTAGACATCGACATCGCCATCATTCAACGCCCCGGCCGGCACATGCTGCGTGACCCAACCTTTGCGGGGATGGGCTGAATCCGCATCGGCCACAACGGTGTCGTAGCTGAAATTGGGCAGCTTCTTCCTGTACATCTCAATGGCGTCGACGTGCACCACGTCGAGGTCTCGGGTCACGCCATAAATCAGGTGAACATGTTGTTGCGAGTTGGCTCGCGCGAGCACTTCCAGCATCGACAGGAACGGCGCCAGTCCCGTGCCGCCGGCAATGAATAGCAGCGGCCGCTCAACGGCGCGCAGATAGAAGCTGCCAAGCGGCCCGGTCAGCTCTACCTTGTTGCCTGGTTGTGCCGATTCGAGCCAGGTGGTCATCACGCCTCCCGGAATCTTCTTGATCAGGAAACTGATTCTGGATTCACCCGGCGGCGATGAAAACGAGTACGAGCGGTGTCGGCCGCTGCCAGGAACGTCGATGTTGACGTACTGACCCGGGAGGAACGCGGGCGCCGCACCGTCCACCTCCAGTTCGAGAACGACGGCCGCGTCGTTATGCGGTTTCACCTTCGTTACTGTCGCGGCAAACGTGCTCTTCCCGGTCTTGCAGACGGTGGAAGATGCCGGCACGGCGATCACGCAATCGCTTTCCGGGACCATTTGACACGTGAGTACGAGCCCGCTGTCCTTCTCGTCATTGCTCAGCGCGTCCTCGATGTAATCGTCGCCAAGGTCGTAGCTGCCGCTCTCAGCGCGGCACTTGCACGTCCCGCAGACACCGTCCGAGCAATCCATCGGCAGATTGATTTTCGCGCGGAAGGCTGCATCGAGCACTTTCTCCCCCGGCTTGCATACGACGAAGCGAGTGACGCCGTCCTCGAAGTTGAGTGCCACGTTGTAGCTCGGCATGTTGCCTCCTTTTCTGCAAATGTATTACCGGCGCTTGCCATCAGACGTGGTACACGTCGAGCACCTGACGGATATAGTCGTTCTTCAGCACGATTCGCTTGTTGGAAATCAACAGGTCGTCGCCGACCCCGCGCAAGGTGACGAACATGGTGCCGAAAAAATAGTCGGTGATCTTGTATCGATGACTCAGCGTGTTGAAGTTGTAACGCACGTCCACTTCGTTGCCACGTTCGGCCAGCACCTCGACATTGGCGACGTTGTGACTGGTACGCGGTTCAGGCATGGAAGCACCACTGCGTTCGGTCTTGATACGGAACACGCGGTCTTCCAGGCCGCCGCGATCCGGGTAATACATCAGCGAGATCTGGCTCTCGTGGTCATCGGTCACCCGGTCGTCGTCATCCCACGCCGGCATCCAATACGTGACGTCCTCGGTGTAGCAGGCGAGCCAGTCATCCCATTCGCGGTCATCGAGCAGGCGCGCCTCACGGTACAGCAACGCGCATATGGTGTGGTAGTCGAAGCTCATACGACCGCCTCCCCTTGCTCCTTTTTCAGCGCATCGCGCATCAGTCTTACCCAGTATTCGTGCTGGGTTACAAAGAGCCCTTCGTCTTCGCTGCGCTCACCCGAGATGAGCGGGTTGAGACCCATGCTTTTCGCATTTCTGTCCGGGCCATCGACCCACAACGGAGCACCGCGCGAGAGGTCGTTCCACAATGCAGTGGTGCCTGCGTAGCCGGCCTGGCACGCGCGGAACTCCTCGAGGTCATCTGCGGTGCCCATTCCCGAGACGTTGAAGAAATCCTCGTATTGGCGAATGCGGGTGGCGCGGTCGGCTGCACTCTCGCCTTTTGGTGCAAAGCAGAAGATGCTGACTTCAGTTTGACCAACGCTCAACGGACGGACCACGCGAATCTGGGTGCTGAACTGGTCCATTAAAAAGACGTTCGGATACAGGCAGAGATTGCGAGTTTGATTGACGATGAAATCTGCTTTTATGCCGCCGACCCGGGCCTTTATTTCTTCGCGTTGTTGATAGACCGGGCGCACTTCCGGGTTCATCGAATTGGTCCAGAGCAGGATGTGACCGTTGTCGAATCCGTACACGCCGGCAACCGACTTGCTCCAGCCGTTCGCATCGACAGCCTTGGTGCCATCGACCTTGCGCCGGCCCATGGTCGCGGCGTAATTCCAGTGCACGGTGCTGACGTGGTAACCATCGCATCCATTCTCCATCTGCATTTTCCAATTCCCGTCGTAGATGTACGAGGAATTGCCACGCAACACTTCAAGCCCGTGAGGCGCCTGATCGACGATCTGGTCGATGATGACCTTGGTCTCGCCGAGGTGGTCCTCCAGCGACATGGCGTCGGCATTGAGGCTGCCGAACAGGAAACCGCGGTAGCTCTGAAACCGCGGTACCTTTTTCAGGTCATGCGAGCCGTTCGAATTGAATTGAATGGGGTATTGCGTGGTCTTCTCATCCTTCACCTTCAAGAGCTTTCCGGTGTTGGCGAATGTCCAGCCGTGAAACGGACACGTAAAGCTGCCTTTGTTGCCATGCTTGCGCCGGCAAATCAAGGCGCCTTTATGAGCGCAGGCATTGATGACCGCGTGAAGTTCTCCGGCCTTGTCTCGCGAGACGACTACTGGCTGACGGCCAATCCATGTGGTGTAGTAATCGTTATTGTTGGGAATCTGACTTTCATGCGCCAGATACACCCAGTTGCTTTCGAAGATGTGTTTCATCTCCAGTTCGAACAAATCGGCATTCGTAAAAATATCGCGGCGGCAGCGAAATACACCAGTCTGCTTGTCGTCCTGGACGGCGGCGTGCAGCAATTCATCCAGCAGCACGGACTTTTCGATAATTACGGACATAGAGGCTCTCCCTGTGCAGGCTCCGAGCATGGAGCCGTGCACCGGTGTCAGTGATTTTTGCGGGGGATCAAGCGACGGCAGCGATACCGGGCAGCCGCTTCAGGCGATCAAGCCGTAGCTGATACGCGCGGACGATGGACGACCTGGTTGTCCTTGCCCTGGACGAGCGGCGTCAACGCAAAGTTGAACTCGATTTCCCGGTATGCGTCGGATTTGAGGCCGAGCGCAATGCCACCGGTCTTCTCGACCACATGCGCAATCAAGTCCTCGCGGGTTGCATAGGCAAAGTCGTCCCAGATCAGCGGGTCGCCTTCAATATTGATTTGCGTGGTCAGCTTGCGGTGCTTGTCGCTGCCGGCGAAGAAATGCACATGCGCCGGACGGTTGCCGTGACGCGCGAGCACGTTCAGCAGTTGCTGAGTCGCGCCATGCGGCGGGCAACCGTAGCCGACCGGCATCAGCGTACGAAACTCGTACTTGCCGTCGACACCCGTTTTCACCGCCCCGCGCAAGTTAAAGTCGCTCTGCGCTCCGGTCGGGTCGAAGTGCGAATAAAAGCCTTTAGAGTTGGCGTGCCAGCACTCGACAATCGCATTTGCAACGGGCTTGCCATCCAGACCGGTCACGGTGCCACGAATGACCAGAGGGCCCGCTTCCTGATCGGGGTCGCTGTCGATCTTGGATACCCCGTCGTGCACTGGCGCACCGGCGACATAGAGCGGGCCTTCAATGGTACGCGGCGTGCCCCCGTTGATCTCGGCTTCCCTGTCCGCAGCATCCATGCGCATGTCGAGATACTTTTCAATGCCGAGGCCAGCGGCGAGCAACGCCGCTTCGCCATCCTGACCAAGCTTGTTGAAATAATTGACGCCGGCCCAGATTTCATCGGGTGTCATATCGAGGTCGTCGATTGCCTTGAATAAATCGCTCAGCAGGCGGCCGACAATCTGTTTGGCGCGAGCATTGCCGCTCTGGCTCTCAACGTTGGCAGCAGCCTTCAACAGGTCTTGCGCTTCTTTCGTAGCGAAAACTTTCGTCATTGTCTTCTCCAGAATCTTTTGTGCTTATGGTGGGGGTTAACCCCTGTTTCAACGCAGTTGCAGAATGCCTGAAAGGTATAATCGGGCGTTGAACAGAGCGTAAAAACAGAATAAGTCCAGTCGGAAAGGCCCGTCCAACACTGATTTAGTATCGGGCTATATCAAGGAGGTATCGAGATGGAACTCCGGCATCTGCGCTACTTCGTAGCGGTAGCCGAAGAGCGCAATTTCACGCGAGCGGCCCAGCGGCTTCACATGGCCCAACCGCCCTTGAGCCGGCAGATACAGCAACTCGAAGAGACACTCGGAGTGCAACTGTTCGAGCGCAACTCGCGCCCGTTGAAGCTCACGGAAACGGGCAAGTTCTTCTATCTCCATGCCGTGCAATTGCTGGCGCAAACCGCCGAGCTCGAATCCATGACGAGGCGAGTCGGCAATATCGAGCGCAGCCTTTCAGTCGGCTTTGTGGGCTCGACCTTGTATGGAATGCTGCCGAAAATCATCCGGCGTTTCCGGGATGAAAACACAACGGTCGAGTTGAGTCTCCACGAGATGTCGACAATGGACCAACTCAGGGCGCTTAAAGACGGGCGCATCGATATCGGGTTCGGCCGTATCCGGCTCGAAGACGCAAACATACGCCGAGTAGTGCTTCGCGAGGAAAAGATGATCGTCGCCTTGCCGGAAGGGCATGCGCTTTCCATGAGCAAGCCCATCCTCGCGCTTCGGGACCTGGTGAACGAGACGCTGATCATTTTTCCGAAAACGCCGAGACCCAGTTACGCCGACCAGGTCCTCTCCGCATTCCAGGACAGGGGTCTGAAGCCTCACCGGATTTATGAAACGCGGGAACTGCAAGTCGCGCTCGGGCTGGTAGCCGCCGGCGAAGGGGTGTCTGTTGTGCCGAGCAGCGTGCATGGCCTGAAACGCAGCGACGTGAGCTATAAGGAACTGGATGATCCCACCCTTGTATCGCCCATCATCATGAGCACGCGCTTGCTTGACGAGTCGCAAGACATCAAGGAAATTCTGGAGCTTATTTACCGGCTCTACGAAGAGGAATGCATACCCTACGTACCCCGCACCGGCTCCGGGGGCTGATGCTCGTCATACCGCAGAGGTATGGCACCAGACGTCGACGGTGTTGGACACGGGATCATGGGGCGCGTAATACTTGAGCAACTCATAAACTTTGCCCATCCGCCATGAATGCCCAAATCATCTCCGTCGAAGCAATCCTGGTCGACCTTCCGACCATTCGCGCGCATCAACTGGCAATGGCGACGATGCAGCAGCAAACGCTTGTCATTGTGCGCCTGCGTTCGAGCGATGATATCGAGGGTCTTGGCGAAGCCACCACCATTGGCGGTCTCGCTTACGGTGAGGAGAGTCCCGAGGGCATCAAGCTGACCATCGACACCTACCTCGCACCTGCGCTGATCGGAATGGATGCGACCAATGTCAACGGTGCAATGCTGAAGCTGAACAAGATCGCACGGGGCAACCGGTTCGCCAAATGCGCACTGGAAACGGCCTTGCTGGACGCTCAGGGCAAGCGCCTGGGCGTTCCGGTTTCAACGCTGCTGGGTGGCGCTGTGCGCAAGACACTTCCGGTCCTGTGGACGCTCGCGAGTGGCGATACCCAACGCGATATCGAGGAAGCGGAAATGCTCCTTGCCGAACGTCGTCACAACACCTTTAAACTGAAGATCGGCCGGCGCGGCGTTCGTGAGGATGTGGCGCATGTATCGAAAATCAAGGCCGCACTTGGCGGCCGAGCCAAGGTCACCGTCGATGTGAATCAGGCATGGAGCGAGGTCGACGCAGCCTCGGGGATCGAGGCGCTCGAAGCTGCGGGCGTCGACCTCATCGAGCAACCCACTCCGCGAGAACAGCGCGGGGCACTCGCCAGACTTGCGTCGCGCTTCATTGTTCCCATCATGGCCGACGAAGCAGTGACCGGCCCGGAGGACGCCCTCGAACTCGTGCGCGGTGCATGCGCGGACGTGTTTGCATTGAAGATTGCGAAATCCGGCGGCATCTACGCAATGATGCGCACTGCCGCCATCGCCGATGCAGCCGGCGTGTCCCTGTATGGCGGAACCATGCTTGAAGGCAGCGTCGGGTCGGTTGCGTCAGCCCACGGCTTCAGCGCGCTTCCCCAACTTGACTGGGGCACGGAGTTGTTCGGCCCCCTCTTGTTGAAAGACGACATCGTCACCGCGCGTCCCCAATACCGCGACTTCGATCTGCATTTGCCGGAGGGGCCGGGGCTGGGTCTTCATATCGATGAGGAAAAGCTCGCTTTCTACCGGCGCGACAAACGCGCTTAAGCCCACAAACCATGTACCTTTGGACGATAAGAAACTCATGCTATATCTCGTGAGAATGGATGTACACCTGCCACTCGATATGCCAACGGCTCAGGCCGACGAGATCAAGGCACGAGAAAAAGCCTACTCGCAAGAACTGCAACGCTCCGGGAAGTGGCAGCAACTGCATCGCGTTGTTGGCGAGTATGCGAATTACAGCGTTTTCGACGTCGACTCACACGACGAACTGCATGCGATCCTTTCCGGATTGCCGTTGTTTCCATACATGACGATGAACGTGACGGCGCTCGCACATCACCCGTCGTCGATCCGCTGAAGCTGCGAACGCACGCACTCGCAAGCCTTGACGCCGCGCGCAATTCGCACCTGTCAGAGACCAGTTGCGTCACCCGTTGTTCCCAACCACGTCTGTCCACTTGCATGGCGACGAAGTTGCGCGGGCTATAGGTCTAGCGATGCTCTCTAGGCGGCACGAAATCAACGTCCAATCGTCGACGGCCAGTTGCAACAACAGATCCCTATTTTTCCATTACGGCTCGGTTCATACCTCAAGCCGCTCGTCTCCAGTCTCGCATCGAACAGAAGCGATGCGCTCTCGTTGCACACGAACGCCGTGTATGGCGTATTCGATGGCGCTTGTCACTGAGCTTCAACGCTTAGCGTGTTGGTCGTATGTTTCAATAACGCGTTTTCGCTTGCATGCGGTCGCTGCAATACAGGCTTGGCGCGTGCTACAAGCAGACGCTTCGCAAGCGACCGACGTCGCGCGGGTTTTCAACAGACCGTCCGGCAAGGGTTCTAAACTGGTTCCAGGCTTCTTGCGGGCACGGCGGTTGCGACATGTGTTTTCGGGGACAAATCATGATGTTTGCGCGGCAGCATCGCTGTCTCCTCACACGAGATCGCAATGCAAACCATATTCCCTGTTGATCCGGGTGCCGCTGTACTTGTCCAACTTCTCGAACGCATTTCAAGCCGCGATGTAAAAGCGCTAAGGACGCTTTACGAACTTACCTCTCCAAACCTGCTTGTCATCGCACTTCGCATACTGCGACGCAGGGAGTTTGCTGAAGAAGTACTACAAGACACATTCGTCAGCGTCTGGAAGTTCGCTCCTGACTATAACAGCAGCGTTTCCCCGCCAATGGCGTGGATGGCGGTGATTGTCAGAAGTCGCACCTTCGACTATTTAAGACGACGCAAATCCTCTGCGGGGCCGGAGATAGAGTGGAGCGATAAACTTGACGAAATCTTGACGGCTGAAACACTTGATCCCTGTGAGCTGGCGGCCTTGAATCAACAAGCGCGACACTTGGAAACATGCATGAACTTCCTCCAAACCAATCAGAGGCGTGCATTGGAGCTAGCGTACTTTCATGATTTAACGCACAGGGAGATAGCGGAGGAAATGACCGTACCGCTTGGTACGGTCAAGGCATGGTTACGTCGTGGAACCGAAGCGCTCAAGGTCAGTCTGGGCACGAATGGCGGGACCGTCTCATCAACGTCGCCGGCAACTGCGAAACATCTCTCTTTAAGTTCGGCACGGGCAATCAACTAGGCATACGTCTATGAGCTCGGGTCCTGGAGACTTGCCCAAGGCGTCCACAACCCGACACATCGGACGCAGGCCGACCCGAAACGGTCAATCAAATCCATACAAAGCAGTCATTCAGTCAAGTCCCGGATTGAAGCCATTTTGCTCATCCGGGAACCCGGGCGCGCGACGATCTACGTAGTTCGTTTCCATTCCGGTGCTGTAGTTACTCTGAATGCATTGGACAATTGCCGCTTGTCATTTCCAGACCCGGGGATTTGCCCATCAAGGTGTTCTGCACAACGTTTGAATCCGAAGCGAGTCAAAGCATGAGTCTTATCCATCTTCTCCACCTTGACACCGGTTTTCACTATCTGCCGCACCGGACGACACCTCCGCTATCCAGGCTGACGCGTCGTCCGTTAGACGGTGCGCGCAGAGTCCCAGGTTAATTGACCAAGTTGGGATGACATGCCTCGGCTGAGCAAGCTCAACAATTACGGCCAGTTTGAGCAAGCGTCGACCCGCTTCAAGTAAGCAACGGCGTCAAGTCCGGATCGCCTTTAGCCATCGCCCGCTGGTATGCGGGCCGTGCGCCGATGCGCTGCAGATACGCGAGTATGTAGGGATAAGGCGTAAGGTCGACAGAATGAAACAGGCGCATGGTGGTCAGCGAGAACACGCTCATGATGTCGGCTGCGGTGAAGTCGCTTCCAGCCAGATAATCGTTCTGCGCGAGCCGCGCTTCGAGCAGCGCGAGCACCTTGTCCAGCCGTTCTTGCACCGATGCCTGAATCGGATGATCGGGCGCGAGGCCGCAGCGTCCCACCATCATCGATCGTCCCATCACCGGTTGAAGATTGCCATTGGCGAAATGGAACCAGTAAAGGTAGGAGGCAAAATCCGGATGGTCGGGCGCAAGCTGCAATCGTCCGTGCCCATAGCGCGCAAGAATGAATTCGACAATAGCGGCCGACTCAGCGAGCAACATACCTTCGACTTCGACAAGGGGCGCAGCGCCGAGCGGGTGCAGCGCTTTCAGTTCCGGCGGCGAAAGGCGGGTGACCGCGTCTCGCGTGTATTTTTCGAGCTCGTAAGGAACGCTGAGTTCTTCGCAAAGCCAGACGACACGTTCCGATTGAGAATGACCGAGGTGATGGATTTTCAGCATGAAGCTTTCCTGGCGAGAATGTGAAGACAGGCCGAAGCCAGTCGATAGTGACGCTAGATAGCGCGAGGCTTGGAACGCTTGCGAACGATGGATTACAGCTTTCGCGATTTCCACGAGCGTCGTCGACGAGCGAAACTGAACGCGCATGAACCCGCACCAGGATAGGCAATGACCGACGAGGTTCGCAACCTGCGGGAAGCGCCACCCTATTTTATATGGCCGAAAAGCGCATTATGAACGGCGACTTGGGGCTGATGGCCTGCCTCTGTCCTCGCAAACGTCACGACACCTTTTTAAACTACTTGTAGACGACTGGTCTACTACGCGTTATAGTCCGTACATGGCCATTGCAAACACATCTGAAACCACCGACGTCCGCGAGAACATCATCGCCGTCGGTCAACGGCTGATCGGCGCCAAAGGGTTTTCTGCCGTTGGCCTGAATGAAATTCTTTCGGAGGCCGGCGTGCCGAAGGGATCGTTCTACCATTACTTCGGTTCGAAAGATGCGTTCGGCGTGGCGCTGCTCGAGAGTTACTTCGAGGACTATCTGGACGATCTTGACCGGACGCTTGCTCAGCCCGGTCTGGATATGGCACAGCGGTTGGCGGACTACTTCCGCATCTGGCAGGAAACGCAATCGTTCTATGACTGCCAGGGCAAATGTCTTGCGGTCAAACTGGGCGCCGAAGTGGCGGACATGTCGGAAGCAATGCGTGCCGCATTGAATCGCGGCACGGCAGGCATCGTCAGCCGGCTGGCGCGCGCTATCGAGACTGGCGTGACGGAACGATCGCTTGCAATTGAGGGTGACCCGCAGAACGTTGCGCAAAGCCTTTACCAGCTATGGCTGGGCGCCAGTATCATGGTCAAGATCGTTCGCAATGTGCAGCCCTTCGCAATGGCAACGACGACAACGCAGCAGATGCTTCACCTTGCCACCTGAAAGATCGGCGCGGCAAGTGCACCTTTCCGGAGGTGCTTTTTTAGGCCCATTTTATAGACGACTGGTCTACTACAACCGTTAGCGCTATTCCGATTCACTTACTCACCCGACGGAGAAACACCATGAAAGTACTGATGATTCTGACCTCCCACGACCAATTGGGCAGCACCGGCCGCAAGACCGGTTTCTGGCTCGAGGAACTGGCAGCGCCTTATTACGCGTTCAAGGACGCCGGCGTGGACATCGTGCTGGCTTCGCCCAAGGGTGGCCAGCCGCCGCTCGACCCGAAAAGCAACGAGCCCGCGAACCAGACCGAAATGACGCATCGCTTTGAAGCCGACTCGCAGGCAACGGCGCAACTCGCGACCACCGTGCGCCTCGACAGCGTCTCGCAGTCCGACTTCGATACAGTCTTCTACCCAGGCGGTCACGGTCCCCTGTGGGACCTCGCCGAAGACAAGAACTCGATTGCGTTGATCGAATCGTTCATCGCCGCTGGAAAGCCAGTCGCCTTGGTCTGCCACGCCCCAGGCGTCCTTCGCCACGTCAGGTCGGCGGACGGCAAGCCGCTGGTCGAAGGCAAGAAAGTGACCGGCTTCACGAACTCAGAGGAAGCTGCAGTCGGGCTGACCGATATCGTGCCGTTCCTCGTGGAAGACGAACTCAAGGCGAAGGGCGGCGTATATTCGAAGTCCGATGACTGGGCGCCCTACGTCGTCAGCGACGGGTTGCTGATCACGGGACAAAACCCCGCTTCATCGGCGCCGGCTGCGGCTCTTCTGCTCAAGCACCCCGCGCTCGCCGCGAAGTGAAAAAAGCCGCGCGAAGTGGGAGGCGCGCGGCGACAAACGATGCTCGAATTCTTCGGGTTCATCGCATGGAAAAAGCTATTGCTCTTCTTCCCGCTGAAAAACCGCGCGGTTCGCAGTCACGTAATCGCTCACTGACATTGGCTTCCTGCCGGTGATTCGTTCGACATTGTCGTTCGTGCCTGCGAACTCGCCCGCCTGATAAGCCCGATACACTGAAACGATGTGCTGAATGAAATGCGCTGACAGGCCGAGCTGTGTGAGCCGTGCTTCGAACGACTCGAAGCTCTCGTCCTCGTAACGGATCGGTCGGCCGAGCGCTTTGCCCACCGCCTGCGCCAACGCCTCGTGATTCATTTCTTCAGCACCGAACAGCGGATAGGTTTTGCCCGCATGAGGCGCGGGATCCAGAAGGATACTG
Source organism: Burkholderia sp. PAMC 26561 (assembly GCF_001557535.2). Lineage (NCBI taxonomy): Bacteria > Pseudomonadati > Pseudomonadota > Betaproteobacteria > Burkholderiales > Burkholderiaceae > Burkholderia > Burkholderia sp. PAMC 26561. Next base: position 215,420 of record NZ_CP014307.1, read on the forward strand.
GCGATCACGCGACCCTGGTCGGCAGCGGCGATCGGCGCGTGCCGGCCGGTGCCTGCGGGCACACGAAGCAAGTCGTGGTTGGCAATAAGCGGCAACTGGAAACCGTACGTCAGCCATTCCATGAAGAACGTCGGACGCAGATGCGTTGTCGGAACACCGGCCCAATCGAACACGCGCTCGCCATACCAGTGGGCGAGCGCAGCCTGGCTGCGCGCGTCGTCCTTGGCCGAGATTTGCGACATATTGACGATCGACTGAACGCCCGCAAGCTTTGCCGCATGCGCGAAATAGGCTGTCGCATCGATGAGCCGCGCTTGCATGACCGGGTACACGAAATACGCGCCAGCGACACCCTGCAGCGCCGCGTGCACAGCATGACTGTCCAGCAGGTCGCCCATGACGACCTCGACGTTTCTCTCGCGCAACGCGGACGCACGCTCGTCTTCGCGGTGCACGAGCGCCCGCACGCGAGCGCCCTTCGACAGCAACTCCGCAATGGCGGCGCTGCCCGTGTCTCCAGTGGCGCCTGTGACAAGGTATAGATCAGGGTTCATCTCATACTCCAATAGAAGAGCTCATCGGCAGGAATGTCCACGCGCCGAGACCGAAGCGATCGGTAGTTCGGACGAGTGCCGGCCTGTTCGCTATGCGGGACCCGCTCGTGCCGATTCGCACACCGTCGCTAATCGGCGAGCGTCCGCAGAGGCGCTGGGGCCGCCACAGTCTCGACCAAGCCGGTTTTCACGTCATAGACCAGACCCGACAGCATCAGGCCGTCTGGAAGCTCGAGACGCGTCTTCAGTGTCGCGATATCGAGGAGGATGGCCTTGTGGGGCTCCGTGATCGCCATATCGTCCAGAGCGGCTGACTCGACGTCGAGATACTTGGCGAGCACCGCAGGTGCATGCCGGTAGCAGCCGATGATGCCGCAATCAGTATGCTGAAGCAGAACGAGATTGCGTGGCCCTCCGGGACGTCCGGCCGCGGCCCCTACGACGCTCAGCACTGCCAACGTTTCGAGCAACGCATTGTTGACCCGGCCGCCGACATTACGAATCACCGCCGCTTCGCCCAGCTTCAGGCCCAGCACGTTCGCGGGATCGACACGCGGGTCGACGCAGCCCACGACGATCGTTCCTGTCGACGGCATCATCTTGAGGTCAGGCTTAAAGCCCGTTGTGGAAAAGCTGGCGTTACGTTCGAGCATGTCGTCATGGAAGTTCATTTGTCTCCACTCCTGCATGTTGGGGAAAAGTTGTCCGGCTGGAATTTCGATCGCGATGCGGCTATCGACTTGTCGCGTCAGCCGGATAATCGCCGCTTGCGTACTTTGGTCGCGCCGGGACGAAACGCTCGAAACGCGAGGATATGTAAAGCCAGCGCCAGGGGCACGAAGAACCCCGGAATGAACGTGTACGGGAACATCAGGATTGCCGTGTCGGGCGGATCTGCATCGATCAGTCGAAGCGGTCCTGGCGCCGTCAACACGGCACGCGCGACGATGTTCGCCAGCGAAATTATTCCGATGACATTCCACGCCCATGCGATCCGGCGACCAGCCGTACCGCGCGATGCGAGCCATGCAGCTACGGGCGCGGTAACAGCCACTACTATCTCGATGTTGCCGCCCTCGATGGTCATCAGTTTCGGCGCCAGGCCAAGACTCCAGAGATGATGCAGGAACATTTCCACGCCGACGCGAAATACCTGAAATCCGATCAGGACACCGAGCGGAATCTGCTCGGCGAGCGTGGCGCCGCCTCGGGTCAGCACGACTGCCAGCACCGCGACCAGCACCGGCAGCGTGAGTAACGCTATGCCGGGAGGGAATGTGTTCGCATGCCGCCCCACGATACCTTTCACGCCCATCCAGCCACCAAATACCAACCAGATCGCGATAAAACCCAGCGTCGTGGTCGCTTTGCGAGAGCCGAGCCTCACGCATACAGCGATCGCCGCCGCAGCGGCGACCAGCACAAGATAGGCGATAAAAACGGCCGACAGTGACACGGTAGGCATGTGTTTAATTTAGACGGAATGCAGTCCGGTCAATCGCGAGCCCGAGCACGTCCGGACGACTGCAATGCCCGCGCAAATCCATCATGCGCTTCCTCTTGTAGATCTGCCAGAAATCGCGAACTGAACGGCCTGCTTGCCCAGCTCCAGGATTTTTCGAACGACCTTAGGACGGGCGCTATCTGTACGGCGGCCGCTTCAAGAATCTTCGACATGATGGCGTTCCTTTCGGCCGGTACAAGGTGAACAGGGAAAGCGCTTGTACCTTAACGCGTCCGGCCGTTACGATGCATGTCGTAATTGCCACCATTTAAGACGTTTGCAGCGGCGAGCGAAGCACGTGCCCGCCTTGGCGCCATCTGCGGAACTTTTAGACTGCTGGAGGAAAGATGCATCGGATAGGATTCATCGTGCCTCAGAGGTTTCAGCTGATGAGCCTCGCGGCGCTTACGGCGTTCGAAATAGCGAACCTGCCCCCGACAGGCGAGTGCTACGACATTCATCTGCTGTCGGAACATGGCGGACCGGTGCGCTCGTCGGCCGGCATGACGCTGGAAACCGAAAAGTTTGGCGATCCGTACTTCGACACGGTCATCGTCGGTTCGATCACCGAGTTGAAAATGCCGCCATTCGAACCGGCAATGATCGCGTTCGTGCAGGAAGCGGCCAAAGCGTCCAGACGGATCGCCTCGATTTGCAGCGGGGCATTCGTTCTCGCCGAAGCCGGCCTGTTGAATGGCCGGCGTGCAACCATGCACTGGGCACATGCGGCCGAGTTCAGAACGCGCTTCCCCGAGGTCGCAACAGACGAAGACCGGATTTTCGTCAACGATGGCCCTGTCTGGACCTCGGCGGGAATGACCGCCGGGATCGACCTTGTGTTGGCGTTGATCGACCATGACCTCGGCCCCGACGCCGCAAAAACGGTTGCCAGGCTTCTCGTCATGAATCAGCGTCGGCTAGGTGGACAGAAGCAGCATTCGGCACTGCTCGACATGACGCCCAAGTCCGATCGCATCGAATCGGTCTTCGTGCACATCCGGAGCAATCTGCGCAGTCCGCTGACGGTCGAGGAGCTGGCGGCCGTGGCCAATCTCAGTCCTCGCCAGTTCAGCAGGGCCTTTGTGGCCGAGACTGGTGTGCCACCGGCAAAAGCGGTGGAACAGCTTCGGCTCGAGGCTGCCAGATTCATGATCGAGCAAGGCCGGCACACGCTCAATGTGGTAGCCGATGAAACGGGCTTTGCAGACAGGGAGCGCATGCGCCGCGCTTTTCTTCGGACGTTCGGTGTTTCGGCAGATGTGCTGCGTCGAAATGCCAGAACAGAACCGGTCGCCGACAGATGAGATCCGGCCGGCGAAAGGCTTTTCCGAAGACGCGGCGATCGCGCCCACGTCCTGCTTATAACTGCACGCCCCGCGTCAGTGCACCGTCTACCACGAGGTTCGTGCCGCTGACAAAGCTCGCAACAGGGCTTGCAACAAACGCGACCGCGTTCGCGATTTCCTGTGGCGTCGCCATGCGCTTGGTCGGATTGAGCGCGAGCGCTTCGGCAAAGAGCGCCGGATTGTTGTTCTCGATCCAGTCCCACACGCCGCCCTTGAAATAGACGTTGCCCGGCGACACTGTGTTTGCTCGAATTCCCTTCGCCGCAAGCTGGTAAGCAAGGCCCTGCACGTAATGCACGATCGCCGCCTTGAACGTGCCGTACGGCCCCGCGGCAAAGTCCACTTCCCGACCCGAAACACTCGAGATGGCAACGATCGAAGCGGCTTGACTGGCTTCGAGATAAGGCATGGCGGCATCGACCAGGTTGACCGTCCCGAGCATGTCCGTTTCGAACTGCTTGCGCCACGATTCAATGTCGTTCGTGATGGAAAGCGCGCTCACATTTGCAACGACGATATCGAGGCCGCCCCAGTGCTGTGCAACGTCTTCCACCCACTGCTTGAGCGCTGCGCCGTCGGCTACGTCAATGCCCGCTCCCAGCGCCGCGCTCCCGCTCAGTGCGCCGAGGGATGTAGCCGTTTGCTCGGCTGCGTGCGCGTCGCGCGAGCAGATCGCAACCATTGCCCCTTCCTTTGCCAGTGTTTGCGCAATCGCCAGCCCAATGCCTTTGGTGCCGCCCGTGACAATCGCCTTCAGTCCTCTTAGCTGCAAATCCATTTTGGGGTCCTTTAAAGGTCCGGCTGGGTATGTGTATCGTCGGGACAGGGCTTGATGGCCGTGCGTTTCACCTTCAGCAATTCGCCCGCCTGGATAATCGAGTGGCACATGTCGTCGACGCTGACGCGCTTGGCCATCGCCTGGCCGCGGAGAATTTCATACGCTTCAGCTTCCGATATCTGATGCATTGCCATCAGGATCGACTTGGCCTCGTTGAGATGCCGCGCACCATTCACCTTCTGCTCGAGGCTCGCGATCCGCTCCGTCATCTGCCGGTTTTGCCTGGCATTCTGCATGGCGAACACGACCGTTGCCAGCAAGCCTGAGGCACGTATTGGCGTCGTGATGATCGCGTTCGAGCCCATCTTCAAAGCCTGGTCGATAAACGTTGGATTTTCATAGGAGATGATCGATATCACCGGTGGCGCTTCCGGCCCGAGCCATGCATCCCTGGGCGCCTGCTCTTCCGGAATCAGCGCGCGAAAAACCAGGTCGACCTTGTCCGGCAGCACTTCGAGCGGCGGCCAGAATGCCGTCACCTGAAAGCCCATGCGCTTCAGGTGATTGGTGAGGGTCGCGCCGTCGTTGTCGTCGGGATGAAAGACGACGACAGACAGCCCCCGGTTCAGTACCGAACCGGTCAGGCTGCGTTGTCGACCCTCACGTTGTGACGTCACGTCAGTACTCCCGCGTGCTGAGCTTCGTCACCCAGTCGCCCAGGCTCTGTGATGCCATGTACGGGTCCGGGGGCACCGCGCTGGCCGATTCGCGCAGGATGGAAAACTGCCCGTCGCTTTCCGCGCGCCCGATCCGCGGATACAGCGCCATGTGATGATTGACGCGGTCGATATGCACAAGCCCTTGCGGCGCTGCGAATTGCGCGCCCAGCAAATGCGGCATGATCGTGCCGATATCGTCCGAGCCTGCTTTATTGAAGGCATTTGCATACATGTGCATCTGGTAGTACGCCGCCTCCCAGTTCATGTCGGTGGGATGCTGGCGTCCAAACCGCTCTGTATGGCGCGCGAGCGCTGTTCTGTTTTCAGGCGTGCCGATACTTTGAAAATATGGCGCCGCAGTGATATGTCCGGTCGCGACGCCACGTTCCATCAACGATATTTCGGTTTCCGATGTATTCAGGCTGCCTATTGGCATGCGCGCCGGGTCCAGATCCGCATGCGCGAATGCCTGGTAGAGATATGGCACGGTACGCCCTATCACCGTGCAGAAAATGAAGTCGGGGCGTTTCTTCCGGATGTCCGCGACGACATCGGCGAAATGTTCGAACGGTGCGTTCAGATCCAGATAACGTTCGCCCAGAATCGCGCCGTCGGGATGCTGCAGCAACAGTTCCTGCATTGTCCGGTTGCATTCATAGGGATACACGTAGCGCGATCCGACCATGTAGCACCGCGCGCCGTAGGTCGACGTCATGAAGTCTGCAAGCTGCAAGCCGTTCTGGTTCGGTGAAGCGCCGCTATAGATGATGTTCTCGGAAAACTCGAAACCTTCGTATTGCTGCGAGTAAATCAGCAGACGATTATGTTTCTCCACGACGGGCAACATCGCCTTGCGGCTCGACGACGTGTAACCGCCAAAGATCACGTTGACGCCGTCGTCGAGAATCAGCTTTTCTGCAAGCGCCCGAAAGCGTGTGGAGTCCGAGCCCGGATCGTAGTGCACGACCGACAACTCACGCCCTGCTACACCGCCGCGCTGATTGATCTCCTCCACAGCCAGGATCGAACCTCGCCATTGCGACATCTCCAGCGGCGCAGTTGCACCGGTAGTCGAGCAGAGCAGCCCGATCTTGACAGGTTCGGATAGAGACATGGAGCGCTTTTCAGATCAAACATTCATGGGACAGCGTTGGCATCACTTCAGGTAGTGCTTCGCGATCATTGCGCCGACCGTGTATTTTGGATCGACAAAATTGCCGAGACGCACCTTGCCGCATTGACTCAGCATCATATAGGCATCCCATTTGTCGAATCCGTATTCCGCAGCCATCCACAGCACGAGTTCACGATACGCAATCCGCGTCGCGTCCTCGAGCGGCCGCGCGCTGCCGATGCTCATCAACGCGTCCTCGTTCTCAAGACGTGGCCACGCTATGGCCCAGTTCTTGATCAGGTCCACGCGGATGGTGGTCGTGCTTGCGTATTCAACTGCCGTTCCGCAGACCTCCCCGTCGCCCTGGCACGCATGCGCGTCGCCAATGAACAAACGGGCGCCCGGCGAGCGGACCGGCAGGTAGGTGATGCTGCCCGGCCCCATGTCAGGTACGTCCATGTTGCCGCCGTGGGAATCCGGTGTCAGCGAATTGATGGAGTCGATTTCCGGGGAAAGACTCAACGTGCCGATATGCGGCTTGTACGGCAGGGTATTGCGCCGGCTCCAGTAGACGTTGTCTTCGTCGATCCTGATCTTGCGGACAATTTCCGGCAGCGGTTCATTGAGCAAGGCCGTATAGTCCGTACCCGTCAGCGCGCCGAAGTTGGGGATCATGCAGCAAAAGCCATGGGGATCATCGCCACGCGGCGCCATCTTTTCGATGTACACCGCAATCACGTCACCCTTCTCCGCCCCCTCGATCATGATCGGGCCATTCTGCGGATTCAGGAACGGCATCTTCAGGATTTGCGACGGCTTGTCCGTCTCGGACATGATCTTGCCTTCGAACGCATCACGCGTCTCGACCACGACCGTATCGCCAGGCTGAACGTGCATGACCGGTGTGGAATACGGACCGATGGTGTAATGGAACGTGTCCTGCAGCGCTTCGGTCAGGTGATGGGTCGTGCCTTCGCGATTCGCGCCCACGCCGCGTTGCATCATGATCGAATCCTTAAGCCATTGCATGCCGTGTCCTTTCTAAAGTGCCAGATACTGGCGAATCAATTCTTCGTCGGCGAGTTGGGCGCGGTCGAGCGTGCTGACAATCCGCCCCTTGTCCATCACGCAGCAGCGCGCCGCGACGCTTTCAACCATCCCCATGTTCTGCTCGACCAGCAACACACCAATTCCGGTTTCATGAGTTATCCGGGTCAACGTCTCGCCAATCAGATCCACGATTGAAGGTTGGATGCCTTCGGACGGTTCGTCGAGCAACAGGATCTTGGGCGACCCGATCAACGCACGCGCAATCGCAAGTTGCTGCTGTTCGCCGCCGCTCAGCGTGCCGGCTTTCTGCTGGAAGCGTGCGCCGAGCACGGGGAAATAGCTCACGACCTTGTCGAGCATTTCCGTAAGGTGCGCGCGGTTCGACTGAGCGCCCACTTGGAGGTTTTCACGCACCGTCAAAGCCGGAAATACCTCGCGGCCTTGCGGTACGTATCCCACGCCGTGCCGTGCGCGCGAATACGGACGCGAGTCGCCAATCTCTTCGCCGTTCAGCGCAATGCTGCCGGCCATCAATGGAACGAGGCCAATCAACGCGCGCATCAGCGTTGTCTTGCCAACACCGTTGCGCCCGATCAACGCGAGAATCTCTCCGCGCTCGACCGTCATGGAGACGCCGTTCAGGACCTTGCCACCGGCATAGCCACATTCAACGCCGGCAATTTCGAGCAGAGTCGTCATTTCTTCTTGCCCAGGTAGATTTCGGCGACGTCATCGCGTGCGAGGATTTCCTCCAGCGGGCCATCGGCGAAAAGGCGGCCCGCGTGCAATACCGTCACGCGCGTCGCCACCTGCCTCACGAAGGCCATGTCGTGCTCGACGACCATGATGGTGAGTCCGCGCTCGCGCAAGCCCATGATCAACTCGCCCGTTGCGTGCGTTTCTTCCGCGGACATCCCGGCGACGGGTTCATCGAGGAAAAGAAGCTTCGGTTTGAGCGATACGGCCATCGCGATCTCGAGCCATTGCTTCTTGCCGTGTGACAAGTTGCCCGCAAGCACGTGTTCTTCCTCGGTCAGCAAGAACTGATGAAGCAGTTGCCCAAGCGACTCGATGCGATCGTCTTTCGCCCGATGCAAACCGAGCTGCAAATGCTGGCGCACGGTGAGCTCCGGAAAAATGCCCGGGATCTGGAACTTGATGCTCATGCCCATGCGGATTCGCTCATGAGGCAGCACGTGATTCAGATCGCGGCCAAGGAACGAAACGGACCCGGCACTCGGACGATGCTCGCCCGTGATGAGCTTGAAGAAGGTGCTTTTCCCGGCACCGTTCGGCCCGATCACACAGCGGATCTCACCCGCGCCGATTGCAAAGTCGATACCGTTGATCACGTGCGCGCCGCCAAAATGCTTGGCAAGCGCACGGGTTTCGAGCAGGTTGGTACTCATGGCTCACTCCTCGTGCGTGCCTTGAACGACTGCGTGGAATGCGCCTTGCGCGCAGTGCCGCGCCGCACGAGCTTGAACATCAAAGGCAGCAAACCTTCAGGTGCCACCAGCACCACGAACAGGAGGATGGCGCCCATCAGGATCAGCGCGTACTGGCTTCCGTAGATTGCGAGCCATTGCGACAGCCACACGAGCAGCGCAGTGCCGATGATCGCGCCACCAATGCTTCGGCGCCCGGCCGTTGCGACCCAGATGATCGGCATGGCGGCCGACGTCAACCCCATCGCGGATGGCGTGATGTACGAACCCCAGATCGTATAAAGCGCGCCGGACAAGCCGCCGAGGGTGCAGCCGAATACGAAGATGAGGAGCTGATGCCGGCGGATATCGACGCCCAGCATTTCGGCCCGTTGCGGATTCTCACGGATCGCAACGAGCGTCAGCCCAAAAGGAGAATCCAGAAGGCGCCGGGTAATTCCATAGACAAGCGCGAGCAGCACGACGACCAGATAGTAAAAGCGCGTATTCTCCAGCGTCACTTCGCCGCCAAACCACGGTATCGACAAAGGCGGCATGCCGGACATGCCGTTGTATCCGTTGAGGCGCGCCTCACCAATGGCCCATTGCGGTCCCGCCGTTTGCGCCATGAACGTCTCCAGGACGAGCGTCACCGAAAGCGTCACGATGCCGATAAACACGCCCTTGATCTTGCCGTAGAAAATCATGTAACCGAGGAGCGCCGCGACGACCACGCTCACCGCGAGCCCGATCAGCAACCCGCTCCATGACGAGACCCAGCCATCGCCAAGATTGATCGTGACGATTCCGTAGGTGTAGCCCGACAGGCCGAAGAACGCGGTTTGTCCGAACGACAGAATGCCGCCCTGGCCCCACATTGCGGCAAGCCCTATTGCCGAAAATGACCAGACGAGGCAATACGCGAAGTTGCCGCTCGCAGTGCTGTCGACAACAAGCGGCAGACACAAGGCCAGCAGCCACGGCGCGAGTCGCATGACCGTCGGAACGAGGCGTCGCGCCGGGGCATTGGAAGTTGATTGATTCATCGGCGATTCCTAGCGTGCGCGGCTGAAGAGATTGCCCAGTCCCTGCGGCATCAGACGGATCACGACGATCACCGTCAGCAGCAAGCCGATTTGTCCGAACAGTTGTCCATACGACGCCGTGAGCGCGGTTTGAATGACGGCGAGCGCGGCGGCGGCCGGCGTGGTTCCGGCGATCACGTTGGCGCCGCCCACCACGACCGAGACAAACGCCTGCACGATGAAGTTCGTGCCCATCGTCGGAACCGCCGTCATGGTCGGTGCGTAGAGTGCGCCCGTGAGTCCAGCGAGCCCGGCGCCGAGCGCAAAGGTCAGCGTATAGAGCCGGTCCGTGCGCAGCCCGAGCGATTGCGCCATGTTCGCGTTTTGAATCGTGGCTCGCGCGCACACCCCGTAGTTGCTCTTGAAAAACAACAGGTAGAGCAAGCCGAGAATAATCAGCGCGATGACCGGCAACACGGCGCGGTATGTGGAGAACGAATATTCGCCGAGAGCGAACGACCCGAAAGGCGTGCTGATCCCTTCCATGGACGGACCGGCCACGAGCAGCATGGTCTGCTGCACGATCAGGCTGATCGCCCAGGTCGCCACGACTGAATCGTAGAGCCGGTTGTAGAGATGCCGGATCACAAGCCGTTCGATGGCAACGCCCGCGATAGCCGCCGCGAGCGCGCCAGACAGCATGGCGAGAGGCAATGGGACGCCACGCTTCGCGCAGATGATGGTCACGTAGGCGCCGCACATGATGAACTCCCCATGTGCCAGGTTGATGATGCCCATCATGCCGAAGATGACGGCCAGCCCGAGCGCGGCAAGCACAAGGTAGGCGAAGTTGTCGCCAAACTGATAGATGACCGAATACAGTGCGGAGAGTGCTGTCATCGCGAAGAAGATCTCGTTGAAGCTTGGGTATCGGCATGAGCATGATCGCCCCGCCATGAAGCGCGAGGCGACCACGTCATTGCATCAGGACTTGGGCAGGCTCGACGGCGTGTACTGACGATGATCCGGCTTCACGGGAAGATTGCACCCGACTTGCCCGAGCCAGTACGGTTGGACGTCGTTCCATACCTTTGGAATCTCGACCGAGTGATCTTCCTTCACATGCACGAGATAGATCGTGTGGCTCAGGTGATGACTCTTCGGATCGATGCAGACCTTCCCTGAAGGTCCGTCCGTGCAGATGTTGCCGCCATCCAGCGCTTTCTCCACTGCAGCCTGATCGGTCGACTTCGCCTTTTCCACTGCAGCCTTGTACAAATACACGGCGTCGTAGGCGTTCGCTGCTTCCTGATTGATGTAGGACTCGTTCGGATACTTGGCGTGGAAGCGCTTCTTGAAATCGTTGCTCGCGGGCGAATCAACTTCTTCCACATAGTTCGCGGTGACGAACATGTCCTTCAGCGCCGGCGCCTTGAAGCGCTTGTGCTCATAGGCCTGGCCTACGTTCACGGAACTTCCCATCGGCAGGTTCAGATGGGCGGACGCCTGCTGCTCGTAGTAGGACGCCTGATTCGCGCCGACCAGCAAGGTCATCACGAAGTCCGGCTTCGCTTTCTGGATGTTTTGAATGGTCTGTCCGAACTGCGAGACGCTGAGCGGAATGAACTCTTCGCCGACCATTGTGCCGCCGTTTTCCTTGACGATATTGCGAACCCATTCCGCCGATATCTGGCCGAAGTTGTAATCCGCTGCGATCGTGTACACCTTCTTGCCGTACTTCTGCATCATCCATGGAATCAGCGTCGAGAATTGCTGCTCGGGAACCGCGCCGGTAACGAACACGTTCGAGTCACACACGCCGCCTTCATACTGGTTGTTGTACCAGTAGAGCTGGTGCGCGCGGTCCATGATCGGGCGGATCGCTTCACGCGACGCGCTTGAGAAGCCGCCGAAGATCACGTCGGCCTTGTCGGTCTGGATGAGGCGGCGCGACAGTTCCTGGAACTTGGTGTTGTCCGACTGCGTGTCATAGGCAATCAATTTGATCGGCCGGCCCATGATGCCGCCCTTCGCGTTGATCTCGTCCACTGCAAGTTCGGTTGCGTGTATTTTGGGAATGGTGGCCAACGCGAAATTTCCCGATGCGTCTTCGAGTAAACCCAGCTTGATAGGGTCCGCTGCAATCGCGGCTACGGAAGAACAGGCAAGCGCGACCGAAACGGCCATGCGCAACCAGGATGACTTGTCAGCCAGCATGCGTTATCTCCTTGGATTCATTCGATCAAAAAAAAGACGAAAAAAAGCCCTCCGACGAACCAGGGTTCGTTGAAGGGCTTCGGTGCCATGTCCTCGTGCCGGCATCGTTGGCGACATGAGGAATCTTGCAGCAATCTTAGGACGCCAAAAAACGCGGTGTCAATGCTCTTTGACTCAGGAGGCGAAAATTCGCCCCGGGAAAATCGCGTTCAGACGCTGCGCAGGAGCACGTTCCACTCAGGCGAGTCGATCACGGAGCGAGCGCGCATGAACTTCCACGCGCCATACTTGAAGTAGTCGAAGTCGAGCGTCGATATCTCGTTCTGAAGCATGGACCAGGTCGCCCATTTGAGATCGGCGAGCGCCTTGTGCACAATAACGCGCGCCATGTTCGCTTCGCACACGCTGCCGAAGTAGGACTCGACCATTTCCTCTTCCATCTGGCGCGTGAAAAACATCTCGCCGCTCAATGCGCCGAGATCGTAGCAACGATCGTTGTTCGAAGCGTATTCGTAGTCGATCAACAGCACTGTCCCGGCTTCATCGCGGAGAAAGTTGCCGGGCATGGGGTCGTTGAAACACGCAACGATATCCAGTCCCGACGCTTCCAGCGCGGCGCGCGCGCGAGTGTACTCACCGTGCAGGCGCGCGAAATCCGCGGGCAGTTTGCCACCGACCTCACGCACCTGCTCCACATGTTCGTCGATCAGGTTGAAGATGGTCTTAGTCAGCGGCAACAATGGCGAGGCGTGCAATGCACGATATGCGGCAATGATCGAAGCACGAAGCGGTGCGTCAAAAAAATCGCGGTTCGAACACGTCGTGCGCCCTTCCACGAAGTCGTTGATCTCCACACCCAGTTCGGCGGCAAAGTCGTAAAGGCGCGGCCCGATGCCAATGGTCTCGGCCTGCTTGCTTGCCGCAAACGCCACTTTGCGATCGATGAACTGCTCCGTTCCACGCCCCGGCACCTTGACGAAATAGCTCGTTGATTCGCTATCCAGCCAGACACGCCAGTTGCTGTTGCTGATGCCGCCGGGAACGGGCGCGTATCTCAACGCACGGCCGTTCCAGGGCTGGACGCTCCGCAGTACGGCTTCGATTTCCCGTTCGGCTTCGCTTGAAGCCGTACCCAGCATTTTCGTCTGCATCGTCATTGCCTTTTCAAAGCAGGGGAAGCAAGTCATCGGTGTCCATGCGCGACGCGGCCATCGAGCAGCGCAGCAGACGCCATTGGGCATACTTCAGGAACTCGATGTTCCGGCGCGGCGACGTCGCGTTCATCTTCAATCCCCACAGACCCCAGCGCAGGTCGTCGGCGAATGCATAGCACCGGGTACGCGCGAGCGCCGCGTCCGTAACGTGGCCGTTCGCCATTTCCAGCGCCGCCGGCCACGTGGAAAGCTCGGGCAGGACCTCGTTCAGCGTCACGGCAATGTCGAATGCAGGGTCGGTGTTCGATGCCTCGTCGAAATCGACGAGTTGCAAATCGGCACCCGAGCCGCCGGCGCGCAGCATCACGTTCGAAGTCACACCGTCCGCGTGACACGGACATGTGTCGATGCCTGAAGCGGTGATTGCAGCACTCATGCGCGACGCAGTTACAACCAGGGTTGCAACGTCCGCCGTCAATGTCATGGATGCGGCGAGATGGCCGACGCGGTCAAACACGTTTGAATTCCGTTCGAACGCGGGGAGCACATGAATCGCGCGCTTGGCCGCAAGCAATTTTTCGAGTGTGGCGGGCTTTGCAAGGTCATCGAGATGGGCTGTCTGCCAGGTGGCGTCGAGCAGATCGAACGCGCTTATCCCGAACAACTCATTCAGGTGACGCGGGCCTGGCGTGAGGCCGATCGCGGCAACCGCAGCAGCCGCTCGCCAGGACGCGCCGATGTCTACCGTTTCCGCGAGATCCCGATGCATGATCTTGATGAAAAACGCGGGTGGCGCGTCACCGATGCCCACGCGAAGACATTCGCTCGATACACCGCGGTGCATCGGCGACATGACAGGCGTAAGCGCGGCTTCGTAGCTGACCGGTCCGCTCGCCCACGCAGCGATCGAACGGATGGCCGCTTCCACATGTGGCGAAGGTAGCATGACCTCAGCCTCCGCTCGCCGCTGCAACCGGGTCGCCGCCCGACTGGCAGAGGCGCGTCGCCACGCGCATGAGCACAGTCATGCCCGTGTCGAGATCATCCGAATGCGTGTCCTCATTTTCGTTGTGCGCAATACCGCCAACGCTCGGCACGAACACGAGTCCCGTCGGACACGTGTCGAGCAGACTGAGCGCGTCGTGGCCGGACACTGTATCGATCTCCCGGCTGCGCACGCCCGCCTCCAATGCACAAAGCTTCACGAGCTCACCCACCGCCGGCGGCAGCACGCGAATCGAACGGCTCGTGCGATTGCCGATCTCGACGGCGACGTTGGCGCGCTGCGCCGCAGTATCGATGGCTTGCATCGCGATGATTTCCGCTTCCTGGAGAATGCTGTCGTCCACGGCGCGCAACTCGATGGACAAATCCGTTTGCGACGGCACGACATTAGGCGAGTTGGGCTGCACGACGAGCCTTCCCACGGACGTATGAATCCGGTCCGGCCATTTGTCCGCAATGGCCCGAACGTCGCAGATCAATTGTGCCGCGGCGAACAGTGCGTCGCGTCGCGCGCCCATTTTTGCGGGACCGGTATGCGCCTGTTCACCTTTGAACGACACGTCGATTTTCGCGGCACCCCAATTACGCGTGACGATCCCGATGGGCACCTCGTCCGCTTCCAGCAGCCCGCCCTGCTCCACATGCAACTCGACATAGCAGGATGGCACGCAGGGCGGCGCGTCCGTGCCACGATAACCAATCGCCGCGAGGGCGTCGGAAAGCGTCACGCCGTCGTCGTCGCGGCTCGCGAGTGCATCGTTCATGCTCATCTTGCCAACGTATGTTCCGCTGCCGAGCAGACTCGGACGAAACCGCGCGCCTTCTTCGTTCGTCCAGTTCACCGCGCAAAAATCGCTGTCGAACGATACACCCGCGCGTTTTGCCAGCATCAGCCGCCGTCCGGCTTCGAAGGCCGCCAGCACACCGAGCACGCCATCGAAGCGCCCGCCACGCGGCTGGCTGTCGAGATGCGAGCCCATCATCACGAGGGGCGCGCCGGCGCGATCCGCGAGACGGAAGATGCCGAATTGATTGCCGACGCCATCCTTCGAAACTTCGGCGCCGGCCTCCCGCAACAGCGCGGCGAACGCATCGCGCGCCTCGCCGTCCTCCGCGCTTGCGCACAGGCGCGTCACGCCACCGGTCGCAAGGCCGCCGAACTGTGCAAACCGGGCGAGCAGGCTCGCCAGCTTGCCGGTCTCGGATGCATCAGGGATGGATGAGTTCGATGTCATGCTCAGCAAATATGTCCTTGAATGGAGCGGGTGGCGCGCGGTCACAGACCACCGTTACTTTTTCCGTGATCGGAAAAGTGTTGAGGTACGCTTCGCGTCCGAATTTGTCGATGTCGGCGAGGATCACCGACAAGCGCGTCTGCAACTTCAGCACCCCGCGCAGGTTTGATTCGTGTTCTTCATAATCCATCCAGCCATGCTTCAGGTCACAGGCGGCGATTCCCATGAACGCGGCATCGTAGAAAAAACGTCGCGCGTAAGACAGCGTCTCGTAGCCGACCAGCGCGTTGTCCTTGCCGCGCAGCATGCCCGGCGTCAAGTTCACGCGGGTGACGCTCGTGCCGAGCAGCAGTGCAATATCGATGGAGTTCGTCGTCACCGTCACGTTGCGTCCGATCAGCCGTCGGGCAAATGCAACGGTGGTCGTTCCTGAATCGATGAACAGCGACATGCCGTCCTCCACCAGCGGCACCGCCAGTTCCGCAACACGCGCCTTGCCGCGCACGTTGACCTTGCCCCGCTCCGTGACGGGACGTTCGACATCCAGCCGCGGCGGGACGGCGCCGCCATAGATGCGCCGCAACATGCCGCTTTGCTCGAGTTCCTTGAGGTCGCGGCGGATGGTTTCCTCCGACACGCTCAAGAGCTTGGCAAGGGGCGTCACCGAGACGCGCCCGTTGTCGCGAAGCCGGGTCAAAATCTCCTGATATCTATGCTCGGACATGAATTGTTCTGTTCTTGCTCTTCTACGATGGCAGCCGTCCTCAATCCTGAAGGACGGGCGTTCGCCGATGACCTCCGGCGGTTTCGTAATCGTATGCCATCGCGAGCAGCGCCGGCTCGCTCCATCGGCGGCCGACGAAAATCAGGTTGAACGGCGAGCCCGATTCGTAATATCCGGCCGGCAACGTGACGCCCGGCAAGCCTGCAATATTGATCTCGCACACCGTTGTTTCATGCAGCGTTTCGGTGCCCTCCCGCGGCGGCAACGCGTCGCGCAATTGCGGGAACACGAGACCGTCGAGCGCATGCTTCGTCATGACGTCTTCGAAGATCGACAGATAGGTTTCGCGCAGCGCATAGAACGCGCCGATCACCGGCGGCGCTGCTGCGTCTTGCAGATTTGCTTCCATGTCGGGCAGCGTCGACATGTAGGTCAGCACGCCCCCGGGCCCGAACGGATCTTCCGCGCGGGTCGCATGGACGAAATCCGTCCATGTCTTGATCGTGTTGCCGGGACCGAGACGCTCGAGATACTTCTGCATGTCGTACGGAAGGCTTTCCATGCCGCGTGCATCGAAGTGATCCGATCCCGGCGCAGGCTTGCCGAGCGCTGCGAAGCCACTGCCGGCGAAGGGGTCTGCAACCAGGATCGCGCCGCGTGCTTCGAGCTCTTCCTGTGCGCGTTCATAAAGCGCAATCGTTTCTTCCGATAACCCCCGGTCACGCCAGCCCGGACCGTAAAGTCCCAGCCGCTTGCCCTTGAGCGCGTCGTCACGCAAGCCCGCCGCGTAACCACCGGGCGGCTTCATGCCGACACCGGCCACGGTCTTCAGGTCCTCTTCGGAAAAACCCGCGAGTGCGTCGAGCGTCAGCGCCGCGTCGCGTACGCAACGGGCGATAGGGCCGACCACGTCGCGCGTGCTGCCTGCAAGCGGCATCACGCCTGCGTTGGGAACGAGCGCGAAGGTTGGTTTGATACCGACCAGCGCCTGCGCCGATGCCGGGTTCTGGATCGAACCGCCCGTTTCCTCCGCGAGACCAAGAACGGCCATGCTCGCACCGACCGCCGTCGCCGTGCCTGCGCTGCTGCCTCCAGGCATGAACGATACATCGACCGCGTTGAGCGTGGGACCCGCCCAGCTATCGTTTGCATGCGAACCTGTGGCGCTGAGCACGGGTACGTTCGTCTTGCCGAGAATCACGCAACCCGCCGCACGCATGCGAGCCACGACCGGAGAGTCCGTGGACGGCATCAGGTCCACGCCGCCGGTCGGGCTGTAAAGCAGCGTCCAGCCGGCGGTCGTGGGGAAACCCGCCATGTCCATGGTGTCCTTCACGACCACCGGCACGCCCGCGAGGGGCCCGAGCGTCTCACCCGCCGCGCGGCGGGCGTCGATGGCGCGGGCGTCATCGAGTGCGTCCGGATTCAGGAAGATGATCGCGTTATAGCGCGGATTGAACTTTGCTATACGTTCGAGGAACGCAGCAGTCAGCGACTCGGAAGTCATCGCGCCGCTGGCAAAGCCGGACTGGACTTGTTCGACGGTGAGTTCGGTGACATCGATGGTCGTGTCGGTCATGGAAAGATATCCGGTTTCAAACGAGCAATGAATGGAGTGGTTCTGGCGCTTCAGGCAATACCGGCGAACTCGTCGAGCATTGCCGGGTCCGTGACGATCTCGGGCGGAATCTCGCGCGTGACCGTGCCCTTTTGCAGGATCAGGATGCGCTGCGACAGTGACGCAATGAAGTTGAGGTTCTGCTCGACCAGCAAGATGGTGAGGCTGCGCTGCTCGGCAACACCCTTCAATGTGTCGATGATTTCGTCGATGATCGACGGCTGGATCCCTTCCGTGGGTTCATCGAGCAATACGATTTTTGGTCCGCCGCACAGGCATCGCGCGAGCGCCAGCAATTGCTGCTCCCCGCCCGATAGCGCGCCGCCCGGGCGGTCGAGATACGCTTTCAGACGTGGAAACAGTTCGAGGATTTCCGCGATCGTCTCTGTCTCGCCGCGCTTTGACAGCAGGCATCCCACACGCAGGTTTTCCATCACGCTCAATGTCGGGAAAATCTCGCGGCCCTGCGGCACATAGCCGATTCCCGCCTTGGCGCGAGCCGTGGCGCTGTAATGCGTGATGTCCACGCCATTGAAGCGCACGGTCCCGGAGGTCGTCGGCAAATGCCCGGTCAGCGTGCGCAGCAGCGTGGTCTTGCCCATGCCGTTATGGCCGAGAATCCCCACGCGCTCGCCTGCCTTCACGGAGAAATTCACTTGATTGAGAATCGGGATGCGGCCGTAGCCGGAGCATAACTGCGTCGCCTCGAAGAGCACCGTGCCCGCGTTTTCGCCGCTCATGCTGCACGCCTCCCGAGATACACATCCTTCACACGCTGGTCGGACAAGACAGTGTCCACCGATCCTTCCACCAGCACCGCACCTTGCGAGAAGACAGTCACGGTGCGTGCAATCATGCGAATGAACTGCATGTCGTGTTCCACCACGACCAGGGCCTGCGTCTTGTTGATTTCCTGAATCAGCTCCGCGGTGCGATGCACTTCTTCGTGGTTCATGCCGGCGGCAGGTTCATCGAGCAGAATCAATTCGGGTTCCTGAGCAAGTACCGTTGCGATCTCGACCCACTGCCGCTGTCCGTGCGCGAGCTGACCGACGATCCGGTCCGCGATGCCATCGAGTTTGAGCCGGGTCAGCGTTTGATCCACGATACGACGCGCATGCGCCAGCGACTTGCGCCGCCCCGCGCCAATGAACACGTTCTCGCGCACGCTGAGTCCGTTGAACACGTTGGGCACTTGCGTCTTGATACCCACGCCCAGCCGAGCGATCTGATGCGGGTTACTGCCGGTGACATCGTGGCTGCGGAAATGAATGCTGCCTTCGGTTGGTTTCAACTGTCCCGTAAGCATCTTGAAGAAGGTGCTTTTGCCCGCGCCGTTCGGGCCGATCAGGCAGCGCAGTTCGACTTCGCGCAGCGTGAAATCGACTTCGCGTACAGCGGTCACACCGCCAAAGCGCATGGTGACGCCCTTGGCCTGGAGAAGCGGAGGAAGAGCATTCATCAGTGCGACTCCGGCTTGGCGGTGGCGGACGAAGGCGGCGCGCCGGCAGCGCCTTTTGTCGGCGAGCCCAGTCGCAACAACAAGGAGCGCGCGACAGGCACGACGCCCTGCGGCACGAGCAGCACAAACGCGACGAGCACGATGCCAAGCCCCAGACTCGGGTCGATCACATGCTGTGTTCCAGCAATATTGATCAGATACTGGATGGCAACCGCGCCGAGTATCGGTCCGATCAGCGTGCCCAGCCCGCCGATCAGCACGGAAATGATGACCTGCGCCGACATGGTGAGCGCGAACACCGTCGGGCTGATGAAGCCACCCCAGTTCGCGAAGATGCAGCCCGCCGCGCCCGCAATGCCCGCGCCGACCATGAACGACATCAGCTTGTACATGCGCGGGTCGTAGCCGATCAGCATGGCGCGGGTTTCGTTCTCGCGGATCGCGACCACGACCCGTCCGAAACGCGACGCGAGAATCCACTTGAGCAACCCGTACACCACGATCAGCGCGCCCATTGCGACATACCAGACACCGATCTGGTCGAGCTGCTCGTCCGGTTTTCCCGGCGGCGCAAACACGGGGATGGCAGGGATGCCGTTGAAGCCGCCGAGCACCGCTTCACCAATGTGATACTGGCTGCCCGAGGTCGAGTTCATCAGTTCGAACAGGATCACCGAAACGGTCAGCGTGATCACGCCAATGTAGGCATCGGATATACGGCCGTAGAACATGAAGTAGCCGAGCAACGCGGCGAACAACATGGGGGCGATGATCGACAATGCGGCGGCCAGCGTGGTATCGCCGAAATTGATCGCCGCAATGGCATACGTGTAGGCGCCGATGCCGAGAAACGCGGCTTGCCCGAACGACAGGATGCCCGCATAGCCCCACACGAAGCCCTGGCTCAAACCGTAGATGGCCATGCCCGCGAACAGCGTTGCCTGCATTACGCCGAACGCGCTGATGGTGCGAGGCAATGCGAACATGACCACGAGGCAGATCATCACGACCGCCAGCGTGCCGCCCAGAAAAGATCTCGACCGAAGCGATTTCATGAGCTGCGCCTGAGGAAACGTCCGGTGATGCCCTGCGGCAGGATGCGGATCAGCAAGACCGCTGAAGCAAGCAGCGCGATATCGCCTATGACAGGCGTAGACATGAACGAGACGATCTCGTTGATGAAGCCAAAGAGCCCCGCCGCGAGTCCCGTTCCCGCGATGATCGCAGGGCCACCACCCAGCACGGTAATGAACGCCTTTGCAATGTACGCGCCGCCCATGCCGGGCGAGACACCTGAAATCGGCGACAGCACGCCGCCCGCAAGACCGGCGAGCGCGGCGCCAAGAGAGAACGTCGCCATGTAGACCGCCGACGGCCTGACCCCGAGCGAAGCCGACATCGCCGGATTCTGCATGGTGGCACGCAGGATCAGGCCGAAGCGCGTGCGGCGCAAGAGCATGAGCAAGGCAGCGAGCACGACAATGCCTATGCCGATGATCACCAGGCTGTACGCACTCACGCGGTATTGCCCGATCGAAAAACTCCCCACCGGCATCTGCACCGACTTCACCACGTTACCGAAGATGGACGTGATCAGCCCGATGAGACCCAGGCTGATGCCCCACGTGGCGAGCATCGTGTCCATCATGCGGCCGTAAAGAAACCGGATGATGGTGCGCTCGAGGATCAGACCCACCAGGCCGACGACGATAGGCGGCAGGATCAGCATCGATACCCAGATGTTGACGCCTGCCGTGCTGGCCGTCACGGCTGTGTAAGCGCCGAGCATCATGAACTCGCCGTGCGCGAGATTGATGATGCGCATCATGCCGTAGATGACGCCGAGGCCGATCGTGATGAGCACAAGCGTGGCGACGCCGGTCAGCACATTGAAGGCGAGTAGCCCGGTCAGGTCCATGGGTTGCGCCTCCTCAGGCCGGCGTGAACTGCTTGTTCGTGCGGGGTGACTTGATGAGATCGCACGCGCCGCCCGTGTCCGACGGGAACTGGTTCGGGAATGTCTGCAGGATGTCCCACACCTTGTCTTTCGGCCGTGCAAGGTAGGCGTTCCGAATGGTGTGATGCGTCGCCGGATCCATCTTGACCGTACCCGATGGTCCTTCGATCGTGATGCCGGTCTCGAGCGCCGTCACGACCTTCGCCTGCTCTACCGACCCGGCTTTCTTCACCGCCTCGGCCCACAGCATGATGCCTTCGTAGGTGGCGGTATCGAGCTCGCCGAGGTCCGTCAGGCTGGGCCCGTACTTCGCCTGCATGCCTTTGACGAAGGCGTTCGCGTTTGGCGTGTTGAGGTTGTTGTAGAAGCCGAAGCACGTGATGATGCCGTCGGTGGTCGCGGCGTCCATGGTCGTGAGTTCATCGCCGAGACCGAACACGGTCGCACCCACCGGGATCTTCGACTTCATTCCCGCTGCAGCCCACTGCCGGTAGAAACCAACATGGTTCGCGCCGACCAGCGCCGAGAGCACCATGTCCGGCTTCGCTTCCTGAATGCGGCTGATGGTGGAGGAAAAGTTGGTGACATCGAGCGGGAAGAAATCGGTATTGACCACCGTGCCGCCCGCCGCCTTCACGAACTTCGTCATCCAGCTTGCGGTGATGTGACCATAGTTGTAGTCAGCCGCGATGATATAAACCTTCTTGCCCCAGTTCTTCATTGCGTATTCGACGATGTGGTCCACCGTCTGCGCGGGCGTCGTGCCGGTACAGAACACGTTGCGGTCGCACACACCGCCTTCGTATTGCGTGTTGTAGAAATAGAGCGTCTTGCTGCGATCGAAGATCGGCCGGATGGCTTCACGCGAAGCCGACGTAATGCCGCCCTGGATCACATCGACCTTGTCCTGCAGCACCAGTTGCTGCGCATATTGCGTGTAGAGCTGAATGCTGCTTTGTGTGTCGTAGGCAATCAGCTTGACCGGCCGCCCGAGAAGGCCGCCCTTGTCGTTGATCTGCCCGACGGCGAATTCCGTCGCCTGTATCATGCGCCGGCCCTCGAGGCCAAGCGCGCCGGTTCCATCCAGGAGGCTTCCCAGCTTGATCGGCTCCGCCGCCGACGCGTTGCGGGTGACGTACGGCCCCACCAGTGCACCTACCGCGGCCGCCGCTCCAAATTTCAACGCTTTACGACGAGATCCGGATTCCATAGTCATCGATTCGCTCCGCATGCGATTGTGTTTGATTTGCCCGGTTTCAGTGTAGGCAAACAAAAATCCGCAAGATATTTATCAAAATAATCAATACATCGGGCAAATCGGGCATGACCAGACAAGAAAAAAGGCGCTTGTGAAGCGCCTTGCGCGATGCATGCCGGTTTTGGAGCCGACTCAGGCAATCGATCGAGGCAGTCGCGGATTGCGTTGCAGGGAAGGCGAGCGCTCGGTGATCTGCGGGCCGGAGTCTCCTTCAGCAATATCTCCAGCCGCAAATTGCTTGCGATACGCAGCAGGCGTGAGTGCCTTCAGCGCCTTGAACTGCCGGTTGAAGTTAGCGACGTTCGGAAACCCGGAGCGGGCTGCAACAACGGAAACGGGTGCGGAGGTATGCGCGAGCATCCGGCAGGCATGTCCAATCCTGATCCGGGCGATATATCGCCCGACGCTCTCTCCAATGTGCTGCTCAAAGTAGCGGGCCAGCGAACGTTCCGACACATTCGCCGCTTCGCAAAGTTCCGATAGACGCAGCGGCTCGGCGAAGCGCAAGTCGATCATCGACAGAACGCGATTGATGCGTTCGGGTTCATGGCCCGATGGCCCTTCTGTCCGGTCGCTGAATGAAGTGGGCGAAGCGAGCGGTTCGCCGGGCGCTTCGGCAAGCGTGCACAAGACATTCAACGCTGCGGCGAGGCGTTCTCGAGATGTGCTGGATAGCAGCTTGTCGACGTGCGTGTGCATTGCGGCGCCGACCTCCGGACTGAACGCAAGTCCGCATGCCGACCTGCGTAACAGGTTGCGCAAAGGCGCGTACTCCGGACAGACATCGGCAAGTCGCCGCGCCCAGTCGCCACCAAACCAGATCACGATTGCAACCTGCGGGGACGCCGGATCGATCGAGCGATTCGACGCCCACGTATGCGGAAGATTGGGCGGAACGAGAACCAGGTCTTCATCGGCATAGGCCGCAATCGAATCGCCGATATAGCGCTTCCCGTGACTATTCAGCGTCAGTGTCAGCTCGTATTCAGGATGGTGGTGCCATTCGAAAGGAATGCGCGGCAGACGCCGGTGGTAAACCCTGACGGAGCAGTCGTCTCCGAAATGAACGCGTTCGTAAGCGGGTTTCATGGCACAAGGCGCAAAGTAATTGTCCGGATCGTATCACTATCGCGGAGACGGTCAGCCTATGCTCTGGATAACCCGGAACCCATAAGGAGACAATCATGGCGCTGAAAATCGACGACCTTCCCGCAGCCATCCGGCAGGCCAAGCAGGAACTTCGTGCGCGCCTGCCGAACTACCGAGATGTCTTCGCGGAGGTGGACGAAGCTATTCGCGCCGAAGCCGCCAGGCTCGCCGCACAACGCGGTCGCGGCGAAAACGTAATCCCCGAAATCCAGTTCTCGGACATCGCGGAGCAGCGCGTGAGTGCCGCGCAGATCGACCTTGTAAAGACGCGCGGTGCTTGTGTAATCCGCAACGTCTTCGACCGCTCGAAGGTCGAGCAATGGGACCGTGACATTGCAGAGTACGTGGAGCGCAACGACCTGGATACACGACTGAAGACCCGTGCAGAAGACAAGTATTTTGGGCAGCTTGCATCGAGCAAGCCGCAGATCTATGGCGTGTACTGGTCGAAGCCGCAGGTACTTGCGCGGCAGGCGCCGTCGCTGACTGCGGCGCGCGTGTTCTTGAACCGACTGTGGTGCAACGAAAGTGAAGGCCGGGTCCACTTCGATCCGGAGCGCGTGCCGGCTTATGCGGACCGGATGCGCCGGCGGCCACCCGGCTCCGAGTCATTGGGCTTGTCGGCGCATTGCGATGGCGGCTCGGTCGAGCGCTGGATCGAGGGCAATTTCCGCAAGGTCTATCGGCATGTATTCGATGGGAACTGGCGTCAATACGACCCGTTCGACGCCGCGTTCCGGCCGGACGTGGAGGAGATTGCATCGCCTGCAGTATGTTCGATGTTTCGCACGTTTCAGGGGTGGACTGCGCTCACGCCACAAGGAGCTGGCGATGGCACGCTGCAACTCGTGCCCATTGCGAATTCAATGGCATACATCCTGTTGCGCGCCCTTCAGGACGATGTGGCCGACGACGACCTGTGCGGCGCCATGCCCGGCCGCGCACTTTCCATCAAGCCGGAATTTCATGCGCCGCTGTTCGACGCCCTCTCGTCAATCCCACACATGCAGGCGGGCGACACCGTGTTCTGGCACAGCGACGTGATTCACGCGGTGGAAGATGCACACCGCGGTGCGGGCTACAGCAATGTGATGTACATCGCGTCGGCACCCTCATGCGCCAAAAACGACGAATACCTCAAGCGGCAGTTATCCAGCTTCATTGAAGGCAAGAGCCCGCCCGACTTCCCGGCCGACAATTTCGAAGTCGATTTTGCCGGACGAGCGACAGCCGAGGACTTGACGCCGCTTGGCAAAGCGCAACTCGGCTTTGGTCTGTAATCGCCATCAATCAAAGGACACGACGGCACGCCACGATGGCGTGCGTCCGCCTGGTGAGTCATCACACTTCGACCTTGTCTTCAATCACAACGTCCTTCGCCGCCTGTTGCCGAAAGTCCTTTGGCGAGCAGCCCACGATACGTCTGAAAGCATTGCTGAACGCACTCTCGGATGTGTAGCCCAATGACCGCGCAAGCACGTTGACGTGCATCCGGCTCTCCAGAAGCGCCCGCTGCGCGAGGTGCATGCGCCATTTCGTCAGATACGAGAGAGGCGACATCCCGGCAACTGTCTTGAAGTACGCTGCAAAAGTCGCCCGTGACATCGACGCTGCTTGTGCGAGTTCCCGAAGTTGCCAGACGCGGCCGGGGTCGCCATGCATAAGCTGGAGCACCGGCACGAGACGCTTGTCGCTCAGGGCGCGAAGCCATCCGGCAGGTTGGAACCCGCCTGCCTCGAAGTGGGCCCGCAGTATTTGAATGAACATCAAATGCGCGAGTTGATTCGAGGCGATATGCACCCCAGGAAGCGCATCCCGGCGCTCCCGGACAAGTTGTTCGAGTAGCCAGCCAAGGGGTTGCGCTTGCCTCGATGTCCCGCGCACATGGATCAAGGGCGGCAACGCTTCCAGCAGAAACTGGCTGGATGCAGCACTCAACTCGACTTTGCCGCCGATCATGAAAAAGTCATCGCCGTCACCATGATGTACCACGGCGCCGATGCGTCCTTCGAGAACATCAGCGAGATCGACGCGCTCCGCCGCGAGGTCGCTGCCGAGGACGTGTGATCGCGGCGCGCAAAGCAGAAACACGTCTCCGCTTTCGATGCGAGCCGGCGCCGTGTCGTCTTCCAAAAGCAGCCAGCAGCTTCCCCGCACCACGCCCCAGAACTTGACCGTGTCCGCACGCGGGAAATTGATTGCCCAGGCGCCGCCCGCGACAAGTCCACCCGAAATGATGGACCGCGCGTTCATGAGGCTGAGAAAGTCTGAGAAGGGATCGAGCATGATGCTCGGATTCTGACGCAATAAATCCCGACTTTCAAGCATTCAAAATCCAGGTTACTCCACTTAGACTTGGCTGACTGCCTGGGCTCGTTGCCCACGGACCTGAAACCCGAACACCTCGGAAAGGATCTCGACATCATGAAGCGCACCTGGTTTATCACTGGCGTCAACAGCGGCTTCGGCCGTCACATGGCAGAGCAACTTCTTGCGCGGGGCGACCGCGTCGCCGGTACCGTACGTAATCTTAATTCGATGGCCGATCTCAAGGCTCGCCACGGCGACGCGCTCTGGCTCGCAATGCTCGATTTGACGGACGCCGTCGCGATTCGCCGCGTCGTCGATCAGGCGTTCAACGATCTCGGCCGTATCGACGTCGTCGTAAGCAATGCGGGCTACGGACTATTCGGCGCGGCCGAGGAAATGACCGACGAGCAGATCGGACACCAGATCGACACGAATCTCATCGGCTCCATTCAGACAGTTCGCGCAGCGCTTCCCCATCTGCGAAGCCAGGGCGGTGGCCGGATCATCCAGTTGTCCACGATGGGCGGACAAGCGGTATTCCCGGGCGGATCGCTGTACCACGCAAGCAAGTGGGGAATCGAGGGTTTCATCGATTCAGTCGGACAGGAGGTCGCCGTGTTCAACATAGGCTGCACGTTGGTCGAACCCGGCGGTGCACGAACGAACTTCCGCTACCAAAGCGCCCGGCTTTCGCCGAAGCTCGATGCCTATGATGTGTCGCCGGCGCGCATGGCGCATCGAACGGTGGAGGAAGGAACCAGCATTCCGGTTGGTGATCCGGCGAAGATGGCCGCAATCATGATTGCCAGCGCCGACCAGAATCCCGCGCCCAGACGTATAGCGCTCGGCAGCGATGCTTATGGCGTCATGCACAAGCAATTGAGCGATCGTCTCGCGTCGCTGGAAGCACAAAAAGAACTCGCGTTTTCGACAGACTTTCCTTCGGGTAACTAAAGCTTCGGCACGTCAACTGCAAAGAAACACACGATCCTCGGAATAAGACCGGCAGTCGCCACGTTAATACTGTTCGTACCAGGCGAACCGTACACGCCGCGTGCGCAGCGACCATCGGATAGTGAACTTCAGGCTCACACTCCGGCCGCAAGCAAGGAACAATCGCTTGTATTCCCAAGGTGTGTTCGGATGCCACTAATCAGACGAATCAAGGACTTTGCCAAGTCGACGTTGCCCGACTCGATCTTTCTCAGCCTTCTGCACAGGAAGTATGTTGGCCGGTTTCCTAACCTCAGGCGGCCAACGACTTTCAACGAAAAGATCCTGCGGAGAAGCATGGATCCCGACCCCCGTTACGTCCCACTCACTGACAAACTGGCTGTTCGAAGTTATGTCAGTGAGAAACTGGCGCAAAAATATCTGGTCCCGCTGATTGCCGCGCCGGTCGCGTTCACACGCGCAGCGTTCGACGCGTTGCCGGCTTCCTTCGTCATGAAGGCAAATCACGGCAGCAGCTTTGTGGAAGTGGTCAGGGACAAATCGCAAACCTCGTTCGAGAGACTGCAGCACCTGACCGAGCAGTGGCTGCAGACCGATTTTTATAAAGTTTCGAGGGAAAGGCATTACAGCAAAATCAGGCCGCGGATCTTCTTCGAGCAACTGCTTCTCGATGAACGCGGCAAGTTGCCGCCCGACTACAAAGTGCACTGCTTCCGAAGGGGCAACGCGCAGCCGGTCATGTACATCTCGGTCATCTCAGACCGATTCGGCGACACCACTCGCGGCGATATCTTCGACGTGCGCTGGAATCGTCTTGATTTCGTTATCGGTTATTACTCTCGCAGCGAAGAACCACCCGGTGCGCCACCGAATCTGGCAGCGATACTGGACACGGCAAAAACGTTGTCTGAAGGCTTCGATTACGTTCGCGTGGACCTGTATGCGCCTGGCGACAACATCTATTTTGGCGAGCTTACTTTCACGCCCGGTGCCGGCGTCCTGCCTTTCGTTCCCGACCGGATCGATTACGAATGGGGACGGCTCTTACGGGAATGACATTCCCTTTTTCGGCGCTCCCAAACAGCTTCATTCAGGGTTGTTTTCTTCGCAATCCTCCCAATACCGCAGCGGGTCGCGATGTTTTGGATAGCGGGCAGTAAGCCACGCGGACAACCTCGTCCAATCCGGATGGTTGGTGCCCGTTTGAGCAGACCAGATCGATGACCTTTCGAGGACCTGACCAATCGCGCGATCCCGGATCAGCAGGCTGCCCAGTCCGCTTGAACTGTTCGTCTGCGATTCAACCTGGTACCGCGGCAAAACCCTGAGCTCGGCGTCCTTGGCCCACCCATATAGCGCGCGGACCACGCCGGACGAATCGCGCAACTCTATGGGCCCGCTGTCCGGACGAACGGCCGTCCATCCCTCGGGGAACTCGGCAACAATCTCGCTTGCACCTTCCCTCACCCATTTCACGCGTAATGATCGCGTCATTGCCTCGCGCAGGTGAGAGGCAGAGTCATACCCCGCCGGCAATTCGATTGCCGTTGGAAGCGTGATGAGATTGTCTTTCCAGAGCCTGGTTTCATCGTCGACGCGCTTGACGACGTCGAACACCCCCGCTTCGAACGGATTCTCGGGCCGGCTCGATGCCCTGGCATCCCCGGCGGGCAAGCCCTCGAAAAGACGCTCGGCATCCTGGCGAGTCAGTTTTGTTTTCCCTTTTTTCATAAGTCTCTTTGCAGTGCATGAATTCGCCCAACACCTTGGCGCTGACACCCGTTGTGTCAGGCGCCACCTTCGTTCTCAGACACCGTTGCACTCGCCTGCCGCGCTATTCTGCGCCATCCGCATGGTGCCGGCTTGTGCCGCCGCAATCAGCGAGATGCAACGTCACGAATCTTCCAGGACGACGATAGGCGCCGATCCTTGCGCCGCCCGTGGAAACCCCATTTCGACCGTGTGCTCGCGGCCGTCATCGACCAATATCACCTCACCGCCTTGCTGTGGCACACCATCAAGAATGGCGTGCTTCGCGCTATCGATCGCAGCCTCATTGACCGTTATGCGGAACGGCGTATCCCCGTACCGATAAGTCATCTCGAAGGAACGCCAGTTCGCCGGCAAGAGCGGTGCGACGCTCAAGCGATCACCGATCACGCTCAAACCAAGCAACGACTCCACCACCAGCCGGTACATCCAGGCCGCCGAGCCCGTGTACCAGCTCCACCCGCCTCGGCCTTCGTGGGGACTGACGCCATAGACATCGGCCGTCATCACATACGGTTCGACCTTGTACTGCGTGATGGCCGGTCCGCCTCTGCCATGAAGGACGGGGTTGATCATGCGCAGCAATTCCCAGGCGCGCTCGCTGTCACCCAGCGTGGCGAAAGCCATCGTCGCCCATATTGCTGCATGCGTGTACTGGCCGCCGTTTTCACGCACGCCGGGCACATAACCCTTGATATATCCGGGATCGAGCGCCGAACGGTCGAACGGCGGTGCCAGAAGCTGGATCAGCCCGGCGTCGCGCTTCACCAGATATCGATCGAGCGACGCCATAGCCTCGCGCTGCCGGTCAGCGGACCCCGCGCCGGACAACACCGACCAGCTTTGCGCAATCGAATCTATCTTGCATTCGTCATTGGCGGCAGATCCGAGTGCAGTGCCATCGTCGAAATACGCTCTTCTGTACCAATCGCCGTCCCAGCCATGCAGTTCCAGGTTATCGCGCAATAGGACTGCCTGGCTCCGGCAGCGGGTTGCGAACCCGGCATCGCCATGCATGAGCGCGGTGTCGGCGAACTTGAGCAGTACGTCGTAGAGGAAAAAGCCAAGCCACACGCTTTCACCCCGGCCCTGTGCGCCAACGAGGTTCATGCCGTCGTTCCAGTCGCCACTGCCTATTAGCGGGAGCCCGTGAGCGCCCTTCGTCATTCCATGCTCGATCGCGCGAACGCAATGCGCGTAGAGCGTTTCGACCAGCGGCGAAGTTCCCGGCAAGTCGTAGTAAGAGTCCTCGCCGACGTGGACTGCGCGCCCTTCTATGTATCCGACGCGTTCGTCGAGCACGCTGCGGTCGCCTGTAATCGCGACATACCGGCTGGTCGCAACGGCGAGCCACAAGTAGTCGTCCGAGCATTCGGTGCGCACGCCGCGTCCAAGCGGCGGATGCCACCAGTGCTGCACGTCACCCTCCGGGAACTGGTGCGCGGCGCATAAGAGCAAATGCGCGCGGGTGAGCTGCGGTGTGGCGTGAATCATCGCCATGGAGTCCTGCAACTGATCCCTGAATCCAAATGCGCCGCCCGACTGGTAATAGCCGCTGCGAGCCCAGAACCGGCAAGCGATGACCTGGTACATGAGCCAGCCGTTCACAAGCACGTCCACCGCCGGCTCGGGTGTCTTCACCTGCACGCGTCCAAGCGTCGCCCGCCAGTGCTCACGCACTTCATGGAGCGCGCTGGCCGCTGCTGCCGACCCGCGAAACGCCTTCGCAAGACCCTCCACCGACTGCGCATCGTGTGCCGCGCCCATCTGGAAAACTATTTCATGACTGTCGCCATCGGCGATATCGAAGTCCGCTTTCAGTGCCGCGCAGGGATCGAGCCCGGCGCCCGCACGTCCGGACAATCGGGCGTGCCGCATGGCCGCTGGCGCACGAAGGCTGCCATTGCGGCCGATAAACTCGCGGCGATCGCACGTGAAACTCGACACCCCTTCGTCGACGGCGAAGAACCCGACGCGACCGCCGAATTCCATCGAATAGTCGTTGCGGGCAAAGAGCGTCCCCGTCAGCGGATCGGCTTCGGTGACGATGTGCATGGCGGATTTCTCGCGCAGGTCTCCGAGCGTCCACTCCACATAGCCGGTCGCAGAAAGGCGTCGCGCACGACCGGAGACATTGCGGATCTTGAGCACCGAAAACTTGATCGATGCGTGCAACGCGACGTACACCCATAACTCGGACCGGATGCCCTCTTCCTCGTGCTCGAAGACGCTGTATCCAAATCCGTGACGCGTGGTGTATGTGCCGCTGCCGCGCCGGGGCAGCGGCGTGGGCGACCAGTGCTGACCGGTCTCCTCGTCGCGCAAATAAAACGCCTCGCCGCTACTGTCGCTGACAGGGTCGTTGATCCATGGCGTCAGCCTGAACTCGTGTGCGTTCTCGCTCCATGTATAGGCGCCCCCGCTCTCCGAGACGACCGACCCGAATTCCGGATTCGCCAGCACGTTGGACCACGGCGCGGGTGTCGCTTGCCCAGGCTGCAATCTGATGATGTACTCGGCGCCGTCTTCTGAAAAACCGCCATAGGGGTTTTGCAAAATCAGCACGTGCGGCTTTTCGGCAGGATGCCTTTCCAGCGAGGGTTCCTCGGCATACCCCGGCGTCGGCTCGAACGGCGCTTCGCTTGTTTCAGGACGCCGCCGCTCGACTTGCTCGGCAAGGCTTCCTCGCGTGTCGCTCACGATAATGCGGGCGACCGCCTGCATCAGATCACGGTCTTCCCGTGACAATTGCTGGGCAGGTCGAACGAAGATTCCTCCCGGGCGGTCGATCAGGTTGGCTTCCGTGCCCGAAGCGATCAGACCCATGATCAGGTCCTGGAGATCCTGCCTGTACCCGGCATGGTCTTCGTTCCAGATCACGAGGTCGACAGCCAGACCCTTCAGCCTCCAGTACGCGTGCGCCTGCACCATCTGCCGGACCAGTTCGATGTTCGCCATATCGGTGATCTGCAGCAGAACGATAGGCAAGTCGCCTGATATCGACTGGCCCCACAGTCCCGACTGATTGCGGCGATTCGCGCTCAACACGCCGGATTCCGCGCGCAACGAAGCGTTCGCATAGATGATCGATGCCGCCATTTGCTCGTAAAGCCGGGCATCGGAGACCGTTGCGTTCATCTGCCTGAGCGACACCTGGCTATGCGTCCACGCAAGGTCGAACACACGGTCTGCAAGCTGACGGTCGCGATACTTGTTGATGAGGTGCAGGCACCCGTCGCGGCTGTCGCTCATGCCCGTCACGAAGTCGATGGTCGCCGACTGCCCCGGGTTGAGCGTGATCCTGCAACGAATGGAGACGACCGGGTCGAGCACCGACCCCGCGCTGTTGGAGAGCCGGCCCTGTGTGTCGGAACCGTCGTCCATCGCAGCGGGATGCGCCACGTTGCGTCCCCGGCCGATGAAACGGGCACGATCGGTCTCGTACGAAATTGCATCGATATCAACGCCATGCGCCGCCAGCAAGTGGCACATCCATGGCACCACTTCCTTGCTCGACCGGGCGCGCCGCGTGCAGAGGATTGCCTGCAGCGGCTCCAGCAGCTCTGTCTGGACAAACAGGTTGCTGAACGCGCGGTGCGCCGCGTCGGCAATCGCCGGTGCAAGCACGACTTCGCCATAGCTCGTCAGTTCGATGGTCCGCCGGACCCGCGCGCGATTGGTGATGCGAACACGCCGCAGCTCGATATCGTCTTCAGGCGAAACCACGATCTCGGTATGCGAATCGAAATCACGTTCGCGCACACGGAATTCGGCGCGTGCATCGGAGAAAATTGCTTCGTAAAGATCAGGATGCCGAAGCGTCGGCTGATGCGCGCTCGACCAGAATTCGCCGCTTGCAACGTCGCGCAGATAACAGAACATGCCCCAGTTGTCGGAGGTCATGTCCTCGCGCCACCTCGTGACCGACAGATCGCCGCAGCGGCTGTAACCGCCGCCCGCGCTGCTGACCATCACGTGATACCGGCCGTTCGACAACAATTGCACGGAAGGTCTCGGCCGGTCGGGGTCCGTGAAGATCCGCAACTTGGTTTCGGCAATCAGCGCGGCCGAATCCTCGGAAGGCAGCCCGGGCGTCGGCAGGTATTCCGTCGCGGTCTTCGGGATGCGCTCCTGCAACAACAACGTGGTCGCCTTGAACTGCGGGTCAGATTCAAAACGCCGCTGCATGGGTTGCCCCAGCAGGACGCTTGCCAGCGACAACAGGCTCATGCCCTGATGATGCGCCATGTACGACTGGATCACGACCGAGCTCTGGCCGCGAGGCACGCGCGCCTGGGTGTGATCGATGGCTTCGTACAGACCGAATCGGCCGGCCGCGCCGGTTGCGGCGAGACGCTGCAAGTTGCGGCATGCGGCGTCAGGCGCCACCATCAACGCGAGTGCGGTCGCGTAAGGCGCAATGACCACGTCGTCGCCAAGTCCACGCTTGAGCCCGAGCCCGGGCACGCCGAACGCGCGGTACTGGTAATTGAACTGCGCGTCGAGCACGTTGTAGCCGGATTCCGACACGCCCCACGGCACGCCGAGCTGATGACCGTATTCGATCTGCCGGGCGACCGCTGCGCGGCAAGTCTGGTCGAGCAGCGTGCCGTCGTATGTGGGCATGACGAGCATCGGCATCAAGTACTCGAACATCGAACCGGTCCACGACAGCAACACGGGAACACCGCCGGTACTCGTCAGCAAGCGTCCTAATGTGAACCAGCTTTCTTGCGGCAACTGGCCCTGCGCGATGGCAACAAAATTCGTCAATCGTGCTTCAGATGCAAGCAGGTCGTAGAAGCCGGCATCGAGACGCCGTTCGTCCACATTGTATCCAATGCTCAAGAGTTCGCGGCTGCGGTCGTAGAGGAACTTGAAGTCCATCGTGGCAAGCTCGCCCGCCAGTCGTGCCAGGCGTTCAGCTTGCGCAATACGGTCGACCGCCGCGTTCCGTACTTCAATAACGCGCGTGTCCGACGGGTCATGCCACGCGCTCATATCAAGTAGAGCGAGTTGGCGGATGGTCGGCAGGGCTGCACTTGAATCCGGCGCGGCCGTCAGGTCGAAGAGATCGAGCTCATGCGCGATGTCGAGACATTGCGCCTTGAGCGCCCGCGACCAGAAAGCGAGATCGCTGTCAGCGCCGCCCTTGATATCGTGAACGAGCGTGTCCGTCAGGACCGATACCTGGCGCATGACCGCAACTGCTTCGCTAAGCGTGCGCGGCGGCGTTGCCGACGCTGCGCCCAGAAGACCCGAGAGCGGCAGGAATGCGTCGAGATCGAACTCTGCAGCGTGGGCCGCTGCGCGATAGGCATCGAGGGTATCGGCGAGACCCGGGAACACGCGCCGGTCGAACGCCGGTTCGTCGGCCAGTTGCAGCAAGCCGCGGCTCAAGGTCATCAAATGGCCTGCGAGGTTGCCGCTGTCGACCGTCGAGACATAGCGCGGTCCAAGCGCCTCCAGCGTACTCGTGTCGTACCAGTTCAGGAAATGATTGCGATAACGCTCGAGGCCGTCCATGGTCGCAAGCGTCTCCCCGACTCTAGCGAGCATGCGTCCCGCGCTCAGATACCCGAAATCGAACGCCGCCAGATGCGCAAGCAGTCCCATCCCCATGTTGGTCGGCGACGTGCGGCGCGCGATGACCATCGCGCCGGTGGTCGGCATTTCCTGGATGTTGTCGGGCGGCAGCCAGTGGTCGTCGGCGCGGACATACTCGTCGAAGAAAGCCCACGTTTTCCTGGCCAGCGCGCGCAGGAACTGCGTTTCGCCGGCAGCAAAAGCGCTCTCGGTCTGAACAGGTGGCCGGCTGATCCACCATGCAAGCAACGGAGATACCAGCCACGCCAGCGCAAACGGCAATACGGCCGCCAGCGTTTCCGGTGTCCGGATGAACAGTACTATCGACGCTGCCCCAAGCAGCGGGCCGATCGCCATCTGCCTGTAGAGCGCCCTCGGGTCGTTCGTTGCGGCCCGCTCCACCTCGCGCGAAGCATTCCATTGCAGCATCTTCCTGTGGCTGTAACCGACCCGCCAAAGCGTGCGGACAATCGCGTCCATGCTGTACAGCGCTTCGTGTGGCAGCCACGCTAGCCCAAGCAGCGCCCGCGCGAGGTGACGACCTGCCGATTGCGTGGTCAACGCGATATGCCGGCGCAACGGCATGTCGTGCGGTTTCTGGAGCAATTCGATCAGGCTGGCGCTCAGCGGCATTCCCAGACTCAGCGCGACGATCGCGATGGTCCAGACGGCCGGCTGCCAGCCGCTGATCCAGCCGGTCAGCAACATGGCCAGCAAGGCGGCCGGCGCGGCGCTGCGGCGCAGGTTGTCGAACAGTTTCCAGCGGGACAGCAGCGAAAGCGGATTGCGCGCGAGGCCGCCATCCTGTGTCGGCGCCCAAGGGAAAATCCAGGGCAGCAGTTGCCAGTCGCCGCGAATCCATCGATGCCGACGGTTGACGTCCGAGCTGTAACGCGACGGATATTCCTCGTAGAGATGCACGTCGCTCAGCAAGGCGGCGCGCGCATAGCAGCCCTCCACCAGGTCGTGACTGAGGATGCGGTTATCGGGAAAACGCCCCTCTACTGCCTGCTCGAACGCATCGACTTCGTAGATCCCCTTGCCAATGAACGACCCTTCTCGGAACAGATCCTGATACACGTCGGACGCTGCCCGCGTGTACGGATCGATACCGGCATCGCCGCCGAACAGCCGCGCGTATGTCGAGCGTGCCGTGCTCGTCAGACTGACGCTTACGCGCGGCTGGAGGATCGCGTGGCCGGATGTGACCCGTTTCTTGTGCGCGTCGTAGACTGCTGCATTGAGCGGATGCGAAATTGCGCCGATGAACTGGCGGGCTGCATCGCGCGGAAGCTGGGTGTCCGTATCGAGCGTGATCACGTAGCGCACGCGGGGCAACGCCACGATGTTCCCCACGATCAGCGAGAACCGGTCTCGTCCCTCGCCTCGCAGCAGCGCATCGAGTTCAGCGATCTTGCCGCGCTTTCTCTCATGCGCCATCCAGGTTTTTTCTACAGCGTTCCAGCGTCGCGGCCGATGAAACAGGAAGAACCGGTCGCCTTCCGTGTCGCGATACTTTTCGTTCAACGCTTCAATGGCGAACTGCGCGCGGAGCATGAGGCCGGCATCCTGGTCCAGATGCTCGGTGGCCGCGTCCATGAAATCGGACAGCAAGCCGAAATGCAGATGCGGATCGCGATTCGCGAGGAACCGCACTTCGAGCCCTTCCGCCAGGTCCTCGATGTCCTCTGCGCTGCCGATCAACGATGGAATCACGACCAGCGTGCGCATTTGCGCCGGGATGCCCTTGGTGAAATCGAGGCGCGGCAACCAGTCGGGCTGGACCGTCAGCGTGACGGACCAGTTGACCAGATCGATCGCAAGGCGGCTCGCCATGAGCAGCGCGGGCACGGCGAGGAGCGCAATCAGGCCGCTGTGCCAGCCGTGACGATGCGCAGCATCGAGGAACGGCCATGCGAACGCGAACGTGATCAGCGCGGCGAGCGTCAGGTAGATTGGCAAAGGCGCCAGCCGCAGGATGCGACGCCACACCTCGATTGCACTGACCTTCGCTTGCAGATGCCGTTCGAGCAACGCAACGCCATCGCGCAACAGATAAAACCCAACGTGATGTGCGACACCGCGAAGAGGCGTCGCCTTCACGGCATCGCGGGCGAGGTTGATCGCGGCACGCGCCACGATCTCTTCCGGACGCTTGCTCGCACGTGCGAGCCGTTCAACGCTATGCCGGTAGCGGTCGCGCGTGGCGAAGTCCATCGCCCGATAGACGTCGGCTGGATCTTCCCGCAGGACTTGCTCGACAAGACTTGCACTCTCGACGAAATCGCGCCAGTCGGTGGACGAAAGCAAGCGCAGGCTGCTGATGCTGTTGCTGATCGACACCTGGTCGGCCGCCTGCTGCTGCGCTTCCATCTGCACCATGCGGTCGATGCTCAGGCCCGACTCCGCGAGCAACTGTTCGATCCATGTCAGCGGCAACGCCAGGGTCGCGCTCTGACCCTGCAAGCGCCGCGCAAGTTCGGCCACGAAGGAGCTTGCCACCGGCGGCCTGGAGCGCGCCATGTCGGCGACCGTCAGCACCACGCTCTTGGGATCGCGTCCGGCCGTCTCGGTCATGCGGTCCGCCCACTGCCCTGCCAGGTTGCGGTCGTCCAGGTCGGTCGTCACACGGCTCGCAACACGCCGCAGATTTTCGATCAACGCCAGGCGCAACATGATCGGGATGGCC
This sequence comes from Burkholderia sp. PAMC 26561, assembly GCF_001557535.2. Taxonomy (NCBI): domain Bacteria; kingdom Pseudomonadati; phylum Pseudomonadota; class Betaproteobacteria; order Burkholderiales; family Burkholderiaceae; genus Burkholderia; species Burkholderia sp. PAMC 26561. Next base: position 252,025 of record NZ_CP014307.1, read on the forward strand.
CACAACTCGCCGAGCGTGAGCGGTGTCACCGTCTGATATGCAGCGATGAAGCGGGACAGGCTTTCGTTGTTGACCCGTCCGTCGCCGTGTGAAATGGTCTCCAGCGCGATGCTGTAGACGCGCGGCAATTCGCTCGATGGCCCGTTTGCAAGGCGCGGCAGTTCGCGGCTGTATCCTTTGGGAAGATGGTGACGCGCAATGCGGATCTGTTCTGCGATCAGATAGTAGTTGTCGAGCAGCCACTCGGCAGCGGGCGTGACGCGGTAGCTGCCGAGCGTTGCTTTCGTGAGTCGTTCGTAGGCGTTCAGCAGCGCCGCTTCGTTATTGGTGAGCCGCGGCAGCAGGTGGTCTGACCCTGACCCGGTACTCAAGCGGTGCAGGCCCGCCAGATGCGACCCGTGCAGTTCCATCTGGTCCGCGCTGAAAAGCTCGGCGCGCAACGCGGGCTCTGGCGGCAACGCCCGGGATTGCGTTTTCCATTTTGCGTAGGTGGACAGAAGCAAATTGGGTTTGCGCGTTGATTTGGAGCGGAATAAGTCCATCGATGTCCATGTTGCGTGCGTGACAGCTTTCGGCAGGACGCGCGAAGGCGCTTGGCTATCGTCGGAGAACGAAGTGCCAAGGAAATCCCATGTGAACCACGACGCAAGAGGCGTCATCCCCGATGTGGGCGCCGAATGGGGTAGAGATCAAGGACGCCTGGCGCATGGCATCCGAAACGGGCGCAGAATCCGGCCAGCAAGCGCTGTCAGCGCGGCCGCGCGTGCGCCCCGGCTGGGTTCATTCAATCAACGTTGCGGGGTCCGTTTTAATCGAACGGGCGAATGAACACGCGCCGTTTGGCCGGATCGCTGACGTGCTCAAACAGAGACACGCCTGCGGGTTTGTTGAGCAGATCTTCCTTGATCGTGGCGTGCGCAGCGCCGAAGGTTTGCGCTGCGGCATCGCCAAGTCCGTTGATTCCGCTAAGAATGGGGGCTCTCGCGCAGTAATTCCGCACGAACGTATTTCCTGAATTTTGCAGCAGTGAAACCATCACTTCGAAGTCGTGACCATGTATGCGATGGCTTAAAACGAACTTTCCTTCCCCGTGTTCCGCCAGCAAGCCTTCTACAATACTGCGATTCATTTCTGCAATTCTCCTGTTCGGCAGTCATGCAGCGGCGCTGCGCAACCAGCGACCACGCGTACTCCCCGCGCAGTCGGTGCTGCCTCAGGGGAACACAAATCGGCGGGAAAAGGCTAATTCTTTTTAGGGGAGCGGGATTTCGCCTGTCCGTACCCCATTATTCGCGCCGTTTGCTGGTGGCTGAGGTAGCAGCGACAGCATCCGGTTCCGCCGCATCTCTTTGCCTGCGCGTTCGTGAATGGGGAACGTCGGTCTCTTTTCCGCTCCACCCCACGTGGGCACTAAAAATGCGGAGCGGTTCCTGCCGCTCGACGCGTCTCGCGCGTTTGGAGACGAGCGGTTAATTGCGCTCCCCGTCTGATCGCACAGGCGCCCTCGAACGATCTCTGTTGGCTAATCAATCGACCAAAAGGTGGTTACGCAATGAAACGGAAAATAATGGCAATTGTCTTTTCCACCGTGAGCCTCGCCATGGCGTCGGCCGTCTACGCACAATCAGGCGGTGGGTCCGGCGGCGGCGGTGGATCTGGAGGAGGTTCGAACGGAGGCCAAAAGAGCGCAGGAGCGAGACCGGATGGAACAACCTCTGTCGGAGGCGGCATGGGGACCGGGACGGGTTCGGCACCGGCGCGGGCTCATAAGAAGGGAACCGGCATGAACGGCCACGATAACGGCAGCGCGCCAGCGAAAGGCACTTCGCAAACGACACCCTAGCCTGCCATGTGCAGACTGGGATGTCTGCAACGAAGCCCGCTCCACGCCAAGGATGGGGAATCGACCCGTCCGGGGACGCTGTTGCTGAAAGACTGATGGTTAGCTGTAGGGGCCAGCGATCCTTGGCCTGGTTTCAAAGCCATCCGCTTAGGAGGTCAGGAGGTCTTCCAGCCGGTCAAACTCAAGAGGCTTGAGGGCGTACCCATTGAAGTCACCAAGGCTCACCTCCTGTTCCAATCCGACATGCCCTGTCATCGCGATGATTCGCGAATGTCGGGACAAACCCTCACGCCGGATCGCGGCGCACACTTCCCTGCCGTCTGCATCACCCAGGCGAAGATCCAGCAGGATCAGATCGAAAGTGGTGGCGCGCGCAAGTTCCACTGCGTCATGGCCGTCATATGCGGTGGTGGCTTCGTGCCCCATGGTCGACGCAAGGGCTGCGAGGGCATCCGCAGATGCGCGGTTGTCATCAACAAGCAAGACATTCACGATTTGGCTCCTGACAACAAAGGCGTTTTGATTGCAACTTTAGGCGATAGCCGGGAAAAACGCAGACGATTGTATCGCTTCGAGCCCCGTCCCTGCCCGCACACAGTGTTAGTCCGTGCTGTATGCCAGCCACAGTAGTCAATACCTCATCGACGAAATCCGGACTGTTCATGGGTTCAAGGTCCGTTTCGAATCATGCAATCAGTCGACACCAGCTTTGGTTGCGGACTCGATTGTCTTAAGTAGCACCGGCCAGTCGGGCGAATCAATCGAGACTTCGTCGTAGTGGCTTGCATCGGGAACCACGAGATGACGAATGTCATCGCCCGCGCGGCGCGCTTCGTTTGCGAAGTGCGTCGCAAGCGCGGGCGGCGCTACAGTGTCCAGCTCGCCGTTGATCAGGATCATCGTGGAGCCGATGGGCAGCATGCTTTGCGGCGAGGTGTCGGCGAATACATCCGTGCGACCGGGTTGCGGCTTACCGGTCAGCACGGCGGCGTTTGCGCCGCATGCTCGCTTGATACCGTCTGCATCTCCAAGATCAGGCAGCACGCCAAGCCCGATCACGGTTGGCAGATAGAGCGGGTTGGCCGAATGAAGCGGACTGTCCGGGGCAATGCGATTTCTTGCAGCAGCCCATAGCGCGAGCTGCGCGCCCGCTGAATGTCCGACCACGACCATTCGGGAAAGGTCGATGTTCAAGCGCGCCGCTTCGTCCGAAAGTTTTTGCAGCCCCTGCGCAACGTCGAGATACGTCCCGGGGAAGCCGCCACCCGCTTCGTCGATGCCGCGATACTCGATGTTCCACACCATCCATCCCTTCTCCGCGAGCGCACTGGCGAGAGGCGCGATCTGCCGCAAGCCGCCATACTGATGCGCCCAACAGCCACCATGAAGCAGCACAACGACGGGAAACGGACCGCTGCCACGGGCGCGAAATAGCTCCACGAATTGCGACGGAGCCGGACCGTATGGGATGTGTTCATCTGCGGCGCGCCCATGCATTGCGAGGTACTCCTGCAAATGCAGAGGTTCTGCGCCAAGCGGACCCGCGCATAATGCCGCAGCGATCGTCAACAAGCGAGTGAGGCGTCGAGCGGGCATTGGACTGGAAACATCAAGAGGTTGGAAATGCCGGGTTCGAGCGGCAGAGAGCGAATGAAATTGCGACTCGCACCGCAAGCGCGCTGTATGTGCAGTTGCGCCGCATAGCGTCCTGGCGAGGTGCCGAACGCCTTGCGAAACATGGCGACGAAGCTGCCGGCGCTCTCATAACCGAGGTCGTCCGCAACCTGCTGGACCGAAGACCCCGTGCCACAGACCGCCTTCCATCTCGCAGGTGAGTACGCCACGGTGCAGCGCAAGCAATTCGCCCCTGGAGTGACAATGAAAAACCGTTTCGTGACGACTGACACCGACGCGAACCGAACCGCCCGAACTGAAGGTCACAACCGGTCGAGGCACGAGATCCGGCTCCACAAGCTCGATGGGGTTGGAGAAGTCACTTGGCGCAGGCATGTGATCGATCGGCCTTCGGTGGCAAAATTACGTTTGGCGTGATTTCACCATGATTTGGCAAACTCGACCAATGTCGCCAAGCTTTCCAGCACCTGCCATGCACCACGCGCTGATTGATCTTAAGCCGGTGCAAGCCGGCAGACGCATAACCCGTACGTCGAAGCCCGTGTTTCAAAAGAGTTCGGTACGCTGACTTGCGTGCTACGCTTACCTTGAGCCGGCATGGCTACATCCACTAGTCAGCTCCCCGCAATCTTCCGTACCTACAATAGCTTCTGCAGCGCCTCCCGAATCGCAACTCAAAGGAATCGATAAAATTGGAAACGATCAAGGTCTCCAGTTGGCAAGAGTTCACCGACCTGAGTCTGGCACTCGACGGATGGGCATTTCGAGGCCAGCAGGACGCCAACTGGTTATTGCAGAGTTCGCTCGCACGCTACCTGTCATCGTTCGTTCACAACGCATCCAACTGGCGCGTACAGGAACAGCGGGCAATACGCATCTTCCGGCGCAAGGCGCATACTTACATTGCCGATGCACGCGTGCTGTCAGATGACCTTCGATGCCTTGGATTGATGCAGCATCATGGCGCGCCGACAAGGCTGCTCGATTTCACCAAATCTCCCTACGTAGCAGCGTTCTTCGCACTGGAACGCGCCATTGGCGAGTCCGCCGTCTACGCAGTGAATACGCCTGCTCTCTACACTGACCGCGCAATACCGAAAACGGCGCCCGATCTCACGCGCGACATGATCGATCCCCGCAGAGCAGGGAACTTCGAAAAGTATTTTCTTCCCGATACCAACCCGATCATCTGGTTTGGCGAGCCGACCGAGATGGACCGGCGGCTGATTGCTCAAGCGGGAACGTTCATGGTGCCGGGCCTGCTGCACGAACCGCTCGACAAGATCTTCGATCATTACGCGAGTGACGACGATCTGGTCCGGAAGATCGTTATCCCGTTCTCAGTGCGAGACGAAGGAATGCGCTCGCTGTACCGGATGAACATCACTAACGCGTCGTTGTTCCCGGATCTGGAAGGGCTGGCTCGTTCGATCGCGCTCGAGCTCGAGGTGGTCTGGCCGAAGTTGTGAGCCCTGCGTTACCGACCATCATGAAGGGACTTCTTCCGAAGCCTCGGCACTTATCGCCGATGAAAGCCCCTTGCTCGTCGATGGCGCCGGCTCTGCCGGAGGCGCATCGAACAACGGTTTCTCCGGATGAACGAACAACCAGAGCACGGTCCCCAGCCCCGTCGCCAACGCGATGACAACCAGAGCGCTCGCCCAGTTTCCCGTCAGCTTGACCATGAGCGCAACGCTCATGGGCCCCGCCACGTTCGACGCAGCGCCCCATAGGTTGGTCCAGCCCGACATCACGCCCGTGAAGCTCCGGCCCAGGTCCTGCGTGGCGGACCACACGACGACCTGCACGAATCCCACCGCAGCAAACGACAAACACAAGAACCCGATGACCGCAGCAATGTTGACAGCGAATGATGCGAGGCACAGCGTCACCGCGCTGACAAGGAAGCCCGCCATTGCAACCGGCACACGTGCCGCCCACACCGATTGAGTTCGCTTCAATATCTTGTCGCAAACGATACCCGCTGCAAACACCGCCACGAATACCGCAATCCATGGCAGCGATGCAGCGAACCCCATCGACTTGAGCGACAGTCCTCGTGCACGCATCAGGTATGTAGGCAGCCAGGTCGTGTAGAAGCTCTGGATCAAGACCAGCAGAAAGTACTGGATGCCGAACAGCCAGAAACGAGGATGCTTCAGGCACTTCAAAAATACGCCCTTCGTCGCGACTTCGGATTCCGTTTGCCCCGCCGCAATGTAAGCCGCCTCCTCCGTACTGATCAAAGGATGTTTTGCGGGAACATCGCGATAACCAAACCACCATGCAACGCCAAGCAGGATGCCTATTGCGCCGAACACATAGAAGACGGAGTGCCAGCCGAATTGCAGGATCATCCACGCGGTAAGCGGCGCGGAGACGATCGGCCCGAGGTACAGGCCGCCAAGAAGAAAGGAATTCCCCTTTGCGCGTTCACTCTTCGGAAACCAGCGCTTCACTGCAAGCACGCCGCTCGACCAGTCAGCGGACTGCGCTCCGCCAAGCAAGGCCCGGCAACCGACGAGCCAGTTGAACCCCGTTCCCAGCGGCGTCAGGATCATCATGAAAGACCACAGCGCGCTCGTTCCCGCCAGAACCTTGCGTGAACCATGCCGCTCGGCCAGACGACCCGCAGGAACCTGCCCCAGAGCGTAGGCCCAGAAATACACAGTCAGGATGACCGACATCTCGACCAGCGAGAGGCCCAGCTCTTTCTGAATGGTGGGCGCCGCAATCGTCATGGCCGCCCGATCCAGCGTCATCACGAAGGTGATGGGAGCGACCAGCATCGAAACAATCCCCCACCGCAACTTGCCGATCTTGTTTGGCATTTAATCACTCCAGGTGATAACGGTCACACGGATTATAGGAAACCAAAAGAAACTGGATTCACGTCCCCAATATTCGAGGGATCATGCAGAAATGCTGACGGAGCGAGCAAGCCGTTCCGTGGATATATGATGCGTGGAGAGACCATTGGCGGACTGGGCCGCAGCGGACACGTGTTCCGCGTCATCACCGTGGATCTGGAACAGCGCGTCGCCGGCTTCCACGGTTTGTCCGACAGACACGAGCAAGTCCACGCCGGCGCTCAGGTCGTCCGGCGCGCCCGCTGCGCGCGCCACGCCTGCAATCGCCCACCCGTCGACACTCGTAACGACGCCGCTGCGCTGCGCCACGACCTTGCGCACATGTTTGCCGGGCAAGACCGGATGTGCCCGGCGACCTTGTGCATCGATAATGCGTTCAAACGACGCCAGCGCTTGTCCCGAAGCAAGAAGGGACTCAGCCACTTCCCGCCCCTTCGCCACTGTTTCCACGCCCGGTGCCCAGGCGAGAATCTCCGCGGCGAACAGCAGCGCCTTTTCCCGCAGGTCGGCGGGCGCATCTGCCGCGTTGGTCAGCACCAGTCTGACGTCGCGCACTTCCAGCGCAGGTCCCACGCCGCGCCCGACTGGCCCCCGGCCATCGGTCACCATGGCCTTGACGTGCATGCCCAGGCCTGTGCCGACGTATTCGAAAAGCTGGCCTAGCGCGCGCGCCTCGGCTTCATCTTTCAGCTTGGCACGCGGGCCGTAAGGCAAATCGATGATCACATGCGTGGAGCCAGCCGACCATTTCTTCGACAGGATGGATGCGACCGACCAGCGGTTCGAATCGAGTCCCAGCGGCCGGGTGAATGCGTTGATCCGGTCATCGATCATTGAATGATTCAGGCGTCCGTTCCATGCAATGCAGCCACGCGCCTCCTGTACGCACCGCTGCACTTCCGCCCGAGTGAGGTCGACTCGGGCGACAGTCTCCATCGCGTCCGCGGTGCCTGCTGCCGACGTGATCGCACGTGACGATGTCTTCGGCATCGCGAGGCCGAACGCCGTGACGATCGGTACGACAATCAGCGTGATGCGGCTGCCGGGAATGCCGCCCATTGAATGCTTGTCAACGAGCATGGGTTCATTCCATTCGATGCGGGGTGACAGCCGTGCGCGCACCTTTGCAAGAGCCAGCACTTCACGGTCGCTCAGATGCTGAGATGCCTGCAGAAGAAAGGCGTTGATATCGCGATCGGAATAGCGCAACGCGAGAATGTCATCGAGCACCGCGCCGTATTCGGTTTCATTGAGTGCATCGCCGGCAAGCTTGGCTTTCATCGCGGCCATGCTCGGCGCAGGCGGTTGGGTCGCACGGTCAAGCGCCGCGATGAAACGTCCGATGCCCTGCTCCAGCGTTCCATCGTTCGATACCCTGACGACTTCGACATCCGCCGGGAAAGGTTCGACCTTGCGCATCACGCGTTGCCGGACCTCTTCCGGCGTTTCCCGGCCCCGGGCGAGAATGCGCTCGGCGAGCACGGAAACCGGTGCACTCACCTCGATGACGACCAGATTCGGAACACAAGCGCGAAGCGCCTCGACCATCGCGCGAGATCCGTTGGCAATGACGTGGCGGCCATGCGCCAAGACACCGAGCAATTCGCGGCGCAAACCGTATTTCAAGCCATGCGCGGACCACGTAATCAGGAATCCGCCCTGACGTTCCAGCGCGGAAAACTCGGCTTCGCCCAGCGCTTCGTGGTCTTCTCCCGGCGAACCGTGAGCCCGGGTGATGACCCTTCGTGCGATCTCGAACGGACGGTCTGCACCACGCACCGCATCGATAAGCGAGTCCTTGCCGGCGCCACTCGGGCCCACAACAAAAAAGAAGATTCCGTCGGACATTGCGCGATTACTCCGCTTCGTCCAGACCGATGTCCACACACAAGGAAGCCTGGTTGATCTTGCTGGTGGAAATATAGTCCACGCCCGTCTTCGCAATTTCGCCGATGGTCGTGAGGTTGATGCCACCGGATGCTTCCAGTTTCGTGCGGCCACCGACGAGTTCTACAGCCTTCGACATCTCCTGCACCGACATGTTGTCCAGCATGATGACGTCCACGCCGGCATCGAGCGCTTCCTGAACCTGTTCCAGCCGGTCGCATTCCACTTCGAGCTTCGTCAGTACAGGCAGTTGACGGCGCGCCCGTTGCACAGCTTTCGCAATGCCACCGCATACAGCAATGTGGTTGTCCTTGATCATCACGCCATTGTCGAGTCCAAGCCGATGATTCAGGCCGCCGCCGCACGTGACGGCATGCTTCTCCAGCATGCGAAGCCCCGGGGTGGTCTTGCGCGTATCGATGAGGCAAGCGCGCGTGCCTTCCACCGCTTTCACGTATTCGGCCGTGAGGTTGGCGATACCCGACATACGCTGCACGATATTGAGCGCCGTACGTTCCGCGGTCAGTACGCTCCTCGCGTTCCCGCGCACATCGAGCATGACAGCGCCCTTTTTCAGCCGGTCGCCGTCGCTGACACGCACCGCCACTTCCAGCGTGGGGTCATAGCGCTTGAACACACGGGCCGCCACGTCGATGCCTGACACGATCAGGTCCTCGCGGGCGTTCATGTAGAAGGCGCCGGTTTCATTCGCCTCGATCATGACCTGAGCGGTCAGGTCGCAGTATCCGATGTCTTCTGCCAGCCACGTATCGATCAGTCGGTCGGTTTGAAATACGTCGTACATTGCCATCTCCAGAGTTTTGTAAAAAGATCAAACAAAAAAAATGTGCAGGAAACTGCTTTCAGCTTCGTGTGCATGCCTAAACATATTGTCTGGAACGGGCTTGCAATTGCCCACTCGATTTGGGCCGATTTCGCGGCCTCGTCTTTTAAATATGTTCTTCAGAACTCGAAGCACCTGCCTCAGGACCACATCGCGATTTACTTAGTGCTCTAAGTTGATGGACTAACTCTAGCGTACACATTATTTTTTTCCAAGCAGTTTTCGTATTGTTTTTTTGGTGCACAAGCGCCATTTTTTGGTGATAGTTTGCTGCATGTGCACATTTATCGGGAAAACCTCAATGGACTGGTTGGCCGACAAGCGCCTCGATAAAACTGCGTATATAGCGTGTACGCTATATACGCACGAAATCATGGTGGCTGAGCCTGGCGAAACCAACGGTCGTGAACAGGAAGCAATGCGCTGATTGCCCCACTCCGCTTGCTCCTCAACCGGTATCATCATTCTTCTCCCACAGGAAAAACAAAGAATGAGCCGACCTGAATTCATCAAACACTGGACCGAACTGGAAGAAGCCGAGGCGCACGTGTATCGCGGTGACACGGAACGCATGGCGCTCGACGCACCCCTTTCCGATGCACTCGGCATCACGCGTATTGGCATTCATCATGTAAGACTTCTGCCGGGACGGCGGACGTCATATCCGCACGCTGAAAGTACGGAGCAGGAGTTTGTGTACGTGCTCGAAGGCAAGCCGGATGTCTGGATCGACGGAGTGCTGCACGCCATTACAGAAGGCGATTCTGTTGCGTTCCCGGCAGGGACCGGGATCTGCCACACGTTTATCAACAACACGGAAGAGGAAGTCAGGCTGATGGTGATAGGCGAGCGTCCGCGCGACGACAACCGCATACGTTATCCGCTTAACGAAGCTTACGAACGTGCGCGCCCGGATCGCTGGGTGGACTGGCCCACGAGAACGCTCGGCGAGCATGACGGCATGCCCGATTGAAGCAGCAGGGTCTCCCGGCCAGTCAAACTTCCTTGATCACGCGAGCGACTGCAGGCACGCGCCGTCCTGTCTGCAAAAGATAGACTCCGCCGAGGACGCACGACATCGCGACCAGATCGAGGGGCCTGATGGATTCATGTGCGAACCACACGCCCATTAGAAGTGCGATGACCGGCGGAATGTAGGTGACGCCTGACGCGGCAATCGCACCCAGCCTCCTTACGATGAAGTAACAAAGAATATATGCCGCGCCCGTCCCGAGCAGTCCCAAGCCGAGGACGAGGCCGGTCAACGCCCGCAGGTCATCTGCGATTCGAGTGACGCCGCGAAAATCCGTTATGCACACAATGATGGCCAGTGCCAGCCCGATCTGATAGGTGGAAAGCGCGACCGGGGATATGTCAAGTTTCGATATAAACCTGCGCGCATAGACAAATGAACACCCTACGCTCATCGAGCCCGCAATCATGTAAAGCACGCCCGGCAAGCTCACGGCCGAAGTAGATGCAGCCCATGGCCGGGCGATCAGCAGGACACCGGCAAATCCACAGACCACGCCCGCGATCATGCGCCCTGTCGGACGTTCGGCACGAAGCAGGGCCCAGGCGCATACGAACGCGAACAGCGGTATGGCGCCGCTCAGCATGCCGGCCACGCTCGACGGCAGCAACGATGCACCCTTGGCGAACGCATAGTAGTACACCACCGTGGCCAATACGGACATGACGACAAAATGGTGGGCATGCCGGGCGTGGCGCCATTTCAGGGATCGCGACAAAAGCGCATATACGAGCAGCGGTACAAAACCGAACAGCACCCTCAACGCTACGATCTGCACGGGCGTGATCATCACGCTTGCCCATTTCATGAACAGAAAGTTCGTACCCCATATCAAACCCAATAAAGCGAATGCCGGATATGCGGGGTTCATGGTCACACCACCTTCAATGGTTGATCCGGTTGTTCGATTGAACCCGGATTTAAGACGCCGCCCGAAATGGTTTTCGCGGCCAGATCGGCCGCTACTTCGGTGCGTAATGCATCTCTCCGTTGCCGTACGACCAGTCCTCGCGGTTGACATCGACCAGATTGATGCAGATGTCTTCCTTTCGCAGGCCGGTTCTTTCATGGATGCCATTCGCCACCGCAAGATAAAACGCTTTCTTCACTTCAATGCTGCGTCCTGCATTCCATGTCACCTGGATCAACACGATCTCCGGCGTATAACTCACACCGAGATATCCCTCTTTCGGGTAAATGATTTCGTTCGCGGCATGACGCGAAAATACCTGGAACTTGTCGTGCACGGGCACGTTCGCCACGGTGATCATGGCTTCGTAGATGGCATCGCTGATGCCACTGACCACTTCCGGGGATGCATCCCTGGACAAATCGACTCTGACTAACGGCATCTTGTTACCTCGGCTAGTGATTGAAAAAACGGGCTTGAACCGCATTCCCATCATGGACGCAGGCTGACGATGCGATTTGAAGAATCTTGCGGTTTATTTAACGGATGGTGCTTGGCGAGACGCCATAGAAGCGGCGGAATTCACGGCTGAAATGGGCCTGGTCTGCGTAGCCGACCCTGATCGCCACTTCGCGAAGCGGGTGACCTTTGAGCAACAACCGCCTTGCCTGGTCGACGCGCCGTTGCATCAGATAGGCGTGGGGCGGCAAGCCGACAGCAAGCTTGAACTGACGCAACAAATGGAAGGAACTCAGGCCGGCTGCAGTGGCGATTTCATCGAGTGTCGGGTTCGCTTCAATGCAACTGTCGATATATTCACGCGCACGCGTGACTGCACCAGACGCGGCGCCCGGCAGAAAGCCAGGCCGCTCGCCCTGTCCGTGGCGCGACGCGAGCTGGCGAAGCGCCAGCGTAAGCCGGGTGCTTTTTTCCAGCCACGACACGTCCGGTGATTCCGAGCACGAATGCGCTGCCCGCATCACGCGAACCAAGGCGGGATCGTCGATTACAGGGTCATTGAAATACGGTAAGGCACTTTCCGGCAATGCTCCCTCAATACCAAGGATGTTCGCCAGTGCCGAACGCGGCAGATAGATCATCCGATAGTCCCATCCGCCCTCGGTCGCCGGGCCGCCCTCGTGGAACTGGCCCGGGTTGATTACGCAGATCGTGCCGGCCGGCATGACCGTGCGCTCGCGCTGGCCTTCGGAAAACATCTGCGCGCCACGTTCGATAAAACCAAGCGCGTATTCGTCGTGGGAATGCTGCGGGAAGGTATGCGTCGGATAGGTCGCACGCAGGAACTCTGTATTGAACAACGACGGCTCGCGCCAGAGCTTCGCGCGATTTTCCTGCGGCGGCAAAATGAAGTCATTCATGGGCCGCCGTCCTCCTGCAAGGCTAAATCGTCACGGTGAAACACGCTTCATTATCGGTGAAGACTGCATCGAGCGTTGCACCATGGCCTCTGACGATGGCATTGGCAATGTAGAGGCCAAGGCCCATTCCGCCCTTGTTGTTCGGACTGGCAAGCGCACCGCTCTTGAAGGGATCCACCAGTCGCGCAAACGACACCGTCTGTTTGCGCAACAAACGGTTGCGAATTGCAATCGTTCTGAGGACCCCATTCAGCGCCCCGGTAATCCGGATCGGTTCGCTCATGTCCCCATGCTGGCGCGCATTATTGACCAGGTTCCCGAGGGCTTGCGCAAACCGGTCTTCATCGAGTTCGGCATCGCCCAGTTCAGGACATGCATATTCTATGGTGATGCCCGGGTAAGTCTGGCGAAGCTGATTGACCGTCGCATTCAATGATTCGGTCAGCGGCGTTTTCCGGCGCTCGAGGATCAGGCCCATGCCCGCTCTGATGCGGCTGACATCGAGTATGTAGGTGATGAGCGATTGCATTCGCCGTGTCGATCCCTCCACACGCTGCGCCGCGTCTTGCACGCTCGCCAGACCGCTGCGCATGAGCTGGACCGCCAGATCCACCGATTGCAGCGGATCGCGCAAATCGTGAGCGAGCGTGGCCAACAAAATCATCCGGGAGCGATCCGCGTCGCGCAAACGCTGCAGCGCGACGTCCTGCAAAATAGACTTGAGTTCGCGCGCGGCGAAAACGTCTGTCTCCGTCCATGGGCGGCAGCGTCCGGTCACGACCTGTTTCCACGTTTCGAACGAAGCGCGCGGCGTGAGACGCGCTCCGTTCGGCCCCATCGCGACCACTTTGTCCGGCGCACCCGCCCAGTTGATCGTTTGCACGAGTTCGTTGCGCAACCAGATGATCGTGATGCGCGCGTCGCCGTTCATTTGAATGGCAAGCAGTCCCGCGGCAACGCCCGTTGGTGTCATTGGCCTGATCAGGTGCGGCTGCGTGTCGGCGAGCGATTCAATGACGATCAAGTCGGAACCCGCTTCGCGCATGTGCTCCGCAATACCAAGGAGCGCCGCTTTATCGACGAGCCAGGGTGCATCGAGCATCACGGTCTGGCCATCGACGACAATCGCCACCGCATCGCTTCCGATCATTGCCGAAATGCCGCTTGCCGCGGCCACCAGACCTGCGACGGGATCGTCGGCTTGCCGCATCGCAAAAGCCACTTCCGCACCCAGGACCCGCACGCTTTGCTCGGCCGTGACGCGCTGTTCGAGTTCGAGTTGCTGAAGCAGGATGGTCACCACTTCCATGAACAAGATGCACGACAGCCGGATTGCATGAGGAACGCGGTGGTCGCTCATATGGTGGCAGGCGATCATGCCCCACAGGCGCTCGTTGATGACAATGGAAATGCTCATTGAAGCAGCAACGCCCATGTTCTTCAGATATTCGATATGAACCGGCGACACGCTGCGCAAGACGGAGTGGCTGAGATCGTAAGGGCGATTCGTTTCAAGATTCAACAAGGGTTCGATCGGCACAGCGACAGCGTTGACCGAGGAGATCTGCCGGATCGGACTCAGCACATAAAGCCGGCGCGCTTGTGCGGGGATGTCGCCGGAGGGAAAACGCTGATACAGGTACGACACCAGGTCTTCCCGACGCGACTCGCCAATGACCTCTCCGCTATCGTCCGCGAGAAACCGGTACGCCATCACCCGGTCGCATTCGGTCATGACCCTGACGGTGTCCGCCGCGGCCTGCAGCACTTCGTTGACCGATGTGTACTTGCGCTCCTGCAAACGCCGGATCGTGTTCCGGGCGAGCGCTGCGTAATGCGCCAGCATGACGGTCTGGTTGGCGATATGCTCCCACTCGACCATCAGGTTATCGTCGGACCAATGCATGACCAGGTCAAATCGCATGCCGTCACTTCTTTCCCACTCGACGCTGTCGCCGGCATGGCTGGGGTCTTGAAGGGCGGCATCGATCGCAATGCGTGCTGAGGCGTTCAGATAGCGCGGAGTCAGCGCCTCGCCAATTCCGGGCAAGGTACCCAGCCATGTTTCGGCCGTGCTGCTGCGTGCCAGCACACGGCCGTCCGAGGCGAAACAGATCAGTGCCCCGTGCGGCTGGATGCTCCCAGGGGCTTGAATCGGCTCGTTTTCACAAGAGATGAGCGTATCGGTCGGCAGGCTATTGTTCATGTGACAGCTTACGCGCTGCACATGAGTTAATTTAATGTATTTTGAGATAGGTTATTTTCCGGCTAGGCCGATTTCAAATAAAAACCTTCAATCGGGCCGCTCGCGTACTGATGATTGCATCCCAATGCGCGCTATCTTGCGCACGATAAAAATGACTTATCATGTTGCCCCAAACGGCGACATCGAAAAAATGGCGAGAGATGGCAGAACTGACCGAAATTTCACGGTTTGACGCCGGGACGAATTTCAAACTTGACAGGCTATGGTCAGAGTTCGAAGACGCGTCGGTGGAACACGAGTTCCAGCGTTATCAGCGCGTCGCGCACCACACTGCGCTCGTGCGGACGCTCGTTTTCTGCAGCCTTTTCTATATCGCCTTCGCCATCACCGACGTCGGCGCCCTTGGCTATTCTCGGGCGGCTCTCCTGCTGTTTCTGGCGCGCTGCCTGGTCGGGCTGACCTGCGCAATCTGTTTGCGTGCCGCAAGCGCACAGCGCAATTCCGTCCCCGCGCTGCGTGCAGCGGCGAGCGTGGTGGAAATCGTCGGCTTCGCGGTCTTCATGCTGATCACGTGGCTGCGGTCGGGCGGAATGTCGGTTCACGAGATGTCCATGTGCATCATGTTGATCGTCGCCTACAACTTCATTCCGAACAAGCTGGTCTACGCTCTTGCGATCAGCGTGGCGGCGACGTTTGCATTTATCGCCATTTCCTCGGCGTCGCGCATGCTCGATCCGTCGTCGCTGCTGACTTCGTCCATGCTGCTCGTATTTACCAACGCCCTCGGTTACGTCACTGCCCGCCGCCATAACCGGCTCGCACGCGACGAGTTCTGCCAGCACGCGCTGCTCAGGAATCTGTCGGTTCGCGACTACCTGACAAGTTGTTTCAACCGGCGCTACCTCACCGACGTGCTGTTCAACGCGGAACTCCAGCGAGCACGCGAAACCCGCTCGAAACTCGCGGTGGTCCTGTGTGACATCGACCAGTTCAAACAGATCAACGACAGTTACGGCCACCCCGCCGGCGACGCAGTCATCCGGACATTTTCAGCCTTGTTGCTCGCGCACACACGCCATGACGTGGACAGCGTCATTCGCTATGGCGGAGAAGAATTCGTCCTGCTGTTGCCGCGAACCGATATTGCCGGCGCCACGGCGCTCGCAGAACGCATCCGGCAGGCATTCGAAATGGCTGCGTCGAAAGCATGGGACGGACGCGAGATACGTGCTACCGCGAGCTTCGGCGTGGTGGTCGTGGATTGTGCACGCAGCACAGCGCGCGTGACCGAGGACAGCGTAATCGGAGCGGCGGATGCGCAGCTTTATCGGGCGAAAGACTCGGGGCGTAACCGGGTTTGCGCCGACGCATCGCCGATCGCGACGGACCACGATGCGGGCCAGGGAATGATCGCGGCAGTTTAAGGTCGGGGGCGGGCGGCTAGCCGTGCCAGATACTGTCGCCCAACACCACCGTATTTTTCTGGCGGCGCATTCAGGCGCTTGGCCGCCGCAAAATGCTGTTCGGGATGACGATCAAATCAGCTAAGCTGATGCCTGATCAAGAAGCTTAGCGCAACAAACCGCCATTGGACGCAAAGCCATCACAAGTGGCCCAGCGGACCTCGCATTACACAGGAGACCAGTCCATGCATGATCCGTATATTGCACATGCACGCAATACGCTCGACCAAATCCGCGCAGACGGTTTCTACAAGTCCGAGCGCGTCATATCTAGTCCTCAATCAGCCGATATCCGGCTCGCCACCGGCGACGAAGTGCTCAACTTCTGCGCCAACAATTATCTCGGCCTGGCCAATGATCCGCGCCTGATCGAAGCAGCGAAAGCAGGCCTCGACCGCGATGGTTTCGGCATGGCCTCGGTGCGATTCATCTGCGGCACGCAAAGCGTTCACAAGGAACTCGAACAGGCGCTGGCGTCGTTTTTGCAAACGGACGACTGCATTCTTTACTCGAGTTGCTTCGACGCCAATGGCGGCTTGTTCGAGACCTTGCTCGACGAGTCCGACGCGATCATCAGCGACGAACTCAATCACGCGAGCATTATCGACGGCGTGCGTTTGTCGAAGGCAAAGCGCTATCGCTACAAGAATAACGATCTCGCCGATCTGGAAACCAGGCTGCGTGAAGCCGACGCAGTCGGCGCGCGCTTCAAGCTGATCGCAACCGACGGCGTGTTTTCAATGGACGGCATCATTGCCGATCTCGCCGGCATCTGCGATCTGGCGGACCGTTATGGCGCGCTCGTGATGGTCGACGATTCGCACGCGGTGGGGTTTATCGGCGAGCATGGGCGCGGCACGCCTGAACATTGCGGCGTGCTTTCGCGCATCGACATCATCACGGGTACGCTCGGCAAGGCGCTCGGCGGCGCATCGGGTGGCTATGTTGCCGCGCGCCGCGAGATTGTCGAGTTGTTGCGCCAGCGCTCCCGTCCCTACCTGTTTTCCAACACGCTCACGCCGAGCATTGCCGCGGCCACGCTCAAGGTGCTCGAACTGCTCGGCAGCGCCGAAGGCGCCGAGTTGCGCTCGCGTGTAAGCAGCAACGGCGCGCGTTTTCGCAACGCCATGAGCGCGCTCGGCTTTACGCTCGTGCCCGGCGAACATCCGATCATCCCCGTGATGCTCGGCGACGCCCAGGTTGCGTCCCGCATGGCCGATGCACTCCTGCAGGAAGGTGTCTACGTGATCGGCTTTTCGTTTCCGGTCGTGCCCAAGGGTCGCGCCCGCATCCGCACGCAGATGAGCGCCGCGCATACGCCGGAGCAAATCGATCGCGCCGTCGATGCGTTCGCGCGTGTTGGCCGTTCACTCGGCATCATCTAGGACATCGAGACCATCATGAAAGCATTGGCCAAGCTGGAACGCGCACCGGGGCTGACACTGACGCACGTGGCGAAGCCCGAGGTCGGGCACAACGACGTGATGATCCGCATCACGCGCACCGCGATCTGCGGCACCGACATCCATATCTGGAAATGGGATGACTGGGCTCAAAAAACCATTCCCGTTCCCATGCATGTGGGGCACGAATATGTTGGCGAGATCGTGGAAATGGGACAAGAGGTACGCGGATTCGCAATTGGCGATCGCGTCTCGGGTGAAGGCCATATCACGTGCGGCTTCTGCCGTAATTGCCGTGCGGGACGGCGGCATTTGTGTCGCAACACGGTCGGCGTCGGTGTAAACCGGCCGGGCGCGTTCGCTGAATTCCTGGTGATTCCAGCGTTCAACGCCTTCAAGATCCCGCCGGAAATCTCCGATGACCTCGCGGCGATCTTCGATCCGTTCGGTAACGCCACGCACACGGCGTTGTCGTTCAATCTCGTCGGCGAAGACGTGTTGATCACAGGCGCAGGCCCTATCGGCATCATGGCCGTGGCGATTGCCAAGCATGTAGGCGCACGCAATGTGGTGATTACCGACGTGAACGAATATCGCCTCGAACTTGCGCGGAAGATGGGGGCCACGCGGGCGGTGAATGTTACGCAGACTGCACTGCGCGATGTGATGGCGGAACTTCACATGACGGAAGGCTTCGATGTGGGACTGGAAATGTCCGGCGTGCCGAGTGCATTCAAGGGGCTGCTCGAGGCCATGAATCATGGCGGCAAGGTCGCGATGCTGGGCATTCCGCCAGCGGAGATGGCGATAGACTGGACCCAGGTCATCTTCAAGGGACTGGAAATCAAGGGCATCTACGGACGCGAGATGTTCGAGACCTGGTACAAGATGGTGGCCATGTTGCGGAGCGGGCTTGATCTTTCGCCGATCCTGACGCATCGGTTTGCGGTCGATGATTATCAGCAAGCGTTTGCCGCCATGCTTTCCGGGCAGAGCGGAAAGGTGATTCTGGATTGGACCGTATAGTGCCTGACGCTCGGGGGCATGTGCATGCCCCCGTTATCGCCTTAACGCCGATCCCCTGAAATCACATCGATCCACACCGCCAGCACCAGGATCCCGCCCTTCACGATCATCTGCCAGTAAGAATCGACATCGAGCATCGACATGCCGTTGTCGAGGCTTGCCATCACCAGCGCACCAATCAGCGCTCCGTAGACCGTGCCGGAACCGCCGCGCATCGATGTCCCGCCGATAAAACATGCCGCGATTGCATCCAGTTCGCCCATCGTCCCCGCAGATGGCGACCCCGCCGCCAACCGTGCGGTGTTGATCAGACCGCCAAGCGCGCACATCAATCCCATCAGCGCGAAAATCATCAGCTTCACGCGATTGGTATTCACGCCCGACAAACGGGTCGCCTCGAGATTGGAACCCACGGCATAGATGCGCCGGCCAAACACGGTCTGCGTGGCAATGTAGGTAAAGATCCCAAGCAGCGCCAGCAGCAACAGTACAGGCACCGGAATCCCGCCATACCGGTTCAGCGTCGTCACGAACGCAACCAGCACCAGACCTGCCGCGATTATCTTGACGCCATCCTGCCAGAGCGGCACGACAGCGAGCTTGTATCGCTGCCGGTTCTGCCGCTGACGCACGGTCAACGCAACGAGTATCACGAACATGACCAGTGCCAGTGCGTTGCCGGCCAGCCGGGGCAAGTACCCCTGCCCGATGAAGACCAGATGCTCCGATGCAGGCGCGATAGTCGAGCCGCCCGTCACCCCGAGCAGCACGCCGCGATAGGCCAGCATCCCGCCGAGCCCCACAATGAACGAGGGCACCCGCAGATACGTGGACCACCATCCATTGAAGAGCCCGATCGCGACGCCAAGCAGCATCACGGCGGGCACCGTGAACTGGATTGGCCAGTGATATGAAACATCGAGAATCGCAGCCACGCCACCGAGCAGTCCAAGCAGCGATCCAACCGACAAGTCGATCTCACCGGCAATGATCACGAAGACCATGCCGCATGCAAGCATGCCGGTAATCGACATCTGCCTGAGGAGGTTCGACAGGTTTCGCGGCGTGACGAACGCGCCATCGGTCAGGAATGAAAAGAAGATCCAGATGACCGCAACCGCAAGCAGCAGCGCAAGCAGCTTATAGCGCGTGAACACTTGCCTGAAGCGTTGACCGGAACTCGTGCGCACATTACCGGCTGTGCTGCGCTTTGGGGACGAAGTCACGTCAGGTGTCATGCGACGCTCGCTTGGATAGGGGTTGCCTGGGATGGCGCGCCAATGGCTGCAGCCAGGATATGTTCTTGCGTCAGTCCTTCGTTGATGAAATCGCCGCGCAGTTCGCCTTCGCCTATCACGAGCACGCGGTCGCTGACACCAAGTACTTCATTGAGCTCCGATGATACGACGATGATCGATACCCCTCGCCGTGCCAGCGCAAACATCAGCTTGTAGATCTCGAACTTGGCGCCGACATCCACACCGCGAGTGGGTTCATCGAGGATCAGGATGGCGGGGTTCGTCAGCAGCATCTTGGTCAGCACGGCCTTCTGCTGGTTGCCGCCCGACAAGTTCGCAATTGACAACATGGGCGTCGCGGCGCGAACCGACAACCGCTTCATCTCGGTGTGAATGGTGTCGAGTTCCGCAGCGGAATCGATACGGCCGCCCTTTGCGAAGCGTGTGAGGACAGCCAACGTGATGTTATGACCCACCCCGAGTTGCGGCACGATGCCATGGCGCTTCCGGTCTTCCGGCACCATCCCGATACCGGCATTGATGGCATCGGCGGGCGTCCTGATCTTCAGTTTCTTGCCATTCAGATAAACATCCGCCTCGCTCACCCCGGGATACGCGCCGAAGATGGCCTGCATCAGTTCGGTCCGCCCCGCACCCACCAGCCCTGCCACGCCGAGAATCTCGCCTTTGCGCAGCGAGAAAGAAACATTGTCCACGCGCTTTCGCTGCGCATTGGTGACGTCGAGACACGTTACGTTCCTGGCCTCGAAAATCACCTCGCCAATCTCATGCGGCTCCCGTGGAAACAGATTCTTGATTTCGCGGCCCACCATCATCGCAATAATGGCGTCCGTGCCCAAACCCTTCATGGGCTGCGTGGCGACGTGCTTGCCATCGCGGATCACAGTGACTGTGTCGCATACGGCTTCGACTTCATCGAGCTTGTGCGAGATATAGACGCACGCGACGCCTCGCTTCTTCAGATCGCGCACTATATCGAGCAGGATACTGATCTCGCTTGCCGTCAATGACGACGATGGTTCATCCAGAATCAGCAGCTTCGCGCGTTTGTTCAAGGCCTTCGCAATCTCGATCAGTTGCTGATGACCACCGCCGTAGTTCATCACAGGCTGCGCGACGTTGATGCCGCTGATGTTGAGGCCGCGCAGCAATTCGTCCGCGCGCTGATACATCGCGGCATAGTTCATCCGGCCGCCGCTCAGCGTGATTTCATTGCCGAGGAAGATGTTTTCCGCGACGGACAATTGCGGCACGAGCATCAGTTCCTGGTGGATGATGACAATGCCGGCGTTCTCGGTATCGCGGATGTTCATCGCACGTAAAGGCTCACCTTCCCAAAGGATCTCGCCATCCCATGTTCCATGCGGATAGACGCCTGAGAGGACCTTCATCAGCGTCGACTTGCCCGCGCCATTTTCGCCGCACAAGCCGACGCATTCACCGGGCGCCACCACCAGGTCGATACCGTCGAGCGCCTTCACCCCGCCAAACGTCTTGACGATGCCGTGCATTTCCAGCAGCGCATTTGCCATGCATATGTCCCTGACGTGATTGCGCGTGAAGGCCGCTATAGAAGCGCTCTTCAGACCCTCACGCGCCGCTCATCCATGCACCAAGTGTCAATTGCCAGCCAGTTGCGACTGGGTATAGAAACCGTCCTTGATGACGGTATCGACATTGGCCTTCGTCAGGAGCGTCGGCTGCAGCAACACGGTATCGACCTGCTTCTTGCCGTTGTCGTACTTGGCGTTGAAGGCAGGCGGCTGTCCTTTCGCCAGATCGACAGCGAGCTTGGCTGCGTCGCCCGCAATCAGCTTGAGCGGCTTGTACACCGTCATGGTCTGCGTGCCGTCAACGAGGCGCTTGACTGCGGCCAGGTCTGCGTCCTGGCCCGAAATGGGCACCTTGCCCGCCAGTTTCTGCGCGGCAAGCGCCTGAATGGCGCCGCCGGCTGTGCCGTCGTTCGATGCCACGATAGCGTCGATCTTGTTGTTGTTCGCCGTCAGCGCGTCTTCGGTGATGCGCAGCGCGGTCGCGGCGCTCCATTCCGGCACCCATTGCTGACCGACGACCTTGATGTCACCGCGATCGATGGCCGGCTTCAGAATCTTCATCTGACCTTCACGCAACATCTTCGCGTTGTTGTCGGTCGGTGCGCCACCCAGCAAAAAGTAATTGCCCTTGGGCTGCGCGTTGAAGACCCCTTGCGCCTGCATTTCGCCGACTTTTTCGTTGTCGAAGGAAATGTAGGCATCGACATCTGCATCGAGAATCAAGCGGTCATAAGACACGATCTTGATACCCGCCTTGTGCGCTTCGGCAACTACATTGCCGAGCGTCTTCGAATTGAAAGGCACGATCACGATGACATCGACTCCGCGCGAGATCAGATTTTCGATCTGCGAGATCTGGCGCGCCTCGCTGGCATCGGCGGATTGCACCGAGACCTTCGCGCCCAGCTTGGTCGCTGCTGCAACGAAATAGTCGCGGTCGCGTGACCAACGCTCGACCCGCAAGTCATCGATACAAAAGCCGATCTCGGGTTTGTCCTTACTGGCATGCGCAAGCGATGGAATCAGGGATACGCTGGCGAACATCGCACCGCACGCGAACGTGGCCAGAATTGAACGGCGCATTGCAGACTTCCGCATTGCAGACTTCATGTCTCACTCCTTTTTTATGGTTGACTAGCCGATGCATCCCCTGCGTAGCCGGTCACGGCCACGCATGTGCGAGAGAAAGAGACGTCGGCGGAATCTACTGCGTGCGCCGCGAATTCGTGTTCACGGTCGTCGTTTTACGAAAGCTTGTGTCTTTGGATTTTTGCTTAGCCTGGCCTTTATGCGCATCTGGCGCAATTGCGAAATCAGCCGGGCGCTTTAACGTTTTTCCTTGAGGCTTTCAGACTTGAACGTCAGCCGTAAATCGCCCGGTTGACGATGTTCTCCAGATACTCCTGTTGCCCGCTCACATGCTGAGGGTTAACGCGGCGTCCGAGTGCGTCAATGGCAAGCGATTCAAGAGAGTAACCGCCCGAGAGAATCTTGCGGCCGAATTCCGTATCCCAGCCTTCATAACGGTGCTTCTTGAATTCCTCCAGCTTGTCGTTTTCAATCAGTATGGCCGCTCGTTCCAGGGCAATCGCAATGACATCGATAGCGCCAATATGGCCGTAGAACAAGTCCTCGGGGGCAACGCTCTGGCGCCGCACTTTTGCATCGAAATTCATGCCGCCTGTGCTAAAGCCGCCGTGCTTCAGGATCTCATAGAGCGCAAGCGTCAACTCTTCAACGCTATTCGGAAACTGATCGGTGTCCCAGCCGTTTTGCGGGTCGCCGCGGTTTGCATCGACACTGCCGAAGATGCCGAGCGCATAAGCCGTCGCGATCTCATGGTGAAATGAATGACCCGCGAGCGTTGCGTGATTTGCTTCTATGTTCACGCGGATTTCATTTTGCAAACCGAACTGCGTGAGAAACCCGTGGACGGTGGCGACATCGTAATCGTATTGATGTTTGGTCGGCTCCTGCGGCTTCGGTTCGATCAGCAGAGCGCCCTTGAAGCCGGTCTTGTGCTTGTGCTCCACGACTATGTTGAGAAAGCGACCGAGCTGGTCGCGTTCGCGCTTGAGGTCGGTGTTCAGCAGCGTGTCATAACCTTCGCGCCCGCCCCACAGCACATAGTTCTCGCCACCCAGACGATGCGTCGCTTCCAGCGCCTGGAAAACCTGCGTGGCCGCAAAAGCAAACACTTCGGGATTCGGACTGGTTGCGGCGCCCGCAGCATAACGCGGATGCGAAAAGAGGTTTGCCGTGCCCCACAGCAGCTTGATACCCGTCTCTTCCTGCTTGGCCGCAAGATAGTCGGTCACGCCTTTGAAGTTGTTGACGTAGTGCTTGATGCTGTCGCCTTCGGGGGCGACGTCGGTATCGTGGAAGGTGTAGTACGGCGCGCCGAGTTTTTCGAAAAACTCGAAGGCGGCGTCGGCCTTCAGATGCGCACGTTCTATGGCGTCGCCGGGTTGCTGCCACGGCCGGTGAAACGTGCCCTGCCCGAACATGTCCACGCCCGGCCACACAAAGGAATGCCAGTAGCAGACGGCGAGCCGCAAGTGATCTTCCATGCGTTTGCCGAGCACCAGCTTGTCGCGGTCGTAGTGACGGAAGGCAAACAGGTTGTCGGACTCAGGGCCTTCATAGCGCACGGCCGGCAGGTGTTCGAAATACGACATGGGCGTCTCCGTCTTTTAATGTGACGCCATGCTGCCAGCTTGGTCCGCCTCGGGGCAATTGCGAAATCCGCCAGCGCGCATGGTGATTCTTGGGCTAAGTGGAAATCAGGCTGGCGGCAGACCTGTCACGAGGCCTAGAATCAGCAAACGCTAAAAAGCGGCGAGAACAAAACACAGAGGCGCATATTGCGCCGCAACGGAGATGACGGGCATCTCGCTGCAATGCGGCGCGAGACCCGTCCGGAGCTCGATGACACGACCCCAGACCGCTCAGGCTTCGCACAGGATCGCACTGCTGTTCAACGCGAACAAGGTGTATGACCGCGAGGTGATCACGGGCATTGGCAACTACCTGCTCTCTACGCGCGTTGCGTGGGACCTGTTCCTGGAGGAGGATTTCCGCTGCCGGCTTAACGGGATTGAACGCTTTGAAGGCGACGGCATCATCGCGGACTTCGACGATCCCGCCGTGGCCGAAGCGCTCGGCGATTCGCAGTTGCCCGTGGTTGCAGTGGGTTCATCGTATGCGGACTGCGCATGTTATCCGGCCAACCTGCCCTACATTGCCACCGATAACGCCAAGCTCATGTCATTGGCGTACACCCATCTGATAGGCGCGGGCCTGCAGCGTTTCGCGCTCTATAGCCTGCCAGAGTCGCTCGAGAACCGCTGGGCGCAGGAACGCGAATTGGCATTCAAGGCGCTGCTTGCGGCGGATGGACTTGAAGCCGATATTCATCGCGGATTGCCGACCAGCGCGCCGGTCTGGAGTCAGGCAAGTGCGCAACTGACATCGTGGCTGGAGAGTCTGCCGAAGCCCGTTGGTGTAATCGCCGTCACCGATGCCCGCGCGCGTCACTTGCTTCAGGCGTGCCTTATTTCGGGCATACCCGTGCCTGAACAGGTTGCGATCATCGGCATAGACAACGATCCGTTGACGCGCTCGCTTACACGCATACCGCTTTCTTCAGTCATTCAGGGTACCGAGGAAATGGGCCGAACCGCCGCGCATCTGCTTCATCAGATGCTGGGCGGTGCCCGATTCCATGGCAGACGGATTCTCGTGCCGCCTGTCGGCATCAACGTGCTTGAATCGACACGCCATCAACCGGTTTCGAGCCCCTATGTCATGCGTGCTCGCCACTACATCCGGCAGTACGCGTGCCAGGGCATCAAGACCGAACAGGTGGCCGATTATGTTGGCGTATCGCGCTCCTCGCTTGAGGATTATTTCCGGCGTGAACTCGGGCATACGGTGCATCAGGAGATCCTTAACCACAAGCTCGATGTCGCGAAGCAGCTTCTCGCGCGCCACGACCTTTCCAGCGCGGAAGTCGCCATCCGATGTGGCTTTACGTCGTTGCAATACATGTACGCCGTATTCCGGCGCGAGCTCGACTGCACGCCGCGCGAGTATCAGGAGCGGCTGCCCGTCGCGCCATGCGGCCAGCCCGGCTGATCCCTCTTTCATGAACCTCGCTGCCATGCCTACCATCGCCCGAACAGGCTCTGTCCGCGTAAGCGCCGAACGCTGGGGTGCGCTGCCCGGCGGCGATGTCGCCCGGCTGTTCACGCTGCGCAATGCGCACGGCATGCGCGTGGCGATCAGTGACCTGGGCGCGACGCTGGTTTCATGGAACGCGCCCGACCGCGCAGGCCGCGTGGCGGACGTGCTGCTGGGCCACGACACCCCCGCCGAATACTTCGCCGGCCATGCGTATCTTGGCGGCGTGATCGGACGCTGGGCGAACCGCATCGAGAACGCGCGCTTCGCGCTTGGCGGCGTGGCCTATTCGCTCGATCGCAACGAAGGCGGCAACCTGCTGCATGGTGGCGCGGCGGGGTTTCACCGGGCGTTATGGGACGCGCAGGAAGTCGATGGCGGTATCGAACTCACACATGAATCGCCGGAAGGTGAAGCGGGATTCCCCGGAGCGGTATCGACCAAGTTGCGCTATACGCTGGACGACGACGGCACGCTCACGCTCGCATACGAAGCGGTGTCCGACGCGCCGACGCCCGTCAACCTCACGAACCACGCGTGCTTCAATCTCTCGGGCGACGACACAGCCGATATCCGCGGCCATGTCATCTCCATAGACGCCGATACCTTTTTTGAAGTCGATGCCGCCCTGATCCCTGAGGGCCGCGCCGAAGTCGCGGGCCACGCGTTTGATTTTCGCGCGAGCGCCCCGCTGGGTGCACGGCTCGACTGGCCGCACGATCAGTTGTCGCGCGCAGGTGGTTTTGATCATTGTTATGTAGTGGGCGAACGCGGTGATTCACACAGGCCCGTGGTGCGCCTTTACGACCCGGGCAGCGGCCGCGAACTGACCATGGGCACGAATGCACCCGGCGTGCAGTTCTATACGGGCAATCATCTCGATGGCATCGTCGGACGGCATGGCCGGCGCTACGGCAAACACGCCGGCCTGTGCCTGCAGGCGGGCGCGTTTCCGAACCAGGTCAACATGCCGGATGCCGGCAGTGTGATCGTGAGCCCTGGCGAAACGTACAGGCAGGTCACCTGGTATCGCGTGGGCGTGCGGCATGGCGCGTGAATGCCTGCGTGCCTATTTCACGACGATCATCCCCGTCATATGCGGGTGCAAGGAACAGAAGTACTTATACGTACCGGGCTTGACGAACACCTGAGAGAATTTCTCGCCGGAGTCGAGCGGCGGTGACTTGAACGTGCGCGGCTTGGCATCGTTGACGATGGTATGAGGGATATCGTCACGGTTTTCCCACGTCACGGTCGCTCCGGCCGCCACCGACAACTGCGCGGGACTGAACGAAAAATTATCGATGACGACCGCGGCCGTGGGTCCTACATCGGCAAATGCAGGACCCGTTGCACCGCTGGTTGCGATAAGCAGCGTTGCAATCCGTACCACCCGTAGAGTAGAAAGAAGGTTCATACGCTCAACCTCGTGTCGACGACGGCAAGTTCCATGTGACCTGGCACGTAATTCACGGACCGAACGCCGAGCAAGGTGCGCAGCGTGTCGGCAGGAACTTTCATTGGACCGGGGCCTGCCGCCGTCCCCGGCACAGGTTGCGGAAAGGCTGTTGACATTGCCGAGTAGAAGCTGATGTCGCCCTCCACCTTCTGCGCCACCTGATGCACGTGGCCGTTCAGAACCGTCACAGACCCGAAGCGTTTCATCATGCTCAATGCTTGCGCACTGTCATCGGTGCCCCATCCCCATTGCGGATACAACGACCACAGCGGGATGTGCGCAAACACGACAAGCGGCGTGCTGATCGAACGGCGCGCCAGGTCTTGTTTCAGCCATGCAAGTTGTTCATCGCCGAGATAACCCAGGCCGCCGCCGCGCATGTTCAGCACATTCGTCAAACCGATAAAATGAACCCCGCCCTGGTCGAAGCTGTACCATTTTTTATCGGCGGGCTTCGAGAAGCGTTCGAAATACGCATTGCCGTCGTCGACCAGTACGTCGTGTTCGCCAGGCACGTAGTGGACATCGAGTCCCGCGCTGCCGATGATTTGCGCGGCCGTATCAAACTCGCCCGGCTTTGACAGATGGCTGATGTCGCCGGTATGGATCATGAATGCAGGTTTCTGGTTCGACGCGCGGATCGTGTCGACGGCTTCCTGAAGCGTGCTCGCCGGATCGAGATTCGGGTCCTTGCTGAAGCCTATGTGACTGTCGCTGACCTGCACGAAGCTGAACGCGTGACGGTCGACCTGGGCTGCTTGCGCCGTGCCGCCCAAAAGCCTCGAGCCGGGGACGCCACCGCTGAGCGTCCATAGCATGCCGGCGCCGGCCCACGCCATGCAGCTCAGCGCGGTGCGCCTTTTGGCGCCATGTTCGCCGAGTGTTTCGGGCTCCGCTGTATCTTTCGTGATGTCAGGCATGACGGGTTCCTTGTAGTGTTGGAAATGGGTTTGATTGCCCCATGCTCATCGAACTGCAATACGCCCTGCCTTATTCCAGGTTTATTTTTTCCGCAAACTCGCGTAACGGGGAATAAATCGATGCCAGCGCCGGTAAGTTAGATTGAGTGCTTGCGTCCTTTCGCAGCTGGAGTAGTCAGGAGAACACCGATGGGGAAGTCCCCGCCGAATCGCTTCGATCAGGTGATGCTGCCGCATCTAGACGCGGCGTATAACCTCGCCCGCTGGTTGAGCGGCAGCGCGACCGAAGCTGACGACGTCGTGCAGGAAGCTTTCCTGCGGGCTTTCCGTTTCTTCGATGGCTATACCGGTGACAACCCGCGCGCATGGCTGCTCGCGATCGTGCGTAATACGTGGTTCACGGAGTGGCGCAAGCATCATCATCAGGCGGACTCCACGCCCTACGACGACTCGCTGCAAGTCGATGAACAGCTTCCCGGCTGGTCCGACGAAAGCGGCGACGACCCCGAGAAGATGGCGGTGCGACAGGACGAGACGGATCTCGTGCATCGCGCGCTTGCCATGTTGCCGGTGGAATTTCGTGAGGTGATCGTGCTGCGTGAACTGGAGGACATGAGTTACAAGGACGTGGCGCAGGTTGCGGGCATTCCTATTGGCACGGTCATGTCGCGGCTCTCGCGCGCGCGGCGACTGTTGTGCAGTGCAGTGCGCATAGCGCAAGGCAATCCGGAACACCCTGCCATTCGTCTGGTGAAAACACCGCCTGCCGGCGCCGAGGAGTCCAAGCGTGGAAACTGAAAACAACGTGTCACTCGCCGAGAAGCTGCGCGATGGATCGCTGTACGAACGTGCGCCTTCGTCGCTGCACGCTCAGGTGCGCGCGCGGCTCAACGAACAACACGAAAAGAAGCGGTGGTTCTCGTTGAACTGGCCGATGCGCTCCGCGGGCTTGCTGTTTGCCGGCGGGGGTATCACCGGGATCTGCGCATGCGCGCTGGTGTTCTTCTCGATGATGTTCTTTCAACGTCCCGGTGGAACGAACGGGATCGAACAGGAGATCGTTGCGAGTCACGTGCGGGCGCTGATGTCAGCGCGGACCATGGATGTGCTTTCAAGCGACCAGCATACGGTGAAGCCGTGGTTCAACGGGCGCATTGATTACGCACCTCCTGTGGTCGACCCACAAGCGCAAGGATTTCCATTGGTTGGTGGAAGACTTGACTATGTGGACCATCGGCCGGTGGCTGTCATGATTTATCACTACCTCAAACACCCTATCGATCTCTATGTTTTCCCTGATACCGCAGGTCATGCAGCGGTGCCTGCAGCCATGACCACCGAGACGAGTGAAGGGTATTCACTGATCAAGTGGCGGCAGAACGGGATGGTGTTCTGGGCAATCACAGACGCTTCGCCTGTTTATTTGAAGCGCTTTGCCGACGCCGTGGTTGCCGGTTTGCAATGAGGTCATGGGTCGCGCCCAAGCCCGGCTTGGACCTCGTTTTTCATCATACGGTTCTCTCTGCTCCCGAGCATCTTCAACGGGTCATTCATCTGATATTCGCGATTTGAAAACCTCGTTCGCACCGGCGAGCTAAGCCCTTTTTAAGCAGGCAGAATCATCGCCTGGTCGGGCGCTTTTCTTGCTGATTGGGGACACCACACGCCGCTTCGTCATGCTGATCAGAAACGAGTAACTCGTGCGAAAACGATGCGGGTATCACGTGCTGTGGTGTCCATCTGCCACGGGAGAACCGCCGTGAAATCTCTGCACTCCAAATTCGCTGTTTACGCAGTCTGTCAGCGTCGTCTGTTCGAGAGTTGTGCAGGATTGCTGATCGCGGTATGCCTCGGTTCATGTGGCGGCGGTTCAGGCGGCAGTCCTTCCACGTCTGCCAGTGCGGGGGGTGCCAGCGGCGCCAGCGGTGCCAGCGGAACCGCCGCAAGTCCAGGCACGAGCTCGGCGCCATCCGCGACCACACCCGCCGTGACACCCGCCACCCCCGCCACGCCCAGCACGCCCGCGTCCAGCGGCACGAACTCCGGTTCGACGACCACCACGCCAACGCCCGTCCCCTCCTTTGCAACCGACGTGCTGATGCATCACAACGACCTCGCGCGAACCGGTCAGATGCTGGCGGAAACAACGCTCACGCTCGCTAATGTCAATTCGGCAACGTTCGGCAAACTGCGCTTCCTTCCCGCTGACGGCAAGGTCGATGGCCAGCCGCTCTTCGTCACCAGCCTGACGATAGGCGCAGCGACGCATAACGTCGTCTACGTGGTCACTGAGCACGACAGCGTCTATGCCTATGACGCCGACAACGGTGCCGCACTGTGGCAAAAATCGCTGGCCGGCGCTGGAGAAACGCCGAGCCTCGATACCGGTTGCCAGGACCTCACGCCCGAAATCGGGATTACGGCCACGCCGGTCATCGACCGGTCGCGCGGTGCGAACGGCGCGCTCTATGCCGTTGCCATGAGCACGGACGCGAGCGGCAACGTTCATCACCGCCTGCATGCGATCGACCTTGCGACCGGTGCGGAGTTGTTCGGAGGCCCAACTGAAATTTCTGCAACCTATCCAGGCAACGGCGCAGAAGGCGTCAACGGAGTTCTGACTTTCAATCCGGCCCTGCACACGGTGCGTGCGGCGCTGACGCTCGTCAACGGCAACATCTACATGGGGTGGACAGCGCACTGCATGTCAGGCAACTACAATGGCTGGCTGATGACCTACAGCGCGGCTACGCTCAAGCAAACCGGCGCGCTTCCCGTGACGCCCAACGGCAGCCAGGGATCGATCTGGATGGCGGGTTCGGGCATAGCGTCGGACGGGACATCGATTTATTTCATCGATGGCAACGGCACCTTCGGCACGAATCTGAACGCGCAGGGTTTCCCGGCAGACGGTGATCTCGGCGATGCGTTCATCAAGCTGTCCGCAACCGCCACGCCGGCCGTCACCGATTACTTCGCCATGTCCGACGTCGTGGCACAAGCTGCCGCAGACAATGATTTCGGCTCGGGCGGCGCTATGCTGCTGCCCGATCAAACCACTGCGAACGGGACGGTCAAGCATCTGGCTGTAGGCGCGGGCAAGGACAACAACATCTACGTGGTCGATCGAGACAACATGGGCAAGTTCAGCCCGACGTCGAACAACATCTGGCAAACGCTGACCGGGGTCCTGGCCGGTGGTATCTGGGGGTCGCCTGCGTACTACAACAACGTGGTCTATTACGGCGGACAGACCGATGCGCTCAAGGCGCTGCCTGTCACTAACGCACTGCTCGCCACCGCGGCGTCCTCGCGGAGCCCGACGCAGTTTCCTTATCCCGGCGCAACGCCCGCCATCTCGGCGAACGGCGCCAGCAACGGTATTGTGTGGGCGGCGGAAAATGGCACGGTCGCAGCGCTGCACGCCTACGACGCCACCAACCTCGCGCATGAGTTATACAACAGCAATCAGGCCGGCGCGCGCGATCAGTTCGGCGCTGGCAACAAGTTCATCACGCCGATGATCGCAGCCGGGAAGGTCTATGTCGGCGCGACGAATGGGGTCGCCGTGTTCGGGTTGCTGAAATGAGATGACGCGCTGACGCTGCGCGCAAGCTGAGTTGCTGCCCGCATTGCTAGCTGATCAGCACTTCATCGCTATAAGGCCCGGCCACGCTCGTCTGATTCCGGCCTGAGGCCTTCGCGCGATAAGCAGCGCGGTCAGCCGCCCTGATCAACGCGAGCGCATCGGCGATATCGTCTGCCTGCGTCGATGCAACCCCGATGCTCACCGTAATCATGCCGTGCTCGCTGCCCGTATGTTCAATCGAAAGCGCGTGCACGGCGCAATGAATCGCCGCAGCAACGAGCGTCGCGCCCTTGCTGTCCGTTTCCGGCAGCACCACGACAAACTCTTCCCCGCCGAAACGCGCGGTGATATCGCCAGGACGCTGGCTGCTTTTCGCAATCGCCTGCGCGACAGCGGTCAGCGCGTCGTCGCCGGACTGATGTCCGTAGGTATCGTTGTAACTTTTGAAGCGGTCGATATCCACGAATAGGATAGCCAGCGGTTCGCCCGAACGTTTCGACCTGTGCCATTCGAACAGCAGACGTTCATCGAGATTGCGCCGGTTGCTCAGTCCGGTAAGTCCATCCACCCGTGTCATGTTGCGCAGACGCGCCTCGACTTCCAGCCGATGCTGAAACTCGACCGATAACAGCCGCGCCGCCGACACCAGCCCGAAGACCAGCAGCAGTGTCACAACGCCGATGTACCACGCCCGGCTGTTCCAGTCCGCGAACACGTAATGGCTCGTTGGCGCGATGATCACGATCATCTTGAGCTTCTCGAAGCGCCGGAAGTTGTAAAGCCGCTCGGTACCGTCCTTCGATACACCGAAGAACGAGCTGACGCCCGTCGACTTGAACCGCTCAAAATTCTTGCGCCCGGCGAAGTTCTCGTCGACGCGGGTTCCGTCGTTGGGATAACGCAGGATCACATGGCCGTCGTCCTGAAGCAGCGTGATGATGCCGCCCGGCCCGACGCTTACGCCAGACAGCAGGTTCTTGAAGTAGTCCAGTCGGAACGCCGCGACGACCACGCCGGCGAACGATCCGTCGGGCCGATTGACGCGGCGGCTGAACATCAGATCGACTTCACCCGGAATCAGACGCGACTGCAGCGGCCGGCTGACATATAAGCCAATGCCCGGATTGTCGCGGTGGATGGTGAACCAGACACGGTCGGCGAGATTGTTACCACGCGGCACGATACTCGACGAATCGACGATGATCTTTCCATGCGCATCGAGACACAGGAAAGAACCTATGTAGCGGCTTGCGCTAGCGGACCGGTCGAACAGCAACTCGTTGCGCAAACGCGGCGGCAACTGCATGACGTCCGCGTCTTCCGCGCCATCGACGGCAGCCTGGATCGAAAGATCCGTGAGTTCGGTGGTGTGCGTGATGTCGTGTTCCAGCACGCGCGCGAGGTTGTCGGCATTTTCGGTTGCACGAAGTGTCGCGTCGTTTCGCGCTTGCAGGAGAATCGCCATCGCAGAGACGAGCACGATGACCGAGAATGCAATGCTTCCAAGACTGATTGCGTTCGGGTGGCGCGCCAATGCCGCTCTTAGCCGAAAGAAAATGGTCGGTTTCTTTAACATTCGAAGGCTTCCAACGCTCGGGCGATGGTTTTCGGCATTTCACCATGACCTTTTTACATGCTTGGTGACCGGAATCGCCAGCGTTGCCGCCGGGGTTCCATCTTCCTTCAAAGCTGCGGTCTGCAAAGCGGGCATTCGGCGTTAGATTCCGCTAACTACAAGTGTGCACCCGCCGCACTTACACTGTAGGCTTATTTTAATGTTTTCCCGCTAAGCGCCTATTCTATTGCCATTACAGCACCTTTAATCGCTCCATAAAGCGCAAAAGCCGTTCCCGCGAAGGAACGGCTTACCGGCGCCAGGCTTCTAGCAGGAAGCTCAGCTTAGTGGCATCGATTAACCCAGTGGTGATGCACCTTCACCTTATGGCATTCGCGATGGTGATGATTATCAGCGGCAAACGCAGGAGCAACTGCGCAGAACGTCGATATCGCGACTGTAAGCGTGAGAGCGATCTTCTTCATAATGTTTTCCATAGAGTAACGGGGATTGGCAGTATGCCCGTACAAGCTTACGAATTTGAAAGTGTAAGCCTGACCCAGATGCCTGCCCGTGAACCGAAAGTGTTCACCATTTCTTAACCGCAAGCCGCGTTCCACTTCGCCGTGTTGTTTCGACTCCTGTCACGCCGCGTAATGCATGTAAGCGGCGCCGCAACCAAGCGGACAGCAAGCGCTTTTAAACTGAAGGTGCGTCTTTTCCCAAAGACGTGTTGTGAGTGGTGTAAGTGACTGCAGCTTGGCCCATCGTGAGCGATGGGCTTTTTTTCATCCCGTCATCTTGCGAATCCCTCTATACGTTTGGATACCTGATCATTAACGAAGTAGCGTAGACAAGGTTGTGCGCGCATTCTCATTCACAATTGCACGGTCGGTTTCGAAGCTCGTTTCCCTGGCAATTTCTAGCAGCATGCGCCGCGCTATGCAGCTACCATGACGGCGACACTTCTCTTGGTCGCCGTCGTGAATCCAGGTCCTCTCCAAAGCCGCCGTCGCTTGATACTCGCTTGCTTGTCGCTGTCTTGCGTATTGCCGGTGCCCATCACTGCTCACGCCATTGCGCCGTTATCAAGTCTCGACAAAAATCGCAAACGAGTCTTCGCTCATTACATGGTTGCATGGCCGCGGGGCGGACGACAGGCGAGCATCGAGTCGTATCGATCTGAAATGCGCGATGCACACGCACGCGGAATCGATGGCTTCGCGTTGAATTGCGGCGGCTGGCACCGAAGCGAACCGCAATACAAGCAACGTGTGATGAGCATGTATGAAGCGGCCGGGAGCCTTGATTTCGACTTCACGCTGTTTGTTTCCGCCGATGGCCACGCGCAGGACGAGATCGACGATATAGTCGAAAGTACCCGCGACCTGAAAGCGCAATTACGTATGGATGGCAAACCGGTTCTTTCGGCTTACGCTGCCGGAGGCAAAGGATTCAGCAATGGCGCCGCGCTGATAGACCACGCCCGAAGGCTTGGTGCGTTCTTCGTGCCGCACTTTTTCCCCGAGAGCGGAGAGCGACTCATCACGCCCGTTGCAGCCGATCAAATTGTGCAGCGGCTAGGAACCGCCGATGGGTATTTCTACTTCGGAGCAGCAGGTTTGCCGGAGCTGATCGCGGATTCCGTCGAGTGTCTTGGCCCCGAACTGCGTGCACACGGCAAGCTCTTCATGGCGCCGGTGACGCCGTACTATCGCGGATTGCCTGCGGGCACGAATTATCGTGCGTTCGAGACGGAGGGTTTCTCGGGCATGGCAGCCGAATGGGAGGCGGCAATCGCATCGAATGCGTCGTGGGTGCAGATCGTGACGTGGAACGACTGGGCCGAGTCCACGTATGTGGCGCCGTTGCCCATGCCTGCCGGAGCTGCCGGCCGTGCTCATGTCTACGATGACCGCTTTGGGGAGTTGCCCTCGCACGCGGCTTACCTCGATGCCAGCGCCTATTACATTCAGTGGTTCAAGACCGGTAACCAACCGGCGATCTTGCGCGACCAGTTGTTTTATTTTTATCGGTTGAATCCGCCGGCTTCGGCTGCGGGCACGCCACCGCAGAGTCAAACGCCGCTCTCGACGCGTATCCACGTATCAGTGTTCCTGACAGCGCCCGCAACGCTGATCGTGCAATTGCCGGGCGCGGATTCGGACAGGCAGATCGATGTCCACGTCGGAATCACCCATCTCAGCGTGGATTCACGCGCCGGCAGACCGCGCTTCGTGCTCAAACGTCAGGGAAAGAGGATCATCGATAAAAGCGGCGAACAGCCCATCACCGACGACGATTCCTCCGGCGCATACAACTATTTTTCGGGCAGCGCGCAGGCTTGAACAGCCGCTCACGCAAGAAGATGGCAAACCGCTTCAACGCGATTACCCGCCGGGTCGCACAGGAACGCAGCGTAATATCCGGCATGGTAATCAGCGCGCAAACCGGGTTCACCATCCGAGCGGCCCCCCGCAGCGAGCCCTGCAGCGTGAAACACATCGACCTGTTCGCGCGACGCAGCCTTGAAACACCAGTGGCGTTTCGAATCCGTTACTTCTCCGTGATCGAGATACACCGCAAGATAAGTCGACGCCGCATCCTGCGGCGTGCAGCGCTCACCGTATCCCAGCGCGTGCGGCAGGTCATACACTTTCGCAGCGCTGAGGGCGTTCATGATGGCATCGTAGAAACGCCGGGCAGCGTCCATATCGGGCACGCCAATCGACACGTGATCAAGAAGCTGCATAAGGAGTGTGCTGGAAAGAGCTTAAGCGCCTTCGATTTGCGAAAATGTGAAAAGCGACCTCAGTTCAATGCCGATGCCTTCCAGCATTTCCTTGCCGCCGCTTTCTCGATCGATCACGCACAACGTCACCGAAACCGGCACACCGTCAGCGCGCAGCTTCGCGGTTGCATCGGCAATAGCACCACCGCTCGACACGATATCTTCCACCAGCACGAGCTTTTTCCCGGTCAGATCCGCACCTTCGGCGTACTTGCACGTGCCGTATTCCTTGGCTTCCTTGCGGATGTACGCCGCGGGCAGGCCGGTTGCCTGGCTCAGCATCGTCACGATCGGAATCCCGCCCATCTCGAGGCCACCAAGGATTTCCGTGCCGGGCGGGATCAACGGGACCATCGCCTCGGCGATCTCCTTGAGCAGGGACGGATCGGATTCGAAGCGATATTTATCGAAGTAGGTATTGCTGCGCTTGCCTGAGCGCAGCAGAAAATCGCCGCTCAGCTTGGACACTTCGCGGATTCGCTTGGCCGTGGACATGGATGGATTCCTCTTACATTACCGGGGTGACATTTGTTTCGCGGTCGCAAATCTACGCGAAAAGTTGCGTTCGAGGAAGTGATTCCCTACAACTTCAGCAACGCCCGGCTGCGCGGAAGTGACCTGCCGATGCGCTGGATGCCTTGTCCATCAAGGCGCAGGGGCTTTTCGGGCCGCGGACTTCGTGCGACCTTACACTTGACGCCTCGTCCCTCGCGCGCAGGCACTTCACATGATCACGCTTCAAAAATCCATCGAAACTTACATTCGCGCGAAGGATGGCAACCGGCCGCATCTGATCGCCCAGGCGTTCGCCGCCGACGCCGAATTGACGATGAAAATCAATACCCGGGACATCGCGTTTCCGCCCGCCGTGAAGGGCGCGAAAGCCATTTCCGATGTGCTGGTCAGCGAATTCGCAGTGCGTTATGAGAACGTCTATACGTTTTGTATCGGTGAAAAACCACGCACCGAAACCACGTTCGCGTGCGACTGGCTTGTGTGCATGTCGGAGAAAGAGACAGGATCGGCGCGCGCCGGGTTCGGCCGGTACGAATGGACGGCCGATGATACCGGGCGCGTGCGGGCGCTGCGGATCACCATCGAAGAGATGATGAGCTTACCGCAAGAAACGGCCGAACCCATCCTCCAATGGGCGCAGGACTTGCCCTATCCATGGTGCCCGCGCGATCGACTTGCGGAAGGCGCACCGGAGATCGATGCGATCGCGCGGATCAGGGCTGCGCTCGCCTGATGCAGCCGGCCTAGAGCGTATAAGCAGGCTTGTAAGCGCAATCGCGGATCATTGCGGTGATGTCGTCGGGTCGCGGAACGCGTGCGAGATCGTTATCGAAGATGCATTCGGCTACCCGCACGGCCACATGCAGTGACGCCTCGAAGATCTTGCTTTGCGGCGGATAGATCAAACCGGTCGCAAGACTCGCGTCGGACACTTGCTCGGCGACCGCCTTCGCTGCGGCAATGAACATCTCATCGGTCACGCGGCTCGCCTGCGTGGCGAACACGGCCATACCGAGCGCCGGGAAAATATAGACGTTGTTGCCCTGCCCCGGCACGAACGTCTTCCCCTCGATTTCCACCGGAGGAAACGGGCTTCCGCTTGCAAAGATGGCTCGGCCCGAC
The DNA here is from genome assembly GCF_001557535.2 of Burkholderia sp. PAMC 26561. Classification (NCBI taxonomy): domain Bacteria; kingdom Pseudomonadati; phylum Pseudomonadota; class Betaproteobacteria; order Burkholderiales; family Burkholderiaceae; genus Burkholderia; species Burkholderia sp. PAMC 26561. Next base: position 289,470 of record NZ_CP014307.1, read on the forward strand.
GACCATTTGTAGGCTTCTTCCGCCGTGCACTCCGAGCGGGATGTGGGGTTGGAATACGGGAAGATGATCGGGCGTTCGTTGATTTCGGCCATTGCTTCGATCACGTGCTGATTGAAGAGCTTGGGCACTGTGCTCACACCGATGATGCCGGTCGGTTTCAGCGCCTTCACCGCGTCGGTGAAGGTGTCTACCGGCGCGTGATCGACGGCGAAGGGCTTCTGGAAATCAGCAAGGTCGGTGCGCGATTTCACCATGAGGCCGTTGACATCGAATAACGCATTGCGGGCGCGCGCTTCGTCTATGGTCAGCCCCTCCAGCACCATTGCCTGGCTGATCAATTCGGCAATGCCGGTCCCTGCCGAACCGCCGCCGAGGAACAGAAAACGCTGATCAACGAGCTTCTGCTTCGAGATATGCAGCGCGGCAAAGATGCCCGCCAGCGCGACCGCAGCGGTGCCCTGGATGTCGTCGTTATAGGTGCAGATCTTGTCCTTGTAACGCGCAAGCAGCGGCACCGCATTGAAGTTCGCGAAGTCTTCCCATTGCACGCAGCACTGCGGATGCAACTCGAGCGCCGCTTCAACGAACTCGTTCACGAATGCATGATATTCGTCGCCACGCACGCGTTCCTGCCGCAAGCCGAGGTAAAGGGGGTCATCGAGCAGATCGCTGTTGTTCGTGCCGACATCGAGCATGACCGGCAGGCAATATTGCGGCGGCACGCCGGCGCACGCGGTGTAAAGCGACAGCTTGCCAATAGGAATGCCCATGCCGCCCACTCCCAGATCGCCGAGTCCGAGGATGCGTTCACCATCCGTCACCACGATGAACCGGACTTCTTTCTCCGGCCAGTTCTGAAGAAGCTCCTTCACGCGGCCGCGCGCCGAGATGGGCACATACATGCCGCGCGTCGCCCGGAAAATATGGTTGAACTTCTGACAGGCCTCGCCGACGGTCGGCGTGTACACGAGCGGCATGAAGGTCGCCGGATCGGACATGATCGTGGCGTAGAACAGGGTCTCGTTTCTCGCCTGCAGATCGGAGAGGAGCAGGTACTTCTGGAGGTCATTGTCGAGCGCGGCGAGTTCCGTATGCGTGCGTGCCACCTGCAGTTCGAGCGAGCTTGATCCGGGCGGCAAGAGTCCCTCGAGGTGAAACTTGCGGCGCTCTTCCTCGGTGAATGCGGATCCTTTGTTAAGACGCGGATCGCGAAGGATGTCGCGGCCGGAAAGCTCGATCGGTTTCTGCATTTCAGTCTCCTGGTGTTAGCTGTATGTGAATGGCCTCAACCCTTGAACCTGCGCTCAACCTGGGTGTTCAGGACGACAAGGCCTTCATGTGCGCATACAGATCGCTTTTCCCTTCAAAGCCTATACCCGGAAGTTCGGGCAAGGTCACATGACCATCGACTACTTTCACGCCGTCGGGAAAACCCCCGAACGGCTGGAACAGGTCCGGATACGATTCGTTGCCACCGAGGCCAAGACCCGCTGCAATGTTCAGCGACATCTGATGGCCGCCATGCGGAATGCAGCGTGAACGGGACCAGCCATGTTGATGGAGCATGTCGAGCGTGCGCAGGTATTCGACGAGACCGTAGCTCAGCGCACAGTCGAATTGCAGGTAATCGCGGTCCGCGCGCATGCCGCCATAGCGGATCAGGTTACGCGCATCCTGCATGGAGAACAAATTCTCGCCCGTTGCCATCGGCTTGTCGTAGTAGTTCCGCAGGGTCGCCTGCAATTCGAAATCCAGCGGATCGCCGGCTTCTTCGTACCAGAAGAGATCGTATTGCGAGAGCGCCTTGGCGTACTGGATGGCCGTATCCAGATCGAAGCGGCCGTTTGCATCGACGGCGAGTTTCTGTCCGTCCTGCAGCACGGACAGCACGGCATCGATCCGGCGCAGATCTTCGTCGAGCGATCCACCGCCTATCTTCTTCTTGACCACGGTATAACCCCGGTCAATGTAGCTGCGCATTTCGTCTTTCAGCTTGCTGTAATCCTGTCCGGGATAGTAATAACCGCCCGCGGCATAAACGAAGACCTTGCGATCCGGCGTGCCGTTGCCATAACGCTCGGCCAGCAACTGGAACGCGGCTTGCCTTCGATCTTCGCCACCGCATCCCACACCGCCATGTCGATGGTGCCGATTGCTACGGACCGCTCACCATGGCCGCCCGGCTTTTCGTTGGTGAACATCGCGGCCCAGACCTTGTGTGGATCGAGGTTGTTACCCGTTGCATCGAGCAGCGAATCCGGATCGGCTTCTAGCACGCGGGGAATAAAACGCTCGCGCATCAGCTTGCCCTGGCCATAGCGTCCGTTCGAATTGAACCCGTAGCCAATCACCGGTTTGCCGTCGCGCATCACGTCGGTGATCACGGCAACCAGACTCAGTGTCATCTTGCTGAAATCGATGTACGCATTCCGAATGGCTGAACTGATCGGAATGGTCAGCTCGCGAATTTCCACGATTTTCATGTGCCTGTCTCCTGAATGCGGGTCTAAGTTCGGGTGTAAGTGAGCGGTCTAGCACGTGCTTCAGCCGATAACCGAAGCTTACGCGCGCCCCGCCGCGTTACACTTCACCGGTACACATTTGATTATTCAGTTTAAGTGAAGAACGACGGCACCTCGGATCTCGAATTTTTCGTTCAGCTTGCACGCCTTGGCAGCTTGTCGGCGGCCGCGCGCGCGCTCGATCTGACGCCGCCGGCCGCAACACGCCGGCTTGCATTGATGGAACAACGCCTGGGAGTCAGGCTCGTGAATCGCACCACGCGCAGCACGAGCCTCACCGACGAAGGCGATACTTATTTGCGTCACGCCATCCGCATTCTTGCTGCAACGCGGGAGATGGAAGACGCGGTATCGCGCAGCCGCGAAGCGCCGCGCGGCATCTTGCGTGTGAATGCATCGCTTGGATTTGGCCGCACGACCATCGCGCCGCTCGTCTCCGCGTTCGTGCAGCGCTATCCGCAAGTCGAAGTTCAGCTTGATGTGACGGACAGGCCTATCGATATCGTCGAGCAAGGGTTCGATCTCGCTATTCGCTTCGGCGCACTCCCCGATACGCGGCTCAACGCGCGCCGCATCATGTCGAACCGGCGCTTTCTGTGTGCATCGCCAGCGTATTTACAACGGCATGGCAATCCCACCGCACTCAGTGACCTCGGGCGCCACAGGACCATCCTGCATCGGCAGAACGACGATGCCTATGGCGTATGGCGCTTCACGCGCGATGGCGAGACGGTATCGGTGAAAGTGCCGGGCGGCTTGTCGAGCAACGACGGCGACATCGTCCTTGGATGGGCGCTCGACGGACACGGCATCTCCATCCGCTCCGAATGGGACCTCGCCAAGTACCTCGAAAGCGGACGCCTGAAAGTCGTGTTGCCTGAGTTTCTTCTGCCGCCAGCCGATCTGTTTGTCTACTATCCGAGCCGCCGCAACCAGCCGGCGCGCATTCGTGCGTTCATCGATTTCCTGGCAGAGCACTTTCGCACGTCCCAGTGATCGCCGGACCATTGCCGCGAAAAAGGGCCGAAACTTAAGCGACGCTGAGTTTCAACTGCTTTATTGTTGCCGAAACAACAAATATCTTTCGACGAAACTATCGTTTGATTACGTCAATAGGGGGCCTAGACTGGTTTCATAGGTTGCGTATGCAGATGAACAAATTGATCTGCACCGCACTACTTGAAGCAGTCCAAGAACAGAACTCTGGAGGTTCATCATGACCAAGTCACTTTTCCCCGCCCTGCTGATTGCATCGGCACTTGCAGCACCGACTTTTGCCTTCGCCCAGGACAACGCACCGGTTACGCGCGCAGAGGTTCGCGCCCAGTTGAGCACCCTGGAAAAGGCGGGCTATAACCCGGCGACAAACGACAACTATTATCCGCAGGGCTTGCAAGCTGCACAGCAGCGTGTTGATGCAGCCAACGGCGTAGAAACGCAGTCTTATGGTCCGTCGACAAGCGGTACATCGGCATCAGGCATGCGCGCGACGATGGCCCCCGCATCGCCGATTCAACAGCATTCGATTTACTTCGGGCACTAAGCAGCTTTTGACTGTTTGAATTCGAGCTCGCAAGGATCGCTCGTCGCCTTAAGGCGTCGGGCGATTTTTTCATGTGCGCGTGCTAGCCAAGGGCTTCTGCAATGCGGCTAAAACCGCGCCGACAGCAAGCATCGCGGATGAGTACATCAGGCCGCGCGCGAGTCCCGCGCCGTCCGAGATCCATCCGATCACCACCGGCCCGACGATCTGGCCGAATGCGAACACGATCGTGAATGCGCCGATGCCGCGCGTCCACTGCGCGGCGGGAAGGTTATGCCGCACGAACGCCGTAGTCGACGCCACCGCCGATAAAAACGTCGCGCCGAACAATGCGCCCGACACGAACGCAACGACCGGTTGCGCAAACACCGCGGGCATTATTGTCGCGAAGGCGAGGACGCCGTTGAACACCGCAAGCGCCTGACCGCCGCGCATGCGGTTGAGCAGTCCCGACCATATCCGCGCCGACCCGATGGTCGCAACGCCGAGCAGCACATAGAACCCCGTGACCACCGCCGAGCTCATTCCCGTGGATCGAAGCAGCGCGATCAGGAACGTCATGTAGCCGATATACCCGACCCCGAAAAGCCCATATCCGGCGAGCATGAAACCGAGCCGGGTCAAAGGAAGACGCGCGGCAGACTGCAGGTTTGCGGCCACGGGCGCAGCCTCGTGGATTCCTGTCTTGCGCGCCGCCATGACCGCCGCGACCGAAGCAAGTCCGCAGGCCGCCGCAAGCGCAAACCACGCCCATTGCCAGCCGTGCACGCCGGGCAATACCGTGACGGGAACCAGCAACGCCGCCGCGATGATCCCAAGACCCGCGCCGCCGTAATACAGGCCGAGGACAAGACCGGCATCGTGTGGATGAGCCGATGCAAGCCGCGCCGCAAGCACGCTTCCGCCTACAAAAACGGATGCGCTCGTCATGCCGGTCACGACGCGTTGAACGAGTAGCGCATGGGTATCGGAAACGAGACCGCCCGCGATCATCAGGACCGCCGTCAGCACGCATCCCCAAATGAAACACACGCCCGCCGGCCAGCGGCGCGCGAGCAATGGGAAAGTCAGCGCGCCGAGCAGATAACCGAGCGCGTTTGCCGTGTTCATCGCGCCGGCTTGCGCGAAACTCCAGCCGAGATCGGCTTTCATGGCGGGCAATAACAGCGCGTAGGAGAAGCGCGTGAGGCCGAGTGCAATCGCAGTGCCGAACGATAAACCCACCGCAAGCACGAGCGTCGTGCGCCGCGAGTGCGCTGTGTCCGATGCAGGAAAGTATGGTGCCGCGGTGTTACGGGGTTCGTCGATCATCGGCTGGGCGGCTTGAGCTTTCGGGATGCGTGCAACGCAACAAGTGCAGAAGAAGCGCCACCATGATAATGCGATGCCTCTACTTCTTGCTCGACACCCGCGACGGAATCGCGCTCGTGCACGCCGCCACACATCCCAGCACGAGCGCAACGCCGGTCACGACCAGCGCGCCATTCGCGAGTCCCACGCCCGCCGCCACGACCGAGCAGGCGGCATAACCGTTCAACGCAGCGATAAACACCGGGTACGCGCGATCAGCGAGCGCCATGGCGAGGTAGGCGGCGATCAGCGCCACCATCGCGCCGATGATCACCACCGCGACCGCACCGCCCTCGAACCCCGCCGTATAAGCGATCACCGTGCACAACGCGGCGCACGCGAAGTGCATGCCGCTGGCGGGCGTGTTGAAGAACACGCCATTGAGCGCGCGGATGCGCGACCCGACGCGCAGGTACCCGGCCGCAAACACAACGATCACCGCCGATGACCCGCCGAGCGCAGTCCACCCGAGCGATGCCCCGGTATCGAGTCCAAGCGCATGGTCCGCCGATGCCGACGCCAGCGCCGCCAGCGCAAGCGCACTTTGCAGCGACGCGGGCGTGGCCTTGCCGGAGCGCGGTGTCAACACGGCAAACGCCGCAATGGCGAGCGCCACGAGCATCGATTCGAAGCCAGTCGCCATGGCGTAGGCCACGATCACGGCCGCGCCGACGCCCGCGGCATCGCGCAATGCCTGTTGCCGAGCCGGCGATACCGCGCCCGGTGTGCGCAGACTCTGTACCGATGCAATCACCGCTAACGCACACCAGACCCCGTCGAGCATCGATTTATCCGTGTTGGAAATTTTGTTGATGAAACGTGACGAAGGTATCGAATTCCTGCGCGTGGCGCCATTGCGGAAAGCGCGCATCCGCGCATGAAACGATCAATCCAAGATCAGATCGCGCCCAGGCTGCGCAGCGTCGCGATCTGGTCGGCCGAGTAGCCGAGTTCTGTCATGACCTCGTCGGTGTGTTCACCTAAAAGCGGTGAACGCGTGACCTCGGTGGGGCTGTCGGAGAGTTTGATCGGGTTGCCGACCGTCAGGTATTTGCCGCGCACCGGATGATCCACTTCCACGATCGTCCCCGTCTTTCGCAGTGACGTGTCCTCGGCAATTTCCTTCATCGACAAGATCGGTCCGCACGGAATGTCGTGTTGATTCAGGATGTCCATTGCTTCGAACTTGGTCTTGGTCATGGTCCACTGTTCGATCTCGGCGAAGATGTCCTTCAGATGAGGAAGCCTTGCCGCCGCCGTGCTGAAGTCCGGATGATCGATCCATTCCGGCTTGCCGACCACATTGCAGATTGCGCCCCACACGGGCGCCTGCGTGATGAAGTAGATGTATGCGTTCGGGTCCGTCTCCCAGCCCTTGCACTTCAGGATCCAGCCTGGCTGCCCGCCGCCCGATGCGTTGCCCGCACGCGGCACTGCCTCGCCGAACTCGCCGTTCGGATATTGCGGATATTCCTTCATCACGCCGGTGCGTTCGAGGCGCTGCTGATCGCGCAGTTTCACGCGGCACAGGTTGAGCACGCCGTCCTGCATGGCCGCGAGCACCTTCTGGCCGCGGCCCGTCGCGTTGCGCTGGTAGAGCGCGGTGACGATCCCGAGCGCCAGGTGCAGTCCGGTGCCCGAATCGCCGATTTGAGCGCCGCTGACAACGGGCGGGCCGTCATCGAAACCTGTTGTCGATGCTGCGCCGCCGGTGCATTGCGCGACATTCTCGTAGACCTTGTAGTCCTCGTAGGGTCCTGGTCCGAAGCCTTTCACCGATGCCACGATCATCTTTGGATTCAGTTCCTGGATGCGTTCCCAGGTGAAGCCCATGCGGTCGAGTGCGCCTGGCGCGAAGTTTTCGACCAGCACGTCGCAGCTTTTTACGAGCGATTCGAGGACCTTCTTGCCTTCGGGATTTTTCGTATCGATGGTCACCGAGCGTTTGTTGTGGTTCAGCATCGTGAAGTAGAGGCTGTCGGCGTCGGGGACATCGCGGAGTTGTTCGCGGGTGATATCGCCGATGCCGGCGCGTTCGACCTTGATGACGTCGGCGCCGAACCATGCGAGGAGTTGGGTGCAGGTCGGGCCTGACTGGACATGTGTGAAGTCGAGGATGCGGACGCCGGTGAGGGCTTTGCTCATGGGGGCTCGGGGCCGTGGGGCCAAGGTGTTTTTTTGGATGCTGCCGCTGGGTCGTTCTTGTTTTTGCTGTGATATACAATATTCCAAGTGCTGGCGGAGTCAAGAGGGTGTTTTCCAGAGGCTCGGCGTGGAGGGGACGTTTTTTTGTGGTCGGAGTTGATGCTGGGTTGTTGCTCTTTAGGCTATCGCACGTTCATTGCTGTCTGATTTCTCCAGCACTGTTAGCCACTGTGCGTGGCGGCACTTCATTTCACGAGTTTTGCGCTGGCGCTCGGGTCAATGTTTTTCGTGGTCTGGGTTGATGCCGGGTTGTTGTTCTTCAGGCTATCGCGCGTTCATTGCCGTCTGATTTCTTTAGCACTGTTAGCCACTGTGCGTGGCGGCACTTCATTTCACGAGTTTTGCGCTGGCGCTCGGGTCAATGTTTTTCGTGGTCTGGGTTGATGCCGGGTTGTTGCTCTTCAGGCTATCGCGCGTTCATTGCTGTCTGATTTCTTTAGCACTTTTAGCCACTGTGCGTGGCGGCACTTCATTTCTTTGTCCAACGGCGACAAAGAAACGAAGCAAAGAAAACGCCTCCCAACCGCTAATTCTTAAGTGTCCCGAGCGTGCAATGACAACTGTTTGGTACGTCAGAAGAACGGTTGCCGCCATAACCACGAACACTTGAAACCCTCCCCCTCCGTCAACCGCAACCCACACGCTTCGCCACCAGTTTGGGAGTCCATTAATTAGGCCTCCCCGCTGCGCGCGCTGGCGCCCAAACAAATGGATGGCTGTACTGGTTCCGTTGTATCCGGGCTTGCATGGGACCCCGGCGGCAAAGTCCTGTGCGGGTCAAGACCTGCGGAGCTGTTATGGCTTAACCCGTTGTTATGTCTTGGCCAGGTTTCCGTATTGACTGCCACAATTACTGGTGGCGAAGCGTGTGGGTATCTGATGACGGAGGGGGAGGGTTTCAACTGTTGGTGGTTATGTCGATAACCGTTCTTCTGAAGTACCAAACAGTTGTCAGTGCACGCTCGGGACACTTATGTGCCCTCGGTTGAGAGGCGTTTTCTTTGCTTCGTTTCTTTGTCGCCGTTGGACAAAGAAATGAAGTGCCGCCACGCACAGTGGCTAAAAGTGCTAAAGAAATCAGACAGCAATGAACGCGCGGCAGCCTAAAGAGCAGCAACCCGGCATCAACCCAGACCACAAAAAACATTGACCCGAGCGCCAGCGCAAAACCCGTGGAATGAAGTCCCGCCACGGACAGTGGCTAATAGCGCTAAAAAAGCGAGAAAGAACAGAACGCGCGTAAACGCAAAAAGCAGCAACCCGGCATAAAACCCGACCGCTGCTTTTAAACTTAAAAAACCAAAACCCGGCCCAAGCGCCAGCGCCCCACCCGCCTAATCCAGAAAATCGCAATTCTTTTGCACGAACGCGGCCAGATCCAGCGAATGCTGCCTGACCAATCTCTCGACCAATTCGGTATCCCGCGCTTCAAGCGCTTCAATAATCCTCATATGATCCTCGATCGATCTCGCTGCCCGGTCGCTTTGCGAAATCGTCATCTTCCGGATTGCCCGCACGTGCACAAATATATTCTTGATCGTATCGAAGAGAATCTGCGACTTGCTCAACTGCACAATCGCCTGGTGAAAGGCAATATTCGCCTCCGAATACTCATCAATATGCTCAGCCGGCGCCGTATTCTGAAAATGATCGAACATATGACGAAGCGAAGCGATCTCTTCATCCGTCGCGCGTTGAGTCGCGAGCCTCGCCGCCATGCTCTCAAGCGCGGCCCACATGTTGATCATCTCGACAATCTCGTGCTTGGTCTTGCGCACGATGTAAATCCCACGACGCGGCACCGTGCGCAGAAAACCTTCCTGCTCGAGTAACGTCATGGCCTCGCGTATAGGCGTACGACTCACACCCAACGCTTCGGTCAAATCCTTCTCGTCCAGCCTGATCTCTTCCCGCGAACGATAAATATCCGCTTCCGATATGGCCTGACGCAGCCGGGCATAAGCCTGATCACGCAACGAAACCGTCGCATTGATCGGCGCCAGCGAAAGCGTCACACCCGCAGCCCTCGGCTCCAGCCGCGGTTCGAGAATATTGGCAGACGTTGCAGCAACTTCAGTATCAGATGGCATTGATGGCTTGATGTCCAAGGTTCCGCGCGCCCGTCGTCGCCCGTGTACCCGTGCTGCCGCCCTGATCGTCCGCTGCCAGTCCGGCATAACGACCATTTTCCTGCGCACGCTGCAACACGTCTTGCGGCAACGCCGACGCCAGTGCAAACGTCACACCAACACCACCCGCTACCAAGGCAACTCCGATCACGACTAACAAAGCGATACTCATTTCCGGCTCCTAGTGGTTAACCTCAAGAGCCTTCAGTATATGTTGCGTCGCAATGCAACGCAACATATTTCGTATGTGATATATCAGAAACAACAACCCTTCCTTGATGGAAGTTTAAGCGGCTTTCCGGGAGCGTGTGAAGGATTCAATGGTTTTGATGCGCGGACGCGCCGTGCCTTGATTCACGCCCTCGCGCAGCTTGATGAGCGCGAGCACAGCATCGATCATTGGCGTCTTTACGCCAAGCTTTCGGCCGATTTCCTGAACGACGGTTACGATCGGATCGATTTCCATTGGCCGGCGGGCTTCGCAGTCGAGCAGCATCGACGTCTTGTGCGAACCCACGGCGCCTGCGCCATCGATGCGCTTTTCAATATCGACACGAAAATGCACGCCAAGCCGTTCCGCGATTTCCTGCGCCTCCAACATCATGCTGCGCGCCAGATCGCGCACGGCCGGATCGCTGGTCAATACATCGAGCGTCGCGCCGGTCAGTGCGCTGATCGGATTGACGCAGACACTTCCCCAGAGCTTGAGCCAGATTTCGTCGCGGATGTCGTCGCGCATCGGCGCTTCCATGTCGGCGGCGGCCATGATGTCGTGGAACGCCTGCAGTCGCGGCGTGATCTGCCCATCGGGCTCGCCGATGGGAAATTTCTTGCCATGGACATGGCGGATCACGCCGGGCTCGAGAATGATGGCAGCGGGATTGAGCACGCAGCCAATCGCGCGCTCGGGTCCGAGGATCTGCCATTGGCGACCGCCCGGATCGACGCTTTCAAGTGTCGTGCCCGACAACGCGCCGCCATGATCGTGGAAGTACCAGTACGGCAAGCCGTTGACGGCGGTGATGACGGCGGTATCGGGGCCAAGTAATGGCGGCATCTGGTCGACGACACCCGGAACCGAGTGCGCCTTCAACGCGATGATCACGAAGTCCTGTGCTCCCAGTTCAGCAGGATCGTGGGTGAATCGGGCCTTGACGGTATGCTCTTGTCCTTCGATTTGCAGGCGCAGGCCGTTAGCTTGCATCGCGGCGAGATGCGGCCCGCGTGCAACAAAGCTGACGTCCGCGCCAGCTCTCGCAAGCTGCCCACCCATGTAACCGCCAATCGCACCCGCTCCGTAAATGCAGATTTTCATCGTCGTCTCCTGAATCTTTTATCTTTCTGATATACAACATATTAGATTTCAGTATTGGGCAGCGCTCGCGAAAGCGCAAGGACAATGAACAATAAAAAAGCGCGGTCCTGTCGAGGGAGCCGCGCTTTTTTAAAGGTTGGAATGAACGCTCAGGCGTCAGCCGTTTGCAGCAGCTTGTGCTCCTCGCGATACGACGAAACGACGTGGGTCCAGATGCGTCTCGCTTGCGATTCCAGCGTACGTTCCCGATGCTTCGCGAGCACGATATTGCGGCTCACCGGCGGCGACAACCGCACCGCTTGAACCAGCGCATGCGCTGGCGCGGGCCAGGCGTGCATCGGCTGGATGCCGATCCCGAGACCCGTCGCGACCATCTGCACGATGCTCGCCGCTTGCGTCAGGCGCTGCACCCTGACGTTCGATACCCCTTGCTGGCCAAGCGCGTCGGCGATCATGTCGGCGCTGCCGGCGGTATCGTCGAGAAGGAACAGGTCGGCGCCGCTCAGCTCGCGCCATCGAACCGTTGCATTCGATGCCAGCGGATGACGCGCCGGCACGATCGCGCAAAAGGTATCGGAGAACAGCGTCTCAGTGGACAAGTCGCGACTTTCCTGCGGCTCGATCAGGATGGCCAGATCGGCGTCGCCCGAACGCAGCATGTCGAGCACGCGGTCTTGCGGCGCGTCGTGCAGCTTGAGCGAGAGATTCGGATAGCTCGCCCGGCAGGACGCAAGCAGCGCCGGAACGACTGAAGCAACCACGCTTGCGCTGCATGCAATCGATACCGCGCCGCTTTCCGCCGTCGATACCTCTTGCCCAAACCGCAGCGCGACTTCGAGTTCATCGACGAGGAGCGCGATGCGGGGAAGCAAGGCGCGGCCCGTATCGGTGAGCGCGACGTGGCGCGTGGTGCGATCGAAGAGCCGCAAGTCAAGCAGCTCTTCCAGCTCCCTGATGCTGCGGCTCGCCGCCGATTGCGTCACGCCGAGCGCGTTGCCGGCCTGCGTGAAGCTCCGGTGTTCGGCAAGGGTGACGAACAGGCGCAACTGCTGCAAGGACACGCCGGACCCCTTCAGCCCTGCTTCGGCGACGAGATTCCTGCTCATTGCGCCGACGAATTGCGCGGTGTTTCGGACCAGGCGGTCTGGAACGAAGCGGCATCGAGCCGGCTGGATTCGGCCACCGTATTGTCGATCCAGCGCTTTCTCATCGGCGCCAGGACGAACTTGGCGCACAAACCGGCTGCAATCGAGATGGTCGCCGTCGCGATGAACACCGCATCCCACGAACCGATCGCCGACAGCACCGACGCCAGCGGCACAAGCATGGAAGCCGTGCCCTTCGCCGTGTACAAGGTACCGGCGTTGGCAGCAGCGTACTTGCTGCCGAATGTATCCGCGCAGGTTGCAGGGAAGATCGAGAAGATTTCGCCCCAGCACAGGAACGTGATCGCCGCGAAGAACATGAAGAGATACGGGTTGTGGCCGAACTCCATCAGCCCGAGCAACGCAATCCCTTCGCCGATAAAGATGAAGAACATCGTGTTCTCACGGCCGATCTTGTCGGAGATCCAGCCGCACAAGGGACGCGTGAAACCGTTGCAAAGGTTATCGATGGAAAGCGCCATCGTAAGCAGCGGCAGCGTGACGCCGAGAATGCTGACCGGCATCTTGGCGAAGCCGTATTCCTTCGCGATCGGACCGAGTTGCGCCGTGGCGATCACGCCGCCGGCAGCCACGAACACGAACATCAGGTACAGCACCCAGAACAAAGGTGAGCGGACCATCTGCCCCGTCGTGTAATCGATCTTCGATGCCACCACGCGCTTCGCCGGAACCGCATGTGCGGGCGGACGCGGACGCACCAGCATCAACGCAAGCAGGAAGATGCAGACGCCCTGGAAGATGCCGAAGAACATGAATGCGTGTTCATAGCCCGAGGTCTGGATCATGTTCGAGATAGGGATCACCGTGACCGCCGCACCTGCGCCGAAACCGGCTGCCGTCAGGCCCGCTGCAAGACCACGCTTGTCCGGAAACCACTTGAGCGCCGTGCCCACGCACGTGCCGTACACGCAACCGGCGCCGATCCCGGCGATGACCGCCGCGATATACAGGTGGTAGAGGCTAGTGGCGTTGGCATCGATGATCCAGCCAATCGCCGCGCAAATCGAGCCGCCGATGACAACCGGACGCGGGCCGAATTTATCGACGAGCCAACCTTCGAGCGGCACGAGCCACGTTTCCGTCACGATGAACACCGTGAATGCCGTTTGAATCGCGGCCTGTCCCCAGTGGTGTTTTGCATCCATTGGGACAACGAACAAGGTCCACGCGTATTGCAGGTTGGCAACCAGCCCCATGCAAATGATGCCGATGGCAAGCTGCGCCCATCGGTTGTTATGCACCCCGCGTTTCGGGTTGCTTCCGGCGGGTGCCGTGAGCGTATCTGCGTTTGCCATGTCTGTCTCCGTTATGTATCGGCGCTCGTGCGGCGCGTAATCGACTGCGGCTCAACGGTGTCATCGGGTTGCATGCGTCTTTTGCGCAAGTTCCACCTGGCACCGGTGCGAGAGTTGGTTTTTGGTCGGTCAGGGTCCTGGTTCAGAGCCCCACGCAGCGAGCCGCAGCCGCGAGTGAAACACCGGCCGAAGGACTGAGGGAGCTGTCGGGAAAATCATGTAAAGGCACATCCAGTGTTCTTTTGTTGAGCGGACCGGAACGCTTGGCTGCACCGTGCCGGAGGTCTGTGTTTCTTCGCCCTTCTCCGCTCGCTTCATGGCGCCTTGTCCGTTATCACCTTACGGAACTGGCGCACGTTGAAAGCATGCTGCGGGAGAAAAACGATTAGGGAAAGTTAGAAAAATTTATTGTATAAATTCAGGATCGTTTATGGATGGAGACATGGTGATGATGCGCAACGCGACGTTCAGGCAACTCAAAATATTCGAAACCGTCGCCCGAAGACTCAGCTTTTCCCGAGCCGCCGAGGAGCTCTACCTCACGCAGCCGGCGGTTTCCACGCAGGTGAAGCAACTCGAGGAGCACGCCGGCCTGCCGCTCTTCGAGCAGCTCGGGAAGAAGATCTACCTGACGAGCGCAGGGGTCGAAATGCTCCATCACAGCCGCGCAATCCTCGAACAATTCCGCGAAGCCGACGACGCCATGGCCCGTCTTAAGGGTATTTCCGGAGGCACGCTCAACGTGGCGGTCATCAGCGCGGGCGATTATTTTTTTCCGCGCCTGCTCGCCGAATTCACCAAGCGCAATCCCGACGTCAAGCTCAACCTCGCGGTGCATAACCGTGAGGAACTGCTGCACCAGCTCACCGACAACCTCACCGACCTGGCCATCATGGTTCGGCCGCCGAAAGACATGGACACCGACAACGTGTCTTTCGCGCCGCATCCGTACGTGATCGTCGCGCCGCCGGATCATCCGCTGGTCGGCGTGAAGAACATCCCGCTCGAGTCGCTCTCCGAGGAGCCGTTCATCGTGAGAGAACGGGGTTCGGACACCTGGAATTCCATGGAAGAAGGGTTTGCTGGAAGGCTCAAGTCGCTCAACGTCGCCATGGAGATCACCAGCACGGAGACCATCAAGCAGGCCGTGATCGCGGGCATGGGCATCAGCTTCCTGTCCGCTCACACGATCGCCATGGAACTGCAGGTCGGGCGTCTTGCCGTGCTCGATATCAAGGGTTTTCCCGTCATGCTCAACTGGTATCTCGTGCATCGCCACAACAAGCGCCTTCCGGCCGTAGCGGCAGCGTTCAAGCAGTTCCTGATCGATGAAGGTGCGGCGCAAATCTCGGCGATAACGCATATCGGGTAAACCATTTATTAGGTATTCTGAATAGTCACGGTAAAAAACTGTGACTATCGTCTATGGATCATTTTTTCTATCCTGCAGTTAAGCAACACGGCCAACCAGGAGACAAACCATGATCCGTTCACACGCCACCACCGCCGCCGACGAGCGCGAACTGCAAACGCAACTCTGCGCATACAACAGCGCCTTCGAAGAACTCGACCTGATGTTTCGCTGGGACGCCGATACGCTCAAGGCGCTCTCCGGCGCACCCAACGACCAGGCGCGCATTGCGCGCTACATCGAAGTCCACTGCCCGCATCTGCTCAAGGCCTACAGTGCGGAATTTCTCTGCCAGGCCATCGTCGACAAGAAAAACGCCTACTACGACGCCTGCAGTGCCACGACCATCGCTCGCGCCGACGACACCCGCGGCGCCAAGATGTGGCGTCCCGAGTACGACACCGCGCGTGCAGCGGCTTGATCTACCGGAAACGGCCAGCTAGATGACAGCAGGCCGTCTTCCTCGTGCGCCCTTCAACCGCCCGGTTTGCCTTCGAGTTCGGTCAGACGTTTCTTCAGGTTGCGTTCTTCGGTGAAGCGGGTGGTTTCGTCGCGGATGACGGCGACGATGCCCGTCACCACGGCGTCCGGTCCCGCCGAATGGAGCAACGCGACCGTGAACGCAATCGATAAAGTCCGCCCGTCCTTGTGCACGGCAGGAACACGCAACACGTCGTGGCCATAGCGCGTTTCGCCGGTTGCCATGGTCTTTTCGTAGCCCGTCCAGTGACGCCCTCGCAATCGCTCGGGAATGATGATGTCGAGCGAATGGCCGAGCGCTTCATCGGGCGTGAACCCGAACATGCGCTCTGCTGCGGGATTCCATAACGTGATGGCCCCGCTTGCATCGGAGATCACGATGGCGTCGCCGATCACGTCGACCAGTTGTTCGAAATCGATTGGGGATGTTTTTGTATTCACAGCGCTGCTCATGGTCGAAGCACCCTCGTTAAAACATGCAGCGCTGTGAGTTCGTGAAAACCCACAGCGCCGCAGTTACGCGTTCAAACCGCTTGAGCGTCGTGCAGCTTGCTGATCTGGTCGCTGCTGTAACCGAGGCTTGCAAGCACTTCGTCCGTGTGTTCGCCGAGCAAAGGTGACGCCGTGATGTCCGGCTTCATGTCGGAGAACTTGATCGGGCTGCCCACGGTCAGGTACGAGCCGCGTTCCTTGTGCTGGACTTCCGTGATCGTGCCGCTCTCGCGCAGCGACGGATCGTTGGCCAGTTCCTTCATCGTCAGGACTGGTGCGCATGGAATGTCGAACTTGCGCAGGATATCGACGGCTTCGAACTTGGTTTTGTCGGCGAGCCAGGTTTCGATGGTCGCGAAGATGTCGAAGATATGCGGCTGGCGTGCCGAGGCGGTGTTGTACTTCGGATCCTCGATCCATTCCGGCTTGCCGATCGCCTTGCAGATCGGCGCCCACGCGTGGCCCTGGATCGTGAAGTAGATGTACGAGTTCGGGTCCGTTTCCCAGCCCTTGCACTTGAGCACCCAGCCCGGCTGACCGCCGCCGCCGGCATTGCCGCCGCGTGGGACGACATCGCTGAATTCACCGTGCGGGTATTGCGGATACTCTTCCAGATAGCCCAGGCGGTCGAGGCGCTGCTGATCGCGCAGTTTCACGCGGCACAGATTCAGCACGCTGTCCTGCATCGATACCGCCACCTTCTGGCCCTTGCCGGTTTTGTCGCGGCCAATCAATGCCGTCAAAATGCCAATGGCCAGGTGCATGCCCGTGTTGCTGTCGCCGAGCGCGGCTGCGCTGATGGTCGGAGGACCGTCCCAGAAACCGGTCGTCGATGCCGATCCGCCCGCGCACTGCGCCACGTTTTCGTAGACCTTGAGGTCGTCGTAATGATGGCCGTCACTGAAGCCCTTGACGGACGCCAAAATCATCTTCGGGTTCAGTTCCTTGATGTGCTCCCACGGGAACCCCATCCGGTCGAGTGCGCCCGGCCCGAAATTCTCGACCATCACGTCCGATTCCTTGATGAGCTTTTCGAGCACTTCCTTGCCTTCGGGCTTCTTGGTGTCGAGCGTGAGCGACTTCTTGTTGCTGTTCAACATGGTGAAGTACAGCGCATCCACGTTCGGGATATCGCGCAATTGCGTGCGCGTCACGTCGCCGGAACCGGGACGTTCGACCTTGATCACGTCCGCACCGAACCACGCGAGCAACTGCGTGCAAGCCGGTCCGGCCTGAACGTGCGTGAAGTCGATGATCTTGATGCCTTCGAGGGGCCTGGTCATGGCTTTTGTCTCCTGACTGACTGGATTAGTTGGTGTGTTGGATAAAGCGCAAGGGGAAGAGAGAGGCGCGTCAAGCGTGCTGGGATGTGTTGTCTCCTCTTCGAGGCGTCTATTGGCGCGGTGCCTACGGGCAACCGTGGTTTCTTGTGATATACAATATTCCGAACACAGTATTAGTCAAGGATATTTATTCTTTGAACAGGACGTGACGCAATGCAGCAGGCGCGATTACGCCGATGGCGCGAGCGCCACAGCGATTGCCTGTTGCAGTGCAAAAGAGAGGAAAAAGGGAGGCTTGTGGGATCGTCGTCCGCAGGGAGCGAACGACGGCACGGCGGGGAGAACCCTAAGCAGTGGCCGGTCGGCTATCCGATCCGACCCGCCACCTTTGCGGCGTCACCCCTTCCCATTGGTTGAACGCACGCGAAAACGAGTTGACCTCCTCGAAACCGAGGAACCAAGCGATTTCTCCCGCGCCGAGGTCCGTGCTCCCAAGCAGCCTGCGCGCAATCCGGTTGCGCACCCGATCCAGCAATTGCTGGTAAGTCGTGCCATCGACGGCGAGTCTTCTTTGCAGCGTCCTCGAACTGATGCCCATTTCATGCGCGAGTGCATCGACGCTTGGCCGTTGCCCGCGCATGCTCCGCGCAATTACCGCCTCGACCTGATCTGAGAAGGTCTGCGTACGGCTGAGTTCGGCGATACCGGCATCGAGCTGAGGTAAAACGGCCGCCAGCAAATCCGCGTTATGCGTGACGAAGGGCAGCGCGAGCGCGGCGGTATCGAAGACGATCACGTCTTGTGGCGCGTCGAAGACGATCTCGCAACCGTAATGGCGCGCGAACATCGTCCGGTTCGACGCCCGGCGCGTCAGTTCCACGCGGCGCGGCTTGATCTCGATGCCCGAACCGCGCCGGGCCATCGCCAGCGCAGATGCAAACATTGCGTCGGCAAGAAGATCGGGGAGGTTGCCATCGGCGAGAAGCCAGCGGAATGCAACCGACGCTTCGGCGCCGTTGATATCGACGATGACCTCTTCCGGACAGCTTAGCCGCTTGTAGCGGCCGAGCTTGGCGAGGGCATCGCGGAAATTCGCGGAATGCAGCGCGGCGAGCGACATGATGTCGAGCTGCCCGTGCGAAGTTTGCTCGCCGATGCGCAAGCCGATCGCCGGATCGCGGCTCACCTGCGCAATGGCTTCCCACAACGCGAAGTACTTCTGCGTCGTGACGCGCAGCCGCGGCGGCTCGGCGTTGGCTGGCGGCGGCCACGCAATGCCGGCCGCACGGAAAGTGCGCGCGACGTCCACGCCCAGCGTGTTGAGCCGGGCGATCAGCGCGGGACTGATGGGAACGCCGTCTGTTTTCATGGGCCTCGATTTAGTCGGTCGCTTTCTGCTTCACGATATCGAGTTTATCGATAAGACCGCGCCAGCCGGTTGCATCGTCGGCATCGGTGGACATGCTCAAGTCGCGCCATTGCGCGTCCATCGCGCCGCGCGCCTCGTGCAATTGTCCCGCGATATGCACGGCGTCGCTGCCCAAAAGCAGACGCAGCGGCGGTTCGTCCACTTCCGCGATGCTCAGGATCGCCTGCGCGGCTTTCGCCGGATCGCCGACGGGCTTGTGCGAATTCCGGTACTCCAGCAAAGGCGCGATGCTCTGCGCATAGTCGGGACCGGGAGCGTGGATGGTCATCGAGGAACCCGCCCAGTCCGTGCGGAAACCGCCCGGCTCGACAATCGTCACCTTGATCCCGAGCGGCGCGACTTCCTTCGCGAGCACTTCGGAAAAGCCCTCGACCGCCCATTTAGCCGATTGATAAGCGGCCAGGCCTGGCGAACCGACACGTCCGCCTATCGATGAAACCTGGATGATGTGCCCGCTGCGCTGTGCGCGAAGGACCGGCAGCGCCGCTCGCGTGACGTTCGCGACGCCGTAGAAATTGGTTTCCATTTGCGCGCGGAAATCGGCGTCGTCACCTTCTTCGATCGATGCAATGTTGCCGTAGCCCGCGTTGTTCACGACCACATCGAGACGGCCGAACGCGCTGACGGCTTCCTGCACGGCGGCGCGTGCCGACGCGGGATCGGTGACATCGAGTGCGACGGCGCGCACGCGCTCGCCGTATTGCTCGACGAGCGCGTGAAGGTCCTCAGGACGACGCGCGGTCGCGACCAGAAGATGCCCCGCCGCGAGAACTGCTTTTGCCAACTCGTGGCCGATGCCACGCGAACTGCCGGTGATAAGCCAGACTGACGACATGAGGCGCTTCCTTTTAACGATGAACGAGGTAAATGCGTTCACCGATTCTAGGAGCGAGCCCTCGGCGGCACTAATCCGATCGCGCCAACGTGCAATCGGATTGCGCCAGGCCGTTGGAACAGTCAGCCGTGGCCCTTCTCGCTGTCCAGATGCGCCATTTGCGCTGCGGCATACCGGTCGCCCGCTGCTGCACCCTTCGGAACGGCCTGTTCGATTGCGGCGAGGTCATCGGCCGAAAGCGTGACGTCGAGCGCGCCCAGTGCTTCGGTCAGGCGCTCGCGCCGACGCGCTCCGATCAGCGGCACGATGTCCTTGCCCTGCGCCGCGACCCATGCAATCGCGATCTGCGCCACGGACACGCCCTTCGCTTGTGCGATTCGCCGCAGGGCATCGACGAGCTTCAGATTGCGCTCGGCGTTTTCACCCTGGAAGCGCGGACTATGCGCGCGGAAATCGCTGCCCGCCAGATTCTGCGCGGGCATCCAGTGCCCGCTGATCAGCCCGCGTGACAACACGCCATACGCCGTCACGCCGACGCCAAGCGTGCGGCAAGTATCGAGAATATTGTCTTCGATACCGCGCGAAAGCAGCGAATACTCGATCTGCAAATCGGCGATCGGATGCACGGTTGCGGCGCGGCGGATGGTGTCCGAGCCGACTTCCGACAGCCCGATGTGCCGCACATACCCCGCCTTCACCAGATCCGCAATCCCGCCGATGCTTTCCTCGATAGGCACGTTCGGGTCGAGCCGCGCAGGACGATAGATATCGATGTAATCAAGCCCCAGTCGCTGCAGCGAATACGCAAGGAAATTCTTGATGGCTGCAGGCCGTGCGTCGTAACCTGCCCAGCCTCCCGCCGGGTCGCGCAACGCGCCGAACTTGACGCTGACGACGGCGGCCTCGCGTTTCGTACCCTTTAACGCTTCGCCGATCAGCGCTTCGTTATGGCCGCTGCCATAGAAATCGCCGGTATCGATGAGGTTGATGCCCGCGTCGAGCGCCGCGTGGATCGTGGCGATGCTTTCGCCGCGCTCCGACGGCCCGTACATGCCGGACATGCCCATGCAGCCGAGTCCGAGGGCGGACACTTGCGGTCCTGTTTTTCCGAGTTGACGCTGTTCCATGCTCTTTCTCCTGTTCGTGCCGGTGCGGATGCGATGACAGGAGTATGCGAGCCGCCCAAGCGTGCGACAATCCGGCCGTTACAGCACGGGCTGTACGGAAACACGCACAATGGACGATCCCGATCTCTCCGATCTCACCGCCTTCATGGCCGTCACTCAAGTACGCAGCTTCCGCGCGGCGGCGCGTGTGCGCGGCGTGTCCGCATCGGCATTGAGCGAGGCGATCCGGCGTCTTGAAGCGCGTCTCGGGGTCCGTTTGCTGAACCGGACCACGCGCAGCGTCACCGTGACGGAAGCGGGCCAGCGGTTGCTGGAACGCCTCGGGCCGGCGCTCGGCGAGATTGCCGGCGCGCTGGACGCGGTCAACAGTTTTCGGGACAGCCCGACCGGGACATTGCGCCTGAATGTCCCGACCATCGTTGCGATGCATGTCTTGCCGCCGATCGTCACGCGCTTTCTGGCCGCGCATCCAGGTATCAGGCTGGAGGTGGTATCGAACGATACGTTTATCGATGTGCTCGCAGCCGGTTTTGATGCCGGCATTCGCTACGACGAACGTCTGGAGCGCGACATGATCGCGGTGCCAATCGGCCCGCGCACGCAGCATTTCGTGGCGGCGGGTTCGCCCGCGTATTTCGAGAGACATGGCCTGCCCGGGCATCCGCGTGACTTGCTGGACCATGCGTGCATTGGCCACAGGTTTGCGAGCGGCGTGCTGGCAGCGTGGAATTTTGTGCGCGGCGACGAACAGGTTCGATTCACGCCGCAAGGACCGCTGGTGGCAACGACGTTGGCACTTGAAGTGGCCGCGGCGACCGCCGGCCTGGGCATGATCTATACCTTCGATGAATTCCTGCGTCCGCAAATCGACAGCGGCGCGCTCGTGCCGGTGCTCCACGAGTGGTGGGAGCACTTTTCAGGGCCGTTCCTGTACTACCCGAGCCGCACGCACATGCCCGCGCCGTTGCGTGCGTTCATCGATTTCGTGAAGGAAGAGTGACCGGCTTCCCGTCCGTTGGCTATCGGTTGGCGAAGAACGACTTTGCAGCGCTCAATGCGTCTTCGACTGCAGCCCGGTCCACATCCAGATGCGTGACCCAGCGCTGTTTGGTCGCGCCATAGGCCGACGTAATGCCAATTCCGTGCGACGCGAGATGCGCCGAGAATCCCTCGGCAATCGCGCCGTCCACCTCGACAAAGACGATGTTGGTATCCGGCATCGTGACCTTGAGCTGGCTGAACGATGCGAGGCCTTCGGCCAGGGCCTTCGCGTTCGCGTGGTCATCGGCGAGACGCTCCACGTTGTGTTCGAGCGCGTAGAGGCCCGCCGCCGCGAGAATCCCGACTTGCCGCAAACCGCCGCCCAGCATCTTGCGCGTACGCCGCGCCTTCGCAATCAGCGGCGCACTGCCGACCAGCACCGAGCCGACCGGTGTACCCAATCCCTTCGACAAACACACGGACACCGTATCGAATGGACGCGCGAGGGTCGCGACAGGTGTCTTCAGCGCCGTGGCCGCGTTGAAAATGCGCGCGCCATCGAGATGGGTAGCCAGCCCGTGGCGGCGCGCAAGCGCTGTCGCCGCCTCCATGTATTCATGCGAGAGGACCTTGCCGCCGATCGTGTTTTCCAGCGCGAGAAGCCGCGTTCGCGCGAAATGCGAATCGTCGGGCTTGATCGCTTCTTCGATATCCTGCAGCGCGAGCGAACCATCGGGCTGATTGTTCAAGGGCTGCGGCTGAATGCTGCCGAGAACGGCCGCGCCGCCGCCTTCCCATTTGTACGCATGGGCCTGCTGGCCCACGATGAACTCATCGCCCCGTCCGCAATGCGCCATCAGCGCGACCAGATTCGATTGCGTACCCGATGTCAGGAAAACCCCGGCGTCCTTGCCAAAGCGTTCTGCGAGCGTTTCTTCCAGGCGGGTGACGGTAGGGTCATCGCGAAAGACGTCGTCGCCCACTTCCGCCGATGCCATCGCGGCGCGCATCGCCGGGCCGGGTCGCGTAACGGTGTCGCTGCGGAAGTCGTGCTTGATCGGGGTACGCATTGCGGCTCCTGGTTTGTGGAGCGCTTATTTTGCCATTGTGGATGCGCGGTCGTGAGCTGCGTCATAAAGGCCGGTGGGTTTGACGAGTCCGCGATTACCCACAGTTGCTCAATTAAATCAATGTCTTGCAGCCGAAACCTACGCATGAGAATTAACTTCAGGCACAAGCTTATAAAGCACTTGAAGTTAGGTTCGCGCACTACACAATATTTTCTAAGCAAATCAAGAGTTTAAGAAGTATTCTTAAAAAAAATTATTAGGTTTAATATAATTCTCTTTTAGATCAAATGGTTAACACGTATATCTAATGCAAATTATCGAGTTTTGCCGCTGCCGACGCAAGCGGAACGCCGCGAAGCTCCGAACGTATAATCTTCCGCAATCCACTGCGACCAAGCCTCGACTCCCATGAACGCGCCCGACCCGCAATTGCAAGACGATCCCTACATCGGCCGCTATGAACGCTCCGCCGGACATGGCGCCGAATGGTGGCACGTGACGCTCTCCGACAGGCCCCAGATGTACCGGATCGAACATGGGCGCGACGAGGCGCCGGCGAATATCGATACCGTCGTCGATCTTGAAAACCTGAAATCGAAGCTGCAAAAGTGGCATCGCGAAGGTTTTCTGCGTCCCGGCGACAAAGAAGCGCCAGTTGCCGGCGAAAGACGCAACGGCTTTCTCAAGGACCTCAAGCGCGCAGCATCGGGCAAAGCAGTGCTCGCCACGCTTTCTCAGCCGGACCATGCCACTACTTTGATCGGCACAGTCGAAATGCCGCTCGGCCACGCCGGTCCGCTCGTGCCGCGCCTGAATCCCGCCTACCTCTTCCCCGGGCGCTTCGCCGACATCCTTCAGGACATCGTCGAAAACCGGCGTGTGATGCTGATCGGGCATACCGGCGCGGGCAAAACCAGCCTGATCGAACAGGTGGCCGCGCGCTCGCAACACGGCGTGCTGCGGGCGAATATGAACGGGCAGACGACCATCGGCGATTTCGTGGGGTTCTGGACCGTGAAAGGCGGCGAAACCCTGTGGGTGGACGGCGTGTTGCCGACCGCGATGCGCGAAGGCCTCTGGCTCGTGGTCGATGAAATCGACTTTGCCGAGCCATCGATCCTCGCCGTGCTGACCGCCGTGCTCGAACCGCACGGACGCTTGCTGCTGAAGGAAAAAGGCAACGAGCTGGTCGCGCCGCATGCGTCCTTCCGGTTGTTCGCGACCGCGAACGCCGTTGGTGCGATGAGCGTTTATCGTCATCTGTACCAGGGCGCAAACCTGATGAACGAAGCCTTTCTCGACCGATGGCGCGTGTATCTGATGGATTACTTGTCGCCAAAAGAGGAAGCCGAGGTGCTGATGCGCACGCTCGGCGCGCGCATCACGCCGCCGATGGCAAACACGCTCGCCGCGATTGCCGCCGATTGCCGCGCGGCCTTCGCCCGGGAAGATCTGGCGAGCGCGTTTTCGACGCGCCGTTTGCTCGACTGGGCCGACCTCATGCTTCGTTCGGGCGATCCGGAGCGCGCCGCCGGCCCTGCGATCTACGCAAAAGTGAGCGCGGAGGACGCTGCGCTGATACGCAGCATCATCCGGCATCACATCGCGTTTGACGATTGAGCCGCGTTGGTGAGCCGCGCCCAACTCACGCCTGACACGCTAAGCCGGCTCGCGCGGGTCCTGACGGGCCGCTATGGCGTGACCGTCTCCTTCGATGCACGCGGCCCGCGTGTCGAACGCGAGCGCATCGTGCTTGCGGAACCCGCGCCGGATTCACCGGACGCGGACGCCCTCACCGGCCAGCTCGATCTGCTCGCGGCGCGCTGGAAGTTTTCCGTCATCGATGAGATCGACGCGCTGCCTTCAGGTCCGGCGCGGCAACTTGCCGAGGTCATAGAAGACCGGCGTGTGTGCGAGCGTTTGTTCGCCGACTATCCGGGTGCCCGTGGATATATCGAAAGGCTGCGCGCGCAGAAGGCGCATGCCACGCACCAGAAATGGTCCACGCTTTCATGGCGCGACAAGCTGATCTGGCTTGTCGAAGGCGCGCTGTGGGGCGAAACGCCCGCCGTCACGGAACGCACGCCCGCGCTTCTGGCCACGCTCGGCGCTGTGACCGATGCACTGGAAACTGCGCGCAAGAGCCGGTCGACGCGCGAAAGCATCGCGAATGCGCACGCGCTCGTGGCGCGGATCAGATCGCTCGGCGCGGGCGACGTCAATACGATGATGTTCACCGCCGACGCCGATGACACGCTCGACGCAGAGCAAGCCGCGAGCGATCCGGACGCCGCACCGGAAAACGAAACGCCGGATGCAGCTTCAGCCGATGCCATGACCAGCGCGCCATCGGCGTCGGACGCCGCTGCGCAGGCTTCCGAAGCACAATCGCCCGCGGCACCCATGTCGCTGGACAATATAGATCTGATCGACGGCCGCCCGCGCCTCTCGATCCCGCTCACCACCGCATTCGACGTCATCACCGACCTGACGGGCCGAGGCGACCCTGCGGCATGGCGAAACCTCCGCGCACTCGCCCGCGCGGAAACCGCTCCGCTGACCGCACGCCTTGAGCGGGCGCTCAAAGCCGACGAACAGACGCATTGGAAACGCGAGCAGGAACGCGGCGAAATCGACCGGCCGGCGCTGGCGAAGCTCGTGGTGTCGCCGGGTTATCGCACGCCGTTTCGTGTCAAACGCACGACCGAAGGGCGCGACGCGGCAGTGACTCTGCTCATCGACCTCAGCGGGTCCATGGCCGGAAAAAAGATGGATCTGGCGCGCCTGTGTGCAGCGGCGCTGTGCGATGCGCTGATGCAGTTGTCGTTCAAATGCGAAGTGCTGGGGTATAGCTCCGTAGAGTCCACGGAGATGCAAGCGTATTACCAACAGATGCTCGGAGAAGGCGAAGATCTAACTCGATACAACCGCAAGCTCGAACGCCTGGACCTGAGGATCTACAAGCGGTTTGGATCGAGCAATCCCACCGGCCTGAGCACAATCGACTGCAGCCACGAGAATCCCGACGGCGAAGCGCTGGTCTGGGCGGCCGGCCGGCTTTTGGCGCAGCGGGCAGGACGCCGCATCCTGATGGTGCTGTCCGATGGTTACCCCGCCACCGGCGACGGCCATCCGGTCATCTTGCGAACTGATTTGCGGGCGCGGATCGGTGAAATCACGGCTTCGGGAATCGAACTCGTTGGCATCGGCTTGCTCGATGACGCCGTAGAAAAGTTTTATGCGCATAACATCGTCGTGCAAAAACTCGTTGAGCTTCCAACCATGGCGTTCGCGATTTTGAGCAAACTCCTGCTATCGAGGCGCGGGTAAAAACACCCGCGGCTAAAAAACAACTCTGACCCCGGTATTTAATTCAATAGCTTGCTAACGAACTGTCGGCGAAATACAATGCGCGCCATGCCGACAATCGACGTACTCCGACAATCCGTAAGCAGCGCGCTTGTGATCGCCTCCCGCCAGTGGCGGCGAACCAGTCATAGCGTGATCGCCGCCTACAACGTCTCCGAAGCCTGCGCTACCCCGCTGCTTATCGCGGGGCGGCTCGACGCGCCCGTTCGGCAGGTGGCGCTGGCGGAAATGACGGGGATCGAAGGCCCGTCGCTCGTGCGTCTGCTCGATCAACTGTGCGCCGCCAGTCTCGTGCGCCGTGAAGAAGATCCCGACGACCGGCGCGCCAAGATCATTTCTCTCACCGACGAAGGCCGCACCGTAACAGCCAAAATCGAGAAAGAACTGATCGGCCTGCGCGCCGATGTGTTGCAAAACGTCACCCAAGAAGACCTGGAAGCCACCCTGCGCGTATTCGCCGCGTTTAAACTGGGTGCGGCGATGCCCGCGTCCCAGGCATCGTCGAAATCCCATCCGGCCGGCACCGATACGGAAGAAGGCGTCTAGCGCACCATGACGTACCCCACTTCGCGCGAATGGCTGTTTTCGGTCAAGACCTTCATTGCTTCCATGCTGGCGCTTTACATCGGCCTCAAGCTGGAATTGCCGCGTCCGTACTGGGCAATGGCGACCGTGTATATCGTCTCGAATCCGTTTGTGGGCGCAACCCGCTCGAAGGCTTTGTATCGCGCGCTGGGAACCATGATCGGCGCGGCGGCGGCTGTGCTGTTCGTGCCGCCATTCGTGGAATCGCCGTACATTTTCAGCGCCGTCGTTGCAATCTGGACGGGCACGCTGCTGTTTCTCGCCATATCCGACCGCACCGCGCGCAGCTACGTCTTCATGCTGGCGGGGTACACCATGCCGCTGATCGCCCTGCCCTCCGTCATGAACCCGGCCGGCATCTTCGATCTCGCCGTTTCACGGACCGAGGAAATCGTGCTCGGCATCGTGTGCGCGAGCGTGGTCGGCGGCGCGTTGTTCCCAAGCCGTCTTGCGCCCACGCTGATCGAACGTACCGACGCCTGGTTCCGCGACGCCGCGTTCTACACGAAGGAAACGCTTTCCGGCCGGCTCTCCGGTCAAACCATTGCGGCATGCCGCCAGCGGATGGCCTTGACAGTCAATCAGCTTGAGTTCCTGCTGAGCCAGCTTGCCTACGACCATAGCCGGCCCGACGTCCTTGCTCGCGCGCAAGCGCTGCGCGGACGGATGCAATTGCTGCTGCCGATCATGTCGGCTATCGGCGATCCGCTCGCGGCGTTGTTCAGCGGCCAGCAGCCACCGCCGGACGGTCTCAAGCCGCTTCTCGACGATATCGTCAAGTGGTTCGACGAACCCCTCGATGCAAAATCGGGGTCTGCTGATGCCGATGCCAACGCCGACGCATTGCGTGCCCGTATCGCAAGCCTGCAACCCGACGCCGACGGCCTGCGCACGTGGGACGGCGCGCTGCTCTCGAGCACGCTCTGGCGGCTGAAACAGCTCGTGGATGTCTGGCAGGACTGCCGCTCGCTGCGCGTGATCATCACCAACGAGCAAGGATCGTGGCGGCCGCGTTATCGACACTGGCGGCTCGGCGGCACGCAGCAATATTTCGATCGCGGCATGCTGATGTTTTCGGCGGGCTCGGCCATGCTCGCCATC
This sequence comes from Burkholderia sp. PAMC 26561, assembly GCF_001557535.2. Lineage (NCBI taxonomy): Bacteria > Pseudomonadati > Pseudomonadota > Betaproteobacteria > Burkholderiales > Burkholderiaceae > Burkholderia > Burkholderia sp. PAMC 26561. The sequence continues at coordinate 317,158 of NZ_CP014307.1, forward strand.
TTCGTTTCCATGAGCATCTGGATTGCGTCCGGCTGGAACGACGGCGCGGGCGCCGTGACGCTGGCGGCGGTCGCGTGCTGCTTTTTCGCCGCGCTCGACGAACCCGCGCCGCAAGTGTTCTCGTTTTTCATCTATACATGTCTTGCCGTGGTGCTGGCCGGGTTATATCTCTTCGTGATTTTGCCGACCGTGCACGACTTCCCGATGCTCGTGATCATGTTCGCAGTGCCGTTCATCTTGATCGGCACGCTGATCCCGCGTCCGCAGTTCAACCTCGCGACCATGCTGACGGCCGTGAACACGGCGACGTTCATCAGCATCCAGGGCACCTACGACGCCAATTTCCTGACCTTCATGAACAGCAACCTCGCGGGTCCGGCCGGGCTGCTGTTCGCGTTCGTGTGGACGCGTGTGACGCGGCCCTTCGGCGCGGAACTGGCGGCTTCGCGACTGATCCGGTCGAGCTGGCGCGACGTGGTGCTAAGCGCATCGACCCGTCCCGTCGATGACCAGAAAAACCTGACGGCCCGCATGATCGACCGTTTGATGCAGATCATTCCGCGCCTGGCCGCCACCGACGAACGCCGTCATCCGTCCATCGAAAGTTTTCGGGACCTGCGCATTGCGTTCAACGCGCTCGATCTGCGGCGCCTGCGGCGCAGGCTCGGCGAAGCGGAACTGGCGTCGGTGGACAGCGTGCTCGAAGGCGTGCGCGCTTACTTCCAGTACAACGTCGAGCGTGGATCTCGGCAACCGGTACCGCAAAGCCTGGAAACGGCCATCGATACCGCCCTCACGCGCATCACGCGCCGCGGCGGCGCGGTCCATGCCGAAGCCAATGCCGAAGCTGCAGCCTCGCAGACCCAGGCGCCCGCGCCCGGCCGGCAGGTACGCGATGCGCTGCATGCGCTCGTCGGCATGCGTTTGTCGCTGTTTCCGGAAACCGTCGCGTCCGCGCTGCCGCCAGAACCCGAGGCCGCAGCATGACGCGCCGTTTGCTCATCCCTTTACAAAGCATCCCGCGATGATCGGCGAAATCGATATCTACGGCGTGTTCCTGCCGGCCGTGCTGATCCTGATGCTGGTCTCGTACCTGCTCTGCCTCGTACTCACGCGCGTGTTCGCGCGCGTGGGGCTGTACCGTTTCGTCTGGCATCGTTCCATTTTCGACCTCGCGATCTACGTGATCGTGCTTGGCATCGTGGTCATTGTTTCGCATCGGCTATTACCGTGAAAAAAACCTGGTTCTCGATTGGACAGATCCTCTTTACGCTCGTCGTCGTGGCGATCGCCGCGTTCGTGCTGTGGCGGCTCGTGGGCTATTACATGTTTGCGCCGTGGACGCGCGACGGCCATGTGCGCGCCGACGTCGTGCAGGTGGCGCCTGATGTCGGCGGCCTGATCGTTGATGTAAAAGTGGTCGATAACCAGCCGGTGAAGGCCGGCCAGGTGCTCTTCGTCATCGATCAGGCGCGTTACGCGCTGAGCTTGCGCCAAGCCCAGGCGACCGCACTGCAGCGCCGCGCGACGCTCGACCAGGCGCGCCGCGAAGACGCGCGTAACCGGACGCTCGGCGACCTCGTCGCACGCGAGATCACGGAAGAAAGCCGTTCGCGCGTGCAGCAGGCCGAAGCGGCGCTCGCCGATGCCGAAGTCGCCATCGATACCGCCCGCCTTAACCTGCAACGCACGACGATCGTGAGTCCCGTCGATGGTTACCTCAACGACCGCGCGCCGCGCACGGGCGAGTTCGTGACGGCGGGACGCTCGGTGTTGTCGGTGGTGGACCTGCATTCGTTCCGTGTCGATGGATACTTCGAGGAAACGAAGCTGCGGGGTATCGATATCGGCCAGGCAGTCGATATCAAGGTGATGGGCGAACCCGCGATCCTGCGCGGGCATGTGCAGAGCATCGTGGCGGGTATCGAGGATCGTGACCGCGTGCAGGGATCGAACCTGCTGCCGAACGTGAATCCGGCATTCAGCTGGGTGCGGCTTGCGCAACGGATTCCGGTGCGCATTGCACTCGACGAAGTGCCGGCGGATTTCCGGATGATCGCGGGGCGCACGGCGACGGTGTCGGTGCGTGATTTGACGCCGACCGGAAACACCCGCGCCGACGGCGCTTCATCGGCTTCGGCAGCGTCTGCACCCGCGTCTGCGCCGGCCACGGCCAGCGGCGTGGTTCCCGTGACCACCGGCGTCGCCGCATCCGCACCGGCGGCAAGCAAATGAAGATGCCGCGCGCCCTTGCCCTGACGCCGTTCGTGCTCGCGCTCGCCGCGTGCTTCACCGTCGGCCCTGATTATTCCCTGCCGAAAGACGCTGCCGTCAACGCGCCGTACGCGAACGCGCCGCTCGATGGTGCACAAGGCCAGTCGACGGTATCGGCGGGCGCCGTGCCCACGCACTGGTGGCGTCTCTACGACGATCCCGTACTCGACGACCTCGTGCAGCAGGCGATGGCATCGAATACGGACCTGCGCGTGGCGGCGGCGAACCTCGGCCGCTCGCGCGCCGCGCTGAGCGTCGCGCAATCGCAGGGCGGGTTTTCGGGCGGGGCGTCGGCGGCGTTCAAGCGCGCGCAGGAATCCGCCGAACAGTACCTCATCTTCGAAAAGATCCCGGTCGCGAACGAAGGTGATGTCGGCATCAACATTTCGTACGAACTCGATCTTTTCGGCACGCTGCGCCGCGGCGTTGAAGCGGCGCAAGCAGACAGCGATGCAACCCAGGCCGCTGCCGATCTCGCGCGGATCTCGGTCGTGGCCGACGTCGTGCGCGCTTATGTACAGAATTGCTCGGCGGCCGAAGAACTCGTGATTGCGCAAAGGTCGCTGGCGTTGCAGCGCCAGCGGGTATCGGTATCGCGCAGGTTGCAGCAGGCTGGACGCGGCAACGCGCCCGATGTGACCGCCGGCCAGACGCAGGTCGCCACGCTCAGCGCGAATATCCCGGTGTACACCGCGCGCCGCAAGATCGCGCAATATCAACTGGCGGCGCTGCTGGCGCGTTCGCCGGAAGACCTGCCCAAGGCCGTGTACGCCTGCAACAAGACGCCGACGATCGCACAACCCCTGCCCGTCGGCGATGGCGCCGCCCTGCTGCGCCGCCGCCCCGATGTACGGCAAGCGGAGCGAAGGCTGGCGGCATCGACCGCGCGCATTGGAGTCGCGACGGGCGCGTTGTATCCGACGGTGAGCATCGGCGCGTCTGCCGGTTTGACCGGCGTGCTGGAAGACCTCGGCACGCAACCGACCGCGCGCTGGGGCTTTGGTCCGCTGATCAGCTGGACGTTCCCGGTGAATGGCGCACGCGGCCGGATTCACGAAGCGCAATATGGCGCCGACGCTGCGCTCGCCCAGTTCGATGGTGTCGTGCTCAAGGCGTTGCGCGAGACGCAGTCGAGTCTCGCCACGTATTCCGCCGATTACACCCGCGCCGACGCGCTGCGGGCCGCGCAGAAATCGGCGGCTGAATCCGCTGATCAGACGCACCGGTTTTTCCTCGCCGGGCGCGAATCGTTTATCGCCGATCTGGATGCGACTCGCGTGCTGACATCGACGAACGCGCAGTTGTCGGCGGCCGAGGGGCAAGTGGCGATCGATCAGGTGAATTTGTTTCTTGCGCTGGGCGGGGGATGGGAGATGGGTTCGTCCCCTGATCCCAGCGTTGCTGTGGCGCCCCGCCCGGTCTCTGCTCCCACGAGCGGATCGGGGACACCTCATTTCATAAAGTACGATAGCGCCGATTAGTCTGCTATGGCCGGCCTTGGTCTCCTGAATCGATTCGGGAGAAGCCTGTTTTGAAAATCAGCGATCAGTTTGTGCAGTTGGTATTTGCACCCATCGGTTACAGTTTGTCCGTTTCGATTACCATGGCTACGTAAATTGGTATATTTTCAAACCATGCTGAGTTCGAAAAAATCTACGTACGCCAACCATGAGTGAGCCAAACCAGCGAAAACTAAACCAACTTGGGATCTTGCTTCCGGAAGGTTTGCTTGTGGACGCCGAATGGCTGTCCACGAACCACTATTCCACGTCTCTTCGCTCCAAGTACGTCGCCGCTGGTTGGCTTGAACAACCCGCGCGCAGGGTTTATCGGCGTCCCCGTGGTCAACTCGGCTGGCAACAGGTCATTATCTCTTTGCAAACGCTGCTTGAGCGCCGCCTGATTGTTGGCGGCCGCACGGCCCTCGAGCTGCAAGGCTATGCGCACTATCTTTCGCAAAGTTCTCCCGAGATCCATCTTCACGGTCCCGCCAGACCGCCGGGATGGCTTTATTCGCTCCCGCTTAAGGAACGATTTGTCTATCACAACAGCGCGCCACTTTTCGGGAACGACCTGAGCGTTGTCGAATTTCCCCCTCTTGTCCGGAATGACGAGCTTCCCGCGCGAGATCCCGCCTTATTCCAAGATGCCGGATTGCGCTCGCTTCCATGGGGTCAATGGAACTGGCCACTGACAGCCTCGACGCCCGAACGCGCCGTGCTCGAACTTCTCGATGAACTGCCTGGCCACGAAAGTTTTCATCAGACAGACATGCTGATGGAAGGATTAAGCAATCTTGCTCCACGACGGCTGCAAGCGCTACTTGATCGATGCCAAAGCGTGAAGGTCAAGCGTCTCTTCTTCTTCTTTGCGGACCGGCACGGTCATGCATGGCTCAAGCATATCGATCGATCGAAAATCGGGCTTGGTTCGGGCAAGCGGGTGCTGGTAAAGGACGGACGTCTGGATTTCACATACCAGATCACCGTTCCCAAAGATCTCGACGAGGTACATTGAATGGCCTTTGCCGATGTTTATCGACGTCAGGTCGAATTACTGATCCGGACCTTGCCTTCCGTCTCCGCAGAAGAGCATTTCGCGATCAAAGGCGGCACCGCCATCAACCTTTTCGTACGCGATCTGCCACGTCTTTCAGTCGATATCGACTTGACCTATTTGCCCATTCAGGACCGTCCGGCTTCGCTTGCGGCGATCGATACGGCCATGAAACGGATGGGCGAACGTATTGCCGGGGCTCTCCCTGGAACACGCGTTCTATTCGCGCGTTCCAGGGAGGACGTGGTCACCAAACTCGTCGTTCGTCATAACGGTGTACAAATCAAGATAGAAGTGACGCCGGTTCTCAGGGGGTGCGTGTTTGAACCGGAGATGCGCTCGGTCACACCGAGCGTCGAGGAGGAATTCGGATTTGCCGAGATGCGTGTACTTTCCTTCCCGGACCTTTACGCGGGCAAGATCGTTGCGGCGCTGGACCGACAGCATCCGCGTGACTTGTTTGATGTGCGCGATCTGCTGGCTAACGAGGGTATCGACGAGTCACTGCGGCGAGCGTTCCTGATCTACCTGGTCAGCCATGATCGACCGATGGCCGAGATCCTGACCGTTCGACGCAAAGACATCGCGGCTGAGTTTGAGCGAGGTTTTGTCGGAATGACTCGCGATTCGGTCCAGCTCGAGGAACTCCTGGCGGCGCGGGAAACATTGGTTCGCGAGATGATTGGATCGATGCCAGAGATCCATCGGGAATTCCTTCTGGCTTTCGAGCGGCAACCCCGCCTGGGATTCCCTCGATTTGCAAGCCGCCGCGGAGTTGCCCGCAGTGCGATGGCGCCAACGCAATCTGAAGAGTATCGATACGGACAAACGAGCAGCCCTCGTGGCACAGCTCGGAAAGGTTCTGTCATCAACGTGATGGATCGACGCTTCCCCAAGCCTGATCCCGGCGCGCTTTCCGTGTAACCTTGAGCGCTCCCTGACCCCGACGTTCAACCATGCGACGCATTCCCCAGCAAGAACGCGCCGAGAAGCGCATGCAGGACATGCTCGCGGCCGCCGGCACCGTCATCGCCGAACGCGGCCTCGAAGCCGCCACCATGACCGGGATCGCCGCACGCGCGGGGGTATCGATTGGTGCGGTCTACCAGTATTTCCCGAACAAGGACGCGCTCGCCATCGCGCTGCGCACCGAGTATGGCGCGCTCATGGACGAACGCTGGAGCGCGCTCGCCGGGCATGCACGCACCGCCAGCACGCCCGAGCTCGCCGGGCGGCTGATCGACCTGATGACAGGGTTTATCGGCGACCATCCGGCTTATCTGGCGTTATCGGCGGCGTCCACACCCACCAATCGCAGCGACGACGACCGCAGCCGCCTGCGGCAACGCTTCGCGGAACTGTTCGCGCACCGGCGCACAGACCTGGCGCCGGCCGACGCACTGCGCGTCGCCGAGGTGCTTCTGCAGATCGTGAAGGGCCTTCCGCCGCTCTACATGGCCGCGAAACCGAAGGAACGGCGTCTTCTCATCGACGAATACAAGACCGCCGTGACGGCGTATCTCACCGCGCGCCTGAACTAGCGGCATGCAGGTTGCTGCGCAATAAGGTGTACGCTCGCCGAACCGCCACATTTTGCGCATGTTCCAGGCTTGACCGGGACTTGTGTCACGCACATCGCGCGCACTCCGACCTCCGGGCTCATGAAAACTTTCCATTGCAATCACTGCAATCAGTTGGTGTTCTTCGAGAACTTCCGCTGCGAACGCTGCGAGTCCCTGCTGGGTTTCATTCCCGAACTCGCCGAAATCAGCGCGTTCGAAGACGCGGGCGACGGCCTCTGGCGCAGCCGCCACCCCGAACGCGGCGACGCGGGCCTGTACAAGCCGTGTCACAACTACGCCGTCGAAAAAGTTTGCAACTGGATGGTGCCGGCCGATTCACGCGATCCCCTCTGCCACGCATGCCGCCTGACCCACACCATTCCGAACCTCGGCGTGCCCAATCGTCGCTACTACTGGTTCCGGCTGGAAGCGGCAAAGCGGCGCCTGCTCTACACGCTCGGCGCGCTCGGACTTCGCGTGGACTCCCGCCAAGACAATCCGAAGACGGGGCTGCAGTTCGAATTCATGGAGGATGGCCGGGGCAAACGCGTGCTGACGGGCCACGACAACGGCCTGATCACGATGAACATCGCCGAGGCCGACGATGCCCAGCGCGAACGCGCCCGCCTCGCGATGGGCGAGCCCTACCGTACCTTGCTGGGGCATTTCCGGCATGAGATCGGCCACTACTATTTCGACCGGCTGATCGCGGATACGCCGTGGATCGACAGTTTCCGGATGCTGTTCGGCGACGAACGCGCGAGTTACAGCGGAGCGCTCGCGCGCCACTACAAGGAAGGTCCGCCGCCGGACTGGAACAAGTCGTTCGTGAGCGGCTACGCGACCACGCACGCGTGGGAAGACTGGGCGGAGACATGGGCGCATTACCTGCACATCTTCGACACCATCGATACCGCCCGTGCTTGCGGCGTAGCCCTCGCGCCATTGAACACGCTCGATCCCACGCTCGTGGCGCAGCCGCCCGTCGGCGAAGCGACCTTCGACCACCTGATGCACCAGTGGTTTCCGCTCACCTATGCGCTAAACAGCCTGAATCGCAGTCTCGGCATGCCCGACGCGTACCCGTTCGCGCTCGCGCCGCCGGTGGTCGAAAAGCTGCGCTTCGTGCATCGCGTGATCGCGGCCGCGGGGCAAGTCCAGCAATAAACTTCCTACGCCACGGCTTTGAGGGCTGCCGGGCTCGCACTGTACGAAGCCGGTTGCCCGCCGTGCAACGATACCTTCGACGTCTCCGGCAACATCATCCCGCCAATCAGGCCCATCACCGAAATAACGATCAGGTACAGCGCCGGCGACATGTTGTTGCCGGTCGTCGTGATCAGCCACGTGGCGACGAGCGGCGCGGTGCCGCCGAAGATCGTGTAAGCGAGGTTATAGGTGATGGCTGAAGCGGTGTAGCGTGTGCGCGTCGGGAATATTTCGGACAACAAAGGTGCGGTCACCACGCCCGACAACACTGCGCCGATCGCCAGCAGTCCTACCCCCAGCACCGACGGCAGGAACTGCCCTGAACTGCCAAGCGAAAACGATGGATATACGGTCGCGATCAAAATCACGCACGTCGTCAGCACGGTTTTCCTGCGTCCAACGAAGTCTGAATACAAACCTGCGAGCGGGCACAGCGCAGCCGCGAAAAACAGCGCAATCACCGTAATCAGCAAGGATGTCGCGCGATTCAGATGGCCGGCGACCTGCAGGTAAGTCGCGAAGTACGTCGTGAACATATAAAACGACAACGCCGTCACGGAGATGAACGCGCCCAGCTTCAGGATGCCTGCCGCCTGCGTGCGCAGCGTATCGCGTAATGGCGCGTGCGCCACGGCGTGCTCGCCCTCGAGCGCACGGAACGCCGGCGTTTCGTTGAGATTCATCCGCAGATAAAGCCCGATCAAGCCGATCGGTGCGGCCGCCAGGAATGGCACGCGCCAGCCCCACGAACTCATGGCATCGGCGGACAGCGAGGCATCGAGCGCGTAGGCCACGACCGCGGCGACCGCGAAAGAAGAAAACGTCGAGACCGGCACGAAACTGCCATATCGCGCACGCTTGTGCTGCGGCGCGTGTTCCATCACGTAGGCGCAGGCACCGGCGTATTCGCCGCCCGCCGAGAAGCCCTGCACGCAGCGGATCACCGTCAAGAGCAGCGGCGCGAATGCGCCGACGGCGGCGTAAGTCGGCAATAAACCGATCAATGTCGTCGCGCCCGCCATCAGCAAAATAGTCAGCGCCAGCGTGCGCTTGCGGCCGATCCGGTCGCCGATCACGCCGAACACAATTCCGCCGAGCGGCCTGAACGCAAACGCCACGGCGAACACGGCAAAGGTCTTGAGCAATCCGACAGCGGGGTCTCCGCTCGGAAAAAACTCGCGTGTGAGGATGGTCGCGAGAAAGCCGTACGCGGCGAAATCGAACCATTCGACGAAGTTGCCGATCGACGCCGCGAGAATCACTTTGCGCAGCGTTTTCAGATCGACTTCGGGAGGCGCGGCTTCCAATGTTCTCGACATTCGATGACTCCCGGATAAAGGACTGGCCTTGGCTGTTTGTTGGATTGATGGGTCCCCTTTGAGTAGATGCGACCATAAACCAGACTCCTAGAACGATCGCGTCATAGTGGTAGGACCCAGGCGACACGAACACCATGCCGTCCTTTGCCGTCTCCTCGCAATCTGCACGAGTTCGAAGTACGCCAGTCATTGGTATCGATGACAGCGATGGTTCCGCCGTCGACCAGGCGCTGGAACTGACCGGTGGTGAAGGCGCTGACCGGGGCTGCGAATGCGTGGGTTATCAATGCAGTTGCAAGGGCCATGAAGTCCCGATCATCTCGCACGAATTGCCGCTCGACGAGGCGCCCGAAGCGTACAAGCACTTCGACGCACGCGGCAACGGCTGGACCAAGGTCATATTGAAGCCGGCTGCATAAGCATCGGGAGCGCCACTGACCGCGCTCCCTCAGCCTTTTTTGAGTCCCGCCGATTTGAACGTCCCTTGCGCGCTCGCGATCAGGATCTTGTCGTCCACCCACGCCTCGCCGCGTGAGAAGAAAATGCTGCGGCCCTGTCTTTCGATGAAGCCCTTCGCCGTCACGCTTTCACCCAGCCCCGTATCCAGGTAATTGACCGTCAGCGACAACGTGAAGCCGTGCCTGGCAGGTTCTTCCTCGGGTGCATACAAGCCGGCGTAACCGCAGGCGGCATCGAGCAGCGTCGCCACCACCCCGCCCTGCAACACACCGCGCCGGTTCAGGTGCTTCGGCTGGATCGGCATACGGAATTCGGCGTAACCTTCCTTCCAGCCTACATGCCGAGCATCGAGGTATTCGAGGAAAGGATTGTCGAGGACGAGATTGGACATCGGGAAAAGATCTCCTTTGCCGACCGGAGTTATCGCCGCAGCACTTAGTCCGGTCTCGTGAATCTTGATAGGATCGACCGGAAAAAAAGCTAACTTCGATCCCGGCCGGAACATTGATTCGATCACTATAACCAGGCCACGGCGAAGTCGTTGGCCTGCAGGCTATCCCCTGGCAAGCCTGTCCATCTTTGCGGGAGCGGCGAGATGTACGCGTGCGCAAACTGAATCGACGTCCGATAAAGCGCTCAGGCAATCGCCTGCGGTTTATAGCCGCCCAACTACTGCTCTGCGACCAGCTCCGGATAGCGACGTCTATTTCGCACCGCGTTCAAACCGGTCTGAGCCCGTGCGGCTATTGGTACGACATCGTGAATGTAGCCAATGCCTTGATCGATCCGGCCGTGACGTTTCCGGTACGAATGTACTGCGCCGTTAAAGGCAGCACGAGCACGCCGTTCGGCGAAGCACCGATCAACCACTGATTCGGCACATTCGGCCCCGCCGCATCCGGACCGAAACTTACCGGCGTGCCCTTGTCCCTGAGGACCTGTACACCAACGCCCTTGGCCGTCGATTCAGACGCGAGGTTAAGCACGTTCGAACGGTTCGACGGATCGACTGCGTCGGTGATGACTATGGAAACTTGTGCGCCGGTTGCACAGGCAAAGCTGAGGTTGAACGATTGAGCGCCGGCCGTGGTTCCCAGGCCGCCTGAAAATCCGCGTACGGATACGGTGGGGAGCGCAACGACCGGAGCGTCGGTCTGTACTGAACAGGTGGCAGTGCTGAGCGTGCCGCTTGCCGTGCCCGTATAAAGCGAACCAAACTGGTAACTATTGCCAGGACTGTCTGAGTGCTGATAGGTGATCGTGACGGTCGGGATTGTTAAAAGGCTCGATGCTCCCGCGGCGACAGGACCGGTCGTCACGAGACTGACGACACTTGCGATATCGATATTTACATAAGGTCCACCGACCGGCGTGTTGACGGGACAGGTCAGCCTGACCTCTCCTTTGTCCAGCGTGGCATTAACCGCATTGCACGCCGGTGCGTTGAACGCAAAGCGAACACCCAGGCCTGGGACGTTGGTCGCATAGACATCACTAAACCCTGATGCCAGCGACGCGGTCGTCTTAAAAATGGCGTATTCGTCGGCTGAAGTCGAGACGGGCGCAGACGAAAGAAGCCTGCACGGTATCTGAAACGCATCCGGTGCCAGCGTCTTGACCGTGGCCCCCACAGCAGGCGACGCCGGGACCGAAATGGTTCCTGCGGCAAGCACTTTGCTTACGTTCACCGGGTAAGTGCATGTCAGGCTGGCGCGTGCGGACGTCGCGCTGAAGACAATGCACGCTGTAAGCGCAATGAAGAAAAGGTGCCTGCTGAAAGAGGTCTGGATGCCCCAATCGATAGCAAAAAAGCGGTTGTTCGCCGAGCGGTCGGTGCTGCTAGTGGCAGATGAAACGAATGCGGTTTTTGGCCACATAAACATTGAAGCCCTTCAGGTAGCAGGTCAATATGTAAGCCGGAATCAAGCCGATGTGCAGTCCGGCCTTGGCGCACCGAGGCACTGAGGCACCGACACCCTACCGACCGCGTGCCATGACCGTCCACCTCGAAATTGACAACAGCAGTCTTCCAACAAAACGCTTGATTAACATGAGTTGTTCGCGCCTGAGCCCGTTTGGTTTGTCGCTGTCATGAGTCCAAAGCACGGACCGTTTCTTGTTTGGAAACGGTAATGGAAAAATTGGCAATTCTCGACTTGGTGTGTGGACGGCATGATGAGCATCCGAGACCTTGCGGCGCTCAAACGTGGCGATGCCACGCCTCAGCTACCAGCGGCATCGCACGAAAACAGGAACCACTGCCATGACCACAATTCATAAACGCCTGTATATCCAGGAAGTCGCGACCCGTGACGGCTTTCAGAACGAAACGCAGTTCGTCGATACCGACGCAAAGATCGCCCTGATCGATGCCCTGAGCACGTGCGGCTTCGCGAAGATCGAAGTCACGTCGTTCACGTCGCCTAAGGCGATTCCCGCGTTGCGCGACGCCGAAGCCGTGATGCACGGCATTACGCGGCGCGAAGGCGTGGTCTACACCGTGCTCGTGCCGAATGTGCGCGGGGCGGAACGCGCGCTGTCGTGCGGCGTGGATGAAGTCAACCTCGTGATGTCGGTCAGCGAAACTCACAACCGCGCGAACCTGCGCATGGGCCGCGAGCAGTCGTTCGCCCAGTTGCGCGAGGTGATCGGCGTGGTGAAGTCGACGCCGGTTGCCATCAACGTGTCGCTGTCGACATCGATGGGATGCCCGATGGAAGGCGACATTCCCGTTGAAGAAGTGCTGCGCTGGACGGAAGAATTCGCCACGCTCGGCGTGCACGGCGTGACCCTTTGCGATACCACCGGCATGGCTTATCCGTCGCAAGTGAAAGCCTTGTGCGAGCGCGTGCGCAAAGTGTTTCCCGCGCTCGAACTGACGCTGCACTTTCACAATACGCGCGGCATGGCGCTTGCCAACACTCTCGCGGCGCTGGAAGCGGGTATCGATCGTTTCGATGCGTCGCTGGGAGGCATTGGCGGCTGTCCGTATGCGCCAGGCGCGAGCGGCAACGTCTGTACCGAAGAACTCGTGCACATGCTGGCGCTCGACGGCTACGATACCCGTGTCGATCTCGCTGCCGTGCTTAAGGCATCGGCTTTGTTGCCCGGGTTGATCGGCCACGATGTGCCCAGCCAGATTCTCAAGGCCGGCCGCCGGCTCGATCTTCACGACGCCCCGCCCGATCAGCAAAGAACAGCCGCACACGAAGGAGCTTGATATGACCCTCATCGATCATCTGGATCATCTGGTGTTGACTTGCATCGATGAAACGGCGACTCGCCACTTCTACACGGAAGTCCTTGGCATGCAGCTCGAAACCTTCGGCGAGGGGCGCAGCGCGTTTCGCTTCGGCAAGCAGAAAATCAACCTGCATGTTCGCGGCAAGGAATTCGAGCCGAAGGCGCATCTGCCGGTTTCGGGCGCGCTCGACCTGTGTTTTATCGCAGCCGTTCCCCTGGCCGACGTCATTGCACATCTGAACCAGTGCAACTGGCCGATCATCGAGGGGCCGGTCGAACGGACCGGTGCAACGCAAAAAATCCGCTCGGTGTATGTCCGCGACCCTGATCTGAATTTGATCGAGATTTCCGAACTGGTCTGATCCACGGCGTTCAATTCGGCAGACGAATACCGGTCAGTCGCTCGCATGCTGCGATCAGGCCGTCCTGCAAACGCTCATCGCTTGCGGCCGCACTCGGCTTGCGCGGTTTCATATGGAAGAAATATTCGCCCGTCACGCTTGCTGCAGGATCGTCGCTGACCGCAAGCCATGCTTGCGTGCGCGGCGCGGCCTTCATGTCGTCGGGCGCGCCCGCGCCGCCCATCCTGGTCGGCACCCATCCGGGATGGACCGCGTTCGATAAAACGCCCGGCCAGCGCCGTGCAACGCTGAATGCGAGCCAGAGATCGTGCAGCTTCGAATCCGAATAGGCGCTTGCGCCTTGCCACCTGCGCTGTTTCCACAGCAGGTCATCGAGACCCGGATCGCCGCCTTCATGCATGCCCGAACCGAGATACACGAGCCGCTCAGGCTTTTCGATCAAAGCTGTGAGGATGTAAGGCGCAATCGTGTTGATCGCGAAGACATGAGGCAAGCCATCGATGGTCTCGATACGCCGCGACTCGCGATAACCGACGCCCGCGTTATGGATCACGGCATCGAAGCGGCCAAGCCGGTTCACTTGCTCGGCAACGTCACGTGTTGCGTCCATACTGGACAGATCGCCCGATACCACCGCTTCCGCACCTGGCACAGCACGCATTGCATCGCAGGCGCGCTTTTCGTTACGTGCATGCAGAACCACGCGATGTCCCTGCGCCACCAGCAACTCTGCAGCCATCTGCCCGAGGCCATCGGCGGAACCCGTTATGAAAACGCGTGACATGTTTTTCGTCCTATATAGATCGGCTTAGATCTGATCAATAAACGCCGCATCCGACTTCGTAAAAGATCTCGGCGATGCGGCAAACAGGGAATAAATCGTAATGCGGCGGAGTTTGAATGACGATAGCCTGCGCGTCATCGAATCAATGACACGGGGTCATGGCCAGCCGAACGCTTAAAAGCCCTGCAATTACGAGGTTTTCATAAGACGCGTGCTCCGCTACAGTAGCCGGTCACGTTCTTTTCGAGTGAGCGAAACATGGACGTACCGGAGCACACCGCAGAGATCGCCACGCCAACGCCGTCACAGCTCGTTTCGGCATCCGCACGCGACGCAGGCCTGAGCCTCATCCGTAACCTGTCGGTTCCCAAGGCATTTCCCGACGTTGCGCTGGAAGCGCAGTTCCTCGAAGACCATAGCCGGCGCTTCTGCGCCTTCCGGCGCGCGTCCGCGCTGCTCGCGTTGAGCGTGTGGGTCTGCTTCCTCTGGTACGACTTCAATTTCGGGCGCGTGAGCACGGTGCTCGAACCCGTGTTCATGGACATCATGGCGCTGCGGTTTGCGGGCATCGTCTGGCTGATGTTCGTGCTAAGCCTGGCTCTGCGGGGTTCTTTCGCCACCCATGCCGCATCCCAGCGGGTGACGCTCATGGGCGTCTACGGCTGCAACCTGTTGCTGCTCCTGCTGGTTTCCATCACGCCACGGCCGTTCAACTACACGTGGTATTTCGTCGGCCTTTACCTGGTCTTTTTCTTTCAGTTCGGTTTCTTCTATCTGAAGTCGAAGGTCGCGTTGACGGCCGCCGTGGTCACGTTTTCCAGCATCATCCTGCTGCAGCTCACCATCCGGATTCTTTCGCCCGAAGATTTCTACATGGGCATGTTCTATCTGTTCAACGTGGTCGTGATCGGACATGGTGTGTGTGTTCACGCGGAACGGGTATCGCGCGAACGCTTTTCGGCCGAGCGCGCGCTCGGCGTGCTCAACAATGAATTGCTCACGGCGAACGTACAACTGGAGCGCAAAAACCTCGACTTGCTGGCATCGAAGAAAGATCAGGACACAAAAACTCGCGCGCTGATATCGCTCAAAGAGCAGCAAACGTTGGCCGCAGAAACGGCCAGCAAGGAGAAGTCCAATTTCCTCGCCGCCGCCACGCACGATCTGCGGCAACCCATGCACGCGCTCAACCTCTTCCTGCAAGCGGCCGCCGAAGCCGTGCGCCACGACGACGTGACTGAAGCGGCGAGGCTTATCGATGAATCCGGCCGTTCCTCCGTGATCCTCGCGCGATTCCTGAACGCCGTGCTGGATCTCTCGAGGCTCGAATCGGGTCGCGTGATGCCGCGATATCACGTGTTCGACCTGAAGCTCGCGGTGTTCGAAGTCGCCGAGCAATTGCGCCCGCTTGCCGCCATGCATGGCGTCGATCTGCGCCTGCGCATGCCTGCCGCGCCCGTCTACGTGCGCAGCGACTCGCACTGGCTTCAACGGGCTATTGCGAACCTGGTATCCAACGGAATTCGTTACGCCGATGCCGTCAAGAATCCCAAGCCCGTTGTGATCGTGGGCGTGGTGCGCTCGGCGACGCGTACGCGCATCGATGTGGTCGATAACGGCATCGGCATTGCGTCCGAGCACTGGGACGCAATCTTCCAGCCGTTCTTCCAGGTCGGCAATGCGGAGCAGGACAACGATCGCGGGCTCGGGCTGGGATTATCGATCGTGAACGCGGTGGTCTCGATGCTGGAGGAGCATCGGATCGAACTGAAATCGGCTGAAGGCCGTGGTTCGCGTTTCTCGCTTGAAATGCCGATTTGCGGCTCGCCGCTTGGAGACGCCGCGCCGCGCGCAAAGGGCGACACCGCTGACTATCTTGAAGTGCCGCTCGAAGGGCTGTACGTATTGTTGGTCGAGGACGACAGCCTCGTGCGGGCATCGACGGAAGCGCTGCTCGTGCAATGGGGCGTGCTGTTCGATTCGGCCAGCAGCTTCGAGGAGTTCGAACAGATACTGGGTTCGATCGAGCGATACCCGGACCTGATCATCACCGACTTCCGTTTGCGCGATGAAAAGACCGCCCGTGAAGTCGCGATGCTCGGCGCCGCCAAGTTGGGCCGGCGTTGCCCATGTCTGGTCGTGACGGGCGAGCCCGCCGCGACGATCGTGCCGCTTGCCTGCGATCACGACGTGCTGAGCAAGCCGGTGAGTCCTGCGGAACTGCGCAGGCAGATGGCATCGCTGATATCAGGGAGGTCGTTTGCTGAAGCGGCCTGGCGGTGCTGAAGGAGAAGATCGAGCCAGTGCTGACACGGTGATTCGGGTGTACTTGGTTGCAATGGGCAGGCGACTCGCCTGCCCTTGCGTTTCTTATTTTTGGTCTCTCAGATCCTGCCCAACCCCCGCTTACCTTGCCGGCACCGCGGCACTACCCATCGGCATCTCAATTCCCCGGCGCGCCATCTCTACAATCAGGAAGGTTCGCCGTGTCACATGAAACCGCGCAAGGAGATCGCTCGAATACTCCTTCGCAGTGTTCTCGCTGATATTCATCTTCCTGGCGATCGCCTTGTTCGATAAACCCTGCAGCAAATACCGCAGCGTTTCCGTCAGCCGTGGCGGCAGGTTCAGCGACTCGACCGTCACGCCTGAATGCGTCGATACCGGCTTGGGGCTGTGGCCGCCCTTTCCAAGCACGCTATTAGGCAAATACACCCGGCCGCTCAGGATAGTCTTGAGCGCCTCGCGAAACACGCCCGCGCCTTGCTCACTCGCTTTCGATATAAATCCGCATGCGCCGCTCCTGATGCATTCCAGCACCGTATCGCGATCATCTTGTGCGGACAGCATGATGGTCTGCACCTCGCGCTCCTGTTCCCCGATCCAGTTCAGCAGATCGAGGCCCGTGGAGTTCCCCCGCAATTGATAGTCGAGAAAGACCAGATCGTACGAGCCGCCGGAGAGTTTTTCCTTGGCCTGTTCGATGCCGTCAGCCTCATCGATATCGAGTAACGGTTCATTGGCAAGGATCAGGCTCTTCATGGCGCTTCGCGTGAGCCCCTCGTCCTCGACCAGCAGCACCGTCTTGAAGTTACCGTTTTCCATTGCCATTCCCAAAAATCACAATTCGATGGTACCGGTAAGGTGGCCTCCCGCAACCCCTCCTTTCGCAGGGATCAGTGGGAGGGTATTCGATCCCCCCGAAAATCGCGCGACATGCCCCTCCTCGACCGGGTTTTGCGGCGAACGCTTAAACGCGACACTGCGTCATCGACTCTGCAACACCGCCATCACCGAACTCGAAGCTGCAGCTAGCGAGAGGAGACACGGTCCGGCGTTCCACTCACATAAAAACCACGAGGAGGACATCATGAGCAGTCGTTCAGGCACCGATGACGAGAGACACTTTGCGTTATGGAGCGGCAAGCAGGCACGTATGCCAGTCGGTTCGCCCCGCGTGTTGATCGCGCATCAGGACAAGCTGATTGGCGAGTCGCTGGCAGCATTGCTGCGGCTTACCGGATTACAGGTGATGCAAACGCAGAACCTGAAGTCAGCGCGTTCATTGCTGCAGAACTGGAAACCCCAGGCGTTGATACTGGATACGCGGCTCGACAGCGATTCCGGTTACGCCTTCATCAGCGCGCTACGGCCCGACGCCGACATGACCGGCCGCCTGCTGGTCGCAATCAGCAATATCTGGCCGGCGGACCCCATCGAAACGCTGAAGCACGCCGGATTCGATGCCCATTGCCGCCGTCCCTGCGCCACTTGGCGCCTTGCGGAAATGCTGACCACCTACTTTTCGATACCGCAACGCCGCAGCTACTAGCACGTGCGCGGCCTGGCTTCAGCCGATCGCCATGACGATCAGCACCGCGCCCACCACGGCCACTGTGTCTTCTATCAGCGCGGCAGGCAGATCACGGCCAAACCCACGCGCCAGCGCACCCCGGGCGCTCGCCCCGCCAAACGTGCCGATGACCGCACCGATCAAGCCGGCCACCGCACCACCGATCATCGATCCGGCCGCCGCCCCTATCGCGGCGCCGCTCACGGCACCGGTCACAAGCCGGGCGCCGAACTGCATCGGCACTTTGCGGCTGGGCGTCTTGGGCAACTGGTCCGTGACGAGTTCAATCAGGGCAAGCGCCGTCAGGATGTACGGCGTAATCGTCGCGCCGAGAAAAGCCAGCGGCGTGTGCTGCAGCGGCAGGAGGCCAAGGTGCGCGGCCCAGCTTACGGCGGCGGGCGCGGTCATCGCCCGGAGACCGGCAATCACGCCGATGAGCAATGCCAAAAGATAGAGGGACATCAAAAGCTCCGGTGGTTCGAAGAAGGAAGATCGGGATCTCAGTGAGCCAAACGCAGTTCGCGTTCCCGAGCAATATCCGAACTCAATCGATCAAGGAAGGACCATGAAAAACGGCGCGGAGTCCAAAGACGTCCGCGCCGTTTTCCTATAGAGCTCAAAGCAGTTTAAAACGTGCTCCAGCCGTCATCGCCGGCAGCTTTCAGTTGGGCGACGCGAACGGCCGGCGCTCGTTTCTGCACGCCCTGTGCACCCCTCGCAATCGCACGAGCTTGCGGCGCCACGCTCGCCGCCGCAGAACCCTCCATCTGGAAAAACGCAACCGCATCCATCAACTGGCGCCCTTGTTCCTGCAGCGAATGCGATGCCGCCGCGGCTTCCTCCACCAGCGCCGCGTTCTGCTGCGTGACTTCGTCCATCTGTGTGATCGCCTGATTCACCTGTTCGATACCGCGCCCCTGCTCGATCGATGCCGCCGCGATCTCCTCCATGATGTCCGTCACGCGCGCCACCGCCTGCGTGACTTCGGCCATCGTCTCGCCGGCCTGCCCGGCAAGCACCGATCCGCTCTGGACCTGCTGCACCGAGTTGGCGATCAGCTCCTTGATCTCCTTGGCCGCGCTCGACGACCGTTGCGCCAGGCTGCGCACCTCGCTCGCCACAACGGCAAACCCGCGTCCCTGCTCGCCCGCCCGCGCCGCTTCCACGGCCGCGTTCAGCGCCAAAATGTTCGTCTGGAACGCGATACCTTCGATCATCCCGGTGATTTCCGCAATCTTCGCCGAGCTCGCGCTGATGCCGTGCATGGTGTCGACCACCTGGCTCACGACCTTGCTGCCGCGCTCTGCGACATTCGATGCACTCGATGCCAGAGCGCTTGCCTGCTGCGCGTTCTCCGTGTTCTGCTTCACCGTCGATGTCAGCTCTTCCATGCTCGCCGCCGTTTCCTCCAGCGACGCCGCCTGTTCCTCCGTCCGTTGACTGAGGTCGGTATTGCCGGTGGCAATCTCGGTGGAAGCGTTGGCAATGCTTCCGCTGCTTTCACGCACGCGGCTCACGGTTTCGATCAGGCGCGCGTTCATATCGGCGAGCGCGCCGAGCAACTGGCCGGTTTCGTCCTTCTGCATCACCACGATGCGGCTTCGCAAGTCACCACGCGCGACGGTGCTGGCGACATCGACTGCACGGCGGATCGGGACGGTGATCGAGCGCGTAATGAATACGCCCGCGGCGGCTGCCAACGCAAGCGCGGCGACGCAAAGCGCGACCATCCAGTTGCGCTGCGTCTGGTATTGCTCGTCTGACTCGCGCACCATCTGCTCCTGACGCCCACGCGTGTATTCCGCGTAAGCGTTCGTGGCCCTGACAAGCGCGGCCAGCAAGGGCCGGCATTCGTTGTCCATCTTCACGATGGCCTCGTCGTGCTTGCCGCTCAGCGCCAACGCCACGATGTCATTCGCGACCGGCCCGTAGAGCGATTCCACACGATCCACCTCGCTCACGAGGCTGCGGGCAGTGTCGCTGCTGTCAGGCCCGGTTGCGACCATGGTTTTCAGGAGCTTGAGCTTCGTCTGCACATCTTCCGAGGCCTGAATCACTTCGGCCTTTTCGATCTCGAGGTCCGATGGTTTCGTGACGAGCACGAGATTGCGCGCGGCGATTGCCCGGCGATCCACGGCCGTGCGCACTTGCGTGGCGACATCGGCGCGGGCATTCGGGCCATGCACATAGCTGGAGAAGCCGTCGGTCGAGGCGCTTAAAGCGTGCAGCGACATCACCGAAACGCCCAGCACGATGACGGCGAGCACACCGAATCCTCCGATGAGCTTGCTCTTGATGGACACGTCTTTGAGATTCATGTGGCGACTCCTGCCCTCACGGGCATAACGGCTGAGTTGCCGCTGCGGCCTTTGCCCCCAAAGAACCGCCAGCGGATCGAGTGCGGCGCGGGCGGACCGGTTTTATCGATGGTCCTGCCCGCGGCCCATGCCTGTCGCAAAGTGCTTTAAGACGGCGAGGCTCTCACCCCTCGAACGCGATAAACTTTTTTCGTGATGCTCCGTCGCACATTTGTCGATCCAGGCAATGTGTTTATCGACCGCCAGAAAAATTGCTTGAGGAAAAAGATGCAGATCTTTTACTGAATTTCGCAGCGCCCGTGGTCCTGAGGGATTTTTTGCCGACGCATACGACAAAGGCGCACCCGAGGTGCGCCTTATTGATGTTGACCGCACTATTGCGCGCGTCAGTCAGGGATTTTCACGACCGGCTGAAATCAGCCGCGATCGTCGACCCAGTTGCGGGCCCACTTGCGGGAGTGGCCGATTGCTTGCGCTTCGTCCTTGAAGTAGTCAAGGGCATGAAATTGATAGCGATTGCCTTTGCCTGTGCCGCTGTTACGTTCAAGCAGCAAATTGGACGCGAACAATCCGTCCGGCAGACGATGTGCGAAAGCTATGACTTTGTAGCCGTGATACTGCGAAATTTTAGAGTTATGGTTTGAGTTATGCATGGGTGATACACACGAATGAACGCCGTCCCACAAAAGCTTGTGCAAGGACGCGTCGTTGCTGGCACGAGGCCATGAATTCGCAGAGGAGCAGCAGAAATACAGCAGAAAGCAGCCCGAGGTACAACGCGGCGACGAACTCAAAACGTTCGCAGCTCGATCGCGATGTAGCAGCGGAGTGTTGCAGGAGATTGCAGGGGACTAAAGCGGCAGAGGACTAATGCGACAGCGGACTAAAGTGGAGGTGCAACACATGCAAGCAGAGGCAGACAGGTGCAATGCTGATGGCAGCGGCGCCGTGGAACCTGATAACTCAAAGATCACCTGGTTGATACGGCTGCCGCAACCGGGAGCCAAAGCTCCGCGAAACGCTTGATACACGTGTGAACCGGTGCGAACCAATTCACACGCTGAAACAAATTACACCGTCAATTACAGCGGGGTAATGTTCGAAGCTTGCAGACCCTTCGGGCCTTGCTTCGTTTCGAAGCTAACCTTCTGGTTTTCGGCGAGGGTCTTGAAGCCTTCGCTGCGAATTTCCGAAAAGTGGGCGAAGAGGTCGTCGCCGCCTGCGTCAGGCGTAATGAAGCCGAAGCCCTTGCTGTCGTTGAACCACTTGACGATACCGGTATCCATATTAAATCCTTGAAAATATAAAGATGATGCAACCTCTGAATGAGGCGAGAGAAGTTTCAAGGAAGTGAGAGGACAACAAATACCGCGGAGATGACAACGGAGAATGATGAACAGCAATCGAACTTCTTGAAATACTTCGACCCTCAGATTACGTCCGCTGAGGAGCCGTGTCAAGCTATTTCGGACTGAGCTTAGTCACGCAATGTGACTATTCGCCCCGCCGCCCCTGCGCACGTCACTCCGGCACGGCAATATCGCCCGCAACGAGGCTTGCGCCGTACTGCTCGGCGTAGTCGCGGGCGGTCTGTGCATCGGGGAAAAGCGGCATGTCCGCGCAGCCCACGAAAGGATAGATCACGCGCTTGTCGGAGAGGCGCGTCACGCGCAACGTGGGCATGGTGCCGCCCGTTGCGCGCCGGGACGATACCGCCACGTTGTAATTGCTCCGCACGGCAGGCTTGTCGAGTGAGGACACGGCGCGAGAAAGGTCGAGTGAGGATGAGTAACTCATAGATCGGAGATGGATTCGCCCGCTACGCTGCCGTCGATCAGTTGCTCGGCGTAGCGCATCGACGCGAGGCGCGCTTCGCCCGAACCGGTAAAAGGGCTTTCGCCCGGCACGCGATAGACCCGGCTGGTCGTAGTGCTGTCATCGATACCGCGCCGCGAGATTTTCACGGCGGCGTCGAATCCTGAGTCGTAATGCCGCGAACCGTCCGCGCCACGCGGCTTGTGGGGGTAGATCAGCGGGTAGATTTCAAGGCCGCGGTAGCTTCGTACTGTGTCATTCATGATCATGCTCTTTCGGTTGTGCGCGAGGTCCCGAGATTCCGTCACGCGGTATTGCTGCCTGGCTCTCAGCCCAGTTCATGTGCCGTCGTTCATTGCGCCGTCATTGCCTGTCTTCAGCGGCACAGGCGCTGCCGCAACAGCCGGCGTAGCCGGCCTGAAGCGCCTTACCGAATGCGAAAAGCGTCCGCTGCGCGCGTTGTAGAGCGCGCCTGCCTGCACCTTTCCGTCGATGATGTCCCGGCCGTACTGCATCGCCAGTTCAATCGCCGCATCCGCGCTCGCCGGCTCCGTGCCCTTGAGACCCGGCGAATATCGCTTCGAGGTCGCAGTGTCGGTGGGAACCGAATCGATCTGGACGATTGCGGAAAATCGCTTCGGGCCTTTTGCGAACGGATCGCCGTGGGGCGGGAAAATCTGCTGCGAATAAGCACGCAGTGCAAAGCCGCGATATTCGCTGATATGGATGGTCATGACGCACTCGCTGAACACACTGCGCTGACCGCCGTGGAAAACACCTGATGAACCGATAGAGAAAACAGGCGGTCATCGGCATCGGAACGATTAAGAATGCGCCGAATTGGTGTTTTGGGCAAGGCAAATCGGAGTAAGCGCCGATTCCGGGGATGCTTGCCGCGCGGATATGTCCCGACAGTATTTAAAGCGATGGATGAACTCTCCGGACGATTTTCCCGTTTTCATGAGTCCGGAGTTCAAAGCGGTATTCAAAGCGGTATAAGTGGCCGAATTGTTAATCCACAAGCATAAAGCGCCGTTTCAAATATTCTTGAAACAGCGCTTTTTAAGCTGGACTGCAATCAGGTAGAAACCCGCGCCTTCGGCTGATCTTTCTGCCGCAGCGTTGCCGGCAGGCCGAAAAGCAGAATCGCGGCGCAAACCAGGCTCATTGCCCCGATTGCATACAACGCTGGCGTCGTGCTGCCCGTCAGGTCGCGGACCCGCCCGACCATGACCGGGCTCACGATGCCGCCGAGCTGCCCGAGTGTGTTGATCAGCGCGATGCCCCCTGCCGCTCCGGCACCCGTCAGCAGTTTGGGCGGCAAGGCCCAGAATGCGGGGATCGATGCAACCACGCCGCCGCCCATCACGCCCAGTGAAATGATGAGCAAGCCGGTCTGTTTGTCGAAGATGCCTGCGGCGAAAAACCCGATCGCCGCCATCAGCAACAATCCGGAGACGAACTTGCGGCGCTCGCCGGACGCATCGGAAAGACGGCCGACGACGACCATGCAGATCGCGCCGCAGATGTAAGGCACGGCGGTCAACAGACCGATCGTCGTCGGGTTGTGTGTGCCTGCGCTGCGAATCAGTTGCGGCGCCCAGAAGTTGAGTCCGTAGGACGCCACCTGGATCAGGAAGTAGACCAGTCCGAGCGTCAGGAACCCCGGCGTCGTGATTGCGCCCCAGAGCGATTTCCCGGCGCCCGAGTGCGGGGCCTGACGCACGATACGGCTTGCGAGCATCGACTTTTCGGTGGGGTCGAGCCAACCCGCGTCTTCAATGCGGTCCTTCAAAACCTTGAGCACGAGCACACCGAGTGCTATGCACGGCAAGCCACCGAGCAGGAACAGCCAGTGCCAGCCGCGAATCCCGAGCACGCCATCCATGTGGCCAAGCACGAGACCCGAGAGCGGTGCGCCGACCAGCCCCGAAAACGCGGAGGCCAGGAACAGCAAGGAAGTGATGCGTCCGCGATGACTCGCCGGGAACCACAGCGTGAGGTAATACAGCACGCCGGGTGCAAAGCCCGCTTCCATCGCGCCGATGATGAAGCGCAGCCCATAGAACTGCCATTCATTGCCCACGAACACCATCAAGCTCGTGGCAATACCCCAGGAAATCATGATGCGCGCAATCCATCGGCGGGCGCCGACTTTGTACAACATCAGGTTACTTGGGACTTCGAACAAAACATAGCCGATCACGAAAAGGCTTGCGCCGAGGCCGTAGGCGGTGTCCGAGAAACCCAGGTCGCTTTGCAACTGGAATTTCGCGAAGCTGATGTTGATGCGGTCGAAAAAGGCGAACAGATAGCAGATCATGATCAGCGGCATCACCCGCCACGCGACCTTCCGGATGATCGCCTTGAAATCGGTTTCGTCTTGCTCGTGTACTGCGGTCGCCGTGGCGCCTGGAACGCTCATGATCGTCTCCTGCCGGACTGGTTGTTATGTCCGGTCATCGTTATTGAAGGTGATGAAGGTGATGACGGCGACTATTGAACCGCACCTTCGCGGCGCAGGCGGGCAACGTCCTGCGAATCGAAGCCGAGATCTTTTAATACGGAGTCCGTATGTTCTCCAAGCGAAGGCCCCTGCCAGCGAACTTCGCCTGGGGTGTCCGAGAGCTTGGGTACGATGCCTGGCATCTTCACCGATACCCCACCGGGCAGCGCTGCATCGAGCAACATGTCACGCGCCTGGTAATGCGGGTCCGCAACGATGTCCGCCACGGAATAGATCCTGCCCGCAGGTACTTCCGCTGCTTCGAGCGCGGCGATCACGTCTTGCGTGCAATGGTGCGAGGTCCACGCGGTGATGGCGGC
Source organism: Burkholderia sp. PAMC 26561 (assembly GCF_001557535.2). NCBI lineage: Bacteria > Pseudomonadati > Pseudomonadota > Betaproteobacteria > Burkholderiales > Burkholderiaceae > Burkholderia > Burkholderia sp. PAMC 26561. The sequence continues at coordinate 341,738 of NZ_CP014307.1, forward strand.
ATCCAGCGTTTCGCTCTGCGCGGCGCGACCGTCGTTGCGGGCGAGCGCGGGGTCATCGGCGAGATCGGCGCGGCCTATTACGTGCATCAGGCGCTTGAAAATCGGATCGCTGTTGCCCGCAATGACGACATAACCGTTGTCTTCGGTCGGATACGTATTCGATGGCGCAATGCCCGGCAACGCGCCGCCACTGCGCTCACGCACGTGACCGAGCAGATCGTATTCGGGGATCAGGCTTTCCATCAGGTTGAACACGCTTTCGACCAGCGAAACATCCACCACTTGCCCGTCGCCCTGCCCTGTCTTCACGCGCAGGATGGACATCAGCGCGCCGATCACGCCATGCAGCGACGCGAGCGAATCGCCGAGACTCACGCCCACGCGCGCAGGCGCACCATTGGCTTCGCCGGTCGTGTAGCGGATGCCGCCCATCGCCTCGCCGATCGCGCCAAAGCCCGGACGGTCGCGATACGGCCCGGACTGGCCGTAGCCGGAGATGCGCACCATCGTGAGCCTGGGGTTGATTTCGTGCAGGATGTCCCAGCCGAGGCCGAGTTTTTCGAGCGCGCCGGGACGCAGGTTTTCGATGATGACATCGGCGTCCGCAACAAGGCGCTTGACGACATCCACACCGTCCGGCGACTTGAGATTCACGCACACCGACTTCTTGTTGCGCGATTGCAGATACCACCAGAGTGACGTGCCCTCGTGCAGCTTTCGCCATTTGCGAAGCGGGTCGCCATTGTCGGGCGCTTCGATCTTGATCACGTCGGCGCCGAACTCTCCCATCAGCCGGGCGGCGAACGGCGCTGCGATGAGCGTGCCGATCTCGATTACGCGAATGCCTGCAAGCGGTCCGGCCATGATGCATGTCTCCAGAAATGTCCAGTCTGAAGACAGCTTAGGAGCGCGCCGCGCCCCGCGTCCAACCTCAATTCACCAACGACCGTTCGCGAACGGCGAACGCTCAAGCCGGATTCTGTTCGTTATGCTCGACTGAGAGCAGATGATCGAAGAGCATTTTGCTGACGGGAGACAACGCGCCGACGTCGCGCACGACGACGATCAGATCTCGCTGGCTCCAGGGTTCATCCAGTGTGACAGCCGTTAGTCCCAGCGGGCGGCCGACCGTGTTGAACACCTTGAGCGGCAGCACGCTGATGCCAAGACCGGTCTGGACCATGCGGCACACGGCATCGAAACCGGGCACCTGGATGCGCAGGCGCAGCGGCTTGCCCGCCTGCCGCGCGGCCATGTGCGTGCGCAGGTTGATGGAGCTTGCCGCGTGCAGCCCGACATGATCGCCGTCGAGTGTCTCGACGAACGCGACCTTTTCGCGACTCGCGAGCGCGTGATCCTCGCGCATCACGACGACGAGCGAATCGTGCCGATAATGCGACACATGCAGTCCACGGGTATCCGCTTCGCCCGAGCAGATGCCGACATCGGCGAGGCTGTCGGCTATGCCCTCCACCACGCCGCTGCTCGGCCGCTCTTCCAGGTCGAGCTTGATGCGTTCGTTCATCGAAAAGAAAGCGCGCAGATCTTCCGGCAAGAATTCGACGATAGCCGAGAGGTTCGCCATCATCCGCACATAACCGCGCACGCCGGTTGCATGCTCGGCAAGTTCGATGCCGATATTCTCGACATCGCGCAACACGCGGCGTGCGTGGTGCAGCAGCGTTTCTCCGGCCGGCGTGAGCTCCATGCCGCGCGCACGGCGAACGAACAGCGCTGCGCCCACGGCCTGTTCGAGTTCCAGCAGACGTTTGCTTGCAGCCGACACCGCGATCGCCTCGCGCTCGGCAGCGCGTGTGAGCGTGCCTTCCTCGTAGACGGCGAGGAATAGTTGCAGCGTGGTGAGGTCAAGCCGTCTCAGGAGGTTTTTGAGTGCCATGCGCGGGTCGAGCATCGTGGGGCGGAAGATGCCCGATGTTACCCGAGGCGTCCTGAGAGCATCATTCCTGCCGTGTCTCGCTCCATCCGCCGCCAAGCGAACGGTAGAGCGCAACCGCCGCAAGCGCGTGCTCGCGTTTCGCCTGATTCAACGCGTCCGAGTCTTTCAGGTAAGCGTCCTGCGCCGCGAGGACATCGAGGAAACCGCTCGCGCCGCCCTTATACAGTTGCGTGGAAAGCCGCAGCGACTGGTCGGATGACTGCAACGCGTCTTTCAAACGATCTGCCTGCTCCGACGTGCTGACGAGATCGCTGCGCGTGTCTTCCACGTCTTTCAACGCCTGCAGCATGGTCTGCCGAAGGCGCAGATCGGATTCCCGCATGCGGCTTTCGCTCTGTTCGATACCCGCGGTGATGCGCCCCGCGTTGAAGATCGGGCTCGTTGCGTTGAGCGCGGCGCTGAAAAGGTTGTCGGTGAGCGTAGGCAGGCCGACGTACGACGCTGCCAGCAAACCATCAGTCAGTTGCAGCGAAAACTTCGGATAGCGATTCGCGTTCGCCACGCCGACTTCCGCCGCGCGCTGCGTGAGTTCGGCGTAGGCGCTGCGGACATCGGGACGACGCAACAGCGCTTCTGACGGCAGCATTTGCGGCACGGCATCGGTCGGCGTCGGGATTGCGGCGGGCGTGGCGAGCACGAGGGTATCGACCGATTCGGGCGTGCGCCCCGAGTACACCGCGATCAGGCTCAACTGATGCTGAATCGTCGATGCCGCCCGCGGCAAGCGCGATTGCAGTTCGCTCAACTGGTTCTGCGCACGGGCTACGTCGAGCCGCGTGGAGAGTCCGTACTGCATGCGTTCTTGCGTGAGTTTGAGCGCGCGTTCGCGGATGGCGACGTTGTCTTGCAGGATCTTCTGCTCGCTTTGCGCCCATCGGAGATCGACATACGCCGATGCCGTGTTTGCCGCGAGCGCGAGACGAAGTTCATCGACGGCGTGTTGACGGCCGGTCAGTTGCGCTTCTGCCGCCAGTAATTCGAGGCGTTCTCCGCCGAAGACATCGGGCGCCCAGCCAAGCGCGACGCCAAACCCTGCATCACGTACGTAACCCAAAGGCGGCGGCGCGTTCTGGCGGGTGTTCGCGGCCGTCGCAGTGGCGTCGAGCTCGGGCAAGAGCACCGCACGACGTTGCGTGGTGACGGCCTGCGCCTGTTTCACGCGCTCGATCGCCGCTTGCACATCGAGGTTCTGGCTCAGCACCGACGCCACCAGTTCGTGCAGCACCGGGTCGCCGAATTGCAGCCACCATGCGGCGGTATCGGCGTTGTCCTGGGGTGCATCGACGCTCCAGTTTTCGGGCGCAACCGTCTTTACCGTCGATGGCAGATCCGCGTGCTGCGCGGGTTGAACGGCGCATGCCGCGAGCATCAGGCCCGGTATCAGCGCCATCAGCGCCAGCAATCTTTTATGCATGATCGACCTTAATGAGCGTCAGGAGAAGGCGGAGCAGCGCCGATTGGCCGCGCGAATATCACGCTGATTGCGCCGATGGCAAAGCACATCGAGAGTACGAAGAACGTGTCGGAGAACGTGAGGACGAGCGCCTCGCGCATCACGAGCGCATGCAGGTTCGCAAGGCTGGCGCTGGTCGCATTCAACGCGTCGCCAGCGGCCGACCCCCAATGCGCGAACTGGCGCGTGAGGAATGCCTCGGTTTGCGGGTTGCCGGTCGTGACGCTTTCGCTCAGGCGCTCGTAGTGGAAATTCAGGCGGTCGTTGAGCATGGTCGCGCTCACTGCAATGCCGATCGCCCCGCCGAGATTGCGCATCAGGTTGAACAAACCGCTTGCCGACTTCAGGCGTGATTGCGGCAACGAACCAAGCGCCATGGTGACCACGGGCGGCACGAGGAACTGCTGTCCGATTCCGCGCAGCGCTTGAGGCAATAACAACTGCTGCCAGCCCCAGTCGTTGGTCAGCGGCACATAGAAATAACAGCCGACACCAAAACACACGATCCCGAAGATAAGGCACCAGCGCATGTCGACGAGACGGGAAATGTAGGCGTATGCGCACAGCGACATCAACTGGAACACACCGACCGAAAGCAACGCAATGCCGATCTGCAGCGAATCGAATTCACGCACACGGCTCAGGAACAACGGCGTGAGAAACACCGAAACGAAGATGCCGATGCCCGTCACGAACGAAAGCAGACAGCCGATCGCGAAGTTCCGGACCGCGAGCGCACGCAGGTCGACGACAGGATCCTTTGCAGTGAACGCGCGGACGAGGAACAGAAAGGCGCAGATGGCGGAGATCCATGTACAGGTGACGATCACGTCATCGCCGAACCAGTTCTTGCGCGGACCTTCTTCGAGCACGTATTCCAGGCAGCCGAGAAAGCCCGACATCAGCGCAATGCCCAGGTAGTCGCCTTTTTTGAGCAAGGCCAGATTCGGTTCATCGATATGAACGAATTTCGGCACCAGAATGGCAACGACAAGGCCCGGCACGAGGTTCAGATAAAACAGCCAGTGCCACGACCATTGCGATGTGATCCAGCCGCCGATCACCGGGCCAATAGCCGGCGCGAGCGATGCAAGCGCGCCGATCGTCGTCGATGCAATCACGCGCTGCTTGCCTGGGAACAACACGAACGCCGTGGTGAAAACCGTGGGAATCATCGCGGCGCCGAGCGCGCCTTGCAGACCGCGAAAGAGGATCATGGAGTTGATGTCCCATGCGAGGCCGCAGAGCATGCTCGTGATGGTGAAGCCGACCGCCGAGGCTACGAACAACCATCGTGTGGAGAACACTTTCGAGAGCCAGCCCGACATCGGGATCACCAGGATTTCCGCGATCAGGTAGGACGTCTGCACCCACGAGAGTTCGTCCTGGCTTGCGGACAAGCCTCCGCCAATGTCCTTCAACGACGACGCCACGATCTGGATATCGAGCGTCGCCATGAAGAAGCCCAGGCACATCAGCGCGAAGGCGAAGATGCGTTGCTTGACCGGCTGGTCGGCGGGAGTGAGGGGCGCGGCGTTCATGAATGGCTCACGCCGCCGAGGTGCACCGTGACCGTTGCCGAGAGTCCGGCGCGCAGCACGTTCTCCTTGCCGGGCGGCACGTCCAGGCGAATTCGCACGGGTACGCGCTGCACGATCTTCGTGAAGTTGCCCGTGGCGTTCTCGGGCGGAAGCACGCTGAACGTCGCGCCGGTTGCGGGCGCCAGGCTTTCTATATGACCCTGGATCACGTCGCTCGCGGCATCGAGCGCCACGTCGACCCGATCACCCACGCGCATCTTCTTGAGTTGATCCTCCTTGAAGTTTGCATCGACCCAAAGGCCGTCCGCCGGGACGACGGTCAGGAGCGCCGCGCCCGTGTTTGCCAGCATGCCGACGCGTGCCGTGCGATTGCCTACGTAGCCATCGACCGGCGCGCGAATGGTCGTGTATTCCACATTCAACTCGGCAACGCGTCGCAACGCGACGGCGGTCGCCACCTTTGCTTTCGCGTCTTAGACCTGTGCGGCGAGCACGGCGAGCTGACGGGTGGCGGCAAGCGTTGCGGCGTTGCTGTTGTCAAGCGTCGCGCGGGCCTTGAGAAAGTCGGCATCGGCACGTTCGACTACCTGATTCGATACCGCCTCGTCCTTCACCAGTTGCCGATAACGCACCTGATCCGACGCGCTGCGCGTGACTTCCGCCGACGACGCCCGCGCCTGCGCCTGACTCTGGTTGATCACGGCGGCCTGCAGTTGCTGCCGCGCAACCAGTTCATCAACCGATGCACGTGCGCTCTTCAGGTCGGCGTCGGCCTGGGCGAGACGGGCATCGTAGTCGCGGGAATCTAGGCGGACCAGCACTTGTCCGGCCTTCACGCGCTGGTTGTCGGCGACCAGTAACTCGGTCACGAAACCGTTCACCTTCGGCGCCATGACGGTGACGTTGCCGCCTACATAGGCGTCATCGGTGCTCTGGACAAAACGCAGCACGGTGTACCAGTAAGTGGCGGCAGCGGCCACCACGACCAGCACGACGATGATCGCCGCCGGCATCCAGCCGATCCGGAACGAGCGCCGGGCGCCTCCTTCAACGGCGGGAGATGCGGTGGACGCAAGCGGCGTGGAAGGCGTGGTCATGTCGTTTCCTGTTGGTTGCATCGGATATCTTTTAAGCGCGTGGTCATTCGCTCGTCAGCCGGAACAGTTCGCGCCGCAGGCGCGCGGCCTGCCGCCGCCCGAACTTCGCTTCGAATTCTTCCTGCGCCGCATGCCAGTGGCGCAGTGCATCGGCGAGCCTGGCCTGGCCAATCTGTGTGAGCGTGAGTTGCAGCCGCCGCTGGCACGGACCGCCCAGTTCCGCCGATACCAGACCGTTGCGCAACAACGGCTGCAGCACGCGAACGACTGTCGTGCGTTCCATCACCATTGCTTGCGCAAGCTCTGCCATCGTCATGTCGGGCGCGCGTTCCAGCGCCGACACGATGCTGAATTGCGTCGGCGTCATGCCGGCCGCCGAGAGATGCCGCTCGTAAAGCTGCGAGATGTGGCGCGCGGCCTGCCGGAGGGCAAAACAGTCATCGTGTCGGGGTGGACGGGTGTGCATGTGCACAGACTAAGTGTGTATATGCACCTAGTCAACCGTCATCGCGCACATCAGATTGATGTCGAGTCAGTCAACAATGGAATGGAATCGATGCAAAAGGAGGATGAAAGCTGACGCTTCAGACTTCGAAAAACTCGGATGCATGCTCGATGAACGCCCGCACCTTGGCCGGCAACAAGGTCCGGCTGCTATAGGCGAGACGGATTTCGATGGCGCCATCGATTATCTCGAAGTCGTCCATCAGCGAAACCAGCGTGCCGGCCGCAAGCTCGTCGCGCACCAGCGCGGAAGGCAGCACGCCCACGCCAAGTCCCTGCAACACGAGGCCGCGGTTCAGCAGCGCATTATTCGATGTCATGTCGGCCTTGGTCTGCACCGTCAATTCTTCGCCGTCGCCCAAGCGGAACGTCAGCATATGCTTGCGGATGGACGGATGCATGGCGACGAACTCATGTTCCGCCAGGTCCGCGGGGTGAATGGGCCGCGGCTTGTCCGCCAGGTATTCGGGCGTGGCCACGATCACAAGCGGGATGCGTTCAAGCAGGCGCGTGACGGTGGTGTCGCTGGTCAGCATGAAAGGCAGCACGATGCCGAGATCGTAACCGTCGGCGACCAGATCGACGGGACGCTCCGTCAAGGTGACATCCACGCCGACCAGCGGATAGCGGCGTCGAAAGGTGGCGAGCAGCGGCACGAGGCGGCTCAATGTCGCCGTGGTATGGGAAACCACACGCAGGTTGCCGCTTGGATCGCTGGCACGGTTCGACGCCTGCGTTTCCAGCGCATCGAGTTCATCGAGCACGCGCGAGCAACCCTGGAAAAACTTCTCGGCGGTTTCCGTCAGCGAAATATGTCGGGTCGTGCGATGAAAAAGCCGGTTACCGAGCCGCTGCTCGAGCGTGGAGATGGCACGCGATACAACCGGCGGCGAGACGCCAAGCAGATCGGCGGCGCGCGTGAAGCTTTTCGCCTCCACGACCGCCCGGAACACTTTCAGGCTTGTCAGATAGTCCATCGCTCGATCCTTGAGAAAGCCGCGCGTTTCAATGTTGATGTCGGGCGCGGACGTCGTCGGGATTGTGCGGCAAATCCAGGATCTGGACTGGAATGGCAAGACCGGCTTGCCCGTGACTTAGAAAAGGTGGGGTGGCGTGCGGTCGGTCAGGCTGCGTGGAAGGGTTTCATCGAGCGTCAGTTCAAAGTGCGGCAGGTCGGCCAGCTTGCCGTGGAATTCAGTGACATCCTCGCTGGTGAAAAGACCATCGAGGTAGTCAAACGTGATCTGCGACGCAATGTTCTGCAGCGCTTTTTTCTCGCTCGCTTCCGGCTCCGATTCCAGTTCGTCGACGTCCAGCGACACGACAAACCCCTTCTTTTCACGATGCTCGATCGCGCCGATATCGATCAGTTTGCCATCGCCGTTTTGCGCCAGAACGCGATGGTCGGTTGCGAACAACTTGAAGGTGTAAGCGAGACTTGCCGCCAGACTCGCCGGAGCGGAGTCGTCGGCCTGCCTGGGTTTGGATGCCATGGTTCGGTCCTCGGTTTCAATGATTTCAGCCGGCCTCTCCAACGTCTTTCGGGTCGGACAGGTCGGTGCCGCTTCCGGGTTTGGGCGGTGCGGGCTCGCCCTTGGGCGAGTCCTTCTCCGCGTCGCTCAGTTGCCGGTCTGCTGCGGTGGCATCGTCGTCACGTTGTTTGGGCGGTGTGTCGCGTGATGATTCTGTCGCCATGGTTCAGTCCTCGGTTGAAATGGATTCAGGTGCCCCGGCCGGTCTTCGCCTGAAGCTCTTCAATTCTTCGCGACGCCTCCGCTTTATTCAGCGATGCATCAAATGGTTCTTTCGCTTCTTCCGACAACGTCTTTAAATACGATGCCTGCGCGCCGGTCATTGCTTCGTCGCCCGTGACCCAGTCGGCAGGATCTTTTTCGGCATTTGATGTCGGATGGCTCTTGGGGTTTTCGTCGGCTGGCTGATTCGGTTGATTGCTCATGATCGCGTCCTGGTTGAGGTCACAAGTCCACAGCAAGCCGTGTTCCAAGCACTCAGGACGTTTTTGCCGGGAGCGTTACTTGCTCGACTCAATTCATCGATAAAACCGGGCGGCGACTCCAGCCGAATAACAATGACATTCTCCCCACGCGTTCTTTTGATGATCGGCAGTTTGATCGCGGCATCGGCTGTCCCACTTTACGCCGATGGCCAGCAGCAAAAGCCCAACAAGCTCGAGTCCGACAGCACGCCAGCCTACGACGAGCACAACACCACGTCGCCCGCGAGCGCTACGAGTTCCTCCGTGGCGCGGGACAACGCCCTCAAGCCCGCGCCGGGCAAGGTGTCGGCGGGAAAGGAGCCGCCCAGCGGCCGCAAGAACGGAATGGGGCTCGATGCTGGCGCAAGCAGCATGAGCAAGAAGCCCTGAATGCTTTCAGGTTTTTTCGGGCCAGGGCCAGCGGGTGAGGCCCGAGGCCTCTGAGGCTTCCGGTTCAGGTTCGCCTTCGGCGGGAGGTGCTTTCAGGCCTTCCGCAAACCACGCGACGTCTTTTCTGCGCTCGGCCACGTACCTGGACCACCCTTGCGGATTGCCGGCAAAAAGATCGTGCTGCACTGTCGATGCTAATAACGGCCGGTTCAGGTTTTCGTCGAGCAACGACTTGGGCCAGAGAAAGAACGCGTTGGCCGCGCGATCCGATACGGTTCGCGGCGACATTGCGGAATCGATGAAACCCAGCCATGTAAAACTCACCAGCGAATCTTCCGCGACCAGCGCCTCGCCGAGCGTCGCGTGCGGTGCGCCGCTGCGTGACAGGCACGAGAGCGCTTCGAGCACATCGCCCAGATGCAGGAGCAGCGCACGTCGTTCGTAAGCATCATCTTTCATCAACGTCTCCGGAATGTTCGTGTGATTGCGCGAGTGGATGCGAGCACAAACCGGAGCACGAACCGGTCCAGCGTTCGTCCATGCAAGGATCAGCTTTCGCGCTTCTGAAAACTCACCCGATAATCATTCGGCGACACGCCTAGCCGCTGCCGGAACACGATCCGCATCCGGTCCGCTGTCCCAAAGCCGCACTCATACGCGATGGTCTTCAGCGGCGTGACCGTGCTTTCGAGCGCGTTGCGCGCGGCATCGATACGCGCGCGTTCCACGAAATCATGCGGCGTCAGTTCGGTCGCCTCCACGAAAGCCCGGGCGAAATTGCGTTCGCTCATGCCAGCGATCTGCGCGAGCTTCTCGACCGTGAGCCGCTCGCCGATATGCTCCATCACGTAAGCCTGGACCCGGGCGGCGGGTGAGGTCTCGTCGGCGGGTGCACTCAGGTAAGGACTGAATTGCGACTGGCCGCCACGTCGCTGAGCAAACACCACAAGCCGTTTCGCCACCGCCAGCGCGACCGTCGAGCCATGATCCTCTGCGACGAGTGCAAGCGCGACATCGATACCCGCCGTCACCCCCGCCGACGTGACGAGGTTTCCGTCGCGAATATGAATGCGGTCGAGCTCCACGTTGGCCTTGGGAAACATCCGTGCGAGTTGCGGCGCGTTCTGCCAGTGCGTCGTCACATGACGGCCATCGATCAAACCCGCATGACCCAGCGCGAAGGCGCCCGTGCAGATCGACCCGTAGCGATCGCAGCGGGACGCGACATCGCGCAACCAGGCTGTCAGGCGCGGGTCGGGTTGATCGACTGGAAGCGCCGGGCCGCCCGCGACCAGCGCGATATCGAAGCCGCCCTGCGCTTCATCGCATGTGAGATCCGCAAGCATGCGCGTGCCGTTCGACGCGCGCACCGGCGTGTTGTCGACACCCACCAGCGTGATCGCGTATCCGTCGTCCAGCGCGACAAACCCGTTCGCTTCGGCGAAAACATCGAGTGGACCGGCTACATCGAGCGCCTGCACTTGCGGAAAGATCGCGATGGCGACGCTGCGCATGAAGTCGTGCTCCTCAAGAATTTGCGGGGGTTTTTCGGTGCTTGGCAGCAGACGCCGTGCGGTTGGCAGGCTTCGACGGATGACATCGATTGCCGCAGCAACCCGCCGGGGCGACACTGATCTGGTCGTCCAACCTCTTCAGCTTGCCCGGCGAACCCACGCAGTTTAACAAGACGTCCGCGGCAAACCTCACACCAAGGAGCACCGAACATGACTACCACGATCGCCGGCATCCGCATCCCCGACAGCGCCATGGCGCGCGCCGCCACAGAACTCGTCCGCGATACCGAGCCGGACCTTCTCTACAACCACTCGCGCCGCGTGTTCCTGTTCGGCGCGCTGACGGGTGAGCGCCGCAAGCTCGGCTACGACGCCGAGCTGCTTTATATCGGCGCGATGTTCCACGACATGGGCCTGATCGATGCCTACAGCAGCAAGCACGACCGCTTCGAAGTCGATGGCGCCAACGCGGCGCGCGATTTCCTGAAGGGCTATGGCATTGGCGAACACGACATTGAACAGGTCTGGGATTCCATCGCGCTGCACACCACGCCCGGCATTGCGCAGCACAAGAAACCGGTTGTCGCGCTGGTCACGGCCGGCGTGGAAATGGACGTGCTGGGTCTTGCATACGACGAATTCAGCGACACACAACGCAAGCAGGTCATTGCCGTGCATCCGCGTGAAGTGAATTTCAAGGAAGGAATCATCGATGCATTCGCGCACGGCACGATCCAGAAGCCGGAAACGACCTTCGGCAATGTGAAAGCCGATGTCCTCGCGCTGAAAGACCCGACTTACAAACGCCTGAATTTCTGCAGCCTGATTTTGGGCTCCGCGTGGAACGACAGCCCGGGTGCATGTGCGCATTGCAACGATGCATCGCACAATCACTGAGCTGCGCGCTCGCCCCGACAGCCGTTCCTCTACTGGAACGGCTTGTTTATCGCTAAAACAGATAAGCGTATGGGATTTGGTTTGTTGACCTTGTACGCGCGGAAACATAGATTCGATAATCTGCCAAAGCAATTTCCCAATCGAATAACGAGTCCCGCGTGACGACCCAAACTCTCAACCAGACCATTGCAATCACGCCGTTCCAAGGCCCGGTAGGCGCCGAAGTAACCGGTCTCGACCTGAGCCAGCCTCTCGCCGACGACGATTTCAAGCGCATTCACCGTGCGCACCTCGATCATCACGTGGTCGTGTTCCGCGACCAGCGCATCACGCCCGAACAGCACATTGCCTTCAGCCGCCGCTTTGGTCCGCTGCAAATCCACGTGCTTCACCAGTTCCAGTTGAGTGGCCACCCGGAGATCCTGATCGTTTCGAACGTGATGGAAAACGGCAAGCCGATCGGTCTTGGCGATGCCGGGCACTTCTGGCATTCGGACCTTTCGTATAAGGAAACGCCCAGCTTGGGTTCACTCTTGCACGCGCAGGAATTGCCGTCGGAAGGCGGCGATACGCTCTTCGCGAACATGCATCTGGCTTGGGATACGTTGCCGCAAGCGTTGCGCGATGCAGTAAAGGGCCGCTTCGCCGAACACACCTATCTTGCAAAATACGCCGAACTGCAAAAACGCAGCCCGTGGAGGCCGAATTTGTCGGCTGAACAGATCGCTCAGGTCAAACCCGTGGTACAGCCGATCGTGCGCACGCATCCGGAAACCGGGCGCAAGGCTCTGTTCGTGAGCGAGCACTTCACCACGCGCGTGATCGACATGCCCGACGACGAGAGCCGCGATCTGCTGCAAGCGCTCTTCGACCACAGCGTGCGCGAAGAACATCTGTACCGGCATCAATGGCGTGAACATGATCTCGTGTTCTGGGACAACCGCTCGCTGATGCACCTCGCGGCCGGCACGCCCGATCATCTGCGCCGCAAGATGTACCGGACCACGATTGAAGGCGATACGCCGTTCTGATCACATCTTCCAGAACCGCAATTGGCTCCGCACGGATCGCGTGTTCGCGGGACTCGCCGCGCTGATCGGGATCGGCCTGGTCGTCGAACTCTCGTCTTCGATACCTTCGAGCGCCTGACGGTTCGCCGCTGAGGCGTGCAACGATAGGGCCTTTTACCGCAGATATGAAAACCCGCGAGATTGCGTCTCGCGGGTTTTTTTACGCCTGCTGATTTCAGAACACGTTGACCGGCACATTCACCATCAGGCGATACACATCGCTCGAAGAATCCGAATAATATTTGCCGCCGTGGTGATGCATGTAATAGAACTTGGCGCTCGCGCCCTTCAGTTTGCCCGAACCGATGGTATAAGACGGAATGACGCCAAACTCGTAATGCGTCCCGTGAACCGGTTCGCCGTTTTTCCAGTACAGATCGTGAAGCGAACTGGCGGGATCGGCATAACGGTCGGCCAAGGTCGATGCATCCGCGCCCCAGCCGTACGCACCCCACGTCGTCACCTTCGCGCCAGGCAAACCATAACCGGCAAGATTCAACGTGTAACCGAGTTGGAGTGACTTTTCATGCGGCGCGTTGTAGTCCACATCGAGCGAGTTCGCCAGATAATCCCCCGCCGACTGACCGACATAATCGAAGAACTGGTTGCTCGCGATTTGCTGGAAACCCACGGAAATGGTATGCGCGTTGTGCGTACCCGATAACAACAAGCTATACGCATGGTTATTGATGGGACCATTCCTGCTTTGTCCGACGTCATGCGTGTAGTAATAAGTCAGATTGCCGGTCCAGCGAATCTGTGCCGGATCGCCAATACTGTGACCCAGCGTCAGGTAATACTGGTCCCAGACGTTCTCGGCACGGCTGGCATATAACGACGCTGACGTGTCGTCATTGGGCGCGTAATCGCCGCCGGCAAACGTAAAGCGGCTGAACCGGGTGCCGCCGTATTCCGTCTTCAGCGTGGTCACGCTGGTCTGGCCGCGCGCCATGACGCCATCCACGCTTCCCGCCTTGAGCGTCACGTTCCTGATCTCTTCGCTGGCAAGAGAGAAGCCGCGATAGCTTGGCGGCAGCGCGCGGTTATCGTGGGGAACGAGAAAGGGGTTATCGAATAGTTGCAGGCCGTATTTGAGCACCGTATTCGATACCCGCGCCTTTACGTCCCACACGCCTGGATACGTCCACGCCAACTGGTTCTGGCCGGTCTGGCCATCGTGATTCAAATGCACGCGGTTTCCCGCGCCTTGTCCGCCATTCAGTTTTAAATCGCTGAACAACGACGCATCCAGACCCACGCCGAATAATCCGCGCGTATACCCCGATTCAAATACTGCCTGATTACCCAATACCCACGCGTCCTTGTTCTTCGCCCCATCCGATTCCAGGCGCTCGGTATAACTGCGGAAAAGCAACTTCAAATGTGAATCTTCGATAAACCCCTGCGATTTCGATTGATTGCTGATAGGCGCGTCGGCTTCTGTATTAGGCGGGGAACTCGGTGGTGCTTCAGTGTGACGCGTTGAAACATCGTCATCATCCGCAAAAGCGGAAATGGACGGACCCATCAATGCAGTGGCAACAGTTAAAGTGAGTGCAAGCGAATGTTTCTGTATTGTCATTATTGTTGTCTCTGACTTGTTATAGATTGTGATCAAAGGCCGACAACCATCTCAATAAAACCGGCGCGAGTTTATAAACGCGCCTGTTCAAGGAGCGAAGCATCGGAGGGTTACCGCGGGAACTACGGGGTTAGCAAAGCACCGCCGCATTCCGCCGTTGAAAAACGGCGAAACGCGCGATGTCTAGGCAATGGACGAAATCAGTCGTGGATCAGGCGAGCAGGCAGGCGGCGGCAACTCCATGTTCAAGGGTTCGCAATGCGGGCACTTCCTGCGAACAGCGCGGCTCCGCAATCGGACATCGAGTATGAAACACACAGCCGGTCGGCGGGTTGATCGGGCTCGGGATATCGCTCGAAAGAATCTGCACGACCTTCGTCCGCTCGATGGCCGGATTCGGCACCGGCACGGCGGACAGCAACGCGCGTGTGTAGGGATGGCGAGGCCGGGCATAGAGAGAATGTTTATCGGAGAGTTCCATGACGTGACCGAGATACATCACCATCACGCGATCCGAGATGTGTTTGACCACGGCCAGATCGTGCGCAATGAAAATCAGCGCGAGCCCCATTTCCTGCTGCAGTGACTTGAGCAAGTTGACGATCTGCGCCTGGATGGACACGTCGAGCGCGGAAACAGGCTCGTCGCAGACAATCAGCTTCGGCTCCACGATCAGCGCACGCGCAATGCCGATCCGCTGGCACTGTCCCCCGGAGAACTCATGCGCGTAGCGGTTGATCATCTGTTCGCGCAGGCCGACCTTCGCCATCATCGCGCGCACGCGCTGGTTCATCTCGTCCTTCGACATGCCCGGCCGGTGTTCCCGCAACGGTTCCGCAATGATCTGTCCGACCGTCATGCGCGGATCGAGCGATGCCAGCGGGTCCTGGAAGATCATCTGGATGTCGGCCCGCACGCCGTGCCATTGTTTGACCGTCGCGCCGCTCAGGTCCTGCCCCATCCAAACAATCTTGCCGTGCGTCGCGGGAATCAGGTTGAGGATTGCGCGCGATAACGTCGATTTACCGCAGCCCGACTCACCGACCACGCCGAGCGTTTCGCCCGCCTTCAGGTCGAAGCTCACGCCATCGACGGCCTTCAAGGTGCGCCTCGGCGCCCACGGCAGCTTGCTCTTTGCCTTGACGCTGAAGTGGACCTGCACGTCGCGTACGGACAGAATAGTTTGCTCAGGCATGGGCGACCTCGTGCAGCGACTTCATTTGCTCGACCGGGCGATAACACGCGCGCAGCCAGGTTGGATCGCCGGCGAACGCTTCGAGCGGCGGCGTTGATTCGGCGCAGCCCTGGCTGGCATCGATACACCGCTCCTGGAACGGGCAACCCGAGGGCGGATGCGCCATGTTCGGCGGATTGCCCGGAATGCCGACGAGCGGCGCGTCGCTTTGATCGAGACGCGGCAGCGCCCGCAACAAACCGATGGTGTAAGGATGCGACGGACGCGCAAACAGATCGTCCGCGTTGCAATGCTCCATCACGCGGCCGCCATACATGACCATGACCTTCTCGCACAGGCCGGCAACCACGCCCAGGTCGTGCGTGATCAGGACGATTGCCGTGCCGAAGTCGTGCTGCAGGTTGCGCAGAAGCTGGAGAATTTGCGCCTGGACGGTGACGTCGAGCGCGGTCGTGGGTTCATCGGCGAACAGCACTTGCGGTTCGCACAGGAGCGCCATCGCGATCATCACGCGCTGGCGCATGCCGCCGGAAAGCTCGTGCGGGTATTGGTCGATACGATGCGCCGCTTCCGGAATCCGCACCGCTTCGAGCATGTCGATTGCGCGCTTTTTCGCGGCCCGCCGCGTCATGTTCTTGTGCAGTTCGAGCACTTCCGTCATCTGGCGTTCGATCGTCAGATACGGATTGAGCGATGTCATCGGGTCCTGGAAGATCATCGACAAGCGGTTGCCGCGAATCCGGTTCAGCTTTTTCGACGGCATGGTCAAGAGGTCTTCGCCCTGATAGATCGCGTTACCTTTGACACGGCCGTTGCGCGCGAGCAGTCCGAGCATGGCGAGCACGCTCTGGCTCTTGCCCGAGCCCGATTCGCCCACGATGCCAAGCGTGCTGCCCTCTTCCAGATCGAAGCTCACGCCGTTCACCGCGCGAACGACGGCGTCGGGTGTATCGAATGCGACTTCGAGATTGTGTACCTTGAGCAATGACATGATGCTTACCGATCCTTCGGGTCGAGCGCGTCACGCAGACCGTCGCCGACAAAGTTGATGCAATACAGCGTCACCGACAACAGCGCCGCCGGGAACAGGAGAATCCACGGCGACGTTTCCATCACGCCCACGCCGTCCTGGATCAGCACGCCCCAGCTTGTCATGGGCTCCTGCACGCCGAGCCCGAGAAACGATAGTACGGACTCCGTGAGAATCACGCCCGGCACGGTCACGGTCGTATAGATCGCGACAATGCCCAGCAGGTTCGGCACGATATGCCGCAAGATGATGCCGCTCGTCGATACACCGATCGCACGCGCCGCCTCGACGTATTCCTTCGACCGGATCGCGAGCGTCTGGCCACGCACCACCCGCGCCATGTCCATCCACGAAAATACGGTGATGGTCAGCACCACGAGGTAGAACTCGCGTCCAAGCAGCGTCACCATCAGGATCGCGATCAGCAGGTAGGGAATGGCGTACATCATGTCGACAATGCGCATCATCGCGTTGTCCACGCGTCCGCCCACGAACCCCGCAATCGCGCCCCACACAATGCCGAGCGTCACGGACGTGAGCGTCGCCAACGCGCCGATCATCAGCGACACACGTCCGCCCACGAGACACCGCACGAGCAGGTCGCGGCCGGTTTCATCGGTGCCGAACAAATGCCAGTTGGCAAACGTCGGCGTGGAACTCATCATGTTCCAGTCGGTGGAATCGAAGGCGTTGGGCAATACGATCGGACCGATGATGCAGGCGAGCGTGATCAGAACAAGAATCACGAGGCTCGCGACGGCCGCCTTGTTGCGCGCAAAGCGCAAGCGCGCGTCCTGCCACGGGCTGCGCCCTTCAACCGGCACGGCCAGCACGCTTTCGAGCGCGGGGACGAGCGTTCCTTGTTTCATTGCAGACCTCATGCGCATGGGCTAACTGATCAGTAGCGGATTTTCGGATCGAGCCACGCATACGCGAGATCGACCAGCAGATTGAGCAGGACGGCAACCACGGTCACCAGCACGACGAGTCCGAGCACCAGCGTGTAATCGCGATTCGCGGCGCCGTTCACGATCAGCTTGCCGATACCCGGTAGCGAGAACACGGACTCCGTGACAACAGCCGCGGTGATCGAACCAATGGCAAGCGGCCCGATCACCGATACCACCGGGATCATGGTCGGGCGCAGCGCGTGGCGCAGCACGACGGTCCATTGCGACAGGCCCTTTGCATAGGAGGTACGAATGTAGTTGGTGTTCATTACTTCGATCAGACTGCCGCGCGTCACGCGTCCGACGGTCGCCACATTGATGATGGTCAGGAGCGCAATAGGCAGCACCATGTAGCGCACATGGAAACCGTTCCAGCCGCCGGCGGGAAGCCATTTGAGAAGAATCGCGAACACGAGAATGAGCACGGGCCCGATCACGAACGACGGAAACGCACTGCCCGCATTCCCCACGATCATCAGCAGGTAATCCGCCGGGCTGTTCCTGTAGAGCGCCGCGAAGATGCCGAGTATCACGCCGAGCACGATTGCGAGCACCATCGACACACCGCCGATGGTCAGCGACACCGGCAACGCGCGCAGCACGAGGTCGTTCACGCTCCAGTCGGCGTATCTGAACGATGCACCCAGGTCCCCATGCAAGAGGCTGTTGAGATACAGCAGATACTGCTTCCACAGCGGTTCGCCGAGATGGTATTTCGCCTGCAGGTTCGCAAGCACTTCGGCCGAGACCTTGCGCTCGCCATCGAACGGACCGCCCGGCGTTGCATGCAGCAGCAGATAACACACCGTGACGACAATCAGCAGCGTCGGCACGGTCAGCAGTACACGCCTCAACGTATAAGACCACATGGAACTTCTCTCCTGGCGGCGTCGCGATCAGTGTGCGTCGCGACGGCCGCCTCATGGGTGTTGCGGGAACGGTAGCGAAAGCGTGGCGCCTCGCTCAATGCTTCACGATATACAGATCCTTGCTGCGATAACGGTCCATCGGGTTCTTCAGTGAATACCCGCCCACGTAGCTCTTCACGAGCCGCGCGATCGTGTATTGCAACAGCGGCAACATCGGATAGTCGTCCATCACGAGTTTCGCGGCCTGCGTCTGCAATTGCGTGCGTTTTGCCTGATCGGTGGTGGAGTTCGCTTCCTTGATCAGCGCGTCGGCCTTGGGATTGCAGTTGAAGTTGTCGTTCTGCTCCGACCCGCATGAGACGAGCCCGAGAAACGTGGTCGCGTCGTTGTAGTCGGCGACCCAGCCATTGCGCGCGATCTGGAAGTCACCGGAATGACGTTTTTTGGTCAGGACCTTGAATTCCATGGTGTCGATCTGCGTGTCGAGACCCAACTTGGTCTTCCATTCCGATGCCGCGAAAATGGCCATCTTCTTGTGGTAATCGCTCGAGTTCATGGCGAAGCGAATCGTCGTGCCGGGCTTTACGCCCGCTTGCGCGAGCAGCTTCTTCGCTTCTTCCACGCGCTTGGCCATCGGCCATGTCGACCAGTCGTAGGCCGTGACGTCGGCGCCCTTCACACCCTTCACGATCACACCATACGCCGGGATCTGGCCGTCGGCGGTGACGCGTTGCGCGAGGATGTCGCGATCGATCACCATCGACAACGCCTGGCGCACGCGCACGTCCTTGAGCAGCGGGTCCTTGTTGTTGAACGAGTAATAGCGCAGGCCGAGCATGGGCGAGAGCTTGATGTCGTTCGGGAAGTCCTGCTTGTACTTCGCGTACGTTCCCGACGGCAACTGGTAGACCCAGTCGTTGTCGCCTGACTGGAACAGCTTGATGTCGGTGGTTTCGCTTTCCACCGGCAGATACGTAACCTGCGTCAGTTGCACGTGCGCCGCGTCCCAGTAGTTCGGGTTGCGCGCAAGCACCAGCTTGCTGTTCACTTGCCAGTCCTTCAGCACGAACGCGCCGTTGCCGACCAGCTTGCCGGGCTTCGTCCAGTCCTTGCCGAATTTATCGATGGCGGCTTTGTTGACCGGACCCAGGTTCGTATTCGACATCAGTTCGGGAATGAACGACACAGGACCCGGCGTCCTGACTTCGATGGTATAGGCGTCGACCGCGCGAACGCCGAGCGAATCCAGCGGCTTTTTCCCCGCGATGATGTCAGCGCCATTGAGCAGGAAGATGCCAAACGTCGTTGCGTAAGGCGACGCGATCTTCGGGTCGACAAGACGCTGGCATCCGTAGACGAAATCATTGGCGACCACAGGTTCGCCATTGGACCACTTCGCGTTCTTTCGCAAATGGAAGACCCATGTAGTGGCATCTTTCTGTTCCCATTTTTCCGCCACGCCCGGGACGACTTCGCCATCGGCATTCGTCGCGGTCAGGCCTTCAAAAAGATCGCGGGTCACGTTGTTCGACGGCACGGTTTCGGCCAGGTTCGGATCGAGCGTCTCGACTTCAGACGCGTTGTTGCGGACCAGCTCCTGCTTGGCGGCGAGCTGCACGCCGGCCGGCACGTTTGCCGCATGCGCTACAGGAATCGTGCTGGCGGCGACAACGACGCTCGCGGCCAATGCCGGCAGCCATTTACCGCTTTTGCCGAAGATGCGGCGATCGACAGCATCGCCCGGACGAAAAAAAGCGTCAACGCGTGCGCTACGAGCAACGAGTCCTGCGAACAACATCATGGGAATCCTTTTTATTTATCTGTACAACGGCGCAGCGGGGCATGCACGCGCCAGACAAGGCCAGCTTTTACCTTATCTGGCGGCGCGTTCTGTGCAGAAATGTGTCAGCGTCTGCGGCTTGATCAGGAACGACGTTCCGGCCTCCTGCGTGTGTCTCCAATCCGCAGTGACTGCTTTGCTTATCTTTCAAACTGCTTTACCGACGCTACGAATCCACAACAAATTCGAATTCGCCGGGAGTATTTCAGAGCAATAAAGTGGAATCCACTCACATGTGCTTATAGGCCATGTGTTTTATGTATGACTGAGTAGCCTCCGTGCATAAGTTTTGTGTTTTCGCACGAGCGTTTTTCTTCGGTCGGCAAGCATGGGCGTATCGCGCTACCATCGGCGTCCTCACGGTTCACCAGCAGGCTCGCTACGATGATTCGTTTTCGCCAGATAGAAGCATTCCGTTCGTTGATCATGACCGGTACCAGCGTGGGCGCTGCGCGTGCTTTGCACGTCACGCAACCCGCCATTAGCCGTCTGATTGCAGATTTAGAGGCTGACCTCGGTTTCAGTCTGTTCAGCCGCACTGGCGGCAGGCTCAATCCAACCAATGCCGGATTGCGTTTCTTCAAGTCGGTCGAAGAGAATTTCCTGGGGCTCGACCGCTTGAAACAAGTGGCCGAACTCATCCGCGATGAAGCTTCAGAAGGACTGACCGTCGCCTGCTTGCCGGTGCTTGCAAGCACCCTGCTGCCGCCTATACTCGCCGATTTTGTCGAGCGTCATCCGGGCGTGCCCATCCGCGTGGACTCGGTAAAGGTGCCCGAAGTGCTTACCATCCTTCAGAATCACAAGGCCGACGTTGCGATCAGCCAGGCGTTCGCGCCGGTTGCAGGTATCGAAGTGGAAAAACTGCTGAGCGCGCGCGGTCAATGCGCGATGCCGGCGTCGCATCGGTTGGCCAGGAAAAAGGTCGTGCGTACGTCGGATCTTCGTGGCGAACGCATCATTGGATGGCTGCCGAATTCGCGTCAACCGTATGCCGCCGAGCAATCGTTGTTCGCGGCCGGCGAGGATCGCGCGAACTATACGGTGATGACCGACACCGCGCATACACGATACGCCATGGTCGCGGGCGGCCTGGGCGTGTCGATCGTCGAACCGTTCGCCGCGAAGGTGTGGCGCATGCACGGCGTGATCGTGCGGCCGTTCGAAGCGGCTATTGAATACGAGTACGTGCTTTCGTATCCGAGCAGCGGCATCCGTTCGGATCTGGTCGCGTCTTTTCGCGAGTCCGTCCTGCGCGTGGTGGCGACGTATTCCCTCGATGAAGCCCCCGTGCTCGCCGACGCATAAAAACACCGGATTTGCCAGCCTTTCAAAAGAATTCCGCCTCGTGGTATAAGCCCGGATGCGCTTCCCGTGAAGCCGTCCACCGGGAAGTGACGACGAGACGAGACGAATCGACGAGACGAATACCCAATCAAGAGGAGGAGAAAGATGGCAATGAAGATGTCCATGAATTCACTGCATCGCACGCGTTCGTTTGCGCTTGGAAGTGTAGCGGCGGCGATTTTTGCGGTATCGATGGGATTTGTCGAAAGCACGCCGGCATACGCCAAGGTTGCACAGCAACCGGTGGTGCTGACGGCGTCGGCTGTTGCTGTCGCGGACAAGTTCGCCGCTGATGCCGCCGAGCAGATCTTCAAACAAGGC
Source organism: Burkholderia sp. PAMC 26561 (assembly GCF_001557535.2). NCBI lineage: Bacteria > Pseudomonadati > Pseudomonadota > Betaproteobacteria > Burkholderiales > Burkholderiaceae > Burkholderia > Burkholderia sp. PAMC 26561. The sequence goes on from NZ_CP014307.1 coordinate 363,291, forward strand.
GGCAACGCGGTCGACGCCGCCGTTGCCGTCGCCTTCACGCTGGCGGTGACGTATCCGGAAGCAGGCAATCTCGGCGGCGGCGGTTTCATGACGCTGTACGTGGATCATCGTCCGTACTTCCTCGATTATCGTGAGCGCGCGCCGATCGCGGCCACGAAGAACATGTATCTCGACGACAAAGGCGAAGTCATCAAAGGCATGAGCCTTTACGGACATCGCGCGGTCGGCGTGCCGGGCACGGTCTCGGGCATGTGGGAAGCGCAAAAGCGCTTTGGCAAGCTGAAGTGGAAGCAAGTGGTCGCGCCCGCGATCAAGTACGCGCAGGACGGCTTCGAAGTCAGCGACCAGTTGCAGGAACGCAAGGACGCGGCATCGAAGGAATTTGCAGGCAAGACGAACTTCGACAGTTACTTCGGAACCCTGAATAAAGGCGTGAACTTCAAGCAGCCGGAACTGGCTGCCACGTTGCAGCGCATTGCGGACAAGGGCGCGAAGGGCTTTTATGAAGGTCAGACCGCAAGCCTGATTGCCGACTCCATGCGTGGCCACGGCCTCATCACGGAACAGGATCTGAAAGAGTACAAGGCGGTCTGGCGCACGCCGGTTCTCGCAAGCTGGAACGGCTACCGGATCATCACCGCGCCGCCTCCGAGTTCGGGTGGCATCGGTCTCGTCCAGTTGCTCAAGATGAAGGCCGATCTCAAGGACAAGTACGCAAACGTTCCGCTGAATTCGGCGCAATACATCCACCTGACGGCGGAGATCGAGAAACGCGTCTTTGCCGATCGTGCGCAGTATCTCGGCGATCCTGATTTCTACAAGGTGCCGATCGCGCAACTCATCAACGACGACTACATCCTGAAGCGTGCATCCGAAGTGAATCCGGACACGCCGTCAGACACGAAGAGTGTTGTTCCGGGCCTGGGCACCACAATGCCCGAGAAAGCCGAGACCACGCACTTTTCGATCGTGGACAAATGGGGCAACGCGGTATCGAATACGTACACCATCAACGGTTATTTCGGCGCGGGTGTAATTGCCGACGGTACGGGTGTGGTGCTCAACGACGAGATGGATGACTTCTCCTCGAAACCGGGTGTTGCAAACATGTTCGGCGTGGTCGGCAGCGATGCCAACGCAATCGAACCGCGCAAGCGTCCGCTCTCCTCCATGTCGCCCACGATCCTGACGAAGGACGATCAGGTCGCAATGGTGATCGGCACGCCGGGCGGCTCGCGCATCTTCACCTCGATCTTTCAGGTGATCAACAACGTGTACGACTTCTCAATGCCGCTGCCCGAGGCCGTCGCCGCGATGCGCTGGCATCACCAGTTGCTGCCGCCGAACACGATCTTCTGGGAGCCGTACAAGCCTATCGACGGTGATCTGGCGAAGGAGCTCGAAGCGAAGGGTTATACGCTGCAGAAGCAAGGTTTCAACGGAGACATCCAGGCCATCGAGATCAACGATAAAACGCCTGAACCCGTCGCCGATCCCCGCGGCCGCGGCGTGACGCGCGTGATCCAGTAAGCCTTGTAAGGAGCCTCGACAAAGCACAAAGGCCAGGTCTTCGGACCTGGCCTTTGCATTTTCCGCCGCACGATAAAACCCGCCCATAAGCCCCTGGAATCAAGCTTATAAGGATCGCGGCATGACTGGAATCCCATTTTTGAGATTGGATGCGGCGTGCTGATCGCCTAGTCTCTGTCCTGGCCCAGTCCAGCGCATCGTTTCTGGCCACTACTAAAAATACGACTTTCGAGACGACCCCTGAAGACGGCTCTCCGGCTTGTTCCCGGCCCGTTTCAGCATGCTGATAAAGGAGAACAGCTCATGATGGAACCCCACGCCCAGCCGCTTCGCGGCATCGATATTCAACAGGACGAATCCCCGTCCGCTCACGGCCGAACTCAAGACGAGACGCAAAGCAAAACGCAAGGCGGCGCAATCGACCGCTATTTCCAGATCAGCGCACGCGGCAGCACGCAGCGGCGCGAAGTGATCGCCGGCATTACCACGTTTCTCGCGATGGTTTATTCCGTCTTCGTCGTCCCCGCCATGCTCGGAAAAGCCGGATTCGATACCCGCGCCGTCTTCGTCGCCGTCTGCCTCACGACCGCCTTCGGTTCGCTGCTGATGGGCGTCTGGGCACGCCTGCCGATCGCAATCGGCTGCGCAATCTCGCTGACCGCCTTCACCGCATTCGGGCTTGTGCTGGGCAAAGGGCTCTCGCCATCCGTGGCGCTCGGCGCCGTATTCCTGATGGGTGTCACCTTTACGGCGATTTCCGTGACCGGCGTGCGTTCGTGGATCTTGCGTAACCTGCCGGCCGGGGTCGCTCATGGGACGGGCATAGGAATTGGCTTGTTCCTGCTGCTGATTGCATCGAACGATGTCGGGCTGATCGTGAAGAACCCGGGCGCGGGCATGCCCATATCCCTCGGCCATATCACTGCGTTTCCGGTGCTGATGTCCGTGTTCGGGCTGGCTGCGATTCTCGGCCTGGAGCGGCGCCGTGTGCCCGGCGGGATTCTGATCGTGGTGATCGGCTTGTCCGTGCTGGGTCTCGCCTTCGATCCGTCCGTTCACTACACGGGGGTATTCGCGGTGCCGTCGCTGAGCGCGCCGGGCCATGCCTCGTTGATTGGGGCAATGGATATTCGTGGCGCGCTTTCCATGGCCGTGCTGCCGAGCGTTCTTGCACTCGTGATGACCGCAGTCTTCGATGCCACCGGCACCATTCGCGCAGTCGCGGGCCAGGCGGGTCAGATCGATGAAAACGGCCGAATTGTGAATGGCGGACGCGCATTGACAGCGGATTCGGTGAGCTCGATCGTGGCCGCTTGCCTGGGCGGTGCGCCGGCTGCGGCTTATATTGAATCGACGGTAGGTGTAGCGGCGGGCGCGAAGTCGGGCCTGGCTGCCGCGACCGTGGGCCTGCTGTTCCTGGCCGTGATGTTCTTCTCGCCGATCGCAGGCCTTGTGCCTTCGTATGCGACGGCGCCGGCGCTGATGTACGTCGGTTTGCTGATGCTTTCAAGCGTGAGCAAACTGCACATGGACGATCTCGTCGATGCCATGTCCGGCTTGGTCTGCGCAGTGTTTATCGTGCTTTCGGCGAACATTGTCACCGGCATCATGCTCGGCTTCTGCACGCTCGTGATCGGACGCGTGATTGCGGGTGAATACCGCAAGCTGAACGTGGGTACGGTCGTGATTGCAGCCGTACTCGCCGCGTTTTATCTCGGCGGCTGGGCGATCTGACGCTCAGCTAATCGGCCTGCAAGCTCCCTGCTTTTTGCGTTCAGCCTGTAAATCCGTGCAAATCGACGTGCGAGAGCCGGTGAAAAGCTCGATCAGCGCGTCGATCCAATGCAAACGGATTTACTTGCGACGATACGCCTCTGCCATCACAGCGCAGTTTTGCAGGTGAAGGTTCAATGCGCGAACAGCTTCGCGGCGAACAGCTGCTTTCGTCTTGCGAAACCATGAACCGAACGAAACGAGAACTGAACCTTGAGCGGCGGTTTTCATAGAGCACCTTTGCGTAGTTAGGGTATTTACTCTTAGTGAATACCCTTAATTATACGCATTTCGTGCTGCATTGCAAAAAAGTTTCAGGAAATTGTGGCCAGGGTCGTGTCGATGCAACAGCAAAGCCACGCCCTGCGGCCCTCTTACGGCACAACGGACAAGAACAGGAACGTCGCAAAAATCACCAAGTGGACGACGCCCTGCAGTACGGTCGAACGGCCAGTTCCGAGCGTGAGGATGCTGACCAGCAAGGTCAGCGCAAGCAATACGATCTCCTTCGAGCCCAAGCCAAGTGAAATTGGCTGGCTGATCGCGATCGACACGACGGCGACCGCTGGAATCGTCAAGCCGATGCTGGCCAGCGCCGATCCAAGCGCGAGATTCAAGCTTGTCTGCAGCCGGTTCAGTCGTGCAGCGCGCAATGCGGCCACGCCTTCCGGCAACAGCACGAGCGCCGCGATCACCACGCCAACCACCGCTTCCGGTGCGCCTGCGCTGGCAACGCCCGCTTCGACCGTCGGAGAAAGAATCTTGGCCAGTCCGACCACGGCCAATAACGACAGCAACAGCAATCCGCCCGAAGCCAGCGCGTGCCCGTTCGTTGGCAGCGGCGCGTGGACATCGTCGGGACGGTTGGGATCGAGCGCGGGCACCGGCGGCAGGAAGTAGTCGCGATGCCGGACGGTCTGGACGAACACGAATACGATGTAAAGCACGAGCGATGTCACCCCGACGAACACCAGTTGCGATGTCGAAAGACCCGGTCCGACAACAGTACTCGTGAAGTTCGGCAGCACCATGGTCAGCACCGACAGCGCGCAAAGAATGGCAAGGGCAGCGCTCGCACCGCTTAGCTGGAAATTCTGTTCGTGATGGCGCAAGCCGCCGACCAGCAAACAGATTCCGACGATTCCGTTGCAGCAGATCATGGCCGCGGCGAACACGGTATCGCGGGGAAGCGCAGCTTTTTCCGGACCGCCCGTGAGCATCACGGAGACTATCAGCGCCACTTCAATGACCGTTACCGCAATCGCCAGTACCAGGGTCCCGAATGGCTCGCCCACTCGATGCGCCACCACTTCCGCGTGATGCACGGCGGCGAACACGGCGGCGGCCAGGGTGATTGCGGCCAGACCGAGTATCCAGCCGTTCGGCATGGCGACTGCAAGTCCAAGGATGATGAGTGCGGCAAATGGTGCGATGCCCGTCCAGTCCAGCTTGAATTTCATCGATGCTCCAGGGCGGTAATGCAGATAGAGGGGTGGCAGAAGCGGCCAGCGAGTTCAAACATGACGCGTCCGAAAGATCACGTTTTCTGGCCGGGCTTGAATGCCGGAAGAACCGTCAGATTACAGGTTCCTCCTTCAAATTAATCGAATTGAACGCTTGCGGGAATGCGGGTTGAATGCGTGTCGGGCAAAGACAGGCATCACTGCACGCAATCTGCCGGAGAGCTACAAACCGTTACGCGTCAGTGAGTTGATGAGCACTTCAGCATGTTGTCCACACGGCTATCCACAAAATCTGTGGACAACCTTCGGACGTTGCGTTCATTCGCTGATGCACGAAATGCCACGCTTTGTGGTTTTTCTAAGTTCGAGCGCTTGAGCGGCTTATCTATCACGATAAAAAAGCGCGACCAGTTCATGAGTCGCGCTTCTTGTCATACCCAGTTTAACGAACTTATTCGACGAATTCCGAATTCATCGTGATCTTCGCGTTGCCGGCAAAAAGTTTCGATACCGGGCAACCTTCCTTCGCGGCGGTCGCCAGTTTTTCGAACGTGGCCTTGTCAGTGCCCGGGACCTTGGCCTTCACGTCAAGATGGCAAGCGGTGATCGAGAAACCCTCGCCGTCCTTGTCCAGCGTCACGGTAGACTTCGTTTCAATGCTTTCCGCCGTGAGTCCTGCCTGCGTGAGCTGCAGCGACAAGGCCATGGTGAAGCAGCCTGAATGCGCCGCGCCGATCAGTTCTTCCGGGTTCGTTCCCGGACCGCCTTCAAAGCGCGCCGCAAAGCCGTACGGCGCGTCCTTCAATACGCCGGTTTGCGTCGAAATGTAACCTTTACCGTCCTTGATGCCGCCACTCCATTTTGCAGATGCTGTCTTTTGCACGAGTGTTCTCCAGTAAGTCAGGGTGGATTGCCGCGCAGTGCCGCCGCAGCAAGGATTCGACCGCAAAGCCTGCATTCAGTACGAACCGGCTTGGCGTGCCATCGGGTTGGACCAAGCACACAGAATGCCCGAAAGCGCATCGGGCAGGTTGATTGATCGTCGAACATCAAATCACTCAGGAGAATGGATGGGTCCGCAAGTCGTGGTTGTCGATGAAGACCGGGTGTTGCCGGAGCAGGTAGATGTCGTTGTCGTGGGCGGCGGGATCATCGGCATGAGCACCGCGCTCTACCTCGCCGAGAAAGGGATTTCGGTCGCCGTCTGCGAGAAGGGGTATATCGGCGGAGAACAGTCGAGCCGCAACTGGGGTTGGTGCCGCGCGACGCATCGCGATTTGCGCGAGCTTGAGTTGAGCATCGAAAGCCTCAAGCTGTGGCGAAGACTGGATCAAACGCTCGGGATAGACACCGGCTTTTGGCAAAGCGGCATTCTCTACGCTGCCGATAACGAAGAAGCGCTCGCCGATCACGAAAGCTGGCTCGCCCGCGCGGTGGAACGGGTGGGTCGAGATGGCATCGATTCACGCATCACGTCCGGCAGCGAAACCGCCGCGCTCATGCCGGGCGCATCGCGCATGTTCGCCGGCGGCATTTTCACGCCTTCGGATGGCCGCGCCGAACCGCAGCGCGCGGCACCCGCGATCGCCAATGCGTTGCGTGCGCGCGGCATGAAAATACTGACGCCATGCGCCGTGCGTGGTGTCGAAACAAGTGGCGGCGCGGTCAGCGCAGTCGTCACCGAACACGGCACGATCCGATGCCAAAGCGTCGTAGTCGCGGGCGGCGCATGGACGCGATTGTTCGCCGGGAACCTCGGTATAGATGTGTCTCAACTGACCGTACGCTCGTCGGTGCTGCGCACGGAGCCCATTGACGGCGGCCCGGAAGTCAGCGCCTGCACGGACACTGTTGGATATCGCAAACGTATGGATGGCGGCTACACGATCGCCAACGCATTTCGCAGTCTCGCCGAGCTCACGCCCGATAGCTTCCGGCTGTTCGGTCAGTTCCTCCCGGCACTCAAAAGCAACTTCCGTTCGATGGACTTCGCCCTCGGCGAGCGTTTCTTCGATGCGCTGCGCCAGCCACGCTCATGGCAGCTCGATCAACCGACGATCTTCGAATCGGTCCGAACCCTCGATCCGGCGCCGACGCAAATGTACAACCGGACCGCCATCGACGAATTCCGCGCGATCTTTCCGGCCCTCGCGCACGTAAAGGTTGCGCAGGCGTGGGCGGGGTATATCGATGTCACGCCTGACGCGGTGCCGGTCATCTCGCCGGCGGACACGCTGCGCGGTATGTTCGTCGCGACCGGGTTTTCGGGTCATGGCTTCGGAATCGGGCCGGGCGCGGGGAAACTGATGGCGGACATCGTTGCAAACGATACCCCGCTGGTCAATCCGCACGCGTTCCGGCTGGCGCGGTTTCGCGATGGATCGAAAATCGAACTTGACGGCGGGTTTTAAACGGCCCGATTGCGGCCGGGTTGCCGCTTGTTGCGTGGCGCCTGAGACAAAACCAAATGCGGGGTAAAATTTCGCACGAATTTTCAACGAGCCTCATATGACAAGCCCCACGCTGTACCTCGACGTCTGGTCGGACTATGTTTGCCCGTTCTGCTATCTGGAACTGCCGGTCATCGACCAGTTCCAGAACGCTTATGGCGATGCCGTCGAAGTCCGCTGGCATGCGTTCGAATTGCGCCCGGAACCCACGCCGCCGCTCGAACCGGATAGCGACCTTCTGCAACAGAGCTGGGACAGCTCCGTTTATCCGATGGCGATCGACCGCGGCCTGCTGATGCGCCTGCCGCCGGTTCAACCGCGCAGCCGCAAGGCGTTCGAGACCGCGTTTTTTGCGCGCGAGTCGGGACGGTTCGATGTTGTGCATCGGGCGATCTTCAAGGCGTTTTTCGAGGACGGCATTGATATCGGCGATACCGATGCGCTTCTCGACATCGCGGCCACGTGCGGTATCGATCCGGAATCGCTGGAAGAAGTTTTGCTTGGCGACGAGCTCACGGACGCGGTGATAGAAGACGAGGAATTCGCGCAGAAGCTGGGCGTGACGGGCGTGCCGTTCGTGGTGCTGTCGCGCGATGGCGTGGGCGATCAGGAACCGCCGCCGCCCATCGCACTGCGTGGCGCGGCGCCGATCGAGCACTTCCAGGCCGCGGTCGAGCGGCTTTTCCCCGATGGTTTTCCTCCGGGCGCAAGCGGCGCGAACCTGCCGTAATTTACGCAACGGACTGACGTGGCGGACTAGTAGACCTGCTCCGCCATGAACGACTTCAGCGCAATGCGCTGCGACGGCTCGAGCGTCTCGAACTCGAGCCCGTACCCGGCGTTCCTGCCGTGGGCATCGGCATCATGAAGGTGCCGCACGATCGCGTGGCAATCGATATCGACATCCGTATCGTCCGTATTGAAACGGAACAATAAGCGCAGACGGTCGCCCAGCTTCGCGTGCGCCTCGGTCACTGCGAGCGACATGCCGAAGGGGCTGATATCGCGGATCAGGCCGAGCTGGGATGCGGGTTCATGGCTTTGCGCCGGGTCGATCACCGAAAAACGGGCCGGCAAACGCGTGGACATCCGCACGAACTTGCGCGCCCGCAAACGGCGGATCGCGCCGGGTTCCGACAACACCAGGTAGCTGAACGGCTCGCGGCAGACGGCATTGACGGTGCACGCGAACTGGAACACCGCGCGCGTGCCGAGCGCGACGATTTCGACGCGCTCGCCTTGCGACAAAGCCAGCGGCCCATGCCCCGCCATCACCGGCTGTGTGATGAACACCGCCCGCGTGCGATGCGGTCCCGGCGTCGAAAACCCGATCACGCGGGCGGAATACGTCGCAGAGCCGGCCGGTCCGCGCAGACCGAGACGCGCGCCGATGGTCAAACCGATGGTATCGAGCGTGAGTAATTCGGCCGATGCGGACGACGAATCCGCCAGCGGCGGTTCCGGAGCGACCGGTTCGATCAAATCATCCAGCCTGTGCGGTTCGAAGTGCGCAAACAGGAACGCGCGCTCAGGGACGCCGGCGACGACAGCGCCGGCATTGAAGAGCAACGCTCCGTCGGCGGCGACGATCGGCCATGCAAGCGGCTCGCCAATCGGAACGTCCGCCAGCGAGAGACGGACGAGAGACGCTTGAGTCAACGTAACGGATTCTTCTTCGGACATGGTCGCTTGGATCGCTTGGGTCGATCTGGCCGCCTGGAAGCGGCAATCGTCTTATGAGTCCGCGACTGCGTCAAGTGCCGCGGTGCTACGAGCTTGCCTGACCGGCAGCGATCAAGCTTGCCGGGCTTGCGGACGACCTTTCTGCGCCCGGCATCACGCTTTCGATTGCGCTGAGTACTGCAGGGACATCGGGCGGTGCAAAGTGATCGCCGACCGATACGGAGCGTCCCGGCGCGCTGAAGCCAAAATGCTCGCGCGAGGTTGCGGTAAAGATCATGACCGTGGGCCGCCCAAGCGCATGGGCCAAGTGAACCAGGCCGGTATCCATGCCGACCACGATCGCCGATTCATCGATGCAATGCGCGCATTCAGTCACGCTCAGTTTGGGCAACACCACCGCGCCGGGCACGAGCGCGGCGATCTGCTCGCCCTCCCGGCGCTCGCCGTCCGTGCCCCACGGCAGCGCGATCCGGTAGCCGCGCCCGGTGAGCCATCGGCCGGTTTCGGCCCAACGCTCGATCGGCCATTTTTTTTCATCGGCGGATGTAGCGTGGAACAGCATCGCGACCGGCGCGCCCTGAGGCAACGCCGACGGCGTTGCGAGCGGCGGTAGATGCAGGTTGAAGTCAGGGGTAACGTCGAAGGTATAGCCCAGCGCGTCCGCTACGCTCACGCGCATGCCGCGCCATGCATCGGTGCGGGGGCGCGGCCCGAAGCGCGCGTTGTACGCGAACGCCGCGCCAAGCTCGCCCAGGTCCTTGTTCTTGTAGCCATAACGGCGACGTCCGCGCGCCAGAAACGCGATGATCGCACTCTTGTAGACGCCGTGGATATCCAGCACGACGTCGTACTTCTCGGCCCTCAATTCGCCGATGGACGCTGCGATTTCCTTGAGGTCGGCCCAGCCGCGAGCCTTCTTGAACTTTCGCAACGGCGCGCACAGGACGCGATCTACGGCGGGATTCCAGCGGATGATATCGGCGAACGCTGCATCAGCGGCCCAGTCGATCTTGGCCGAGGGAAAGGCACGGCGAAGATCGGAGACGACCGGTTGCGTCTCTACGATATCGCCCAATGACGTCACTTTGACAATCAGGATTCGCTTCATGGGGATGCAGGGGGACCTTTAATTCATCCGGCGGCCGGCCTCACGCGCGCCATGATCAACGCGCGAGACGGGCTGCCCGAGGCTAACTCGCCTGACCGGCGCGCTTTCTGCGGATCAAAAGGCGGCTCGGCGGCGATCTGTTATGAACGGCAGAATTGCACGAACTGGCACGCGGAGCGCTGAAAGCGAATCCGCGCCTGTCGCAACTTCTTCGGACGGAATTATCCGTCGAAATGGCGCTTTACTCTAGCCGCTTTTTACCGATGCCGCCCTGAAGCTCACAGCGACTGGGCGCCGAAGGTATCACACTGCCCCAGGTCGCCCGTTGCCAGTCCCCGGTTGAGCCAGCGCTGGCGCTGCGCGCTCGTGCCGTGCGTAAACGCTTCCGGCACCACGCGTCCCTGCGTTTCCTTTTGCAACCGGTCATCGCCGATGGCGCCCGCCGCGTTCAAGCCTTGCTGGAAATCGCCGGGCTCGATCAGCTTCGCGTTGTTCTTCTGCGCCACGTTCGCCCAGACGCCCGCGAAGCAGTCGGCCTGCAATTCCACGCGCACCGACAACTGGTTCGCCTGAGCGGGCGACATGCGGCGGCGGGCGTTATCGACTTTGGTCATGATGCCGAGCACGTTCTGCACGTGATGACCGACCTCGTGCGCGATCACATACGCCTGTGCAAAGTCTCCGCCCGCGCCAAAGCGGTCGCGCAATTCCTTATAAAACGACAAGTCGATATATACGCTCCGGTCGTTCGGGCAATAGAACGGACCCATTGCGGATTGGCCCGTCCCGCAAGCGGTCGCGGTGCCTCCGCTGAATAGTACGAGCTTGGGCGCCGGATAGTCCTGGTTGAGTTGCGTTCGGAAGATTTGCTGCCACGTACGCTCGGTGTTCCCGAGAATGCGCCGCACGAACACCGCGCCCGCGTCGCTTGCAGCGGCCTGTGGCTGCCCGTTCGAGTCCGCCGGACGCTGTTGCTGCTGCGTGTAAGAAGTGCTCGATGAGCCGCCCGATCCCCCGACAGAAGATTCAGGACGACCATCGGATTGATGCCGAAAAAATACGACGCCGCGAGCGCAATGACGATGGAGCCGATCCCGATCGAACCACCGCCCATGCGGAAACCGCCGCCGCCCCCGCCTCCCGAGCCGCGCCGGTCTTCGACATTCTGGCTCTCTCGTTCGTCGTCCAGACGCATGATTTCTCTCCCTTCACCTTGTTCGACTCGTTTTCCGTTTGCGGCCCTGCTGTCGATGCGCTGATCAAGCACGACACGGGCCAGCCGTGATGACGCCATGGTACCCGGCGCGCTGCAGCAAGCGTTGCGAGACGTGTAAAACATCGTGCGCTTCAGTTCGGCACATGCGAATCGAAACAACCTTTCAGAAGACAACGTGCCCGATTGACGCAGTGCGGTTGATTGTCGCGCAAATTCCACCTGAAACGTTGAGAGCGCCTACTCCGTGAAGGGCAGCAAGTACTTGATAAAGCGCAAGTTATCGAGAAATTATGCCCGATAGCGCGACATTTACGCACATGAGAACGCGCCTGCCGCGTCGCAGCAAACGTCTCAAAAATTGGCTTACAGTCGCCTCTGAAGTAACCAGTCCAACCAACCAGCGCCCGCCCGCGACTCCATCAGAGTGCGCCCGCGATGGCTGCACAACCTGTCATGCATGCCACTCAACAAGCGCTCGACCTGGCGCGTATCCAGTTCGCCTTCACCGTTTCGTTCCACATCGTTTTTCCGGCGTTGAGTATCGGGCTGGCGAGCTTTATCGCCGTGCTCGAAGGCGCGTGGCTCAAAACCGGGAAACCGGTCTACAAGGAGCTGTGCCTGTTCTGGTCGAAAGTGTTCGCCATTGCTTTCGGAATGGGCGTCGTCTCCGGCGTGGTGATGAGCTACGAGTTCGGCACCAACTGGGGCGGTTTTTCGAGCTTCGCCGGTCCGATCACGGGCCCACTCCTCGCCTACGAAGTGATGACCGCGTTTTTCCTCGAGGCCGGTTTCCTTGGCATCATGCTGTTCGGCTGGAACAAGGTCGGCCCGAAAGCGCACTTCGGCGCCACGCTGATGGTTGCGATCGGCACGTTGATCTCGACGTTCTGGATCCTGGCATCGAATAGCTGGATGCAGACGCCGCAAGGATTCCGGATCGAAGGCGACCACGTCGTACCGGTGAGCTGGTTCCAGATCATCTTCAACCCATCGTTTCCTTATCGGCTTGCACACATGGCCATCGCGGCGTTCATTGTCGCGGGGCTGGTGGTCGCGGCATCGGGCGCATATCACCTGCTGAAGGGCCGCCGCGACCCGGCGATCAAGAAGATGTTTTCGATGGCGCTCTGGCTTTTGCTCGTACTTACGCCCCTCCAGGCGATGGTCGGCGACCAGCACGGACTGAACACGCGTAAATATCAGCCTGCGAAGATCGCCGCCATCGAAGGCCTGTGGGAAACCGAGAAAGGCGGCACGGCGCTGAATCTGTTCGGCATTCCGGATATGGAAGCCGAGACCACGAAGTACGCGCTATCCGTTCCCCATCTGGGCAGCCTGATTCTCACGCATAGCTGGGACGGCGAGATCCGCGGGCTCAAGTCCTTCCCGAAGGAAGACCGGCCCAACTCGACAGTCGTGTTCTGGAGCTTCCGGATCATGGCCGGATTGGGCGTCCTGATGATCCTGATGAGCACTGCGGGATGGGTGCTCAGACGGAAAGACAAGCTGTTCGAGTCGAAGCTGTTTCAGCGTTTCGTGCTTGTCATGGGGCCGACGGGTTTCATCTCGCTGCTTGCCGGTTGGGTGACGACAGAGGCCGGGCGGCAACCGTGGGTGGTCTATGGCGTGATGCGCACGTCGGAGGCCGTGTCGCCCGTGACCGCGCAGCAAGTCGGCGTGACGCTGCTGATCTTCGTCATCGTTTATACGCTCGTGTTCGGCACGGGCATCTATTACCTGCTCAAGCTGCTCAAGACCGGGCCGGCGTTGCCGGGCACGATCACGCACGCGCCCAGCATGGACGATGACAACCACACCGCGCGCCGGCCGCTCTCGGTCGCGACGCATTCGATAGAAGGAGCGTGAGATGGATTTATCGCTGACATGGGCCGCGATCATCGCGCTGGGCGTGCTGATGTACGTGGTGCTGGACGGGTTCGACCTGGGCATTGGCATCCTGTTTCCGTTCTTCCCGGACGAACATGACCGCGACGTGATGATGAACACCGTCGCGCCCGTCTGGGACGGTAACGAGACGTGGCTGGTGCTCGGAGGCGCGGGCCTGTTCGCCGCGTTCCCGATGATCTATTCCACTGTGCTTTCCGGGCTTTACCTGCCGCTGATCTTCATGCTGGTCTGCCTGATCTTTCGCGGCGTCACGTTCGAGATCCGCTCGAAGGCAACGCGCACGAAGCCCATGTGGGATCTTGCGTTTATTGGCGGATCAGCGGGGGCGACGTTCTTCCAGGGCGTGGCGCTCGGCGCGTTTCTCAATGGCATACCGGTCGCCGACGGCCGTTATTCCGGCGATGCCTTCACGTGGTTCACACCGTTCAGCATGTTCACCGGGCTCGCGCTCGTGGTCACTTATGCGCTGCTCGGCTGTTGCTGGCTGATTGCCAAGACCGAAGGCGACCTGCAACGGCGCTTTTACCGGATCGTTTGGCCGCTCACGCTGTTGCAGCTCGGGACCATTGCGGTCGTCAGTATCTGGACGCCGCTGCAGGACGCGGGCATCGCGTCGCGCTGGTTCGATACCCCCTGGTTTTATCGGTTCCTGCCGGTGCCGGTGCTAGTGGTCGCCTGTGCCTGGCTGATGCGCCGGTCCATCCTCTCACGTCACGAAACGCGGCCGTTCATGATGGCGCTCGCGTTCGTGCTGCTGGGTTATAGCGGTCTGGTCCTGAGCATTTCGCCTCACGCCATTTTCCCTGGCGTGTCGCTTTGGGAACTGGCTGCACCGCATTCGAGCCAGAAGTTCACGTTGATAGGGGCGGCGGTGATCTTGCCGGTGATCATCGCTTATACGACGCTCGGTTACTGGGTCTTCAGAGGCAAGGTGCGCCATGGCGAACATCACTATCACTGAAACACGCGTTGAGCCGCGGAAGCGTTCTGCACTTAAAAAGACGCTTTGGTTTATCGCGCTTTGGGGCGTAGGTGTGGCGGGGGCAATGTTGCTGGCGCTGCCGTTCAAGTTGCTGGTTCAGGCGGCAGCGCGATAAGACGTCGCTCAACGCCTGTTCGATTGAATCGATGCGCAAGTGCACCGCGCACAGCTCACGTGAGAGCTTTCGGGCGATGCTCGTTTTTCCCGTTCCAGGCAGTCCGCCAAGCGCAATCAGCATTTTGCCCTCAGACTGAAGTCATTCAAAGCTACGATTCGGACACTGTATCCCATCCTCACCGGGCCAAGCCTGTGTCAGCCAAATGGCACGTTACGGCGCTCAAGCAGCCTCAAGCAGCCTCAAGCAGTTCGCAGTATCTGGGCGCAGCCGTCTGTTCGGGAAAGTCAGCTTCGTATAGCAACCCGGCCGTGTTCCAATCGATACCCACCGCTGCCTCCGGTTTGTAGACGATCAGCGCCATTTCGAAGCGGGTCATCCAAAGTTGACGTGCCAGTTTATAGCCCGCTGAGTGGCGCGTGATATCTTTCATGAATGCTCCTTTGCACGTGATAGAACACCAACCCTACTCCACCTCGTCGATCCTGTCTTGAGTGCTTTAGTGTCGTGATCGGGTCTGCAGTGACAGGTGCACGCACAATGCGCTCGTCAGCCTCGCGGCGAATCAGTCGATAAGCAACGATCAGGACTGCCGATTGCACTTCACTCTCAGCAACATCTCATGTGGTTCACATCAAACTCTTCGCTGTATTGCGAACAAAAAGTAGTTCAGACGATTGGCTCGTGCCTGGTTGATGAATGAGGAAGTCATCTCACGAGCGCACTCACTATCAAAGAACACGACATACCGTCAATAACGAGTGAGAACCAGGACCGCCTATGTTGAAAAAGCTTATTCAATTCCTGATTGGATTTGGGTGCGTTCTCGCTTGCACCGGGATAGGCGTGCTCGCGCTTGGTTTTCTTGGCGTAGTGAATGTAGAGCGTTTTGCATTTGGCCTGTCTGCTGGCGTTCGGATCGTGGGCTCGGTTGCCATTGCCGGGTGCTTGCTTTGCGCAATCGGCTATGGCCTCGAAGAAAATACTTAACTCACCTCCGGAATACGCATGTTCAGAAAATCTGACTTTTTCATCATCTCCGCTGTTCTTCTGTCCTTCATCATTTCCGGCTATCTCTGGTTCGTTCTAAAGGACCGGGAGCAGGCGATCTTCACTGCAATCTGGGTGCCTTCGATCCTGAGCTTCGGGATCTATTTCAAACTGTGTTTCCTGTTGGGTAGAAAGACATGACGTTCCCCCTGCTCTACCCGGCCGTAGCCATCTTTTCGCTGCTGCTCGTCGGTCTGCTGCTTACTGTCATCGAATTCAGACAGATGTCGGTGCGCACGGCGAGCGTGCGCAAGCGCGGCCTTTGCACGAAGGAAGTGAGCGCTGAAGTGTGATGCGACCGAAGCAATCAATGCAGTGAGCGACGGGAACCCACGCCCCGAATCGCAAGATTTCATAACTGGATAGGACCATGACCATAAGCGCTCTGACTACCCTCAACGGCCTCTTCGAGCGGCATGCCGCTCTTCGCCAGCGAGTGGATGATGTTGCCCCGGAATTTCCCGACGGTCTCGCGCGGCAAGTGCGGCTGTTACTCAGCTACACGGTCGAATATGGCCAGGATCGGCATGTCCGCCTGGACACGCTCGGCATCGCGCAGTCGATGCTGATGCTGAAGCGTCCTGGCAACGCACTGGACCGTGTCCTGTGCGTACTGCTCCAGTACAAGAAAGAAGACGACAAGCCGCGTTTAAGTATCAATGGCACGGAATCGCGCGACCCGCAGCCCTCACTCGATACCCATGTGTAATGACGGCATGACGAAAGGACGGCATGACGAAAGCGAGGCGGCAGCGATCGCCCCGTGTCGCCAACCAGATTCAGAACCCCAGCGCCACTGCCAGCAATCCCGCGAGGACCCCGAACCCGACCACGGCAACTGCAACCATCGTCAATACCCGTGGTGGAAAAGAGCGCCCCAGCATGGCAACTGACGGCAGGCTGATCGGCGGCAGCGTCATCAATAACGCGCCTGCCGGCCCCACGGACATGCCGAGCGAGAGCATCGCCTGGATGATCGGCACTTCGCCGGCCGTCGGAATGACGAATAAGGTGCCGGCAATGGCAAGACCGACGATCCACAACACGCTGTTGTCGATGTTCGGTCCGATATGCGGAAACAACCACGCACGCGCCGCCCCAAGCACCAGTACGAGAACGATGTACTCCGGCACCAGCCGGATGGTCATGCGCCCGAGGATGCGAACCCAGCGCGTGAACGCAGTCCCCGGATCTTCCGCAGCCACGAGCTTCGCCATCTCGCCGCGCGACGCCTCTGCTTCTTTCGGCGTCACCATGCGGTTCACGGCGTAGCCGAGCCCGAACACCATCAGGACCCCCAGGGCTAGACGCAAGCCCATCCATTGCCAGCCGAGCACGAAGCCCATGAAAATCAGCGTGGCCGGATTGAGTACGGTATTGCCGAGCCAGAATGCGATGGCCGCCCCCGGCGCCGCCTGACGCGCACGCAAGCCAGCGACGACAGGCGCCGCGCAGCAGGTGCACATCATGCCTGGCAGTGACATCAGGCCGCCGTTCACGACGCTGCCAAAGCCGCTTTTTCCCAGCGCACGCGCGACCCATTGCGGCGGAATCAGCGCCTGCACTGCGGAGCCGAGCAAGAGGCCCAGGACCATCGCTTGCCAGATCGCCTTGCCGTACGCAAACGCGTAATCGATAGCCGCTTTCCACGACGGCTCGGGCGCACTCGCGGCCGTGCCCATCAGGATCGATTTACCGATGGAATGCTGGCTGGCCGCAACGAACGCACGGTTGTAGTACGGAAACCATTTGACGTAGAACAGGCCGACGACGGCGATCAGCAGGAAGACGATCCAGCCGGCCGCTACGCGGGGTTGTCGAAGAGTGGATTGCATGGTTGGTCTTGGTTTTTAAGAAAAAATAAGGTGTCACGCCGCGCTCGCGGAGGTCTCGATCTGCGCGAGCAGCGCCTTCGCCTGCTCGACGACATCGGCGTCATTCGGGCGGAACAGCACACGTGTAGCGCGCGGCAACTCGGTGAAATGCGCGCCGCTGCTGCGGGTATAGGCGGGATCGTAATGCTGGTCGATCAGTTCGCGAGCGAGTTCGGGACCCCGGTTTTCATCGATCAGCTTGTGCCAGTGGTGCACTCGCTCCCGGCTATGCAAACCGATCAGCTTCGATAACTGCTGCTTGAACAAGTCGGGATCGTGGAACAGATGCGCGTAATCATGCAGGAGGAACGCGGCGCGGTCGTCTCGGCTTGCTTCGACCTGGATGCAATCGCCGCGATGAAACGTGTCCACCAGCGCGAGCGGCAACGCCACCGCGCCGATCCGCCGGCTTTCCGCCTCGACAAACACAGGCCGCGCCGGATCGAAGCCCCGCAGCGCGCCGACCAGCAACGTATCGAACCATTTCTGCGATGGCTGCAGCTCACCAGGCAACGCGCCGAGCAGCGATCCGCGATGCGCCGCAAGCTGCTCCAGGTCGAGCGTCTGCGCCCCGGCAACGCTCAAAGCGTGCAGCAAACGCGTCTTGCCGCTGCCTGTCGGGCCCGTCAGCGCGATATAGCGAAACGCCGCCGGAAGACGCTCGAGCGTCTCGATCGTCGCGCGCCGGTAGGTCTTGTATCCGCCTTCCAATTGCCGCGCCTGCCAGCCGATCATGTTGAACATGGTCGTCATGGAGCCGGACCGGGTACCGCCGCGCCAGCAATAAATCAGCGGGCGCCAATTGCGGGGCCGGTCGGCGAAGACCGTATCCAGATACTGCGCGATATTGCGCGCGACCAGCGCCGCGCCCACCCGGGCGGCTTCGAAGGGCGAAACCTGCTTGTACATCGTGCCGATGCGCACCCGCTCTTCGTTGCTCAGCACCGGCGCGTTCAACGCGCCCGGAATGTGGTCATCGGTGAATTCGAGTGGTGTGCGGACGTCGATTATTTCGTCGAAATCGGCCAGCCGGTCGAGCGGAACAAGCAGGTTTTTCAAGGTGCGACGCTACAAAGTGAACAAATACGGTGGACAAACCGGAGGTTTCGGATTATCGCATGGGCAAAACGGACAGTGGATGGTCCGCATTTTTGACCATGCACGGATACGTCGCATACTTCAGTATTGGATGGCCGCCCTGAAATCAAGGATCACGCGATGAGCTACAACGAGACCATCGGTCATCGGACGTATCGTTTCGACGACCTGAAAACCCTGCTGGCCCGAGCCACGCCGCAGCGCTCCGGCGATCAGCTTGCGGGCGTCGCGGCCGCCACCGAGGAAGAGCGCGTCGCCGCGAAGATGGCGCTGGCGCAAGTGCCGCTGCGCACGTTCCTCAGCGAAACCGTGATCCCTTACGAAAGCGATGAGGTGACGCGGCTGATCATCGACGAACATTGCGCGCAGGCCTTCGCGGAGATATCGCATCTCACGGTGGGCGATTTCCGCAACTGGCTGCTCGCCGACACCACCGATACCGCCGCGCTCGTGCGCATCGCGCCCGGGCTCACGCCGGAAATGGTCGCCGCCGTATCGAAACTCATGCGCAATCAGGACCTGATTCTCGCGGCCAAGAAACGGCCGGTGGTCACGCGCTTTCGCAATACCATCGGGTTGCCCGGACGCATGTCCGTGCGCCTGCAGCCGAACCATCCCACCGACGACGTCAAGGGCATCGCCGCGTCCATGCTCGACGGGCTCATGTACGGCTGCGGGGATGCGGTGATCGGCATCAATCCGGCATCGGATTCGCTCAATGCAATCACGACACTGCTCGTGATGATCGATGACTTCCGGCAACGCTACGAAGTCCCGACGCAATCCTGCGTGCTGACCCATGTGACGAACACGATCGCTGCGATCGAGAAAGGCGCGCCCGTGGATCTCGTGTTCCAGTCGATCGCGGGCACGGAAAAAGCCAACGCGAGTTTCGGCGCGTCGCTCGCGCTGCTGCAGGAAGCGTATGAGGCGGGGTTGTCGCTGAAGCGCGGTACGGTCGGCGACAACCTCATGTACTTCGAGACCGGCCAGGGCAGCGCGCTTTCCGCCGATGCCCATCACGGCGTCGATCAGCAAACCTGCGAAGTTCGCGCCTATGCGGTCGCCCGCAAGTTCAAGCCGTTGCTGGTGAATACGGTGGTGGGGTTCATCGGCCCGGAGTATCTCTACGATGGACGCCAGATCATTCGCGCCGGTCTCGAAGATCATTTCTGCGGCAAGCTGCTCGGCGTACCGATGGGTTGCGACATCTGCTATACGAACCACGCCGAAGCCGATTCCGACGACATGGACACCTTGCTCACGCTGCTTGGCGTAGCCAACGTCAACTTCATCATGGGCGTACCGGGCGCTGACGACATCATGCTCAACTACCAAAGCACATCGTTTCATGACGCGTTATATGTGCGCAATGTGCTGGGGCTGCGCCGCGCCCCGGAGTTCGAGGCATGGCTTGAATCGATGCAGATCATCGATACACGCGGCGCCCTGCTCAGCCCGTCCGCACCGCAACCCTTGCTTGAATGGATCACGACGTAATGGCCGATACCGACGCAGATCCAAAGGACGCGCCCGCGCCATCCAACGCCAGTCCGTGGGACGCGCTGCGCCGTTTCACGAACGCGCGCATCGCGCTGGGCCGCGCCGGCAGCAGCCTGCCGACGGCGCCCTTGCTTGCGTTCAATTTATCGCACGCGCAGGCTCGTGACGCCGTGCATCAACCGCTCGATGTGGACGCGCTGCATGCAGCACTGCGAGAAGCCGGTTTCGATACGCTCGATGCCGAAAGCGCAGCGCCCGATCGCGATCATTATTTGCGTCGCCCGGATCTGGGCCGCAAGCTCAACGATGAAAGTACGGCACGTCTTCGCGATCACGAAGGCAAGGGTTTCGATGTGGTGTTCGTCGTCGCCGACGGCTTGTCGGCCTACGCTGCAACGCGCCATGCCGTGCCGTTGCTGCAGCGCATGCGCTCGAAGCTGGATGGCGTGCGCATCGGTCCTGTCGTCGTGGCGCGGCAGGCGCGGGTGGCGCTGGGCGACGGTATCGGTGAGCTTTTACGGGCGCGGATCGTAGTCGTGCTGATCGGCGAACGGCCGGGTTTGAGTTCGCCCGACAGCCTTGGCGTGTACCTGACTTACGAGCCGCGAGCCGGCCGGAGCGATGCCGAGCGCAACTGCATCTCGAACGTCCGGCCCGAAGGTCTCCCCTACGATGCCGCCGCGTTCAAGCTGCATTACCTGCTCAACGAAGCGGTCCGTCTGAAGCTGACCGGCGTCAGGCTCAAGGACGATAGCGATGCGCTGTTGTCGGCGTCCGACCGCACCACGCTGCCGCCGGCCTGATGATTTGTGTGGCGTTAGTAACGAATCGGGGCGCCTTGGCAGGCGCCCCGATTCGTTACTACGCGTGCTGTGTGTGAGCCGTTAGAGCACCAGTGAACCTGCCGAGATAGCCACGACCAGGAAGATCACGAACAGCACGAGGAAAATGAAGAAGAAGATCTTGGCGATCCCCGCCGCGCCCGACGATACGCGTCCGAAGCCGAAGAATCCAGCGATAACCGATATCACCGCGAAGAGAATGGCAAGCTTGAGCATGGTAAATCCGTTGTTATGGTTGAAGTCGCAACGGTTTAGCAAAGCCTATGCCCGGCTTGTTCTTGCCGGACGTTTCTTGAAAGCGGATCGACACTCGAACCAGCAGGCGGATGGGGCACATGTAGACCGTTAGTAGCGTTTTAGATGAGCTGGCTGAAGCTCAGAAATATCGCCGCGCTACCCTTTCGCCTTTGCCGCAGACGTTATCGATCCAAAGCCCAACGCATCGAACAGACGCTGCCGATGCGGGATCGCAAACAGCAAGCCGATCGCGATGGCATCGGCGGCGAAACCATACGGCACGTCGAGCAAACCGCCCGTCAGCGTGAACAACACCGAATCCACGATCAGCGAGATCACCGCGCCCGCCACGAAACACACGAGGCCGTCGCGTCCTACCGCGCCCACCCAGGGCGCAAGCTGCGCGATCCGCCGGACCACGCCGCGACGCGTCAGATCGCTGGCGAGCCACGCGATAGCCACGAAATTGACGATGCGCGCGCCCGCCAGATTGCGCTTGAAATCACCATCGAAGGAAGTCGGGAGCACGAGCAGCTTGTAGTACGCCATGCCCAGGGCAACTGCGAGCGCGGCCACGCTAACGATCCATCCGAACCTGTGCCCGCTCACCCGCTGATAAACCGGCTGGGCAACAGGCAATCACGCCGATCACGAACATCAGTTGCCATGCGGCAGGGTTGAAGTCCCACAGCAAATCTTCCGCCGACGGCAAATACTCGGCGACAGGAGGGGCGAGCGCCCACAACGCAATACTCGCGGCGAGCAGAAGCCACGGCTTGCTGCGCGCGAGCGGTAACACGAGCGGCACGGCGAGCGCGAAAAACGCGTACATCGGCAGGACGGATGC
The DNA here is from genome assembly GCF_001557535.2 of Burkholderia sp. PAMC 26561. Classification (NCBI taxonomy): domain Bacteria; kingdom Pseudomonadati; phylum Pseudomonadota; class Betaproteobacteria; order Burkholderiales; family Burkholderiaceae; genus Burkholderia; species Burkholderia sp. PAMC 26561. The sequence continues at coordinate 384,970 of NZ_CP014307.1, forward strand.
GAGATAGGGCTGGCGTCGCAACAGCAGGATATCGATGAGCGCCGTGAACGGTGCGGCAATGAACGCGTCGAGGTCGGTCGTGGCGAGATTCGGCGCGCTGCCGAACAGCGGCCGCAACACGAAGCTCGTGAGCAGCATGAGCGCGGCGGTGACCAGAAATGCTCTATATATCTGGAAAGCGCGGCGGAGAAATCTTGCGCGGGCGGCGGATTCCGAGCGCCTCGCGCACATCGATACATAGGCGGTGGCAGTCGCAAAACCGCCGAGGAAAACGAAGACTTCGGCGGCATCGTTAAGAGCGAACGCGTGCAGCGTCATGCGGGACACCATGCTGCCGCCAATATGATCGACAAGAATCACGAGCAGGACGAGGCCGCGAAAAAAGTCCAGCTCAACCAGTCGTTGCGATTTTCCCTGCATGCGTAACCCGAAAGACTGCCGGATCAGGCAGCGAACGTGAAAGGCGCGATTCCAACTTCCAACTTCCAACTGAGGAATAGCGTGCGGCACCGAGAGTTTACCCGTATTTGTGCGCGAAAGTTTTTCGAAGCCGGTGCCCGCTTGGAAATGGTGGAGAACTTTTTTCAGCTCGAAGCACTCTCAAAATTTCAATAAGCTTACATTATCGATGCGAACGTCGCGTACGATTGCGTGAAATTCGTGACCTATAACCGGACAACCCTCACATCTCATGGATTACCTCGTAGCGCTTGCCAGCGACCCCACCGCCTGGGCGGCCCTGGCGACACTCGTTGTCATGGAAGTCGTGCTCGGCATCGACAACCTGATTTTTATCTCCATTCTCACGAACAAATTGCCAGAAGCGCACCGGGCGCGCACGCAGCGTCTGGGTATCGGGCTTGCGCTCATCATGCGGCTTGGCTTGCTCGGCACGGTCGCACTGATCGTGCGGCTGACGGCGCCGATTTTCACGGCGTTCGGGCATGATTTTTCGTGGCGCGACCTGATCCTGATTGCCGGCGGCGTGTTCCTGGTATGGAAGGCGACCACGGAGATCCATCATCACGTGTCGCATGCTTCCGGCGAATCCGGCGGCCCGGCCAAGACCGCTTCGATCACGCCCTTGGCGGCGATCGGGCAAATCCTGGTGCTGGATCTGGTGTTTTCCATCGACAGCATCGTGACCGCCGTCGGCATGACGGAACACATTCCCATCATGTTCGTCGCCGTGATTGCAGCGGTGGCCGTGATGATGTTCGCGGCGGGTCCGTTGTCGCGGTTTATCGATAGAAACCCGACCGTGGTGATGCTCGCGCTCGGCTTCCTGCTGGTGATCGGGATGACGCTGGTTGCCGAAGGGTTCGGGTCTCACGTGCCGAAGGGCTACATCTACGCGGCGATGGCGTTCTCGGCGCTGGTCGAGGGGTTGAACATGCTGTCGCGCAGGGCGAAGAAGAAACGCGCCTGACGTGCTGAGTCTGGTGCGTTGATCGTGGGAACGCCGCGCGCCTTTGAAACCGCGCGGCGTTTTTTCAATGTCTCAAGGCTCCTTCCGGTACAGCGAAGAATCCGTGAATCCCTCGGCATTCAGCACGTACCCGACCACGATCAACGCCGTCCTTTCGATGCCTTTTTCAAGCACTTTCACAGCGATATCCGCGAGCGTTCCAAGCACTTTCTCTTCGTCGGGCCAACTCGCGCGGAAGATCACGGCAACGGGACAATCCGCGCCGTAATGCGGGATCAGGTCGGCGACGATGCGCTCGATATGGCGCACGCCCAGGTGAATCGCCATGGTCGCGCGGTGGCGCGCGAGATCGGCGAGTTGCTCGCCTTCGGGCATCGATGTCTTCGTCGCAAAGCGCGTGAGGATCACGGTCTGCGAGATGCCGGGCAACGTGAATTCGCACCCGAGCGCCGCCGCCGATGCCGCCGCTGCCGTCACGCCCGGCACGATTTCATAGGGAATGGCGAGCGCGTTCAGACGGCGAATCTGTTCGCCGATCGCGCCGTACAGCGACGGATCGCCCGAATGAACGCGCGCCACGTCCTGCCCTTTGGCATGCGCGGTTTCGAGCAACGCGATGATTTCATCGAGGTGAAGATCGGCGGTGTTCACGCAGATTTCCGCGCGATGCCCGCTCAAAACCGCTTCCGGCACCAGCGACCCGGCATACAGGATGACGGGACACGAGCGCACGAGACGCTGCCCTTTCACGGTGATGAGTTCGGGATCGCCGGGTCCGGCGCCAATGAAATAGACCGTCATTTAAAGGGCTTTCTGTAAAGCGTCGAGCGCGTTCAGGAGTGAGGCCGTATCGGTGAATTCGCGTTCGACTTGAGGAAGTGACGGACGTTGCAGCATCACGACGGGCAGACCGCGTTCACGCGCGACCGCGAGTTTCGCTTCGGTCGCCGCCCCGCCGCTGTTCTTGCTGATGAGGACATCGGTATCTTGCTGGTCGAATAAAGCGCGCTCGCCGTCCAGCGAGAACGGCCCGCGCGCCGCGATGATCGTCGCGCGTGCGTGGCCAACATGGGGATCGAGGCAACGGATGGTCCAGTGTTGCCCCGACGGGATTTCGTCAAGATGATCGAGCGGCTCGCGGCCGAGCGTCCAAAACGGATGTTTGTATGGCGCGATGGCTGCCATGATCGATGCAAAGTCAGAGACGCTCCGCCAGTCATCGTCCGATCCCGGTTGCCACGGCGCACGGCGAAGCGCCCAGCATGGGACGCTCGTCACCGCTGAAGCAGCGGCGGCATGACGGCTCATTTGCGCGGCGAAGGGATGAGTTGCATCGACGATCAGACCAACCGATTCTGCTTTTATAAAAGCCGCCAGCCCTTCCACTCCGCCGAACCCGCCAACTCGCACGCAACACACGAGATCGCCCGGCGTGCGTCCCAGTCCAGCAAGGCTATAGACATGTTCCGGACTGAGACGCCGCGCGATCGTCAATGCTTCGCCCGTGCCGCCGAGCAGCAGGACGCGCGTCATGATTTCACTGCATGCAGCAGCGTGATGGGGAGCGCCTGACGCCATGTATCGAAGGCGCCGAGAGGTTGCGCGTGCGCCACGCTTATACGCGTCAGCTCGCCGCCATGCACCGCCCGCCACGCGACGAGCGTCGCCTCGCTTTGGATCGTCACTGCGTTGACGATCATCCGGCCGCCTTTCTTCAGACGCGCCCAACATGTATCGAGCATCTCGGGCGCGGTTACACCGCCGCCAATGAAGATCGCATCCGGCGATGGCAACCCCATCAACGCGGTCGGCGCTTCGCCCTCCACGAGTTGCAGTCCGGGCACACCAAGCGCATCACGATTGTGTTCGATAAAACGCTGACGTCCGCTATCCGCTTCGATCGCGATGGCGCGGCAATCAGCGTGCGCGCGCATCCATTCAATGCCGATCGAACCGCATCCCGCGCCCACGTCCCACAGCAATTCGCCGGGTTCGGGGGCGAGCCGCGCGAGGGTGATGGCGCGGACGTCGCGTTTGGTGAGCTGGCCATCGTGCTGGTACGCGTCGTCGGGAAGACCGGGTGTGAGCGGCAGACGCAAGGCGTTGGCATCCGCAATGCAGGCGATCGCCACCAGGTTCAGCGCAGCGATATCGGCTTGCGGGTTCCACGTGTTTGCGATGCCATCAGTGCGACGTTCACGCTCGCCGCCCAGATGTTCGAACACGCTCATCCGGCTGGCGCCGAAGCCGCGCCGGTTCAATAACTGCGCGACTTCGGAAGGGCTTGAACCATCGCTGCTGAGAACGAGCATGCGCGTGCCGGAATGAAGGCGAACGCCAAGCGCTGCGATCGGACGCCCGACGAGCGAGACCACGGCCACATCCTGCATCGCCCAACGCAAACGCGCTGCAGCAAGCGACACCGATGACGGCGCAGGCAATACGGTGAACTCACCGGGCTCCAGTTCGCGCGCGAACGTGGCGCCGACGCCGAACATCATCGGGTCGCCGCTTGCGAGCACGCAGACTCGCTTGCCGCGATAGTCGAACACCGGCGTTATCGAAAACGGCGTGGGCCACGCGCGGCGCTCAGCGGAAATCTGCTCCGGCAACAGGTCGAGATGGCGCTTGCCACCGAAGATGATGTCGGCGGCAAGCAACGCTTCGTGCGACGTCCGGCTGAGCCCATACCAGCCGTCCTCGCCGATTCCCACTACCGTCAACCACGTTGCCATCCGCCGATCCTCGCATGATTCATTTGCAGGTTACGCTGCCCGGCCGCTTGCCGAGCCATGCGGCGATTGGTTTTGTCGGCTGCAAAAACGGGCATAATATCGCGTTTAGTCGGTGCCCTCACGGGCCTAACAGGGAACACAGCGAAACTGTGGCTGCCCCCGCAATTGTACGCAGCGAGTCCGCGCTCCACTGCCACTGGTTTCGACTGGGAAGGCCGGCGCGGGCGGCGACCTGCCAGCCAAGAGACCTGCCGACCGGAATTCTTCGTGCAAGCCAACATCGGGCGGGGTGTACCGATGCCGCGATCCTGCCTGTTTTCATGTGCTGCTGACAAGGCAAAGGTCGAGGCGCCGCGCGAGACCGGACGGGTCACGCTTTGAACGCATCGCAAACACTCACTACTGAACGCGGGTCGGTACCGGCATCGAGGCCATCGGCATGTCCCGGCCTGATGCGGATCGTGCCTGCGCGCGACGGCGGCCTGTGCCGCATTCGCCTGACCGGCGGCGAGATGAGCGCGGCGCAGGCGCGTGTGGTGGCGGATGTGGCGATGACGTGTGGATCGGGTGTCATCGATGCAACGAATCGCTCGAACTTGCAGATTCGAGGCGTGCGGCCGGACGCTGAAGATGCGTTGATTTCCCGTTTGATCGAAGCAGGCCTGGGTCCGGCCACACCGGATGCGGACGATCTGCGCAACCTCTTGCTCAGCCCGCTCGCCGGTCTCGATCCGCATGCCATTGTGGACGTCACGCCGATCGCTCGCGTGTTGCTCGAACAAATGCAGCACGATGCGCGTCTGCGCGAGTTATCGCCGAAATTTGCAATCATGCTCGACGGCGGCGAGCGTCTTGCCATGCTCGATCATCCTCACGATGTCTGGTTTTCGGCGCTATCGGCGGATCGGTTCGCATTCGGACTTGGCGGTTGTCCACCGACTTGCGCGGAGCATTTGCCTGCGGCCGCGTCGGTCGAGTCCGTGCACGTCCCCGACTTGATGAACGCGGTGTTGCATACATTCCTCGATCTTGCGCTGCCGGAGCAGACGAGGATGCGGGACTTGCTGCAGACGTATTCAGCCGAAGCGGTTCTTGACCGCGTGCAGCAGAAACTCGATTTCCAGCTCAAGCAAGACACAAAAGATTGGCGTCGCCCTTCGTCCAATGCACAACTGCGTTTCGGCGTGCATCCGCAACGCAACGAAGGCGCGGTGTGCATCGGTACGCAGACACCGCTGGGCCGTCTGGATGCAACCACGCTCCGGGCGCTCGCCGACATCGCGCCGCGCATGCGCATGACGCCGTGGCAAAGCGTGATGTTGCTTGACGTACCTGTGGCAGACGCCGCGTCAACCATCGACCGGCTCAAGGCGCTCGACCTCGCAACCACGCCGAACGAGCCCTTCGCGCGCCTCATCGCATGCACGGGTTCGCAAGGCTGCGCCAAAGGTTTCTCCGATACCAAGGCGGACGCGCATCAACTTGCGTCCTTGATGCCCGAAACAGGCAACGTCCACTTGAGCGGATGCGCGCGTTCCTGCGCGGCGGCTCATCACGTCGACACAACCCTGCTCGCCGTCGCGCCCGGCCGCTACGATGTATACACGCAAGCGTCTGAACCGGTCGCCCGGCGCATAACCATTGAAGAGGCGGCCCGCTGGCTCGCCCGGAGCACCACCGATGCTTGATTACATCCGCGACGGGCAGGCGATTTATCGTGCGTCGTTCGCGACCATTCGCGCCGAAACGAACCTCGACGCGATTCCCCCCGACCTCGAAAAACTGGCTGTGCGCGTGATCCACGCATGCGGCATGACGGACGTGATCGATGACCTCGTGTTCTCGAATGACGCCGGAACAGCGGGCCGCGAAGCGCTCAAGCAAGGCGCGTCCATTCTCTGCGATGCCCGCATGGTCGCCGAAGGCATCACGCGCGCGCGCCTGCCGGCTGAGAACCGCGTGATCTGCACGCTCAACGACGCATCCGTGCCCGAACGCGCGCGCGAACTCGGCAATACGCGCTCGGCGGCCGCGCTCGAATTGTGGCGTCCGGATCTTGAAGGCAGCGTGGTTGTGATCGGCAATGCGCCGACCGCGCTGTTCCATCTGCTCGACATGCTCGACGCCGGCGCACCAAAGCCCGCGTTGATCCTCGGCTTTCCGGTGGGGTTCATCGGCGCGGCGGAATCGAAGGCGATGCTTGCCGCCGACAGCCGCGGCGTCCCGTTCGTCGCGTTGCGCGGCAAGCGCGGCGGCAGCGCGATGGCGGCGGCCGCAGTGAACGCGCTGGCTTCGGAGACTGAATAGATGAGCGGACGTCTCTATGGTCTGGGCGTCGGTCCGGGCGATCCCGAACTGATCACGGTGAAGGCGCTGCGTTTGCTGACATCCGCGCCGGTGGTCGCGTACTTCGTGGCGAAAGGCAAGAAGGGCAACGCGTTCGGGATCATCGAAGGGCATTTGAAGGACACGCAGACGCGCATGCCGCTCGTGTATCCCGTGACGACCGAAGCGCTCGAACCGCCGCTTTGCTATGAAACGATCATCGGCGATTTCTACGATGAATCCGCCATCCGCATTGCCGATCATCTCGAAGCCGGCCGCGATGTCGCCGTGATCTGCGAAGGCGATCCGTTTTTCTATGGCTCGTACATGTACCTGCACGACCGGCTCGCCGAGCGCTTCGAAGCTGAAGTCGTACCCGGCGTATGTTCGATGCTCGGCGGCGTCGCCGTGCTCGGCGTGCCGCTCGTGTACCGGAACCAGAGTTTGTCGGTGTTATCGGGCGTGCTGCCGGAAGCGGATCTTCGTGACAGGCTTGCCGCCACCGACGCCGCCGTGATCATGAAACTTGGCCGCAACTTCGACAAGGTCCGGCGCGTGTTGAAAGACCTCGGACTCGATAAACGCGCGCTCTATGTCGAACGCGCGACCATGGCGAACCAGCGCATCGTGCCGCTGGAGGATGTCGATCCTATGGCGTCGCCCTACTTCTCGCTGCTGGTCGTGCCGGGGGAAAAATGGCGGGGTTGATCGACGCAAAATCGCCTGCAATCGTGGTGCTCGGTACGGGCGCATTGCAGACTGCGCAGCGAATCCAGGCACGTTATCCCGGCGCGTTGATTCACGGCCTCGCGAACCGCGTGCAAGCCGATGTCGCGTTCACTGAATTGAGCGCTCATCTGCGCGAGCTCTATTCGAGCAACACGCCGATCGTCGCGTTGTGCGCGGCGGGAATCGTGATCCGTTGCGTGGCTCCCCTTCTAGCCGATAAAACCGTCGAACCGCCCGTGCTTGCCGTCGCCGAAGATGGCAGCGTGGTCGTGCCGCTGCTCGGCGGCCTTGGCGGCGTCAACGTCATGGCGCGCGAAATCGCGGCGGTCCTGCAGGTCGCGCCCGCGATCACGACGAGCGGCGAATTGCGTTTCGGCACATGCCTGCTGAATCCTCCGGCGGGGTATGTGCTTGCGGATATCGAACATGGAAAGCGCTTCGTGTCCGATCTTCTGGCGGGAAGCACTACGCGTATTGAAGGCAACGCACCGTGGCTGGATCAGGTCGAATTGCCCCGTGCCTCCGATGCAAACCGCGCAATCCGGATCTCGCCGCATGTTAGTGAAAACGCCGGCGAACTCATGATTCACCCGCGCTCGGTCGTCATTTGCGTGAACGCGGTGCGTTCGGATGATCCGATCGCCGAACGCATCCGCCGTGCGTTGCTTGAGACAAAGATCTCGCCGCTGTCGGTCGCCGCCATGCTTGCGCCCGTGTCCATGATGACGTCGGCGCGCCTGATCGAAGCTGCGCATGTCCTCGATGTACCCCTGAGATTCGGCGCCCTGCCGGAAGGGTTCGAAACGCTGAGACCGCATGATCAAGACCTCGCGATATCGATTGCATCGCATCCGGTTGATGTCACGAACCTCGGACAAGCACGCGGCACGCTGACCGTGATCGGCCTGGGTCCCGGCAGCGCGGACTTGATGGTACCGGCGGCCAAATACGTGTTGTCCCTCGCCGACGATATTCTTGGCTACGAAACCTACGTGCGCATGGCCGGTCCATTCAAGCCGAATCAAATCCTCCATTGCACCGATAACCGCGAAGAAATGCAGCGCGCGCGTCATGCGTTGGAACTGGCGAGCACGGGGCGCAGGGTCGTGGTTGTGTCGTCAGGAGATCCGGGCGTGTTCGCCATGGCCGCCGCAGTGCTCGAAGCACTTGACGCAGGACAATCCAACGAGGCGTGGTCTTCCGTAGACCTGAACATCCTGCCCGGTGTGTCGGCTGCGCTGGCGACTGCCGCGCGTGCCGGCGCGCCGCTCGGTCACGACTTCTGCATGCTCTCGCTTTCCGATAACCTGAAACCATGGGCCGTCATCGAGATGCGTCTGCGACATGCCGCTCAAGCCGATCTCGTGATGGCGTTCTACAACCCGGTCTCGCGTGCAAGGCCTTGGCAGTTGGATCGTGCGCTTGAGATCGTGCGTGAGTATCGCGATGGAACGACCACGGTCGTGCTGGGAAGGAACATCGGCAGGCCGGGTGAAACGTTGATCACGACCACGCTCGCAAACCTGCGTTCCGATCAGGTCGATATGCGAACCATGGTGATCGTCGGATCATCGACGACGCGAAGCTTTGCGCGCGGCGATGGCAGTGGCGAGTGGGCGTACACGCCCCGCTGGTACGAATGAGCGGCTGATGAGCCACTAAGCCGCTGTCATGTCAGCGGCCGTGCGGTAATCCGCATGCCACGACTTGGCGAGTTTCGCGCATCGGCCAAGACTCACGGCCGCGCTTTCAAAATCGACGACAACGATCTGATCCGCCGAATCGGGACGCGCCGGCGTTTCGGCGCTTCGCCCATCGGTGAGCAACCAGAGAATGCGACGCTGCGAAGGCTTGCGACGCGCAGCGCGCAGCAACACGTTGGCGCCCGTGCGCACGCCCAACGCGAGCGGCGTACCGCCTCCGCCACCGATCGGCGCAAGCCATCGGTCGTTCCACCAGTGCGCGGCGCCTGGCTCGCGGCGCACCTCGGCCGTCGCGCCGCCAAAACACACGAGCGCCACCTCCGCACGCTCCCGGTATGCGCGATCGAACAACGCAACAACCAGCCCCTTCGCGAGCGCGAGCCGCTTGCCGCCAAGCATCGAACCTGAACAATCGAGCACGAAACAATGCAGCGCGCTCGCCTCGCCTTCCTCGCAATGAAACCGCAGATGCGCCGCGTCGAGCATCTGATTGCGTTTCGCGAGCAGCGTTTGCATCCAGTCGATGCGCCCGCTCTTCTCGCCTTCGCGTGAACGCGCTTTGCCGGGAGCGAAAGCATCGAGCCATCGAAGGCGGCCGGGGTCGGCGCGTGTTTCCGGCCTTCGATGGCTCAGGATTTTTTTGACGTGAGCGGCCTCACGTTTTTTACGGCGGTTATATCGACGGGCTCGGGCGGCATGTAGCCGAAGTTGGCTTCATCGGTGTCTTGCGATTGGGGTTGCTGCTTTTCCTGTTCGCGTTTGCCTGCAGGTTCGTTGCCGACTTTCCGCCGATGCAAAAGCACCGCCTCCGCAATGCGTTCGACATGATCTACCCGGACCGCATCGGCCTCTTCCAATGCAGCCAGCGCACGCGCCGCACGCAGCATGACCAGATCGGCGCGCAAGCCGTCGACGTTTGCCTCGATGCAAAGCTCGCTCACACGCGCATGAACGGAGTCATCGAATTCGAGGGCGGGAAGAGCTGAACGTGCACGTAGAAGCTTATGCGACAACGCATCTTGTTGCGGCGCTAACCGCAAACGGAACCCTTCAGGGTTTGCGTCGAATGCAAGCCGCGCCTTGACGATCTCGCGACGTACGTTGGCATCAAAGCAATTCTGCAACTCCACCGCAAGCCCAAACCGATCGAGCAACTGCGGCCTGAGTTCGCCTTCCTCGGGGTTCATCGTGCCAATCAACACAAACCGCGCGTCATGCCGATGCGAGATGCCATCGCGCTCGATCAAGTTCACGCCGCTTGCAGCGACATCGAGCAATTGATCCACGAGCTGATTCGGCAGCAGATTGACTTCATCCACATACAACACGCCTTCATGCGCCTTCGAAAGCAAGCCCGGCGAAAAACGCACGCCGCCGTCGCGTAACGCCGTTTCAAGATCGAGCGATCCGATCAGTTGCTCTTCACTCGCGCCCAACGGCAGGGTGACGAAGCGGCCTTCGGGAAGCAGCTCGGCCAGTGCGCGCGCTGTGGTGGACTTCGCCGTGCCGCGCGGGCCGCTCACCAGCACGCCACCCAGCGCAGGGTCGACCGCAGCGAGCAAAAGTGCTTGTTGCAAGGGCTCCTGCGCGACCAATGCGGTGAAAGGAAAGAGAATATCGTTCACGTTCGTTGCCCTTCGAGTTGCTGTTCGGCATCCAGCAGATGGCGTTCGATCTGCGTCTGGTAGTCGCCCGGGCTTTGCCATAAACCGCGTTGCATGGCTTCCGTCAAACGCTCGCAGATGGAATGCAGCGCATGCGGATTGTGCTGCTGCATGAACTCGCGGGTATTGGCGTCGTTCACGTAAGCATCGGCGACGAGCCCGTATTGATGATCCGACACCACGCGTGCGGTGGCGTCATAGCCAAAGAGATAATCCACCGTGGCCGCGAGTTCCGATGCGCCCTTGTAGCCGTGCCGCTTCACGCCATCGATCCATTTTGGATTGACCACGCGCGAGCGGATCACGCGCGATATCTCTTCCTGCAAGGTGCGTATGCGCGGCGATGCGGGGTTGCTGTGATCGGCGTTGTACGCCTGCGGCTGCGCGCCCGACAGATGCCGCACCGCCGCGACCATGCCGCCCTGGAATTGATGATAATCGTTGGAATCGAGCAAGTCGTGTTCGCGGTTGTCCTGGTTCTGCACCACCACGTCAATAGTCGATAACCTCGCGCCAAATGAATCGCGTGCATGGACGCCATCGCCCTTTTGCGAGTACGCGTAACCGCCCGAGTCCTGGAATCCACGCGCAAGATCAGCATCGCTCTGCCATTGCTTTGCGTCGATCATCTCCTGCAAACCCGCACCGTACGCACCCGGTTTCGTGCTGAACACGCGCCAGCCCGCGCGCAGACGCGCTTCTTTTTCGTCCAGTCCGCGAGCGACGTGTTCATCACGTTCGCGCATGATGCGTGCGCGGATCGGATTGATGTCTTCGTCTTCATCGTCGAGTTCGGCGACGGCCTGAACGGCTGCGTCGAAGAGATGCATCAGGTTCGCGAAGGCATCGCGGAAGAAACCCGAAACGCGCAGCGTGACATCGATACGCGGCCGGTTGAAGATCGTGATAGGCAAGACCTCGAAGTCCGTCACACGATTGCTGCCCGCGGCCCACTTCGGACGCACGCCGATCAGCGCCATGGCTTGCGCAATATCGTCGCCGCCCGTGCGCATCGTGGCCGTTCCCCACACCGACAAACCAATCGCACGCGGGTAATCGCCGTGCTCTTGAAGATGTCGTTCGATCAGCAAGTTCGCGGACTTCAGGCCGAGCGTCCAGGCTGCGCGCGTGGGGACAGCGCGGGTGTCGACGGAATAGAAGTTGCGTCCGGTGGGGAGAACATCGGGTCGTCCGCGTGAAGGTGAACCACTCGGACCTGGCGGCACAAAGCGTCCGTCGAGGCCGCGCTGGAGTTGCAGCAGCTCTTGCGGACCGCATGCATCAAGGCGAGATAAAAGATCGCCGTTCAAACGCCTGAGCACCTGCGATGTGTTGGGGCCGACCGTATTCGCGGGACCGTCCAGCAGCGACGTTGCAAGCAACTCAAGACGCTCGCGCGTATCGCCATGATGACGCCAGGGGGCATCGATCATTTGCATCAGTCGAGCAGGACGCGGCCCCGTCCATGCCGCAGTCCAGTCGGAGTCCAAAGGATCGAACGTGTCGCCGAGTTGCAGGTCACGAGCCAGCGCCGTGAGCACGCTCGCATTAGCGCCGAGTCCGTCGCCTGTCGGATAACGGCCCAATGCGAGCAAGGTATCGCGGCGTTGAACGCCTTGCGGCGAAGCACCGAACACGTGCAGTCCATCGCGGATTTGCGCTTCCTTCAGCTCGCACAAATAGGCATCGGCACGATTGAGCAACGCGTCTTCGGTATTGGAGTCGCGCGGTTTCTCGAGTCCCAGTTCTTCATGCAGCCGATGCTCCACGATGCTCGCCAGAATCGTCTTTCGCAAGAGCTTCGCGCGGCGTGGATCGACCATCAGCGCTTCATAATATTCATCGACCTGACGTTCGAGGTCTTGCAACGGCCCATAGTTTTCAGCGCGCGTAAGCGGCGGCATCAGATGATCGATGATCACCGCCTGCGCGCGCCGCTTCGCCTGACTGCCCTCACCCGGATCGTTGACGATGAACGGATATAAATGCGGCATGGCGCAGAGCGTCAGGTCGGGCCAGCACGACGCGCTCAACGCCACGCTTTTCCCCGGCAGCCATTCAAGATTGCCATGCTTGCCGACGTGTACGATTGCATCGATGTTGAAGCGCAAACGCAGCCAGAAGTAGAACGCGAGATACGAATGCGGCGGCACGAGTTCGGCGTCGTGATAACTCGCGTAATCGCCGCGTTCTCGCGAGCGCGCCGGTTGAATGCCGACGAACACATGCCCGCACCGCCAGCCCGCGATCATGAAGCGGCCGCGCCGCACAGTCGGATCAGCTTCGGGCGGACCCCAGCGGGCGTTCAGGTCTTGCTGAACGTCGGAGGGGAGCTTGCGGAATGCATCGAGATAATCATCGAGCGCGAGACTCTGCAGCGCAGGACGCATATCGCGCACGACGGGATCGTTGGTCACGCCCGCTGTCAGCGCCTGCATCAGCGCGTCGGCATTAACGGGAATATCCTGCGTGGTATATCCCTCGCGTGCGAGCATCGAAAGAATATTCACGACCGATGCCGGCGTATCGAGACCCACGCCGTTACCAATGCGCCCTTCGCTCAGCGGATAATTTGCGAGCACGAGCGCGATGCGTTTGCCGGCGTTCGGAAGCTGCCTCAGGCGACACCAGCGCCTGCTCAGCTCGGCGACGAAACGCACACGCTCGAGGTCGGGCTGATAACGCACGACATCCACTTGCGTCAGTTTGCATCTGTACGCCAGGCCCTTGAAACTGATCGCGCGGGTGATGATGCGCCCATCGACTTCCGGCAGCGCAACGTGCATGGCAATGTCGCGCGATGTCAGCCCGTGGTTGTCCTTGACCCAGTCCTCGCGATTCCCGCCGCTGAGGATCACTTGCAGCACGGGCGCGTCGCCAGCGAGTTCGAACGGCGCGGGGTCATCGATCACGCCGGCCGCGAAGGAGGTCGTGTTCAACACGAGCAACGCATTGTTGTCCGCGCACAATGTCTGCACGACTTCGCGGCTCAACGGGTCCTTCAGCGACGCCATCGCGATCGGCAACGGGTTCAGGCCTTGCGCTTCGAGCGCATCGATCAATGCGTCGAATACGTCTGTATTGCCAGACTGCAGATGCGCGCGGTAGAACAGCACGGCAACGACAGGCGCGCCCTGCGTCCATCTGTCCTTCCAGTCGTCGATGGTCGCAATCTGCCGCGCCGGATGATAGATCGCAACCGCGGGCAACTGCGTGGGCAAGTCGGCCTCGCGCCCGTAGCCCAGCGCCCGATACGCAATGCAGCGCAGGAACGCCTCGGCATTTTGCGCGCCGCCCTCACGCAGATAACGCCAGAGCTGGTCGCACAATGCGGGCTCCGCGGTGCTCTTCGCAACGAGGTTCGGGTCTTCCTGCAAGTCGCCGGAAAACATCACGAGCATCTGGCCATTCTTGCGCGCAAGCGTGGTGATACTCTCGATTCCGTAGGGCCAATAGGCCTCGCCGCCAAGGTGATCGATCACGATCACGCGCGCATGCCTGAGCACGTCATCGACGTAGAAGTCCACCGATGCCGGCTGCCGCAGGAACGCCTGATTGGCGAGGCGCACAGCAGGAAACCCCGCTTCGAGATTCGGCACGACGCCTGCAAGAAGCGACAGCGTGGTATCGGCCGAACTCAGCACGACGATCGGCGCAGGCGTCTGGTCGATGCGCATGACGCCCGCGGCGTCATCGACAAAACCACCGGGCGTCGTGCGTAGCAGATGCACGGTTCAGGCCTGCACAGGTGCGCTGGCGAGCGCGTCGAGAAGCGCTTGTTGCAGACGCGGCTGATCCAGGTCTTCGCCAATGAGCACAAAGCGGCTCGTTCCGACCTCGGCTTCAGCGGGTGTCCACCGGCGATCGAAGTAGGTATCGAAACGTTGCCCCACGCCCTGCACCACAAGACGCATCGGCGTGCCCGGCAACGCGGCGAAGCCCTTCACACGATAAATCGTGTTGGCGTCGACCAGCGCGCGCAATGCAGCGACCGCCGCGTCGCGCGACTCCACGCGCGCCTCGACCACGACAGAATCGAAGTCGTCGTGATGATGGTCGGCGTGGCCTTCGTCATCTACCGACCCATGATGATCCACGCGCAGATGGATCGTGGTCTCCGACGCCGCTTCGAGCCCGAGCAGCGCATGCAGGTCGAGTTGCCCCATCTGCGCCGGAACGATCTTCACGCCCGCCGGAATCTCGCCGCGTATGAGCGTTTCGACGGCGCGTTGCTGCGCCTCATCGATCAGGTCGATCTTGTTGAGAATCACCAGATCGGCTGACGCCAACTGGTCTTCGAACAACTCGTGCAGCGGCGATTCGTGATCGAGATTCGGATCGGCGCGGCGTTGTTCGTCGACGGCTTGCGGGTTCGCCGCGAACTGGCCGCTTGCAGCAGCCGGACCATCGACCACGGTCACGACGGCATCGACCGTGAACGCATTTTTGATCGATGGCCAGTTGAACGCCTGAACCAGCGGCTTGGGCAAGGCGAGACCGGAGGTCTCGATCAGCACATGATCGATCTGATCGCGACGCTCGACGAGCTGCTCCATCACCGGATAAAACTCTTCCTGAACGGTGCAGCAGAGGCAACCATTCGAAAGCTCATAGAGGTTCGGCTGGTCGGTCGTGCTTTCGTCCTCGCAACCAATGCTGCAGCCCTTCAATATCTCACCATCGATACCCAGTTCGCCGAACTCGTTCACGATCACTGCGATCCGCAGCCCTTTGGCATTTTCAAGGATATGCCGCATCAACGTGGTCTTGCCGCTGCCGAGGAAGCCTGTGACGACCGTGACCGGGATCTTGCGCATTTGCATCCTTCACTCCGTTTTTATCGATTGACTGCCTGATGCCGGAAACGCCATGAGCCTCCAAATGACGCAAGCGAAAAGCATACTGGGCTTCAAACCCGGCAAGGCATGATGAAAGTGTCGAGCCCGCACCGCATCCCCGCGGCACCTGTTGCTCCAGATGTCAAACCGTTCCGGCCGGTATCCGGGCTGGCGAAATGCCGCTTCACCTTCCCGCACGCAGCACGCATGCAGTGGTGTTCGAAGCCGGCTTTGCCGCGCGCGACGTCATGCTGCGCGGTTTTCGCTTACCGTTGCGGGGGCAGCGCAGGTTGGCGCGCACGAGTGTCCGGCGGCGCTCCCTGCTTCCCGTTTAACTGCGCACAGAGAGAGACCGCGCGCGAGCACCAGAAAACTGCGCCAAGTCTAGGCCGGTGAAGCCTTGC
The DNA here is from genome assembly GCF_001557535.2 of Burkholderia sp. PAMC 26561. Lineage (NCBI taxonomy): Bacteria > Pseudomonadati > Pseudomonadota > Betaproteobacteria > Burkholderiales > Burkholderiaceae > Burkholderia > Burkholderia sp. PAMC 26561. Next base: position 400,797 of record NZ_CP014307.1, read on the forward strand.
GGTCAAGGTTACGGCCAGTTGTCGAGCAATGGAAACCCAAGCGCCGGCACGCCTCCGTGTGCTATCTTTGGCTCGCGTCTGGTGCTCACGCGCGCTTTTCCTGCGTGCGTAGTTAAACGGGAAACAGGATGCAAGAGCGTTTATTCTCAGCGCGCCTGCATGCAAGAAACCTGTGCTGTCCCCGCAACGGTACGCGACCCGCGCCGGTTCGAATTGGTTTCACAGAACCCGTGCGCACATTTGCTTCATGGCCACTGCTTGCCAAAGCGGGAAGGCGCAAGCGAATGCGGTCGCCAAGCCCGGATACCGGCCAGCGCAAGTGGCGTGTCATGGACGCGCCGGACGCCGCATCCGCGAGGGACGGATGAAGGACGTAATGAATCTATCGTCTTACATGAAATCTGATCCGCAGTGTATTTGCAAGCTTCTATCCGCGCGTCTGGAACGCACGGATGGAGCGGGACGTTGAGCGCGTGGGTGATCGGCATAGGCTGCCGGCGTGGCGTGAGCATCGGGCAGATCGATGCGGCGGTTTGCGCGGCGCTTGGCAATGAGCCGATCACGCATGTGCGCGCGCTGGCATCGATTGACGGCAAACAGGATGAAACCGCTTTGCTCGAATTCGCCGCTCTTCACCACCTGCCGATAGAATTTTTTTCGAAGGACCGCGTGTCGCAAGTCGAGACGAGAGCATCGGAACGCGTCCGGACACTGATCGGCGTCGATGGCGTCTGCGAACCGTGTGCGCTCCTGGCATCGCGTGACGGACGAATCGTACGGCCCAAGATCGCAGTGGATGGCGTGACTGTCGCCATTGCCGAAGACAACTCGAATCAACAGAAAGACAACGAGAGAATGTAATGAAAACGGACGAAGAAGCGCATCTGCGCATGACCCAGCGTCGCAAGGAAGGCCACGAGAAAAAGCAGGCACAGGCGTCGATTGAAAAAGGCTTGTTGATCGTCAATACGGGCACGGGCAAAGGCAAGACCACGGCCGCATTCGGCATGGCCGTGCGCGTGCTCGGCCATGGCATGCGGCTTGGCGTCGTGCAGTTCATCAAGGGTGCGCTGCATACGTCGGAGCGCGATTTTCTCGGCGCGATCGCCAATTGCGACTTCGTGACGATGGGCGACGGCTACACCTGGGACACGCAGAATCGCGACGCCGATATCGCCACCGCCCGCAAGGGCTGGGACGCGGCGCGCACCATGATCGAAAGCGGCGAGTACCAAATGGTCGTGCTCGACGAACTCTGCACGGTGTTGAAATACGAATACCTGCCGCTCGATGAAGTCCTCGGCGTGCTCAACGCACGGCCCGAGATGCTGCATGTGGTCGTGACAGGCCGTCATGCCCCTGAAGCGCTGATCGAAGCGGCCGACCTCGTGACGGAAATGCGGCCGGTCAAGCATCCGTATCGCGAGCAAGGGGTCAAGGCGCAACGTGGCGTCGAGTTCTGACGTGCGCGCCTGTCCTGCTTTATTCATCAGCGCGCCTGCATCGAACCAGGGTAAAACCACCGTGACCGCAGCGCTTGCGCGCTATCACAGACGGCTCGGCCGGCGTGTGCGCGTCTTCAAGACCGGCCCGGATTTCCTCGACCCGATGATCCTCGAACGCGCATCGGGCGCGCCCGTTTATGCATTGCATCTCTGGATGGTCGGCGAGCGCGGCTGCCGCGCGTTGCTTGCAGAAGCCGCGCAAACGGCCGACCTGATCCTGATTGAAGGCGTGATGGGTCTCTTCGACGGCACCCCCAGCAGCGCCGATCTTGCCGCGACATTCGGCGTACCGGTGCTGGCCGTGATCGGCGCGCATGGCATGGCGCAGACCTTCGGCGCGGTGGCGTTCGGGCTCGCGCGATATCGTGACGACCTGCCGTTTTACGGGGTGCTGGCGAACCGCGTGGCATCCGAGCGGCACGCGCAAATGCTGCGCGAAGCGATTCCCGAGGGCGTGCGTTATTGCGGACATGTATCGACCATGGACGACGTCGCGCTGCCCGGGCGTCATCTCGGTCTGACGCAAGCGGCCGAAGTCGAAGACCTCGATGCACGGCTGGATCGCGCCGCGGACGCCATCGGCGAGACTACGTTGCGCGAGTTGCCTCCTTCAGTTGAATTCGCCGAGGAACCTCGCGAACAGCCATCATGTTTGCTCGAAGGTCTGCACATTGCCATTGCGCGTGACGCGGCGTTTTCGTTCATCTACCCAGCCAATCTCGATCTGCTCAGATCGATGGGCGCAACGCTGTCGCACTTTTCTCCCTTGGCCGATGAACCGTTCAATGCCGATGCGCTTTATCTGCCGGGCGGTTATCCCGAGCTGCATGCCGCGCGCCTTGCCGCGAATGCGACGACGGCGGCATCGATTCGCGCGCATGTCGGAGCAGGGAAACCGGTGGTCGCCGAATGTGGCGGCATGCTGTATCTTCTCGAGTCGCTGACCGATATAGATGGCGCACAGCACACCATGCTCGGCCTCTTACCCGGCCACGCGAAGATGCAAAAGCGCCTTTCCCGCCTCGCTATGCAGCGCATCGAAAGCTGTCACGGCGTCAGTACAGGGCACACATTCCATTACTCGTCAGTGACGACCGACATGGCACCTGTCCTGAACGCAACGCACGCAACCACGGGCAAGGAAGGCGAAGCCTTCTACCAGGAAGGCCCGATTACCGCGACCTACATGCACACTTACTGGCCGACGAATCCGGCGGCAGCCGCCGCCCTTTTCCGTGGCGAACCGCTATGACAATGCCTTTGGAAACACCTGTAAAAACGCCGCTTGAACTCGCATTCACCATCGAACGTGCGAGCCAGCTTCAGCCCGTAGGTTCACCCTGCACGGACGTATGCCGCCTCGATAAAACCACGGGTTATTGCGAAGGCTGCTTCAGAAGCCGCGAAGAGATCAAGGCATGGAAGACATTGCCCGACGCCGACAAGCTCGGCCTCTTCCCTGCCTTGCTGGCCAGAAAAGCAGCGGCATAAAAAAGGGCGGCTCGCGAGCCGCCCTTCTCTTACCAAGAATCTTAATCGATCAAGCCGTTGCTACACGCCGCGCGGGCACACGTTCCACTTCACGCTGTGCAAGCACGCCGAACAACAAACCGAGCGTGGTCCAGATCACCGCCTGAATGCCGATTGCGGCCACGCGGAAATTCCACAACAAGGTCGCCGAAAACTTCGCCGGTACTTCATCGATCGATGGCAACGCAGCGTAAGCGAGCCCCATCAGCACGATGTAACCCGCGAGCGCAATCAGCGACGCATTCCAGTTGCCGTGTGTCGGCTGCATGCGGCGCTGAAACCGCACCGCGAACACGGCCACCACGAGTGAGATCGCGACCATGCCGAAAAAGAGCGCCGTTCTCGCGCCAATCGTCTCGGGATTTCCCACGGACGGCGGGTTCGGCGGATACTTGAGAAACGGCACGATTGCAACCGTCACAAAGCCGAACACGCCGAGCAATGCTGACGTTCCGCGGGCGCGCAACGCACCGAGCCGCGCATACGAAAACGCGAACACGAGCGAGAACAAACCGCCCAGCGCCGTACCGAACACCGAGACGCCTGTCAGCAAACCTAGCCCCGCTTGCGTGCCGCGGCTGACCAGTTCGACATCGTCGCCATGTTCGTGCGGATGCCCGGCGGCCGCTTCCGCCTGCTCATGTGCCTGTTCCTGCTGGGATTCGAATGCAATGGCACGATCCACCGACGGCTCGCCGAAGGTTTTTGCAAACCCGAAACCGAGCAGGCCCGCGACCAGCCCCGCGATCATGCCGCGTATGAGGAGATTTCTGATCATGGACGGTCTCAGTGGCAGGGGAAACCGAGCAGATGGCGACCGTCGTGCACGAACTCGTGGATATACATGCCCTGGAAGATCGACGTTGCGCCTTGCTCCGCGCCCACGAAATAAATTGCGATCAACAAAAGCAGACCGATAAACACCGCCCAAGGCAGCACCTCACGCACCGGAATAGGTACGGGTGCATCAAATGCGGGATTCATGGCGGACAGATTCGCCGTTGGATTGGCTTGATTCATGAAAGCTCCGAGGGATAAGCGCGTCCCGTAAGAAAATAGAAAGGCTGCAGCGGGGGTCTGACTTGCATGCGTCGAATGGTTTTTTTACCTTGATTCAAGGATGAAAACGCACTCGGCACGCTTACAGTGGCGCGACCGTGCCGGGTTTTCACCGGCTTCCTCGCGCTGCAAGCTTGCCATTCTAAGATGTGATCACCGAAAGTAAAGCAATGCATCATTGAAGCGAATCCGGAAACCATGAAAAACGAACTGATCCTGCTTTGCCACGCGGCAACGCACGCCATGAAAACCGGCATGTTTCCCACGCTCCATGATCCGATCGAGCATCTCGAGCGCCCGCGTCTTTCGGCGCTTGCATCGGTTTATGTGCCCGACCGTGTCATCACGAGCCCGTCCCATGCCGCAGTGGAAACGGGACGGACGTTTGGCATCGAAATGTCGGCCGATGCGCAGTGGAGCGACCTGGATCATGGCCGCTGGCAAGGACGTTCTTTGAAAGAGATCTACGACGAGGAGACCGGCGCGTTGAGCGCTTGGTTGTCGGAACCGGACAGCGCTGCGCATGGCGGCGAAAGCCTGGAGGCCCTTCAGGGGCGGGTTCGGCGCGCGCTCGACGAACAGCGCGATGACGGGACTACGGTAATCGTGACGCACGCCATCGTAATCAAGGTGGTGCTTGCCGTGGTGCTGGACGCACCGCTTACGACGGTTTATCGGATGGATCTGGAGCCGCTTTCTGCAGTCACGCTGACCCGCGCGGACGATACATGGCGTCTGCGCTGCAAATCGTCCATCTGATCAGGCCCCGGCGCCCCGCGCCATGCGCCGAAGCGTCGATGAATCAATCGCGCCCGCGCAGATCCGGACCGCCTCGTTCAGCGTGCGGGGCCGGCCAGCGGCGAAATGCGCTTCGAGCATGGCAATAGCGCGAAGCCGTTCGTTATTACCGAGCTTCTCGCCGGTGGCAAGTTCAAGCACCGAGATGAAGTAGGTCGCGGGAGGCGTGGCGCCCCGCGCGCCGGTCGAAAACACGGGAATCGCGTCGGAGCATGCCTGCCTTGCAATCGTCGCAACATCGCGTTGGGGAAGCCAACTCGATTCGCTGAGCTGGTGTTCGGTTTGGCGTGTCATGGATAAAGCCCTGGAATATCCGTAAGTCGTATGACCTTTACCTAGCAAGGACTATTCCAGCTTGACAAGCAGTCACACATTGGTGTGGACACCATCCCAGCGTCGCGACAAAAGAATCAGCACAGGCAGCAAAACCGCCCAACCGGCAGCTAGCGTGAGCGTCGCCGCCAAAGGCTGCGCGAAGCGAACCGCGCCCAGCGCAGCGCCGCCCCGGAACGATAAAGGCCCCGCAACCGCGCCCAACACCGAAGCCAGCAGCATGCGCGACTTCAGCCAACCGAAGGTCGTATTGAATTGCGCGGCGAAGAGTGCCCACAACGCGAGAATCCAGTAAGGTGCGGCGCCGGGAAGGACCGTACCGTTCGGGTAGCGCAGCAACCCGGCCGCGACCGGCACGCTTTCCCAAACGGCGCCGATCGCAATCACGCTCGCCAGCAGCTTGAGCTCCGGCACCCGCCGGTCCACCCGAGCCAGATGCACGGCGACCAGGACCAGCGTGACGGCAACGCCGATCCACGGGACATCGTGCGCTGCGCTCAGCACGCAGGCGAACCACCCGAATTGCCCGACGATGAAATAGATCGTCGGTGCCCAGCGCTCAAAAGCTGACCTCCGGGCGGGACCGTCTGGAATGTTGCTGGATGCGTCGGGCATGCGGCTCGCGGTTATCTGATTGGCGTAACGACGTGGGGCGATGCTACCGCATTGGCGTTTTAAAGCGGGGCCGATGATCCATCCGACCAATCAGCCTCCCGGAATAGCGTTTGCTGCCGTAACATTCCTGAAATCAAGCGGCCGGATAATCGTCATTGTGCAGGATTGCGTCCTGATTCCAGCGATGCCCAGCAATACCAGAACGCCGCCAACATGCCAAATCAACGGAGCTACTCATGAATTCGCAGGAAAAACAGCGCCGCTTCGAAGAAGACCTGATCGACAGCTACGACGAAGAACTGGAGATGGAAGTCGACGACCGGATTCTCGACGGCGAAGGTGCGTTTTCCGCCGAAGCGCGCGAGCAGCGCAAGGTTTATTTCCGCGAGCTGTTCCGGCTGCAAGGCGAACTCGTAAAGTTGCAGGACTGGGTGGTTGCGAGCGGACATCGTCTGGTGGTGATCTTCGAAGGCCGCGACGCCGCCGGCAAGGGCGGTGCGATCAAGCGCATTACGCAGCGGCTCAATCCCCGCGTGTGCCGCGTAGCCGCCCTGCCCGCGCCGAACAATCGCGAGCGCACGCAATGGTATTTCCAGCGTTACGTCTCGCACTTGCCGGCGGGAGGCGAGATCGTCCTGTTCGACCGCAGTTGGTACAACCGCGCGGGTGTGGAACGCGTGATGAACTTTTGCACCGACGACGAGTACGAAGAGTTCTTCCGCTCAGTGCCGGAGTTCGAAAAGATGCTGGCGAGAAGCGGTGTGCAGATCCTGAAGTACTGGTTCTCGATCACCGACGACGAGCAGGAAGTGCGCTTCCAGGCGCGCATCCAAGACCCGCTCAAGCAATGGAAACTCAGTCCGATGGATCTTGAAAGCCGCCGCCGCTGGGAGGCTTATACGCAGGCGAAGGAAGTGATGCTGGCGCGCTCGCATATTCCAGAGGCGCCGTGGTGGGTAGTGCAGGCGGTCGATAAGAAACGTGCTCGCCTCAATTGCATCAGTCATCTGTTGAGCCAGGTGCCGTACCACGAGATCGAACACCCGGCGATCGAATTGCCCGACCGTGTCTACAACGATGACTACTTGCGCCAGCCCGTGCCGGAAACCATGGTCGTTCCGGAAGTGTATTGAGGCAGGTTCAGCAGTGGCAGGTCTTCTCATGCATGGCGTGGACCTGCTGCGGCTTCTGGACGTCGCCACGGTCATGGCGATGCCTGAATACCACTTGAAATAGGTATTGCGAACTCTTCATGACCACGACGAACGTCACTTGCATCAGGTTGAAATCGAGCGTCACCATCAGGCGCATCAGGACCAACAGAGGAAGTACGACGGCAGGCCGGTAGAGTTGTCGTTCAAGTAATGCTTTCATGACGGCTCCCGTATCCATAAACAGAATTCTACGGATCGGGAGCCTCCGGATAAACCCGCTGTAATCGAAGACACTTGTCGTGCGGCTTGAACAATCGCGTTTTTATCGCGATGCCACGCTCGCGTTTGACGCGTCAGAGGCGGCAACAGCCGGCTCAGCCGATGCCACCGGCATATCGCCCCAGCCACCACCCAGCGCACGGATCAGGTTCACCGTGGACGTCGCCTGCACGCCCGCCAGTTGCACCGCAGTGCGCTGCGACTGCAGTACGGTACGCTCGGCATCGATCACATCGAGGTAATTGATTGCGCCCTCGGTGTATTGCGTGCGCGAGAGCTGCGCTGCGCGATTCGATGCGTTCACAGCCTCAGCTTGCGTCTGCGTCTGCGTTTCCAGAATGCGCAGGTCGGAGAGGTTGTCCTCTACTTCCTGGAACGCCACCAGCACCTGCTGACGGTAATTCGCCACATCCTCTTCATAGATGGCGCGTGCGTTCGCGAGGTTGCCCTTGCGACGGCCGCCATCGAAGATAGGAAGATTGAGCGCCGTACCCGCGAACGGTCCGAGCAGGAACGTACGGCTTGACCAGTTGAACAGGTCGCCGAGCGTTGCCGACTCGAACCCACCCGAACCGGTGATGTTCAGCGACGGGAAGAACGCCGACTTCGCCACGCCGATGCGCGAATTCGCTGCCGCCATAGCGCGTTCGGCTGCCGAGATATCCGGACGGCGTTCAAGCAACGACGAAGGCAAGCCCGGCGGAATCTTGATATCGACGGGCGTCAGCGGGTTGGCGGCCATGGTGAACTGCGATGCCGACTTGCCCAGCAACACGGCAAGGCTATGTTCCGATGCAGCCCGCATGCGCTGCACCGTCATGGCGTCGGACCTGGCGCTCGCAAGCTCGGAACGCGAACGTGCAACGTCGAGCTCGCTGATGTCGCCCTCTGCAAAGCGATGCTGCACGAGCTTCAGGCTTTGTTCCCGCAATGCGACCGTGCGTGCAAACACATCGTTTTCGGCATCGAGTTCGCGCAAGTTGAAGTAGTTCTGCGCAACGTCCGCTTGCAAGGCAAGTTGTACCGAGCGGAATAGCGCTTCGCTTTGCGCGGTATCGGCGTTTGCCGCTTTCACCGAATCCGATACGCGCCCAAACAGATCGACTTCGTACGATGCACTCGCCTGCGCGCGCCACAAGGTCTGCGACGGCACGTTGGTGTTCTGCGGCAGGAATTGCGACGCCGGCGACAGCCGCTCGCGCGTCGGGCCAAAACCCGCGTCGAGCGTCGGAAACAAGCCCGCCCGCGCCGTCTGGTTGATTGCACGCGATTCCGACACGCGCGCCGCTGCAGCTTTCAGGTTCTGGTTGGCATCGGCGGCCTGGCGTTCGAGGTCGTTCAGGGTGTCGTCGTTGAAGACGGTCCACCATTCGCCGCGCATCACCTGCTCCGACGGTTGCGCCGTCTTCCACGTGCCCTGCTCGGATGCGGCAAGCACCGTCTGCGATGTTTCCTTGAACGCAGCCGGCTCCTTCACGTCAGGCCTGGCATAAGTCGGTGCGAGCGAGCAGCCCGCGACGACCAGCAACGACCCGAGCAGCGCCGACAATCCCAGCCATCGTTTGATATTCAGCGTTTTCATTTCAATTTCTCTCATGCTTCGAGCGAAGCATTGACACCGCGCATGTGCGGATTGTGGCCGTGCTTGTCGACGAGATGCTCGCCGCCAGCCAGCTTTCTCAACAGCACATAAAACACCGGCGTAAGCATCAGGCCGAACAAGGTCACACCGAGCATGCCGAAGAACACCGCCACGCCCATCGCGTGACGCATCTCCGAACCGGCGCCCGACGAAATCACCAGCGGCACCACGCCCATGATGAAAGCGATCGACGTCATCAGAATCGGACGCAGACGCAGACGGCTTGCTTCAATCGCGGCTTCCACAATGGAGCGTCCCTGCATCTCCAGCTCACGCGCAAACTCGACAATCAAAATGGCGTTCTTCGCCGACAAGCCCACCAGCACCATCAAGCCAATCTGCGTGAAGATGTTGTTGTCGCCACCTGTGAGCCATACACCGACCAGCGCCGAGAGAATGCTCATGGGCACGATCAGGATCACGGCGAGCGGCAGCGTCAGGCTTTCATAGAGCGCAGCCAGCACCAGGAAAACCAGCAGCACGCTGATCGGGAACACCCACAACGCTGCATTGCCCGCGAGGATTTGCTGATACGTCAGGTCGGTCCATTCGAACTTGATGCCGCGCGGCAGCGTTTCGGCTGCGATGCGTTCCACTGCGGCTTGCGCCTGACCGGACGAATAACCCGGAGCCGGCCCACCGTTGATGTCGGCTGAGGTATAGCCGTTGTAGCGCACCACCATTTCCGGACCGTAAGTCGGCGTCACCTTCACGAGCGACGAGAGCGGCACCATTTCGCCGTTCGCATTGCGCGTCTTCAGCAAGCCGATGTCTTCCGTGTTCGCGCGGAACGGCGCATCCGCCTGCACCCGCACCTGATACACACGGCCGAAGCGGTTGAAGTCGTTCACGTACAACGAGCCGAGATACACCTGCATCGTGCTGAAAACATCGGTGACGGACACGCCCAGTTGCTTTGCCTTTACCCGGTCCAGATCCACGTTCAGTTGCGGCACGTTGATCTGATAGCTCGAGAACGTCGGGCCGAGCTCAGGCGACTGCGATGCGCGTTTGATGAACGCCTGCGTGGCGTCGTTCAATGCGGCATACCCCAGGGCGCCACGGTCTTCCAGTTGCAGCTTGAAACCACCCAACGTACCGAGACCCAGAACCGGCGGCGGCGGGAACACGGCAATGAAGGACCCCTTGATCACGGCGTACTGCTGATTCAGGGAACCCGCGATTGCACCGGCTGACAGCGCGCGGCCCTTGCGTTCGTCGAATGGCTTGAGCGTCACGAACACAACGCCGGCGCTCGACGAGTTGGTGAAGCCATTCACCGACAAACCCGGAAACTCCACCGCGCTTTGCACGCCCGGCGTCTTGCGCGCGATATCCGTCATCTGGCGGATCACAGCTTCGGTACGATCCAGCGATGCACCGTTGGGCAGTTGCGCAAAGCTGATCAGGTACTCCTTGTCCTGCGCGGGCACGAAGCCGCCCGGCACGATCTTGCCCATCATCACCGCGCCTGCAAGCAGCACGACATAAATGCCGACCATCACGGCCTTGCGGTTGATGACACCCGTCACGCCCTTGCCGTATTTCTCCGAACCGCGTTTGAAGACCTTGTTGAACTGCCGGAAGAATCCGCCGAACACGCGATCCATGCCGCGCGTGAGCCAGTCCTTCGGTTCGTCGTGGCCCTTCAGCAACATTGCTGCGAGCGCCGGCGACAAGGTAAGCGAGTTGAACGCGGAGATCACCGTCGAGATGGCGATGGTCATCGCAAACTGCTTGTAGAACTGACCTGTCAGGCCCGACATGAATGCGAGCGGCACGAACACGGCGGTCAGCGTCAGCGCAATCGCGACGATTGGCCCGCTCACCTCTCGCATTGCCTGGTAGGTCGCCTCCCGCGCCGACAAGCCGGCCTCGATATTGCGCTCGACGTTCTCCACCACCACGATCGCATCGTCGACCACGATCCCGATGGCAAGCACCATCCCGAAGAGTGACAACGCGTTGATCGAGAATCCAAACGCGAGCAACAACGAGAACGTACCGATGATCGAAACCGGAACGGCCAACAACGGAATGATCGATGCGCGCCACGTCTGCAGGAACACGATCACTACCAGCACGACCAGCGCAATGGCTTCGGCCAGCGTGTGGATCACCGCGTCGATACTCGAGCGCACGAACTGCGTCGGGTCATACACGATCTGGTATTCCACGCCCGCGGGCATGTCCGCCTGCAGTTCCTTCATGGTCTTGCGGACCGTGTCGGAGATCTGCAGCGAATTCGCGCCCGGCTGCTGGTTGATCGCCATCGCGACCGCGGTCTTGTTGTCGAGCAACGAACGCAGTCCATATTCCGATGCCGCCAGTTCAACGCGCGCCACGTCATGCAGGTACGTGACGGCGCCGTCAGGCGAAGTCTTCAGCACGATATCGCGGAATTCCTGTTCGGTCTGCAAGCGCCCCTGTGCGTTCACGTTCAACTGCAACGGCACGTTCGGCAAGGTCGGCGATGAACCGATCACACCAGCCGCCACCTGCACGTTCTGCTCGCGAATCGCGTTCACCACATCGGTCGCCGTCATGCCGCGTTGCGCGACTTTCTGCGGATCGAGCCAGATGCGCATCGAATAATCGCCCGAGCCCCAGAGCTGAACCTGCCCCACGCCCTGAATCCGCTCCAGCCGGTCCTTCACATTGATCAGCGCGTAGTTGCGCAGATACGTCATGTCGTAACGGTTATTCGGCGAGTTCAGGTGAACCACCATGGTGAGCGTCGGCGACGACTTGATCGTCGTCACGCCAAGACGCGTCACGTCTTCCGGCAAACGCGGCAACGCTTGCGACACGCGGTTCTGCACCAGTTGCTGTGCCTTGTCCGGGTCCGTGCCGAGCTTGAACGTCACCGTGATGTTCAGGTTGCCGTCGCTGTTCGCCTGCGACTGCATGTACAGCATGTCTTCCACGCCGTTGATCTGCTCTTCCAATGGCGACGCCACCGTTTCAGCAATCACCTTCGGGTTTGCGCCCGGATATTGCGCATGGACGACCACGGACGGCGGCACGACTTCCGGATACTCGGAGATCGGCAGCTTGAACATGGCGATGACACCCGCCAGCAGGATGAGCACCGACAGCACGCCCGCAAAGATCGGGCGGTCGATGAAAAACTTGGAAATGTTCATGACGATTTCTTTATAAGCATGAGAGGCTGCGCGCGCGTTTCCCGCAGCGTGTCCCGTACCGGAACTCGCCGCTGTCACGCACACCAGGAGCCACCGTTAAGCGGCTATAAAGCGCGTCTTATGAAGCTTGTTTTGTTGCCGGCGACGCACTCGCCATTGCTACCGCGTTGGGTTTCACGACATCGTTCGGACGCACGCGCTGCAGACCGTTCACCACGATCCGTTCGCCCGGCTGCAAGCCCTTCACGATCACGCGCAAACCATCGCTCTGGGTGCCGAGCGTGACTTCACGGTATTGAACGCGGCTGTCTTTATCGACGACCATGACGAATTTCTTGTCCTGGTCCGTACCGATAGCGGCATCTTCGATCAGCACTGCTGGATGCGGCGTCCCGCCGCCGACCTTGATGCGGGCATAGAGCCCCGGCAGCAGGGAACCGTCGTTGTTGTCGAAACGGGCACGCACGCGGATGGTGCCCGAGCCGGTATCCAGTTGGTTATCGACCGATGCCACCTTGCCTTCGCGCGAGAAACCATCTTCATTTGCAAGGCCGAGCGAAACCGGCACGCTTGAGCGTGAGTCGCGGCTCAGATAACGCAGGTAGGTTTGTTCATCGACATCAAACGATGCGTAGATGGGCGAGACCGAAACCAAAGTGGTCAGCAACGGCGCGCTGGAACCGGTGGAAACAATATTGCCCACCGTCATTTCCGCACGCGATACGCGACCCGACACAGGCGCCACGATATGCGTGTACGTCAGGTTGATCTTCGCGGTTTCGAGCGCCGCTTGCGCCGCCTTCAGGTTCGCCGCCGCCTCGTGCGCGGCGTTCTGCTTCTCGTCGTAATCGCGTTTGGCGATCGCATTGTCCGTGAGCAAACGCTCGGCGCGCGCCGCATCGGTCGATGTATAACCGTTGCGCGCCTGAGCCGCCGCGAGTTGCGCCGCAGCCTGGTCGACCGCCGCCACGTACGGACGCGGGTCGATCGTGAAGAGCGGATCGCCCTTCTTGACCAGCGCGCCGTCGGTGAAATGCACGGCTACGATCGTGCCGGGCACGAGCGGCCGGATATCGACTTTATCGACGGCTTCGAGGCGCCCCGAATAGTTCTGGTAGTCGGTGATGGTCTTCGAGACCACAGTGGCGACATCCACTTCCGTTGCGGGCGGCGCGGCCTGGACCGCGGCCTCGGCATTGTTGACCGGCAGGCCGAAACCGTGCATGGCAGTGTATGTGCCGATGCCTGCCACGACCAGCGTCGCCCCTAGCGCGACGGTAATTCGTTTGCGAGTGATGGACATGCGATGCTCCAATAAAGTCGTTGAGATTGTTTTAAATTTTTAGTGTGCTGCATGCGTCTTCGGCTTGGCGCGCGCGGGCCCTGGCCGCTGCGCATGATCGGTCCTATCCCGCAGCCGCTTCCTGAAGAACGCGACCACGTCGGCGAGCGCGGAGGGATCCGTGACCAGCCCGTAATGCGATGCGTCGACGTGGCGCGTCACTTCAGTCGGCACGCCCGCCGCGATCAGTTCGCCGGCGTATTTCTCGGCCTCGATATGCAACAGGTCATGCTGGGCGCTCGCGATCAATGCCGGCGGCAGTCCTGCAAGACGCCTCGATTCCAGCGGCGCCGCATACGGATGAAGCCGTTGCGAAGCATTGGGCAGATACGCCCGGTAACACTGCGCGCACTCGGACGCGCAGATGTCCGGTGACAGCACCTTGTTCTCGTCGGCCATGCGCGTCATGCTCGGGTCCAGCAAGGGCGCGAGCAACGCTTGCGCGTGGATTGCGATGTCACCGCGGTCCCGGGCAATCGCCGCAAGACACGTGGCTAAGTTGCCGCCTGCATCGTGTCCCGCCACGCCGATGCGATTTGCATCGGCCCCTTGTGCACGGGCGTTCGCCACCACCCACTGCGCCGCCCGGTATGCGTCTTCGGGCGCCGCCGGAAAAGGAAAGGCCGGCGCGAGCGAATAACCGACCGAGACGACCCACGCGGGGGTATCGCGGGCAATGGTCGTCGCTGCGATATCCGCGTCGTCGAGCGTGCCGCGAACAAACCCGCCGCCATGAAAATAAAGCACGACCGGCAGGACGGTGCCGTCCGATGCGGGGCGATAACTGCGCAAGGTTATGGGTTGCGCATGTCCCGCGATTCGAACATCCTCTATGCAGAGGCCCAGATCCAGCGTCGATGCCATGGTTATTTTCAGCGCGTCCGCGCCATCCCACCTTGATTGCGATGGGACGAATTCTGAGGTCTACGTCTTTCGAAATAAATGCCTATAATCCGGCAACACAATTCGGTCGCGCTGAACAATCACGATCAATTTGACACTGCCCATTCCTACAACATCCTCGCAGCGGCTTTATTCCATGCGCTGCAAAGATTTGACGGTGAGAGAAAAATGGACCGGCTACAAGCTATGCAGGTGTTTACAAGAGTCGTCGATACCAATAGTTTTTCGCGCGCTGCAGACACGCTGGATATGCCTCGCGCCTCGGTAACGACGATTATTCAAAACCTTGAAGCGTTTCTTAACGTGCGTCTTCTGCAACGTACGACACGACGCTTGAACCTCACGCCCGACGGTGCTGCTTACTATGAGCGCTGCGTGCGGATTCTCGCGGACATTGAAGAAACCGAGAGTTCATTCGCCAATACAGGAAAAGGTCCGCGCGGCAAATTGCGGATCGATATGCCGGGGTCGATCGGACGAATGATCGTCATGCCCCAATTATGTGAATTCCATACGCGTTATCCGGATATCGAGCTGATGATCGGATTCGGCGACAAACCGGTCGACCTGATTCAGGAAGGCGTGGACTGCGTGATTCGCGTGGGGACTTTGCAGGATTCTAGTCTTGTTGCAAGAAGGATTGGCGTTTTTCAAGGGCTGACCGCGGCGAGCCCGGATTATCTTGAACTGCATGGCGTGCCGCATACCATCGAGGAATTGCAGCAGCACACGGCGGTGAATTATTTTTCCAGCCGTACCGGCCGCGTGATGGATATGGATTTCGTCATCGATGGGAAATCCGTCGATGTGAAGATGCGTGGCGCCATCGCGGTGAACGATGCAGAGGCTTATCTGGCTTGCGGCGTGAAGGGCGTCGGGCTCGTGCAGATCGCACGATTCATGGCGCTGCCGTACCTGCGTTCGGGTGAGCTGGTCGAAGTGCTGCCGCAATGGAAGCCGTTGCCCATGCCTATTTCGGTCGTGTATCCCCATAACCGGCACTTGTCGCCCAAAGTGCGCGTGTTCGTTGACTGGGCCGCCGAATTGTTCGAGCGTTGCCCGTTGTTGTCCGGTCAGGAAGATGCGGAAGAGCGCTGCTTGCCAACAGCGACACCGCGTTCGGTTATCGTCAAGCACGGAACACCGGATGTTGCTGGAACCGCTGAAGTGGTCGTTTAAGAGCGCTTATTGAAGGGGTTTATTCGCGGGCTTTTTACGGCGAATAAACCCCTTTCTTTTGCAACGTCGCGGCGGTCGGCAATTCAATTCAGCACTTTCAACCATCCTCAGTGTAAGGGCTTAAGCCCCTATCGCACCGATAGATTTTCTCCGAAACCCCTTGGAATAAGGCGCTTTGCGATTGTTCGGATCTCGTGATTAATCAATTCGCCTAAGCATCATTTATCCCGCAGTCGCGGTTGACTACATTTCGTCCTGTCGCAGCGCGGCATCGCATTTGCCGCTGACTGCCCGTGCAT
Source organism: Burkholderia sp. PAMC 26561 (assembly GCF_001557535.2). NCBI lineage: Bacteria > Pseudomonadati > Pseudomonadota > Betaproteobacteria > Burkholderiales > Burkholderiaceae > Burkholderia > Burkholderia sp. PAMC 26561. The sequence continues at coordinate 416,581 of NZ_CP014307.1, forward strand.
CTATTCGAATGGCATCGATCTGATTCATGCCTTCGCTTGAACCGACAGGAGCATCACCGTGAAAACCGCAATCGCAGCGCTCTCGCTTTCCGCCGTATCCGCACTCGTTGCAACGACCGCCTTTGCCGATGGCGGCATCGGGCGCGCCGGAACCTATCAAACCGCAACGACGTCGCAAAGCACGATGACCCGCGAACAGGTCCGCGCCGAACTCGCCGCTTCTTATGCAAACGGAACACTGCCCGCATTGAACCGGAACACGTATCCGGATCGCAGCATGGCAGGTATCGCGATCGCCGCTCAGCACGATCAACGCGCTCGTGACGCGGCGCTCGCAGAAGAACGCAATCGTTCGATAGTCGAATTTGCCAACGGGTCCGTCACGCAAAGCGGCAAGGCACGAATCCAGTAATCGCCTTGAATGTGCATTGAATGTGCTTTGAACACACAGGAGCCGATCATGGATGATCTAGCACCGCTGGAAGACTTCTCCGCACTCGATGACTGGTTGCCCGAAGCGCAGCCGTTGTGGAAGCCGTTCAGGCCTCAGCTTGCCCGGGAAGAAGTGGCTGTAGAAGTGGAAGGTTGAAGGTGGGAAGCATTGACCGCAGACTTATGAGGTCCGCGGTCAATAAAAGACCAGGCCGGCGTTATCCGCAAGCCCCTACTTCACCGCACGCAGTACAGAAGTCGCAGCCGTCCTTGCGAATCATCGCGTTGGCGCCGCATGTCGGGCATTTACGGCCCGGGATCGGCAGCAATGCGTGAGGGTTGGCGGCATCCGCGTTCTCTTCTACAACGGTCGTGATGTCGTTGTCTTCACCAGCGGAAGCGGGCACGTCCTGCGTGGCCTGCGCCGAGTCCTTGCGGCGTTGAGCAAGCAAGCGCGACGGTACTTGTCCGCCTTCGACATCGAGAAATCCGCGCCGATGCAAAATCTGCTGGATCGCATACGCGAGCGCCGCGACTTCGGAATCGTGCCAGCGCGGTGACCTGTGTCCATCGAGATGCTCTACATCGCCCAGACGCACTTGGCCGCGATCCCATGACACCTTGCGCATGTCCTGCAAGTTGCGTGCGACAAACCCGCCACGCGCAGCAAGCGACAACGAGCGCATGGTCGCCGTGATCCACTGCTGCGATTCATCGCGCTGACCCGTTGGAATGAAGAACTCGATAGGCCGCTCGATGGTGACATCTTCACCGCCAAGCCGCCCCGTGATCTCCATGAAGGACACCGCCACGTATAGCGACTTCTTGCCCGCTTGCGTGAGGTACTCCACTTTTTCGATGATCGCCGGCAATTCACCGCGCGGCCGGTGATCGATGGCAATGCGCAACGGATCGAGTTGCACTTCCGAGTCGGCTGCATCGGATGGATCGGAAGCGACGACCGCCGGCGTCTCGGGGGTGACTGAGAGTACCGCGCCAAGGGTTTCATTGGGCCTGTAAGTGGCGAGCCCTTTCAGCCCGCGACGCCACGCATCGAAGTAGAGATCCTTGAAGGCATCGAAGGGATAATCGGCGGGGACATTGACGGTCTTCGAAATCGATGTATCCACGAACGGCTGAACCGCCGCCATCATCTCCAGATGATCGTGCGCGGACATGTCGAGCGCGCTGACGAAGTAGTCGGGCAGCGCCTTCACATCGCCCCCAAGCTCACGATACAACCGGTACGCATGATCCTCGACCGCGAACGATTGCCTGCTGCCATCGGCCATGCGCTTCGTGCGGGTATAGCTCCACGAGAACGCGGGTTCGATTCCGTTCGACGCGTTGTCCGCGAACGCAAGGCTCACGGTCCCCGTCGGTGCAATGGAAAGCAGATGGCTGTTGCGGATGCCGTCGCGGCGGATTTCATCCTTGAGGTCATCGGGAAGACGTGACGCAAAAGTGCCTGTTTCAAGGTACTTTTCTGCATTGAAGAGCGCAAACGCGCCGCGCTCACGCGCGAGATCAACCGATGCACGATACGCCTCATCGCGCATCGTCCGCGCCACGCGCGTCGCGAATTCGCGTCCCTCTTTCGAGTTGTAGCGAACACCGAGCATCACGAGCGTATCGCCGAGTCCTGTAAAACCAACGCCGATGCGCCGCTTGTCCTGCGCTTCCTTGTCCTGCTCCGGCAGCGGCCAGAGCGTCACGTCGAGCACGTCATCGAGAAAACGAACCTGCGTGCGTGTGCTCTTGGCAAGCGCATCCCAGTCGAAGACCGGCGTGCCGCCATGCCGCTGCGCGAACGGATCGCGCACGAAACGCGTCAGGTTCAGCGGCCCGAGATTGCAGCATCCATACGCGGGCAAAGGCTGCTCGCCACACGGATTTGTCGCACGAATCGTTTCCACGGCGCGCAGGTTGTTGTCGTCGTTCATGCGCGACATGAAGACCACGCCGGGCTCCGCCACGTCATAAGTCGAACGCATGATCGTGTCCCACACTTCACGCGCCTGCACCTCGCGGTACACCCACAAACCGTCGTCACGCTGATGTGAGTCGGCGGAAGCCTTGAACGCGGGCGACGGTTCCGCGCGATGCACGAGTTGCCACGACGCGTCGTCGGACACGGCCTGCATGAACTCGTCGGTCACCGCGACCGATACATTGAAGTTGTTCCAGCGCCCCTTCACATGCTTCGCCGCGATGAACTCCAGCAAGTCGGGGTGCGTGCAGTCGAGAATGCCCATCTGCGCGCCGCGTCGCGAGCCCGCGCTTTCCACGGTCCTGCACGATGCATCGAATACGTCCATATAACTGCACGGACCCGACGCCGATGAACCCGTCGAATGCACGCGCGCCCCTTTCGGCCTGATGGCGGAAAAGTTGTAACCCACGCCGCCGCCGCGCCGCATGGTTTCGGCGGCCTGCAGCAACGCCACGTAAATGCCCGGCAAGCCGTTTTCGTCGATGCCCTGAATCGCGTCGCCCACCGGCTGCACGAAGCAGTTGATGAGCGTTGCCTGGATTCCCGTCCCTGCCGCGCTCATGATGCGCCCGGCGCCCAGCGCGCCGCGCTGGAAATTCTCGAAAAACGCCGTCTCGGCCTGCTTGCGAAGCGCCTCGGGTTCCGCGAGCGCCACGCCTCGCGCGACCCGCCGAAAGATATCGTCGATCCGGGTTTCATCGCCCTTTGCGTACTTTTCCAGCATTACGTCGATGGAAAACTGCTGCGGTGAAACCGTCAGCTTCAAATCGTCTTCAGCCATGTCCTGTCCTCATGTCCAGCGGGTGGTGCGTAGTCGCGAAGTTGCGGCGTCGGGTCCGTCCCGGGTCCGTCCCGGGTCCGTCCCATATGGGTTTGGCACGGATTTACTCCGTTCGAAGTAGTGCCGCCGGCGGAGCGACATGAAGTCGCGTCATCCCATCGGCGAATGGGCGGCACGCCGCGCAATTCCTAATCTTGCAGTCGATTCCCACTACAACGCAAACTTAATCGACAGGCACGCACCATGACGGCCTCACGCAAGACTTCCGCGACTACTCCGTCCGCTTTGGCGGCAGCCGATCCGCGCGCCTGGCGCGTCCTGTGGTCGAGCACTTTCGCTTTCACCATCTGCTTCGCGATCTGGATGATGTTCGCGATTCTCGGCATTCCGCTGAAAACGCAGCTCGGCCTCTCCGATACCGAATTCGGCCTGATCGCCGCCACGCCGGTTTTGTCGGGTTCGCTTGCACGCGTGCCGCTCGGTATCTGCACGGACCGCTTCGGTGGCCGCATCGTCTTTTTCCTCACGATGCTCGCCACCGTCATTCCCATCTGGCTGCTCACCTATGCCACGCAATTCTTGCAATTCATTTCGCTGGGACTTCTGATCGGGCTCGCAGGCGCCTGTTTTTCGATCGGCACGCCTTACGTGGCGCGCTGGTTCCCCAAAGACCGCCAGGGCCTTGCAATGGGCATCTTCGGCGCCGGCAACAGCGGCGCTGCGTTGACCAAATTCGTCGCGCCGGTGCTGATCGTGAGCTTCGGCACGTGGATGATCGTGCCGAAGGTCTACGCCATTGCAATGCTGGTGACGGCCGTGGTGTTCTGGATGACTTCGGCTACCAATCCCGCACATCGCGTCGAGAATCCGCCGAGTTTCTCGAGCCAGTTGCGCGTGATGAAAGATCGCCGCGCATGGCGCTACTCGCAGTACTACTCGGTCGTGTTCGGCGGTTATGTGGGCCTCGCTCTGTGGCTGCCGCATTACTACGTCAACCACTACGGTTTTCATATCGAACAGGCGGCGCTGCTCGCTGCGTGTTTCTCGTTGCCCGGCGGCGTACTGCGCGCGGTCGGCGGATGGCTCTCGGACCGCTTCGGCGCGCAAAAAACGACGTGGGTCGTGATGTGGACCGTGCTCGCCTGCTTCTTCTTTCTAAGCTATCCCGACACCGACCTGATCGTGCAATCGGCCCGAGGCCCGCTCGCGTTCAACATCGCCATTTCTCCCACGCTGTTCACCGTGCTGATGTTCACCGTCGGCATTGCCATGGCGATCGGCAAGGCCTCGGTCTTCAAATTCGTCTCCGATGAATACATCGGCAATATCGGCGCGGTGTCCGGTGTGGTCGGGCTTGCGGGCGGTCTGGCGGGTTTCGCGCTGCCGATTCTTTTCGGCGTGCTCGCCGACCTGACCGGCGTCAGCAGCTCGTGTTTCATGCTGCTTTTCGGCGCGACGGCTGTCAGTCTCGTCTGGATGCATTTCTCTTTTCGCGCGCATGGCACGGCTGTCGAGCCACGCGCATCCACCTAACCCATCGGCTGAAACCATGTCCAACCATGTGCTGAAAAATTGGGAGCCGGAAGATCCGGCTTTCTGGAAAACACGCGGCTCGGCGATTGCGAACCGCAACCTGTGGATCTCGATCCCCGCGCTGATGCTCGCGTTCGCCGTGTGGTCGTTGTGGAGCGTCGTGGTCGTCAACCTCGACAAGGGCGGCTTCCACTTCACCAAGAACGAATTGTTCTGGCTGACCGCGTTGCCCGCGCTTTCCGGCGCCACACTGCGCATCTTCTATTCGTTTCTCGTACCCATTTTCGGCGGCCGGCGCTTTACCGCTTTCTCCACGGCCACGCTGCTGATTCCTGCTCTTGGCATGGGCTTCGCGTTGCGCGATCCGGCCACGAGCTATTCCACCATGCTCGTACTCGCGTTGCTGTGCGGGTTTGGCGGCGCGAACTTCAGCTCGTCGATGGCCAACATCAGCTTCTTTTTTCCCAAAGCCAGAAAAGGGCTGGCGACAGGACTGAACGCGGGCATCGGCAACCTGGGGGTGTCGCTGGTCCAGTTCGTGACGCCGATCGTGATCGCCACGGCCGCGTTCGCCTCCTTCGCAGGCGGCGGCCAAACCTTCGTCAAGGAAGGCGTCGAGCATGGCATCTGGCTGCAGAACGCGGGCTTCATCTGGATGCCGTTCATTATCGTTTCGTCGATTGCGGCGTGGTTCGGCATGAACGATATCGCCGACGCGAAAGCCTCTTTCGCCGATCAGGCCGTGATCTTCAAGCGCATGCACAACTGGTTGATGTGCTGGCTGTATATCGGCACGTTCGGTTCCTTCATTGGTTTCTCGGCAGGCTTCGCGCTCTTGACCAAGGCGCAATTCCCATCGATCAACCCGACCGCCTATGCGTTCCTCGGGCCGCTCGCAGGCGCGCTGACGCGTCCTGTCGGAGGATGGATCTCGGACCGCCTGGGCGGCGCGCGAGTGACGTTGTGGACGTTCGTCGGCATGATCGCCTCGGTATTCGTCGTCATTTCGTTCATGCCGGGCGCAGGATCAAGCGGCAACTTCGCCGGCTTCCTCGGCGCGTTCATCGTGTTGTTCATGCTGGCGGGTATCGGCAATGGCTCGACCTTCCGCATGATCCCGGTGATCTTCATGACCCAGCATCAGCGCGCAGCCAAAGGGCTCGACGACGCTGCCCAGCGCCAGGCGCTTCACAACGCCGCGAAGGAATCCGCGGCCGTGCTGGGCTTCTCCGCAGCAATCGGCGCGTACGGCGGCTTCTTCATTCCCAAAACCTTTGGTACGGCGCTCGACATGACCGGCTCGGCCGTTCCCGCGCTGTATGTGTTCATCGCGTTCTACGTGACGTGCGTTGCCATCACGTGGTTTTTCTATGCACGCCGCAACGCCGGCATGCCTTGCTGACGCGCCCTACCCGACACAGGACAAAACAATGAGTCATTTTCTGGATCGCCTGAAGTTCGTCAAGCGCACGCAGTCGACGTTTGCGAACGGCCATGGCGCGGTTGTCAGCGAAGACCGCAAGTGGGAAGACGGATATAGAAACCGTTGGCAACACGACAAGATCGTACGTTCCACGCACGGTGTGAACTGCACCGGTTCATGCTCGTGGAAGGTGTACGTGAAGAACGGTTTGATTGTCTGGGAAACGCAGCAGACCGACTATCCGCGCACACGCGCCGACTTGCCCAATCACGAACCGCGCGGCTGTCCGCGGGGGGCATCGTATAGCTGGTACGTGTATTCCGCGCAGCGCGTGAAGTACCCGATGATCCGCGGCCGCCTGATGGACATGTGGCGCGAAGCACGCAAGAGCATGGACCCGGTCGCGGCCTGGGCATCGATCAGTCAGGACCCCGTCAAGTCGAAACGCTACAAGAGCGTGCGCGGACTCGGCGGCTTCGTGCGCGCCGACTGGAATACCGCCAATGAAATGATCGCGGCGGCGAATGCGTTCACCATCGGCAAGTTCGGGCCGGATCGCGTGATCGGCTTCTCGCCGATCCCGGCAATGTCGATGGTGTCATACGCCGCCGGTTCACGTTATCTCAGCCTGATCGGCGGCGTCTGCCTCTCGTTCTACGACTGGTATTGCGATCTGCCGCCGGCTTCGCCGCAAGTGTGGGGCGAGCAGACCGACGTGCCGGAATCAGCCGACTGGTACAACTCGACCTACCTCATGGTGTGGGGATCGAACATTCCTCAAACCCGTACGCCCGACGCGCACTTCTATTCCGAAGTCCGCTACAAGGGCACGAAGACTGTGGCGGTATCGTCGGATTTCGGCGAGATGGTCAAGTTCGGCGATATCTGGCTCGCGCCGACGCAAGGCACCGACGCAGCGTTGGCAATGGCAATGGGCCACGTCGTGCTGAAGGAATTCCACGCGGCCAACGCGTCGAACAAGTCCGCGTATTTTCGCGACTACGTGAAGCAATACACCGACATGCCGATGCTCGTGCTGCTGCGCGACAACGGCGAAACCCTGGTCCCCGATCACTTCCTGCGCGCATCGCATCTCGCCGATAACCTCGATGAAGCCAACAACGCGCAATGGAAGACGCTCGTGCTGGACGCCGGCAGCGGCGAGATTGTCGCGCCCAACGGCACGATCGGTTTTCGCTGGAACGAGGCGTCGCACAACGACGGCGAGAAGGTCGGCCGCTGGAACCTCGAACTGAAGGACGGCGGCAGCGGCCGCGCCATCGACCCGCGTCTTTCCATGATCGACGCGCACGACGAAGCCGTCGAAGTCGGCTTCCCCTATTTCGGCAGCGAGCACGACGCGCTGCTGAGCCGGCGCGTCCCGGCAAAACGCGTCACCCTCGCCGATGGCACCTGCGCGCTCGTTGCGACCGTGTTCGATCTGCAGATGGCGAACTACGGCGTGGACCAAGGCCTTGGCGGCCCGAACGTCGCAACGAGCTACGACGACGACGTCCCCTACACGCCGGCATGGCAGGAAAAGCACACCACGGTCCCGCGCAACCTCGTGATCCAGGTGGCGCGCGAATTTGCGACGAACGCCCATCAGACCCAGGGCAAGAGCATGGTGATCGTGGGCGCGGCGCTCAATCACTGGTATCACAACGACATGATTTATCGCGGCATCATCAACCTCCTGATGATGTGCGGTTGCGTGGGCAAGAGCGGCGGCGGCTGGGCGCACTACGTAGGCCAGGAAAAGCTGCGTCCGCAGTTCGGCTGGGCGCCGCTCGCATTCGCGCTCGACTGGTCGAAGCCGCCGCGCCAGATGAACGGCACGTCGTTCTTCTACAACCACACGAGTCAGTGGCGTCACGAGAAAGTGGGCCTGAGTGAAGTCCTCGCGCCGACCGCGAACATGGGCAAGTATTCGCACCTCTCCATGCTCGATCTCAACGCGAAGTCCGAGCGCATGGGCTGGTTGCCGAGCGCACCGCAACTCGGTGCAAACCCGCTCGACCTCACTGACGCGGCCGTTCACGCCGGCATGAAGCCTGTGGATTACGTGGTGGACCGCCTGAAGTCCGGCAAGCTGCAGTTCTCCTGCGACGACCCGGACAACCCCGTCAACTTCCCGCGCAACATGTTCGTCTGGCGCTCGAACATCCTGGGCAGTTCGGGCAAGGGGCACGAGTATTTCCTGAAGTATTTGCTCGGCACGCAGAACGCCCTCTTCTCCGATGAAAACGACGCCATCATGCCGGGCGAAGTCAACGTGCGCCCCGCCGCCGAAGGCAAGCTCGATCTTCTCACCGTGCTCGATTTCCGCATGAGCACGACTTGCCTTTATGGCGACATCGTGTTGCCGACCGCTACGTGGTACGAGAAAGACGACCTCAATACATCGGACATGCATCCGTTCATTCATCCGTTGTCGGAAGCCGTGCAACCCTTGTGGGAAAGCAAGAGCGACTGGGAAATCTACAAGGGCATTGCCGAGAAGTTCGCGGAAATCGGCGGTGCGCATCTGGGCACGCGCACCGACCTGGTCTGCACGCCGCTCATGCACGACACCCCCGGCGAGCTCGGCCAGCCGTTCGAGCCGAAGGACTGGCGCGCGGGCGAATGCGACCTGATCCCGGGCAAGACCGCACCGTCCATGACCGTCGTCGAGCGTAACTACAAGGATGTGTATCGCAAGTTCACGTCGGTCGGACCGCTGCTCGATACGCAAGGCAACGGCGGCAAGGGCATCAACTGGAACAGCAAGCACGAAGTCGGCGAGCTCGCGGACATCACGAAAACCGTCACCGAACCGGGCGTGAGCCTGGGACGTCCGCGTCTGGATACGGCTATCGATGCAGCCGAGATGATCCTCACGTTCGCGCCGGAAACCAACGGGCATGTGGCAGTCAAGGCGTGGGAAGCGTTGTCGAAGATCACGGGACGCGAACACGCGCACCTCGCGCTTGGCCGCGAGCACGACAAGATCCGTTTCCGCGACGTCCAGGCGCAGCCGCGCAAGATCATTTCCGCGCCCACATGGTCGGGCCTCGAATCCGAGGAAGTGAGCTACAACGCCGGTTATACGAACGTGCATGAACTGATCCCATGGCGCACGCTGACGGGCCGGCAGCAGTTCTACCAGGATCATCGATGGATGCTGGATTTCGGCGAAGGCTCGTGCGTGTATCGCCCGGCGATCAACACGAAAACCGTCACCGCCATGCTTGGCGCAAAACCCAACGGCGAGCATGAGCTCGTGCTCAACTGGATCACGCCCCACCAGAAATGGGGCATCCACTCCACTTACTCGGACAACCTGCGCATGTTGACGCTCTCGCGCGGCGGACCTCACGTGTGGGTGTCTGAAGCAGAGGCAAAAGAAGCAGGTCTCGTCGATAACGACTGGGTGGAAGTGTTCAACGTGAACGGCACGCTGACAGCGCGGGTCGTGGTGAGCCAGCGCGTGCCGCGCGGCATGTGCCTGATGTATCACGCGCAGGAAAAGATCGTGAACGTGCCGGGGGCCGAAACAAGCGGCATGCGCGGCGGCATCCACAACTCGGTCACGCGCACGGTGCTCAAGCCGACGCACATGATCGGCGGGTACGCGCAGCAAGCCTACGGTTTCAATTACTACGGCACCGTGGGGTCGAACCGCGACGAGTACGTGATCGTGCGCAAGATGAAAAAAGTGGCGTGGCTCGAAGGTCCGCTGAAGGAACATGAAGGAGCTGCATCGTGAAAATTCGTGCGCAAGTCGCAATGGTGTTGAATCTGGATAAATGCATCGGTTGCCATACGTGCTCCGTGACGTGCAAGAACGTGTGGACCTCGCGCGACGGCGTGGAGTACGCGTGGTTCAACAACGTGGAGACGAAACCCGGCATCGGTTATCCGAAGGAATGGGAGAACCAGAAGAAGTGGCAAGGTGGCTGGATACGCGATGCATCTGGCCGACTGCGTCCACGCCAGGGCGGCAAGCTGAAGGTGCTCGCGAACCTGTTCGCGAACCCGAATCTGCCGGCTATCGACGATTACTATGAGCCGTTCACGTTCGACTACGAGCATTTGCAGAAAGCGCGCCTGAGCGAGACGCCGCCGACCGCGCGCCCTGTTTCGGTCATCACCGGCAAGAAGATGGACAAGATCGTCTGGGGTCCGAACTGGGAAGACGACCTGGGCGGCGAGTTTTCATCGCGCGGACGTGACGCGTTGTTCGAGAACGTGCAGAAGGAGATGTACGCCACCTTCGAAAACACCTTCATGATGTATTTGCCGCGGCTGTGCGAGCACTGCCTGAACCCGGCGTGCGTGGCGTCGTGCCCGTCAGGTTCTGTTTATAAGCGCGAAGACGACGGCATTGTTCTCGTCGATCAGGACAAGTGCCGCGGCTGGCGCATGTGCATCTCGGGGTGCCCGTACAAGAAGATCTACTTCAACTGGAAAAGCGGCAAGGCCGAAAAGTGCAACTTTTGCTATCCGCGACTTGAAGCAGGTCAGCCGACCGTATGCTCGGAGACGTGCGTGGGACGGATTCGCTATCTCGGCGTGCTGCTCTATGACGCCGACAAGATTGGCGATGCGGCAGCGGTTGAAAACGAGAAGGACCTGTATCAGTCGCAGCTCGATGTGTTCCTCGATCCGCACGATCCCGCCGTGCAGGCCGAAGCGCTCGCACAAGGCATTCCGCAAAGCTGGCTGGATTCCGCACGCAAGTCGCCGGTCTACAAGATGGCGGTTGAATGGAAGGTCGCGTTTCCGCTGCATCCCGAGTACCGGACGTTGCCGATGGTCTGGTACATCCCGCCCCTTTCGCCGATTCAATCGGCGGCGGATGCGGGTCATATCGGCATGGACGGCATCATTCCGGACGTGAAGAGCCTGCGCATTCCGGTGAAGTATCTGGCCAACCTGCTGACCGCCGGCGACGAAGCCCCAGTCACGTCCGCTCTCGAACGCATGCTCGCCATGCGCGCGTTCAAGCGCGCTGAAGTCGTGCATGGCCGCGCCGAACCGGAATTGCTGAAGGGCCTGAACATCACGCCCGCACAAGTTGAAGACATGTACCAGACGATGGCCATTGCGAACTACGAAGACCGTTTCGTCGTGCCGTCATCGCATAAGGAAATCGTCGAAGACAGCTTCAACGACAAAGGCAGTTGCGGCTTTACGTTTGGCAATGGCTGCTCGGGCGGGGTCTCGGAAGTATCGTTGTTCGGCAAGAAACCGCAGGGCAGCGTGGTATTCGCCGACATGCCGAAGTCGCGCAAGCAAGCTGAGGTCTCATCGTGAACGCTACGCTTTCCATCTACACGTTGCTCGCGACCTTGCTCGACTACCCCGAGCAGGAATTGCTCGATGCACTTGGCGAGATCGATCAGGAGCTGCACGCGTTCCCGGACACGACCCGCGCCGCGCTGCAGCCACTCGTCGCCTTGCTCAATGCATCCCCGTTGATCGAGTTGCAGGAGAATTACGTCGCGACATTCGACCGTAATCCCGCGCATTCGCTGCATCTGTTCGAGCACGTTCACGGCGAAAGCCGGGACCGCGGACAAGCCATGGTCGATCTGCTCGATGAATACCGCCGGCATGGCCTCGAAATGGCGACGAACGAATTGCCCGACCACGTGCCGCTGTTTCTGGAAGTCCTTGGCAACATCGAGCCTTCCGAAGCACGTGCGTTACTCGACGAAGCCATCCACGTCCTCGCCGCGTTAGGCGACCGTCTTGCTCGCGATCAAAGCCCGTACGCCGGTGTCTTCACAGTCCTGCGTTCAATGACCGATGTCGTCCCGCAAGCCGCCGAGATTCCACCCATTCGCGACATGGACGAGGCGCTCGAACGCTTCGGCCCGGGCGCGGACGGAGTCGAACCGCTGCTTGCTCCATCCACGTCCACGCCGATGGCCCAGCCGGTGCATTTCCATCCGCGTCCACCGGCCACGGCCAACTGAGTTCAAGGGACCCGCTCATGTTCAATCAATTTCTATTCGGCATTTATCCGTATATCGCGGCCGCCATCTTCCTGTTCGGCAGCCTTGCGCGTTTCGAGCGCGAGCAGTACACATGGAAAACCGACAGCTCGCAGATGCTTCATCGCGGCAATTTGCGGCTGGGCAATATCCTGTTCCACATCGGCATTCTCGGGTTGTTCTTCGGGCATCTCGCCGGCTTGCTGACGCCGGTCGCCGTATGGGATTTTCTCGGTGTCGATCACAGCACGAAACAAGCCGTCGCGATGATCGCCGGCGGCATCATGGGATGGCTGTGCCTGTCGGGACTGCTGATCCTGATTCATCGGCGCATGACCAACGCGCGTGTTTCGGCCGTCACCCGCATGGGCGACAAGATCCTGCTGCTCTGGATTCTTTGCACGCTGCTGCTGGGACTGACGACGATCGGAGAATCGTCCGCTCACATGGACGGTCACGTGATGGTTCAGCTGATGACGTGGGCGCAGCACGTGGTCACGTTCCGGGGCGACGCCGCCAGCTTCGTTGCGAGCACCCCGCTGCTGTTCCGCCTGCATCTCTTCATGGGAATGACGCTCTTCGTGATCTTCCCGTTCACGCGGCTCGTGCATGTCTGGAGCGGCTTTTCTTCCGTGACGTATCTGGGCCGCGCATGGCAGCTCGTGCGTCCGCGCTGATCGGCGCTTGTCCGCGCTTATTGTTTGGAAAGGAACATCATGGCGATCACAGTCAACGGCACGGAACTGACAGACCAGGATATCGAACGCGAGTTGTCCGGCGAAGCAGAGACGCCCGACGCACATCAGGCAGCACTGACGGCGGCCGTACTGCGCCGTGTGCTCCTCGATGAAGCCGCACATCTGGACCTCGCGTCCGCTGCGAGCGACGAGCAGTTGATCGAAGCGCTGCTCGAGCACCAGATCGCCGGAGCCGTCGCGCCCACGCACGAAGAGTGCAAGCGCCATTACCTGGCGGATCAGGAACGCTGGCGCGTGAACGAGCGCGCGAGGGTCAGCCACATCCTGTTCCAGGTGACCGACCGCGTGGACCTGGCGGCGCTGAGAAAACGCGCGCAGCAAACGCTCGACGCGTTGCTGGGAGCGGGCGCCGACATCGAACTGCGTTTCGTCGATGCTGCGCGGACCTTGTCCAATTGCCCCTCGGGACGGGATGGCGGCGCGCTCGGAGAAATCGGCCGCGGCGATACCGTGGCAGAATTCGAGCGCGCGGTATTCGCCGCGCCCGCCGGCACGCTCTGCCCTGCGCTCGTGGAAACGGAATTCGGTTTTCATATTGTCCGCGTTCACGAAAAATCGCCGGGCAGGATCTTGCCGTTCGAACAGGTCGAGTTGCGTATCCGCGAAGCGATGTCGCTCGCACTGCGCGACCTTGCCGAACAGCGCTATGTCACCGAAGCAGTAGCGCGCGCGGATATCAAGGGTTGGAAAGACGGGAAAGCGATATGACGCAAGCGGCGGCAAAGCTGCACATCTTCGGAATCTGCGGGCGTTCGGGACAAGGCAAGACCACGCTGATTGAAGCGCTCCTGCCCTGGTTCCAGGCGCGCGGCCTGATTGTGAACGTGGTGAAACACAGCCATCATTCGATCGATCTGGAACCGCCGGGCAAGGACAGCGCACGGTTTCGCGCCGCCGGCGCGGGAGAAGTGCTGATCGCTTCGCCGTACCGTTACGCGATCGTGCGTGAGTTGCACGATGGTCCCGAGCCGCCGCTTACTGATCTGATTGCGCGGCTGAGTCCCGCTGACCTCACGCTCGTGGAAGGCTTCACGCGGGAGCCATTGCCGCGTCTGGAAGTCGTGCGGCCGGGCGAGGGTCGCGATCCGCTGTATCTCTCCGATACAGCGATCCTCGCCATCGCCACCGACGACGCCCCGCGTCTTCATGCCGCACCCAATGTTCCGCTTCTGCCTCTGGCGGACGTCGCTGGGATTGGGGAGTTCATATGTAAAACAGTCGGACTTTCGCTTTAAGCTGCGGGTACGCCGGATAATCAGGAGTCTTTGCTTTTTCCTGGCATCAACCCGGCTTCCACCCGCAGTCCAATGTCCGACCTTCTCTTTCACGCGGCTTCACCCGCCACACCGCTGCGCTACCGGCTTTCCACCCGCATCGTCACATTGTCGGGCGTGGCGCTGGCGCTGTTCTTATCGATGATCGTGGGGACGCTGTGGCTGTCGTGGCAGCTCGAAGGCGCCGGCGCCGCGATCAACGACGCCGGCAGCCTGCGCATGCGTGCGGGCAACATCGCGATCCAGCTCGGCGAAATGCGCGCCGCCCGTCCCGCCAACGTGGCTTTGCAAAGCGCACAACTCGACCAGACGCTCGCGCGGCTCGACCAGGGCGATCCGGTCCGCCCGCTCTTTCTACCGGAAACGCCTGCCATACGCGTGCAATTCAATGTCGTATCGGCGACCTGGCGCGACGCGCTGAAACCCGCGATCGCACAGAACGGCATGGCCCCTCACCTGTATCTCGACCGTCTGCCCGCCTTTGTCATGCAAGCCGATGCACTCGTGCGTCTGATCGAGCAGGAAAACGCGCGCAAGACCGCGTGGCTCAGGCGCTCGCAACTCGCGCTCGCGGCGCTGGCCTGCCTTGGCACCATGGCGATCGTGTACCTGCTCTACGCGTGGTTCGTGCTGCCCGTGAGGCGCCTAGAACGCGGTTTGTCGCGAATTGAACAACGCGAATTCACCGCCCGCCTGCAAGTCGAATCGCGTGATGAATTCGGCCATCTGGCGCAGGGCTTCAATCGCATGGCGGCAGAACTCCAAAGCCTTTACCAGGACCTGGCGCTGCGCGTTACGCACAAGACCGCGCAACTTTCGGCACGCAACGGCGAACTGCTTGCGCTCTACGAGATGACGGCGTTCCTGCACGGCGCGCACGACGTAGAGGTGCTGTGCCGCGGTTTTCTGACGCGCGTGATGCGCCAGTTCCACGCCAACGCTGGTTCGGTCCGCATCCTCGCCCCGGACGATGACAACCTCCATATGGTCGTCTCGGAAGGATTGCCCGAGCGCATGACCGACGTTGAACGCTGCATGCCGGCGAGCGATTGCGTATGCGGCGCGGTGGCGACAAGCGGTATCGCCGTGATCAGGGACCTGCGTTCGGGACGCGCCTCGATCAGCGCACCCGCAGTCGATTGCGGCACCGCGGGGTTCGCCACCGTCACTGCGTTCGGTATTGTCTCGAAGCAGATTGCGCTCGGCTCGTTCTCGCTGCACTTTCGTCACGAACGCGACATGCTGCCGTCCGAGACGCGGTTGCTCGAGACGCTCGGACGGCATCTTGGCACCGCACTGCAGAACCATCGGCTGGCGGCGGCCGCCCGTCAGCTTGCGGTGGCGCAGGAGCGCCATCTGGTCGCGCAGGGCTTGCACGACAGCATTGCGCAAAGCCTCAATTTCCTGAAGATGCAATTACATCTGCTCGACACCGCCGCGACCCGCGACGACTTGAACGAGATCCGCGAGATCGTGCCGCTGCTGCGTGGCGGCCTGGAAGAAAGTTACGAAGATGTGCGCGAACTGCTCGTGAATTTCCGTACGAAGTTCGGTGCGGGAAATCTTCGCGATGCCATCGAGGAAACAGTCACGCGCTTCGAGCGGCAATCGGGCTCGCCCTTGCACCTCGATTACGAAGAGGCAAGCGGATTGCCGTTGCCGTCCGATCAGCAATTGCAGGTGCTGTTCATCCTGCAGGAGGCGTTGTCGAATGTGCGCAAACATGCATCGGCCTCGAACGTGCGTGTAGTCATCAGGAACGCCGAGGATTTTCATCTGACCGTGCAGGACGACGGCGATGGTTACGACCCGGCCGACATCGCGAGCCGCGGCGAAGCGCACGTCGGCTTTCACATCATGCGCGAACGCGCGGCACGCCTCGGGGCGCAACTCCGACTCGAAAGCCGGCCGGGCGGCGGCGCACGCGTTCACCTCCTGCTGCCCGCAAGCAGAAGGCAGGCAGCATGACCATCCGCATTCTGTTGATCGACGACCACACGCTGTTCCGCTCCGGCGTGCATGCGCTGTTGCAGCATCAGCCGGACTTCGAGGTCGTGGGAGATGCCGCCGATGGCATCGAGGGAATCAAGCGCGCAAAGCAGCATCGGCCGGATGTGGTGTTGCTCGATCTGAACACGCCGGGGTTATCGGGTATCGAGACGCTGCAGTTGCTGCAGCAGGACTTGCCCGACACGGCCGTGATCATGCTAACGGTGTCGGAGGACGTGGATGAACTGACGTCCGCGCTGCGCGAAGGCGCGTGCGGATATCTGCTCAAGAACATGGACGCCGATGCACTCGCCACCATGATCCGTCGCGCCGCCGGTGGCGAATCAGTCATCGCGGAAAGCATGACGCAGCGTTTGATCGCGAAAATGAGGACGCCGCAGAAGGCAGAAGAATTGCCTGCACGCGATGCCCGTGAATCATCCGCGTTGACGCCGCGCGAGCGCGACATTGTGCGGATCGTTGCACGCGGCGCGAGCAACAAGGACATTGCGCGCGAACTCGATCTGGCCGAAAGCACCGTGAAGATTCACGTTCGCAACGTGCTGCGCAAGCTCAACCTGACGAGCCGCGTGCAGATCGCGATCCACGCGCTCGCACGCGACATGGAAGACTAGACCGTCAGTTCGTGATACACCTCTGCATATCGCAACGCCGAGGCTTCCCAGCCGAAGTCCTGCTCCATCGCGCGATGCACGACGGCCTTCCAGTCGGGCCTCCGCGCTTTCAACGCAAACGCCCGCCGGACGGCCGCGACAATCGACGGCCGGTCGAACTTCTCGAACACGAAGCCGGTGGCGATTTCATCGGCGAGATTCTCAAGCGATGTATCCACGACCGTGTCCGCCAGGCCGCCCACGCAATGCACGAGCGGCAGCGAACCATATGCAAGCGCATAAAGCTGCGTCAGTCCGCACGGTTCGAAACGTGAAGGCACCATCACGATATCGCTGCCCGCGATAATCGAATGAGACAGCGTTTCATCGAATCCGAGTTCCACCGCCACCGATTGGGGATTGGCTGCCGCAGCGTACTTGAGGCCGTTCTCGAGCGCCGGATCGCCGGTCCCGAGCACCACGAGCTGACCGCCGCGCTGGACAATATCGGGCAGCGCCGAGAGCAACAGGTCGATGCCCTTTTGCTCCGTCAACCGGCTTACCACGCCAAACAGGAGCGCGTCGGGATCGCGCGCGAGGCCCATGCGTTCCTGCAGCGCCGCCTTGCATTTCTCCTTGCCGGAGATCTTTTCAACGGAATACTGCGTGTTGATGGCTGTATCAGTGGCCGGATTCCATACCGTTTTATCGACACCGTTCAGGATGCCGGTGATGTCGTGTGTACGGGTGCGCAACAGGCCGTCGAGACCGGCGCCCTGAACCCGGGTCTGGATTTCGCGGGCGTAGGTTGGACTTACCGTCGTGATGCGATCGGCGTAGAAAAGCCCCGCCTTCAAGAAAGACAAGTGACCGTAAAACTCGATTCCATCGACGGAGAAAAAATCCGCCGGCAATTGCAGCACGCCGAATTCGGCTGCCGGGAAAACGCCTTGATATGCGAGGTTGTGAACCGTGATGACCGACGGCACGCGCACGCCCGACGTGCGTTCCCACGCTCGCAAGTAAGCCGGCGCGAGCCCCGCGTGCCAGTCGTGCGCGTGCACCACATCGGGTCGCCACGTTGAATCGGCGCCGTGGGCAATGCGCGCTGCCGCCCAGCCGAGCAATGCGAAACGCCGGTCGCTATCGGCATATTGAGTGTGCGATGCATCCAGATACGGATTGCCGGGCCGGTTGTAGAAGGCATCGGCGCGCACGATGTACACCACGATCGCATGCGGCTCCAGCACGCCGCGTTCGAGCCTGACATTTCCCAGTCCGAACGCCGGACCGAGATCCGCCACGTGCTCGATCTGCGTCAAACCCGCCACAACAGAGGGAAACGCCGGCAGGACCACCCGGGCATCCGTGCCCAGCTGCATCTGGGCCGGCGGCAAGGCGCCCACTACATCGGCGAGGCCGCCGGTCTTCAAAAGCGGATACATTTCCGCTGCAACATGCAGCACGCATACGGTCATCGGTTCCCCATTGGCTGGTTGCGCTGAACGGTATCGTCCGCTCAGTCTTTCACGCACGCAGTTTAGCGAACTATGACTGCTTTGCTTGTCCGAGACGTGTCAACGCCTCTTGCGTGACCAGCACCACACCGCTTTCCGTCCTGTAGAACCGCTCCGCGTCGTACTGGGGATCCTCGCCGATCACAAGCCCCTCCGGCAGCGTGCAACCCCGGTCGATCACCACCTTCTTCAGCCGGCAACTCGACCCCACCGTGACTTGCGGCAGCAACACGGCTTCATTGATGTGACAGAACGAATTCACTCGTACCGCCGATGAAAACACCGACCGCGACACTTGCGACCCCGCGATCACGCAACCGCCGCACACCAGCAGGTTGTTGATCGCGCCTTGCTGTCCGTGCAGGTCGCGTACGAACTTGCCCGGTGGCAACTGTTCCTGATTGGTCCAGATCGGCCAGCGCCGGTCGTAGAGATCGAGCGCGGGTATCGTCGATGCCAGGTCGAGATTAGCCGCCCAGTACGCGTCGACGGTGCCCACATCGCGCCAGTACGGCGGTGCGTTGGGATCGGTTTCCGACGTCACGCACGACATGCCGAACGGATGAGCGATCGCCCTGCCGCTCGTCACTACGCGCGGCAGAATGTCCTTGCCGAAGTCGTGGTCCGTCTCGGACGTAAGAATGTTTTCCTCGAGCAACTGGTAGAGATACTTCGCGCTGAACACATAGATGCCCATGCTCGCAAGCGCGATGTCGGGCTTGCCGGGCATGGCGGGCGGATCTTCGGGCTTTTCCAGGAACGCGGTGATGCGGCGTTGTGCATCGACGTGCATCACACCGAACGCGGTCGCTTCCATGCGCGGCACTTCAATACAGCCGACCGTGCAATCCGCGCCGCTCTCCACATGGTCGAGCACCATGCGCGTGTAGTCCTGCTTGTAGATGTGATCGCCCGCCAGCACGACTATGTATTCCGGGCCGATCGAACGAATGATGTCGAGATTCTGGAACACGGCGTCCGCCGTCCCGCGATACCAGCTTGCATCGACACGTTGCTGTGCCGGCCAGATATCGATGAATTCATTGAATTCGCCACGGAGGAAACCCCAGCCGCGCTGCAGGTGGCGCAACAGCGAATGCGCCTTGTATTGCGTCACGACGGCGATGCGCCGGATGCCCGAATTCAGACAGTTGGACAACGCAAAGTCGACGATCCTGTATTTGCCGCCGAAGTGCACCGCCGGTTTGACGCGTTTGTTCGTCAGTGCGCCGAGGCGCGTGCCGCGACCGCCTGCAAGGACGATGGCTAACGTGTTTTTCTGCAAATCGGTGTGACTTTGCGACAACTTCTCTCTGTTCAGCGTCTCCATACTGACCTCCTCTTTTGCGGCCTGTGCGGCCTGTTTCTGATTGTTCCCGACCTGTCCCATCAAATTCGAACCAAAGAATTCGGATTTCCTCCAGAAGATTCAAATGGCTTGGAAATACAGCTCGTGGGATTGATTCTGCTGCAAAGGTAAATAGTTCGCACCTGCTTTTCAGCGTTGAATGGACAAAGATCTAGGTGGTGGCGGATGGGGCTGTGAAAGGCCGGTCAAACGCTTGGCAATCCGAGGGTTTCAGGCACCCTGAGCAATCACCGTGCCAAACGAGGCTACTCGAAGCGTTAACGTGTCGGGAGGAAGGAAAAATCTGCTTTTCGGCGCGTCACAAAGCCACGCGCCACGGCACAATGACGTGCGGTGCGCCAGGCCTCGGCGCATATGGCGCCGCGACCGATCCGCCACATTGGCCAATGACGAAAAAACATCATGAACAACGTCCTCAGTATTCAGTCGCACGTCGTGTTTGGTCACGCAGGCAACAGCGCGGCCGTCTTTCCCATGCGCCGCATGGGCGTGAACGTCTGGCCGCTCAACACCGGGCAGTTTTCCAACCATACCCAATACGGGCGCTGGACCGGCAGTGCTGTCGACGCCGGCGAGCTCACGCGCGTGATCGAAGGCGTCGGCGCCATCGGCGTACTTTCTCGATGCAATGCCGTGCTGTCCGGATATCTCGGCGCGCCCGACCAGGCCGCGGCGGTGGTCGAGATCGTCAGGATGGTCAAGGCCGTGAATCCCAAAGCGCTCTACTATTGCGATCCGGTCATGGGTGCGGCGACCGGTTGCATCGTGGAGCCGGGAATCCAGGAGTTTCTCGTCACCACCATGCCCGGGATCTCCGATGCCATGACGCCGAATCACGTCGAGCTGCAGAAGCTGACCGGCCGCACAATCGAGACCGTGGAAGAAGCCGTCGAAGCGTGCCGGGAACTCATTGCGCGCGGTCCGAAGGTCGTGCTGGTCAAACATCTGATCGACAGGAACAGCCGCGCCGACACCTTCAACATGCTCGCCGTGACCGAAAGCCAGGCGTGGTTCGCGCAGCGGCCGCTCTATCCGTTCGCGCGCCAGCCGGTCGGTGTGGGCGACCTGACGAGCGCGGTGTTCCTTGCGCGCACGCTGCTGGGCGATTCGGTGCGCGGAGCTCTCGAACACTCGTTGGCCGCCGTCAACGCAGTTGTGAAAACCACCTACGAAGCCGGGCGATACGAGCTCGAAATCGTCGCGGCACAAGAAGAAATTGCGCACCCGACCGAGCTGTTCCCCGCGCTCGCCGTTCACGCGGAGTGATACCCCGCGCTGGCCTGACGGCCGGGACCGGGATTTGCTTGCGGCCATGACATCGCCGGCTCCGGCCGGCCCCATAAGGATGCATCGCGAGCCAGCCTCCGGAACTCGCTTCGCATCGAATCAGGGAACGCCATGGCTCAAAGACTTGCAGGTCAAATCGCGCTCGTAACCGGCGGCAGCTCCGGCATTGGTTACGGAGTCGTGCTCGCGCTCGCCGAAGCTGGCGCGAGCGTCGCCATCAACTACCACTCACATGGTGAAGAGGCCGAAGGCCTCGCTGCCAAAATCGAACAGGCCGGTGGCCAGGCGATCGCGATCCAGGCCGACGTCTCCGACGAAGCCGACATCGACGCCATGTTCGATACCCTCGTCAAACGCTTCGGCACGGTCGATATCGTGGTCGCCAACTCCGGCGTGCAGAAGGACGCGAAGTTCATCGACATGACGCTTGCCGACTGGAACGCGGTGATGAACCTGAATCTCACAGGCCAGTTCATGACCGCACAACGTGCCGTACGCGAATTCCTTCGACGCGGTCCGCGGCCCGTATCGAAAGCGCTCGGCAAGATCATCTGCATGAGTTCGGTTCATGAGGTCATTCCCTGGGCGGGGCACGTCAACTATGCGGCGTCGAAGGGCGGCATCCAGATGATGATGAAATCGCTCGCACAGGAAGTCGCACCGCACAAGATCCGCGTGAACTCGATCGCTCCCGGCGCGATACAGACGCCGATCAACAAGTCGGCCTGGGACAACCCCGACGCGCTCAAGAAGCTGCTCGAACTCGTGCCTTACGGCCGCATTGGAGAAGCGGAGGACATCGGCAATGCGGCGGTATGGCTAGCATACGACGAAAGCGACTACGTGACCGGCACCACGCTGTTCGTGGACGGCGGCATGACCTTGTATCCGGGGTTCGCTGATAATGGCTGATCCGCGGACGCAGGACTCTCACGACGACAGCCCGGCCAAGACCGATCCGCCGACCTTGCACGGCATTCCTATCGATGCACACGGTCTGATCGGCAACATGCGCACGACGGCGCTCATATCCACGGAAGGCTCGATCGACTTCATGTGTTTTCCGCGCGTCGATTCGCCGACCATCTTCGGCGCGCTGCTCGACGAAAAGCGCGGCGGCGCCTTCACCATTGCGCCGACCTTCAAGATCGCGCGCACCAGGCAGATGTATCTGCCTGAGACCAACGTGCTGCTGACGCGCTTCATGTCGGGCGATGCGGTGTGCGAGCTTGTCGACTTCATGCCGGTATCGAAAGACGATGAGGACGAGAAAGGCGACTCGAATTGCGTCGTTCGCGTGATCCGCGCGAAGTACGGCGACATGTCCGTACGCATGCATTGCGCGCCGCGCTTCGACTACGCGCGTGGCAGCCACGAAGCCGCTCAAGTCGATAAGAACACCATCCGCTTCACGCCCTCAGGCAAGAACCCGGGCGAGATCGACGCGCTGATACTGGACTCGACAATCGAGCTGGGAATCGATGGAAACGATGCTGTCGCGCAGTTCGAACTCAAGGAAGGCGAGACCGCGTGCTTCCTTTTCGGCGGCGAAACAGAGCCCGCTCGCGGCGAACTGCCGTGCAAGCAGGCGCTCTCCGACACCATCGATTTCTGGCGGGCTTGGTCAGCGAAATCGACTTATCACGGGCGTTATCGCGAGGTCGTGATGCGCTCCGCGCTGCTGCTGAAGCTGCTCAGCTCGCGCGAGACTGGCGCAATCATCGCCGCACCGACCTTTGGCATGCCGGAAACGCCGGACGGCGGCCGCCGCTGGGATTATCGCTACGCGTGGATTCGCGACGCCGCGTTCTCCGTCTACGCGCTGCTGCGCCTCGGCTACGTCGGCGAAGCGCGCGACTTCAAGAACTGGATCGCCGAGCGCAACAAGCAATGCGACTCGGATGGATCGTTCAACGTGATGTACGCCGTCGACGGCGAAGCACCGCCCGACGAAGAAGCCGTCGATACCCTTTATGGCAGCGGCATGGAGCCGCCGTTGATTGGCAATGGCGCGCGCGACCAGACCCAGCTCGACGTGTACGGCGCGTTGCTCGACGCCATCTACCTCTACAACAAGTATGGCGAATCCATCTCCTACGATGGCTGGCAACACGTCACGCGCACCGTCAACTTCGTCGCGCAGAAGTGGCAGAACCCGGACCAGGGCATCTGGGAATTCCGCAACGGTGGCCGGCCGTTACTGCACTCGAGATTGATGTGCTGGGTCACCCTCGACCGGGCGATACGCCTTGCGCAAAAGCGCTCGCTGCCCGCTCCGTTCCAGGAATGGAATGCGGTACGCGACGCGATTCACGAGGACATCTACACGAACTTCTGGAACGATGAGATCAAGAGTTTCGTGCAGACGCCGGATTCGAAAACGCTCGATGCCTCCACGCTGATGATGCCGCTCGTGCGCTTCATAGGACCGAAGGATCCGCGCTGGCTTACGACGCTCGATGCAATCGGCAACGAGCTTGGAGTCGATCCGTTGATCTTTCGCTACACCCGCGGCGATTCACTCGACGGCTTGCCCGGAGAAGAAGGCGGTTTCAGCGCCTGTTCGTTCTGGTACGCGGAGGCGCTCGCGCGCGCAGGCCGTGTCGACGAAGGCCGGCTCGTCTTCGAAAAAATGCTCGCGTATGCAAATCACGTGGGGCTTTATTCGGAGGAAGTCGCCATCAGCGGAGAAGCGCTCGGCAATTTCCCGCAGGCACTGACGCATCTGGCGCTGATCAGCGCAGCGTTCCAGCTAGACCGCAGCCTCGGCGGCGAACATCCGCAATGGTCGTAGAAACACTCAAAGGGTACTGATGAAGCAAATCAAGGTGGACGTCGCCGTCATTGGCGCGGGAACGTCGGGCATGGCCGCGTATCGTGCGGCACGCAGTGCGGGCAAGGAAGCCGTGATCATAGAAGGCGCCGATTTTGGCACCACGTGCGCGCGGGTGGGCTGCATGCCATCCAAGCTCTTGCTGGCGGCGGCAAACGGCCTGCACGATGCCAAGGATCAAGCGGCAAGAGGTATTGAAGGCACGCACGATCTCGAAGCGAACGGCGATCACGTGCTCGCTTACATGCGCAGCGAACGTGATCATTTCGTCAAGGGTGTGCTGGAGGAAATCGCTTCGTTCCCGCCGGAAACAGTGATTCGCGGACATGCACGTTTCGAGTCACGCAACGTACTGATCGTCGATGATGCAACGCGCATTGAAGCCACGAGCGTGGTCATCGCGACCGGATCTGCATCGGTCATTCCCGACGACTTCAAGATTTTCGGCGACCGGCTCGTCACGAGTGACCAGGTCTTCGAGTTGAAGACCTTGCCCAAACGTTGCGCTGTATTCGGCGCAGGTCCTATCGCGCTGGAACTGGGCCAGGCGTTTGCGCGGCTCGGCGTGGACGTCTTCATGTTCAGCCAGAAAAACCAGGTAGGCGCGCTTACCGATACCCCCGTGCGCGATGCGCTGGTCAAAGCGCTGCAGGCGGAGTTCTATCTCGACCCGGACGCAACCGTCCACGAGAAGTCGATGCAGGATGGCGAACCGACCATCCGCTTCAAATCGCTCGATGGCAGCGATCGCACCGAGCGTTTCGATCTTGTCCTGGTCGCAACCGGCAGGAAGCCGACGCTCGGCAATCTGCGACTGGACACCACGGGTATCGAACTCGACAAGAAGGGTGTTCCCGCCTTCAACGAACAATCGATGCAATGTGGCGACAGCAACATCTTCATTGCCGGCGATTGCGACGGTACGCGGCCTTTTCTATCCGACGCCGCCGACGAAGGCAAGCTCGCGGGCGACAACGCGGCAAATTTCCCCAACGTGCAGACGGTCAGGCGGAAGGTACCGTTCTCGCTGGTCTTCAGCGAGCCGCAAGTGGCGATCGTGGGCGCGTCCTACGACGACCTCGATAAACAGATGACAGTGACCGGCAGCGTGTCATTCGAAACGCAAGGCCGCAGTCGCGTGCTGAGACAAAATCGCGGCTTGCTGCATGTCTATGCGGATGCGAAAACGGGCAAGCTGCTCGGCGCGCAGGGTTGCGGGCCGGCCGCCGAACATCTGGGTCATCTGCTCGCGTGGGCATTGCAACTTGAACTCAGCGTGGCAGACATGTTGAAGTTGCCCTACTACCACCCGGTCGTTGAAGAAGGCTTGCGCACCGCGCTCAAGGAAGCGAACAAGAAGTGCTTCGAGGCGCGCGCGGAGAAGGCGCCGGAACTCGCGAGCGCAGTGGGTTGCTGAAACGCTTGCACACTTCGGCAGCACGATAAAAAGCCCGCTTGAACCTGATGTTCAAACGGGCTTTTCTTTGCTGCGAGAACCCAAAGCGATTTTAAGAATTACATCGCATATTGCAACGCGAGGTCGAACCCCAATACGACCACCGAACAGAAAATGCCGAGCAGCAAGTTGCCTGCGCGATGCGCCACATCATGATGCTTGGTCAGCATGGCTGCCGCCATGAATGCGATCTCGACCACGACCTGCATCAGGAACACGGCCAGCATGAGCGCGAACTCATAACTCATCGCGCTGAAGTCCGTGAAGTTGAATCCGCGGACTGCGACCCACGACCCTACGCGCCATAGCTCATACACTGCCAGTACCAACGGGAACAGATAACTGAACACGTAGGTCGGCATTGTTGCGTGACGCAACTCCATGTGGAAATGACGAGTTGTTTGCATCTGGCTCTCCTTGATCCTGGCTTGCCGCCGGTATTGCTGCCGGCCTAGGTTAAACCTAATGTGTATTCCAAAGCGGCTTCGCTGACTTCGTCATCTACTTACTAATTAAGACGGAGACATGAACGTCGTGCTTTGAGAATAGGCCAATTTCAGACGAAGCGAATCATCGTATTCCCCATGTCCCTGTCCCATATGACGCGGACGTTCGACATGTTGCAACGCAGCTTAATAAAGCACCTACAGACGTATTTTCACTATTGCGGTTTATTCAGGCATCCTCGTTACTGTACAGCTTGATGATCGCGGAGAAGTCCAGCCCGCCCAAGCCCTGCATGCTCATCGATTGATAAAGCTGTTGTGCAAGCGCGCCAAGCAGGATCGGTTGCTTCACCTGACGCGCTGCATCAACGGCGAGTCCCAGATCCTTGAGCATCAGGTCTGCGCCAAATCCCCCGGTATACCCGCGTGAAGAGGGCGCGTTCGGCAGCACGTTAGGGTAGGGATTACACGTATCGGCGCTCCAGCAACGACCTGTCGATGTGTTGATGATCCCGGCAAGCTTGTTCGGATCGATTCCGAGCGAAGCGCCCAGCTTCATGGCTTCGGCCACGCCGATCATCGAAATGCCTAGCAGGAGGTTGTTGCAGATTTTCGCGATCTGGCCGGTGCCGGTGTCACCGCACTGCACCATGTTCTTGCCCATCCCCGCGAGCACCGGCTTGAGCGTTTCGAACAACTCAGCATTTGCACCGACCATGAACGTCAGCGTACCGGCCTGGGCGCCCACCGTGCCGCCGGACACGGGGGCATCGGCGAACGGGTTGCCATGTTTTGCCGCGCTCTCACTAATCGACCGGGCGGTCGCCGGATCGATCGTGCTGCTGTCCACCAGCGGCACGCCTGCGCGCACGCCCGCGAGCACGCCGTCGTCGTTTAGATAGACCGCCCTGACGTGCGCGGCCGCGGGCAGCATGGTGATCACCACCTCGGCCTCGCGCACCGCTTCACGAGGCGATACGGCAGTCCGCGCGCCGGCGTCGACGGCTGCCTGCAAGGCCGTCTTCGATAAATCGAACACCGTCAGCGAATGTCCCGCCTTCAGCAAGTTGGCGGCCATGGGGCCACCCATGTTGCCGAGCCCGATAAAACCGATTTCCATGGCGTATCTCCTGGTTATTGTTCTGTGCGGAAAATGCTTAGCGAAGCGAAATAGTTGTGTTCACACCGTCGTTGACCGTGGCGTCGTCGAACCAGCGCGATGTGATCGTTTTCGTCTGCGTGTAGAACTGCACGACCTGCTTGCCGTACGGGCCGAGATCGCCGAGTTTCGATCCGCGCGAACCGGTGAAACTGAAGTACGGGACCGGAACGGGAATCGGGATATTGATGCCGACCTGGCCCACGTCGATCTCGCTCTGGAACTTGCGCGCCGCCGCGCCGCTTTGCGTGAAGAGGCCAACGCCGTTACCCATGGGATTGCGGTTGACGAGGGCGATGGCGTCATCGAGCGTGGCTGCTTCCAGCACGCAGATCACCGGGCCGAAGATCTCCTGCTTGTAGACGGTCATCTCGGTGGTGACATCGGAGAAGATCGTCGGGCCGATGAAGTTACCCTTCTCATAGCCCTTCACTTCCACGCCGCGGCCGTCGAGCGAAAGCGTTGCGCCCTCGCCCACACCTGCTTCGATCAAACCGATAATGCGCTCCTTCGCCGCACGCGAAACAACGGGCCCGACATCCGTATTCGCCTCCGTGCCGCCGTTGATAGACAATCCGCGCGCACGCTCGACCAGATCCGGCAACCAGTCCTTCGACGCCCCCACGAACACCACGACGGACGTCGCCATGCAGCGTTGCCCTGCCGCGCCGAACCCGGCGCCCGCAAGTGCGTTGAGGGTCTGCTCCTTGTTTGCATCGGGCAGGACGACGGCGTGATTCTTCGCGCCCATCATGGCCTGCACGCGCTTGCCATGCTGGCTGCCCAGGTTGTACACGTGCGTACCCACATGCGTCGATCCGACGAACGATATGGCCCGGATGTCGGGATGCGTGCAGATGGCATCGACCACATCCTTGCCGCCGTGGACCACGTTCAAGACGCCCGCCGGAACGCCGGCTTCGAGCGCGAGTTCGACGAGTTCCATGGTCGACAACGGGTCCTGTTCCGATGGCTTCAGCACGAACGTATTGCCGCAGACGATCGCCATCGGGAACATCCAGAGCGGGATCATGGCGGGGAAGTTGAACGGCGTGATGCCGGCGCAGACGCCTATCGGCTGGCGCAGCGTGTAGGTATCCACGCCGCCCGCGACGTTCTCCGAGAATTCCCCTTGCTGCAACGTGCCGATGGAACAAGCATGCTCCACGACTTCGAGCCCGCGGAAGATATCGCCTTCGGCATCCGCCAGCGTCTTGCCTTGCTCGGCCGTCAGCGTCTGCGCGATGCGTTTCATGTTCTGGCGCACGAGGTCCTGGAACTTGAGCATCACGCGCATGCGCACGCCAAGCGATGTCAGCCGCCACGTCCTGAACGCATTCGCCGCCGATGCCACTGCGGCATCGACTTCGTCTTTCGTCGCGAACGGTACGCGTCCGACCACTTCCTGCGTGGCGGGATTGACGATGTCGCGCCATTCCTTCGTAGTCGATTCCACGAACTTGCCATCGATCAGCAATTTGGCCGTGCGTACGGAAGCGGTGTGTTCGGCGAGCGCCGGGCGGTCAGCAGCGGTATTCATGTGGGAGTCTCCTGAAGGAAGGGGCAAGCAAGCGGAAGACGCGGACCATTGCTACGGGAAAACCCGCGCGAGGTCGCCAAGGGAAATGTCGTCTCCGTTTATTTGAATAACGTCAGTATAGTTATGCAAATCTCTCTAAAGTATCGATAGAAACACCCATCCGATATGCAAAAAAGCACGCCATCGACCGCACACAACCTGCATAACCTGAACTGGGACGACCTGCGTTACTTCCTCGAAGTCGCGCGGACGCAGCGGGCGAGCGGCGCGGCGAAGCGTCTTGGCGTGGACTACACGACCGTCGCGCGCCGCGTCCGTGCGCTCGAAGACGCATTGGGCACCCTACTCTTCGATAAATCCCGCAGCGGCGGATTCGTCCTCACTGCGGAAGGCCAGCGCCTGCTTGCCTACGTCGATGCCATGGAAACCACGGTCCAGTCCGCGACGGAACACATCGCGAACTCGGGGCACGCGTTGTCCGGCCACGTGCGCGTGGGATGCACCGAAGGCTTCGGCTGCTTTTTTCTCGCGCCGCAACTCGCGCGCTTTCAGGACACGCACAGGCAGATCTCCATCGACCTGTTGCCGGTCCCGCATTTCGTGAGCTTGTCCAAACGCGAAGCGGATATCGCGGTGACGCTCGAGCGCCCCGAACACGGGCAGACCGTCTACACGAAACTCTGCGACTACCGCTTGCGTCTCTACGCCACGCGCGAATATCTCGCACAGCATGAGCCTGTGCATCGAGTCGAAGATCTGAGGACGCACCGCTTCGCAAGCTACATCGACGACCTCGCTTTCAGCTACGAACTCCTCTATCTCGATCGTGCCATTCCGGGTGCGGTTTCCAACTGGCGCAGCACCAGCGTGATCGCGCAATATCACGCTGCATTGCAGGGTCGCGCGCTCGCCATCCTGCCGTGTTTCATGGCCGCACAGGACCCGCGTCTCGAACCGGTACTCGCCGATGACATCGTCGTCACGCGTGCGTTTTATCTTTCCTGCCGCGAGGATTTGCGCAAACTGAAACGCATCACGGCAGTGTGGGATTTCCTGCGCACAGTGGCCGAATTGAACCGTCCGCTGCTCATGGGCGAAGCCCGTGAAATGCTGTGGAGC
The DNA here is from genome assembly GCF_001557535.2 of Burkholderia sp. PAMC 26561. Classification (NCBI taxonomy): domain Bacteria; kingdom Pseudomonadati; phylum Pseudomonadota; class Betaproteobacteria; order Burkholderiales; family Burkholderiaceae; genus Burkholderia; species Burkholderia sp. PAMC 26561. Next base: position 446,085 of record NZ_CP014307.1, read on the forward strand.
GAAACGGCGCAGCCCTGAATTTCGCGTTTATTCAGCAACCCTTATATATGAGATACGCATTTGGATAGTTGGCGCATAATCGTCCGCCCATAAGGCCTCTCGCCGTAGCCCCGCTGCGGCGTTTTCACATGGACGTGACTTTCATTTATCTCAATTTCAACCGTCGAACACGCGCCAGTGTTTCTGTTTTGGTGAACGTTATTTTGCCTTTGCGCGCGTCGCGCCCGGTGCACTGATGGCGTTCGTCATCTGGTCGCGAAGGACCATGTCGAACCAGCGTGTCCGGTTCGTCGAAGCGCGCACGGTCCGCACAATGGTGATCATCGCCGTCATTGCAATGGTTCTCGCTGCGCTCGCGCTTGGCATTGCAATTGGCGCAGCAATGGGCAACACGCATGCAGCCGGAGAAAAAGCGCAGGCCGAGCGCCGCTCCTACGAAATCGATGAGCTCGGCAAGATCAGTGCAACGCTCATTCATCTCGAACCGCGCGTGGGACAACTCGTTACGCAAGTCAACGAACTGCAGGACTTCGAAGCGCAGTTGAAGGCATCGCGGCGCGCGGCCGATCGTCCGGATATCCACAACGTGCCGCCGCTGCCCGACAACGACGACGAATCGCCGCTCGACAGCGCCGGTGGTCCGTTATTGCCCCCACGACGTCCGAAAGACAGCGCCGCGACGAACACCCGACGCCCGGCGTCACCGCCCGCGCAGGCGAGTGCAACCGACGCCGCCGAGGGCGGTCCGGCACTCCCCGCAAGGCTCTGCGATGCCCAGCGCGCCACGCAGACCGGTTCGGCGCCGCAGCGCCTGCGCCGCACGCAGAACGCACTCGATTGCCTCGATACAACCCTCAACCAGCTCGACAATGCCGTCCTCGCGCACTACGCCTCGTACATGGCGTTTCCCGGCCGGCAACCCGCGCCGGGGGCACGCTTTGGCTCGCCGTTCGGCAACCGCATCGATCCGTTCAACCAGCATCTGAGTTTTCATCCAGGCATGGATCTCGTCGCGCCGTCAGGCACGCCCATCTTCGCAAGCGCGGGCGGCCGCGTGATCCAGGCGGGACCGCACGGCGGATACGGCAATGCAATCGATATCCAGCACAGCACCGGCATGGTGACGCGCTACGGTCATACGTCGAAGATCTTCGTGAAGGTCGGCGACCTCGTGATGCCCGGCCAGAAGATCGGCGAAATCGGTTCCACCGGCCGCTCGACCGGACCGCACTTGCATTTCGAGGTGATCGTCGACGGAACGCAGGTCAATCCCAAGCACTATCTCGCGCTCTTCAAGCCGACTTCCCATGCCGCAAGCTGACAAACGCCGGGCGACGCATCGCCTCACGCGCCGCACCTACTCGCTGACTTCGCGCCGGGGCCCGAGCTGGGCCATGATCATGCTCGGCCTGCTTGCTGCCGCGTGCGCCGCCGCAGCGCTCGCGGCAGCAGGCTTTGCGCTCGTGACATCGCGGGAAAACAGCAAGAAAGCCGATGCCTTGTGCGCACCGCCCATGTCCGAGCGTGAAATTCGCGAACAGCTCGCAAAGGCGCAGATCGCGCTCGATCACGAGGTCGCGACGCGGCTCGTGCTGCAGCAGCAGGCAACCGACAGTGCGGCCGAAATGCATCAGATGCGCACTGATCTCGCGTTCATCAAACGCCAGCGCGACAAATCCAACTAACGCAGCATCCAGGGCTTCCAGGCGCCGGCCACGCGCCTTGCACGCGGCCAGTATCGAAATCGCAATCCAGACCAGAAAGGGGTCATCCATGTTCAAAGCAAAAAAAACCACCGGCGTCGGCCAGGCCAAGCTTGCCACGCTGATCGCACACGATGTCCAGATCGCCGGCAATCTCGAATTCAGTGACGGGCTGCGCATGGACGGACATGTCAAGGGCAACGTGACCGGGCGTCCAGGCGAGCAGACATTGCTGGTCGTCAGCGACCAGGGATCGATCACGGGCAATGTCGTGGCCTATGACATCGTGATCAACGGGACCATCAATGGCGATGTGACCGTCGAGCATTTCGTGGAACTGCAATCGAACGCGCACGTGAACGGCAACATCTATTACCAGCAACTGCGCATGGATGTCGGCGCGTCGGTGGAAGGCAAGCTCACGAAGCGTGACAACACACTGGCGCCGGTCGAGACGCCCCGGCTAAGTTCCGAGATGGCATCGGATTATTCGAACAGTTAGGCTTCACCTCGTGGCCGGCGCCGCCCGCCGGCCACCCGATGCGCGCCCTCGCCTTGGGCAGATTCGCAAATCCGCTAAGATTCACGGAAGTTCCGGCGGACGGCCTCACCACGCATCCAGTATCAGTGCGGGGTGGGCCGCGCCGGTTTCATTACCGTGTAAGAAGGGCGGACTACATGCTGGTCAATTGCGCGGCCTATCAAGATGGCCGCAAGCTCGCCGATGTCCCCATCGACGATATCTCCGCCTATCGGGATGTTCCCGACTGCTTCGTGTGGGTCGCCTTGAAAGACCCGGGTCCCGGCGAACTCGCGCACATGACGCACCAGTTCGGGCTGCATGAACTCGCGGTGGAAGATGCCCAGCACGGCCACCAGCGTCCGAAGATCGAGGAATACACGGATTCGCTGTTTTGCGTGCTCCACACGGTCGAACTCGACGCCGAGGACGAACTCGTGGTCGGCGAGATCAATGTGTTCGTGGGCCAGAACTACGTGCTCTCGGTGCGCAACCGGACCAGCCAGGGTTTCCAGGAAGTGCGCACGCGCTGCGAGCGCGAGCCGCATCTGCTCAAGCACGGCCCGGCGTTCGTGATGTACGCCCTGATCGATAACGTCGTCGACCGCTATTTCCCCATCCTGGAAGCGCTCGGATCGGAACTCGATGAACTCGAGGAGCGCATTTTCGAGCGCAATGGCTCGGCGGCGTCGCGGGTGATCATCGAAGACCTGTATTCGTTGAAGCGCCGTCTCGTCTTGCTGCAGCATCACACGGCGCCGTTGCTGGAGGCGGTCAGCAAACTCTATGGCGGCCGCGCGCCGGGCGTCTGCGACGGCATGCAGGACTATTTCCGCGATGTCTACGACCATCTGCAGCGCATTGTGAAGACCATCGAGGGACGCCGGGAAATGGTCGTCACCGCCATTCAGGTCAATCTGGGGCTGATTTCGCTGGCGGAAAGCGAGGTGACCAAACGTTTGGGGTCATTTGCTGCGCTTTTTGCGGTCCCGACCATGATTGCCGGCATCTACGGCATGAATTTCCACAAGATTCCGGAACTGGACTGGGCGTATGGCTATCCGGCGTGCATCACCGTGATGCTGCTGGTCGACATCTTCCTTTGCTGGCGGTTCCGCAAGGCGGGCTGGCTATGACGGTATAATGGATCTTTCGATGCTGCCGGAAAGCAGCGGGGCGGCGGGCGCGAATGAGCAGCATTGCTCCGAAAGCGGACGAGTGCTCAGGTCTGAGGCCACGTCAGCATTGCAGCATCGAGAGGCGGGGCCTCCGGCGACAGCAGAACTTTTTTCTGATTTGCTGTCTAATATTACACAGTGCGCCTTGGCGCAGCGTGTTCGCCACGGCAGCAGCGATCCACCCGGCATTTCAGCGCAAGTTCTGGTTGAGTGTCATCGCCCCGGCAGTGCAGGCTTCGCATCGAACGCGGCCAGGCACTCGTCTTCAGAGTCGTCTTCAAAGTTTAAACAGCAGCGACGTCGGCGGATGGCTTAGTCCATGCGTTATATCGTGTATGACTCACGGTATTGCGCGCTTTACCCCGGCGTTCTTCGACACCTACAGCCCGGCGAACGGCTGCACCCCGAGTGCGCCGTGCGCTATTTTTTGCTCGAAACCGCTGATCGACCGCGAGCGCCGAGGCGCCCGGACTGGCCGTCGGCGGGGTTGTGACGCATCGAATGCACTATTTCGATGCCCGGGCGGGCGCAATACAGGAATTCACGAAACATGAAAGAACTGGTCAAGCCGCTTAAGACGTACAAGGGTTACGAGATTCACCCGCTGATCTACCCGCGCGGAGCACGTCAAGGCGCAGCGGTTCGTGCAGCGGATACCGGTTACGAAGCATCGGTGCGTATCTGCCGCGCGCCGCCGGCTGGTGAGGAAGCCACGGGCGAAAGCCGCGTGTTCCGTATCGAGCAGGACGGAAGTTTCGAAAATGGCGGACAGGCGCGGCGGGCCTGCTTGTTGCATGCGGAAAAGCTGATCGACGGTCAGATCGACGGGCAGTCTGTTGCAGATCTGTGACTATCGGTGATTGATATCCGATAAAAGGCATCGCGGTTGCATGCTGGTCTCGCATACAATCGCATCGAACGACGAATTAAGGAGCTTTATATGGCGAAAGAAGAGTTACTCGAGCTGGACGGCATTGTTGACGAAGTGCTTCCCGATAGCCGCTACCGCGTGACGCTGGATAACGGCGTGGTCGTGGGCGCGTATGCATCGGGCCGCATGCGCAAGAATCACATCCGGATTCTTGCTGGTGACCGCGTGACGCTGGAATTGTCGGTGTATGACCTGACGAAAGGCCGGATCAACTTCCGGCACAAGGACGAGCGCGCTACCGGCGGCGGTGGACCGCGTCCGCAAATGCGTCGCCGTTAAGACCGGATGTCCGTATAGGGCACGCGTCAATGCGCGCCGTGGGCAACAGGTAACAACGCAGCAACGCCGAGAGCCAGGCTTCGTCGGCGCCGCCGCTGGATGCTGTCAGTCAGCATCGCATGGCGCCGATGTCGCTCTCCCGTCTGTCAAAAAACTTTTCCCCCTTTCCGGGCCGCGAGCAATCCGTTCACGCCCGCTGCAAAGCCGTTTTCGTCATTTGTCGACGATACGAAGGTAGCACTTGCCTGTACCTGCGCCGACGCCTGCCCCATCACAATCGACACGCCCGCAACATCGAACATGGCGACGTCGTTCTGCATATCCCCCAGAACCGCCACGTTTTCCAGCGCCACGCCGGCAAGCTGCGCAAGTTCCCGGATGCCTTCACCTTTGTTGGCGAGCGGATGCGTGATGTCGAGGTAATAGCTTTGCGAACGCATGGCAGTGGCCTGGCCCTTCAACGTGCCTGCAAACTCAGCTTCCTTGCGTTCGAGCAAATCCGCGTTACTGGTCGACGCCACGATCTTCTCGACCGAACCCAGGTCGATGTCCTCGAACCGCTTCACCACCACCGCGTCGTATCCCACGGTCCGGCGCTCGAGCGGCACGTACTCGCCGGCGGGATTCGTGATGTACCACTGGTCGTCGATAAACACCCACGCATCGATCCCGTCGCGCGCCAGGCTTTCCAGCGCGGTTTCGGCGGCATCACGCGCGAGCCAATGCGCGTTCATGGTCTTCCAGCCGGCGGGGTCCACAAGTTTGCCGCCGTTGAACGCGGCAAACGGCGTCTTGATACCGAGCGTATCCACGATCGTGCGCATGCCCTTGCCCGGCCGGCTGCTCGCAACCGTAAAGCGCACGCCCGCGGCGCTCAGGTTGCGCACGGCTTCCTTTGCGGGCTCGCCGAGAGTTTTATCGGTGTAGAGCAGCGTGCCGTCGCAATCGGTGATCACAAGTTCGACCTTCGATAACGCCTCCAGCGCGCGATCGGAGTCGTCCTGTGAGCGTTTGGTCAGCTTCAAACCCTTGGGCATCATTCGAATGTCCCCGGCGGCAATTGCCGCGTTTCGCGTACCGAACGCGGATGCCAGAGACGCGCGCCGCCTTCGATGCCCGCTTCGTTCGACACCACCTTCACGTTATCCGGCAAATCGAACTTGAGATTGGCCGCGTTGCCGCCGCCGATCCAGAGGCGGTCGTAGTTCACGAGCGAACTCAGGATGCCGATGACCTTTTCCACACGACGGTTCCAGCGCTTGTTACCCGCCTTGTCGCGCGCGGCATTACCGAGATATTCGTCGTACGTCTTGTTCTTGCTGACCGGATGATGCGCGAGTTCCAGATGCGGCATCAGCTCGCCATCGCGGAAAAGCGCGGTGCCGGCGCCTGTACCGAGCGTCAGCACGAGTTCGATCCCCTTTCCTTCGATAGCCGCCAATCCCTGCATCTCGGCGTCGTTGATGATGCGCACCGGCAAGTGGTGGCCGAGCTGATCCGAAAGCATTTGCGCGAGCGGGATGTTGCGCCAGCTTTCATTGCCGAGGTTCGGCGCGGTCAGCACATGGTTGTCGCGCACCACACCAGGAAAGCCGATCGAGATATGCGTCGCCGGCAACGGCTGCATCAACGGCTCGACCAGCTTGACCAGCGTGTCCACCAGCAACTCAGGCGGGCACGGATGCGGCGTCGCGACCTTCAGGCGCTCGGTCTTCATGGTCCCGTCCGCGTCGATGATGGCCGCTTTCAGGCCCGTCCCGCCGACATCGATGGCAAGGATTCTTTCGAGGTGAGTTCGGTCTTTCGTGGCACTGCGTTTCGCCGGTGTGCTTGCCGCTGCCTTTTTTGCTGCTGTCCCCATCAGGTTTCTCCTCAGTTCTTGTCGTTGTGACCGGCGTTTTTCGTATGTTCGTCGCCAAGCGGACGCCATGCGCGGCCATCAGCCTGCAGCAGTGCGTCGGCTTCCTTTGGGCCGGCGCTTCCCGCCTCGTAGCCATGAACCGGCAACGGACCGCCTTCGGGATGCAGAACCGCGTCGACCGCCGCCCAGCTCGTCTCGATGCTGTCCGCGCGCTGGAACAGCGTTTCGTCGCCGAGCATGCAGTCGTACAGCAGCGTTTCGTAGCCTACGTTCGGTTTTTCATCGAAGAAATCGCCGTATTTGAACGACGACTGCACCGCCCCGACCTGCATCACCGGACCCGGCACCTTGACGTTGAAGTCGAAGGTCGTACCGTGTTGCGGGTCGATGCGCAATGTCAGCACGTTCGGCACGAGCGTATCGACGGGTGTGTCGCGAAACAGCAGGAACGGCACGGCTTTCAGTTGAATCGATATCTCCGTGCGCCGCGCCGTCATGCGCTTGCCCGTGCGCAGGTAGAACGGTACACCGGCCCAGCGCCAGTTCTCGACATACACCCGCGCCGCCGCGTACGTTTCCGTCTGGCTGTCAGGCGCAACGTCCTTTTCCTCGCGATAACCCGGCATGCTCGCGGACTTCTCGTATTGTCCGAGCACCACGTCGCCGGCTTTCAGCGGCTGGATGGCGTCGAAGATCTCGGCTTTCTTGTCGCGGACGGCCTCGGCGTCGAAGGAATTCGGCGGTTCCATGGCGACCATGCCGAGCAACTGGAACAGGTGGTTAGGAACCATGTCGCGAAATGCGCCGGTTTGCTCGTAGAATCCGCCACGCCCTTCCACGCCGATGGTTTCCGCCGCCGTAATCTGCACGTGATCGATATATTCACGCCGGAAGATCGGCTCGAACAACGCGTTGGCAAAGCGCACGGCAAGAATGCTCTGAACGGTGTCCTTGCCGAGAAAGTGATCAATGCGATAGATCTGATTTTCCCCGGCGAACTTGAGAATGCTCTCATTCAAGTCTTTCGCCGATGCGTAGTCATGCCCAAACGGCTTTTCAATGACCACGCGCCGGAACGCTTGATCGTTTTCTTTCAGTAATCCTGCTTTGCCGAGCCGCTCGACAATGGGCTTGAAGAAGCGTGAGCTGACGGCGAGATAAAAAATGACATTTCCACTTTCACCCAAAGTCTGCTTTAGCTTGTTGAATACGTCATCCGTTTCGAACTCGCCCGCAACGTACTGCAGGCGGTCGGCAACCCAGTTCCATGCCTTTTCGTCGAGCTGGGATGTATGAAAGGCGCCGGCCTTGTCGGCGGCGAAACTCTTGAGCGATTCGGTGAGCTGGTCACGCCAGGCGCTGGTTTCGAGCTCGCCGTGATTGACACCGATGATCTTCATCTTGTCGTCGAGCAGACCGTCCGACGAGAGGTTGTACAGTGCCGGCATCAAGAGCCGCTTGGTGAGGTCGCCGGCAGCGCCGAAGATCACGAGCGTGCATGGTGGGGCAGGATGTTTGCCGGGAGCCGGCGGGGAGGACGTAGCAGTAGCAAGTGGGGTCGACATAGGGTTCTTTAAGAGAAGAGTTGAACGCACCGCCTATTAAAGACCATCTTAGTCGTCTCACAGTTCAAAATCGTGACCAATCGGCGAGCTTATGCCCGCCGCCGTATGCAATTTGTAATCAAGACTGGGCTGTGCCGGTAGAATGTCGGCACCTCGCGGCGGCACGCCCGGCCGAGTTTTTCCATCATCAGGGCAGGAGTTCCACACATGATTCAGACAGTCTCGCCGGTGCAGCTCACCGCCTATTTCGACCGCATCGGTTATACCGGCCCGCATGAAGCGAGCGCTGATACGCTGCATGCGCTGCACCGGCTGCACCCGCAGGCCATCCCGTTTGAAAACATCGACACGCTGCTTGGCGTCACGCCGCGGCTCGATCTCGAGTCGGTGTTCGCAAAGCTCGTGAGCGCGCGCCGCGGTGGTTATTGCTATGAACACAACCTGCTGTTTCGCGCAGTGCTGGAGACCATCGGATTCGAGACGACCGGGCTTGCAGCGCGCGTGCTCTGGGCCGATCCGGATGCCATGCTGCCGCGCACGCACATGATGCTGCTCGTGGAAACGCCGGATGAAACCTGGCTCGCCGACGTTGGTTTCGGCAGCATGACGCTCACCGCTCCCCTAGTGTTCGATAACGGCCGTGAACAGGCCACGCCGCACGAGACCTTCCGCCTCGATCTGATCGAGCGCGGCGATTTCAAGCTGCTGGTGAAGCTCGGCGAGACGTGGAAGCCCGTGTACCGGTTCGATCTCGAACCCCAGGTGCCCTCCGACTACGCCATGGCGAACCATTACGTGTCCACCCTCCCCGATTCGATCTTCGTCAATCACCTGATCGTGGCGCGCGTGATCCCGGGGCAACGCCAGACGTTGTTCGACCGGACGGTGACCCGCCGGGGCACGGCTGAAGAGCATCGCGAACTCACGTCGGCCGCCGAGCTGCGCGGCGTGCTGGAAGACACCTTTGGCATCACATTACCGACGGACGCCAAACTTGCAAGCGTGCTCGAGCACCTGGCTGCGCAAGCCGCATCCGCCGCGACCTGACCCATCAAACGAGCCGACCCAAGCATGCGTAAAACCGCCAGGCGCGCTCACGAAGCGTACCGGACGCCCGTGAAGAACGCCGTCCTCGAAAGCCGGCTGCCTCAGTGGCGCTCCACTTTCATCGTCATGCTGATGTTCGCCGCGTTCGCGGCGCTGGCGGCGCGCGCGCTGTGGGTTCAGGTCGTGAACCAGGACTTTTACATCGGTGAGGGACAAAAGCGGTATCAGCGCACACTCGAACTCGCCGCCACGCGCGGGCGAATTGTCGACCGAAACGGCGCGATGCTCGCCGTGAGCCTCGCAACCTATTCCATCTGGGCGACGCCGTCGCGCTTCAGTGCCGAAACCCGGCCGCATGTCGCGCGGCTGCTCGACATGCCCGAAAAGGAACTCGCCCGCCGGCTCGGAACGGAGCGTTCGTTCGTCCTGCTGAAACGTCAGGTCGATGCCGACCAGGCGACGCGCATTGCGGAAACGGGTCTGGCGGGTGTCACGCTCGTCGCAGACACCAAACGCTTTTATCCTGAGGGAGAGTCGGCGGCGCATATCGTCGGTTTCACCGATAACGAGGACCACGGCCAGGAAGGCGTCGAGCTCGCCGCGAACGATCGCCTCACCGGGGAACACGGTCAGCGCGAAGTGATCCGCGACCGGCTGGGCCGCGTTGTATCGGAGATTGGCGAAGCCGAATTACCCGAGAACGGCGAGACCATCCACCTGACCATCGACCGGCGCATCCAGCAGCTCGCGCATACGCAACTGGCAGCGGCGATCAAAAAGCACAAGGCACGCGCGGGCAGCGTGGTCGTGCTGGATGCCAAGAACGGCGAGATCCTCGCGCTCGCCAACTATCCGACCTTCGACCCGAACGATCGCTCGCGCCTGACCGGCGAGCAGTTGCGCAACCGGGCGCTCACCGACACGTTCGAGCCCGGCTCGACCATCAAGCCGCTGGTCGCGGCGCTTGCCATTGATATGGGACAGGTGCGCCCCGATACCCGTATCGATACCTCGCCGGGCACCTTCAAGCTCGGTCCGAACACGATCCACGATACATCGAATCACGGCGTCATTACGGTGTCGGAGGCCGTGCAGATGTCGAGCAATATTGCGTTGACGAAGCTCTCGCTCAAGCTGCCTGCGCAGACGGTTTGGGACAAGTACCGCGAATATGGCATAGGGCAGGCGCCGGAGCTGACGTTCCCCGGTGCGGCGACGGGGCGCTTGCGCGCGTACCAGCGCTGGAGGCCTATCGAGCAGGCGACCATGGCTTACGGCTATGGCCTGTCCTTGTCGCTGTTGCAGATCGCGCAGGTTTATACGGCTTATGCCGGCACCGGTGAATTCCGCCAGTCGACGCTCGTACGCGGCAAAGCGGCACCGGAACCGGTTCAGGTCACCAAGGCCACGACGGCCGCGGCCGTGCGCAACATGCTCGAACTCGCGATGGGGCCCCGTGGCACGGGACGTGCGGCAGCGGTAGAGGGTTATCGGGTGGGCGGCAAGACCGGTACGGCGCGCAAACAGGTCGGGCGAACCTATGCTGCGAACAAGTATCGTGCGTCGTTTGTCGGAATGGCGCCCATGAGCGACCCGCAAGTGATTGTCGCGGTGATGATCGATGAACCGTCGGCAGGCTCGTATTACGGCGGGACCGTGGCAGGGCCGGTGTTTTCAGGCGTTGTCGGTGGAACCATGCAGCTTCTGGGCGTGCCGCCCGACGCCTGATGCGCTTTTACGTAAATCGTAAGGCCGCTGTGATGTAATCGGCATGACAGACCCAGCGTTGCTGTGGCCGAATTTTTGAAGGACACCATGAAAAAGATTGCCTGCGCTCTCGCGCTTCCCTTGTTTTTGCTCCAGGCCTGCGGCCAGTTTCATAATGCCGACGCCGGACAACCCGAAGTCGAAACCGCTACGAACGCATCGGTCACGAGCATCGTCCAGTGCCTGACGGACGAGGCGCAAAAGCACGATGCGAAGTTCAAGAAAACACCGATTCCGCAAGGCACGATGCTCGAATTCGGCGATTCCAATGTGATCAAGGTTCGCTTCGACAACGGCGAGACTTCGTACCGGTTTTATCCGGGCGAACGGCACGTGTCGAACTTGTGGCTCGAAGGCGCGAGCAAGAAATGCGCGCCCGGAACCAACGGTTCCTGATGAGTTCGCCTTTCAAAGCCGGACAGCAAGTCAGACGAGCCGATCGTGCGGTCCACTAAAGCCATCAACGCCGTTGAACGGCTCAAGACACGCTCGGGCAATCCTCAGTACGCCGCGATCAGCCTGAGCGGCGGCCTTTTCTATCTCGTCGACCGCGCGCTCGCCGGCGAGCAAAAACTGTCCTCACCCCTGCCGCTCGACGATTTTGTAGCGTTCGTGAACGCGCTCAAGCCGGAAAAACCACGACGCGTGAGCAAGCTCGACCTTGCGATGGACGAGCAGATCAAACGCAGCGGCAAGCCACGCGACCCAAGCACCGGGTAATCCTTACTACGCGAGCGTCCCATCACGGATACCCTTTACCGCGAAAACGTTTGCGTATTTCATCCGTAAAATTCCCGTGTTCCCCTGCGCACCCAGCGGCGCGCCCAATGTGCGATTCCAGACAGTGCATGGCCGCCACACCGGGCGAGTATGCATCGACGGTCGCATCAAACCGGGGCCGCCCGACGCGCAGATAAGCGCGCAGGCGAAGGGGAAAAAAAGCCGGACGACGCACGACGGGCCTTGTCATCGAAACAGGTGGCAGCGCTCGCGGCAGTACGCCGGCAAAAACGGTGGCGCAGATGAAAAACAAACAGGGTGCAACATCAGGGGGCTTGAAAACATCGTCGCATGCGGACGCGGAACTCCAGCACATTGAACGCGCAATCGGCCAGTTGCGCGCAATGAGCCAGAAGCCGACAGGCGCGATGAATGTGGACTACTGGCGTGAACGGCTTGCTGCGGTAGGCGGTGAACACGTGCTCGTGCCGGCTCAGCGGCAACGTATCGATGCATTGCGCAAGGTTCTCGATTCGTTTTCACAGCCGCCCGGCGGTCCGGTACCCGGGGGCAAGAGATCGACCAACAGGCTTTGGGCGAAAGCGGCGTAATCACGACGCTTTCGCCATCGCGCGCAAAAAGTGCGCTTTCGTTGTTCATATGTTGTTGCTTGCGAACAGCGTGCCCTGGAGGCGTGCCGCTCGCAAGCAGGCAGAAGCATCAGTCGATCTCGGGCGCAATCGCCGCGTGATTGACGATCGCCACAAGCGAGATCCCGCCGATCATATTGCCGATGAACGTCGGCAACAGGAATACGAGCAGGTAATCGCGAATGGTCGCGGCGCCCGTCATGACCGCGTACGACGTTTCCACGGACCCGGCGATCACATGCGACAGCTTACTCACTGCGACCGTGTAGGTGATCAGCAGGATTGTCAGGAAACGGGCGGAGCGCGCGCTCGGCAGCAGCCATACCATCAGCGCGATCAGCCATCCTGCGAAGATCGCGCGGACTACGGTCACGCCGAAGCTGCCGGAGATCGGTAACTGCGCAAGCTTGCCGAGCGACCCGACGACATCGTCAGAGAACACACCGTGGATCTGCAGGATCGCGGCGAAGATGATCGTCCCGATCAGGTTGAACGACAGCACGATCGCCCATAGCCGAAACGTCTTCAACAAGGTCTTCAGATCGCGGCGCGTGAGCACGGGCAATACGGCGCTCAGGGTGCTTTCGGTGAACAATTGCTGGCGTCCGAGAATCACGATCACGAATCCGATCGTGTATCCAAACGATGCCACCAGATCGCGCCAAGGCTCATCGGGTAACGCGCTTAGAAGCGTGGCCTGCGTGAGAAACGAAAATCCTATCGATAACCCCGCCGCAAGCGCCGACCACGCCAGCGCGAAGAAGGTACGGTCCATCGAATTCTCGCCTTCCTCGCGAACGATCTCGTGGATCACGAGCGCGTGCGGGGACGAATGTTCGGCGGCCTGTTCCTTTTCGTCGCTGTCGAGATGGGGAGAGTTCGACCCTGCTTCCTGATTCTTTTGTTCTGCTTCCTGCTTTTGCGGCATCGCGCGCTCCCTGCAGCGGTCGCCGGGCCATGGCCGACGTCGCGCTGTCTTGTCTTGGCCAAGTCCGGACGAACGAGCCACCCCGACCATGGTTGGGGTTGCATCGCACGAGCAGGAAAGATGCCTACTAAATCCTTACACCGTCTGAAATGTGGAGTGCGTCAACAGCGTGATAAACAGATTCATCGCATGGGAACAAGCTTAGCGGAATCGCTTGGTTTGGCCGGCGGCGACGCGACGCTAAGATCGTGGCTCGATCCGTCACCGAATTCCCATGAGTATTTACATCGACGACGCCCAACGCCGCACCATCCATCAGCTTCGCGCTTCGTGGCGCTGGCGCAGCGAATGGCCCACGTGGCTCCTGATCGTGGCCCTGTATGGCGGATGGTTCGGCACGGCGCTCAATGCACGCGCCCTTGGCGTGCCGCTCGCCGTCGGGATCCTTGCGGTGCTTTCCTGCCTTTATCTTTCGTTGCAGCACGAATTGCTGCACGGCCATCCGACCTGCTTTCCGTTGCTCAACGCGTTGTTCGGCATTGCGCCGCTCGCGGTGTGGTTTCCGTACGCGGTGTATCGCGAGTCGCATCTGCGCCATCACGACGACGTTCATCTCACAGATCCCGATCTGGATCCGGAAACCTATTTTGTATCGGCGGAACGCTGGCGCGGCGCGGGGTTCGTCGTGCGTGGCCTGCTCACGTTTCGCAACACGTTCGTTGGACGCATTGTGCTCGCGCCCTGGTTTTCGATTGCATCGACGCTCGGTTCGGCAATGGTCGCAATTGCGCGCGGCAACGCCCGGATGGCTGGCGCATGGGCGCTCCATCTCGTGATGCTCGGTCTGCTTGTCACGTGGCTCGATCGTTATTGCGGCATCAGTCCTCTCGTTTTCGTTTTCGGCGTGGGATACCCGGCGCTGGCCCTGAGCGCAATCCGCTCATTCCAGGAACACCGCGCAGCCGATAACATCAGTGAACGCACCGTCATCAACGAAGCATCGTGGTTCTGGCGGCTGCTGTTCCTGAACAACAACTTCCACTCGGTCCATCATGATCTGCCGGGCGCGCCGTGGTTCGCGTTATCGGCGATCTATCATGACGAACGCGATGCTTACTTGCAGCGAAACGGCGGCTTTATCGTGCGGGGTTATCAGGAATGGATGGTCCGGTACGGCGTAAAACCGGTGGCGCCGGCGCTGCATCCGCTGCACGCCCGCGCCGATCAGATCGCGCTCGCCGAACTCGAAGCTGCCAAGGACGCAAAGTCCGGAGTCGCGCAAGCCGTATAAGGGACAACGAACCTGCATGAAATGGCTTGCGGCTTTACCGATGTACAACGTCACACCAACGCTCGCCGGGGACTGGCGCGTGCTGCTGGAACACGTGCGCAGTCAACTGCGGCCGTGGCTCGACGCTCGCGGCGATACGCTGGAGCTGGTCGATCCCGACACATCGCTGACCGAATTCTGGCTGCGCGACGACGTGCTCCTTACCCAGACCTGCGGTTATCCGCTGATGCACGCGCTTGACGGCCGCGTGCAGCTACTCGCGACCCCGATTTTTTCCATCGATGGCTGCGCGAACGGGGATTATCGAAGCGTGCTGGTCGCGCGCAAGGCGGCGAGCGTGACATCGCTCGAATCCAGTCGAGGCCTGCGCGCCGCCTACAACAGCGACGACTCGAACAGCGGCATGAACCTGCTGCGCCACGCCGTTGCGCCATTCGCGAATGGCCGTGCGTTCTTCTCGTCGCTGGTCGAAACCGGAGGGCATCTGGCGTCGCTCAAAGCGCTTGCCGACGATCGTGCCGACATTGCCGCCATCGACTGCGTGACCTTCGCCTTCGTGCGCGAACATCTTCCAGCACTCGCCGATGGCGTCATCGAGATTGACGTGACGGCCTCGTCGCCGGGCTTGCCGCTGATTGCGTCGAAGAGGGTTCCGGCGGATGGAATCGATGCGCTTCGAACCGCTCTTTCCCGCGCCCTCACCCAGGATGCACCGCTGGCAACGCGCCTCAAGCTCGCCGGCTTCGCGCAGCGCCTGTTGAGCGATTATTCGGCGATCATCGATCTCGAATCCGACGCCGCGAGGCGCGGCTACCCTCGCCTCGCCTGAGGGCGGTCACGGCAGACTTTCAAGACTTTCGGCACAATCGGCATTTAGCCACGCGTTCGCGGTGCGCGTCTACGGTGTGTTTTCGTCCGCCGCACGCACAGCCGCCCGCTCGAAGTCACGGAAGCCGCAATGATCCCCTTTTCAGTTCTCGACCTCTCCCCGATCCCCGTCGGATCGACCGCCGCCGACGCGTTTCAACATTCACGCGAGCTCGCCCAGCACGCCGAAAAACTCGGCTACCTGCGCTTCTGGCTGGCCGAACACCACAACATGACGGGCATCGCGAGCGCCGCGACATCGGTTGTGATCGGACACGTTGCCGCAGGCACCAGCACGATTCGCGTCGGCTCCGGCGGCGTCATGCTGCCGAACCACGCGCCGCTCGTGATCGCGGAGCAGTTCGGCACGCTCGCGTCGCTGTTTCCGGGGCGCATCGACCTGGGACTCGGCCGCGCGCCCGGCACCGACCAGACGACGGCTCGCGCGCTGCGTCGCGACCTGCACGGCAGCGCCGACAGTTTTCCCGACGATGTGGTCGAACTGCAGCGCTATTTCGCCGAACCGGTCGAAGGCCAGCGCGTACGCGCGGTGCCGGGCGCGGGGCTGGAAGTGCCGATCTGGCTGCTGGGGTCATCCACGTTCAGCGCGCAGCTCGCCGCCGCGCTCGGACTGCCGTTCGCATTCGCCTCGCATTTCGCGCCGGATTACCTGCTGACAGCACTGCAGGTCTACCGGTCGCAATTCCGCCCATCGAAGCAACTGGATCGTCCTTACGCAATGGTCGGCGTCAACGTCTTCGCCGCCGATACCACCGCCGAGGCGGAGTTCCTGTTCACATCGTTGCAGCAGCAGTTCATCAACCTGCGCCGCGGCACGCCGGGTCAGTTGCCCCCGCCCGTGAAGCAGATTCCGTGGAACGACGGAGAACGCGCGGGCGTCGATCACTCGCTGGCATGTTCGGTAATCGGCGACCAGCGGGAAGTGGAAGCAGGACTGGCGTCGCTGATTGAACAGACGCAGCCCGACGAACTGATGGTCACCGCGCAAATCTACGATCAGGCTGCGCGGCTGCGCTCGTTCGAAATCACGGCGCAGGCACGCGCCGCATTGTCGTCGTAAAGCATCACTTCGGGCTGCGTTCTTTCAGGATGGAACGCGGCGCAGCGAACCCGCGTTCAATACTGGACGGGTATCGTTTTGACAAGCAATAATAAGGTCAGTGACCTCACGACCCGGCGCGCAATGCCCGTTTTTAGTGCCTGACGCGTTGACGAAGGGTCTCGACAACAAGCTGTCGGATTATTGGAAGGGAGAGAGAGAATGGCCAGAAGTCCCGCCACAGGATCCATGACCTTGCTGACGGAGCGTGATGAGGCAACCGGTCAGGAAGTGCGTACGTTGCGTCTCGAGCCGGCTGCGGATGGCAAGGCTGTTCTACTGATTGAAGTCGACGAACGGAAGGCAGGCATTCATCGTGAAGTACGTTATGAAATCACGCCGGCGGAACTGATTGCTGCAATTCGCGCGCATGGCGCGGAACTGCCAGGCGAGCAACATAATCGCTAAAATGATTTAGGCATACAATAGCGGCATTCGGCGCTATCATTTCCTCGTGGCGCCCGCGGGTGTCGGGACAAATTGTTAAATGCGCGGCTGGGTCGAAGGTGTTACTGAAACAAGACCGGCCGCCAGTCGTGCACCGATCTGGTCGTGAGCTTTCAGCCGCTGAATCGGCAATTCATCGCTTTGCACCGATCTCAACCACAGTAACCAGTTTGTAGAACCGCATTCGCAGCAGCCCATTATTGGTTGTTGCGAGTAAGGCGGCGATTTGCGGTATTACACTAATTGACGCGTGCCATTCAGCGCGCCACGATTTTAGTCAACCCACTTATTCCTCGAGCCGCCCCGGTCCGCGCGGGCAGATGGCTCGCCTTCAAGAAAGTAAAAGCTGAATCAGGACAGCCGTGGACGAAAGAAAGCGAGACAGCATCATTGCCTATTTGCGCAGCCGAATGGCTGAGTTTGGCATTTCCGAAACAGCACTGGCCGAAGCATTGGCCGAAGCGCAGGCTTCTGTTACTCCTCCCCCATTGACGAAGAGTTCGAGCGCCACAAAGCGCGCGCTACCTTCCATGCCTCAAATGCCTGAGAACGCCAACGGCGCTACGCCGGTATTCAGGAATGCAAGCGGCGACACGTGGGACGGAGAAGGTGAAATGCCAGAGTGGCTCAAACGCGCCGTGCATGCCGGGCAAGATATAGAGTTCTACAGGGTTTGAAGTCGCTGGCTCAGTCGCTGACTCAGTCGCTGGATTAGTCGCTTCGGGACTGCGAGCTTCAGGCGTGTCAGGCTGCAACCTGCAGACTGACCAGGGACGGCGTTGCCTTGTCCACGGTGGAACCATCTACCTTCATTACGCCGTCTGAAACGCCCCGAAGGGCGTTTCAGACGGCTATTGCCAGACGCTCTAGAAGTTGAAGTTATCGATATTCGATGAATCGAACGTCGTTGGCGGTCCGAGTACGACCTCACCGCTCTTGCCTACCGTGCGCTTGCCGAGCTTGCCCGCTTCGAAGCTGTCGCCTTCCTTCCCGGTGATCGTGCCCGACGCGAGGTTGGCTGCCGCGTACGCCGCGAGATAACCGAGTTGACCCGGGTCCCACAACTGGAACGCCGTGACGGTGCCGTTCTTCACGAACGCGCGCATCTGGTTCGGTGTGCCGAGGCCCGTGACCATCACTTTGCCTTTGGCCGGCGACGTCGAGATATAACGCGCCGCTGCCGCGATACCCACAGTGGTCGGCGAAATGATGCCCTTAAGGTTCGGATATGCCTGCAGCAAGCCCTGCGTTTCGACGAACGATTTCTGGTCGTCGTCATTGCCGTAGGCGATCTTCACGAGCTTCAGCTTCGCATACTCAGGCTTCTTCAACTCCTCCTGCATGTACTTGATCCAGGTGTTCTGGTTGGTCGCGTTCGGCGTGGCCGAGAGAATCGCGAACTCGCCCTCGCCGCCTACCAGTTTCGACAATAGCTGGATCTGTCCACGGCCGATCGCTTCCGAGTTCGCCTGGTTCACGAAGATCTGGCGGCCGTCGGGCGCGGTATCGGAGTCGAACGTCACGACCTTGATGCCTTGCGCCATCGCTTTTTTCAGGTACGGAACGACTGCGTTCGCATCGTTGGCGGCCACCACGATCGCGTTCTGGCGTTGCGTGATCAACGTGTTGATGTATTGCACCTGCGACGACGCGCCCGCATCCGATGGTCCGACCACCTTGCCCTGCCCGCCCATCTCCTTGATGGCGGCAAGGCCGCCTTCGTCGGCGATCACTTCATAGGGGTTGTTGATCTGCTTCGGCAAGAAGGCGATCTTCAGGTCCTTCTTCAGATCAGCGGCGGCCGCACTAATCGGCACTGTGGCCGCCGCGGAGATCGCGATCAGTGCGGCGCATAGCACCGGACCGCGAAGTGAGTGAAAGGGTTTGAACATGCTTGTGTCTCCTGATGTCGCGCGCCGCTCCGTTTTTTTGGAGTCTTCACGCTGGTTTTAAAAAGCCAACTTTCATCAAAGCGTCTGCGTCATCAGGCGCTTTTCGCGCATGACACGCCAACGTGCAACAAGATTCGGGATCAACACCGACGACAGCAACAGGCCGCCGGTCACAATGGTCAGCGTTTCGCTGGAGACGTCGGACAAAGTCAGCGCATTGCGCAGCACACCAATGATCAGCAACGACAACAGCACGCCGATCATCGATCCTCTTCCGCCGAAAATACTCACGCCGCCGAACAGCACGGCCGCGATCACGGACAACTCGAAGCCTTCGCCATTGTCGCCGCGCGCGCTCGTGAAACGCAGCGTGTAGACAATCCCGGCGAGCGCGCTCATCGCGCCGGAGAGCATGAACAGCTTGATCTTGGTACGGGCTACATCGATGCCGGAGAATTGCGCCGCGACCGGGTTTGCGCCTATCGCGTAGAGGCTGCGGCCGAAAGGCGTGGCCTGCAACAGCACGGTAAAAACGATCGCTCCGATGATCACGAGCACGAAAGGCATCGGCAGGAAAGCGGCGATGGTGTCGATGCCGAACGATGTGTAAGAGGGAGGGAAATCGGCCACGGCCTGATCGCCGAGCAGCACGTACGCAAGCCCGCGAAAGAGCGCCAGCGTGCCGATGGTGACCGCAAGCGAAGGCAGGTTGAAGCGCACGATCACAAGGCCGTTGAAGAGCCCGGCGAGCGTCCCGGCAACCATTACGATGGCAATCACGAGCGGCATCGGCAGGCCCATGTGCCAGAGCACACCCATCAGTGCGCTCGATGCGCCGAGCACCGACGCCACCGACAAATCGATCTCGGCCGCGACGATGATCAGCGTCATCGGCAAGGCGATCAGCGCAATCTCGGTGAAGTCGGCGAGCATGTTGGAGAGATTGGCGCTCGATAAAAACTCGGGCGACAACACGCGGCCCAGGACCAGCGCGAGCACGAGGACCGCAACGAGCATGGTCTCCCACGAGAGATGGCGCCGCTTGGTCAGCGCGAGTGCGGAATCGGGTTTAGCCATGATCGCGTTTCCTCATCATGCGCCGTGCGACGGAACGCGCCAGCATTGTGTCGAGCGCGATCGCAGCAACGATCAGCGCGCCTTGAATTGCTTGTTGCCAGAACGGCGACACGCGTAGCACCACGAGCGCGATATTGATCACGCCCAGCACGAGCGCGCCGAGGGTCGCGCCCATGATCGTGCCCACGCCGCCCGTGATCGCGACGCTGCCGACGACCGCCGCAGCCACGACCTGCAACTCGATGCCTTTCGCCGTGCTGGCATCGACGGTGCCGAAACGGGCGAGCCACAAAACCCCTGCCAGACCCGCAATCGCGCCCGACAACAGGAAGCCGATCATCACGCGGCGCTCGACCTGGATGCCCGCGAGACGCGCGGCCTCGGGGTTGGAGCCGATCGCGTAATGCTCGCGGCCACCGCGATATTGCTTGAGGTAGATGCCGATCACGACCAGCACCACCACTGCGATCAGCACGAGATTCGGAATGCCCAGCAGCGTGCCCGTGGCGATGTGCGAGAAGGCATCGGGCAGGCTCGTTGCGTTGATCTGGCCGCCGTGGACCCACGCGTAATCGGCACCCCGTACGATGTACAACGTGGACAGCGTCGCGACCAGAGACGGCACGCGCCCAAACGTCACGAGCGTCCCGTTCACCGCGCCGATCAAAAAGCCGATCGCGATCCCTGCCAGCATCGCGAGGATGATGGGCATATGCGGGAACATCACATAAAGCGCGCCGACGGAATATGCGCTCACGCCAACCACCGACGCCACCGACAAATCGATGTGCCGCATCAGCATCACGACCGTCATGCCGGCGGTCAGCAAGCCAATGATCGACACGTTGAGCAATACGTCGCGCAGGTTCTGCAGATTGAGGAACTCAGGTTTGACTGCTGCGGTGGCCGCTATCAACGCAATCAGCACGACAAACAGCGTCGCCTCGCGGCTCCGAACGAGTTCCGCGAGCACGTTGCGGCGCTTCGGTTTGGGTGCGTGCACGGCCGGCATCGCGGGAGAATGTCGGGTCATCATGCGGCCTTCCCTAGCGTCGATGGCAAAGCGCCGAGCGCCGCGCTCATCACGCGTTCTTCGTTGGCATCGGCGCGTGGAATGTCGGCGCTGATCCGGCCTTCGTGCATCACCAGGATGCGGTCGGCCATGCCGAGGACTTCCGGCAACTCGCTGGAAATCATCAGGACCGCCATGCCTTCACGGACCAGATCGGCAAGGGTCTTATAGACTTCGGCTTTTGCACCGACGTCGATACCGCGCGTCGGTTCATCGATGATCAGCACTTTAGGGCCTGTGGCAAGCCACTTTCCGAGCACGACCTTTTGTTGATTGCCGCCCGAGAGCGTGCCGACGGGCGCATCCAGATCGCTCGCCTTCAGACGCAAGCGCTTGCCCCAATCGGAGGCGAGATTGGTCTCGCTACGCGCCGAGATCAGCCCGTGCTTGACGAGCCGGCCAAGTACAGTGAGCGACGCATTGCGCGCAATGCTCAGCTCCAGAGCCAGGCCCTGCGCGCGTCGGTCTTCGGGAACAAGCGCGAGTCCCGCGCGAACCGCGGCTTGCGGACGGCCGAGTTGCAGGGTCTTGCCCGCGATCTTTACTTCACCCGCATCTACCGGATCGATACCGAAGATTGCCCGGGCGACTTCGCTGCGCCCCGCGCCGACCAGTCCCGCTAAAGCGACGATCTCGCCCGCGTGGACATCGAAGGAAATATTCTTGAAAACACCGTCGCGCGTGAGGCCTCGCACCGAAAGACGCACCTCGCCCGGCGGTACATCGGCTTTAGGATAGAACGTATCGAGATCGCGTCCAACCATCTTGCTCACGATGGAATCGATGGTCATGTCGGTGGTCATCGAGTCGAAAACCTTCATGCCGTCGCGCATGATGGTCAGGCGCTGCGTCAGCGCAAAGACTTCATCGAGCCGGTGCGTGATGAACAAGATGGCGGCATCGCGTTCACGCAATGCACGCACGATTGCAAACAGACGCTCGACTTCCGTCAACGACAACGCCGCGGTGGGTTCGTCCATGATGAGCACGTTTGCATTGAGCGACAGCGCCTTGGCGATCTCGACCACTTGCTGGTCAGCGATCGACAAACCGCGCACCAGACGTTCAGCACGCAGATTGACGCCCAGCGATTGCAGCAGTGCATCGACTTCGCGATTCATCTCATCGTAACGAATCCGTCCAATGCGATCGCGCGGTTGACGCCCCATGTAGATGTTTTCGGCGATCGAAAGGTCCGCGAACAGCGTGGGTTCCTGGTAGATCACGGCAAGGCCTGCGTCGCGTGCTTCAGCGGGATTCGCGAACGTGCGCGCCACGCCGTCGACGAGCAATTCGCCCGAGTCCGGCTGATAAACGCCCGCAAGCAACTTGACCAGCGTCGACTTGCCCGCGCCGTTTTCGCCAAGCAGCGCGTGCACTTCTCCTGGCCATAACGCGAGGCTGCCGTCGCCGAGCGCGCGCACGCGCCCGAACGACTTGCTCGCGTGCCTCAACTCCAGCCGAGGCGTTTGATTCGTGCTCATGCCTGTCTCCTTCAGATGCGATAGATTCGCTCTGCGTTGCTTTTGAAGAGCGCATCTTTTTCTGTATCGCTGAAATGCTTCACGATAGACGCATACGCCTTCCACAGTCCTTCATACGTGGCGAACAACCGGTCCACCGGAAAGTTCGATGCGAACATCGACCGGTCGCAACCGAATGTATCGATGGTTTCGAGCACGTAGGGACGAAAGCTTTCGACGGTCCATTCGTGATCGAACATTGCAAGGCCGCTGACTTTTACCGCTACATTCGGGCGTGCTGCCAACGCTTTCATGCCGTCACGCCATTCGGCCTTGCCTTCGGCGGAATCACGATCCACGCACATGCCCGCATGGTTCACGATGAACTGCGTATCGGGATGCTCTTGCGCCAGCTGAGCCGCTTCATGCATCTGCGACGGGTAGAGCTGCAGATCGAAGGACAGCGAATACTGCTTCAACAGCGCGAAATTCCTGCGCCATTGCGCATCACGCATGAAGTGCCGGCTTACGTAGTTGTAGAGCGGGTTCGAATGCACGTTCAATATCTGGCGAATGCCGCGCGTGTTCTTGAACGCCGCATGCGCCTCGAGAATTTCATGCGCGTTTTCCGCCGACAGATCCGCGCCCGCCACGATTGCATTGGGCATGCCGTGGCCTTCGTTATCGGCGACTTGCTGCAGCCAGCGCGTCTCTTCAACGGGGTCGTCCGGATCGTGATTCGCGTCCACATGCACGGTCTTCAGCACCTGCACCGAGCCCGTCTCGCTCAAATAATCCTTGATCAGATAGTCATGCTTCAGGTCGCGTGCGTCGCCCACGAACGACCTTCCCGGGCTTGCCAGCCACGGATAGTGATGCGTCTTCAAATCCCAAAGATGAATGTGCGGATCGACAACCTGCATGAATATGTCCTCGTGCCGAAAAGCTGAAAGCGAGCCAAAGCGTATTGACTGTAGATACCGGGCGTAATCAGGGAAGATGGAAAACCGGCACGAGCGCGGCCTGCACCGGCGAGCGGTCGGAATTCGTTTCCATGAGTTCGGCCATGCTGTCCCACCATTTGCGCATCACGGGCAAATCGGGCAGCGCGTCCATGCTGTGATCGGCCGCACGCTTGAGCGTGGCGAAAAGCTGGCCGGTGGGTTCGTCGAGAAAGATCCAGTAGTCGCGCACGCCGGCGTGCCGCAAGGCTTCCACCAGCTCGGGCCAGATCTCGCGATGACGCCGCTCGTATTCATCGCGCATGCCCGGCTTGAGGGTCATCCTGAACGCAATCGTCTCCATTGCGGCTTGCCTTTTATAAGTGTTGAAGCTACGGCGTAGCGTCGTTTGGCTACGACTATAATTCGCCGACTGATAACATGACAATCCGAAGTCAGGATCAGCCGATCGCAAAACCGAATCGCAGGCCGGAGTTCCTCGCGGAGTGCCAATGACCCAGAACGTGTCCCAGATTGCCCTCGTCAATCGCCTCAAATTCAAGCACCTTGCGCTGCTGGTCGCGCTCGATGACGCCCGCAACCTGCATCAGGCGGCCGAAATCATCAACGTCGCACAACCCAGCGCCAGCCGCATGCTGAGCGACATAGAGGAAGCGTTCGGCTTCCTCCTGTTCGAGCGCAATGCGCGCGGCATGCAGCCCACGCCGCTTGGCGTCACCACGCTCGCCTACGCGCGCCGCTCGCTTGCCGACCTCACCCGCTTTGCCGCCGACCTGGAAAGCAAGCGGCGCGGCGGACACGGACAACTCACGGTCGGCGCGATCATGGGCGCCGCGCCCGATGTGCTCGCCATGGCCATTGCGGAACTCAAAAGCGAACGGCCGCTGCTCAATGTCCGCATTCTTGGCGAAACCAGCGACCAGGTCGTGCAACTGCTGCATCGCCGGGAAGTGGATCTTGCGCTCGGCCGCCTCACCACGCCGCTGCAACACAACGACTTCGATTTCGAACCGCTTTCCCGTGAAGCGATGCGTCTGGTCGTGCGCGCCGGCCACCCGCTGGGCAAACAGACGTCGCTCTCGCTCGATGCGCTGATCTCATGGCCGTGGATACTGCAGCCCATCACGAGCCCTGCTCGCGCCTTGTTCGAAGAAGAGCTTGCTCGTGCAAAACTTGCATCGCCTTCCAACATAGTTGAATGCGCTTCGATCTTCGCAACGTTGCAGCTTCTCCAAAACAGCGACGCCGTGGCGATGCTGCCTGAATCAGTGGTGCGCGACTATTTGCGCGCGCATCTGCTGGTGGAACTGCCCATTGAAATCGGCAAGAGCCTTTCGGGCTTCGGCCTTCTGCGACGCAAAAACGAAACGCTCAGTGAACCCGCCGAATACTGCATTGCATTGCTGCGCAAATACTCGGCGGGTTCATTCAGTGAAACTCACTGAAGGTTGACGAACAAACCGCCATCTACCAGTAACGATGCACCCGTCACGTACCGGGCGCGATCGGACGCGAGAAACGTCACGCATTGTGCGACGTCGTCGGGCTGACCCAGACGTCCCAGCGGAATGCGCTTTTCCATGTAGGCGCGCTTTTCGGAATCGGCTAGATCTTCGGCGTTCAGGTCGGTGGCGATCGTGCCGGGCATCACCGAATTGCAGCGAATGCCGTAAGGTCCCAACGCGATCGCGCACGATTGCATCAGCGAATGCACGCCCGCCTTGGTCGGCGTGTAATGCGTCTGCATCGCGCCGCCAACCAGTGCGCTGATCGAGCTCGTCGCGACAATCGCGCCGCCCGTTCCCTGCAACTTCATCTGGTTCGCTACCGCCTGCGTGACATAGAACGCGCCGTTCAGGTTCACGCCGACCGTCGCTTCATACACCGACGCCGGCATGTCCAGGAACGCATGAAACGGGCAGATGCCGGCGTTGCTTGCGAGGACATCCACGTGACCGAATGCATCGACAGCGTGCTTCACCAGTTCGATACCCGTCTCGCGCTCGGCAACATTGCCTTCCACCGCGATCACACGCTGGCCGAGTTGTTCGATCTCGCCGGTGACTTCTTCCACAGCGGATAAACGTCCGTATGAGCGGTCGTTATCGCCCCAGTAATTCAGCACGACGTCCGCGCCTTCCTTCGCGCACGCCACCGCGATCGCGCGGCCAATGCCTCGCGATGCGCCGGTCACGATCACCACTTTGTTCTCGAGCAGCACGATTAACCTCAATAGGCTCAGTGTGTATAAGGACGCGTCAGCGTGCATTCGGGATTGAGCCGCACGCCGAAACCCGGCGTCTCCGGCACCTTCATCCGGCCATTCACGGGCACGGGTTCATCCAGCAGAAGCGGGTTGAACATGGGCACGACTTCATCGGCTTTGGGCGCCATCATCAGGAACTCGGCGAACGGCGAGTTATGTCTTGTGACCACGAAATGATAGCTATATACCGATGAACCATGCGGCACGACAAGCACGTTATGCGCGTCGGCAAGCGCCGAGATCTTGATCAGTTCCGTGATGCCACCGCACCAGCCCACATCGGGCTGCACGAGATCGGCGCAACCCATTTCAAACAGCATACGGAAACCCCAGCGTGTGGCTTCGTGCTCGCCGGTCGTCACCATCATGCCGCGCGGCACCGAACGGCGCAGTTCGGCGTAACCCCAATAGTCGTCGGGCGGCAGCGCTTCTTCAATCCACTTCAGGCCATACTCTTTCGCTGCATGCGCAAGACGTGTGGCGTAGTTCAGGTCGAGGCTCATCCAGCAATCCAGCATCAGCCAGAAATCGTCGCCCACTTTCGCCCGCATATCGGCGAGCTTGGCAATGTTCTTCAGGAGCCCTTCTTCGCCCTCGGCAGGCCCATGTTGCAATGGCATCTTCCCGCCGATAAACCCCATCCCCTTCGCCAGATCCGGACGTGCGCCCGTTGCATAGAATTGCAGTTCGTCGCGAACGGGTCCGCCCAAGAGGTGAAATACCGGTTCCTTGCGCACCTTCGCAAGCAAGTCCCACAGCGCAAGATCCACCCCTGATATTGCGTTGAGCACGATACCTTTACGCCCGTAATAGAGCGTGGCGAAATACATCTGGTCCCACATCTTCTCGATGTCCGTCACGCGCTGGCCTTCAAGGAATCTCGCCAGATGCTTCTCCACGATGAACGCGCCGATCTCGCCGCCCGTGGTCACTGCAAAGCCGACGGTTCCATCGCTTGCTTCGATCTCGACGACCAGCGAGCCGAGCACGTTCAGGCCAAACGACTGCCGGCTTTGCCTGTACTCGGGATAACGCGCCATTGGCGTGGAGACGTGGTCATCGATCCAGTGATCGGCGCCCTGGTCGTGGTAGTCGGCGCCGCCGCCGCGAACGGTGAACGCGCGGACGTGGCGAATGGTAGGCATGGACATGATCGGACTCCGTTTAAGTTCTGGTGTTCAGGATGCTTTGGCGTGTTCGCCAGGTGTGTAAGCAGATGTCCGCGCGGGTCGCACGAATACGATGATGGCTATCGCGGCGAGCACGGCAACGACGCCGAGAAGCACGAGGCCGGCGCTCGTTGAATCGTAGAAACGCTCGGCGCTCGTACGGATCATCGGCGCGACGAAACCGCCGAGGCCGCCGAGCGAGTTGATCAGCGCAATCGCGCCCGCCGCCGCAGCGCCCGTCAGATAATGCGTCGGAAAGGTCCAGAAGAGCGGCTGCGCGGCAATCAGTCCACTTGCGGCAAAACACAGGGCGATGAGCGAAATCAGCGGCTGGCCCGCGAGCCCCGAGATCGCGATACCCAATCCCGCCACGACCAGCATGACGACAGCGAGACGCCTGTGCTGCGCGTGACGATCCGCGTAACGCGGCACGATCCACGTGACGAGCACCGCGCACAGCCACGGAATCGCCGTCACGAAGCCGACCTTGGCGCCGACATGCGCGCCCATCAGCGCGGCCACCTGTTGCGGCAGATAAAAGATCACGCCATACACGGACATCTGGATCAGGAAATACACCGCCGACAAAATCAGCACGCGCGGATCGACCAGCGCGGCAAACACGGAACGCGGACCATGCGCGGATGCGGTCGCCGCGTCCTGGTCGAGTCGCGCGATCAGCAGGCTGCGTTGGTTTGCATCGAGCCAGCGCGCCTTGGACGGATCGTTGTCGAGATACCAGAACGCCCAGATTCCCACGAGCGATGCCAGCACGCCTTCGACCAGAAAGAGCCATTGCCAACCGGCAAATCCGAGCGCGCCGTGAAGGTCGAGCAACGCGCCCGACAGCGGACTGCCGAAGATGAACGCGAGCGGCGCGCCGAAATAAAACACGCCCAACGCCCTTGCACGCGCGGATTGCGGAAACCATCGCGTGAGGTAATAGACGATGCCGGGGAAAAATCCTGCTTCCGCCACGCCGAGCATGAAGCGCAAGACGTAGAACGCCGTGGCCGTATGCGCGAACGCCATTGCCGCCGACACAAGCCCCCATGTCACCATGATCCGGCACATCCAGAGCTTCGCGCCCACGCGATGCAGCAGTAGGTTGCTCGGCACTTCGAAGAGTGCATAACCCACGAAGAACACACCCGCGCCGAATGCGAACGCGGCGTTCGACAAACCCGTATCGTGCTGAAGCGCTTTCTGTGCGAAGCCGATGTTCGCCCGGTCGAGGAACGCGAGCATGTACATCAGCAACAGGAACGGCAGCAGGCGACGCATCACGCGAGCGGTGACGGCGTCCTCCGCATTTGCGAGATCGCTCATGCGTGTCTCCGGATATTGTTATGTCGCGGGCAACGCCCGCGTGAAGCAGAACGCTTTAGTAAGTCGCGCGTCCGCCCGACAGATCGAATACCGACGCCGTGCTGAATGCGCAATCCTCGGAACTGAGCCACAGGATCAGCGACGCCGCTTCTTCCGGCAGAAGGAAGCGGTTCATCGGGATCTTGGAGAGCATGTAGTCGATGTGCTGCTGCGACATCGAATCGAAGATCTCGGTCTTGGCAGCAGCCGGCGTCACGGCATTCACGAGAATGCCGCGCGTGGCGAGTTCCTTGCCGAGCGACTTCGTCAGTCCGATAAGACCTGCCTTCGAAGCGCTGTAGTGCGATGCGTTCGGGTTGCCTTCCTTGCCGGCCACTGATGCAATGTTCACGATACGCCCATACCCTTCCTTCAGCATATGCGGCACGATTGCGCGGCAGGTGAGATACGGGCCGATCAGGTTCACGTCGATCACGCGGCGCCAGACATCGGGCGCGAGTTCCCATGTCGTGCCGTTGCCGCCCGTGATACCGGCGCAGTTGATCAGCACGTCGATCTTGCGATGCGCTTCCAGCGTCTGCTGAACCGCCTGTTCAACCGATGTTTCCTCGGTCAGTTCGACCACGGCAATGCTCACCTTGCCGCCATTCGACAGTTCGCCACGGGCGCGTTCGAGCCGCTCGGAATCGATATCCCACAGCGCGACTTCCGCGCCCGAAGCCAGCGCGCGTTGCGCCACCGCATAACCGATACCGCGTGCGCCGCCGGTAATCACAACGGTCCGTCCGGCCAGATCGATCTGGTTCATCGTGTCTCCTTGTGTTGGATGTTCTGCTGTTGCAAGCACTATAGGGGCCAAGTCATAGCCGGACAATCCGAGTATTCGATGATGCGATAGCGAAAGCGGATCGCAGCGCGGTGATAGCATTCCTGTCACTACTCGGAAGTCAGGGTAACAACATGCGGAGTGGACATGCCGGAAGTCATCGAACACACGGTGTTTGCCGAGGGGCGGCTTTCAATCGGCTTGACCCTGCCGATGCTGTCATCGGGCAATGCCGTAGCCGACTTCGATGAACAGATCGCGTTGGCCCGCCTCGCAGACGAGCTTGGCTTCGCCGCGCTGTGGGTGCGCGACGTGCCGTTGAACAGCAGCGACTACCCGGACCCGGTCGGGCATCTCGATCCCTGGGTATTGCTTGGCGCGGTGGCGTCGCACACCAAGAACATCGCGCTCGCCAGCGGCGCAATCGTGCTGACGCTGCGGCATCCGCTTCATATCGCGAAGGGTGCGGTATCGGTGAACACACTGAGTAAAGGGCGATTCATCCTGGGCCTTGGCTCCGGCGATCGTCCGCATGAATACGCGGCGTTTGGCATTGATGCGAACGAGCGGCGGGAGGTGTATCGGCAGCATTGGGATACGGTCGCGGCCGCGATTGGCCGCGAACCAAGGGTCATTCCGGACCAGTCGCCGCCGGACGCGCCCGAATTCTTCCTGTTACCAACATCGCCGACACCCGTTCCGATGATCGCCGTCGGTTCAGGCGGCCAGAGCGTCGACTGGATTGCACGCAATGCGATCGGCTGGATGACGTATCACCGAGAGCCGGAAAAGCAGCGCGCGAGGTACAGCATGTGGAGGGCGGCGGTCGATCGCGTCGCGCCGGGCGAGTTTCGGGCGTTCGGCGTGGCGATGGGGCTCGATCTCGCCGCCGATCAAAACGAAGCCGCCGAGCCTCGCTCGCTGGGATACCGGACGGGGAGCAACGATCTCATCAGGATTCTGCGAGAGATGCGCGAGAACGGCACGCATCACGTCACGCTGAACCTGCAGGCATCGAAGCGCCCATCGCGCGAGATTCTTGAAGAACTCGCAGCGGAAGTACTGCCTGAGTTTCAGATCCGGGCGTAAGGCGGCGGGGATTCGCCGCAGCGGTATCTGGCGTCGAAGTAAGGGTGTTCGAACGCTCAGACGTGGAAGAACTGCGCCACCAGCGTCGCGCCCAGGAACGTTCCCGCATTCGCCACGAACGAAACCAGCACGATGCGCCATCCCAGCCGGCGAAACGCGGGGATGTCCTTGGCAATCGAGAGGCCTGCAAAGGTCAACATGGGCGTGGTGATGTTGAGAAAATCGTTCTGTGCGCTGTACGCCGATATCTGTGACGCCCACGGGCACCACGGTGACGTCAGGAACATCGCGACAATCGAGACCCAGCAAACCGCCGGGATCTTGCGTCCGCTCACCGTGTAGATTGCATCGCCAACAATGGTCGCAAGCACCATGATCAACATGCCGGGGAAACCGGAAAACGGCGTGGTGCCGTGCGTGATCCAGTCGCAACCGAGTGCGAACACAGCGGTCACGCCCCACGCAACCAGCTTCCCGCGATAACCCAGTTCGGGCGCGGCGGTTTCGACATCGCCAAGCTTCGGACGCTCGTCTTCAATGACCTTCGACGCATCCGACGCCTTGCTCGTACGCCCGATCAGCGGCTCGAGAATGCGGTATCCCCATACGGCCATCGGCAGCGAAATGAAGAGCGTGAAGTAGGTGCCGACAGTCGTCGTGATCAGGTTGCTCGCGGCGGCAAACGTCAGCACGGCCTTCGCCATTTCGGGCGTCTGCTGTGCGGCGATTGCACCTGATGCGGCGGCCATCATGCTGCCCGACCCAACACCCGAACCCATTGCAAGCGCAAGCGGATGGAAGATGTTCAGGCTTGCGACAAAGCCCGCAAAGATCGCGATGAACACCGCGCCGAAGACCGTCCCCGTCAGATACTCGGCAAGCACGCCGCGTCCTTCCGGCGAGTCCATGCCGTACTTCTCGCCGATGATCGCAAGACTCGGTTCGCGCCCCACGGAAAAGGTCGCGCCGATCGCCTCGCGCTTGATACCGAGCAGCAACGCAAGCGGCAAACCGAGCAGGATGGTCCCGACAAAATGCCCGAGCTCCTGGAACGCCAGTGCCCACCCCGACGCGGCGAGCTTGGGCAACGCACCGCCCACCAGCAATCCCAGCTTGGCTACAAACAAGAGAAGTGCAGGCTGCAATACGGCCGCAGCGAGGAACTGCGTCTTGACGTCGAGCCGCGCGGCGCCGCTCCATCGGCCACTTGCCAGACCTAGAGCGGCGCCGAGAAGAAGCGCCCAGATCATAGGGAGCAGAACGACTTTTCCCGGCCCGACCTTGAACGTGAACGAGCCGATGAATTCGGCAATGAGCAGGATGACTGCTGCATAAAAGAAGAGCTTCGCGCTCCTCAAGCCATCACTGCCCCGTTGTTGCGCAGCCACCGTGCTTGCCATTGTTTTTCTCCTTTATGTCCTCTTGTCTTCCCGCTTCGGTCCAACGCGGGAAGGCATGTTGCCTTATAAAAAACTTCAAAGATAGCCGAATGCAGTTGCCGGTTCTTTAGCCGTTTCAACCCACACGCTCTTGGTCTGCGTGTACTCGTACAACGCTTCCACCCCGCTCGAACGTCCGTATCCACTCATACCATAGCCACCGAACGGAGACGCGACATTAATGGTTTTATAGCCATTGATCCAGAAGGTTCCGGCATTGACCTGACCCGCCACGCGATGAGCACGGCCCACGTCGTTGGTCCACACCGCACCGGCAAGGCCAAACTCGGTATCGTTCGCAATGGCAAGCGCCTCTTCTTCGGTATCGAATGGAATGGCGGCCACCACCGGTCCGAAAATCTCCGTGCGCGCCACATCCATTTCGTTCGTTACGTTCGACAGCACCGTCGGCGAGACGAAGTAGCCGCCATCGGATCGCTCAGCCGATCCCGCTGCGAGCGTTGCGCCTGCCTCGACGCCGCTTGCGATCATCTTCATCACATGGTTGTACTGCGTGATGTTATTGATCGGGCCGACTTCGGTGGCGTCATCGAGCGGAAGACCGACCTTGATCTTGCGCGCGCCCGCTGCCACCATGCCGACGAACTCGTCATAGACCGAACGCTGGACCAGCAGACGCGATCCCGCCACGCAACTCTGGCCAGCTCCGGCGAAGATCGCGGCTTGCGCGGTCAGCGCGGCGTGCTTCAGGTTGGCATCGGCGAAGATGATGTTGGCCGACTTGCCGCCGAGTTCCAGCACGCAGGGCAGCACCCGTTTGGCCGCCGCTTCTGCAATGCGCACGCCGGTCGCGGGCGAACCGACGAACACGACTTTCTTCACTGCCTTGTGCGCGATTGCAGCTTGCGCAACGGTGTGTCCAAGACCTGCGAGAACGTTGATCAAGCCCTTGGGCGCACCCGCCTTTTCCGCGAGCATGGCAACGACGAGCGACGTAAAAGGTGTCATCTCCGACGGCTTCAGCAACACCGCATTACCCATGCAGATAGCCGGTGCAAGTTGCCATCCGCATGTGAAGACCGGTGCGTTCCAGGGCGTGATCTGCAAGACGGTGCCCGCCGGTTCGCGCCGCGTGTAGTTCAGATGCGATGTCGGGACGGGGATCACGTCGCCGTAGAACTTGTCGGCCCAGCCGCCGTAGTACTCGAACATTTCCGCGACCTTGGCGACTTCGCCACGGCAATCGCGAATAGGCTTGCCAGAGCCCATCGATTCAAGGCGTGCGAGGTTTTCGGTATCGCGCCGCAACTCGCGCGCAATGTCGAACATCACGCGCCCGCGTGCGGCGTGCGTCATCGCCCACCATTGTTTCTGCGCGCGTTGTGCAGCATCCGCGGCGATATCGACGATGGCCGCGCCGCCATCCTTGTACGAAAGGCTCGGCTTGCCGGTGGCGGCATCGTAGAGCTGGATCAGTTCGCCCGTTCCTTCTATGAGTTCACCGCCAACATACGATCCGATCGTCTTTGCATTCGGGAAGAAATGTGCGAAGGCGGCCAACAGGTTTTCTGCTGCGTTGTCATCCATTTTGATTCTCCGGAATTCGCTTACTTTGGTTCGATGAATTGCACGATGCGATTGAAGTCCTCCGCATCGCCGATGGTCTTTTCGCTTTCCGCCCACAAGCGCCCTGCTTCCGTGGCGACCGGTGCATCGATGTCCTGAGCGCGCAGCAAGTCCATCGCGAGGCGCACGTCCTTGCGCATCAGTTTCATGGTGAAACCGGAATCGAACGTGTCGGTGAAGATCCACGTGGGATAGTTCGTGAGCGTCGCGCTGTTGCGGCCCGAACCGCCGTTGAGCGCTTCGACCAGTTTCTCCGGATCCACGCCGGCGGCCTTTGCCGCGCGCACCGCTTCACTCGTTGCGAGCAGATGCACGCCCGTCAGCAAGTTGTTGATGATCTTCGTGACGTGCCCCGCGCCGACCGGGCCGACATGCACGCGCTTCGCGCTCATCACGGCGAGGATCGGTTCGACCGCCGCGACGTCCTGTTCCGAACCGCCGAGAACCATGGTCATGGTCGCGGTTGCCGCGCCTTTCGGACCGCCGCTCACGGGAGCATCAACGAAACCGATCTTCAGCTCCGCCAACGCAGCCGCGACCTTGCGCGTGCTGTTAGGCTCGGCCGTAGTTGTATCGATAACGATGA
This sequence comes from Burkholderia sp. PAMC 26561, assembly GCF_001557535.2. Classification (NCBI taxonomy): domain Bacteria; kingdom Pseudomonadati; phylum Pseudomonadota; class Betaproteobacteria; order Burkholderiales; family Burkholderiaceae; genus Burkholderia; species Burkholderia sp. PAMC 26561. The sequence goes on from NZ_CP014307.1 coordinate 479,716, forward strand.
GCCCCGCCTTTCCGTGCGCGGCAATTCCGCCTTCACCGAGTACGACCGCTTCCACGATCGCCGATGTCGGCAGCGACAAGACCAGCACATCCGCGTCCCGCGTGATGTCGGCAATGGACGCACGCGGCGAGACGCCCTCGGCTTCGAGCGCGGCCGCGACACCGGGCGCCGCATCGAATCCAAGCACGGCATAACCGCCGCGTTTGAGCGAAAGCGCCATGCCGCGCCCCATGTTCCCCAATCCCACCACACCAACCGTCTGCATAAATCCACTCCATCGGGAATACGCCCCGGCCGGAGAGAAAAGGTCTGTCCGTCGTCGAGCGTGTTTGGAAGGCTTATCTTCGGTCGGCAAGACCCTATAATCAATCAGCGCCAATATTGATATCGTTCTGATTTTTAGAACACTCACCCTCGAAGCGAGCGCTGGAAAACCACGCCATGGCCGACAACCTGACCGAAAGCAGAATCGTCTATTTTTTCGAGGCGGTCCGATGCGGCACGATCCGCGCCGCCGCCGACTGGCTCGACGTAGCGCCTTCGGCCGTGAGCCGGCAAATCGGCTTGCTGGAGACGGAACTGGACGCGGCATTGCTCGAGCGGCACGCACGCGGCGTGCGGCCCACGGAGGCCGGCCAGATCCTGATCGAATACTTCCGCGAGCAACTCGCGCACAAGGACGACCTGATCTCGCGTCTGCAGGAATTGCGCGGGTTGAGAACAGGAACGGTCGGTGTCGTGCTCGGAGAAGGTTTTGTTTCCGACGTCCTGGCCGGACCCATGCAGCATTTCTGCAGGCTTTACCCCGGGATCAAGATCAACCTCGATCTCGGCAGCACGAACGACGTCATGCGCAGAATCTCCGAAGACGAAGGCGAGATCGGACTGGTTTATAACCCGCCGGGCGAACCCAAGATCGTGTCGCGCGCGATCAAGCAGCAACCGATGATGGCCATCGTCAATCCGAAGTTCATTCGTTCCAGCAAGCAGAAAACCATGAGCGTCAAAGAGCTGGCGGGTTATCCGTTGGCGGCAACACATGCGACCTACGGCACGCGGCAGATGCTCCAGGCCGTCGAATTCGCGGAAAAGGTCAGGCTCGATCCCGTTGTCACGACCAACTCCATCAACATCCTCAAGCAGTTCGCAAAATCAAACCTGGGTCTCGCTGTCCTGCCTGCGTTCGCCGTGACGACCGAACTGGCAGCGGGCGAACTGCTAGCCATTGAAATCGATCATCCAATACTGAAGAAGGCCGAAGCGCACCTGGTCACGCGTGCAGGAAGGAAGTTGTCGGTGGCATCGAACAAGATGCTCCAACTGATGTCCTCGCAAATGAGAGCGTTTCGTTAAGCGAAGGTCGCGGTTGTTGATCAATCTAAAATGAGTATCCAGGGCACCGAGCTTAGTTCTTATGTCCTTCATTAACTCAGTCAAAACGATTCAACATGGTCACCAAGCTCGTCACTACAAAGACCAACGCAATGCTTCGAAGATGCAGCACGATGTGCGGCATCTTCATTGCGACAATGCTTCTACTGCAGCCATATGGCGCCCTCGCCGCGGATCCCAACGCTAATTCGAACAGCGCGCCAACGCTCAAGGGAAAGCGGATCGGCATCAGCGTGGCCGGCACGGAACACTACTGGGACTTGAAGGCGTACCAGGGACAAATCGATGAAGTGAAACGGCTTGGCGGCACGCCCATTCCCATGGACGCGGGCCGCGAAGACAGCAGGCAAGTCGAGCAGTTGCAGGCGCTGACCGGGCAGAAGCCTGATGCGATCATCGAACAGCTTGGTTCGGCCGCGCTGCTCGAACCGTACCTCAAGAAGATTCGCGAGGCAGGCATTCCGCTTTTCACCGTCGATACCGCCAGTCCGTCGAGCATCAACGTCACGACATCGGATAACTTTTATATTGGCGAGCAACTGGCGTTGAAGCTCGCCAACGATCTTCGCGGTGAAGGAAAGATCATGGTGTTCAACGGCTTCTATAACACGCCGGTCGATGCCATCCGCTACGAGATGCTGCGCGCTGTGCTGAGGTGGTATCCGAAGATCACGATCATCGAGCCCGAGTTGCACGAAGTCATTCCGAATACGGTGGAAAACGCACGTCAGCAGGTTGCGAGGCTGCTTGAAAAGTACCCGAAGGGAACCGTGCAGGCGATCTGGGCCGCATGGGACGGGCCGCAAGTAGGCGCCACGCAAGCAGTGGATGCAGCGCACCGCAGCGAGATCCGGACCTATGGCGTGGATGGAAGTCCCGAAGCAGTCGCGCTCGTGAAGGACGCCCATTCAAGCGCAGCGGCTGTGGTCGCACAACAGCCTTACTTGATCGGCAAGACGGCTGTCGACAACGTCGCACGGTATCTTGCGGGCGATCGCACGATACCGCCCGCGACATACGTGCCTTCGATTCTCGTCAGCAAGGAGAACGCGGCGCAAGCGCAGAAGATGCTGGGGCAGGACAAGGCGAAGTGAGCAGTGCAACCCGTTCCAGTGAACGTTGCATCACCCATGAAATTCATCCGTCGAACTTGACCAGGTCCTTGAAGATCAGTTGACCCCAGCTATTTCCGCGCGCCTGCACAAGCAGTCCACCTTCCGAAAGGCCGCCAAGTTTGATCGGCGAGAAACCGAGATTTTCCGCAACCGTACCAATCTTCGCTGCCGCGCCGTCATCGTCGCTCGCCAGGAACACGACTCTCCTGCCACCCTTTACGGCCGGATCCTGGTCAAGGACGGCCGCGCCCAAATGATTGAAACCCTTGACCAGTCTTCCGCCAGTGAAGGCCTGCGCGACGACCCTGGAAGAAGGTTGTCCCCCCAGTTCCTCAGGCGGCACGCCGTAGGCGTTGGTCACATCGACGATGGTCTTGCCCTGCCAGGTGGACAGCGCCTTCGCGACATCCCGGTGCGACTCGAAACGCACAGCCAGGAATACGATGTCCGCCTTGACCGCTTCCTCCAGTTTTTTGGGAATGATCATGGGTCCGATCGCGGCCGCGGCGGATGCAAAGCTTTCCGGGTCGCGCGTGGTTGCAACGGATACTTCGATGCCGCTTCGGGCAAACGCCTTGGCAAGCGCCTGGCCGATCTTGCCGAAGCCGATGATTGCGTAGCTCATACATTCTCCTTCGATTAATACGCCCTACGGGCTCCGAATATTGAATGGAGTGACCGGCGGGCGTAGCGCATCAGAGTTGCGCCAGGCCGCCGTCGACGGCGACCTCGCTGGCGGTCATGAAGCTGCTGTCCGACGACGCGAGAAAGGCGGCCACAGCCCCGATTTCTGCCGGATCGGCCATGCGCTGGAGCGGATTCATCGAGGCGAAGACCTTCATGCCCTCCTCGCCTAGCGCTGCCTTCGCGAGATCGGTCGCAGTCCCCCCAGGCGACAGCACGTTGACCCGGATGCCGGTGCCCTTCAGATCCTCCGCCCAGGTCCGCGCGAGGTTGCGCACTGCCGCCTTGCTCGCGCTATAAGCGCTCATTGCCGGGGCGCCCGTGGTACCGGCGCTCGATCCGGTCAGGATGATCGAACCGCCCTTGCCCATCAGCGGCAGCGCCTTCTGGACTGTGAAGATCGTACCCTTCACATTGGTGTCGAAGTGTTCGTCGATGTGCTCGGCGGTGATCTTGCCGAGCGCAGCCTGGCTTCCCGCCCCGGCATTGGCGAAGACTATGTCGAGGGTTCCGCGCTCGGCCTTCACCGCCGCGTAGAGCCGGTCGAGGTCAGCCTCATTCGAGACCGAGCCCTTCACCGCGCGGGCATTAGGACCGAGGGCGGCCACGGCGGCGTCGAGCGCTTCTTGCCGGCGGCCGAAGATGAAGACGAAGGCGCCCTCTTCGATGAACCGCTTTGCTGAGGCGAGGCCGATGCCGGTGGCGCCGCCAGTGATCACCGCGGTCTTTCCATTGAGTCTGGTCATGTCGTGCATCCTTCCTTGAAGTTGTCCGGAAGCAGGGAACTGCTTTCTTGAGACAAGCATGCACTTCTGATAACCTAAGCACAAGTATGCACCTTTTGGTAACCATGATATGATCGACTCTTCTGACCATTGCGGTGGCCGTTACTCCTACGGGCTCGCGGCCACACTCAGCATCATCGCGGGCAAGTGGAAGCCGCTGATCCTGTACTTCCTGCTCGACGGCCCGAAGCGCTACGGTGAGATCAAGCGCAACGTCCATGGCGTCAGCGCCAAGGTGCTGATCCAGCAATTGAAGGAACTGGAGACCGATCGCGTGCTGGTGAGGACCGACTACAAGGAGGTGCCACCGCGCGTGGACTACGCGCTGACTCCGCTCGGCCGCAGTCTGACCGACCGGATTGTCCCGCTGTGCACTTGGGGAACCGAGAACATGGCAGATATGGTGAGCGCTCTCGTCGAGCGCGACACGTTGCGCTAGCCGGATGCTGAAGAACTGCCGAGTCGGACGACCCGCCGCATTCGTGGGAGAGCGGCAGGTCGAACTCTTCCGATGAGGCCGTCAGGATGGGCGACTGTGATCGCCGCGCTCGGCTCAGAGCCATCGTCCGCGCTTGTATCAAGCCGGCGCGAGCCGAGCCGTTTCAATCACGTCACAGGCGCAGGATTGAACAGCGTCAACGCGTTATGCAGATTGAGCTTCTCGGCACACGTCTGCTTGCGTCCGCTCGCGACATCGAGCATCAGGCGGAACAGTTCCCAGCCCACGTCCTCGATCGTCGCGTCGCCCGTTGCGATCCTGCCAGCATCGATGTCCATCAGATCATGCCAGCGGCGCGCAAGGTCGGAACGCGTCGCCATCTTGATGACCGGTACTTCGGCAAGGCTGTACGGCGTGCCGCGTCCGGTCGTGAAGACATGCAGGTTGATACCGGCGGCCACTTGCAACGTGCCGCAAATAAAATCGCTGGCGGGCGTTGCAGCGAAGATCAAGCCCTTTTGCTTCACTTTCTCGCCGGGTGAAAGCACGCCGGAGATGGCCGAATTGCCGGACTTGATGATCGAACCCATCGCTTTTTCGACGATGTTCGACAAGCCGCCTTTTTTATTGCCGGGCGTCGTGTTCGCGCTGCGGTCCGCGCCGCCGCGCTTCAGATAGCTGTCGTACCACTGCATCTCGCGGATGATCGCCTGCGCGACCTCCGCGTTCGCAGCGCGGCTCGTCAGTTGATCGACGCCGTCACGGACTTCGGTCACTTCCGAAAACATCACCGTTGCGCCGGCGCGCACCAGCAAATCGGTTGCGTAACCGACTGCAGGATTGGCCGTGAGTCCGGAGAACGCATCGCTGCCGCCGCACTGGACGCCAATCGTCAGGTCGGAGGCGGGACACGTCTCGCGCCGCCGCTGGTTCAGGCGTTCGAGATGGCGCGTGGCTGTGCGCATGATGGAATCGATCATCGACTGGAAGCCGACGTGCGCATTGTCCTGCAGTACGACGACGTCGCCGTTGGCTTCGTCCTGCATCGCGATCGGGATCGTGCCGGCGGGCATGAGGCGTTCGGGCTGTAGCTTTTCGCAACCGAGACTCACCATCATCACTTCGCCGCCGAAGTTCGGGTTCAGGCTGATGTTTCGCACGGTGCGAATGGGGACCATGGCATCGGTTGCATCGATAGCCACGCCACAACCGTAGGTATGTTCGAGTCCGACGACGTCATCCACATTCGGATAACGTGGCAGCAGCTCCGCCTTGATGCGCGCGACCGCGTGTTCGACCACGCCCGATACACATTGAACGGTCGTCGTGATGGCCAGGATATTGCGCGAGCCCACGGTGCCATCGGCGTTGCGATAGCCTTCGAAGGTGAAGCCTTCGAGCGGCGGCATGTCGGGCGGGACGCGAGTCGCGATCGGCAAGTCTTCGAGGCCTGGCGGCTCGGGCATGCGGATTACGTGCTCGTTGATCCAGCTTCCCTTGGGCAGGTCCTTTAGCGCATAGCCGATGACCACGTCGTAGCGTATGACGGCATCGTTTTCGGCGAGGTCCGCCAGCGCGACTTTATGGCCTTGGGGGATGCGTTCGCGCAGCGCGAGACCATCGGGGAAGGTTGCGCCTTCGGGCAGGCCACCGTCGTTGACGACAATCGCTACATTGTCGTTGGGGTGGACTTGGATGTAGTGGGGGGACTGGTCCATGGTTTTGATGGTTCCGGGTTTAGCGGTCGGAGATTGTGATGGCAGTGTGCACGGGTTGTTCGCTGGGGCTTGGTCGGTTATTGGCAGCGGTCAGGGTTCATGCTGGGTTGCTGCTCTTGAGGCTACCGCGCGTTTTGTGTTGGCTGACTTTTTTAGCACTATTAGCCACTGTCCGTGGCGGGACTTCTTTTCACGGGTTATGCGCTGGCGCTTGGTCGGTTTTTGGCAGCGGTCAGGGTTGATGCCGGGTTGCTGCTCTTGAGGCTACCGCGCGTTTTGTGTTGGCTGACTTTTTTAGCACTATTAGCCACTGTCCGTGGCGGGACTTCATTTCTTTTTCCAACGGCGAAAAAGAAACGAAGCAAAGAAAACGCCTTTCAACCGCTAATTCTTAAGTGTCCCGAGCGTGCACTGACAACTGTTTGGTACTTCACAAGAACGCTCGACGCCAGAATTCAGAACACTTGAAACCCTCCCCCTCCGTCAACAGATACCCACACGCTTCGCCACCAGTAACTGTGGCAGTCAATACGGAAATCTGGCCCAGGTAAACAACGGGTCGAGCTCATAACGGCCCTACAGCATCCTGATTTTGCCAAGCTTCGCGGCGTCGGTCCCAGGTAAGCACGGGCACAACGGAACCAGTACAGCGAACTCCCCCGTTTGGGCGCGAGCGCGCGCAGCGCGGAGGCCTGGTTAACGGATTCCCACACCGGTGGCGAAGCGTGTGGGTTGCCGTTTACGGAGGGGGAGGGTTTCAAGTGTTCTGAACTCCGGCGTCGAGCGTTCTTCTGAAGTACCAAACAGTTGTCAGTGCACGCTCGGGACACTTATGTGCCGTCGGTGGAGAGGCGTTTTCTTTGCTTCGTTTCTTTTTCGCCGTTGGAAAAAGAAATGAAGTCCCGCCACGGACAGTGGCTAACAGTGCTAAAGAAATCAGAAAACAGGGAACGCGCGAAGGCCTAAGCAGCAGCAACCCAGCATTAATCCTGACCGCTGCCAAAGACCAGCCAAGCGTCAGCGCATTACCCGTGAAATGAAGTCCCGCCACGAACAGTGGCTAATAGTGCTAGAAAAATCAGCCAAGACAAACCGCGCGAAGACCTAAAAAGCAGCAACCCGGCATCAACCCCGACCGCCCACCTCCCACCCCTTACCTCTGCTCCTTAACCCTCGAAACAAGCTGCGTCGGACTAACAAACTGCAGCGCGATCAAAACCCACACCAGCGTGATAGCCATATAGATCATCGCCATTGCATCAATGGACTGAGGTGCTCTCACACCCGTCGAAAACACAGCGTAATACAGCGCAACAACAAGCGTCTGCGTGGTCGGCCCAGCAGTAAAAAACGTCAACTCGAACATGCCAATGGTCCGAACCAGCACAAGCAACCCCGCGGCAAGCATCCCGGGCATCAACAGCGGCAGCAGCACATATCGAAAGTACTTCGCCGTGTTCGCGCCAAAGATCCGTGCGGCCGCTTCGAGATTCGGATCAATCTGTTCAATGAACGGCGTCATCACCAAAATCACAAACGGCAACGCCGGCACGAGGTTCGCAAGGATCACGCCGCTCAGCGTTCCAGCAAGACCAACCTTGTACATGACGGTCGCCATCGGAATGCCGTAAGTGACCGGCGGCACCATCAGCGGCAACAGGAACACGAGCATCGCAAAACGTTTGCCGCGAAACTGCACCCGGGCGAGCGCATAGGCTGCGGGTACACCAAGCGCTATCGACAAAAGCACCACCGCGCCAACGACTTCCATGGTCACCCACAGCACGCTCGCCAACTGAAAGTCGCCCCAAGCCTGCGCGTACCAGTGCAGCGTGAAGCCGGCCGGCAACAGCGTACCGAACCAGCGCGTCGCCACCGAATTCACCGCGACAGTTGCAATCAGCAACAGCACGTTGAAGAGGAAAAACGCCATCGCGCCCCAGACGAACATCTTCCAGACGCGGTCGCCGAGGCTCACATGAGGTTTCATCGGCTTTGCGGGTTGAGCGCCGTCGTTACGGCTGTCGGGCGCCGGAGCACGGGAGGAAGCGGACCACACGGGTGCGTGATTATCGGTTGCCATCAGCCTTTACCTCCGGTCACCGGACCCGTGTAGAAGAAGCGCCGCGTGCCGAGCATGCCCGCGACCACCAGCAATTGTACGAAGCCCATAACCATCGCAATGGCGGATGCAAGCGAATAATCATAGTTCTCGAAGGCGGCTTCCGCAGCGGCGATCGAGATCACGCGGGTTGGGCCGGCCGGCGCGCCAAGCAGAACCGCCGATGGAAACACCGAGAACGCCTGCACGAACGAGAGGCACGCAGCCATGGTGAGCCCCGGCATCAGAAGCGGCAGGTAGATCTGCTTGAACTGCTGCCAAGGACTGGCGCCAAGGGTAGCGGCGGCACGTGCAAGCGTCGGATCGATGCCGGTCACGTACGAGAGCGTCAGCAAGAACGCAAACGGAAACCCCGACACGATCAGCGATATCAGCACGCCCCAATAGTTATGCGTGAGCCGGACTTCATCGCGATAAAAATGCAGTCCGTGCACCGCTTGCGAGAACCAGCCGTTGGGGCCGAAGTACGTCAGCATGCCATCGGCAATCAACACGGTGCCGAGTGTCACCGGAATCACGAGCAGCGTGGTCACGAACTTCTGGTACGGCGAATTGCGCCGCAACGCGAAGGCAACCGGAACCGATAATCCCACGTTGATGATCGTCGCCGGAACAGCGAGCTTCAACGTGACGATGATGGTGGGCCACATCGCGGTATCGGTGAAGAACGTGATGTAATTGGCGAACGCGGAACCGCCGTTCATGGGCTGGAACGAAAGCACCAGGCCGTAGATGAACGGATAGACGAACAACGCGAAGATGAAGATCAGCGCCGGCGAGACGAGCCATGCCTTGGCGTCGCGCGGAACCGCATTGGGTAGCGGCAGCGGTGGCGAGCTCATTGCGCTTCCCCTTCATATACGAGCGTACGCAGTGGCGGCACGCGAAGTGTGATGACTTCGCCAACGGCTACGTCGCCCGTCACGCGCGCCCACAACAAACCGAACGCGGCCTTCACGCGGATCAGCGAATCCTGGCCGCCGTATTCGACCGTCAGCACTTCGGCGTTAAATGAATTCTCCGCACCCGGCGACGCATGGTCGATATCCTCGGGACGCATTGCAACGCTCACGCGCTTGGTGTTGAAACCGGCCATCGGCATGCCGACCAGGCGCACGCCATTCGCGTTGACCGCAACGCCCTCGCCCGCCATGCCTTCCAGCGTGAACTCCGCCACGTTCCGATACCCCAGGAAACGCGCCACATGCAGATTGCCGGGCCGCTCGTAAATCTCTTTCGGCGACGCGACTTGCTGCACGGTGCCTTCACGCATCACCACGATACGATCCGCCATCGACAACGCCTCGTCCTGATCGTGCGTCACATAAATGGTCGAGCGTCCGAGCTGGCTGTGAATGCGCCGGATCTCGGCACGCATTTCAATGCGCAACTTCGTATCCAGGTTAGAAAGCGGTTCATCCATCAACACGAGCGACGGTTCGATCACGATCGCCCGCGCGATGGCAACACGCTGTTGCTGACCACCGGACAACTGTCCAGGCAGCTTCTTTTCCTGTCCGACGAGCTGCACCATCTGCAACGCTTCGAACGCCCGGCGCGCGGCTTCGCTCTTGGCTACGCCCCGCATCTTGAGGCCGAAGCCGACGTTATCCAGCACCGACATATGCGGGAACAACGCATAGTTCTGGAACACCATGCCGAACCCGCGCTTCTCGGGTGGGAGGACATCGATACGCTGTGTATCGAGCCAGATCTTTCCGCCGGTCAGCGGCTGCAATCCGGCGATGCAATTGAGCGCCGTCGACTTGCCGCATCCGGAAGGTCCCAGCAACGCGATGAACTCGCCACGCTGGATACTCAATGCTAGTCCGCGCAATGCCGCGACCGCCTGGCCTTCGGCGTTCATGAAACTGCGGCTGACGGAATCGAGTCGCAACTCATCGAACTGATGTTTCATGGCAGGTTCCTGATACTTCACTCACGAAGCTGTTGATGAAGCTGTTGATGAAACTGTTGATGAAACTGTTAACGACGCCGTGCGGCTTGATGAAAACCGCACGGCCTTAGGCGCTTTACTTCGCCTGCCTTACTTTGATTTCTGCGAACCGATCTCGCGGTCCCATTTCTGGAACGCGGCAACCATCGCGGTCGCGCTCAACGGCACCACGTGCGGACGGTCAGCCAGCAGCTTTGCGTATTCCGGACGGCCGTACTTCTTGATCACGTCCTGGCTCTTCGCCGGCGCCGATTCGATCGTTACGCCCTTTACGGCCGGCCCCGGATAGAAATAACCATCGTCGAAAGTCATGGCCTGCTGCGCCGGTTCGAGCATGAAGTTCATCATCTTGTAGAGCACGTCGAGCTTTTCCTTCGGCACGCCGTTCGGGATCACCATGTAGTGGGCGTCGTTGACCCACGTCATGTTGTCGAACGCCTGGACCTTGAACTCCGCCGGCACCAGACCCAGTGCGCGCGGATTGATGTCCCAGCCTGTCACCGTGAGCGTCATGTCGCGCGAGCCTTCGCCCAGCTCCTTCATCACCGCCGATGTTCCGCCCGGGTAATAAGGAATGCAATCATTCAGTTGCTTGAGGAAGGCCCATGTCTTGTCCCAGCCGTTGATGGGGTCACGCGGGTCCTTGTCGCCGAGAACGTATGGCAGGCCCATCAGGAAAGTGCGTCCCGGACCGGAGTTGGCCGGGCGTGCATAGATGAGCTTGTCCGGATGTGCCTTGCACCATGCGAGCAACTGCTCGGGCGTCTTCGGCGGATCGGTGACCTTCGCCGGGTTGTATTCAATCAGCGGACCGGCAGGCATGTACGTCACTTCAATGCCGTAACCCTGCGCTATGTCCTGCATCTTGCGCGGACCGGGTGCGTATTTATCGAGGAGACCGGGGAATGAGGCCGATTGTTCGGGCAGCAGTTTCATCCACAGCTTCTGTTCGATACCCGCAGCCAGCGCGTCGGTGCCGGTCAGCACGAGGTCGATGTCGGAGCGTCCGGCGGCCTGCATCGCCTTGATCTTGCCGGGCAATTGCGGGGCGGGCGCGTTGGTGAAGGTAATGTTGGAAACGAGCTGCGGATACTTCGCCTTGAATGCTTCGAACGCCTTTTGCGTGAGCTGCAGGTTGCCCGCTACGTCGACGATGTTGATCGACACAGGGTCGGCCGCGTGCGCGGCAGGCGTGGTGATCACGGCAATAGCCGCCACCGCGCTCAACGCGCCGCACAGCACGGTCAGCTTCGCTGAAAATCTAGCCAGTAATCGGCCGGACAGAATCATTTCGTCTCCTCGCTCTTCGTATGGATTTTATGCGGATCGATTTGGGGCCGATGCCGGCCGACGGCCAGGTAACGGCCGCAGGAGGACGCTCTTTACGGCGCATTTATCGATGTATGTTGTCGTATGAGAACATAACCGGGACGGACTACGCTTTCCATAACCGTTAACCCTTAAACGTAAGGTTGCAGGTGAACGCTGAATTCTCGCGCATGGACGCACGAAGGCCCGTATATAAACCATCTCGCCGTTTAGAGCAGCCCGCACAGGTCATTTGCGAGTGGAGAATTAATTGCGACAACCACCCGACAAGCAGGTACGTTGTACGACAACTTTTCGGTGAGTGCGTGAAAGTGTAGTTGGCAAGATCGGCCACCTTGATGCGTGGCAACCGGAGAACGGTAACTCCCCGACGAGCAATGTCGCCGGGCAAGCATGATCTTACTGCCAGCCAGCTTAGTGGCTGATTGAAGCCGTCTGCATCGAGGTTTCGACGCGCGGTTCTTGAACCCGCAAATCGGGCGGAGCCTGGGGCTGCTCGACGATTTCCGACGCCTCGACGGAAAACCCAAACGTATTGATGCCACCCGCGCTGGTCGCGAACACCTTGCCGCCGTGCATCTCGGCCGTCGCTTTCACGATAGCCAGGCCCAGTCCGTGATTCTCGCGGCTGTTCGTACGCGATACTTCCGCCCGGTAAAACCGGTCGAACAGATGATCGAGCACGCCCGGTTCTATCGCCTGCCCCGGGTTCGCCACCGCCACGCGCACCTGATCGCCTTCGCGCCTGATCGAAACGCTGATGACCGATCCCGCCTCGCAATGCTGGATCGCGTTCATCAGCAAGTTGATGCATGCGCGGCCGAACAGCGATTTGTTGACGCGCACGAAGGCGTCGCCGGAAGAAATTGCATGGACCTGCGCCTCTTCCAGCGGAATCTCGAGAAACTCCAGCGTGTGCGCGACTTCGGCGGCAAGCGATGTATCGACGAGACCCGTTGCTCGCTCGCCCTGGTCGGCACGCGCGAGGAACAACATGTCGTTGATGATCGCCCGCATGCGACCGAACTCTTCCAGATTGGATTGCAGCGTCTGGCGCAGGTCGTCGACTGACCGATTGCGCGTCAATGCGACTTCCGTCTGCCCGATCAGGATCGTGACCGGCGTGCGCAACTCGTGCGCGACATCGGCATTGAACGACTCGAGCCGTCCATACGCGGCGTCGAGCCGCTCCAGCGCGCCGTTGAACGAGTTGGCGAGATCGCTCAGTTCGAGCGGCAGCGAACTCGTGTTGAGACGCTGCGAGCGATTGTTCGGGCTGACTGCCGAAGCGTCGCGTGTTAGCCGGGTGAGCGGCGCGAGGCCCAGACGCGTGACCGAATAACTCAACAACAAGACCCCGAGACTTCCAAGCGCCGATAACGCCGCAAGCGCAAAACCAAACGCGCGCATGGTGCGCGTGTTCGCGGCATAACCCGCGCCGACCTGGAGCTGAACCGCGGGCCTGTCGCCATACGACGGGATCTCGATCGTGTTGATGAGCATGTCGCATTTGCCGTCGTTCGTGCGGACGCGTTCGTAACCGCCGGGCCAGCGATCGACCACCTGGCCTGTCATCGGTTGCCCGATGCTGAACGCCGGATTGCTGCTCGTCACCGAATAGCGGGTGTAGCCGTCGCGGGGGGTCATGTCGGCGAGGCGTTCGCGCGCGAGCTTCCATTTCTCGGGTGTCATCGCGTGATAAACGATGATCTTCGCAATCTCGCTGCGGTCATCGAGCGATTCGCGCAAATGCTGTTCAAGCTGCGTGCTCAGTACCAGGAATAGCCCGGAGCCTACGAGCGTGAACACGAACAGCGCGACCGCCGCGAACATGAATGCAAGACGGCGCGAGATGGACCGGTTCATGATGCGGCCGCTTCGTCGCGGACCTCGAGGACGTAACCCATGCCGCGCACCGTGTGCAGCAGCTTGGTCCGGAACGGACCGTCGAGCTTCGCGCGCAGCCGCTTGATCGCGGTTTCCACCACGTTGGTGTGGCTGTCGAAATTGACCTCCCACACCAGCTCCGTGATGGCCGTCTTCGACAGGATGTCGCCCTGGCGGCGCGCCAGAACGCTCAGCAACTGGAACTCCTTCGCGGTCAGGTCAAGCCGTATGCCGTCGCGCGTCGCCCGGCGGCCGATCAGGTCCACATACAGATCGCCCAGTGCGATCAGCGTGGATTCCTGCGCACGCGTGCGGCGCGCGAGCGCGTGCAGCCGCTCGACGAGTTCGAGGAATGAAAACGGTTTGGTCAGGTAATCGTCCGCGCCTTCGCGCAGGCCGCGCACGCGGTCGTTGATCTGGTCACGCGCGGTCAGCATGATCACAGGCGTCGCCTTGTGTGCCCGGAGCGCCTTCAGCACGCTGAAGCCGTCGCGCTTGGGCAGCATCACGTCGAGTACGATCACGTCGTAATCGAACTCGATCGCGAGATGCGTGCCCTCCTCGCCGTCCATGGCGACATCGACTATCCAGCCCTGCTCCGTCAGCCCGGAGCGCAGGTAGTCGACTACCTTGTGTTCGTCTTCCACGATGAGCAGTTTCATGCGCGCCTTCTTATGTACGTTCTTCCATTATAGGAAACGTAATGGCTCTGTCACTGCGATGACGGCGGGTTCGCTGCCATCGTATTGGCGGGTGCGGGCGAGCCTGCAAGGGGCGTATTCACGTCCCAGCCGCCGCCCAGCGCTTTCACCAGCGACACCGACATTGTCAGCTGTTGCCCGTGAATCTGCACATCCTGCCGCTCGCTCGTGAGCAGCGACTGCTGCGCGGTGATCACATCGAGAAACGCGACGAGGCCGCCCGAATAGCGATCGTTCGCGAGCGTCAAGAGGCGCCGCGCGTCGGTCACGGCCTCTTGCGACTCCTTCGCGGCGGCATCGAGCACCGATAAACCCGTTACCCCGTCCTGAACTTGCTGGAACGCGTTGAGCACCGTCTGCCGATAATTCGCCTCGGCGGCCTGATAACCCGCGCTCGCGAAATCCACGTTCGCGGCGCGCCGCCCGCCATCGAAGATGACCTGGCCGACCGTTGCGCCGAGCGTCCACATCAAGGTGGGCGCGCTCAGCAGGCTGGCGAACTGCGTGCTTTCCCAGCCGATACCCGGCATCAGCGAAAGGCTCGGGAAATAGGCCGCCTTCGCCACGCCGATCTGCGCGTTGGCGGCGGCCATCGCACGTTCCGCCGATGCGATGTCCGGACGCCGTTGCAGCAGATCGCTCGGCAAGCCGAGCGGGATGATCGGCACGTTGGCATCGATCACCTTCGGCGCAATGGCAAACTGCGGCGCGGGCACGCCGATCAGCGCCGCGATCGCATGCTCGAACTGGGCGCGCTGGTTGAGCAGCAGGCGCGCCTGTACGCGCGTGGTATCGAGTTCGGATTTCTGCTGCAGCACGTCGAGCCCTGACACCGAGCCGAGATCGTGCTGCGTCGTCACGTAATCCAGCGCCTTCTGTTGCAGTACGACCGAGCGGTTTAGCACGTCGATCTCGGCGTCGAGTTCGCGCATCGAGAAGTAGTCGTTCGCGAGATCCGTGGTGAGCACGAGGCGCGCGTTCGCAAGATCATCGGCGGATTGCTGCGCGGACGCCGTCGCACTTTCGATCTCGCGGCGAATCCGGCCGAACAGATCCGTGTCGTAATCGATGGTCGGACCAACGCGAATGTCGTTCTGAACCGTCGACTGCGTCGGCGTTGCGTAACTGGTTTGCGGCCGGTTCTGCGAGATCCGGGCGCGTGCGCCGGTCGCGCCGAAATCGACCTCGGGCAGGCGTTGCGCCGCGTTGTTTGCAAGCGTCGCGCGTGCCTGCGCGTAGTGGGCAAGCGCCGCGGCGAGCGTCTGGTTCTGCGCGAGCGCCTGATCCACGAAGCCGTTGAGCGTTGCGTCGCCGTAACTCGTCCACCAGTTGGCGCCAAGCGGCGCATGCGAAGGTTCGGCGACGCGCCAGTACGAATCCGTCTGCCACTCGGGCGGCGTCTGCGCAACCGGCTGCTTGTAGTCCGGCCCGACCGTGCAGGCGGACAGCAGGATCGCGCCGGCTGCCAGCGCCCCCAGCCGCATGGTCCGATGCGCCTCCATCACGACATCCCCTTCTTTGCAGGCTTGAGCGGCGCTATGGTGACCGGGTCGCCGTCCGCGATGGAATCGCTCGGATTGACGATGATCTTGTCGCTCTGCTCTATGCCGCTTTCGATTTCCAGTGTTCGCCCCAGGTCTTGCGCAATGACGATCTTGCGCAAGACGACCTTGCCGTTCTGGTCGACGACAGCAACCCGCGGCCCTTCGGCGCGAAACAGCAGCACGTTGCCAGGAACGACCAGCGGCGCCCGCGCGACACCCGGCAACGCCACCTGAACGTAAGCACCCGGGCGCAACTTGTTGTCCGGATTCGGCAAGCGCACTTCGACCTGCAGCGAACGCGTAGGGACATCGATTGCGCCGGAGATATTCGCGATGCTTCCATGGAACTGCTGCCCCGGCAGTTCCGCTTGCGTGACGATCACGTCCTGCCCGGGCTTGATGTTTTGCGCATATGCCTGCGGAAGCTGCACGTAGACCCGCAACGGGTCGGCCTGCGCCATTGCGAAGAGCGCGCGGCTCGCGCCGCTGCCGGCATCGATAAGATCGCCTACGTCCACGTTGCGCTGCGTCACCACGCCCGTGAACGGCGCCACGATGCGCTTGAACGACTCGAGCTGCTTCAGGCGCTGCACGTTCGCGTTCGCCGCCGCGAGGTTCGCGACGCCCTGGTTGAAGGTGCTCTGGCGTTCATCGAGTTCCTGCTGGGACACGGCGTCGCGT
Organism: Burkholderia sp. PAMC 26561; assembly: GCF_001557535.2. Lineage (NCBI taxonomy): Bacteria > Pseudomonadati > Pseudomonadota > Betaproteobacteria > Burkholderiales > Burkholderiaceae > Burkholderia > Burkholderia sp. PAMC 26561. Next base: position 496,070 of record NZ_CP014307.1, read on the forward strand.
TGACGCAGTTGCTGCCAGCGCGTGAACGAACTCTTCGCGAGCACGAGGCTCGATGCCGTCTGGTCGCGCTGCGCGACGGCTTGCGCAAGCTCCTGGTCGATCTCCGGGGTATCGAGCGTGGCGAGCAACTGGCCCTGCTTCACGCGTACGCCGATATCCGCATACCAGTGCAGCAGATAGCCGGTCGCCCGCGCATAGATGGGCGACTCCACGTAGCCTCGCAAGGTGCCGGGCAACACGGTTTCACCGCCGCCTTCCGCCGGTTTCGGCGAGATCACGTTGACGTACACCTTCGCGTTTTGCTGAGAGGTCTCGGTCGCCGCGTGGCTTTCCGACACGTTCGATACCACGGTGCGCACGGCCCCCGCCGCGAGCACGATCAGCACGATCACCACTGCGATCTTCGCGCGCTTCCATTCGCGCCCCCGGGGCGGCAACGCGTGGCCCTCGTCGGATTCCCTGACGGGAATCCCCAGCGATGCGTGAGTTTTTTCGGTCATATCGTTCAGCCAGTTTTAACTTGGTGCATGTTCGGGCGTGCCGTGGCCATCGCGATCATCGTCGTCATGGTCGTTTTCCGAACGCTCGCGCCGCCGGGCCAGCCGGCTATGGATACCCGCAAAAATAAGCGGCACGAAGAAAAGGGTGGATACGGTTGCAAACAGCAGGCCGCCGATCACTGCGCGCCCGAGCGGCGCATTCTGCTCGGCGCCTTCGCCAAGCCCGAGCGCCATCGGAATCATGCCGATGATCATTGCGAACGCCGTCATCAGGACCGGCCGAATACGGCTCGCGCCCGCTTCGAGTGCGGCGGTGAGCGGCGGCGCGCCGGCCTGCAGGCGCTGTCTTGCGAACGACACCATCAGGATACTGTTCGCGGTCGCCACACCCATGGTCATGATCGCGCCGGTGAGCGCCGGGACACTCAGGTGCGTGCCCGTGAGAAACAGCATCCATGCAATACCCGCCAGCGCCGCGGGCAATGCGCTGATGATGATCAGCGGGTCGACCCACGACTGGAAGTTCACCACGATCAGCAGATACACGAGCACGATGGCCATCGCGACGCCCACGCCCAGGCCGAAGAACGATGAGCGCATGGTCGCGACCTGGCCGCGCACGGTGATCTCGCTGCCGCGCGGCAACTTGGCGCGCGCCTGGTCCACGAGCTTGTCCACCTCCTTCGCGACGCTGCCGAGATCGCGTCCTTCGACGCTTACGAATACATCGATGACCGGCTTGATGTTGTAGCGCGTCACCACGGCGAACTGGCTTTGCGGCGAGACGCGCACGAGATTGCCGAGCAGTTGCGTAGGACCCGTTGCGCTGCCGGAAACAGGTGTGCGCAGCAGCTCATCGATGGAAGAAATCTGGTACTGCGGCGTCTGCACCGCGACCTGATACTCCACGCCATTCTTGTTGTTGAACCAGAAACCCGGCGACGTTTGCGAGCTGCCCGAGAGCGAAACCAGCACGTTCTGCGCGACGTTGTTCGCCGTCAGGTTGAGCTGCTGCAGCCGCGTGCGGTCCATTTGCAGGTTGAGCACCGGCTGGTCGAACTTCTGCTGGATGTGGGTGTCGACGGTGCCGGGAATTTGCCGGATCGACTTCATCAGGCCGGACGCAACTTCGAAATTGCCGCGCTGGTTCGCACCGGAAATCTGCACATCGACGGCTGCCGGCAGACCGAAGTTCAGGATCTGCGTGACGATGTCAGCCGGCTGGAAGAAGAAGTCCACGCCCGGAAATTTCTGCGGAAGAATGGTGCGCAGCTTGTCCACGAAACCCGCGGTCGGATCGTGGTCGGGCTTCAATGCGACCTGGATCTCGCCATCGAGCGTGCCGATGGTTCCTGCGTTGCTGTACGAGAGGTTGATACCGCTGTACGGCAACCCGAGGTTGTCGAGGATCGTTTCGAGCTGGCTGGCGGGCACGACCTGACGCACGACGCGCTCGACATCGTCCGCGAGCCGCGCCGTTTCTTCGATGCGCGTACCCGTCGGAGCGCGCATGTGAAGCCGGATGTTGCCGGAATCGACGCTCGGGAAAAAGTCTTCGCCGAGCACGAACACGAGTCCGACCGAGACAATACAAAAGTTCAGGAATCCCACTGCGAACAAGCGGCGGCGCACGAGCAACGTGCTCAGGATCACAATGTAGGTGGCGCGCATCCGCTCGAAACCGGCATCGAAACGATGATACAGACGCATGAACAGATTCGGCTTCGCGTTCTTTTTTGGCTTGTGCGCGTGACCCATCAGCAGCATGGCGAGCGTCGGCACGAGCGTCCGTGAAAGCACGTAGGACGCGAGCATGGCGAACACTACGGCTTCGGCGAGCGGCACGAACAGGAACTTCGCCACGCCGGTGAGAAAGAACATCGGCACGAACACAATACAGATACATAACGTGGACACGAGCGCCGGAATTGCGATTTCGCCCGCGCCCTCCAGGATCGCCTCGTGCAGGTCCGTGCCCATGTGCAAATGCCGCTCGATATTCTCGATGGTCACCGTGGCGTCATCAACCAGGATACCCACGGCAAGCGCGAGTCCGCCCAGCGTCATGATGTTGATGGTCTGCCCGAGCGCATGCAACGCCAGCAGCGACGACAGAATTGAAAGTGGAATCGATATCGCGATGATGCAGGTGCTGCGCCAGTTGCCGAGAAACAGCAGGATCATCGCGGCGGTCAAGGCGGCGGCGATCACGGCTTCCTTGATCACGCCCTGCACGGCGGCTTTCACGAACACGGACTGATCGAAGAGCGCCGTGATCGTCAAGTCTTCCGGCAACGAAGCCTTGGCTTTCGGCAAGATGGCGCGCAACGCATTGACGATCGACAGCGTCGACGCGCTGCCGTTTTTCATGACTGATATCAGCACACCGCGCTGTCCGTTCTGCCGCACGATGTTCGTCTGCGGAGAGAAACCGTCGCGCACGTGAGCGACTTCACGCAAGTAAGTAGTCGCACCGTTCACGGTGCGCACGGGGATCTCGTTCAACGCGGCGATGGTCGCCGGCGAACCGTTCATGTTGATGGTGTATTCCTTCGGGCCGATCTTGGCTGTGCCCGTTGGCAAGATCAGGTTCTGCGCGTTGAAAGCGCTGACGACATCGGAGGGCGTGAGGCCCTTCGCCAGCAGCGCGCGCGTATTCAGATCCACGGAGATCAGCCGGCTCTTGCCGCCGTACGGATAAGGCACCGACGCGCCCGGAATGGTCACCAGTTGCGGGCGCAGGAAGTTCAGCGCCGAGTCGTTCAGGTCTTGTTCGGAGAGCGTCTGGCTCGACAACCCGAGCTGGATCACCGGAATGCTCGATGCCGAATAACTCAGCACGAGCGGCGGTGTGGCGCCGGGCGGCATCTGTTTCAACTGCGCCTGTTCGACGGCCACCGTCTGCGCAATCGCAGTCTGGATGTTCGCATTCGGCTGCAGAAAGACCTTGATGATGGCGATGCCCGGCAACGACTGCGACTCGATATGCTCGATATCGTTGACCGTGGTCGTGAGGCTACGCTCGTTGACCTGGGCGATACGGTTCGCCATGTCTTCGGCCGACAAACCCGTATATGTCCAGATGATGCTGACGACCGGAATATTGATTTCCGGCAGGACGTCGACGGGCGTTGTCAGGAGCGCAAACGGCGTCGCCAACAGGATCATGATGGCCATCACAATGAATGTGTAGGGCCGCTTCAGCGCAACGTTGACGATCCACATTAAGACGCGCTCGAAAAAAGCAGGAAAAGAAAATGACTGAGCCAGTGCCGGGACTGCACGCATTCGGCGAGCCTGATGTCCCAGGCAAACCAACCTCCGCGCAAACCGCCGACGCCCGCATCTTAACGGCCAAGCCCCAACGCCTAAATGGCGCCAAAATGGCAAAACTGCCAGAAAACTCTGCACGCCCTCCACATGCTTCCGGTGAAAATCAGAACGAAAAACCTTTCAATGTTCAAACACTTGAACAAAACCTCTGGACACGACCGGTTCTAGACAACAGGTTCTGTGCGGTTATTTCCCCGGGCGCGCTGCAATTCCAACGACTCGATGACAGCGTCCACGACCCGCTCGACGCTCGGCCAGTTCAGAGCATGCTCGCCAGGAACGTACCGCTCGGGCGCAACGCTCCGATAAGGCGGCGGATAACCCCAGATAGCGTCGTGAACCTCGGGCCGCGTCACGCTGCCGCCGATCACGGCAACTGTCGGACGCTGGAAAGCGGCGGCAACGTGCAGCAGCATGGAGGAATTTGTCAGCACGACGTCCGCGTTCTCGACCAGCGCAAACATGATGCGCATCGATACTTCTCCTGCCATCGAACGGATCGCCGTAGCCGGACTCGCAGCGGCCATGGCCTCTTCCGCGCGCAGCCGGTCGGTGTCGCTGCCGACGATCACGATATTGCATGCATTACCGGCCTTTTCCATTGCCTCCGCAATCCGGGTTAGCGCGTCCCCGACCTGCCGCGCATCCCATGCCTTGCTTGAAACGCCGGCGCCCACGCCGGCAACTATCCGCACCGTGCGGCGGCCGCCGGCCTCGCCCGCGTTCCAGACCTGCGCCGCCTGCAAGCGTTCATCGTCAGTCAGGAAAAGCTGGGGACGTGCCTCCGGCAGCGTCTTCGCACCGAGCAGTTCCGCTTGCCCGAGCGCGGCCCGGCCGCATTGCCGCCTGGCGAACTCGATGTAATCCTGGCAGCCGCTCCAGCCGCCGCGATACCCGCGCACGCCAATGCGGTATCTGACGCCCGCGCGCATCATCAGCACCGCGCCCATGTAGCTGCCGAGCACGTCGATACCCACGTCAAAACCGCCTCGTGCGCGCAGTGCCGCGACTTGCGGCGACTTCCAGAGAAACCGCATTACATTGCGATGCGACCGGTCCTCGACGAGCTTGTTGTTCCAGGGCGCATCGATCTCGACGATTTCATCGACGAACGGATTGTTTTCCAGAATGGGACGCGCCCAGCTTCCTACACCGGCGATCAGGCGCGTCGTTGGAAAGCGCTTGCGCAGCGCTTCGAAAAGCGGAGTGGTGGTGAGCAGCTCACCGAAATCATTCGGGCGCAACACCAGAATCTCGCGGGGCGTCTTGCGGTTCGGATCGAAGCGCGGCCGGTAGAACCGGCTGATTAACCAGACGGGCGCTTCGATCAGCAGGTTTTTCCAACCCATTGTTTCTCCAATATCGCATTGACTATGTTGACTGTCGCCGGAATCCCGCTCGGGCCGGAACACGTCCGTTCTTCAGGTGATTGTGCTTTGTCGCGTCAATGCGATATGTGGCCGGCCAAACGGAAATGCACAAACGGGTCGCGCTCCCTGCTGCCGAAGCAGGGAACGCGACCCGGCAGTCGTGCTTCAGAAACAACGTTCAAACGTCGGCGTTGGCCGCGATGAAAGTTGCAAAGGCCGCGTAGGGGAGAATCGACTTCACGCCGGCCGTAACGATCCCGAAGGTGTTGTTGCCGCTGTCGAGCACGTAATACATCGTCGATTGAATATTGTGGGTTTTCCGCGCCTGATACAGGTTCGTCAACTGGGTTGTGATGTAGGTCGCACGGTAAGCCTGCGTTTGCTCAGGACCCGTATTCCACTCGGTGATCATGAACGGCACACCGTACCGGGCCTTGCAGTACGTCGGCAAGTCGAAGCCCGGGCCCGCGCCGTCCGTGCCGATGTTGAAGATGTCACCGTACACCTCGTAGTTGTGCCACGTCGTGATGTCCCAGCGCACGATCGGATGTCCCGTGGTTCCGTCAGGTTGCGAGCCTTCCCACAAGGCGTCTGCGGCGCCGATGTCGGAGGCGCAAAAATTGATGCCGCACTTGGCGTTCGGCTGAACCGACCTCACGCCATCGAGCATACCTCGCATCACACCTCGCATGGCCGGCCAGTTCGCATTGTTGAAGTCGGCCGCCGTATTACCCGCCTGATTGAAGTCCAGAATGGTCGAATTCTGGCGGGTCAGCTCGTTCCCGCATTCGTACATGGTCACACCGTACTGTTTCAGCCTGTTCGCAACCGTCGATCCAACCATGTACGCCTGGTTGTAAGCGACGCTCTCGCCGCTCAGCACGTTCCCGGATGCGTCGGTCATTCCCTGGTTGATCAGCACGAAAAGCGTCATGCCGGCCGACTGGAAAGCTTGTGCAAGGGCCGACACCGCGTTGAGCTGCGTGGGGTCGTCGCTGACGCCGACACGGTAGGTCGACATGCCCAAACCCTTCAGCATCGTTACAACTTGCGCAGGGCTATAGGTGTAGTCGAAGTGCCCGTTGATACCGTAGAAGTTTCCGGCAACCGGCGCGGTCGCGATGCGAGGGTCAGTGGCATGCAGCCAGCCTGCGGCGCCCACGTCGGCCCAGACGTAGAACTGCCCGCTCGTGTTCTGATGCCACATATTGCCGCCGTACCAGAGCAGCAAGGCGACGCCATAGTTGATGCCGGCCACCACGCCGTCGCGGTAAATCACGCCGTTCGTGACTGTCCACTGTCTGCCGACTGCGTCGTTGATATACGTGCCGGTCGGGATGGTCGTACCGTTGGGCGAGGTGCCTCTCGCAGAACGCGGATCAAGACAAGCGGACCAGCCCGAACCTGACCACGCATAGAACTTTCCGGAAGAATTCTCGTGATAGATGGTGTTGCTGAACCACAGTACCAGCGATACGTTGTAGTTGACGCCGGCGACCGCGCCATTCTTGTACACCACGCCGCCGGACAGCGTCCAGACGGCACCGTTGCTGTCGGTCAAGGAGGCCGCCGGAGGTATTGTCGCTCCATTAGTCGATGCCCCCCCGATGGCCGCGTTCTGCAATGCCTGGACATTCGCTGCAGCGCTCACAGCGGCGCCGGTACTGCTTGCGCCCGAGCCGCCACCGCATGCGGCCAACAAATAGCTGCTACTGAAGGCCGCAAGGCCACCAAGAAATTGACGTCGTTTCAACATGGCGAGTTTTCCCCTGCCGGGCGAAGTCCGGCATAAAAAAGTTTGGTCAGTTTTTGTGCAATGCGAACGAGAAAGGCCGCCGATGAACGGCCCTTGCTAGGTTTACTTTGTGATCCTAATTTCTTGAGGAGGTCATTCCTTCATGAAGGTTTGTTTAGGATATCTAATGCACGCAATTGAATTAACGGTAGGAAAACATGAAACTTGAACCGTTTATTCAGTTCGGTTACGACGTTTTCGCGTCCGAAGCAAACGTTTGGCTAATCGGTGCCAGAACGCGACGGTTAAACATGTCGCCGTGACGGATCGAAATGCCAAAGGACCCCGACGTAAAGCTCCCTGATTCAACATTTCCAAAACGGTAAAAGATACATAACCGCTTTAGTATGAGTAAATGATACGCGAGCCAGATGAAAATCAAATACATTTGGTTACATCAGATCAAAAAAGCCAGAATTTTTCGGAAATCAGCCGTTTGCAGCGACGCGCTGATCTGCCGTTCTCATCAGAGGAATGTTTATATCGCAAATCTGTGCATATCGAACTGTTGTTTCGGGCAGGACACTTACCGTGGAACGCTTTTCGACAATCGAGTGCACAGGAGAAATATTGCCTCCATGTCCAGCCGGTAAATTTTTCGTTATCAGAACGGAAAAGTTGGAGATTTAAATTGGGGCATGACTAAAGTTGTGGCCTCAAGAGTCGATACTACGAATTAACTGATAACCAGCTTCCACCACTAAAAGGTATATGTCGAAAGCGCCTGTGCCCGCAAACGAAGCAGCTCGACTACGCCTCTTACAAGGGCTGGACGTCCTCGATACACCCGCTGACGAAGCCTTTGACCGCATCACCCGGATCGCTGCCGAGATGCTGCAGGTGCCGATCGCCCTGATCTCCCTGGTCGATGAATACCGTCAGTGGTTCAAATCGCGAGTAGGCCTCGACGTTTGCGAAACCAGCCGCGACCTCGCCTTTTGCGCGCATGCGCTGGATATCGACAAGATCTTGCTGGTGGAGGATGCGCTCGAAGATGCCCGCTTTGCAGACAACCCGCTGGTCACTGGCGCACCGTTCATCCGCTTTTATGCGGGCATTCCGCTGCGTTCCGCGGAAGGTCTCGTGCTCGGCACGCTATGCGTGATCGATACAAAACCCCGCACGCTCAGCGGCTCCGCCATCAGCGCGTTGCACGACCTGGCGCGCACCGTTGAAAGAGAATTGCTGCACAAGGAAACCGCGCGGGTTGGCCGGGCCGTGCAGGAATTCGACCGCCGTAATCTCGCGCTGAGCGCATCTCGCTTCGAGACCATTTTCAGGCAGACGCCAACCGGAAAGGCCATCGTCGATCTGAGCGGCCGGTTTATCGATGTCAATTCAAAACTTTGCGAAATCACCGGCTATAGCGCCGAACAGCTCCTCAGCCTGACATTCCCGGAAATTACGGTGGAAGCCGATCTTGCGATGGATCTCCAACTCGTCGCCGATCTGCTGTTCGGCCGAAGGAAGACCTATTCGCTGGAAAAGCGCTACAGGCGACGAGACGGCACGATCGTCTGGGTCGATCTGAGCGTGGCGCTCGTACGCGATGAAACCGGTCAGCCGCTGCACTTCATCAGCGTCATCCAGGACATCTCAGCGCGCAAGGACAGCGAGAAGTTCCTGCGCGACTATCAGCACGAGCTCGAGCAGCGCGTCACCGAACGCACGGCCGAATTGACGCAGAGCCGGGAAACGCTGCAGACCATCACCAATAACCTGCCGATTCTTATCGGCCATGTAGACGCGAACCTGCGCTACCAGTTCAACAACGACGTGTATCGCGATGTCTTCGGCGTGGAGCCGGGCAGCCTGCGCGGGAAATCGCTCGAGGAGACACTGGGTTTTTCACTTTTCGAGGAGCTTCGTCCGTACTTCGAACGCGCCCTGGCGGGCGAGCGGGTCACGTACGACAATGTCCGCTATTGGCCGCAGCATGAGCGCATCTGGAGTGCGACCTACATTCCCGATATTCGCGGCGACAAGGTCGCGGGCTTTTACATCATGAGCCAGGACATCACCGACCGGAAGCTCGCGGAAAACGTGCTCTTGGCCAAGGCCATGCTTGACCCGTTGACCGGCCTGCCGAATCGCCGGGCATTGCATGAAGAACTGGCCCGAGCAGTCGAACACGGCAAGCGCGAAGCGGTCCCGTTCGCGTTGTTCTTTCTCGATCTCGACGGGTTCAAGACCGTCAACGATACCTACGGGCACGACGCCGGCGATGCATTGCTGATCGAAGTGGGCAAGCGATTGAAGAAAGTCGTTCGCCAGAACGATGTTGTCAGCCGCCTCGCCGGCGACGAATTCATCATCCTGAGCCAGGGAATCGCTACGGCGAATGCGTGCAGCCGGGTTGCGCAGGACATCTGCCGCACCTTGACGCGTCCGTTTGTCCTGCCGGGCGTCACCGTCGACATCAGTACGAGCGTAGGCATCACGATGTGCACCGACGCCCGCCAGGCATCCGCCGATGAACTCATCAGCAGCGCGGACGGCGCGATGTATGAAGCCAAGCGAAAAGGCCGCAACGGCTTCCGGTTTGCACGGGACCCGCATATCCGGATTGAACAGATGGGCGAAGACCCGGTACAGTTGCCGGCGAAAATCGCGCAGGCCGTTTGAAGAGGAACCTGGTGTCAGTCCAGAAGGGACGCGGCCCCCAAGAACTTGGCTAAGGACGGAACGATCCGTTCGATCACACGAGCCCATCCGCGATCCCCGCTTCTTTGCCTGAAGAGGCGCACGTTCTGCGGATACCACGGCGAATCATCGCGGTCATTCATCCAGCGCCAGTCCACATCGCGAGCGGGCAGCAAGACCCAGCACGGCTTGCCCAGCGAAGCCGCAAGGTGCGCAATCGACGTATCCACGCAGATCACAAGATCAAGCTCGGCAATGACCGCAGCGCTGTCCGCGAGATCCGTCACCGCCGAGCCGAGATGCAGCAGCGGCTGATTCTCCGGCGCGTGGGCCGCCTCCTCTTCGCCCTGTCCTTTTTGCAGACTCACGAAACGGGCGCCGGGCACTGACCAGAGGGGCGCAAGCGTCGCCACGGAAGGCAGGGACCGGTTTGCGTCGTTGTGATGCTTCGGGTTGCCTTTCCATACAAGCCCGATCCTGACGGCACCGCGCAGTGCGGCGATTGGAGGGCGCCATTGATCGATAAGCGCTTGATCCGGACGCAAACGCAACGGCTCAGGAATGCTCTCGACTGTAGTCCTGAAATGCAGCGGCGCGCTCACAAGACTGGTCCAGTAATCGAACGATGCGGATTGCGCCTGTGCCGTGGCGTGATCCAGCACCGCGTCGACACCACTGCCATTTGCAAGTAGCCGATGCAACGCGTTCACGCACCCAAGCGCGACGTGCCGCGCGCCTGCTGCTTTGAGCACCGGCAGGTACCGGGCGAACTGAACCATGTCGCCGAGGCCGTCTTCCTGCCAGACCAGCAACGACTTGCCGGCGAGCGGCTCGCCTTGCCATTGCTGACAGCCAAGCATCGTCTTCGACTGACCATGAACAAACAGCGGGTAATCGTAACGCGATTCGTAGCGTTCCCAGCCTTCGTCGAAGCGCCCCATGCTCATCAGCAGCGTCGAGAGACCGAGTGACGCGTCCCGATAGCCGGGACGCAGCACGAGCGCCCGACGGTAAGCCGATTCGGACTCGTCCAGACGCCGGACCTGACGCATCAGACTGGCGAGGTTATAGTGCGCTTCCGCAAGGTCAGGGTTGAGGCACAACGCGATCCGGATGTGCGATTCGGCTTCTGAAAAGCGATCGAGCACCTCAAGCAGGTTGCCCAGATTGTTGTGCGCTTCTGCGGCGGCCGGCATGATCCGCAGCACGTGCCGATATTCGGCCTCGGCGTCCCCAAAGCGATGTTCCCGGAACAGTATGCTGGCAAGGTGGAAACGCGCCTCCGCTGTGTCGGGGCTTTTTGCCAGCACCTCGCGAAACAGCGTTTCCGCTTCGGCGACGCGGCCGAGTCCCTTCAACATCACACCCAGGTTTTGATACGCGCCGGTCACGTCAGGCGCGATCTCGATCGATACTCGCCAGTATTTTTCCGCGTCGAGTGTCCGGCCCAGGCCGAGCGAACAGAACGCCGCGATGTCCAGTGCCAGCACGCGATCGGCACCTGCGTCGCAAGAGTCGAGCAGGGGTTGCACAAGCGCCAGCGCATCGGCAAAGCGGCCGCTCTGCCGATGCGCGTCTGCCTGAAGCACAACGCCATGCGGCGCGGTTGCGGTCATGTCTGCCATTGAACGGAAAGTGGGAATCGACGGTCAGAGCTTACCGCGCATGCCGTCTCCGCGAATCAGGGATTTGCGACGATCAATCCGCGCTATTCGCCGAAACAAGTCCCGCGTTCTACCCCAGTTTGTCGTCCACCCATGCCATGAACGCCGCGATCAGCGGCGACTCCATCAGTTCATTTCGACGCACCCAATAATACGCATGCTTCGCCGGCACGGTGATGCGAAACGGGCGGATCAGGGTGCCATCGGCGAGATCGTCGCGTACCGAGACGCTGTCGCCCAGCGCCACGCCCTGCCCTCGCACGGCCGCTTCGATCCCGACGTGCGCAATGCCGATCTCGAGGATGCGCAAGCCCGCAAGTTTGTCCGCCGATGCCGCCGCGAGCCATCGTGTCCATGAACCGGCGTATTCGCAGAACAAGGTCCGGTTCGCCAGGTCCTGCACCGTGCGCAATGTGCGCGGACCGTTCATCAACGCGGGGCTCACCACGGGGAACAAGACCGGATGCGTGATGAGCTTGACGTCGCGATCGCGCCAGCGACCTTCGCTGTAGCGAATGCACAGGTCGACATCGGAGGAATATATTTCCTTGTCATCGTTCGACGGAATCAGCTTCAGGTTCACCGCCGGAAACTGGTCGAGGAAATCGCCGATGTGCCGCGCGAGCCAGCGCGACGTGAACAGCAATGGCGCCGATACCACCAGATCCCCCGCGATCGCCGGCGAATCGAGCCTCACGACGGCCGTCGCGATCATGTCGAACGCGGTCTTGACCGGTTGCAGCAACGCCTCGCCCGCGGGCGTCAACTTCACGCGCGCCTTCGAACGGATGAACAGGGCGACGCCCAGCGTACTTTCCAGCACACGCACCTGGTGACTGACGGCGCTCGCGGTGACGCTGAGTTCATCGGCGGCGGCCGCGACCGTGCCATGCCGGGCGGTGGCTTCAAATGCGCGCAACGGGTTGAGCGGCGGCAATCTGTGGCGCATGGCGGGAACCCGGAGATGCTGAGAAAAATTTGATTTGATGCGAATTTAATTCTCTGTACAAGCAAAAAATTTGAACGATTAAGCTAGTCGTAATGAGCAGAACGCCTTAACGAACAGGAAAACCCCATGACCACGAATGCAGCAACCGAACGCCTCTGGGGCGGCCGCTTCAAATCCGGACCCTCGCTCGCGCTGGAAAACCTCTCCCGCTCGGATCCCAGCTTCTTTCGCCTCGCCCCCTACGATCTTGCCGGTTCGCGTGCGCACGCGAACGAACTCGAACGCGCGGGGATCCTGAGCGCGGCCGAGCTCGAGCAGTTGCTCGGCACGATGGATCAGATCGAAAAGGAATTCGCCGCGGGCGAACTTGCGCCCATCCTCGCCGATGAAGACGTCCACACGTTCCTGGAACGCGAGCTGACGCAGCGGCTGAAGGCGGTCGGCGGGAAACTGCGCGCAGGACGTTCGCGCAACGACCAGGCGGCGAACGACTTGCGTTTGTATCTGCGGGACAAGGCACGACAGCTCGCGCTCGCCGTGAATGAACTGCAGGATGCGTTGATCGAACAGGCAAACGCGCACGTGGAAACCATCACGGCCGGCTTCACGCATTTGCAGCCGGCCCAGCCGATCGTGTTTGCGCATCAGTTGCTCGCGCATGCGCAATCGATCTATCGCGATGTGGACCGTCTGGTCGACTGGGACCGCCGTTCCGCGCGCTCGCCGCTGGGCGCGGCGGCGTTGGCCGGGTCCGCGATCTGTTTGCGCGCCGATCTGTCGGCGCTCGAACTCGGCTACGACGGCCCGTGCGAAAACTCCATCGATGCCGTCGCTTCACGCGACCACGTCGCCGAGTTCACGTTTATCCTGAGCATGTTGTCGGTGAATCTTTCGCGCTTGTCCGAAGAAGTCATCCTGTGGACATCGCGCCAGTTCCGCTGGGTCGAACTCGACGACGCCTACGCCACCGGCAGCTCGATCATGCCGCAGAAAAAGAACTCGGATATCGCAGAGCTCACGCGCGGCAAGGCGGGCCGGTTGATCGGCAACCTGAGCGGCTTGCTGGCCACGCTCAAGTCATTGCCGCTCGCATATAACCGCGATCTGGCGGAAGACAAGATCGCGGCCTTCGACAGCATCGATACACTCGAACTCGTGCTGCCCGCCATGGCCGGTATGATCCGCACAATGCGCGTGAACGTGGCTGAAATGCGCGCTCAGGCGCCGCTCGGGTTTACGCTGGCAACCGAAGTCGCCGACTGGCTCGCGCTGCGCGGCGTGCCGTTCAGTGAGGCGCACGAGATCACCGGCGCGCTGGTGCGGGCGTGCGAGCAGCAAGGTATTGAACTCGGCGATGTATCGATTGCGACGCTCGCTCAAGTCGATGCACGGCTTGAACCCGCCGTCCTCGATCACGTCACGCTGGATGCCGCGGTCGCAGCGCGCAGCGGGTATGGCGGCACGGCGCCGGCCCGCGTGAAGGAACAGATCACGCGGCTGCGCACGGCAATAGACAAACAGGCCGCATGGGCGGCCGACTACAAGGGACCTACATGCTGAGTGCATCGAACGAACGGGAATCGAACCATCGCGCAGCGCACGAAAGCGCCGGCGCGTTCGCCGATATCTCGCACTTCGAACACGTTCCGCGGCGTTATTACGGACGCTATGTTGCATCGGCCGTGATCCTCGCGATAGTCGCGTACATCGTCCTGGCGTTTGCGCGCGGACAGATCGACTGGGCGGTGGTCGCGCGTTTCCTCACAGCCAAGTCGATCCTGAAAGGTCTCGCCAATACCGTCATCATGACCATTCTCGCGATGGCGCTTGGCATCGTGCTAGGCGTGGTCGTGGCGATCATGCGGCTCTCGACCAACCCGGTCCTGCGCAGCGTCGCTTATGCCTATGTGTGGCTGTTTCGCGGCACGCCGGTGATCCTTCAGTTGCTGTTGTGGTTCAACCTGGCTCTCGTGTTTCCGGTCATGGGCATTCCCGGATTGTTCGAGTTCCGTACCGTCGACATCATGACGCCGTTCCTTGCCGCATTGCTCGGGCTTGGCATCAACCAGGGTGCGTACACATCCGAAGTCGTGCGCGCGGGTCTCCTTTCCGTCGATACCGGCCAGTACGAAGCCGCCAAGTCCATCGGCATGCCGAGGTTGCAGGCGCTGCGCCACATCATCCTGCCGCAGGCCATGCGCGTGATCGTGCCGCCTATCGGCAATGAACTGATCGGCATGGCGAAACTCACGTCGCTTGCAAGCGTGATCCAGTACGCCGAGATGCTGCACAACGCCGAGAATATCTATTACGCGAACGCCCGCGTGATCGAATTGCTGATGGTCGCGGGCGTCTGGTATCTCGTGATCGTCACCGTGCTTTCCATGCTGCAGTCACGCGTCGAAGTCCGCTTTGCACGCGGCGCGGGCCGCGCGTCGGCGAAGCAATGACGCAAGAGAACACGGGAATGAATACAGCCATGAACCCATTAGTCAAAGCCGTCGATCTACGCAAGTCCTATGGCGAATTTCAGGCGCTGCAGGGCGTTCACCTCGACGTCGAGAAAGGCGAGGTGCTTTGCATCATCGGGCCATCGGGCTCGGGCAAAAGCACGTTCCTGCGCTGTATCAACCAGCTCGAAACCATCAGCGGCGGCGCGCTGTGGGTGAACGGAGAACTGGTCGGGTACCGTCGCGTGGAGAACAAACTTTACCCGCTTTCAGAAAAACAGATGGCGCGGCAACGGCTCGCGACCGGCATGGTGTTTCAGCGCTTCAACCTGTTCCCCCATATGACCGCGCTGGAAAACGTGATCGAGGGGCCGGTGCAGGTGCTGAAGAAGAAAAAGTCCGAAGCGGTGGAAGAGGCACGGGCGTTGCTTGGGCGCGTCGGCCTCGGCCACAAGTGCGATGCCTTCCCGGTGGAGTTGTCGGGCGGCCAACAGCAGCGCGTCGCCATAGCACGCGCCCTGGCGATGCATCCGCAGCTCATGCTCTTCGATGAACCCACCTCCGCGCTCGACCCTGAACTTGTCGGCGAAGTGCTGAGCGTGATGCGCGATCTCGCGAGGAGCGGCATGACGATGATCGTGGTCACGCACGAACTCGGCTTCGCCCGCGAAGTGGCGAACCGCGTTGTCTTCATGGATCAAGGCAAGATCGTGGAAACCGGCACCCCCGAACAAGTGTTGTCTCAACCGCAGCAGCAGCGTACGAAGGACTTCATATCGGCCGTGCTGTCCTGATTTTTTACGGCGTAACCGTATTGCCCATCAACCTCTAGCTCAGGCGACTACTCATGATCGACTCCTTGTTCCGGCGCACCCTTGGCGGTTTTTTAGTTGGGGCCGTGATGCTGAGTGCATCGTTTGCACACGCCCAAACGCCCGTTGGCGGCAAAGGAACGCTTACGGCTGCCATCGTGCCGAACTATCCGCCGTTCGAATACAAGGACCCCGCCACCGACGAACTCACCGGTTTCGACGTCGATCTCGGCAATGCGCTCGCCGCGAAGATGGGCGTCAAGCTGAAGTGGGAAGAAACCAGTTTCGACCAGATGATGAGCGCGCTGACCACGCATCGTGTGGACGTGATCTTGTCGGGCATGACCGACTTGCCGCCGCGTCGAGAATCCGTGAACTTCCTCGATTACATCAAGACCGGTCCGCAGTTCTACACGCTGAAAGCACGCGGCGGCGAATACGCGCAGATCGAAGCAATCTGCGGCAAACGCGTGGGGTCGAGCCGGCGTACATCGTTTCCCGACGACACCAAGACATGGAGCGACGAGCATTGCGTAAAGGCCGGCAAGCCTGCAATCGTGGTCGTAGGCACGGACGGTTCCGCCGACGCCCGCCTGCAATTGCGTCAGGGCCGGCTCGACGCGGCTGTGCAAGGCGGGGAGACCTTGCCGTATCAGAACACGCTGGAAAAGGATGCGTACGCGCCGATTGGACAGTCCTTCCTTTCGCAGTACACGGCCATCGGCATGGCGAAGGACAACACCGCGTTGAGCGACGCCATGAAGCAAGCGTTCGGAAAGCTCCTCGCCGACGGCACCTACAAGAAGATCCTGACGAAATGGGGCCTGCAGGAGCATGCGGTATCGAAGGTCGTGATCAACTCGCAGGAATAAGCCCGCACGGAAAAACGAAGTGGCTGGGCGAATTCTTCGAAATTGGCCCTGTTTCCGCAGGCGGTTTTTAGCGCATCATTGCGTGTTGGCATCGGGGATTGCTTCCGGAGCCGATCAAGCCGCCAAGGATACAGGAGCCTGAATGTATATCCCCGCCCACTTTGCCGAAACTCGCGCTGACGAGCTTCATCGGCTGATGAACGAATACCCGCTTGCCGCGCTCGTCACCCACGGCCCGGACGGACTCGATGCGAATCATGTGCCCTTCGAACTGGATGCATCGGCGGGGAGTCATGGCATTCTGCGAGCGCACGTCGCGCGGGCGAATCCGGTCTGGAAAGAAGTGGTGGACAGCACCGAGGTGCTCGTGATCTTTCGCGGACCCGAGCACTACATTTCGCCGAACTGGTACCCGAGCAAGCACGAGGCGCATCGGCAAGTGCCGACATGGAACTATCAGGTGGTCCATGCGCATGGAAAGATCACGATCCGCGATGACGAAAAATTCCTGCGCGGACTCGTTGGGCGGCTCACGAGAGTGCATGAAGCCGGCGAGGAGAAGCCCTGGAAAATGGGCGATTCAACCCGCGAATATATCGATTCGATGCTGGCGGCCATCGTCGGCATCGAGATCGAGATCACGCGGCTGGTCGGGAAATCGAAGCTCGGCCAGAACAAGGAGCGACGCGACCTTCAGGGCGCAATTGACGGTTTGCTTGCCAACGGCGAACAGCCGCTTGCCGACGTAATGTCCGTAGCGCTCGCCGCCAGACCGGAGTGACAAAACGGGCGTTGCCTGAAGCCACGCCCGTTGTTCTATCAAGCCTCGATCAACGCTCGACCTGACGATTCCAGCGCGCGTCCCACTGCGGACGATTCGCGTTGATCACATCCCAGTCCACCGTGTTGACCTTCTTTACGAGGTCATCGAGATTGCCAAGTTGCTGTTGCATGGCGTCGGTCATCTTCGCCTGACGGTTCGTCGGAATCTGGCGACCGGCGCTCGCCGCCTTCGTTTGCGCCGATGCCGAGATCATGAACGCCGCAAGTTTCTGCGCCAGTTCCGGGTCGGGATTATTCGCGACGACGCATTCATCCACGAGCAGGAGCACCGGTCCTTCCTTCGGGTTCACGTAGGCAACGGGAATGCCCTTCGTCTGCAGATCGCCGGCGGCCGTTGGGGTCAGCGGGAACAATCCGGCCTGACCCGTTTGCACCATCTCCGAGATCTTCGCCGAGTTCGGAATGTACTCGATCACATTCTTGCCTACCGTGCTCTGCCACTTCGTGAAGCCCGGTTCGACGTTCTTTTCCGTGCCGCCTTCAAGGCGGTTGATCATCAGGAAACCATGCAGGCCGAACGTGCTGCTCGATGCCGACTGGAAGACCACCTTGTCCTTGTATTTTGGATCGGCGAAGTCCATCCAGGAGGTCGGCGGTGCCCAGCCTTTTTCCTTGAACAACTTCGTGTTGTATGCGATGCCGGTCATGCCGAGCTGCACGCCTGCGCCGATGTCGTCCTTCATGCGTGCGAAGGGGTAGAGTTGCTGGAGCTCGGGACCTGCCGCCATTTTCTGGCATACACCCATGCTGACAGCGCGGGCCATGACGCCATCGTCAAGGAACACTACGTGGATCTGCGGTTTTGCTTTATTTGCCAACAGCTTCGCCAGGATGTCCGAGGACGTGCCCGGGACTACGACTACCTTGACGTTGTTGGCCTTTTCGAAGTCAGGGAGCACCTCGCTGGTGTAGGCCTTTTCCATCGGGCCACCGTTCATTCCTATGTATATGGTCTTGGTTTCTGCGTGGGCGGGGATCGAGGCCAAAAGGCCCGCAGCACAGAGGGCGCTCGTGAGACTCGCTAGGGATTTTTTCATTGGAGTTGCTCCTTGGTAACAGGGTCTTTTCGTCGTTTTGTTGTTGGGGGTTTGCTTTTGCTTTAGCGGGTGGTTCTTTGCCGGGTTGATGCTTTTTGCGCCCGCGCGCATCTCGCTCTAACTGTTCTTTTTCGCACTGTTAGCCACTGTCCGTGGCGGGACTTCATTTCACGGGTTTTGCGCTCGCGCTCGGGACAGTGTTCGTTGCGGTCGGGTTTGGTGCTGGATTGCTGCTTTTAAGGCTTTCGCGAGTTCCGTTTTAAATGACTTTTTTAGCACTATTAGCCACTGTCCGTGGCGGGACTTCATTTCTTTTTCCAACGGCGACAAAGAAACGAAGCAAAGAAAACGCCTCTCCACCGATGGCTCATAAGTGTCCCGAGCGTGCACATTTATCTGTTTGGTACTTCAGAAGAACGCTCTACGCCGCAATCAAGAACACTTGAAACCCTCCCCCTCCGTCAACAGATACCCACACGCTTCGCCACCAGTGTGGGAATCCGTTAACCAGGAAAACCACCCCTCACGCGCCGTGCGAACTATCAGTCAAGCAGCCGCTACTCCCGACCATCTCTTGATCGAGAAACCATCTATCGGTGTGCTCGTCTTTCCGTCTATTACCAAGTCCGCCAAGACTTCACCTACCCCCGGCGCAAGCAAAAAGCCACCGCCCGAAAAGCCGAAAGCGTGGAGCAGCTTTGGCGTCGTTTGGCTAGGGCCAATCACGGGGTTGTCATCGGGTGTGCTGCCTTCAACGCCAGTCCAGGTTCGCAACAGCAAGGCGTTTTTAAGTCTCGGCAATAGCTCACATGCCGCTCTCATTACTGTGCGTGTGGTCTCGGTCAGCGGTTGTGCATATTCTCCATCACCCAAACCGCGGCCGCCGCCAATCACCACGTTTCCTCGCGATACCTGACGCGCGTAGATTCCGCCGCCATACACGCCCAGATTGTGATCGATGAAATACGGCATCGGCTCCGTCACCCACATGTTCGGATAGATCGGCTCCATCGGAATGGACTCACCGAAGAAACCCGCTACGGTGTTGCCCCACGCACCCGCCGAATTGATCAGCCAGTCAGCTCGCGCCTCAATCGTCACACCCGAATCATGGCGCGCCCGGATCACAAACTGCTCACCATCTCGCGTGATTTGCGTCACCGCCGTCTGCTCGCGGACATCGGCGCCAGCCACGCGCGCAGCGCGCGCAAACGCAGGCGATACGATTCGCGGATTCGCATGACCATCGCCAGGACATAACGAACCGCCCAACGCCGCCGGGCCTAGCCACGGGTAGCGCCGGCGAAACGACGGACCACTCATCACCTGCAGGTCAAGACCATATGGATTTGCGACCCGCGCGTATGCTTCGAGCGCCACAAGGTCCGCTTCACTGCGCGCGAGGCGCAAATGGCCCGATATCACAAACTCGCCATCCGTTCCGATCAACTCCGGCAACCTGTCCCAGATCGCCCGCGCACGCACGGCAAGCGGCAATTGCACTGCGGAACGCCCTTGCCGGCGAACACCGCCATAGTTCACACCGCTCGCCTGCGCACCGCAATAGCGGCGCTCGAACAAGCCGACCTTCAAGCCGCGCTTGGCAAGCATCAGCGCCGCCGATGAACCAACCAGTCCGCCACCCACCACCATCACGTCGAAGCGCAAGGTTTCATTCATCGCGGGCGTGCTCCGGGATCGGGGAAAGATCGTCTGCGCCGTTCATGTCCGCCATCAACGCAATCGATAAAGGCACCGGCTTGATCGGTGCCTGTCCCCGCAAACGACCAACATCGGCGATGCTCTTGCCCGTCTCCGCACTCAACAACTCGGCAGCAGCCGCGCCGCACATGCGACCCTGGCATCGGCCCATGCCGACGCGCGTGAGCGCCTTAAGCCGGTTGATCTCGCTTGCTTCGCCATCACGGATGCATCGGCGTAACGTGCCCGCGGTCACTTCCTCACAACGGCATACGGTCATGTCGTCCGGCCATGCCGATGCACAGTCCGAGGGCGGCGCAAATGCCTGCTCCAGCCCCACGCGAAACCGAGCGATGGTCGAAAGTTGCCGGTCGAGTTTCGATGCCTCTCCGATGTCCGCAGCAGGATGCTTGAGGTCTTCGAGCATCGCCAATGCAGCGCGTCGCCCGGCCAGTTCAGCCGCGTCCGCGCCAGCTATACCTGCGCCATCGCCCGCCAGATAGACACCCGCTACGGAGCTGCGGCCGGCGGTATCGCGCTCCGGTAACCATGCGCGATTGAGCGCATCGAAACTGAAGCGGCAAGCGGCAAGATCAGCGAGCTGCGTCTCGGACCGCAAGCCGTATCCAAAGCCGATTGCGTCGCACGGGATGGTCATTTCACGCGCGCCGTCGCTGAAGGTGATGCCCTGAACGGCGCCATGTCCGTCAGCGCGCACGATGCGCACACCGCGCTCGATGCGAACGCCATGCGCCGCCAGCCAGCCGACGTAATACAAACCTTTCGCAAACGTAGATGGCTGCTTCAGCAAGCGCGGCGTCGCGGCGAATTGTTTGGAGAATGGATTGGTGTCGAGTATTGCTTCGACCTGCGCGCCCGCTTTCGCGTACTGATATGCGACAAGATAAAGCAGCGGCCCGGTTCCCGCGAACACGACCCGCCGTCCGATCGAGCAGCCTTGCGCCTTCAACGCAATCTGCGATGCGCCCAGCGTATAAACACCCGGCAAGGTCCATCCCGGGAACGGCAGGATGCGATCCGTTGCGCCCGTCGCGATAAGCAGATGCGAATACGGCACCGTGCGCTGACGCCCCGCATGGAAGGTATCGAGTTGCCCCGCTCCGCATCCCCAGACGAGCGTATCCGGCCGGTAATCCAGCTTCGACATCAGGTTTGCCATCGTCGAATGTACGGCGTCGGCCTTGCGCGCCTCCATGCCATATAGCGCGCTTTTGGCGCGGGCGAAGCCAGCATCGGCCGGCGGCTGCCGATAGATCTGACCACCGGCACGCGCCGCTTCGTCGATGACAACCGGCCTCAAGCCCGCCGCCACCAGTGTCTCGGCCGCGCGCACGCCCGCAGGACCTGCGCCGACAATCACGATGTGCTTTTGATCGCTCATGCTTCAATGGGCCGCGTCTGAATACGCATGCCGTCCTTGATGATCGTTGAACATGCCCTGATCCGCGTGCCGTCTTCCAGTTGCACCCAGCAGTCCTGGCACGCGCCCATCAGGCAAAATCCCGCACGCGGTTCGCCGCTGAATTCGGTGTTGCGCACGCGCCGCGTGGTCAGCAGGATAGCGCTCAGCACCGTATCGCCGGTCAACGCAGTTGCAGATGTACCATCTAGTACAAAATTCACGGCCTTGCGATGTGTCTCCGTCAATCGAACGAATTGCGGCTGTGGGTCTTGTGTCATGGGCTCGAATCAATGCGTTCCGATCAGGATGCGGTTCAGTCCGTACACGCGATCGAGCAGGATCATCGCGCCCGCGGTGATGAAGATCACGAGCGCGGAAACCGACGCCATCATCGGGTCGATCGATTCCGTCGCGTACATGTACATGCGCACGGGCAGCGTGACCGTCTGCGGCGATGTGACGAAGATCGACATGGTCAGTTCATCGAAGCTGTTGATGAACGCCAGCAGCCAGCCGCCTGTGATGCCGGGCAGAATCATCGGCAACGTGATACGGCGAAACGAGGTCCAGCGGTCAGCCCCAAGCGACTGCGCCGCATGTTCGATACTGCGATCCATGCCACTGACAGACGCCAGCACGAGCCGCATCACGAACGGCGTGATGATGATCATGTGCGCCGCGACGAGCCACGGAAACGATCCGGTCGCGCCGATCATCGCGAAGAATCGCAGGAACGCGATGCCGAGCACGAGGCTCGGAATCACCAGCGGCGAGAGGAACAGGCCGTTAAGAAATTCGCGCCCGGGGAAGCGTTCACGCCCTATAGCGAGCGCCGCGGGCAAGGCGAGCGCGAGCGACAACGTAGCCGATGAAAACGCCAGCTTGATGCTGTTCGCAAACGCCGAGATGAAATCCGGATAGTCGAGGATCGCGCGGAACCAGCGCAGCGACAAACCGTGCGTGGGGAGCGTCAACGTCTGCTCCGGCGTGAACGCGACGAGCACCACGATCACGAGCGGCGCAAGCACGAACAGGATCACGAGCGTGTGGAAGCTCAGTGCAATGAGCCCGTTCTTTCGCATGGCGGCGGCCTCCTTAGCCGAGGCTTCTGGAGTAACGCCGCTCCAGAACCCTGTAATACGTGATCATGATGATGAGGTTCGCGATCAGCAGCAAAATGGCAATGGTCGCGCCGAGCGGCCAGTTGAGCGAACCAAGGAATTCATCGTATACCGCGGTCGCCGCGACTTTCAGACGGCGTCCACCGAGCAGACCCGGAATCGCAAACGCGCTCGCCGACAACCCGAACACCATCAGGCTGCCCGAGAGAATGCCGGGCGCAACTTGCGGCAACACGATCCGTCGCAAGGTCGTAGCCGGCGATGCCATCAGTGAGAGCGCCGCGTTCTCGACCTGCGGATCGAGCTTCTGCAATGACGTCCACACAGGGATCACCATGAACGGCAACATCACATGCACGAGTGCAATGACGATCGCGAACGTCGTATATTCGAGCTTGTACGGACCCATGCCGAACAGTCCGAAGAACTGGTTCACAATGCCGCCCGTATTCAGCAACATGCTCCAGCCGAACGCGCGCACGACCACCGAAACGAGCAAGGGCGCAAGGATCACGAGCAGGAACATCGAACGCCACGGATCGCGCATCCTGTACAACACGTACGCTTCGGGCGCACCGATCGCAACGCACAGCAAGGTGGTCAGGATCGCGATGCCGAAGGTCCGGGCGAAGATGATCTGGTAGTAGCTGTCCGTCAGCACTTCGGCGTAATTGCCGAACTGGAACGCGGCGATGGGACCGCTCGCCGGATCGAACTTGTAGAAGGTCAGGACAACCGTCATTGCGAGCGGCGTGAGCACGAGCACCGCGAACAAGATGAACGCGGGCAAGCTCATCAGCCACGGCGGCACGAACGCGTGCCACGGCGCGCGAGGTTTGTTCGACGAGTCCGGAGAAGATCTATTCGTGGATTCGAGCATGCTAGCCATGGTTCGCTTCCTGAATCACACGCACGGAATCGCGATGCCAGTCGATACCCACCGCCTCGCCTTCGGCCACCGGTTCCGTGCCTTCGTTCTGGCTGCAAACGAGGACTTCGCCGAGCGCGGTGTCGACGCGATACAACCACTGGCTGCCCAAGAAGAACCGGCTCGTGACAGTCGCCGACAACCGCCCCGTTCCCACCTTGCACAAGTGCAATTTCTCTGGACGAATGCATAAGGTCACCGTGTCGCCTTCGCGCCAGACGGTGCCTGCGTCGATGCAAGCAATGCCGGTCAGGTCATGCCCGAGGTCCACATGCACCTCGTTGGGACGCGCCTCGGTCACCTTGCCCGCAAGCATGTTCGCCTTGCCGATGAACTGCGACACAAATCGATTCTCGGGCCGCTCATAAGCACGATACGGCGAGTCCACCTGCGTCACACGCCCTGCTTCCATCACGACCACGCGGTCACTGATGGACAACGCCTCGGACTGATCGTGCGTGACCATCACGGTCGTCGTGCCGACCTTGCGCTGGATGGTGCGTAATTCGAACTGCATCTCCTCGCGCAACTTGGCGTCGAGGTTGGACATGGGTTCATCGAGCAACAGAACCGGCGGCTTGATCACGAGCGCACGTGCGATTGCCACGCGTTGGCGCTGGCCGCCCGAGAGTTCACGCGGATAACGCGCGGCGAACGCATCGAGCCGCACGAGCGAAAGCGCTTCGCGAATCCGCTCCGCACATTCGGCCTTGCCGATGCCGCGCATCTCCAGACCGAAGCCCACGTTCTGCGTCACCGTCATGTGTGGAAACAGCGCGTAGCTTTGAAACACCACGCCGAGGCCGCGCTTGTTCGGGCGGACATTCGTGATGTCCTTGCCATCGAGCGAAATACGGCCCTGCGTGACATCGATAAAACCCGCGATCATCTGCAGCGTCGTGGTCTTGCCGCAGCCCGATGGTCCAAGCAGCGAGACGAACTCGCCCTTTTCGACCGAGAGGCTCACGTCGCTGACGGCGTGCAGGTCGCCGTAGGCTTTTGTCAGTTTGTCCAGCACGAGAAACGACACGGTGGCCTCCAGGGTCTTCCGGAAAACAGTTGGGCAATCAGACAGGCGATGCGAACCGCTTGAAAAGCCGCTTTAAAAACGGCTCTTCACAGTGAAACGCGATGGAACACACGCGGAGGTCCGCTGCCCGGTTGACGTGCCGCGGTTGGCACGCTTCGGGCGGCAGGGTCGACGCCGGGGTATGGCGTCTTGTCTTTCTTTTATTGACTACACGTCGAACTTGACGCCTTGTGCAAGCGGCAATTCGCGGCTGTAGTTGATCGTGTTGGTCGCGCGGCGCATGTAGCCCTTCCAGGCGTCGGAGCCCGATTCGCGGCCGCCGCCGGTTTCCTTTTCACCGCCGAACGCGCCGCCAATTTCCGCGCCGCTCGTGCCGATGTTCACGTTCACAATGCCGCAATCGCTGCCCGCCGCCGACATGAATTGCTCCGCTTCACGGATGTCGTTGGTGAAGATCGCCGACGACAAACCTTGCGGCACGCCATTCTGCAGTTGCAGTGCATCGGCGAAATCGTCGTAGGTCAGGACGTAGAGGATCGGCGCGAAGGTCTCGCGTTCGACCACGGCCGTTTGCGCCGGCATGCGCACGAACGCGGGACGCACGTAATACGCATCGGCATGACCGCCGATTTCCACGCGTTCGCCGCCCTTCACGTCGCCGCCTTGCTCGCGTGCATCGCGCAGCGCTTTTTGCATGGCATCGAATGCGGCGCGATCAACCAGCGGACCGACCAGCGTATCGCTTTCAAGCGGACTGCCCACTTTCACCGATGCAAACGCTTTCTCCAGACGCGGCAACAGTTTGTCGACCACGCTGGTGTGAACTACCAGACGGCGCAGCGTCGTGCAACGCTGACCTGCCGTGCCGACCGCCGAGAACGTCACGCCGCGCACGACGAGATCCAGGTCGGCGCTGGGCGCCACGATCACTGCGTTATTGCCGCCGAGTTCCAGAATGCTGCGGCCAAGGCGCTTCGCCAGCACTTGCGCGACTTCCATGCCCATGCGCACGCTGCCGGTGGCGCTGACGAGCGGCACCTTGGTGGATTCGGTCAGCGTCTGGCCGATATCGCGTTCGCCGAGCAGCAACTGGCTCAGGCCTTCGGGCGCGACGCCGGGATGGGTTTTATCGAATTCGCGCAGCGCTTTTTCGAACAGCGCGTGACACGCGATGGCCGTCAAGGGCGTTTTCTCCGAAGGCTTCCACACGACCGAATCGCCGCAGACGATTGCCAGCGCCGTGTTCCACGACCACACGGCAACCGGGAAATTGAATGCCGAGATCACGCCGACCACGCCAAGCGGATGCCACGTTTCCATCATTCGATGCCCGGGACGCTCGGACGCGATGGTCAGGCCATAAAGCTGGCGCGAGAGACCGACTGCGAAGTCGCAGATGTCGATCATTTCCTGCACTTCGCCCAGGCCTTCGGAGGTGATCTTGCCGGCTTCCAGCGTCACCAGGCTGCCAAGCGCGGCCTTGTGCTCACGCAACACGTTACCGAACACGCGCACGAGTTCGCCGCGCTGCGGCGCGGGCACCGTGCGCCATTTGAGGAAGGCGGCGTGGGCCGCGTCGATCTTGCGCGCGGCGCTGGCGGGGGTATCGACGGCGAGTTTGGCGAGCATTGCGCCATCGAGCGGCGAACGCGCCACGAGGGCGTCGCCCTTCCACTGGCCGAGGTCTACGCCGAGTGCGCCAAGAATATCGTTCAGTTGCATCACTTCCTCTCTTTATGTCGGGTTACTGCCGGGGCGTTGCGCGCGGCTCGTCGCCGTCGACATCAACACCGCTCTGGAACTTGCGCCGGCATGAAATGCGTAAACGACGGCACAGAGTTTCAGGGCCTAAAAATACCGTTGCAAATGATTAATCGGTACGACTTGGTGCGCTGGACGAACCAACCCACATCAATCCGTCGTGCCGGATCATGCGATTAGAACGCGTTTCTCCGCGTCTGGCGAGACATCGTGTTACCGGCTTGCCAGCGCGAGCTTGAGACGGCGGACACCCTCAAACACTTCGGCCTCCCCCGGCGCGGCGGCAAACGAAAGCCGCATGCTTGATTCATCGGCGTTGTGCACGTAGAAAGCCGGACCGGGCACGTAAATCACATTCTGCTCGATTGCGCGCTTGAGTACGTCTGCGGCAAGGCGGTCGCCCTTCAGGCGCGCCCATACGAACATGCCGCCCTGCGGCACGACATACTCGATGTCGTCAGGAACGAACTGCCGCAGCGCGCTCGACAACGCCTCGTAACGCTTTTTGTACGCCTGCACGATAACCGGCACGTGCTCCGCAAGCCGTCCGCTTTCCAGATAAAACCGCGCCGTCTCCTGCGCAAGCGGCGACGTGCACAGATCGCTCGTTTGCTTCGCGACCAGCATGCGGCGCGTGATGGCGGGCGGCGCAATCGACCAGCCGATGCGCAAGCCCGGCGCAACGATCTTCGAGAGACTGCCGAAATACACGACCCAGTCGCGCGCGCCGGGAATGGCATCGGCAAGCGCAATGATCGGTTTGACCGGATCGCCCGCGAAACGCAGCTCGCCGTATGGATCATCTTCGATCAGCACGAAGCGAAAACGCATTGCGAGGCGTGCGAGCGCTTCGCGGCGTTCCACGGGCAACGTCGTGCCGGTTGGATTCGCGAAGGTCGGCACCGTGTAGAGCAACTTCGGACGCACGGCCGGATCGAGCGCTTCGAGTTGTTCGGTGAGTGCGTCGACGTCGATGCCCTGCGCGTCCGTGCGCACCGGAATCAGCTTCGCACCCGCAAGACGCAGCGCCTGGATCGCGGCCGGATAAGCAGGCTCTTCGATCAGCACGGCGTCGCCCGGCGCGACCAGGATCTTGATCAACAGGTCGAGACCTTGCTGCGAGCCGGTGGTCACAAAGAGGTCATCGATTTCACGCGCCACGCTGCGATCGTTCATCAACCGCACAATCGCGCGGCGCAGCGCGGGCGCGCCGGCGGTGTCGCCATACTGAAGGCACGCAATCGGGTCGGCGCGATAAGCCTCTTCCATCGCGCGCCCGATTCCAGCCCGGTCGAACAAATCCTTCGATGGATAGCCGCCCGCGAACGAGATCATCCCCGGCCGGGCGAGGTACTTGAAGAGCTCGCGGATCGCGGAGCCTTGCGGCGCCTTGAACGGCTCCGTGAAGTCGTATAGATCCGATGCAGCAGTCGCGTTCGTGGTCACGCGGCCGCCGTCATCTTGAAGATGCCCGTGGCGTTGCCAGCATCGAAACCGAGATCGAGCACGCTGCGGCCGGTGGCATTGTCGAGAACCGTATCGCGGCTGATGAATTCATAGAACGAGCCGGGCACGTCGCGCTCGATCTGCGCGCCGGTTTTATCGATAAACACACGGCGCACCGGGTCCGCACGGAACGCCGTCTGGCGCACACGGCCCGACTTCGACACCTCGACCGAATCCTTGATCGGGCGGCCCAGCGCGCGCTGGGCCTCGGCGACGGCGAAGACATCGTCCACGCGATCCGTTGCGTGATTGAACGCGTTGCCTTCAGTCGAGATCCACGCCATTTCCGCCGATTCGGCGCGCAGCGTTTCATAGTCGGCCAGTTGCGGCACCGGATGCTGGCGCTCGAAACAGCGCACGATCACCGGCAGCAGGTCCAGCGCGATGGCGAGCGGCAGCGAGCCGTCGCGCTCCAGCTCGGCGAGCGACGCCACCGCTTGCGGCGTCAGCGGATCCACGCTTTCGCCGATCACGCGCGTCACTGCCTGCTGGAATTCCGGGCTGAAACGGCCGGGATGCAACTCGCTGACGAAATACTGGGCGATGTCATTGGGGGCATCGAGGTGTTTGTACGAACGCCCCGTCATCTTGATTCGATCGAGCGGATACGTGCCGTTCAGCACAAAACCCAGCGGCCGGAGAATGCGCGTGAACGCGGCCTCGCCCGGCGGCAACGCGCCGGATTCGCTCCATCGCACGGTGCGCAGCGCGCCGTGATCGAACTGGACGCGGGTTTGCGTGTGTTGCAGATCGTCTGTGTACGCACGGCCGCTCGGCACGCGTTCGAGCAGGTCGGCGAACAGCGCCATGTTCATCGCCTGAGCGAGTTCGGCCCGGGTAACCGTGCCGGGCGTGAACGTGTCCATTCCCGCAGGCAAGTTCATCAATAGCACTAATCCGGCGACCTCCCTTTCAGGAACGACGGTAGAAAGCAGGGCGGCGAGGTTGGAATTCATTCTTTGAGTTTCCGGCTGATGCTGTACGGCAGGGGCGGAAGGCTCGATCAGCCCTGTACGCAATTCAATGGAAACTGGATTTTGGGACGGGTCAAAAAGCCACGCAACTGATATAAACTCATCAGTTGGTTCTTGAAATGCACCAAGTGCGGTTTTTTGCGTTATCGAGGCTTGTAAATACATGAGAAAAGGCATCCCCAATCTGGTCGCGCTGCAGATTTTCGAAGCGGCTGCGCGCCATGAGAGCTTTACCCGCGCCGCCAACGAACTCTCGCTCACGCAAAGCGCGGTGTGCAGGCAAGTGGCATCGCTGGAAAGCAGATTGGGCGTCGCGTTGTTCCTGCGAATCAAGAAGCGCATTGTGCTGACCACGCACGGAAGGCAGTACGCCGCGCTCGTGCGCAAGAATCTCGACCGGATCGAACGTGACACGCTCGAATTGATGGCACAGCGTGGCGTCGGGCGGATTCTGGAGATCGCGGTCGTTCCGACCCTCGCGAGTCAATGGCTGATTCCGCGACTGCCGCAGTTTCGTGCGTTGCGCCCGGATATCACGGTGAACCTGTCGATCCGTACGGAGCCTTTTCTGTTCAGCGACTCTCCTTTCGATGCCGCGCTGTACTTCGGCGATTCCGTTTGGCCCGGGACGCAAGGCAAGCTGCTGTTCCGCGAGGGGAAGGTCGTGCCGGTGTGCAGTCCGTCGTTACTGGCGGGCGCCGCGCCGGTTTCACTGGACCAATTGACTGATTTGCCGCTGTTGCATTTATCGACGAGACCGGACGCCTGGCGTACGTGGTTCCGGCTCAATGGACTGGAACACGACGTGCGCGCGGTCCGTGGCGCCCGGTATGAATTGTTCACGATGCTCACGAGCGCCGCGCAGGCGGGTCTGGGCGTGGCGCTGCTGCCGGAGATCCTGCTGGCGGATGAATTGTCGTCGGGAAGGCTGGTCGTTCCCCTCGATAAACCCATGACCGGCGCATCGGGCTATTACCTCGTTGCCCCGGATGAAATTGCCAACGACGAACCGTTCGTGGCGTTATCGGAATGGCTGAGTTCGATCGTGCCGCGGATGGAGGAGGTGGAGGCGTGAAGAGCGCTGCATTTCGTGCTGCTTCACCGGCATGCCATGTTCCCGTAAATGTGTGATTTCTCATCAAAAACTACGGTTTTGATATACTGATAGCTCCCAAAGTCGCTACTCATTCCATGAAGCTCGAAAGCCGCATGCTCTCGTCGATCAGACACCGCTCCAGTACCGTGGTGCTGCGTAGTGACGTCTCGGGCTTGGGTAGTGCCTCGCAAGTGTCCGAATCGCTCAACGCGCTGCTGGACAAGGGAGTCATCGCACGAATTGGAAACGGAATCTATGCAAAGTCGACCAAGGACCCCGACACCGGAGAAGTCCGGCTGGTCGCTTCGGAGAAAGATGTTGCGACCGAGGTCTTTCAAAAACTGGGCATCAGCGTGCGCGTTGCGCAAGACGGATCATCTGGTGCGGTTGCAGTGGATATCGGTTCGCATCGTATCAACCGGCGCCTGTCAATTGCCGGGAAGCCGGTGATCTACGTTCATCAGCGGCCGAACAACGGCATTCTGACACCAGACCCGGCAATGCAGATTCCTACCGAGGGCGTCAGCCAGTTCGTTGCAAGCCTCGCGCGCAAGCATCACATCAGTTATCAACGCACCGCTGGCGACGAATGGGCCGAAACCGTCACTCGACTTTCCGACGACAACGTCCAGTCTGACGAGACGAGCAATCTGCTCGTATCTCTCAAACGCGCCCACAAGTTGACCGATCGCGAGATGACCGCGTTGTTGATCAATCATCTGCGAGAAAAGCGCCGTGTTTGATCCGTTCAGGGACTTCGATACAGCCGGCTACCTGCGCAATTTCGCGGGAGAGAAAGACCTCGACATCGTGAAGATTGCCGAACACGAGTTGTTCCGTGCCAACCTGCCCGACGCAGTGAGTTATCTGGCACGGCGAAAAGCCATCACGTACCGGGATTTCCTGAAGGTTCACGAGATCCTGTTCAAGGGTTTCTACCCTTGGGCGGGCGAAGACAGAATGAGGACAGCCCCGGATCGCTCGATCACCAGGGGGGAACCGTATTTGCCAGCCCTGCGGACGCGGTGCGATCTGTGACACACGGGCTTCGTCTGGGACAGGATGCTGCAACAATGCGCGCACGGCCCGGCGAAGTAATGGGTCTGTTTGCGTTCGGCCATCCGTTCCTTGATGGCAATGGAAGGACGATGCTGCTCGTACACGCCGAGTTATGCCGGCGCGCCGGCTTCTCCATACTTTGGCACAACACGCGCAAAGCCGACTATCTGCGTGCTCTGACTCAGGAGATTGCATCGCCAGTCGAGCATCCACTCGATGCCTATTTGCTGCAATTCATCGGCGATGCGCAGGAGAAAGAAAGCTGGGTTCAATCAGCAAACGTTCTTCAGGGACTGGACGGCGGCAGAGAGCCAGACCAGATTGGCGGTGACTTCAGCGATCCGGTGGTTATTGCGCAATATCGGCAGTTCGAACGGCAACGTGGTTACGAACTGAAGGGTTGATGTTGCAAAATAGGCCCTCACGCCCCCACCGGAGACAAACCTTGGCCCAGACAAAAATCCCTGCCGTCTACATGCGTGGCGGCACGAGCAAGGGCGTTTTCTTCCGTCACGACTGGCTGCCCGAAGACCCGGCTCTGCGCGACCGCATCCTCATGCGCGTGATCGGCAGCCCGGACCCCTACGGCCAGCACATCGACGGCATGGGCGGCGCCACCTCGAGCACGAGCAAGGTCGTGATCGTCGGGCCATCGTCGCGTGAAGATTGTGACGTGGATTACCGGTTCGGGCAGGTCGCCATCGACAAACCCGTCGTCGACTGGTCCGGCAATTGTGGCAACCTGACCTCGGCAGTGGGTCCGTTCGCGATCGCCCAGGGTCTCGTCGATGCCCCGCGCGACGGGGTCGCCACGGTCCGGATCTGGCAGGCCAACATCAACGCGAAGATCATTGCCCACGTGCCCATGCGTGACGGCGAAGTCGTGGAAGAAGGCGATTTCGAACTCGATGGCGTGACGTTTCCAGCAGCGGAAATCCGCATCGAATTCCTCGACCCCGCCGGCGATGGCGAAGGCTCGGTCGGCGGCATGTTCCCGACCGGAAACGCATCGGATGTGCTCGACGTACCCGGCGTCGGCGCAGTCGAAATGACGATGATCAACGCCGGCAATCCTGCCATCTTCATCGATGCGACAGCCTTGGGCCTGAACGGCAACGAACTTCAGCGCGACGTGAATGGCAACGCGGAGTTGCTGCTCAAGGCCGAGGCGATTCGCGCGCACGCGGCGGTCCGCATGGGGCTCGCCAAGACCGCCAGCGAAGCCACGCAATCAAGGCCGCATACGCCCAAGCTCGCGTTCGTCGCGAAGCCGAGCGCTTACGTGGCATCGAGCGGCAAGCACATCGACCCCGCGACGCTCGACATCAACGCCCGCATTTTTTCGATGGGCAAACTCCACCATGCGATGACCGGTACCGGGGCCGTCGCCATTGCGGTCGCGGCGGCCATTCCCGGGACGCTGGTCAACCGGCTCGTACCTGAATCGCAGGGGTCGATCCGCTTCGGCCATCCATCGGGGAGCCTTGCGGTCGGCGCCGAAACCCGGCGGATAGACAATGACTGGATCGTGACAAAAGCCGTCATGAGCCGAAGCGCGCGCAGGTTGATGGAAGGGTTCGTGTTCGTGCCTTCAACGGTGTTTGATTCCTGAAACAACCGGTCAGGCTTTCACCATTAGGTTGACCAAGCATGGCCTAATTACCTGATCCACCGGTTATCACCGAAAGATTTCCGGCATTCAAGTACGCCGATAACGTCAAATAAAAACGCGCCATTTATTTTTGATTTTTATCGGCGGCGCTATCCAATATTTTCCCTTTACGATCAGCCGTAGCGTGGTTGAGGCATCGACTCGTCTCGATCACATACACCCCTCGCAGACGCCGCCCAGGGCAATCGCGCGCTCTACGCGCCCACCCCGCTCAAGCCCACCAAAAACGTCCAGGAGAACATCGCTCATGGTTATGACACGCCTTCGCGTTCTTTTAGGCGCGCTCGTGCTGCTCGCCACGATCGCACGCCCCAGTCACGCGCAATACTCCACGGACTGGATCGCGAACACGTTTGGTACGAGTTCCACCTACGTAGGCAACGGCGCCCGATCGATGTGGATCGCGCCGGAAGGCATCGTCTACACGGCGTCGCTCTGGGACGAGAACGAGGGCGGTATCGCGATCTACCAGAACCGCCAGAACGCGGGTTCCATCGGCATACACAACGCATTTCAGGGCAGCGCGATCACGGGCAACGCGACATCCATTTTTGCAGCCATGCAATATGACAGGAACAAAGGCAGCGGCTACGTGGGCCGGTATAACCGCGTGACGAAGACGCAGGACTTTTCCATTGCCGTCAGCGCGACCACGACCGAAAAGCGCGCCGATGTCATCACGGGGCTCGCCACCTCCGGCTCCCTGCTCTACGCAAGCGACTTCCCGGGCAATCGCGTGCGCGTCTACACCACGGACGGCGTCTGGCAAAGCGACATCAACGTGACGGGTCCCGGCGCGCTCGCGCTGGACGCCTCCGGCAACCTCTGGGTCGCGCAGCAGGGCGCGGGCGCCATCGTGGAATTCAGTCCGGGCGGTGCAACCATGACCACCATCCAGATGGCCGCCGTGTCGCGTCCGTCCGCGCTTTATTTCGATGCCACCAACGGGCAGCTCCTGGTCGGCGACCAGGGACCCGACATGAACATCAAGATCTACCAGACATCGGGCAGTCCGGTTCAAGTGGGCACGTTCGGGATCCAGGGCGGTTATCTCGACACCACATCCGGCATCAAGGGCCAGGTCGGCGACAGGCGCTTTACGCGCGTGGTGGGTATCGGCAAGGATGCGGCCGGCAACCTCTATGTGCTCAGCAACCCGTGGGGCGGCACGTGGGACCTCGCCCGCAACGGCAACACGGACATCTATGTGTACGACACGTCGAACATCCTTCGATGGAGACTGCAGGCGCTCAACTTCGAGGGCAACGGCGCACCGGACCCCGGCACGGACGGCGCGTTTTTCTATGGCGGTTTCAACGTCTATACGGGCACGGCCGGCGGCACGTTCGTGGCGAACACGGTGGACCCGTTCGACTATCCGGCTGACCCGCGAATCGATATCAACGATACCCAACGCGGCCAGCACTTCGCGCAACTCGCAACTGTTGGAGCAAACAGGGTCATGGTTGCGGCCGGCCAGAATCCGGGCGTGTTCAATTTCTATCACTTCAACGCGGCGAACGGATACATTGCGATTCCGGATGGATCACTGCCGGGCGCGCTCTTCAATTCGAGCACGTTGATCACAGGCGGGTTTTCGCTCGATAGCAACGCGAACGTCTGGGCCGGTCCGGACAGGACGAACCGCATTTACGTCTATCCGCTGACGGGCTTCGATGCCGACGGCAAACCGTCATGGGGACCCGGCTTTGCCTATGCCACGCCCAGATCCGTCCTGCCGCTGACACGCATCATCTATCTTGCCGACAGCGACACCATGATCCTCGGACAAGGCATCATTGGCAGCGCGGACTGGACATCGATAGGCACCCGCATCGAGGTCTATCACGGCTGGCGCGCGGGCAACCAGAAGTCGCCGAGCCCGGTCATCACGCTCACGAGCGCAAATCCCAAATCGATCACGGCGGCGGGCAACTATTTGTTTGTCGGGTATGTGCATGCGGCGCCGAACATAGACGCGTTCAATCTTGCGACTGGCAGTCTCGACATGACGTTCGCGAACAGCAATCCCGGCTCGGTCGATATAGGCAACGACGTCGATTCCATGTACGGCCTGAGGGCGTATCTGCGCTCGACGGGCGAGTACGTCGTCACGAAGGACAACTACAACGAGTCGAGCATCATTGTTTACCGGTGGACGCCGGGCGCCGTTGCGAATGCCGCTAGACCTTAGCCGGCGGCTGAGGATTGTTCGCCGGATTGGTGTCGAACCTGGAGACGCGTTCTATGCCGGACGGATCTGCGAGCGCGGACAATCCCGCTTGCAGCGCGTCGGCAATGTCCGCGGCGTAGACATCCGCATCGTTCACGTAGACGGTGAACGACCGTAGGTATTTGGCCTTTTTCTCCGGGTTCTCGATCGTATCCCGGGTCCATTGGTACAGCGGATATTTGTCCACTCCGAGTTTTTCCGCTTCATCGACATAACCCGCGAAGGCGTCGAACTGGCACACGAGCGACGCGTCATGCCGGCGCAGCAGATCACTCAACGGCTCCGGCACCTGCTGCGGATCGCCGCGCAAGGTCGCGGCGAGTTCGGGCGAAGCAGTGATCCGGATCTGGAACAACCATGCATTGCTCATGTTTCCTCGCTTCGTCTATGTCGCCGTGCGCAGCACCTGAGCAAGATCGGCCAGCCGATACGGCTTGGTGATGAAGGTGAATGCATCGGTCGGGCCATGCTGTTCCTTCAACATGGGCAGCGGATAACCCGACGCAAGGACGACCTTCAATTGCGGCAACAGCGCCCGCGCCGTCCGCGCGAGCTCCAGTCCATGCATGCCTTGAGGCATCACGACGTCGGTGAACAAGATCGAAATGTTGGCGCTCCGGTTCAGCATCTCCAGCGCTTCCTTCGCGTTGTTCGCCGTCAGGACCTGATAGCCGATCGACCTGCACAACTCCGCGCCTATGTCGAGCACGTCCGGTTCGTCATCGACCATGAGGATCATCTCTTGCGATGCCGCGGGCGCGCTTTTCGACTCCACCGCGCTGTCCTCGATGGCCGGCAGATACAGCCGGATCGTGGTGCCCTGCCCCTCTTTGCTGTCGATCTGCACCTCGCCGCCCGACTGCGCTATGAAACCATACACCTGACTCAAGCCGAGCCCGGAGCCCTTGCCTACTTCCTTGGTCGTGAAGAACGGCTCGAACGCACGCGCAATGACACGCTCCGCCATGCCCGTTCCGGTATCGCTGACGGTGACCGCTATGAAAGCGCCGGCCTTGAGTGTGCCGACATCGCCGTCCTTGAGATCCGCGTTGTTCACCGCCACGATGATCTTGCCGCCCTCGGGCATCGCGTCGCGCGCGTTGACCACCAGGTTGAGCAACGCCGCCTCGAACCGCGCAACATCGATTGCGACCATCCGCAGTTCCGGCACATAGGCAAAGTCAATCTCGATACTCGAGTTGCCCGCGCGCTTGAGCACCGCTTCGAAACCGGCAATCACCACGTTGAGGTCGCAGTTCTGGACTTGCAGCGGCTGCTTGCGCGCAAACGACAAGAGCTGCTGCGTGAGGGTCGCGCCACGTTCGACGGCTCGGCGCATCGTATCGAGAATACGGATGTCCGATGGGTTGCTCAGACGCATGGTCAACAGGTCCATGCTGCTCGACAGGACGGTCAGCAGATTGTTGAAATCATGCGCGATACCGCCGGTCAGCTGCCCGACTGCCTCCATCTTTTGCGACTGGAACAGTGCGGCGTTGGCGCGCTCGAGCGCCTCTGCGGCCAACTTGCGCTCGGTGACGTCGCGCGTGATCTTGGCGAAGCCGATCAGTTTCTGATGATCGTCATGGACTGCATCGACTACAACGTGCGCCCAGAACCGCGTCCCATCTTTTCTGACTCGCCAGCCTTCCTGCTCGAACCTCCCCACCGATGCAGCCACTGCGAGCGTTTTTGCAGGAGAGCCGGCCTGGCGATCCTCGGGTGTATAGAAGCAGGAGAAGTGCTGGCCTACGATCTCGTCGTGCGTGTATCCCTTGATGCGCTCGGCCCCCGAATTCCAGTTCGTGACCACACCGTCCGGCGCCAGCATGTAAATGGCGTAATCCGTCACGCCCTGCACGAGCAGGCGAAACCGTTCTTCGCTTCCGCGCAAGGCTTCCTCGGCCGCCTTGCGTTCGGTGATATCGCGCGTGACCTTGGCGAAGCCGACCAGATTGCCCTCGGGGTCGCGGATCGGATCGATCACGACGTTCGCCCAGAAACGGGTGCCGTCCTTGCGCACCCGCCAGCCCTCGTCTTCGAAACGGCCTTCTTCGCGCGCCGTGCGCAGGGCGCGAGCAGGCCTGTTGTTTTGCTGGTCTTCCGGGGTATAGAAAAGAGAGAAATGCTTGCCGATGATCTCGCTGGCCGTGTAGCCCTTGAACCGTTGAGCGCCGGCGTTCCAACTGTTGATGCGACCGCTCAGGTCGAGCATGTAGATTGCGTAGTCACTGACATTGCTCACCAGCAGCTCGAAGCGCCGTTCGTCGGAGAAGCCTGCGGTGGTTTCTTGTGTGGTCATTTACTTGAATCTTCGAGTGAATCCATCTAGCAGCCAGGGCGGGTCAGGACCCGGCTATAGACATAAATTAGACGAGTAATCATAGACCTATACACGCGCTTTCACCGTTTCAATAAGCGTTGTCCCAGCAAGGAACCCGGCGACGCCAGGCCATTTCGATGTAAGATACTGTATATCCATACAGCTATCGATGTCATGTCCGATCCTGGAGCGCCTTCGTGACCACGCGCCGTATCGCGCATCTCGACATGGACGCGTTCTACGCGTCAGTCGAACTGTTGCGCTATCCCGAACTGCGCGGCCAGCCGGTTGTGATCGGCGGCGGCCGGAACGCCACGCCGCAAACCCTGCCCGACGGCAGCCGCCGTTTCGTCCGGCTGCGCGATTACGCCGGCCGGGGCGTGGTAACGACTTCCACTTACGAGGCCCGGGCGCTCGGTGTGTTTTCGGCCATGG
The DNA here is from genome assembly GCF_001557535.2 of Burkholderia sp. PAMC 26561. Lineage (NCBI taxonomy): Bacteria > Pseudomonadati > Pseudomonadota > Betaproteobacteria > Burkholderiales > Burkholderiaceae > Burkholderia > Burkholderia sp. PAMC 26561. The sequence continues at coordinate 533,600 of NZ_CP014307.1, forward strand.
GCATGATGAAAGCGGCGCAACTCGCGCCGGACGCCTTCTTGCTGCCCACGGATTTCGATTCGTACCGGCATTATTCGCGGCTTTTCAAGGCAGCCGTCGCCACGTTCACCACGCAAATCGAGAATCGCGGTATCGACGAAATCTATATCGATCTGACGGATTTGCCGGGCGACCCTGCCGACACCGCCGCGCGCATCAAGCAGGCCGTGCGGGACGCAACCGCCCTGTCGTGCTCGATCAGCGTCGCGCCGAACAAGCTGCTAGCGAAGATCGGATCGGAACTGGACAAGCCCGATGGCCTCACCATCCTCACCGCCGCCGATATCCCGCTGAGGATCTGGCCGCTGGCAGTACGCAAGGTCAACGGCATCGGGCCGAAGGCGACCGAAAAGCTGGCCGGCATCGGCATAGAAACGGTCGGCGATCTGGCCCGTGCGGACCCGGAACTGCTCCAGGCTACCTTCGGGCGAAGCTATTCGGCGTGGCTCGTGGAAGTCGCGCAAGGTGAGGACGAACGGCCGGTGGTCGTGAGTTCGGAACCCAAGTCGATGAGCCGCGAAACCACGTTCGAGCGCGACCTTCACCCGCGCCAGGATCGCAGCACGTTGTCGGCGGCGTTCACGGATTTATGCACGCGGGTGGCCGACGACTTGCGGCGCAAAGGCTACGAAGGCCGCACGGTTGGCATCAAGCTGCGTTACAACGACTTCAGCACGGTCACGCGCGACCTGACGGTGCCCGCGCCCACGGCCGACGCCACCGATATCCGCCGCGCCGCCACCGAATGCCTGCGGCGCGTGCCGCTCGACCGGCGTTTGCGTTTGCTGGGGGTGCGTGTGACGGCGCTGGTGCCGGCGGGGTCGTATGTCGCCGAGCCGATCGCCGTCCAGGGGGAACTGCCGTTTTCGGCGGATTGAGGAAATATCGTGTATCAGAACGATTTGTTCGATCCCGTGCCGCTCGATCTCATCGATGACGCCGAAAGCGGGATTCGCTATCTGCCCGGTGTGGTGTCGCCCGCCACGGCGCAAGCGTGGTTCGAGCAAGCGCTCGATGGCGTGATCTGGAGCAACCAGCGCCGCATGATGTACGAGCGCGAGGTCGATGTGCCACGCCTGATGGCGCATTTTTCGCTCGATGCCGCCGACCTGCCCGCGCCGCTGCTGCAGGCGGCGGAACAGGTCCGGTCGACCGTCGACGCGGCGTTCAACAGCGTCGGGTTGAATCTGTATCGTGACGGCAACGACAGCGTCGCGCCGCACAACGACCACACCAAGGGGCTCGTGGCGAAAGCGCCCATTGCCATTCTTTCGCTGGGCGCCACGCGCCGCATGAGCATCCGCGCGAAATCAGGCAAGGGGCGCACGCTCAACGTCGATCTGCACGCGGGGAGCGTGCTCGTGATGAGTTACGCATCGCAATTCACGCACAACCACGGCATCCCGAAGACGAGCGAAGTGGCCGGTCCGCGCATCAGCCTGGCGTTTCGCTGCCTGGCTGAGAAGGCGACTGCCGCTTAGAACGCTTCCCAGTCGGCCGCGCCCGCCAATGCAACCGGCTTCGCTTTTTCCACGCCCGCGAGCGGCGCTTTCAGCCGGGCCAGCCGCTGGGTTGCAACGGCACGGGGTGTCGGTTTCTGCGCCGGCTTTACGACGACCTTGACGCTTTCCACGCCGCCATCGTTCAGTTGAAATACCGATACCGCCGCCTTCAACGCGCCCGCTTGATCTTCCAGCGATTGCGCCGCGGCCGCCGCCTCTTCCACCAGCGCCGCGTTTTGTTGCGTCACTTCGTCCATCTGTGTGACGGCGAGCGCCACCTGCTCGATACCGCTGCTCTGCTCGTGCGAAGCCGCTGCAATCTCGCCCATGATGTCGGTCACGCGCTGCACGGCGCCGATGATCTCGGACATCGTGCGGCCGGCGTCGCCCACCAGCGTCGTGCCTGTCTGCACACGCGAAACGGACGTGTTGATCAGTTCCTTGATCTCCTTGGCCGCCGCCGACGAACGTTGCGCAAGACTGCGCACTTCCGCCGCCACGACCGCGAAACCACGGCCCTGTTCGCCCGCACGCGCCGCTTCTACCGCCGCGTTCAACGCCAGGATGTTGGTCTGGAACGCGATGCCTTCAATGATCGTGATGATGTCGGCAATCTTCGTCGAGCTCTGGTTGATGTCGCCCATGGTATCGACGACTTGCGAGACCACCGTGCTGCCCTTGTTCGCAATCTCCGACGCGTTCGCGGCCAGCGAACTCGCCTGACGCGCGTTCTCGGCGTTCTGCTTCACCGTGCCGGTCAGCTCGTCCATGCTCGACGCCGTCTGCTGCAACGCCGACGCTTGCTCTTCCGTGCGCGACGACAAATCGATGTTGCCCGCTGCAATCTGCTTGGTCGCCGATGCAATCGACTCGCTGCCCGAACGCACCGAGCGCACGGTGTCGACCAGACTTGCCTGCATCTTTGCGAGACCGTTGAGCAATTGACCCATCTCGTCGCGCGATGTCACGACCAGTTCGCGGCGCAGGTCACCGGAAGCGATGGCATCGAATTGCGCGAGCGCTTCGTCGAGCGGACGCCCGATCGCGCGGCGCAGCGAAACCCACGAAAACGCCGCAGCCAGCAATCCGATGATGATCGCCACCACGCTGATGGTGCGGAACTCGCTGAACTTTTGCTGCGAGAGTTCGAAGTCGCTCTTCGCCGAATCGAACTGGTACTTGCGCAGCGATTCGCCGATGGTGGCCAGTTCGTTGAACTTGACCTGCATGGCTTCCGCCGATGCAACGATCTTCTCGGCGTCATTTGCGCGGACATTCGCGTAGCCATCGTCGAGCATTTTCTGCAGTTCGAGACGCTTGGCCTGGAACGCATCGGCCATTTCCTTTTCGCCGGGTCCTTGCGGCAACGCAGCGTAGCGGGCCCATTCCTTGTCTGCGCGTTCGCGCATCAATGTGCCGCGTCCAATTGCCGTCTCCGCCGCGGGCTTGCCGACCAGCAAGGCTGCTCGGTCGAAGCTGAGCCGCTCACGCGCGGTGAACATCTCCGCGTTGCCGGCGGAGACCGCGCTGGGCATTTCATTGGTGAAGAGGCTGCGCGTGGTTTGATTACCCAGGCTCATGCCCCACAGCCCCAAGCCGCCGATAACCACCAGCAACAGCCCCAAAAACGCCATCGCAATGCCGAGGCGGCCCTTGATCGTCGAAAGTATGTTCATGTCTCAGTTGTCTCGATACTGTTAGCAAGCGGCGGCGCACACCCGTGCCACGAGCGCAACCGGAGCCGGCAATGTTCCCCCACTCGTACCCTTTAACGGCAATCCCACCTGTCACTTGAGTAAACTGTCATAGCATCTGCTTATGCTGCATCGACAAGAATCCTTTCATTTCGATTATTCCGGGAATGAAAACCGGCCGGCTGCACTTTCAGAGATAAGGGAGACGACGACATGGACATCACGATCTATCACAACCCGTTATGCGGCACGTCGCGCAACACGCTTGCGCTGATCCGCAATGCGGGGATCGAACCGAAGGTCATCGAGTATCTGAAGACGCCGCCCGATCGCGCCGCGCTGACCAGGCTCATTCAGGACGCGGGGCTTGGCGTGCGCGATGCGCTTCGCGAAAAAGAAGCTGTATTCGTGCAGCTCCAACTCGCCGATGCAACGCTGACCGACGAGCAATTGCTCGACGCCATGGTGGCGCATCCCATCCTGATCAATCGTCCATTCGTGGTGACGCCTGAGGGCACGCGTTTATGCCGGCCATCGGAGAAACTCCTGGAGATTCTTTCGGCCGCGCAGAAAGGTCCGTTCGCCAAGGAAGACGGCGAACGGATCATCGATGAAAAAGGCAAGCTGGTTCGCTGAGCCGGCGGCAAGCTGGCTCGACACGCGGCCGCGCAGCTTAGTGGCGCGCGATATCGACCTGGTTGAGCAACGGTTCGCCGCGCACCATCCGGCGCACGTTTTGCGCAATCTGCGAGCCGATGGTATCCAGCGTGGAGATCGCCGCCATGTGTGGCGTGACGATGACTTTCGGGTGCTGCCAGAGCGGGTCGTCGGAAGGAAGTGGCTCGTTCGGGAATACATCCACCAGCGCGCCGCCGACCTGACCGCTGTCCAGTGCACTCAATAATGCTTCGGCGTCCAGATGTTCTCCCCGGCCGACATGAATCAGTTTCGTACCGGGGCGCAACTGCCTGAAAAGATCCGCGTTGAGCAGACCTCGCGTTTCGCTTGTCAGTGGCAGCAAACAAACGAGCGTATCGATACGTTCGAGGAAAGCAGGCAACGCGTCGCGGCCATTGAACGTTGCAACGCCAGGCAGGTGCTTGGGACTGCGCGACCAGCCCGCCACGGAAAAACCGGCGCGCAGCAAATCCAGCGCGACGCGCGAGCCAATCTCCCCCAGTCCCATCACACCGACGGTGCAATCGCTCGCACGCGTTTGCTCAGGCAACGTCCATGACGCGTGACGCTGATTGACCAGAACCTGATCGAATCGACGATGAAAATGCAGCACGCCCCACATCACATATTCGCTCATGGCGCGCGCCTGATCGGGGTCGACCACACGGCATAGCGGAACCGCGGGAAAATGCGGATCGCAGAGAATGTTATCTACGCCAGCCGCCACGCCATGCACGAGCCTCAGATTCGGCAGCGAGCGCAACGCGCCGGCCGGAGGTTTCCAGCACACCGCCACTTGTGCGTCATTCGCTTCATGCGTACCGAATGCATGGACTTCGAGTTCCGGCGCCGCGGCGATGATCGCAGGAGCGAGCGGCGACATGTCGTAACCGCTGCTGATGAATACGAGCTTGGTCATGTGCGGATTTTGCGGATGATCACGAGCGGTAGTCGGGCTGCGTATCGGCGATGAGACGCAATGCCGCTTGCCACGCAAGTTCCGTGATGCCGTCCGCGCCCTCCGACTCGAACTGCCGCGCGGTCAGTTCACGGACATGTTCGGGAGGAAAGCGCAGTTGTGTGCCGCCGGCCATGGCCTGGACTTGCGCCTGACATGCGCGCTCGAGGAAGTAGATTTCATGGAACGCTTGCGCGGCGGTAGCGCCCCCAGCCAGCAAGCCGTGGTTGCGCAGGATCATCGCTTTGTGCGAGCCAAGGTCTGCCACAAGACGATCACGCTCACCCAAGTCGAGCGCGATGCCTTCATAGTCGTGATAGCCCAGCTTGCCGTAGAACTTCAGCGCGTGCTGACTGATGGGGAGGAGCCCGTGCTCCTGCGCGGACACCGCCGTGCCAGCCGCCGTATGCGTATGCACCACAAACGCCAGGTCGTGGCGCGCCATATGCACCGCAGAATGGATGGTGAAGCCCGCCGCGTTGACCCTGAAAAGCTCGGGCATGTCGCCGGCGCGGTCATCGATCACCTTGCCCTGATAGTCGATCTTCACCAGATCCGATGCCCGCATTTCGTGGAACAGCACGCCATACCGGTTGATCAGGAACGCGGGCTTATCATCGGGCGAGCCGGGAAAGCGCGCGGTGATGTGCGTATCGATCATGTCGGTCATGCGGAAATGCGCAGCCAGCCGGTACAACGCGGCGAGGTCCTCGCGGACTTTCTGTTCCGTGGCGGGAGGCGAGTTCGGGGCGGTTTGCATGGTGGGGTCCTTGTCCTTGTGGCGCGTGCCCGACAGCTTAACGCCTGATCACACCCGGCAGCACGCAAAGCATTTCATACAGGAGATTGGCGCCGAGCAGCGACGTATTGCCAGTTGTGTCGTAGGGTGGCGACACCTCCACCAGATCGCATCCGATCAGGTCCAGCCCGTGGCAGCCCCGAATGATTTCCATGCCTTGAATCGTCGTCAGGCCGCCGATTTCCGGCGTGCCCGTACCCGGCGCCCAGGCAGGGTCGATACCATCGATGTCAAAACTCAAATAGACCGGGCCGCCCTCCACCTTGCGCCGCACTTCGGTCATCAACGGGTCGAGCGATTTGTGCCAGCACTCCTCCGCCTGCACGACGCGAAAACCTTGCCGCCGGCTCCAGTTGAAGTCGTCGGCGGTATAACCCTGCGCCCGCAAACCGATTTGCACCACGCGCTCGCAATCGAGCAGACCCTCTTCCACGGCACGACGAAACGTCGTGCCGTGCGCGATCTTCTCGCCAAACATATGGTCGTTCACGTCGGCGTGCGCATCCACATGCACGAGCCCGATCTTGCCGTATTTCCGATGCATTGCACGCAGGATGGGAAGCGTGATGGTGTGGTCGCCGCCCAGCGAGAGCGGTTTGACATCGTGCTTGAGAATGCCGTCGTAATGCTCTTCGATGATGCGCACCGCGTCGAGCAGATTGAAGGTATTGATGGGTACGTCGCCAATATCCGCCACCGACAGCGAGTCGAACGGCGCCGCGCCGGTCGCCATGTTGTAAGGGCGGATCATGACCGACTCCGCACGAATGCCGCGCGGCCCGAAACGCGTGCCGGGGCGTAACGACGTACCGATATCCAGCGGCACGCCTATGAACGCGGCATCGAGTCCCTCGGCGGACTGCAGATGCGGCAGGCGCAGCATTGTCGCAATACCCCCGAAGCGCGGCATCTCGTTGCCGCCCAGCGGCTGGTGGAAGATCTTTTCCATGGTAAGTCCCTCGCAGTCATTCATCGAACAAGCATGCATCCAATTCTGAATGCGTGCGGCATGACGACAAAGTGCTGGTGCGAAATATTTAGTTCAGGTATTTCTAAAGTATCGGCGCGGCGCCTTTATCTGTCGCGGTTTTCATGGAGCTTGGTCGTGGCTACAGTCTTGCCTGAAGCACGCCTGCTGCGCATCTTTACTTGCGTGGTGCGGCATCAGGGTTTCGTCGCAGCGCAACAGGAACTGAATCTATCTACATCGGCCATCAGCACCTACATGAGCCAGCTTGAATCGCTGGTGGGCGTGGTGTTGTGTCATCGCGGGCGCGGCGGCTTCAGCCTGACGCCCAAAGGCGAAGAGTTTCATCAGGAAGCGTTGCGCCTGATCGGCGAAGTCGATGGCTTCGAGCGTTACGCCGCCGGCTTGCGCGGCGAGTTGCGCGGCAGCATCAAGCTGGGCGTGCTGGATTCAACGGTGAGCGACAAGGCCCTGCCCTTGTCCGAAGTCATCGGCGCATTCACGCGCGAACATCCCGCGCTGCATTTGCATCTGCATGTGCAAAGCCCGTACGAATTGCAGCTTAGCGTGCTGGGGAACCGGCTCGATCTTGCTATCGGCGCATTTCATCTGCGCATGAACGGGCTGGTTCATCACTCGCTTTATCGTGAGCAGCACTGGCTTTATTGCAGCGACACGCATCCGCTTTTCAACGAGCATCAGATACCGCACGAGACCATCAGCCAGCAACGGATGGTCGGCCGCGCTTACTGGAGCCAGACCGAGCTTGCGCGTCACGGCTTCAAGCGCAGCGAAGCCACGGTCGACAGCATGGAAGGACAGTTGATCCTCATTCTGTCGGGCGCGTTCATTGGCTTCTTGCCGGAGCATTATGCGCAGACATGGGTCGACAATGGCCGTTTGCGCGCGCTTGCACCGGCAGCATTTGGTTATCAGGCGCCATTTGGACTGATCCTGCGGCGCGGGCGCTCAAAGGAACCGCTGATCCAGAAATTCCGCGACACGCTCAAAGGATATCTGCCGCGGTAGATTTCAAGGCCGGCGAAGCCGGCACGGCTTGCTGCCCGCGTTCGACACCAATGAACCGGCGCACGCGTTCAGCACCACCTTGCAGACGGATGGCTTCCGGCGCGGCAGGCCCACTTTGTCCAGCAACGAGAACTATCGTGCGGTTACATCCGCACCCTTGCCTTGGCGTGATAGTGCGGTGCGAGCGTAAGGCTCTCAAGAAACCCGTCACTCCGACTTGCAGAGAACCGCAGTCGTGACAGGCGTTATTTCGTGCACGATCGCGTTGCTTCCCGCTTGATGCACGCGATCCCTGACGTCGTCGGGAGGGCCGGTCACCACGACGCCATAAGCGGAATCCGCGATGGGCGTGCCCTTGCCCTGCGCAAAAATGGGATCGTCCTTCTGGTAACCCAGCACCACGAAAACCTTGTAGTCGTAGGCCGTAAGCTTGACGCCATGCGCCGGCCGGAACGCATTGATGGAATTGGATTCGACGCGCATCGGCTTGCTCTGGATCTCGCCCCCGGCCAACAGCGCGCTGATAAACGTATGGCCCGACGATTTGCAATCGAGTTGTTCCTCGATCGCCTCGGCACGTGCAAGCACCGGCGACAGCACGAACAATGCTGTCGCAAACCCTGCCGCCGTTCTGAGAGACTTGGTGACACGCATCATCGGCCCCCGATGTTCGATCCTGCATTGACCTGCGGCAAATTTTCTTTCGCAAATTGCGACTGTACGCGCATGGCTGTTTAATTGCCTGACCGATATGGGAACCCCGAACCCGCATAACCGCTGTGCGCTTTCAAACCACGCTAACGTTTGCATCTTTTAGCGTATTGCGCCACCGGATTCAAAGTCCTTCCGCCACTGGAAAAAAACCGGTCGAGATGTGCGCAAACCCTTTCAACGGCTCAAGTGTTTTGCTAAGAGCGACGCTCTTGCGCCTACAATACCCCCCTCTCAGTCTGTCGACACCACACGCTTTAACCGGTAAGCAGCAGCATGGTCACTGAAACCTCATCTTCTGATTCCCTCGCCGTCGCCCAGCGCGTACGCGACCTGATGAATCGCCACGGCATCGGCAAACGGCAGCAGACCGCCGAGCTTTGCCGCATTCTCGACCTGAGTTTCTCGCAGGGCCATCGCAAGTTGCGCGGCAACAGTCCCTGGACGCTCGCGCAGATCCGCCGCGTGGCGGAAGCCTTCGACGAACCGGCGCTGCAACTCTTCGATGCCAAGAACGCCGACGTCGACGACACCGAAGGCGCGGCGCAAGACGCCGTACTCAAGCTCGGCGCCGCCGAAATCGCGTGCGTTGCATGGATAGGCGACGCGCTCGAACCCGGCAGCCGGCCGGATTTCATCGCGCAGAACATGAATGGCAGGTGGATCGTGACCACGCACGAAGGCGTGCTGCTGCAAGCCGCGCACGACGTCCACAAGATCGAGATCCAGCCGCGCCGCACCGACATGGACAAGCCGCTGATCGCGGTAGTCGACGACGACCAGACTTCCGCCGACAACCTCCACGACTACCTGGAGCGCAGCGGCTTTGCGGCAGTGGCGCTGTATGGCCTGGAGGGTTTTGCCGAAGCGCTGCAGACGCAAGTCTTCGATGCCGTGGTCATCGACTGGTTGTTTGGCGCGCATACCTCGGCCGATGCGATCCGCGCCGTGCGCAACTCGGACAATCCCGATGCGCCGGTTTTCGTGCTGACGGGCGAACTGACGACCGGCAAGGCCAGCGAATCGGAAATCAGCGACGTCATCCAGCGCTACAACGTGACGTGTTTCGAAAAGCCGGCGCGCATGGCGATTCTCGTCGCAGATCTTTCCAAGCGCCTGTTGCGGGCGTAGCGCGCTTTAATGAACCCGTCGCGTCGCTGATAAGGCCCGCGCCAGCGCGCTTTTCAGCACCTCATAGCGCACAGGCTTGAGCAGGTAATCGAAGAACAGAATGGCCGCGCTTGGATCGACGAGATCCGGCGCATAGGCGCTGACCGCAATGACCGGCAAACTTGCGCCCGACGCGCGACGCGCCCGATATTCATTGACGAACGAATACCCGTCCTTGCCCGGCATATGCAGGTCCGCGAGGATCACGTCGGCCTGATTCGTCTCCAGCCACACAAGGGCGCTGTCCACATCACCCATGGCCACGCTTGCGTAACCCAGGTGAGCAAGCATTTCAGAAAGCGATTCGCGTATCGAATTGTGGTCGTCGATCACAAGCACGCGCGCTTTTTTCAGCGGCGGCAAATCAGCCGGCGCCCGTTCGCGTTCAGGTACGTGCGCCACGGGCGCCGCTGGCAGGCTCACACGAAACGCCGCGCCCTGCCCAATATCGCTCGATACATTCACCACGCCGCCCAGCAACTCGACCAGTCCGCGGACCACGGCGAGGCCCATGCCGGCGCCATCGAAACGGCGGGTCGTCGATGAATCCAGTTGCGTGAATTCCTTGAAGATCAACGGCAACTGTTCGCGCGGAATACCCGGACCCGTGTCTATTACAGAGATATCGAGGCGCTCCAGCGTGCGCTCGAAACGCACGTCGATGGACCCTGCATCCGTGTATTTGACCGCGTTCGTCACGAGGTTGGTCACGATCTGCCGCAACCGGTGCTGATCAGATTCGATCAACCCCGCTTCGCCCGCGAACTGGCCGCGCAGCACCAGACCTTTTGCAGTTGCGGCCGGAATGTTTGCATCGACGATGGAATCGAGCAGCTCCATGGGGTCGAACACGGTCAGGCGCAATTCGAGCTTCCCGGCGCCGAGCCGCGCAAAGTCGGTGAGGTCGCGCATCTGCGCTTCGAGATGGCGCGCGCCGGTTTCGAGCCGCTGGATGATCTTGCGATCGGCCTCGCTATGCAGATTGAGCTCGAGCAGTTCCACCGACGAGACGATCGCGTGCAGCGGCGTGCGCAGTTCATGGCTGATCATGCCGAGAAACGCGTCCTTCGCCTGCGATGCCCCGCGCGCGGCGCGCGTTGCCTGATGCTGCGCTTCGAGCGCCGCGCGTTGCTGATGAATCAGCCGCGACCGCCGGTATCCGTTGAGCAGCAGCATGGCCGTCGCGACCATGGAAAGCAGCGCGAGCAGCATGCCGCCCGCGAACAGATAACGGCGCTTGGACACGAAATCACGCACGATGTAATCGCGCTCCGCAACGTCCACGATACGCCGCCCGTTCGCCAGTTCGTTCACCGCATCCTGGTTCTGCCGCAACACGCCGATGACCCTCAGCGTGTGCGCACTGTCGGCGCTCAATGCATCGATGTCCGGTTCGATGGACTCGAGCGCAGCGTCGAGTTGCCTGAGAATTTCCTGCTGCCTGCTGCGCAGCGCTTCGCGATCGGCAAGCATCGCTGTGGAAGCCGTGACGATGGCGAGCTTCGATTCGAGGATCTCGTAGCGAAGCTTGACTTCGTCGACGTTGGCGTCGATACCGCTTCGATACAGCAATATCTGATTACCCAGGCGTCCATAGGCAATCTGGAACTGCGCACCGTCCCAGTAGAAACCGTCGTACGGCATGTCGAGTTGCTGGTTGCTCTGGTTCGCAAGCAAAGTGGAATACAGCAGATATCCCACGCCCGCGAGCGGCGGCGCAATGGCGGCGGCGAGCAGCAACGCAACCTTCAGACGGCGAAGCGACGCACCGATCATTTAAGGACCAGCGCCTTGATTTGCCATACGAACTTCGCGTCCGCCACTGAACCGGTCAGTTCCTGCGGATAGGCATCGCGTGGATAGATCAGGAATAGCGGACCGAAGTTGCTGATCTTCAAACGCGTGCCGTTCATGCTGTACGCGAGGATCGCACCATAGCGCTCCGCTTCGGAGATGCTCACGGTGTAGGCGTAGTCGTCGAGTGTGCGAAGCTCCACCAGATCGCCATGCGCGCCCACGAGACGCAATACGTCGGCGAGCAAAGGACCGGTGAAGGCAGATTTGGGCGTCCAGGTTGTCGATATCGTGATGGTGTGCGGCGGCAACTTCATCAGCTCGGCTTCGCTGATGCGGTAGATGGTGTGGTCAGGGTCGTTCGTGCGGCTGATTTTCCCTTCCACGTCGAGCGTGACCGGCGCGGCGCTCGCCATGAGCGGCGTGCATGCAAGGGTCAGCAGCAGCAATACGCAACGAATCAGGTCGAGCCTTTTCATCGCCGGTCAGTGTTGTTCGTCGAAGGCGCGTGCCGCGCGCTCGGAAGCCACCACGATCAGCTTCATGGTCGCGCGCGTCGCACCGACAAAAAACTTCCGTGCGACCTGTTCGTCGAAGGTATCGAAATCGACTTCGGTGAAGATCACGCACGGCGCCGACTGTCCCTTGAACCGGTAAATGGATTCGAGCAGCACGTCACCCTCGCGATATTCCGGATTCCCGAACAGATCGTAAGATCCCGTAAAACTGCGCAGCCGATGCGGCCCGAGATGCTCCTGCGACGTCAGGACCGATCCTTCCCTGCCGCGAAACGACAGCACCGCGATATCCTGCTTCCGATAACCCAGCGCCAGCGCTTGCGTAATTGCGCGCTTGGTCGCTTCGATCACTTCGTCGGGATGGCCGTTTTCATACGTGGACAGACTGACTTCGGAACCGTCGAACGGGCTGCCGGCATCGAGCCTCACTTCGCGTCCCACGATCCGGCGGATATAAGCAAGCAGGTCGCGCGGGCTGCGGTAATTCGTGGTCTCGCGCAACGTGGTCCACCCCGGCAACGGCACGGGATCGCGGAAATAGAGGTTCTGCATGGGATCTTCGAGCCACCACCATGCGCCGTCGGGCTTGAGAAGACGCGCGAGCGCATCGACCCAGACCGCATGAAAGTCCTGGCCTTCATCGACAATCAACACGTCGAACTTCCAGTGCTCGGCAATCTCGACATTCGCGAAGCGTTCTTCGAGCGTAGTAAAGACGTTCGGCTGGCTGAAGTCGGGCGGCGCGCCGGCGTCGCGCGTGACGGCGGCGCTCAACTGGTGATAGTTGGCGATGCGCGCTTCAGACGGCGCCACCAGCCGGATGTGATCAGCGAGCGGCCGGTTGAAGCAGACGTAGAGCACGCTGCGTCCCTTGGCAACTGCGTCGCGCATGACCTGCACCGCGAGCTGGGTCTTGCCCGAGCCGGCCGTGCCGATCACGCGTAACCTGAACGGCTCGAACTCGAGGCGCCGCGCCCATGTCGCCAGACCGCCCGACAAGCGTGTGACGAGCATGTCGGCCTGGCCGACGAGCGCGTTTGTATCGGGCGTGAGCGCGAGTTCGTCGGAGAGAAAATGATGGATGCGCGCCGATGCTTCGAAGCGCGGTTCATCCGGCGGCAGGATCTCGAGGACAACCGAAGGCAGCTTCGCTTTGCGGCTGGCATCGACAATGCGCGATTCCGGCACACCCGCTATGGACACGTCCTTGACTGTATAGTCCGGGCAATAAAGCAATTCTTCGATGCGATACGTGCCCGCGCCGAATGCCGCGGTAAACCGCCGGTGCAGGTTTTCGAGCGTGCGCGCCAGTTGAATGGCGACGTTGCGCTCCTTTTGCATGTAGACCTTCATCAGGCCGGCTGGCGTCTCGCGCAGGAAGCCGGCCTTTTGCTCGATCACGAGCACCCGCCCGGAAGGCGCGACCACCACGAAGTCCGCTTCGCCGAACACGGAAAAACCCTCGTTGATGCGCGTCCAGTGCACCCCGTGATACACGGTGTAGTCATCGGGAAGCTTTGCGAGCAATGCGAGCGTGTCGAGCTCGCGCACGGCCGCGCCGGTCGCTTCCAGGTTTTTCCAGTCGTCGGGGACGATTCGAGCCATGCTTCGCCTTCGCGCTAAATACGGGATTCGGGTGCTTGTTCAGGAGATCGACGGGCGTCTTCAGCATGCCCTGAAACCGCCTGGATCCAAGCCGGATTCGGGAAATCAGCGGCCATTGTACGCAAGCCGCGCGAACGCCCTGCCCCGTCTGCCCGTTTAGTCCGCGAAGTCGTATTTGCCGCCGCGTTCGAGCGCTCGCTGATAAGCCGGACGCGCGTGAATGCGCTGCAGGAATGCCGAGATGCGCGGCAAGGATCTGGCGCCCGCGCGCTGCCTGGCGGCTTCGAGCGGAAAGCTCATCTGGACATCGGCGGCGCTGAAGGTGTCTCCCGCAAACCACTCGGACTTCGACAATTCGTTTTCCACATAACCAAAGTGCAGTTTCAACTGCGGATCGATGAAACTGTCCTGCATGGTCTGGGCGATCCGGCGTGCGATCGGCTTGACGAAGAACGGCATGGGCGCGCTGCCGATGCGCAACGCAACCAGCTTGAGCAGCAAAGGTGGCATGGCCGAGCCTTCCGCGTAATGCATCCAGTAGTCGTAGCGCAACCGCTCAGGCGAGATGCCGTGTGGCGGTGCAAAGCGGCCTTCCCCATAACGCTCGTTCAGATACGCGAGGATTGCGCCGGATTCGGCGAGCGTGCGGCCATCGTCGGTGATGACCGGTGACTTGCCCAGCGGATGGACCGCGCGTAGTTCGGGCGGCGCCAGCATGGTGTTCGGATCGCGTTGATAACGCTTGATGTCGTATTCGACACCCAATTCTTCCAGCATCCAGAGCACACGTTGTGAACGGGAATTATTGAGGTGGTGAACGATGAGCATGTAGGCTAGGCCGTAAAGGTTGGAGTCCGGGCGCGAACGCGCAAAGAATACAACACGCATGCGTGCGCGGGGCGTCGGCAAACCGAGCCGGTCCTCGTTTTTTTTGTGGCATGCAGCGCACTAGGCCCGCTTTATGCGTGGGCCATGGTCCGGTTTACGGCTCTCATACCAACACGCACGCAAAGGACAATTCAATGACCCTGGTGATTTATCTCGTCGGCTGGCTGATTCTGATCGGTGGGGTTTCATGGGCGCTGGTCGCCATGCACGTGACACAGCACACCATCCTGATCGTCGATGTGATCCTGCTCGGAATCGCGGTCATCACAGGCGCAACCCGCGCGCGAAACCGGGACCGGTCCTAGGCAGATTCCGGCGGCCATGGGATGCGCTCCCGTGACCATCGTACGAGCCGCCTAAGACAGCATCCGCGCGCTGAGCGATTGCTGGATCAGCGTGATCAAGGCGTCCGGTTGTGCGGGCTTGGTCATGAAATGCTGAAACCCCTCGCCAATACTTCGCAGGCGGTATTCGTCGCCATCGTGGCCGGTCAGGGCAATCGCAATCGAAGGCGTCAGATTGCCTCGAATTTCGTGGTCGCGCAAACGTTGGATCAGGTAGAAGCCATCCATCATCGGCAAGTCGATGTCGCAGATCACAGCGTCGGGCAGTACGCGAATCGCAGTCTCGGCACCCTCTTCGGCATCGGCAACGGCAACCACATCCGCGCCTTCTTCCTCCAGCAACATACGCAGTGATTCCCTGCTTTCCAGATCGTCTTCGACCAGCACAATCCGGGCATGCCCCAGTCTCGCTACTTCATTCATCATTATCTTTTCTTACAGCTCAAACAGGATTCCGGTGCCGATGCTGCGTCCGCTTAATCGCGGCTGACTGCTGACTGCTGCACGACGGCGCGAGATCCATGCGGCACCGTGTTGTAAGCCGCGCATGCCGGTGTCGAACATTGCACGGTTCAAGATTTTCAACGGGCGCAGTATGCCTCATTGCTTTCGACCATCCATGGAGCAAAAAACAGACCGACCGCAGAAAGTGCATGAGCAATCGGGCCAGCAGCCATGCTGCACAAGCGTTCGGAGCAATGCCGCGGGTGCGCGTCGTGGCTTTGAGCACGCAGCACTGAACGGCAGGCAGGTAACTTTGGGTGCGCCAATCTTCCAACAAACCGTCAGACTTATTGATTCGACTGCGCGACGCCCGCGCTTTTCACAGCCGGGTACGTGCCCGAACTGTGGGAGCGCAAAACCGCTCGATATTCCGTCGGCGTCAGACCCACGGTCGCCTTGAACTGACGCGTGAACGCGCTATGGTCGGTGTATCCGCACAGCGCCGCCACGTCCGTTACCTTGTCGTGCGTGACAAGGAGGGCCGTGGCTGCATCGAGCCGCGTCTTGAGCAGCACTTGCCGCGGCGTCAGATGAAACACCTTGTGGAAATATCGCTCGAGTTGCGCGATGGACATGTTCGCCATGGCCGCGAGATGCGGCATGTTCAGCGGCTGCACGAAATTGCACTCGATGTGCTGGACCACGGCGGCAAGCCGGCTATAGGCGGGATGCGTGCTTTCATCGGCCTGAAGGTCGCGTGAGATGCCCGCAAGACCGACCACGTTGCCGTGTGCATCGTGCAGCGGCTGTTTCGATGTCATGCACCATCCCGGCTGACGTGCCGGATAGAGATGCAGTTCGAGCTGATCGATCATTGCATTGCCTTGCGCAATGACGGACCGATCCTGCGCCGTATAGATGCGCCCGAAGCGCTGCGGGAACACTTCTTCCGCAGTCTTGCCCAGCAACCCGGACTTGTCTTTCAGGCCGCATCGCGATGCCAGCGCGCGGTTCACGAGCGCATAACGCGCGTCTTCATCCTTGATGAAGAACACGATGTCGGGCATTGCGTCGAAGACGGGCTCAAGCAGCCTGAAATGCTCGAGCATGGAATCGAGCGTCGACGCACCCGCAGGAGTTTGCAGCGCCGCCTGCGGGCCAGCCTGGCTGCTCCTGGGTTCATGCGCGCGCGGCGCCGGACGGTCCGTCGTAGTGATCATTCGCGTCTCGCTGGCGTCGTCGATGTCCGCGAGTGGCGCTTATCGGCCACTGATCGACCTCGAGCGCACTGCGCTGCGCCCGATTATAGAGGCGGCGCGCACGCGCCAAAATTGGTGATGACCGCAGGCGGTTCGAAGCCACCGCTCATAGGGCCTTGATTCCCCGGGCGAACGGATCGGAACTTTCGAAACACAGGCGGCCTTCCGCCATGATGTGCGCGCGGCCGGTAATGACCGGAATCACCACGGTTTTACCTTCAACGTGGGCGCGCTGATAACTGGCATCGAACACGCTGCCGATAATACTTTCCTGGCGCCATATCTCGCCCTCGGCAAGCTTGCCGTCGTCCGCAAGACACGAAATTTTTGCGCTTGTGCCGGTGCCGCACGGCGAACGATCGTAAGCGCTGCCCGGGCACAGGACGAAGTTGCGGCTGTCGATACCCTCATGCGGCGAGTCCGCAAACAATTCGATGTGATCGATCAGCGCGCCGTGTGCGCCGGTAATGTCCTGCGCCTGCAGCGCATCGCGCACGGCATCCGTGAACACGGTCAGACGCCCGATGTTGCTTGTGGCGAGTTCCTGACCATGGTCCGCCGCGAGGAAAAACCAGTTGCCACCCCAGGCGACGTCGCCGGTGAGCGTTCCGTGACCGGGGACATCGACGGTGATCGCATGTCGATACCGGTATGCAGGGACGTTGCGAACGCTCACGCTGCCGTCTTCATTGAGCGTTGCTTCCACGACGCCTGCCGGCGTCTGGATCTTGTGCAATCCCGCCTGGATCCTCCCGAGATGAGCGAGCGATACGACGAGTCCTATGGTCCCGTGACCACACATGCCGAGGTAACCGACGTTATTGAAAAAGATGACCGCCGCCGCGCACTCGGGATCATCCGGCTCGCACAACAACGCGCCCACGATGACGTCAGAACCGCGCGGCTCAGTGACGACGCCTGCGCGCCAGTCGTCGTGCTGTTCGCGCAAATTGTCGAGGCGACGGGTCAGCGTCCCGGTGCCAAGATCCGGGCCTCCGGATATGACAAGGCGCGTCGGTTCGCCACCGGTATGCGAGTCGATGAAGTTCAGGGTTTTCATGCTGTCATCGTAGGAATCGGGGCGCGTTGCGTCTTGGTGGCACTAGGCACGTTCAATGCCGATTTCAGCATAGTCAGGCTAGTGCCGCGGCGCTTGTCTGATTGCGGTGTCTTGCGGCATAGCCAGGAAATTCGCTATGCCGAAATCGGCATCCAGCCTGCGTGACTGATGCAAGACCAACCGTCCAGCAATGCTTAGACTCTATTCCATTCACTATTGTCAGGAGCACTGCCGTGGCACATATCTGGGAAGGCGTCATGCCGGCCGTTACAACCAAGTTCAATGCGGATTTCAGCATAGACCGCGAGTGGACCGGTAAGAATATCGAAGCGCAGATCAGCGCAGGCGTAGACGGCATCATTGTCTGCGGGTCGCTGGGGGAAGCGTCCACGCTCTCGCTCGACGAAAAGCTGGACGTGCTCGACATCGCCGTCAATGCCGCCCAGGGCCGCGTGCCCGTGCTGCTGACCATCGCGGAGAACAGCACGCTCGACGGCTGCCGTCAGGCCGAACTCGGCGTGAAGCACGGCGCCGCGGGTTATATGGTCTTGCCGGGGCTGCGTTATGTATCGGATCGTCGCGAGACGCTGAATCATTATCGTGTGGTTGCGAGCGCAAGCCCGCTGCCGATCATGGTCTACAACAACCCGCTTGCATACGGCGTGGACGTGACGCCCGACATGTTCGCCGAGCTCGCGGACGAAAAGAAGTTCGTCGCAATCAAGGAATCGGCCGGGGACGTGCGGCGGTTCACCGACCTTATCAATGTGGTCGGCGATCGATACGCGCTCTTTTGTGGCGTCGATAACCTCGCAATGGAAGCCGTCCTGATGGGCGCGCATGGTTGGGTCGCGGGGCTCGTCTGCGCATTTCCGCAGGAGACCGTCGCCATTTTCAAGCTGCTTAAAGCCGGCCGCCTGGACGAAGCGCGCACGATCTACCGCTGGTTCGCGCCCATGCTCGCGCTCGATGTCTCCACTAAGCTCGTGCAGAACATCAAGCTTGCCGAAGCGATGGTCGGCCTTGGCACCGAACCAGTCCGCCCGCCGCGCTTGCCGCTGGCAGGCGACGAACGGCGCCAGGTCGAGTCGTTGATCAGGCATTCGATCGAGACACGCCCGGTCTTGCCGGCTTACTAAAGCCAACTCGCAAATACGTTTTGCGGTCGGGCAAGATCCAGCGCTTGCCTGACATTTTCTCCGCGCCAGTCGCACATCGATCCGGCTTCATCACGAAGCCATTCCACGCGTCGCCCTCCTCCTCCAAGCGCCGGAAAAACCACCGAGCAACGCAGAATTGTCGCGTTCGTTATATTCTCATGTATATCACGGTACTATTCGCTTACGCCGGAGATTGTCCACACGGCAGCCGAAAACAGCTATTGAAAGCATTACAAGGAGTTCCCGATGTCCGGGCAGCAGGCAAGTACACCTCGCATCGCAGCGTCGACTTCAATCGCGTCTGGTTTGTCGGGCGCAATCACGCCGCTCAACACCGCGCGCGATCCCGAACATACGGCAGCGATCCGCGAAGTTGTCGATGCGTTCCGGAACCTTCATGCAAGCGTCGCCCGTTTTGTATTGATGCTCGAAGATTTGCTGGGCGATGCGCGCTCGCTCGAGGCGACTACCGGACAGTCGCTGGGCGAACTCTTGACGTCGCTCTATGATCACGCGCGCGCTCTGGGTTTCGTGCGGATCGATGATCTGCGCCTTGCCATAGACACGGCGCGCTCGGCGGAACAACAACGTGACCTGGTCTTCCAGGTCACGCCGGGAAGCGGAACCGAGGGTTTGCAGCGCGTTGCGCGCGGCTTTCAACGGCTGGACGCGACCTTCGTTGGCCTATGCGTCGAGCACGTGCTGGAGCAGCATTATCGCGACCGCGCCAATACCGGCGCATCCGTCTAGCGGCAAGCCCGGCACAGGGGTTCGAATTTACTCCGTTATATTCGATGGTATATTTCGGTATCCATGCGCCGGACAATCCTTGTGCCGTTTTGTGCAGCTTTAATGTCCTGCCGCTTGAAATTCAGATCGTTTCGAGGTGAATGTGCAATCCGTTCCCCCTTTCCGCTCCGCCCTGACGGGCCTCGCCCGTGCGCCCTCGAGTGAATTCGCCAGCAGCGCGGGCGCTTACAAGCGTCTATCGGCCGATGCATGCTGCGCGCCCTCCGAGGCGGAGCTTCGCAGCGCGAACCGTCGCGCGCGGCTGGTGGACCTGGATTCGCACCTGCATTGCTCGATTATTGGAACCTGCCTGAGCACGAGTGAACTCAGGAAGCTCGTTCCCAAATTCACCGATCTCGACAAGCAGCACGCAAGCGACCTGGAAATTCATCATGCGGCGGTGGAACTCGCCATAGAAGGCGGCCAGGGCGCCAAGGCCTTGCAAAAGGCACTCGATGCGCGTTATTCGGGCGCGGTGCGGCGCTTTGAAACGGCCAAAAGTCCTGAAGCATTGTTGACGCTGTGGAAAGAAGCGCTCAAAAGCGGCGACATCCCGCCCGCATACTGGGCGCTGATGACGCATCCGCAAGCCGTCATGAGCGTGCGGCAGGTTGCGTTCGGCGACCTGCATATGCTGTCGCATTTGGTCGGCGCGGCTAACCGCGCCGACATTCGCCGGTTGGTCGCGTTAGAGGAAGAAAATGCGGCGCTCAAGGACAAGATCGAGCGTCAGCAAGGCAAGCTGCTTGAACTCGGCACCGAGCGCGATGCAACCATACGTGAGCTGACCGGACAACTCGCGGAGATGTCGGCGAAGGCGCAGCGTGCGCCGGATATATCGGAGGGCAGTCTCGAAGCTGAAGTCCTGATGCTTCGCGACGCGCTCAATGCTCGCGACGAGCGCCTGGCAATTCACACCAGCCGCCGGGAAGCCGCGGAACGGCGCGCGATCAACGAGCAGAACCATGCACGTACGTTGAGCGCGCGCCTTGACGACACCATTGCTACGCTCAACATCGTGCAGGCCGAATGCAGCGCGCTCGAGCAAGCGATGCTCACCCAGGGAGATAAAGCAGGATCGCGCAGTGCGGACCTCGAAAATCTCGCAGGCAAGCGCGTGGTGTATGTAGGTGGCCGGCCGGGATCGAACGCCGCGCTGAGGCAACTGGTCGAATCGGCAGGCGGGGATTTTGTCGTGCACGACGGCGGCATAGAGGATCGCAAGGGCATGTTTGCCGCTGCGTTGCCACGTGCGGATATCGTGGTATTTCCGGTGGATTGCATCGATCACGATTCCATGAATCTGCTTAAGCGCGTGTGTGATCGGCATCAAGTCGATTACCATCCGGTGAGAACCGCGAGCGTCGCGAGCTTCATGGAATTGATGGCGCGGCTAAGGCGCACAGCTTCGCAACCCCCGGCCTCGCACTTTTGCCTGCGGCACGGCTAAGCCGGCGCAATCGAATCTTAGCGCTTCATCATCCGGGTCAGCGCGGAAATCTGCGGCGAGCAACTCCTTGCCGCTTCTTCTTCAATCTCCCGATACAACCGCACGATCTTTTCGCCGACCGGCGTCAGCACACACCCGCCACCTGACGAGCCACCTGTCTCCGACGACGTCGCCGGCGTCTTCAGCGTCCGGTTCAACTCATCGATAAGCAGCCACGCCCGCCTGTATGACATGTTCAGACTTCGCGCAGCGGCCGAAATGGAACCGTGTTCCCGCACGGCTTCGAGCAGATCGATTTTCCCCGGTCCGATCGCAACGGCATCCGCCTGCCGGATGCGCATGCGAAAACGCACCTCGGGTTGATTCGATGCGGATGGGGTCGGGGCTTTCGTGGATTTGGCCATGCGCGAAAGCATACACGAGCAACGCGGACCGAGGCTTGTGCAGGCCGGCTGGACGAGATGTCCCCCGCGCTATGTCCCGGGACCAAAACAAAAGCCGAAATCTTCGCAGTCGGGACATCCGGGTGCGGGTTGCGGCGCCATGCCCATCGACAGCGCGAGTTCTCGAGCCAGGAATTTCTTCCATCGCGTTCCGTCGGTATTGCGCATTGCGAGCGCTGGAAAATATCGGCCAAGCATTGCAGTGACTTCATCACGCCCGCCAAGGCCCAGGTCACGCCATAAATGATCGGGCCGCAAGCACGCATGCGCGATGATCGTCGCTACACACTGCGCGTTCGTCGTATCGGCGGAATCGGCACTATGACTTAGCAAAAAACGGCTAAGCGTTTCAACGAACGCCGCGTTCTCTTCTGATTGAATCCCTACCTTGGCAATGGGTGCCGCCAGCCCACCGAAATGCCGTGTGTAGAGCCAAGCCGTTTGCTCGCGCGATAACCCCAGCAGATGCCGTTCATCGTGCGCACAAAGCAGCGTGGCGAATAAAACGGTGTCAGAGGAATGCGGATTTGCCGACGCCGCAATCAGGTCAGCGCGGGTTCTGTGCATTGGGCCAGGACGTGCCATTGATGAGCATCAAGCATGAGTCGAACCGCGTGGGCGACCAGTATGCCACGCCGCAGATGTCGTCAAGCCATTGTGTCAGGAACCATACAAATTCGAAAATCACGTTTACCAAATGCTGACGTATCGTTATATTCCGGTCGATATTTCGCAATCGAAATACACCTGCAATAAAAGCCTGATCGCTGCACACCTTAGCAGCATCGACCTAATACAAAACCAGGAAAGATCAATGAAAATGAAGATCGTGGCGGCGGCCGCATTGAGTACGTTCGGCGTAGTCGCACATGCACAAAGCAGCGTGACGCTTTATGGTTTGATCGACGCCGGTGTGAGCTATGTCAGCAATGCAGCAACGGCCACCGGACACGACCATTTGATCCGCTATGGCGACGGCGTTGCCCAAGGAAGCCGCTGGGGCCTGCGCGGTGCAGAAGACCTGGGTGGCGGCCTGCAAGCCATCTTCACGTTGGAAAGCGGCTTCAGCTCCGGCGACGGCACCCTGGGTCAGGGCGGGGCGCTGTTCGGCCGTCAGGCGTATGTGGGCATAGCGAAGAAAGGGATTGGCTCGGTGACGCTCGGCCGTCAGTATTCGTTTTCGACCGATTACCTCGGCGGCAACTATTCAATGGGCGGCCAGACGCCCGCCGGCAACTACGCATACCACATCAACGACCTGGACCAGCTCACGTCCAGCCGTATCAACAACTCGATCAAGTTCAGCAGCGCCGGTTTCTCGGGCCTGACCTTCGGCGCCTTGTACGGCTTCTCGAACCAGGCGGGATCGTTCGCCGGTTCGCCGACCACGACCGCCGGCACCACGACCACGCAAGGTTCGTCGAGCACGGTCAGCGCGGGTGTGAACTATGCGCAAGGCCCGTTCGGCATTGGCGCAGCCTACACGAACATCCGCTTCCCGAATGGCGCCACGCCTGCATTCAGCGTAAGCATCGCCAACGTGAACACGGGCGGCTTGCGTGACCTCGAAACCTTTGGCGTCGGCGCGCGCTACACGATTGGCGCCGGCACGGTCTGGGGCCTCTGGACCCACACCAGGTTCGAGCCGATCACCGGCGCAGAGTCGAAGCTGAACAACTATGAACTGGGCGGAAAGTACGCATTCACGCCAGCATTGAGCGCCGGCCTGGGCTACACGTTCTCGAAGCTCGATGACCACTTCGAAGGCAAGTGGCATCAGGTCAACAGCGTGCTGGACTACGCGTTCTCAAAGCGTACCGATGTCTACGGAATCGTGGCTTACCAGAAGGCGTCTGGCAGCAACACGGTCAATGGCCGTAACGTTCCGGTGCAGGCGGAAATTGGTTCGAGTTCCAGCTTCCTCGGCAACTCGGGGACGGGCGCGAACAACCAGGTAGCGGTTCGTATCGGCTTGCGCCACAAGTTCTGATTAAGCATTGAAGGCGAGCGCTGCACGCGGCGCTCGCAGTCAAATGCTTAGTGTGGTCTAGACCGTCAATACGCGGGCCACGATTCGCGCAAGCCGCTTTACATGACGCGGCGCTGGAAGAATATCCGCGCCGGAAAATAATATAGGCGCGCCCTCCTCGCTGGTGATCGTCCGGCCACCACACTCATAAGCCACGATCACGCGCTCTCCTACGGGCGTATTGAACAACTCGTGCCACGAGAAAATCACGGCGTACCCGTCCTGCGCCACGGCGATAAAAACTGTTCGCTTGAATTGTCCTGCCGGCTCGGGTTGCAAGCCCGCTCTCAGAATCAGATCCTTCAACAGCACGCCACGGTACGTATCCACGCTTCGAATAAAACGGTTGGTCGTATAGCAGCGAAGGTCGAAGGGATCGGAGACAACCGCAGGTTGTTCCCTGAATTCTGCGAGGTCGACCGTCAAGGGACGCAGGAAATCGCCCTCCAGCGAAATGACAGTCTTGGCGTCCTCGACTACGAGTGCCTGAGCGTTGGCATCACTCATCTTGTGTCCTCCAGGGACCGGTTGCAGACAACTGCTACGTCATTATATCCACGTGAATATTACGACGTCGAAAAGCGATGCTGACATGCGCGTGAACCATGTTGGACATACCGCTTTTCGCATATGCGGCGTGCGGCCGGGAACAACCGGGACTTAAGCGTTATATTAAGTGCCCCGTCGCAACGAGAACCAACATGGATTTTTCATATCTGACCGCGCGTTTTGTGAGCCTTCCGCGCATCGCTTTCTGTGCGTTGTCGGCGTCGGTGGCGTTATCGCTTGCGGGTTGCGGGTCTGCGCAAATCGCAAGCGCGCCTCAGCAAATAACGCTCGATGCGCGCCCTAACGGCATTGCTATTGCTCAAGCCGATGGCCGCATTTTCATAACCGACGATAAAACCAACAGCGTGCTTGTATCGACGGATGGCAAGACCTTTGTGCCGTTTGCAGTCATTGCGCCAATCGCGGGACAATCCAATGCGCTCAGTCAGGTGACGTTCTCGACCAAGGGCACACTGCTGATAGAACGCTTCGGTTTCGGCACGTCCGGCGCCGTAATGGAGGTCGGCGCGAACAAATCAGTGGCAATGCTTTCGGGGATCGATCCCGCACGGCGCCGATTGGGACTGGCCGTTATCGGCCCGGGAAGATTGCTTTCAACATGGTTCGTCAAGGAGGGGAGCGCGCCCGCAACGGGCGGCGTAAGCCTGATCACTTACGACGAATCCACGCACGCGGCATCCGAACACAACGTGCTGTCCGGGTTGGCGAAACCTGTGGGAATTGTCGTGCGAGGCGATGCGGTATCGATTTCGGACCAGGGGAACAACATGATTCTCAAGACCAGCCTTGCCGGATTGCTGGATCATTCGCAAGCGGGCGGCCTCAAGACGCAAGTGGTGAAGATCAACGGTCCGGATCTGCTTGCCATTGATACAAGCGGTGCGCTCTACACAAAATGCAACGCAACCGCGGTATGCCGGATCACGCCTGACAACACGGTGACTGAAGTCGCAAACGGTTTCGACGATGCGCGCGGTGTGGCAATCGACCCATTGCACCGTTCGCTTTACGTCGTGGACCGTGCAAAAGGAGCAAACGGCGCCAGCATTTTGAGGATCATTCCGCTGAACCAGGCCGCTGCCACTAACTGATCTGACTTAGTCATCCACGCCGATGATCACGCTCGACGCCTTGAAGATCGCCGTAGCCACCTTGCCGGTCGCGAGCGCAAGACGTTGAGCACTTTCATTCGTGACGATCGCCGCGATCTGCGCGCCGCCCGCTACGGTAATGACGACTTCCGTATTCACGGCGCCCGGCGTGACCGCCGAGATCGTACCGGCAAAGCCGTTTCGCGCCGACGTCTGGCTGTTGGCCACGTCGACCATCACGATGACCGACGACGCCTTGACCAACGCAAACGCAGCCTTTCCGGCCGCAAGACCCAGGGACGTCGCACTGCCATGCGTAATCACCGAGACAATCTCGAGGCCGTCGTTGGCGCGCAGCACGATTTCGTCGTTCACGGCGCCGTGTTTGACATCCACCACTTCACCCACGAATTGATTTCGGGCGCTTGTACGCATTTTTATCTCCGGTTGCGGCGTCCTCAGGCGGGCATGAACGGCCGCAAGGCAAGAACGCACGTTGTAGTGTGATTGCCGGTTCGCAGGCAAGCCAGAAGTTTACCTGCGCAACAGGGCGGACGCGAGTCAAATTGCCGCGAAAAACCGCCTTTCGACGTGATGATCGGGTTAGCGAACTCCGTATGTCTCAGCGTAATATAGCGCCCTTTATTACGCCCTTTATTACCCCTTGGTACCTTTCAACCAGAATCGGAAAACCGTGGAGAACAAGATGATCCGTAAGGCAATGGTGTCTGTTGCAGTGATGGCCGGCGCGATGTTCGCGCACACCGCAGTAGCCGACGACAACGTCGTCAACGTCCTGTATGCAGGCTCGCTCGTGAACCTGATGGAGCGCAGTGTCGGTCCTGCGTTCGAGAAGGAAACCGGTCTTCATTTCCAGGGCTACGCGGCGGGTTCAAACAAGATTGCCAACGAGATCAAGGGCAAACTGCGTCGCGGTGATGTGTTCATCAGCGCAAGCCCGAAGGTCAACACGGGTTTGATGGGCGCGGCCAATGGCGATCATGTCGCGTGGTATGTGACCTTCGCCGAATCGCCGTTAATGATCGGCTATAACCCGCGCAGCAAGTTCGCGGGCGAATTCAAGACCAAGCGCTGGGATCAGGTTCTGCAGGAACCGGGCATCAAGATTGGCCGCACCGATCCCAAGCTGGATCCGAAGGGCGCGTTCACGGTCGAGATGGTGACGAAGGCGGCCGGCCTTTATCACCAGCCTGATCTGGTCGAGAACACCCTTGGCGCCGCTGAGAATCCGGAGCAGGTCTTGCCTGAAGAAGCGCTTGTCGGACGTCTGCAATCCGGACAACTCGATGCAGGTTTCTTCTATTCAACCGAAACGTCGGACCTGAAGATTCCATCCATTCGTCCCGCGCCTGAATTGCAGGCCAAGGCGAGCTACACGCTCGCCATCCTGGGCGACGCGCCGAATTCAACAGGCGCCACGCGTTTCGTCGACTTCCTGCTGAGTGCAAAGGGACGCGAGTTGCTGAAGGAACATGGCGTCGATGTCATCAAGCCCGCTGTCACGGGTAACGCGCAGGCCATGCCGCCGTCGCTCCAGGCTGTGATCGACGCGACGCAATGAGGCGCGCCGCTGCGCGACCTTTGTCGTGGCTCGCAGCGCTGCTCGCGGTCTATCTATGCGCGCCGTTCCTCGCCAGCATTCCGCAGATCGGCGCGGCGGACTGGCAGGGTGTCGACTGGCGCTCGACGCTTTCGGCAGTCGCGGTATCGGCGGGAAGCGCGAGCGTCGCGTCGCTTGTCATCCTGATCGGCGGCGTGCCGTTGGGGTATCTGCTCGCACGATCCGCTTCGAAGCGTTCGGCGTTGCTTGGTTTTATCGTGCAGTTGCCGCTTGCGTTGCCGCCGCTGACCAGTGGCGTATTGCTGCTGTTTTTGCTCGGCCCCTATAGCTGGGTCGGGCAACTGACCGGCGGCAAGCTGACCGACTCGTTTGCGGGCATCGTGCTGGCGGAGACGTTTGTCGCCGCGCCGTTTCTGATCATTGCGGCACGCTCGGCGTTTGCCGCCGTCGACCCCATGTTCGAAGACGTGGCCGCAACGCTCGGTCATCGCGCGGGCAGCCGCTTTTTTCGCGTGACGCTGCCGGTTGCCTGGCCCGCGATCAGCGCCGGTCTTGCACTTGCTTGGTTGCGCGCGTTCGGAGAATTCGGGGCGACCGTGATGGTCGCGTATCACCCGTATTCGCTGCCGGTGTATACGTACGTGGTCTTCGGCGGACAGGGCCTGCCCGCCATGATGCCGTTGCTTTTGCCTACGCTTGCAATCGCCATTGTGTGCGCGGCACTGTCGATCTATAGCCGCAACGGGCGCGTTACGTCGAGCGTGGAATTCGTCAATGCAGACGATACCAATGACCTTTCACAATCACATGCCGCAATCGATACCGACGACCGCCGTTTGAGCATCGTATTGAAAAAACAGTTGGGCAGCTTCGATCTCGATATCAAATGGGCGCCGCAAACACGGCGTCTTGCGATCATCGGAACGTCGGGTTCAGGCAAGTCGATGACCTTGCGCCTCATCGCCGGACTTGAAACCGGACAAACAGCGATGGTGTCGCTGGGAGATGCGTCGTTGACGGGCCTTCCGCCCGAGGCACGCAAGATTGGTTATATGCCACAAGACTATGGCCTCTTTCCGCACATGACGGTCGCGCAGCAACTCGCGTTTCCCTTGAGCGCAGATGCCGCCAGCGCGCGGCAATGGGTCGAGCAGCTTGGACTTTCAAGCCTGCTTCAACGCTTGCCGCAGGAGCTGTCGTTCGGTCAGCGCCAACGCGTGGCGCTTGCTCGCGCGCTGACGCAACACAGTCAGCTTCTGCTCTTCGATGAACCCTTCGCCGCCCTCGATACCCCGCGCCGCCGGCGTCTTCAGCGGTCCCTACGCGAGCTGCAAAAGGAGATATCGGCGGTGACGGTGATCGTTACGCATGATCCCGATGAAGCTGCCCTTCTCGCCGATGAAGTCCTCCTGATCGAACAAGGCCGCGTGCTTCAGGCGGGTTCCGTGAGCGACGTGTTCGAGCGGCCGGCAACGCTGCGCGCGGCGCAATTGCTGGGTCTGCACAACGTCGGACAAGGCGTGCTCGTTGAACCGGGCGTGGTCGAACTGGGTGGATCGTTACGTTTGAGCATTGCGCAAGATAGCGCAATGGGACGCAACGTCATGTGGCGACTTCCGGCGTCGGCGATCACACGAGATCAAACGGGCGCGTTCGAGGGCATTGTGGAAAGCATCGAATTGCGTCGCGGCGAGCGCTACGCGCGACTGAAGATCCGGGGCGCTGCATTTGACATCCCCACCGATGACCCGCAGATGAAACCCGGCACGCCGCAGCGTTTTGCAATCGATATGAACCGGTTAACCGTTTGGCCCATTTAAAAAGCCGTCATTTTTCCAATGACGGCTTTTTCCAAGTTCCACAAACGAACCTCAAGCGGCCGCTTCCTCTTGCAACATTTGCTGCGTGGCTTCTTCATCGCCATAAAGATGCAGCAGGCGATATCCGCTCTTGTACACCGGCTGCAGGCGGAAATGGTTGATCGGCTCGATGCTCAACGCAAGCCGCAGGCGCGATACATGGCTGTCGATGGTACGCGTGCTTTCGCGGAACTCGCGTCCCCAGACCATGGCGAAAATGTGGTCGCGCGACAGCACGCGGCCGATGTTCGAGAAGAACAGCAATGCGAGCCGGAACTGCGTGCCGCTCAACTGCACCGGCTGGCCGCGCACCGTCACGCTTTGCTGGCGTGAATCGAACCGGTACGGACCGAGTTCGGTGACGGCCGCCGAGTTCGCCGGATAAGCGCGCCGCAGCAACGCCTCGATCCGCGCGCCGAATTCGGCGCTGCGCACCGGGTGCGTGACGAAGTCATCGGCGCCGGCGGTCAGCGCGCGCACGATGTTGCTCTCGCCGCCGTCGGCGGAAGCGAACATGACGGGAACGCGTTCGCCAATGCCAGAGCGCATCGACTTGACCAGGTCCAGGCCGGACAAGCCGGAGGAATGCCAGTCGAGGATCAGCATGTCGACGGTCGAGCGCGACAGCGACTTCGACATCGCCAGGCCGTCGCTGAAGGGAATGCATACATGGCCGAGCCGCTCGACGATTTCGCCGACGACATAACGGTGCTGGGGATCGGACTGCAGGATTGCGATACGCATGATGACGATGCCGGTGACGCTGCGCACGATGACTTCGGCTTGATGGATCGAAGGCATCGCAGAAGGTCTCGTGAAGCTTCACAAGACCGCTTTGAACGCGCGAATTTTGCGGAGCGGCACCACCTTGTTCTATCGGACAACTCCCAAACTCCCGGACAACACGGTCACAAATGCTTTCAATATGTCGCGGGAGGTCACTGCTTGTGCCGACTCGTGCCTGCTTCAGGCGAAACGGCGTTTCGCCGGCGTGCGGTCGGGACCACATATCGGGATGCACGAAAGCAACAGGGCGTGATGCAAAAACCTTGCACGCACATTTCAGGATTCACGGAAACGTCGTGCGTTCCAGCTCGTTAAGCTGGGTCACATGAACTCGAACCTTCACTCCGCACGCGCTGGACTGAGCACACGTCAGGCGCTGATCGTCACCACGGCAAGCATGGGCTTCGTGGTCTCTCAACTCGATGTCACCATCGTCAACGTGGCGCTAGCGAGCATGGGACGCGACTTGCACGCGAGCGTCGCGAGCCTGCAATGGACCGTGGACGCCTACGCGCTCGCCTTCGCGGCGCTGATGCTTTCAGCGGGCGTGCTGGGCGACCGCTTCGGCGCGCGGCGGCTGTTCGTGGCAGGACTGGCGCTGTTCGGACTGGCGTCGGCGGCATGCGGATTTGCAGCCGATGCCAGCCAGCTCATCGCCGCCCGCGCGTTGCAGGGTGTGGGCGCCGCCGCCATGCTGCCGAACTCGCTCGTGCTGCTCAACCAGTCCTGCGGCCACGACGACGGCTTGCGGGCGCGCGCCGTGAGCCTGTGGACGGCGGCGGGCGCAGTATCGATCGCGGCGGGGCCGGTGGTCGGCGGCGCGCTCATCGCGGCGTTCGGCTGGCGCAGCATCTTCTGGGTCAACGTGCCGCTGTGCCTGGTCGGCATTGCCGCGACCTGCGCATGGATCGCCGATCAAAAAACCGCGCAAAAAGGCCGGGGCGTCGACCTGCCGGGGCAAGTGCTGGCGATCGTTGCGCTCACGTCTTTCGTCGGCGCGATGATCGAGCTTCGGCCGCTGGGAATCGCGCATCCGGTCGTTATCGGCGGGATGGTGCTGGCGTTGCTGACCGGAACAGGGCTTGTTGTGGTGGAACGGCGTGCCCGGGCGCCCATGCTGCCGCCGGCGCTCTTTCGCGACCGCACGTTCAATTCGGCGATCGGGTTTGGCATCTGCGTGAACCTGACTTACTACGGCACGGTGTTCGTGCTGAGCCTGTATTTGCAGCGCGTGCTGGGTCTCTCGCCGCTTCACGCTGGGCTCGCATTCCTGCCGCTGACCGGAGGTTTCCTGTTATCGAATCTCGCGGCCGGCCCGGTCGTGGCGCGCTTCGGTTCGCGGTTGCCAATGATCATCGGCGCATTGATCGATGCCGCCGGCTTCGCGGCACTTTGTTTTGTCGATGCCCGCACGCCCGTTGCCGTGTTGCTGCTGCCGTTCCTGCTGATACCGACAGGCATGGGACTCGCTGTTCCCGCCATGACCACCGCGATGCTCGGAACGGTGGACTCCAGACGCGCAGGCACGGCGTCGGCAGTGCTCAACACGGCGCGGCAAGCGGCCGGCGCGATCGGCGTGGCGATTTTCGGCGCTTTGGCAAGTCATGCGGCGTCGGCCGAGACTGCGCAGATCGTGATGGGGGTCAGGCTCTCGGCGGCAATATCGATCGCGATGCTGTTGTTGGCCGCCGCGATGGCCTGGCGCGTAGTGGAGAACAAAAAGAAAAACCATCGCTAGCGGTGCATCCTACGCGCCGGGAACGTGGGTTGCGAATTGTCTGGAGCACCTCTCGTGCAACGCGCGGTCCGCAGGCCGCTGGAGGTATCGAACCATGTCCACGCCCATAGATCCGACGCAACTGCCGATAGAACCCGAC
Organism: Burkholderia sp. PAMC 26561; assembly: GCF_001557535.2. Classification (NCBI taxonomy): domain Bacteria; kingdom Pseudomonadati; phylum Pseudomonadota; class Betaproteobacteria; order Burkholderiales; family Burkholderiaceae; genus Burkholderia; species Burkholderia sp. PAMC 26561. The sequence continues at coordinate 564,695 of NZ_CP014307.1, forward strand.
GCCGACGAACTGCTCGATCCCGATGCGCCGCCGAATCCGGACGATCCTGATCTCCCCGACGGCCCTGATTCCGCGACACCGCTCGTTCCCGCTGACCCCAACAACGGCTCTCCGCGCCTTTAAATCCCAGGATGCCGCCGTATAAAAAATGCCCGGCACGCGAAAAACGCGTCCGGGCATTTCTTCAGTTCAAGATTCGAAGCAAGTGATCATAGCGTCGTGGTCAATACGTCGCCGGATTTGAGCGCTTTCTCTATCAGCCCGTCGGCCTGGGCCTTGCGCACGGCATCGGCTACAAAAGATTCGGGCGCCTCGACCTCAGCCTTGATTGCGCTGATGATCCCGGACGCCTCGACGATCACCAGCGATTTCGCCGAATCGGCACGGCTGATGATCACGCGCTGCGGGCTGCCGCCGTCTGCGATGCTTGCGCAAAATTGCATCGGCTGTCCGTCAATGGTTTGCTCAAAGGTTTGAATCATATTGAAGGTTCGCCTCTGGTAAAGGAACGGTAAGTCCTTAGAAGGGGACGCATCATCCATGCCAACCCGCCTGGCGCGCGTCTTTCTTACTATTGAGCGTGAGCCGGGCGGGAGGTTCAACCCCTGTGGGTAAGTCTGTATCTTAGAAACGATAAGTCACGCCGATCTGCACGACCGGATACCAGCGATATTTCTCGACGCGATTCGTAATGTCCTGCTTTTCCTGATCGATATTCGCCTGCGTGGTGAGCAAACTGTACACCTCCGGCACGAAGTACGACACGTGCGGGCGGCCATATGCCACGCCAAGGTCGGCCATGAAACCAAAGCCCTTCGATACCGGTTTGTGCCCATACCCCACGCCAAGATACGGCATGACGCTCGGCAGCCGCACCGTGGCCGATGGCGCGCCCGCAACGGCAGGAACCGTATCGTCACCGATCTTGAAGTTGCCTTGTGCGTCAGGTACCGCATGCGCCTTCAGTTCGTCGCCATTGATGAGCGCACCGCCCGTCACGCGAAAACCGCTATTCGCAAACGGAAACAGGTCGAGATAAAGGCCGCCTTGAATCAGGCTCAGATGCCCGCTGTATTTGGCGCCGTCGACATTGAACGAATGCGAAAAACCGAGGCCTTCCATTTCAGCATGGACGCCCGCCCAGGAGTTCAGCGAGTAGGCGGCGCCGACACCGCCGCCCAGCGTTCCGCCTTGTATATAGACCTCTTGCGCTTGGGTCGTCTGCGTTGCCAGCATGGCGATCATGGCGGCCGCCGCCGCGCTCAGGACTGTCTTCACCGCACCTTCTCCGTAAGTAGCCGGGGCATTCCCCGTGGCGAGACTGTACGGTTGCGTTAAACGATTCAATGGAACGAACAGTGACCGTTTTTGGCGTCAATTCGAACGTCCATGCGTCGTCCACGAAACGTTCATCCTCGATGCAAAAAATGCATGTTTGCCAGAGTAAATTTTGCTGACTTGCGTAAGTCGGTAAGAAAAGATTCCTCGCATCTACCCTAAATGTGAGAGCCCGCTTGCCGTTAAGTTCTATGACAGCTTCATTCAATCGAAGCACACATTTACGCGGAGAGAGCATGTTTGTCGTTATTGGATGGGTGTTGGTCATCGGCTCGGTAATCGGGAGTTTCATGGGGGTTGGCGGTCATCTGGCAGCGCTCGTTCAGCCCTTCGAGCTGCTCTGCATCTTCGGTGCGGCCATCGGGGCATTCGTCGTATCAAACCCTCCCGCGACACTCAAGAAGACGCTCAAGAGCATCCCGACTGCGTTCAAGGGCGGCGGATACTCGAAAGAAAAGTACGTGCAATTGATCGCGCTGCTTTATGAGCTGCTTCAAAAGGCGCGCAAGGAAGGGATGATGGCGCTCGAAGTCGATGTGGAAGCGCCGGAAAAAAGCCCGACCTTCATGAAGTACGAACACGTGCTCAACGATCACCATCTGCTGGAGTTCATCGTCGATTATTTGCGCATGATGTCGAGCGGCAACGTCAACGCGCTCGAGATGCAGGACCTCATGGATGAAGAGCTCGAGACGCATCATGCGGAGGCATCGGTGGCATCCGGCGCGATCCAGAAGATGGCCGACGGCCTGCCCGCATTCGGCATTGTTGCGGCCGTGATGGGCGTGGTTCATACCATGGGCTCTGTCGGCGCTGCGCCTGCCATCCTGGGCGAGATGATTGCCGGCGCACTCGTCGGCACGTTCCTTGGCATCCTGCTCGCGTACGGTTTCTTCGGACCGCTTGCCGATCTGCTCGCGGCAAAGGGACAGGCGGAGTCCAAGCCGTTCCAGTGCGTGAAGTCGGTACTGCTTGCATCGATGAACGGTTATGCGCCCGCCATTGCCGTGGAGTTCGGCCGCAAGGTGCTCCTCACGGCTGACCGCCCGAGCTTCAAGGAACTCGATGAAGCCGTCCGCGCCACCAAATCGCCGAAGTCGGCCTGATGCATTGCATGCATTCAGACACCACGGGTAACGAACATGGCTGAAAAACCATCCCGCGATCCCCTGCAGTCGGTGCTTGCGCCGACCATCGTGGTACGCCGCAAGAAGAAGTCCGGACACGGGGCGCATCATGGCGGCGCGTGGAAGATTGCCTACGCCGACTTCGTCACGGCCATGATGGCGTTCTTCCTGCTGATGTGGCTGCTCGGTTCGACATCGAAGTACGACAAGCAGGGCATCGAGGATTACTTCAACGCTCCGCTCTCCACGCTCTTTGGCGGCAAGGACGGCAGTGGCGCTGCGCGCTCGAGCGTGATCAACGGCGGCGGCCGCGACCTGTCGAGTTCACGTCCGGGCGAAGCGACCAAGAGCCAGGCCCAGCCGATGCCCAAGACCCCCGCGCGCATTGCCGCGGAGGACGACGCGCGCCGCCTCAAGCAACTGAAAGAGAAACTCACGGCGCTGATCGACAATACGCCGGCGCTGCGTGCATTCAAGGACCAGATTCGTATCGATATCACGAGCGAGGGATTGCGCATCGAGATCGTCGATTCGCTCAAGCGTCCGATGTTTGCATCGGGCAGCTCGAAGCTCGAAAGCTATGTGGGCGTGATCCTCGCGCAGATCGGGGCATCCATGAACGACGTGGACAACCGGGTATCGATTGCAGGTCACACCGACGCCGTGCCCTACTCCGGCGGCCAGGCGGGTTACTCGAACTGGGAGCTGTCGAGCGAACGCGCGAACGCCGCGCGCCGCTCGCTGATCGCAGGCGGCATGAGCGAAGGCAAGATACTGCAGGTACGCGGCCTGGCCGATGTGCTGCCGCTCAACAAGGCCGTCGCCGACGAACCCACCAACCGGCGCATCAGCATTCTCGTGTTGAACAAGGCGGCGGAGCAGGCGTTCTTCGCGGATGGCGGACGGACTTCGGTGGATGATTCGCAACCGGCGAGCGCCGTGATCCCCGCGAAGGTGGCGCAAGAGCAAGCAAAACCGCGGCCGTTCTCCCCAAGCGGCGAAGTCTCTTCGAAAGGCTGACACGCCGCAGGCGCCGCGACGATACCCATTCGCTCGCGGCGCTCATCGCATCACTTCCCCTTCCCCTCCAGTAATACATCGCCGGCATCTCGCGCGAACCTTTCCCATAGCACAGCAGCGGCATGTGCAGCGTGGCCGTCGTTTCATTACAACTGTCATAGACCTTACATACGCCTCCCGTAAAGTCCGCCCGTCGCAAGTCAGCGGACCGTCAGAGTCCCGCGTATCCACGCACTTGTTGCACCAGACCCATCACGCTACCACCCACGCTCACGGAGAATGTCTTGAACCGTAAATCACTGCTCGCCATCGCCGCACTCGCTGCGTTTGCCGCATCGGCCGCACCTGCGCAAGCTCAAAGCAGCGTCACGCTGTATGGTTTGATCGATGCCGGTATCAGCTACGCTAACCACAGCACCGCCGGCACCGGCAGCTCGAAGATTTTCAAGTACGACGACGGCGTATCGCAAGGCAGCCGCTGGGGCCTGCGTGGTGCTGAAGACCTGGGCGGCGGACTGAAGGCCATCTTCACGTTGGAAAGCGGCTTCAACAGCGGTAACGGCACGCTCGGTCAGGGCGGCGCGGAATTCGGCCGTCAGGCTTACGTGGGTATTTCGAAGTCGGACGTGGGCTCGGTGACACTCGGCCGCCAGTACTCGTTCTCGACTGATTACCTGGGCGGCGCTTATTCCATTGGCGGCCAGACGGTTGCAGGCAACTACGCGTATCACATCAATGACGTGGACCAGTTGACGTCGAGCCGTATCAACAACTCGATCAAGTTCAGCAGCGCCAACTTCTACGGCGTGACGTTCGGTGGCCTGTACGGCTTCTCGAACGCTGCAGGTGCATTCTCGGGCTCGCCCACGACCACGACGGCCGGCGTGACCACGCAAGGTTCATCGCGTGCATACAGCTTCGGCCTGAACTACGCGAACGGCCCGTTCAGCGTTGGCGCGGCTTACACGGACATTCACTTCCCGGCTTCCTCCACCCCGGCGTTCAGCACGAGCATTGCAAACGTGGCGACGGGTGGCTCAAAGGACCTGCGCACGTTCGGCATTGGCGCGAACTACAAGATCGCTGCTGCGACCCTCTTCGCGTTGTGGACCAACACGCGCTTCGAAGCGATCAGCGGAGCTACTTCCAAGTTCAATACGTATGAAGCGGGTGCCAAGTATGCGTTCACGCCAGCTGCAACGGCGAGCCTCGGCTACACGTACATGAAGCTGACGGACGCGGCTCAAGGCAAGTGGCAACAAGTCGATGCAAGCGTGGATTACGCGCTCTCCAAGCGTACCGATGTCTACGTGCTGGGCATTTATCAACACGCGTCGGGTTCGAACAACGGAACCGGCGTGCAGGCGCAGATTGGTTCGAGCACGAGCTACTTCGGCACGTCGGGCCGCGGTACGGACAACCAGATCGCTGGACGCGTGGGTATCCGCCACAAGTTCTGAGCGTTTAGCTGAAACAGGAACGGGCCGCTGAAGAGAGCGGCCCGTTCCCATTTCGATGCCTGATTACAGCACCTTTTTACTGTCGAGCGACTTGCCCGTTTCCGCGTTATACCGTTCCACGTATTCCGCCATCAGCTTGCGCAACGCACGGCCGATCTGCTTGTAGTCGCTTTCGTTCAGATTGGCGAGCGACACGCGGCCCGACGGATGCTGCGTACCGAAGCCACGCCCCGGCAACAGCACAACGCGTGCGTCCTTCGCAAGGCGGAACAGCAGCTCTGACGGTTCGGTGTTCTTGAACAGCCACTGCACGAATTCTGGTCCATACGCGCGATTGCCGAGGAACTCGAGGTCGAGGATCGTGTAGTAATCGACCTGGTTCACGTCGCTGTCGTCGAAACTGATTCCAATCTCACGATACAACGCCTCCTTGCGTCCACGAATCAGGCGCTTCAACGCGTTCTTGTATGCCTCGGGCGTGTCCATCAGCGAGAAGAGCGAGAACAGCACCATCTGCACCTGCTGCGGCGTCGATAAACCCGCCGTGTGATTCAGTGCGACGGTGCGGCTGTCCGCAACCAGCCGGTCGATGAACTTGAGGTTCTCCGGCTCCGTGGTAATGGACTCATAACGCTCGTGCAGTTCGGCGCGTTGTTCCTTGGGCAGCTTGCGGATCAGTTCGTCGATCACGTTGTCCTGGTGTGTCGCGATGGTGCCGAGCCGCCAGCCCGTGGCGCCAAAGTATTTCGAGTACGAATACACGAGGATGGTGTTCTTTGGGCACAAGGCGAAGAGCGAAACGAAGTCGTCGGCGAAGGTGCCGTACACGTCGTCGGTGAGCAGGATCAGGTCCGGCCGTTCCTTCACGATAGCTGCAATGTACTGCAGGCTTTCGGTATCGATCTTGACCGACGGCGGGTTACTCGGATTCACGAGGAAAAACGCTTTGACCTTCGGGTCGCGCAGCTTGTCGAGTTCTTCCTTCGAATATTGCCAGCCGCGTTCAACGTCGGCGTTGAGATTGACCACATTCAACTTGTAGTCGTTGAGCGTGGGGATTTCAATGTACGGCGTAAAAATCGGTGACCCGAGCGCAATGGTGTCGCCGGGTTTGATCAGGTGATTTTCGCGCAAGGTATTGAAGATATACGTCATGGCCGCGGTGCCGCCTTCGGTCGCGAAGATGTCGAAATCGCCAATGAAAGGATGCTTGCCGACCATTTCCTTTTTTAGATACTGCGCCACGATCACTTCAGACAATTTCAGCATCCGGTCGGGCACCGGATAAATTCGAAGCAAGAATCCCCTCGCACATTTCGTAAAGGAATTCGCCGCCGTTCAAACCCAGTTGATCGCGCACGTACGACAGTGCGCCGCGCAAGAAATCGATACCCGGAACGCCCTTGTTGTCGCGTGCGAAAATCTCGAAGCGTTCTTCAAGTCCCTCATGTTTTGGAAACCCGCCCAGCCCTTCTGGCATATGTGCGAATGAACGCTCGGATTCGCGCATGGCGAACAGGCCCAGTTGCCAAAAGCCATGGCGAGGGATGGTGGCGAGGAAGTTCGGGTTGCCGCGGCCAGCGTTGAGCATGGCGACGTTGGCCGGGCGGTCGACGGCACCGCCGCCCGCAGCCTTGATCAACTCGTCCTTCAGTTCGAACGGGCTGAGTGCTGCAATCTTGGACTGCTCCTGCGAACCCGCTTTCTTGGATTTGGACATCCAGTACCTCCAGAAATAATCGACTGCTTTGAAAGAGAGCGGCGCGCGTTGTCTTGGCGCCGGCCCTCGGGAGAAGCGGCAATGAGAGTCAGGGAATGCATGCTTGCCGCGACTAATAATCAAGGCATCCCACATCTCCTGATCGAAAGGGTCGAGCGTTTTGCGTTGGGCTCCATGCCCTGGTCCACATGCCAGGTCTACATACATAAGTCGCGACATTTATCGCAGGCAATGAAACAATTACTCATTCCATTGCAGGAAAAAAATCGCGATAAACCTGTCCAACGCACAAAGTCGCAACCGCTTCATGATTTGAAATAGCGAAGCGATCTTGCAAAATCGCATCTCGCACCCCTCACTAATATCACGTCCGCGTAGCGAAAGCGGTTTCGATGGCGCGAGAATTTGGCGGTATCAAAAGCGGCTTTTAAACGCCGCCTGTCGAATGCCTCGCTTGTGCTCCCATGCGAAAGCCCGGGCACAAGCTCTGCGGGTCGATTAATGCTGAGCCCTAACTGCAAACCAAAGAAAAGGCGCATGACAGATCGAAATAACAAATCTTCGTCTCCTCGACCCGGCTTCGTTCGTGTACGTGGCGCACGCGAGCACAATCTGCGCAACGTGGATGTCGACATACCACGCGACGCACTCGTGGTTTTCACCGGCGTGTCGGGCTCGGGCAAATCGTCGCTTGCATTCGGCACGCTTTACGCCGAAGCGCAGCGCCGGTACTTCGAGTCGGTCGCGCCCTACGCACGCCGTCTTATCGATCAGGTTGGCGTGCCGGAGGTGGATTCGATCGACGGATTACCGCCTGCGGTAGCGCTCCAGCAGCAACGCGGTACGCTGAACGCGCGGTCGTCGGTCGGCAGCGTCACCACGTTGTCGAGCCTCGTGCGCATGCTGTATTCGAGAACCGGCACATACCCGGCAAAGCAGCCCATGCTGTTCGCCGAGGACTTCTCGCCGAACACCGTGCAAGGCGCCTGCCCCACATGCCACGGCCTCGGACGCGTGTACGATGTCACCGAACAGTCGATGGTGCCCGACGACTCGCTGACCATCCGCGAGCGTGCGGTCGCTGCGTGGCCACCGGCGTGGCATGGCCAGAACCTGCGCGACATTCTCGTCACGATGGGTTACGACGTCGATACCCCTTGGCGTGACCTTCCCAGGAAAGCTCGCGACTGGATCCTCTTTACCGACGAAACGCCGACCGTGCCCGTCTATGCGGGCCTCACGCCCCAGGAAACGAAAGCCGCGCTCAAACGTCACGCCGAACCGAGTTATCAAGGCACCTTCACAGGCGCGCGCCGCTATGTGCTGCACACGTTCGCCAATACGCAAAGTGCGTTGATGAAAAAGCGCGTGTCGCGTTTCATGGTGAGCAGCGCGTGTCCGACATGCCATGGCAAGCGGCTGAAGCTCGAGGCGCTGTCCGTCACGTTCGCGGGACTGGATATAGCGGAGTTGTCGCAGATGCCGATGGCGCGGGTCGCGGAAATATTGCGCCCCGTTGCGCGCGGCGAGGCGTCGCCCGATGTAAAAACCGGCGAAGTGCTGAACAAAACAGAAATGCGCGAAGCCTTGGAGCGCCGGGTTGCGTCGGGAGGATCTGCGCACAAGGCATCGCCTGATATACGACGGACAACGAATCAATCCCGCGAAAAGCAGGTCGCCGCACAACGCATGGCAAGAGAGCTGCTCGAGCGATTGTCCACGCTGATCGACCTCGGTCTCGGGTATCTTGCGCTGGACCGGAGCACGCCGACGTTGTCATCGGGCGAACTGCAGCGCCTGAGGCTCGCGACGCAGTTGGCATCGCAGTTGTTTGGCGTCATCTACGTGCTCGACGAACCCTCCGCCGGACTTCATCCCGCCGATGGCGAGGCACTCTACAGCGCGCTGCAGCGCTTGAAAGAAGCCGGCAATTCGCTCTTCGTGGTCGAGCACGATCTGGAGATGATGCGTCGCGCGGACTGGCTGGTGGATGTCGGGCCGGCGGCGGGGACGGCAGGCGGGAGCATCGTGTACAGCGGTCCGCCTGCAGGATTAGCCGACGTGGAAGCATCGCAGACACGGCTGCATCTGTTTGGGGAACGCCGGACTGTCGGACGCACGAAGCGTTCTCCGGCTGGATGGTTGCGGCTTGCCAACGTCACTCGAAACAACCTGCAAGCTCTCGACGTAGCATTCCCGCTTGGGTGCTTCACGACGGTCACCGGCGTCTCGGGATCGGGGAAATCCAGTCTGGTAAGTCAGGCGCTGCCGGAACTCATCGCGGAAAAACTCGGCAGTCCGATAGCGACCGAAACCGACGAAGAACGCGATCCTCTCCTCGACACGGAAGACATTCAGACAGACGGCGAGATCGTGGAAGGGATGGAACACATACGCCGCCTCGTAAGGGTCGACCAGAAGCCGATTGGCCGCACGCCGCGCTCCAATCTCGCCACTTATACCGGCCTCTTCGACCACGTTCGCAAGCTGTTTGCCGACACGCCGCAAGCGCGCCGCCGACGCTACGATGCCGGCCGTTTTTCATTCAACGTCGCAAAAGGCCGCTGTCCGACGTGCGAGGGCGAAGGCTTCGTCAGCGTGGAATTGCTTTTTATGCCGAGCGTCTATGCGCCATGTTCCACTTGCGGCGGAACGCGCTACAACCTCGAGACGCTGGAAATCAAATGGAAAGACAAGGACATTGCGGAAGTCCTGCAGATGACCGTCGATACCGCCTGCGGCTTTTTCGCAGACGAACCACAGATCATGCGTGCGCTCGCGGTATTGCGTGACATCGGGCTGGGCTATCTGCGGCTCGGGCAGCCCGCGACGGAACTCTCGGGCGGCGAGGCGCAACGCATCAAGCTCGCAACGGAACTGCAGCGCGCGCAGCGGGGCAAGCACCTCTACATACTCGACGAACCCACCACGGGCCTGCATTGCGTCGACAGCGACCGGTTGCTGGTGCAGTTACAGGGTCTCGTCGATGCGGGCAATACCGTGATTGTCGTCGAGCACGACATGCGCGTGGCGGCGCAAAGCGACTGGGTCATCGACATGGGGCCGGGCGCGGGAGAAAGCGGTGGCAATGTCGTGGCAAGCGGAACGCCAGAGGACGTGGTGAAGAAGGGAGCGCGCGGTCATACAGCGAAATATCTGAAGGCGTGCATGACATGAAAAACGGTGGCCCAAGGCCACCGTTTTTCATGAAACCAAAAAGATCAGTCCATGGTTTCGAGCGTCGGATAGTCCGTGTACCCCTCGGTACCGCGTGCATAGAACGTCTCGGGAATCGGCGCGTTCAACGGGGCATCGGTTTCGAAGCGCTTCACCAGATCCGCATTTGCAATGAACAACTGGCCCCATGCCACAGCATCCGCATCACCGCGATCGAGTGCGGCCTGCGCGCTTTCCTTCGTGAACTTTTCGTTCGCGATATAAACGCCGCCGAACTCTTTCTTCAGCAACGGTCCGATCGAATCTTCAGCCACACGTTCACGTGCAGCAATGAACGCGATCTTGCGCTTGCCCAACTCACGTGCGACATAACCGAAAGTCGCGGCGCGATCGCTGTCGCCCATGCTGTGCGAATCAGCGCGCGGTGCGAGATGCATGGCGACGCGATCCGCGCCCCACACCTCAATACATGCGTCGACGACTTCGAGCATCAGGCGCGCGCGATTTTCAACAGGACCACCGTAATTGTCCGTGCGCGTGTTCGTGCTGTCCTGCAGGAACTGGTCGAGCAGATAACCGTTAGCGCCATGGATTTCAACGCCATCGAAACCGGCCAGCTTCGCGTTCTCAGCTCCTTTACGGAAAGCGGAGACGACGCCTGCGATTTCATCGAGTTCCAGTGCGCGCGGCGTCACGAACTCGCGTTGCGGACGCACGAGGCTCACGTGCCCCTTCGCGGCGATTGCGCTTGGTGCAACGGGCAGGTCGCCATTCAGGAAGATTGGGTCCGAGATACGGCCGACGTGCCAGAGTTGCAGCAGGATCGTGCCGCCTGCGTCATGCACGGCTTTCGTGACCAGCTTCCAGCCTTCGACCTGCTCGTCCGACCAGATTCCCGGCGTTTCAGCGTAACCCACGCCTTGCGGCGTGACCGAGGTCGCTTCGCTCAGGATCAGGCCGGCTGCGGCGCGATCAGCGTAGTACCGTGCCATCAACGCGTTCGGCACGCGTTCTTCACCAGCGCGCTGCCGCGTGAGCGGCGCCATCACAATACGATTGCGAAGATTGAAAGCGCCTGCTTTGAGCGGATCGAGGAGATTTGGCATTTTGAAAGCAATCCTAAATAGAGTACGGTGAATGTTCGTTGATCGACGTGTCGCGTTTAGAGCGTGCGGTGCAACTGTTCGAGAAACGCGTTGATTACCGCGTCGTCGCGCTTGAAAAAGATCCACTGGCCAACTTTTTTCGACGTGACCAGACCCGCCTTGTGAAGCGTTGCCAGATGAGCCGATACCGTGGATTGCGACATATTGCAGCGTGCATAGATCTGCCCCGCACACACGCCATTCTCCAGCAGCATGTCCTGCTCGCTGAAATAAACCCCGGGTTCGTTGAGCCACGCGAGGATCTCGCGGCGCACCGGATTGGCCAGGGCTTTGTGAATAGCGTCGATGTCCATGAGACGGCAGTAAGTACGTTAGGTCCAGCGGATGAATTCGCGATGAACCGAATTATATTTCGTAAAAACCCGAAATACAATAAAACCACTTACGCCATTAGGGGTAATCCCTTACTTCGTTTTTTGCGTGTAGCGCAGCCACACGCCATCGTTGGCCGTCTGTTCAACTGACGTCAGCGTGAGGTACGCCGGCTGTTTCCATGCGTCCATCGAAACTTCGAACGACGACGGATGTTCGGTGCGGCCATCGACGAGCGGCAAGATCAGCACGCTGACCTCATCGACAAGACCGGCATTCACGAACGCACCGCTTACATGGGAACCGCCCTCCACGATCAGCTTTTTTACGCCGAGCTCATCTGCGAGCGTTTCGATCACATGACCCAGGTCGATGTCCGTCTTGCCACCGAAAACATACGACACACCAATGGACTGAAGGTACGCAAGATAGTCGTCCGCGACCTGCTCGGTCACGACTTCGATGATGTGCGATTTGAGCGCGGTGTCCGATTTCCACTCGACCAGTCCCTTCGGATCAATAGAAATGGCGTACTGGTCGGCACCGCGTTTGGCGAAATGATTCGTGCGCGGAACGGGTTCCTCGGCGAGGCCCTTCGGATAACCGTCGCCATGCGCGATTTCCTGCATCGTGACGCGTCCGCAAATCCAGCCGTCGGCCTCGAACGTGGCAGCGGTGCTTTCGTACAAGTCGGAAGCATAGTCGAGGTGCCAGCCGTCAGTGAGACTGCGACCATCGACGGAAGACATCATGTGGCAAACAATATAGGGCTTCATGGGAGGTCCATGGTTGGGTTAGGACAATCGCATTGCAGCAAATAGTATTCCGCAGCGCTCAAAGACAAAAATACCGCATCATGCTGCTGGTCGGAAAGCGAGGATCGATGGGCATAACGCTTGCACTTCAAGTGTAAGGAACCGCCATTCGTGGAGCGGTTTCCATCAATTCTGGAGATGACATAAGCCTCGCCGATACGATCAAGGGTGTCGTGGGAATGGACCCGACCGAGCATGCCGACGCCGACATGAAGGACGTGCTCAACGCATTCGAGAGCCTGAACCCGAAGCCAATCGAAGATTGCACTCCAGACGAAGCGCGTCAGCAACCTACCGTCACCGACGCCGTGATGAAGCTGATGCAGGAACGCGGCATCACGCCACCGCCAGCCGTACAGCAGGTGCAGACACAGGACATCATGATTCCGGGCGCGGCAGGCGAAAACCCCGCACGTGTCTACAAGCCTGCGGGCGAAGGCCCGTTCCCCGTGATCCTGTATTTCCACGGCGGCGGCTTCGTGTTTGCCGACATCGACGTCTACAATGCAACGCCGCGTTCCATCGCCGCGCAGACGAATGCGTTACCTGGGGTAGATAGTCTGCTGGTATCGGGCGGCCGGTTGTGGTTTCATCGTGCTTCGACTCACTCGCCGCCCGCCCATGGACCTGAAGCAGATTCAATATTTCATCGCGCTGTTTGAAGATGGTTCGGTCACGCGCGCTGCGAGGCGGCTCAATATCGTTCAGCCCGCATTGAGCATGCAGATTTCGAAGCTCGAGGCGGAATTGAATCAGCCGCTCTTCGAACGAGGCCCGCATGGCATGACGCCGACCGACGCGGCGCGCCTCATGTACCGGCTGTATGTGCCGATCATTCGTGACATCGACCACGCGCGCGAGCAGCTCAGCAGCACGGACGTGATCGTCACGGGACGCGTGTCGCTGGGCATGGTGGCATCGGAAGCGGAAAGCGTATTGCCCGAGTCGCTCGCGACCTTCAATGCACTGTTTCCGCAAGTCGAGGTATCGGTGGCGGACGGCTTTAGCGCACAACTGATCGATGCCGTGGAAGCCGGACGGCTCGACGCCGCGGTCATCAACAAGCCGCGCGGACGTCTCACGCTCGATACCCGCGCGTTACTCGACGAAGAAATGGTTCTCGTGGTCAGTGCAACCCACGGTCGCGTTCTGCCCGACGAGATCGACCTGTCCAGGCTCGGCGACCTCGAGCTAGTGCTGCCGACGCGGCGCAACGGCTTGCGCGGCGCACTCGACGCCGCGCTTCTCAACGCGGATATCGTGATCAAGCCGAAGTTCGAGATCGACCTGTTGACCACGATCGTGCAGTTCGTGGAACAGAGCAGCGTGGCGACCATCATGCCGCGCGTGGTCGTGCAGCGCAAAGTGGACGACGGCGTGCTGCGGATTCACCGGATTGCGAACCCGGTTATCGTGCGGCAGATCGTGTGCGTCAGTCACCCGAAGCGGCCGCTTGGGTCTGCGGCGAGCGCCCTCATCGATATCATCACGGAAGACATTCGCCGCGTGACTACCGCACCCTGACGTTCAATGTACGGCTCGCGCGTTGTTCTCCAGCTTGCCGAGCGTTTCCGGAACAATGAAAGCGCCAACTAGAAAGATCACGCTGATCACACCGACAAAAATAGCCAGCGTCATGGGCAATTCACTCGGGTCCTTCGCGACGAGCGACACGGCCGTCGGCATCATCCCGCCGATTGCAAAGCCGATGTTCCACGAGAGGCCCGTTCCCGTTGCGCGGATCGCGGTGGGAAATCGTTCATTCAGGAAGATCAGGATAGGCGCATAACCCGCGCTGCCGAGCGCACTCAGTATCACGGCGTAGAGGCCGATCATCGTGATGCTTTGCGCAGTAGGCAACAACAGGAACAACGCGGGTAACGCGACGAGACGCACGAGTCCGATCCAGATGAACGCACTCTTGCGTCCAATGAAGGTGCTCAGATGGCCCGCTGCGACCGAGGCCAGCAGCACTCCCACGCTTGCGATCATCAGGATGGCCGCGGCCGCTCCGTTGGGTGCGTGGCTGACCACCTTTAGAAAGGTAGGAAGGTAGCCCGACGTGAGGTAATAGCCGCTGCCGCCGCCAATCGTGAGCAGCAGGTTCACGAAAAGAATGCCGCGATATTCGCGGGAAAACAGCGTCTTGATCGGCGATCGAATCACTTCGACCGGCACCGACGGATCACGATTCGCGGCCTTGGCCGCCTTCTCTGCCGCAAGCTTCTGCCAGAGCGGCGACTCCTCGAGCGTATTGAAAACGAACAGGCCGAGCACCGAGCTGATGATGCCGGTGAAGAACATGCAGCGCCATCCCCAGACATCGAACAGTTCGCCGGGGAAGATTGCGGACATGGTCAGGAACACAATGGACGCGAGCAGCGCACCGAGCCCTGCACCGCCGCCGCCGATCAATCCCGAGACCGCGCCTCGATACTTGGGCGCAACGGACTCCGTGCCGATGGTATGCGTGGACGCCACCACGCCACCTACGAACACGCCCTGCACGAGGCGCAACAGAAGAAAGAGGATTGGCGCGGCGAGTCCGGCTTGCGCGACCGTTGGCAACACCCCGAAAAGCGCCGTCGATATCCCCACGCCAACGACTGCGAGAATCATCGCGCCCTTGCGTCCATGACGGTCCGCATAAGAGCCGAACCATGCCGAACCGAGCGGCCGCATCAACAGGGTCACGGCAAACGACGCATATACTGCCGCCAGCGAAAGCATGGCGTGTTCGGACGGGAAGAACAGCCGGCCGACCACCGGCGCGACATACAGGAGCACGAACAGATCGAAAAGATCGAGTGCCCAACCCAGGCACGAGGCTACCACTGCACCCATGACCTGCCGCGAGTTGACCTCGGGCACGGCGGTGCTTTCCTGAGCTGCAACGGACATTTTTATCTCCTTGAAGGTCGCGGCACCGCCTTATGGAAGGCGCCGTGTACGTGGCACGTATATTGGTTCGTGCTCTTGTTGGCGTTTATGAAATCGTTGCATGCAAATAGATAGTTTTGCTGCCTGCAGCACTGGGCGGCCGTTCGCGCAGCATCGTGTCCGCGATTTTTTCCGCGATCATGATGGTCGGGATATTCGTGTTGGCCGAAGGCAGGCGCGGCATGAGCGATGCATCGACCACGCGCAGGCCTCGCGCGCCGTGCACGCGGCCCTGTGTATCCACGACAGCCTGGCGATTGCCTGCCACGCCCATCCGGCATGTTCCGCTCGCGTGCCATACGCCGAATACGTTCGCGCGAATGAACGCGTTCAGCGCGTCGTCGCTCGCAAGCATTGAGGCCATGCCCTGACCACGCGTAAAGAAACGTTCGATCAGCAATCGACGCAAGGGCGCAGGCGTATCGAGCAATGCGCCAAGCAGCGATGTCAAGATTGCATTGACCTTGCCCACGCGGCTCAACGCCTTCACGCGCGGCGAAAATGCGGCTGGGAAAAAATCACGCCTGTCTTCACCCAGGCCCGATGCTTCGACCACTTTGGCGAGCAGGCGAACGCCGATGGCAAGGCGTGCGATATCGCGTTCGTCGTCAAGCAGGTTCAGGTCCACGCGTGGTGCGATGTCGGAGTCTGCGGACACGAGTTGCACACGGCCGCGCGAATATGGCCGGTTGCACCACAAGAAAAACAAACCGAGGCGATTGCCCAGCGCATGCCATGCGGCGCGCGTTGCACTCGATAAATACAGGTCCGAGACGTCGCACCCTTCCAGGCCAGATGTGAATCGCGCGGCCGTCATGCTCGCGCGACGACGCGTGAGCGGCATGCGGAACTGCGGTTCGAGGAAATGGCAAAACGTCAGCGACGGATGGTCCTGAAGATTCCTTCCGACGCCGGGTAAATCGATCGCGCAGCGAATACCAAGTTGATCGAGCTCCTTCGAATTCCCGATACCCGCCCGCAGCAACATGGCGGGCGACTGCAGCGCGCCCGCTGCCAGGATCACTTCTCGCGCTTCGAACGTGATCTTTTCGCCATTCGCCGCTACTGCTAGAACACCATGCGCGGTCACGCCGTTCATCAGGATGCGTTCAACGCGAAGGTTCGCGAAGATCGACAGGTTCGGACGCTTGCGCGTGGCGGCATCGAGGTAAGCCGTCGCTGTCGTCACACGCCGGTCGTTGAAGTTTGAAAACGCCCCGGGAAACAGACCGTCGCCGAATTCGGCATTCTGGTCTTGCAGTGTTGCGAATCCATTGCTCTTCAAACCCTTCGCAAACGCGTGGCAAAACGGCGGCCACTCATCAGGCATGATGCGGCGAATCGCAACGGGACCGTCCTTGCCGTGCAGCGGGTCAGCGGGGAAATCTGTGTCGCTTTCCAGCTTGCGGAAGTACGGCAGGACATCGTCCCACGCCCAGCCCGGCGCGCCGTTCTCGGCCCACTCATCGTAGTCGCGCGGCAAGCCGCGATTAGCCGATTGCACGTTGATACTCGAACCGCCGCCCATTACACGGCCTTGCTCGTACACACGTTCAGCAGCTTGCCTTGTAGCCCGGGCTTTCAGTCCAGGCCAGATGTAGGTATCACCGCAAAACACAGGCATGGGATAGCTGTCTAGGATCGCTGCGGGCACGTTGCCCGGCGGCGTGTCCGCGCCCGCTTCGATCAACGCGACACGCAGCGACGGCACGGCCGATAGCCGATGCGCAAGCACGCATCCCGCCGACCCGCCGCCCACGATCACGTAGTCGAACGCCTCCATGCAAGTCCCCTGTTTGTTATGGCTAAAGGTCAGCTGCCGCGAAACACCGGCTTGCGTTTGCTATGAAACGCCTCAACGCCTTCACGGAAGTCATCCGACGTACGCAGCCGGCTGTAGGAATGCCCTTCAAGTTCGATGGCAATCGAGAGCGGCGCATCTTCCGTATCGTTGAGCAGCTTTTTTGCCGTGCGCTGTGCCAACGGCGAAAACGCGCGCAGCTCATCGACCAGCGCATCGGTCGTGGCTTCGAGTTGCGCGTCGGCCACGCACTCCACGGCGATGCCCCACTCGTATGCCTGCTTGCCTGGAATGCGGCGCGAGCGCATCACGATGTCCTTGGTCCTGCCAACGCCCACCATCTGCTGCAACCGAGCCGAGCCGCCCGAGCCGGGAATCTGCCCGAGTTTCTGTTCCGGCAGCGCGTAGAACGTGGTGTCCGTCGCGATACGGAAGTCGCACGCGAGCGACAACTCGAAGCCCACACCAAAACAAAACCCGCGATTCGCCGCGATAACAGGCTTGGAGCAGCGCGCCGGCGCCGCGATGTTCCACGCGAGTTTCGACACATGTTCCGGCGATGCTTCGAGAAAGCCCTTGATGTCGCCGCCGCTCGAGAAATGCTCACCGTTCGCGCGCACGACGATCACGCGCACGCGGTCGTCTTCATCGAGTGCTTCGAAGGCCGCGCGCAACTGGTCGCGTGCGTGCATGGAAATGACGTTCAACGGCGGACGATGCAGGATGATGTCGGCGCGCTCGCGTTGTTCATCGACTTCGATCGAGAAGCCGTCCAGGTCCTGCAACAGCGTCTGGCCGCGATGGGTCAGTTCGGTCATCGGTTACTCCTTCGTTGTTTCTTTCGGGTTGATTGATGTGTCGACTTCGTATTCGCCGGCCGAGAGCTTGCGGCGCAGGATTTTTCCGACGGGAGATTTCGGAATGTCATCGACGAAAACATAGTCGCGCGGCCGCTTGAAATTCACGAGGTCCGACTCGCGGCACCAGCCGTCGAGGATCTCGGCGTTCACGTAATCGCGGCGCTTGATGAAGGCCACCACGCGTTGGCCCCAGCGTTCGTCCTTCACGCCGGCCACCGCCACTTCGTCCACTGCGGGATGTAATGACAGGACCGATTCGATGTCGACCGGCGAGATGTTTTCACCCCCGCTGATGATCATGTCGTCAACGCGGCCGCTCACGAAGAGGTCGCCGTCCTTGTCGAAGAAGCCAGTGTCGCCGGTGAAGTACCAGCCGTCGCGCAGGGACTTCGCGTTCGCGTCCGGACGGTTCCAGTAGCCTTCGAACGCTTCGTCGCCCAGCAGGTCCGCGATGATCTGGCCTTCCTCGTTGACCGCCGCGAAGTCCGTTGGCGAGGAGGCGTCGAGCTTGACCACTCGCAATCGCGTATTGATGCCTGCGCGCCCGGCACTGCCCGGCTTGCGCATGGCATCCTGATCGATGCTGACCGTGTACACCTCGGATGATCCATAGTGGTTCACGAAGAGCTCGGGTTGGAATGCGGCGAAGAGACGTTTGAGCAAGCCGTCGCTCATGGGAGCGCCTGCAAAACCCAGCTTCGTGACCGATCTCGTCGTAGCGTCCGCAAAACCTGGCGCTGCCAGGAGATCGTGATAGAGCGTCGGCACGAGGTACAGGCACGTGAGTTCGAATTCACTGATCGATGCAAGCGCCTGCGCCGCATTCCAGCGGCGCACGCAGACGAACAAGCCGTCGACCAGTGCCATGGCGAGCAATGAACGCACGCCCATGGTGTGATAAAGCGGCATGACGCCGAGCGTGCGTTCGTTGTATCGATACAAGTTTTGCGCAACATGTGCGAGCGCTGCGGCACGTTCGTGTCGATGGCGCCGTGGCACACCCTTCGCCTTGCCGGTCGTGCCGGATGTGTAAAGGATCAGAGAGACATCGTCGGCGGAGGCTTCGGCCGTAGTGTTCGCTGCGTTTGCGTTGAGGAGCGTGTCGAAGGAGAGCGTGCCGCGCGCTTCGTCCAGTGCAATGCGCGGGATCTCCTGCGCTGCTGCGCTGCCCTGCACGGCGTCGGCGGAAACAGGCTCGAATACGATTGCTTTCGCGCCGGAATCCGTCACGCAATAATCCAGTTCTTCCGGCTTTGCACGCCAGTTCAGCGGCGTCATGACGATGCCCTCGAACTGGCAGGCCCAGTGCAGCGTCGCCATCTCCCATCGGTTTTGCAGCACGACGAGCAAACGGTCGCCGCGCTCGATGCCCACCTCGCGCAGGCCACCGGCTACACGCAGAATGACTTCGTGCCATTGCGCATAGGTCAGGCGTTTGTCGCCATCCACAAGTGCGAGCGTGTTCGGACTGCGCTCCACACTCTGCAAGAAGGTTCGGCCGAGATCAAGCATGTTCCGGCTCCTTCCTGCCCGCATTTCTTCGCGCCGCCACGTCGAGCACGGCGGCGACTATCGGCGTATAGCCAGTACATCGGCACAGATGGCCAGAGAGCATTTCGCGTACTTCGGTTTCGCTGGGGTCGGGCACGCGTTTGAGAAAGTCCGCGCACGACATCAGGATTCCTGCCGTGCAGAAGCCGCACTGCAACGCATGATGGCGTTGGAACGCTTGCTGCAAGTCCCCCAGTGTCTGATCCGCCGCAAGACCTTCGACGGTATCCACGCGGCGCCCTTCCACCTGGACCGCAAGCATCAGGCACGACCGCCCGGCGACGCCGTCCACGTGCACCGTGCACGCGCCGCATACGCCGTGCTCGCAGCCCACGTGCGTTCCGGTTGCGCCCAGTTCGTGCCGCACGAAGTCCGACAGCAAGTCGCGCGACTCGCAATATCCGCTGCGTTCACGTCCGTTTAACGTCAGCGTGATCTTCCGACGCTCGCCGCGATCCAGCCTGACCGATAACGTGTTGCTCACTTCGCCTCCTCAATGACGCGCCATCCAAGTTGCCGCACAAGATGGCGTCTGTATGTTGCGCTGACGTGCGCGTCGTCCTGCGCGTTCAGCTTCCAGCTCAGGTCGTTCAGGGCGCCGCGCAAGTCGTCGCCTTGCAGACGGGGCCACTGTTCGACCACGGGTCTGTCTGCAACGCCGCCAACCGCGATGCGGATGGCGGTGTCGGTCACGACCGTGGCGCAGCCGACCATCGCAAAGTCGCCGTGCCGTACAGAGAATTCCTCGAAGCCGTATCGTTCGCCGGGTTTCTTCAGCGGGAAGCGCACGGCTTCGAGGAGCTCATCGGGTTCGCGTGCGGTCATCAACATGCCTTGGAAGAAGTCTTCCGCCTTGAGCGTGCGTTTGCGCTTCTTCGAACGCAGCATCACATCGCCGCCCAGCAGAGACAGCACGAGCGGCAACTCCGCACTGGGATCGGCGTGCGCGATCGAGCCGCAAACCGTGCCGCGGTTGCGGATCTGAAAGTGAGAGATGTTCGGAAAAGCGAGTGCGAGCAGCGGCACTTCATCACGCAAGGATGCGCGCCATTCCACGCTGCCTTGCGTTGCTGCCGCACCCACGACCAGATGGTTCTTCTCGATGCGCACCGCTTCCAGATCGGCCGTACGCGAGATGTCGATCAACACGCGCGGTTGCGCAAGCCGCATGTTGAGCACCGCCATGAGTGACTGGCCGCCGGCGAGGATGCGCGCGTCTTCGCCTGATTGCGCGAGGGCGTCGAGCGCATCGTGCGTGTTCGCGGCGCGCAGATAATCGAATGGTGCGGGTTTCATGAACGCCTCCCGAACCGGCCGAGGATGCGGCCAAGCCACGACCCGCCATTCGACTTCACGGGCTTGCCTGCGGCCTGACGTCCCAGCGATTCGAACAGTTGCCGCAACACGACCTTCGCCGCGCCTTCGAGCATGCGGCCACCGACCGCCGCGACCTTCCCTGAGACCTGCGCCTCGTAGTCGTACGTCAGGCGCGTGCCTTTATCGATAGGCGTCAGCTCGACCAGACCGTTACCGCGCGCGCTGCCGAGCGATGACATGCCCGCACCGGCAAGCCGCAAACGATGCGGCGGATCGAGATCCGACAGCCCGATCTCCGCTTCGAAGCGCGCCTTGATCATGCCGACGCCAACCGTCACATCCGCGCGATACGTGTTTTCGCCCTTCGCCTCGAGCGCATGACAACCGGGGATGACCTTCGCGAGCGCAACCGGATCGAGCAGCACCGCGAAGATCGCTTCAGGCGATGCCGGCAGATCCACGCTGCCTTGCGCGGTCAGCGCCTTGCCGCCCGGCAGCACTGGCGTCTTTTGCTGCGCTTCGCGGAACTCGGGCCGGGACGGTTCCGGGTCATCGATACCGATCAGCCCCATCACTTTCGATGGCGTCAGCGGCAAGCGAATGTCATCGACGCCAAGTGCATCGGCAACCGCATTGGCCACGCATGGCGGCGTGCTCATGTTGTTGCCTTCGCCCAGACCCTTCGCGCCGAGCGGCGTGAATGGCGACGGCGTTTCCATATGAAGGATGATCGGATCGGGCACTTCACACGTGGTCGGCATCAGGTAGTCCGCGAGCGTGCCCGACTGAAAACTGCCGTCGGACCCGTAGCGGAATTCTTCCATCAACGCCGCGCCGAGTCCTTGCGCGAAAGCGCCGCGAATCTGGCCGTCGGCGAGTGCGGGGTTCAGCAGCTTGCCTGCATCGTGCGTGGTCACATAACGGTCGATACGCACGCGCCCCGTGGCGCGATCCACTTCCACGCCGCACATGTCGAATGCAAAACCGTAAGCCGCCGACGTATTGATGCGGTCCTGTTCATCCGGCGCATCCATGTTCGGCGGAGTCCAGAAAACAGTTTCGCGCAAGCCCGGTTCTTCGCCCGCAGGCAGTAACGCAGGCGCCCAGTGAGGCGCATTGCTCGCCACGCGCCCGAAGGGCATGGCGTGGTCTTCGTCGCCGTCCCGATAGACCCGTCCGCCTTCGAAACGGATGTCCTCAGGCTTGCATTCGAGCTGCGACGAGACGATACGCGCGAGCTTGTCGCGCACCTTGACGGCCGCGAGATGCACCGTGCCCGCGACCGCGCCTGCAAAACGGCTCGAATAATTTCCGGCTGCAACCGACCATGCATCCTTGTGGGTATCGAACTCCACGTTCACCACGATCTCATGGGGCGACAGACCGAGCGCATCGGCTACAACTTGCGCGCAAACGGTCATGTGTCCCTGCCCCGCCGGCGTGGACGCGATCGTCACGACCACGCCGCCCAGCAAGTCGACGCTGACCGTTGCGCTCGCAATCGCGCCGCTCTTGGGACCGGCTTTCTTGCGTGCATCAGCGGGCATCACGGTCGTGATGTAACCCATGTTCGATACAGAAGGCTCGACGATCGCCGCAAAGCCGATGCCGTACAGACGGCCCTCCCGGCGCGCGCTATCGCGGCGGGTTTTCAACTCCTCGTAACCGCCCTCCGCAATCGAGCGTCTCAATGCTTCCTGGTAGTTGCCCGAATCGAGCAAGGCGCCCGCTGCAGCACGATACGGGAAGGCGTTGGCCGGTACGAAATTTCGGCGATACACATCGAGCACGTCGAGCTTCAATTCAATGGCAATGCGCTGCATCAGCCGCTCGAGCGCGAAGTAGACCTGCGGTCCGCCAAAGCCGCGCACGAGGCCCGTAGGCGTCTTGTTCGTCAATACGACCCGGTTGCGCACGAGCAGGTTGGGAACGTCGTAGGCACCCGTCAAGCACCCATGCATCCGATAAAACGTGGCAGGTTCCGGCGCACGCAGATACCCGCCGCAGTCCTCGACCTGATCGTAATCGAGCGCGGTGATGCGGCCATCGGCTTCGACGGCGGCTTCGAGCGTTGTGAACCGTGCGGTAGCCGATGTCGCCGCGCTCAGATGTTCGAGCCGGTCCTCGACATACTTCACCGGCGCGTTCGCCTTGCGCGATGCGAGACACATCAGCACCACATACGGAAACACGGCTTGCTTGACCCCGAAGCTGCCACCCGAGTCACGCGGCGCCTTGTGACGCAGCCGGTTGGCCGGCACGTTCAGCGCAAGCGCCATGACGGCATGCAGCGAGAACGGACCCATGAAATTCGACGTGACGTCGTAGCCTTCGTCGCCAGAAAGAAACTCGGCGATGACCACGCCGCATTCGATCGGCGCACAGGTATTGCGCGGATAATGCGCGTCGATCTTCACGCGGTGCGGCGCATTGCTGAACGCAGCCTCAGGCTCGCCGTAACGGAAACTCCGATCACTGATTACGTTGGTCTGCACACTCGGATGCAGCACGCAGGCATCGTCCTTCAACGCGCCTTCAATCGATGTCACCGGATCGAGCGTGCGATATTCGACCTTGATCAGATCGAGCGCGTCCTCGGCAAGCGCCCGCGACTCGGCCATCACGACTGCAACCGGTTCACCCACGTAGCGCACGCGATCCATCGCGAGCGACCATTGCTCCATCTTCGATTTCACGCCGACCACGAACGGCCGCGACCACGCGCGGAGGTCATCGCGCGTCAGCACCGCGCGCACGCCTTCGGCTGTCACGGCGTTGCTCGTATCCAGCGAAACCAGCTCGGCATGCGCGTGCGGCGCGCGAAGAATCGCCGCGTGCAACGTGCCTGGCTTGATGCCGATGTCATCGCCATACCGGCCCCGGCCCGTGAGAATCGCAGGATCCTCGAAGCGTTCCACCGACTGGCCGACATGACGTTTCGGGCGCACATCGGGCGATGCGTTCGTTACGGGCGCCTCGACGACCTCAGACGCGTGCGCGTTGATTGCGGCAAAGCCGGCCTGATCACGCTGGTTCATTCGTCGGCTCCAGCATCACCGCGCGCGCTGAATTCATCGGCAAGACCGCTCCAGCGTTTTTCGATCTCTCGATGCTCGATACCGAATAAATCCAGGATGCGCCCGACGGTATGGCTTACCACGTCATCGATAGTCTGCGGATGCGCGTAGAACGCCGGCACGGGCGGCATGACGATCGCGCCCATTTCCGTCGCGAGCGTCATGTTGCGCAGATGCGCGAGATTCAGCGGTGTTTCGCGGGCGACGAGCACCAGCCGGCGGCGCTCCTTGAGCATCACGTCAGCCGCGCGCGTGAGGAGATTGTCGGAGAAACCGTTTGCCACGGCGGCGAGCGTTTTCATGGAACATGGCGCGATCACCATACCGCTCGTGACGAACGAACCGCTTGCAACCGATGCCCCCACGTCGCGGACGTTGTGAACTACATCAGCGAGCGTATCGAGATCATTGCGCCCGACGCCGAGCTCTTGCGCCGCCGTCACTGCGCCCGATGCCGACACGATCAGATGCGTTTCATGCGTGCCGATACGGCGCAGCGCTTCGAGCAGCCGCACGCCGATCATCGCGCCGCTTGCGCCAGAGATCCCGACGACAATACGCTGGGGCGTTTGCGCGTTCATCGCGATTGGCTCAGGTAGGTATCGAATCCGGTGTTGTCGGCGGCGACGAGTGTTTCCAGATCGACCGCATCGTGACCCGGAATACGCACGCGGGTGAACACATGGCCCGCATAAACGACCGGACGCGTGGCATCGAGTCCCATCTTCGTGCTGACGCCCTGAAGGTGAGATGGCGCGTCATCGGGTTGGCCCACGGTCGTCGACGGGTCCAGCGGCGATCCTTGTGCGCCGGAAATCAGCACGAGGTCGCGATCTGCCTGAAAGCGCGTCGCAATCGCCCATTCGATTTCCGAAGCATCGTGAATATCGACATCCGTATCCACCACCACCACTTGCTTGATGTCGTAATGCGCGCCGAACGCGCACAGGATCACGTTCTTCGCCTCGCCTTCCCGCTTCTTCGCAAACTGCACCCAGAGGTGATAACGGCATACGCCGCCCACTGAAAGATGCACATCGGTCACGCCAGGATGACTGCGCTGAAGATGCGACAACAGCGTCGCCTCGCGCGGAATGGCGCCGAGCAGCAAGTGCTCCATCTCGGCTGGAACGATCGTGTGATAAATCGGATTTCTGCGATGCGTTACCGCCGTCACCTCGATCACTTCGCGTGCTTCCTGCGCGCTGTAGTACTTGGGGAACTCACCGAACGGTCCTTCGGCTTCACGCACATTCGGCAGGATGCGTCCCTCGATCACGATCTCCGCGTATGCCGGCACGCGTACATCGTTGGTGACGCATTTCACGACCGGCAACGGCGCGCCATGCAATGCGCCGGCAATTTCGAGTTCATCGAAGTCGATGGGCGATATGGCTTGCGATGCGAGCATCGTCAGCGGATCGACGCTGATCGCGACGGCCACATCGAGCGCGTCCCCCGCCGCTTCCGCCTCTTTCTGGAATGCATGCAAATGACGCGGCAACAGCAGGATCGCCATGCGCTCGCGTGCGTGAACTTGGATCCGGTTGATCGACACGTTCTGCACGCCCGTGCGCGGATTGCGCGCGATGACCAGACCCGCGGTAATGTAAGGACCGTTGTCGTGTTCACTGTGCGTGGGAATGGGCAGCAGTGCATGCAGGTCGATCCCATCGGTATGTACGACCTGCTGGCAAGGGGCCTCACGGGAAGCAACTTCGCTCCACGGCAACGGGTTGTCGGCGGCATCGCGGAAACGTTTCAACAGGTCTTTCTCGGCCACGCCCATGGCTTCCGCGATCCATGCGCGCTTCGACATGAAACCACTGACCACGGGGATTGCGTGATCGCCGGGAGCAAGGAACACCGCCGCCTGCTTGCCGTCGAGGCGCTTTGCGATTGCCGCAAGTTCGTGTTTCAGCGATACATGCTTGTCGATCGTCGCCACGCGTGCGGTGGCGGAAAGATGCGCGAGCCAGCCACGCAGCGACAATGCATCGAACGGTTTATTGCCCGGTGCAATGCTTGCGCTGCCGTGCTCTGCGGCTTCATGGTGGTCCATCTCGTCTCCTCGTTGCTGATCTGAAGAGTAACGAGATCGCGATATAACTTCTAATACTGTTTTTTGATGCGGTCGATCATTCGCGGTGATATCCGTGTTTGCCCCAATGCGGTCAATCCATGGTTGGGATAACACTCAGTTGCGCCCTTGAAGCGATCATCACGTACGATGGTTCTGATAAACCCAGGCACTCTCATTAGACTTACTGATGGCCCGAGACATGGGACCAATGCCACCGAGCCGCCGACATGGACCTGAAGCAGATTCAATATTTCATCGCTTTGTTCGAGGACGGCTCGGTCACGCGTGCGGCCAAGCGGTTGAATATCGTGCAACCGGCGCTGAGCATGCAGATCGCGAAGCTCGAAGACGAACTGCATCAGCAACTTTTCGAGCGCGGCGCCCACGGCATGGCGCCGACCGCTGCCGGACGCCTCATGTACCGACTGTTCCTGCCCATCGTTCGTGACCTCGCCCACGCGCGCCAGCAACTCGTGCAGCGCGACGAAGTGGTGACCGGGCATGTGTCGATCGGGCTGATTGCATCGGTGACGGAGAGCGTGCTGGCCGATTCACTCTCGCGTTTTCATGCGCGCTATCCGCATGTGGAAGTAACCGTGGCCGACGGTTACACCGCGACGTTCATCGACTGGGTGTCGGGCGGGCAGCTCGATGCCGCGCTCATCAACAAGCCGCGCGCGCGGCTTTCGCTCGACTCGCAGCCGCTGCTGGATGAAGAGATGGTGCTCGTGACGAGCGCCGTGCACGGGCCCGACTTGCCGCATGCAATCGAACTCGCGCAGTTGCCCGATCTGGAACTGGTGTTGCCAACGAAGCGCCACGGTCTGCGGGGTGTGCTCGATACCGCCGCCCAGCACGAGGACGTGCTGCTTGCGCCGCGCTTCGAGATCGATGTGCTCAGCACCATCGTAAAGCTGGTGGAGAGCACGCGCTTCGCGACGATCCTGCCGCGCATCGTGGTCGAGCGCGCGGTCCGGCAAGGCACGTTGCGCGCCTATCCGATCCTTGCGCCGCGCATCGTGCGGCACATCGTGCGGATCAGCCATCCGCGACGTCCGCTGAGCGCGGCGGCCGAAGCGCTGATCGCGACCATCGCCGATGAATTGCGGCTCGTGTCCAGTGAATCGGCAATACACGCGTAAAGCCGCCGCTTCAGGGCCTACCTATCCGATTCGAGCACGGAAAGTACGTTTCCCGCCGGATCCCTGAACCAGGCGATGACCGGACCGCCCGACGCCCGGCATATGCCTTTGGCATCGGTTTTCAGGCGCGGCGTGTCGTAGTGTTCGAAGCGCACGCCGCGTGCGGTCAGGTCATCGACCGTGCGCTCCACATCCGCGACTGGGAAGTTGAGGATCGTATATGTCGCGGCTACGTGGTCGGGCTTGGGGTAAATCAGCACATGATTGCCGCCCGCCAGATGCAACTCGAGAACGTCCATGGAGCCGGTTGTGACATCGAGTCCGAGCGTCTCGCCGTAGAACCTCTTTGCAGCATCGAGGTCCGGCACCGCAAAGCCGCTGAAGGCGTGGCTTTCTTTCAATAGCGTAGTCATGGGTTGTCTCCAATGAGGGTCCCACCTGAACGACGAATGCCGACGGTCAGAATCGACAGCGAACGCAAATGTGAGCGTTTCGACATGTAACCACGCCCATACGCCCAAAGCCCACGGTGCGACGATGGGTGAGACGTCAAAGCGCCGCCGGTCTGTTAATCTGCGCCTTTATTTTGCTGAAGACTTAGCCACATGCAACACGATCTGCCCTTCAATGAAAGAGGAATCACGTTTGCCCGCGCGGGCTTGAGCGCTGCGGGACAGCTTTTTCCGTTGCGCGATCTGCGCGGCGCGACCGTAAAAATGATTCCGCGGCAAAAACCGTTGCCTATCGCTGTGAGTGTTATCGGCGTGATCGTTGCAGCGATCGGCGGCGTGCTGGGTTCGGGTCCGGCGCTGGTGCTCGGCATCATGATCGCGGTGGTCGGCTATCTGTCGTGGATCACGCAGGACGTGATCTATCGCATGTATGTGACGGTACCGGACGGCGAGCGTGAAGTGTTCACGACGAAAGACGAGGAGTTTGCACAACGCGTTGCAACGCTCGTGCGTGAAGCAGTCACCGCTCGGACGGCGGCTCAGGCGGATACTCAGGTACCGGCAACAACACCACCGGTTCAGGAAGGGCTTTAATACTTTCTTTACGCGGACAAGGCCGATCGATGCCCCGCGTTAATGCGCCGCTCGCTAAAGTGGTGATGTTCCCACCACCGCCCGTCGCGAGACGGCGCAACATCCGATGCTTCAGGCAAGCGTTGTTAAAGCAAGCGTTGTTCCGGCAAGCGCTCCTTCGCCGGTCCGTACTTCCCTCTCGGTAGCCCAGTCGATTGCACGGGCCACACGCAAGCTCCATACGGTAGTCGCTTTCGACGTAACCCTGCCGGGTCTCGACTCCAGCGAACCGCGCCGTGTATTGCAAAGGGCGCTCGGCGGCGAAGCACGCATGCAAGTCGTGGCGACGGATCGTCGTCACGAC
This sequence comes from Burkholderia sp. PAMC 26561, assembly GCF_001557535.2. Taxonomy (NCBI): domain Bacteria; kingdom Pseudomonadati; phylum Pseudomonadota; class Betaproteobacteria; order Burkholderiales; family Burkholderiaceae; genus Burkholderia; species Burkholderia sp. PAMC 26561. Next base: position 592,990 of record NZ_CP014307.1, read on the forward strand.
TGCCTTACGTTGCATGTGGAAGTGCCGTCACGTTCGCTCGCCGACGTGATCGGCATTGTCATTTCGCGCTTTGAACAGGCGACACTGGGTCGTGCTACGACCTACAGCCTGCGGCGCTAGAGACCCTACGTCGACACCTGCAGCGGCTCCACGTGCCAGATATGCTTCGCATATTCGGCAATCGTACGATCCGACGAGAAGATGCCCATGCCGGCGACGTTCTCGATCGCGCTTCGCGTCCACGCATCTTTGTCGAGGAACTTGGCATCGACCTCTGCTTGCGTGCGATCGAAGCTGTCGAAATCGGCGAGCACCATGTAGTGATCGCCCCAGTCGACGAGCGTGTGGAAGATGTCGTAGAACCGGTGCGGCTGGTCCGGCGAAAAGTGTCCGAGCCGGATCTGGTCGAGCGCCATCTTCAGTTCGGGATTCTCTTCGTAGATCTGGCGCGGCCGATACCCGGTCGCACGCAATGCATCGATCTCCTCGGTCGAATGCCCGAAGATGAACATGTTTTCGCGGCCAACGGCATCGCAGATTTCGATGTTCGCACCATCAAGCGTGCCGATGGTCAGCGCCCCGTTCAATGCGAGCTTCATGTTGCCGGTCCCTGAAGCTTCCGTGCCGGCCATTGAAATTTGCTGCGACAAATCCGCGGCGGGAATGATCAGCTCGGCAACGCTCACCCCATAGTTCGGAATGAAACCTACCTTCAACCGGTCGCCGACAAGCGGATCGTTGTTGACCATCTCGGCTACGTCGTTGATCAGCTTGATGATGGTTTTCGCCATCTTGTACGCCGATGCCGCCTTGCCAGCAAACATCACCACACGCGGCGTCCACGCCTTCTCCGGCGCCTCGCGAATCCGGTTGTAGCGCACGATCACATGCAGGATATTCAGCAGTTGCCGCTTGTATTCGTGAATGCGTTTGACCTGCAAATCGAAGAGCGCATTCGGGTCGATGATCGCGCCCGTTTCCAGCTTCGCACGCGCGGCGAGCTTCACCTTGTTGGCAAGCTTGGCTTCGTGAAAAGCCGACCTGAATTCGGGGTCGTCGCGCCATTCGCGCAAACGTGCGAGCTCGAACAAGTCGGTACGCCAGCGCGGTCCAAGGCGTTCATCGATGAGAGAAGACAGCTTCGGACTCGCTTGCGACAGCCATCGGCGCGGCGTGATGCCATTCGTCACATTCGTGAAGCGATCAGGATACATGCGCGCGAAATCCGCAAAGATATTCTGCGTCATCAGTTGCGAATGCAGCTTCGACACGCCGTTGACCGTGTGACTTGCGACGATCGCCAGATGCGCCATGCGCACGCGGCGCTGGCCGTATTCGTCCACAAGCGAAATGCGGCGGATCAGGTCCACGTCGCGGCCGAACTTCTCGCCCACTTGCTTGAGAAAATCCGCGTTGATGTCGAAGATGATTTCGAGGTGACGCGGCAGCAGGCGCGACAACATTTCCACGTCCCACGTTTCCAGCGCCTCGGGCATCAGCGTGTGGTTCGTGTACGAGAACATCTGCTGGATGAGCTTCCACGCCTTGTCCCACGGGACATGATGCGTGTCCACCAGCAGCCGCATCAATTCGGGAATGGCGAGCACCGGATGCGTGTCGTTCAGGTGAACCGCGACCTTCTCCGCAAGCCGCCCGAAATGCGTGTGCGTGCGTTGATACCGGCGGATCAGATCCTGCATGGTCGCCGATACAAAAAAGTACTCCTGACGCAGGCGCAGTTCTCGGCCGGCCTGCGTGGAGTCGTCGGGGTAGAGCAGCCGCGACACGTGTTCAGAGGTATTTTTTGCTTCAACGGAACGGCGGTAATCGCCCTGATTGAACGCCGAAAGATCGAATTCGTCCGTGGCGCGCGCCGACCACAGGCGCAGCGTGTTGGTCGCGGTCGTGGCAAAACCCGGAATCACGGTGTCGTACGCCATGGCATTCACGTGTTCCGTATCGATCCATTCGGTGCGGTCTTCATGACGAACGGTGCGACCGCCGAAGTGAATCACGTAGTTCACTTCCGGGCGCGGAAACTCCCAGGGGTTGCCGGCGCGCAGCCAGTAATCGGGCGTTTCGACCTGATTGCCGTCCACGATGGTCTGCTTGAACATGCCGTATTCGTAGCGGATTCCGTAGCCAAAGCCGGGAATGCCAACCGTCGCCATGGAATCGAGGAAGCAGGCGGCGAGACGGCCAAGGCCGCCGTTGCCGAGCGCGGCATCAGGCTCGAGGTTCTCAAGCGCGTTGATATCCACGCCCAGGCCGTTGAGCGCTTCCCGGACTTCCTCGTGAATGCCCAGCGCGAGCAACGCGTTGGTAAAGGTCCTGCCGATCAGGAATTCCATCGACAGGTAATAAACCCGCTTCACGTCCTGCTCGTATTGCTGGCGCGTGGTTTTCATCCAGCGGGCGACCAGCCGGTCGCGGACCGCCAGTTCCACCGCATGCAGCCAGTCACGTGGCTGGGCGGTAACGGCATCTTTACCGACGCCGTACATGAGACGGTTTGAAATGGAGCGCCGCAGCGCATCGACGGTGCTATTGAGTTGTTCGAACTCCAGGTCGACGGATGTCATCGAACTCTCCAGAAAGCAGTAACGCACAAAGCCCTGGGGCACATGGCCTGGACCGGCCACACCCAAGCGGGACGGGCCGGGCGAACAGGCAGATTACGCTATTTTTATTTTTTTGGTAATGCCTGTGCGCCTTTCCGGGGCAGGCGTGGAATATGCGCGACAGCCCCCGGGCGTTCAATTTCCTGTCGTATTTCCGTCATTCGCGGACGAGATGTAGCGACTTTTACGTGCCTGGTTTTAGTTCGTTTTCCTTAATTAGATGTCTGCCTGGGTCGTGGCACCATGCTGTACGGAAAGCCTTTCGATTAGCTGAATGTAGTGGTCGAGCGGGGGCGTATCGCGTTCCGGCTGCTTTGCGAGATCATCCCAGCGCCGCAAGGAAAGCGCATCTTGTGCGAAGGGTTTGCGCAGGAACTCTTCAGCTTCCGGTTCGCTGAAAACACCGCCCTGCAGCTTCAGGCTGCGTACCGAGTCGGCCGAGAGCTTTGAGAAATAATCCGCATCAATCGCGCACAAACAGCGTTTGGCATCCACATGAAGGCGGATGGGTTCAAGCACGGCGTCACTGAAAAGCGGCCGCAGAAACGGCAGTGCGAAATATTGGTGCAGGTCGTCGATACCCCGCGCGGTCGGCGTCTCGCCTTGCAGGTTCAGCAAGTGGCCCAGATCGTGCAGGAACGCCGCGCCGACGAGTGCATCTTCCGCGCCCGCGCCTTCGGCCAGCGCCGCGCTCTGCAATGCGTGCTGCAGTTGCGTCACCGGCTCGCCGCTGTAAGCCATGGCGCCGTAAGTATCGAAGAGATGACGGATGTCAGGGAGTGTCAGCGCCATATCATTCCCACGGTAACGAAAAAGTCTTGAGGCTCGTGAAGCTTTTCATCGCTTCCTGGACACCTTCCTTGTAGCCGAGGCCGGAGTCCTTTATACCGCCGAAAGGTGTCAGTTCTATGCGATAGCCGGGCACTTCCCACACGTTCACCGTGCCGACGCGCAGTTCGTTCACAAACCGCGTGATGAGGTCGGCGCGGTCCGTGCACACGCCGGATGACAAACCGAACGCGGTGCCGTTGCTGATTCGTATGGCGTCGTCGATGGTATCGAATTCAATGATAGGCGAGACCGGGCCAAAAGTTTCGTCACGCACCAAGGTCATGGAAGGATCGACCCGGTCGAGTACGGTCGGCGAATACAGCGCGCCATTGCGGCGATTGCCGCAGAGCAGGCGCGCGCCTTGCCGCACCGCTTCGTTCACGCGCGTCTCGAACGATTCCGCGGCGGCCGCGTCTATTACCGTGCCCATCTGGTTGGCGGTATCGAAGGGATCGCCGTAGCTCCATGCGTGCGTTTTTTCCAGCACGAGTTCGGTGAAGCGCGCGGCGATCCCCTTCTGAACCAGCATGCGTTTCACCGCCGTGCAGCGCTGTCCCGAGTTCTTGTACGAACCCTGTACGGCAAGCGTGGCGGCGCGTTCGACATCGGCGTCATCGAGCACGATCAGCGGATCGTTGCCGCCGAGTTCAAGCACCACTCGCCGGTACCCCGCCTTCGCGGCGATCGCTTTGCCTATCGCCACGCCGCCGGTAAAAGTGACCAGTTCTGCAAGGCGGTGCGTGACGAGTTCGTCGGCGATCTCGCGCGGATCGCCGGTCAGGACCTGCAGCATCGGGGCGGGCAAACCGGCTTCGTAGAGCACATCCGCGAAGTAATAAGCCGATAACGGCACCTTCTCCGAGGGCTTCAGGATCACGCGATTATTCGTCGCGATGGCCGGCGCAATCTTGTGCGCGACCTGGTTCATCGGATGGTTGAACGGCGTGATCGCGACAATGACGCCGGCAAGCGGTTCGCGTTGCGAAAACACGCGGCGCGCCTTGCCGTGCGGCGTGAGATCGCAGGAGAAGCTCTGGCCGTCGTCGCGCAAGGCCTCCATGGACGCAAATTTCAGCACGTCGGCGACGCGGCCGATTTCGTACCGCGAATCCTGCTTCGATAAACCCGACTCCAGCGAAATCAGGTCGGACGCTTCTTCCGTGCGTTCACGCATGATGCTAGCCGCGCGTTCGAGGATCTGCGAACGCTCGTAGCGCGTGAGCGTTGCGCGGTAGTTTGCCGCGTACTCGAAGGCGTCGCGGACATCGTCGACACTGGCCATCGGCACGGTGCCGACGCGCGTATTCGTGTACGAATCGAACACATCGAGATTGCGTGTACGCGCCGCACGCTCGCCCTTGAGCCGGAGTTTCTCCATGCGCAGCGCGTGCTGCTCGGCCGCGAGGACGGCGCTCATGATGCAAGCACCAGATGGTTGAGTGCGATGCTCAATACATCGAAATTACGCAGACGTTTGCCGTTGAGCTTCGACTCGAAGCCGTCGGTTTTCCGATTGAAGAGCAACGGCACTTCCTGCTCCGACACACCACCATGCGAGCGCAGTGGCACCGTGAGGCCCGAAAGATCGTGTTCCGCCCGACGCGTGCCAAGCGCCGTGTTGCGCCCGCTCACCACGACGAGGTCGCCCACACGATCGTTCGGCAGTTCGAAGCGTTCGCACGCCGTTGCGTTGTCCAGCACGATATCGACGCCCGGCAACTCGGCGATGCGCTTCGCCAGTGCTTTTGCATCGACGGAACGCGGCAGGTAGATCGTCGCGAACGACCCAAGCGCGCCGTGATGAACGACGTAAGGATCGGTGATGGGCAGGATGACCCGTGCGTTGGGAATGTCCAGTGTTCCGTCGAGCCAGTCCTGCAGATACACGACATTAGGCTCGCCCGTCGATGGATCGTGCTTCGCGTTCATTCCGTGGTCGGCGGTGAGCCCGATCACCGCGCCGAGCGCATTCAACTGCGCAAGGTAGCCGTCCATCATGGCGTAGAACGCGTTCGCGCCGTCCGTGCCGGGTGCGAACTTGTGCTGTACGTAATCGGTTGTCGAGAGATACATCAGGTCGATGTCGCGCGTCTCTGCCAGCCGCACGCCCGCTGCGAACACGAACTCGGAAAGCCCCGCGCTGTAGACATCGGGCACAGGTTTGCCAACGAGTTCCAGCACGTTGTCGATGCCATTTTCCGCGAGCGTGGCGGCATCGGCTTTTTCAGCCGAGAAACAAATGCCGTCGAGCTGCCAGCCAAGCAAACGCCTCAGCTTGTCCTTCGCCGTGACCACCGCGACCTTGTCGCCGCGCTGCGCCGCGGCCGCGAGAATCGTCCCGGCGCGAAGGTAGGCCGGGTCGTTCATCATGACCTCGGCGCCCTTGCCGCCGTTCGCGTCCGGATCGAAGAAATAGTTGCCGCAGATGCCGTGCACGGAAGGCGGCACACCCGTCACGATGGACAAGTTGTTCGGGTTCGTGAACGACGGGATCACACAGTCGGCACGAAAGGCGGAACCACCTTCGAGCATCGTGCCGATAAACGGCGCCACGCCCGCGGCAACCGCTGCTTCGAGATAGTCGTATTCGCAACCATCGACGCACACGACGACCGTCAACGCGCGTGCCGGGCCATAAGCGCGGCCGTTGACTTCGATAGACGTTTCAGTAGAGATGGACATGACGTTCCTTTTCGAGCGTGAACCGGCACTTTTAATTCGGCGCGATTTACATATTTTGACTTACAACGCCAATATTTGCCACATTTTTCGGCGTGAGAAATTGTCCCGCGCAAGCGGGATACACCTTGCGATAGCTTCGATTCAGGCCATGCGCCGCCGGGGAACCTTCGCCGCGATCAGCAACAGCGCAGCGAGAGACACCGCCAGCAGGATCAGCGAAAGCGCCGATGCCGGCAGGTAATAACCGCGATTCACCTGTCCCACCACGACGATCGGAACCGTAGCGAATCCCGGCGGATAAACGGTCAGCGTCGCGCCGAGTTCGCCCAGCGACAACGCGAAACCAAGCGCAAGACTCGCGCGGATTGCGGGAACGAGTTGCGGCAGGACGACACGCGAAAGGACCATCGATGGCGATGCGCCAAGGCTCGCAGCCGCTTCGCGCAGGATCGTAAGCTCAGGCCGCAGCGCAGCGGCCGCACATCGATAACAAAACGGCAGCACCAGCGCCAACTGCACCAGCACGACGATTGCCGCGGACCCTGAAATATCCAGCGGCTTCTTGTGATACGCAATCAGCACGGCCAGTCCGAGCACGACACTCGGCACGCCGTTGGGCATCATCGCGATGGTATCGACCCATGCGCCCACACCGCGCCGGTCGCGGCCTTCGAGCGCGAGCGCCAGCCAAAGACCGAGGACGGTCCCGAGGACGGCCACGCCGAAGCCGACTTCAAGGCTCGTTGTCAGCGCATCGAAGTCGCTTGAACCGAGGCGTTCGAACCAGCGCATGCTGAAGCCATCGGGGAAGATCGTTCCCGACCAGTGCGACGCCACGCTGGAAAGCGCAACCACGATCACCGGCAATACAAACAGCCAGAAGCACAGAAGCGCGGCGAAACAGGTGAAGATCCACGCGCCGACGCGCTTGAGCGAATGCGGCTTCGATGCTGCAACCGGCAGCGAAAATTCAGTTGCCATTGCGGCCTCCTGTGCGCCGGTTGACGCGCCTGTAGAGCGCGTACAACGAGAGCGACATTGCAAGCATGACAACCGCGCCGGCCGCGGCTGTCGGCAAGTCCAGATCGACCGTTGCCGAGCTGTAGATTGCCATCGGCAAGGTAATCAGATGTGCGCTTCCCAATACGAGCAAGATGCCGAATTCATTGAGCGTCAGCAGGAAACACAGGATCGTTCCCGCCGCGATACCCGGCCATGCGAGCGGCAGGATGACCTTGAACGCGACCATCCAGCCACTCGCACCCAGACTCTTCGCGGCTTCGATCAGACGCATGTCGAGCGTTGCAAACGACGCAAGCGTCGGCCGCACCACGAACGGTGCGTAGAACACGACCTCCGCGAGAATCACGCCGCCAATGCCAAACAAGAAGTCGAGCGGCGGATTCTGCAAGTTGAACAAACGCTGCAAGCCGATGCTCACCGATCCCTGCGATCCATACAGAAAGATCAGCGTGAACGCGACCAGGAACGAAGGGAACGCGACAAACAATTCGAGGAAACGCGTCACGAGTTTCGCGCCGGGAAATGGCTTGAAAAACAATATGGATGCAAGCAGGACACCGAGCAATGACGCAAGCGTTGCACTCGCGAAGAGGATGCCGAGCGTCGTGCCAATCACACCGCTGGTTTCGGGATTGGTGAAGAACGCGGTGTACGCCTGCAGGCTCAAGCCATGCTTGCCCGTCACGCTCAGCCACAACAATTGCACGAGCGGATACAGCACCAATGGTCCGAGCACGACCACCAGAATGAACCAGAGCTGCCACTGCGCACGCCGTTCGCGCCGACGCTTGGCAAGCGTGTGCGCGGGGTCGTCGACCAGGTGTTCACTCGCTGACAAGGACGACATCGTCAACCTCGTGGCGTAGGGAAACACGCGCGCCCTTCTCGGGCATCGGACCATGCGATCGTTGCATGGTGACGAGCACGGGCTGGTCGGGCAATGCATCGAGCATCACCGAGACCGAGAGCGCTGCGCCGTACCATTCAACCGAGGAGATCGTGCCGTGCAATTGCGCACTGCCCAACGGCACGATCGACAGGCACTCGGGACGGATGCACGCAAGCCTGCCGCGTTCGTCGTGCCGTGCATCGCCAACAGGAAACATGATCGATGGCGGCAACAAGTTCGCCGCGCCAAGGTAGCGCGCGACGAACGCGTCCTTGGGGTTATCGTAGAGTTCGCGCGGCGTGCCCAATTGCGCAATACGGCCGTCGCGCATCAGCAACGTGCGATCGGAGAGCACTAGGGCATCGTCCTGATCATGCGTCACACAGACAATGGTCAGGTTCGGCAGGCGCTCATGCAACGACTTCAGTTCGGTACGGACCGATGCACGCAGGTTGGCATCGAGTGCCGAGAGCGGTTCGTCGAGCAGCAGCACATCCGGCTCGATTACCAGCGCTCGCGCCAACGCCACGCGTTGCTGCATGCCGCCCGACAACTGCCCGGGCATCACGTGCCCCGCGTCGCCGAGTTGCACGAGCTTGAGTGCATCCGCCACGCGCCGCGCTATCTCTCCGGCTTTCAGACGCCGCGCCCGCAGGCCGAACGCGACGTTATCGAACACGGAAAGATGCGGGAACAGCGCATAGCTTTGAAACAGAAGCCCGAGGTTGCGCTTGAACGGCGGCACGTGCGTAAGATCACGCCCGGCCACCGTCAGCCGGCCCGCGAGCCCGTCCGCCTCCACGAATCCCGCGATGAACCGCAGCAACGTAGTCTTGCCGCAACCGCTGCGGCCGAGCACGGTAAGCAGTTCGCCGCGCTCGATAGTCAGCGAGAGGTCATCCAGCACCGTACGCGCGCCAAAGCGCACGCTCAGGCCTTCGATATGCACGCCGCCATGCGCCGGCTTGAAAGAATCGGCGGCAGCAGCTTCGCGAGTGGCCGGAGCCAGCGTCAAAGTGTTCACGGTTCGCATCCCTGAGAGCTTCGATAAGAACGCAAGCGCTTACGACTTCGGCTTGACCACGTCGAGTTGCTTGCCGGAGTTGCCGATCACGTCGTTTTTCCAGCGCGTGGTCCACGCGGCTTTCTTGTCCATGACCTGGTTCCAGTCCACCGGAATCAGCTTCACGCCCGCGATGGCCTGCTTGACCGCCTCGCCATTCTTGCCGGCAAGCGGAACGTCGGTGCGGCCCGGAATGCCGTAGATGTCCGGCACCTTCGCCTGCACTTCCTTCGACATCAGGTAGTCGACCAGCTTTTTGCCTTCAGCCTGATTCGGGCCGCCTTTGATCAGGCCGATCGCGTAGGGCAACTGGAACGTGGTCGGCGCTTCGCCGGCCTTGGCCGAGAGGAAGATCGGCTTGAGCGAAAGGCCGCCGTTGGTGGCATCGTCCAGATCCATCTGCAGGTCGCCGTTCGCGAATGAGATTTCGTTGCGCGAAAGCAGCACGTCGAGATAACCCGTGCCCTTCGTGTGGAATTTTGCGCTCTTCTCCAGATCCTTCAGGTAGTCGAACGCCTTGTCTTCGCCCATCAGCGCGCTCGTCAGGATGATCACGGCCATGCCGTCGCCGGCGGTCGCGGGATTCGAGTAAGCCACCTTGCCGCTGAAGTCCGGATGCAACAAGTCGGCAAACGTCTTCGGCGCGGTCTTCGTGACTTCGGGGTTGATCGCGAACGAGAAGTAGTTGTTCACGAAGGTCGCCCACGCACCATCGGATGCCTTCGCAATCGCCGGCACATTCGCGTAGTTCACGCTCTGGTACGGCTGCAGCAAGCCGCCTTGCGATGCTTGCTGGATGAACGGCGGCAGCGTCACGAGCACGTCGGCCTTCGGCGAATCCTTCTCCACCTGCGCCCGGTTCACCACTTCCCCGCTACCCGCCGTCACGATATTCACCTTCACACCTTCCTTCTTTTCGAAGGCCGGCAGCACATCCTTGTACAGGTTTTCAAGGCCGTCGGCGGTGTACAGCACGACTGCATCGGCGGCATGCGCCTGCATGGCCGCGACGCTTGCGAACACGGCCACGGCAAGACACGAAGCCAGACGAGCTTTGGGGAAGCGATTTTTTGTCATGTTGCAAGTTCTCCGGAAGACGGAAACTACCAGGTGGCGTGAGGATGACGCGCGGTTTTCGAAAGGCCGCTTGCGTCCGATGATTCTTTGGCGCGGAGGTTGATCTGGTATCACCCGCAGCCGGATCGAAGCATCACAGAACTCTATGACAACGCCATGACGATGCCACATTTCTACAACAAAGAACACATTTCGCCAAAATTCCGACGTAGACTATTTCATGCCTGCCTGAAAATACGAACGGAGAAGATTGTGATCAACGGAAGTGACCCGATTTTGCTGACGCCCGGCCCGCTCACCACAACGCCGGCCACGCGTCAGGCGATGTTGCGCGACTGGGGATCGTGGGATGCGGCTTTCAACCAGATGACAGACTCGATCTGCCGCGACCTGCTCTCTATCGTGTCCGGTCAAAAAGATTTTGTATGCGTGCCCATGCAGGGAAGCGGCACGTTTTCGGTCGAAGCCGCGCTCGGGTCGCTCGTGCCGCGCGATGCGGTCGTGCTCGTACCGAACAACGGCGCGTATTGCACGCGTTTGCTGAAGATCCTCGAGCGGCTCGGAATAGCGGCGATCGAATTGAAGTTGCGCGATGACGAACCGGCCGGCGTCGCGCGTATCGAGGAGATGTTCTTGCGCGAGCCGCGCATCACGCACGTGGCGCAGGTGCATCTGGAGACGAGCGCAGGTTTGCTCAATCCGCTCGATGAGATCGCCGCGTCGTGCGCGCGTTTCGACAAGCGTCTTATTGTCGATGCAATGAGTTCGTTCGGCGCGTTGCCTATCGATGTATCGAAGGGCGGCATCGATGCGGTCGTATCGGCGAGCGGCAAGTGCCTTGAAGGCGTGCCGGGGATGGGCTTCGTGATCGTGCGGCGAAGTGTGCTGGAAGCATCGGAAGGCGTTTCCCGTTCGCTCGCGCTCGACCTTTACGATCAATATGCGTACATGCAGAAGACCACGCAATGGCGCTTCACGCCGCCCACGCATGTGGTCGCCGCGTTGCGCGCGGCGCTCGATCAATACAAGGCGGAAGGCGGCCAGGCTGCGCGCGGCGCTCGATACCAGCGCAATTGCGCGGCGTTGATCGAGGGCATGGCGGCGCTTGGATTCAGGCCTTTCCTGGACGCTTCGGTGCAGGCGCCGGTGATCGTCACGTTCCATGCGCCGCGCGATCCGGCCTACGATTTCAAGCGCTTTTACGAAGCCGTGCGCGATGCAGGATACGTGCTGTACCCGGGCAAGCTGACGGAAGTGGAGACGTTTCGCGTGGGATGCATTGGCGCTATCGATGCCAACGAGATGCTGAACGCAGTGGCTGCAATCAGCCGCGCGTTGGGCATGTTGCACGTGCGGCTCGCGGCCTGATCCATGCCCGGCAAGCGGTCAGGCAATCACCAGCTCCGGCCCGCGCGAGGCGATCGCCTTGCGCAAAGCCTTGTCGGGCGTGAGTTCGGTGACCAGGTATCGCGCCTTCTCGAAGTCGCGGATGCGCACCGGCGTGACGTGACCGAACTTCGAATGATCCGCGACGATCACCGCGGCGCTCGCAGCCACGATCATCCGGCTGCGCACTTCCGCGGCGAGCCGCGAATAGTCGGTCAGGTAACCATCGGACGTGATCGCGCCCGCGCCCACAAACGCGAAGTCCACGTGATACTGCGAAAGCTGCTGCACGGTATCGAGGCCGAACGTGGCGTCCTCGTTGTCCGAAAGTTCGCCGCCGAGCAGCGTGACCTTGTTGTCATTGCGCCGGCCGAGCAGCAACGCGATGCGCCAGTCGTTGGTGTAGACCGTCAGGCGATGCCGGTCGCCAAGCGCGCGCGCCACGGCTTGCGTGGTGCTGCCCGAATCGATGATCACGGACGCGCCGTCCGGCACGAATTGCGCGGCGCGCTCGCCTATTGCGCGCTTGGCGGATGCGTTCGCCGCTTCGCGGGTATCGAGGTCGGGCTCGCGCCGGTCATTCGACAGCGCGCCGCCATGCGTAGTCGCGATCAGGCCGCGTTCGGCGAGTGCGTTGAGATCGCGGCGGACGGTTTCACGCGAGACGTCGAGCGCGCGCACGAGTTCGGCGACCGACAACGCGCCGTTCTTCGACAACTCGGACAGGATGTATTGATGACGTTGTTCGGCGAGCATCGGGGCGACCGGACATGCCGGCAATGAATGGATATCGGTTAAAAGACGTGAAACCGCGCGTATTGTAGTACGCACAACGCTTTGACAAACCCAATGACGACGACCCCCCACACAGATGTAGCCATTATTGGCGCCGGCATTCTCGGACTGGCGCATGCTCATGCGTTCGCCCGGCGTGGCTTGCGCGTCACCGTTTTCGAGCGCAGCGGCACGCCGGTTGGCGCGTCCATCCGCAACTTCGGCATGGTGCTCGTGACCGGCCAGCCGCCAGGTGCCATGCATGCGCTCGCACAGGCATCGAGGGAAATATGGCTTGGCTGGGCACGCGATGCCGGCCTCCATATGCGCCGCTCGGGCTCGCTGATGTTCGCCCGAAGCTCAGCGCAAGCGCACGTCATGGAGGCGTTCGCCGAGACGCGCGCCCGCGAGGCGGGCTACGACGCCGCCATGGTGTCACGCGCCGCGCTCAACGATCTCTACGGCGGCCGCTTCAGCAAACATCACGCCGCGTTGCATGGACGCGCCGACTTGCAGGTCTTCTCGCGCGAGGCGGTGCCAGGGTTGATCGACTATTTGCGGCGCGCGTATGGCGTGGATTTCCGCTTTGGAACGATGGTGCGCGGTATCGACAACGGCGTTCTCGACACGACGGCCGGCGAGTCGCGCGCCGAACAGGTGGTGATTTGTGCGGGGCACGATTATTTGTCGCTGCTTGCACCCGAGCTTGCCGCAATCGAGCCGCGCGTGTGCCGTTTGCAGATGCTGCGTGTGAGGCCCGCCCAACCATTCGCCCTCGATCATGCGGTGCTGACTGGTTTAAGCTGCCTGCATTACGGCGCGTTTTCGGACCTGCCCGAAGCCGCCGCGCTGCACGAAGAAGTGGCCGCGCAAGAACCCGCGTTGCTCGAGCACGGCATTCATTTGCTGGCGAGCCCGACGCCAGCGGGCGACTTGATCATCGGCGATTCGCATGATTACGGTGACGATCCGTCACCGTTCAACGCGGCATCTGTCGATGACATGCTGCTCACGCTCGCCGAAAGCACGCTCGGCGGCAAACTCGACGTGATCGAACGTTGGCAAGGCGTGTATGGCGCGCGAACCGGCACATCGGACGCGCCGTTTTCCGTGCTGCGGGCATCGCCCACCGTCACCGGCGTGTTCATGCATAGCGGCGTGGGAATGAGCGTCGGGCCTGCGCTGGGCGAGCGGGTGGTGAGCCATTTGCTCGATGGCGCCGCGCTGCCCAAACTGTGACGCGGTGTCGAAGAGGCTTTGTTTATTGAGCGACCGGCAAGAATATGTTTCCCGGTCGAGCGCCAATGCTGCCTTTGCGCGCCGGTAGACTTGATGCCTTTCTTTGCCACGACGCGGAGTTTCAAGCGATGAGCTACAAGAAAGGCATTGTGCTGGAGATCCAGTTTCCGCCCGAACGTCTGAACGATGGCGCCGGTGACCCGTACTGGATCGACCTGACACTGGACGAAGCCCGTAGGCTTTATGATCAGCTGGCGCGCCGTTTCGCAGGGGAAACGCAGGCAAACCAGCCGCTCGACACGTTCACCATTGAATGACTTCGACGCTCAGTCTCCGGTGCAACTCGAACTGGACAAATTCCGGAACTGGTTCGACCAGTCACCGCTCATGGCGGTCTGGGCCGCCGCCAACGACAAATCCCCCGTACACACACAGCGCTTCAGGAACACCGCCAGCCGTTCCTTGCGGCGCTGTCCCGCGCGGCCATCCCAGCGGCGAATGTCGAGATTGGCTGCAGACGTCGGCGAACCGCCGAGCAATACAGGCATGCGGTGATCGAGCGCATATTGCGACGCGGTCGCCGGGTCGACCTTGCGCTGCTTGAGCAACTGGTCTTTCTGACGCTGCAGGGTATCGAACGGAGGCAGCACGTCGTCGGCGTAACCCGGACGGCAAATCGTGTCCACGATGGTGGTTTGCTTCACGCGCGGATCCAGCAACTCAGGTCTCTGAGCATGCGCCGCGCTGCCGGCGGCGAGCAGGAGCCACGCGGCGGCGACCGCCAGACGAGAACCATGCCGGTGATACGAAAGAGGCCTTCTATTCATTCGGCGAGCGTGCCACGCCAGAATCAGCGAGAGCAAAATGTCGGATCGAGAGGAGGGCCTAATTAAAACACATGCGCGACTCGATAATCACAATGGACATTAATGGTGAACCCGAAGCCGGGCTCAGGCATTCGCTTCAGGCGACGTTTTGTGTTAATGCAGCGTGCTGTGTCAACGCCGCATCCAGTGCTATGGCTTCGTCGTTGAAACGCGCGTAGGCATCGCAGAGTTTCGCCATGTCGGACGGATGCTCGTCGTGCTCGATCAGGCTTTGCAGCGCGACGCAGGCATCGGCAAACGGCGTGGCCCCGATCACCAGGGATGCTCCTTTCATGCGATGCACGAGTTCATGAAGGCGCTGGAAGTCGCCCGTGTCGAGTGCCGCGCGACTGGCTTCGAGATCGACCTGGTTCGACCACTTCAGCACATCGACGAGGAGCGCCGCCTGATCTCCGTGACTGTTCAGAAGGTCGGCATCAAAGCGCGGTGCGGCAATCGCCAAGCGCTTCGTCTGATGATTTGCGTCCGCCGTGTGCGCTGTAATCACCGACTGCTGGCGAGGCGTATTGGACGGAAAAGCGTGTGTCGGGCCATAGGCCCGTTTTCCTGTAGTGCGCCTGGAAAGACGGATCGGGGCGTCGGATACCGGGAAAAACCTCGCATAGGCGTCCGGTGACGTGTGATCGGCGATTACCGGTGTTGCGGCCTCATGCACCTCCTCCGTCCTTTGCGATGCAAGCACGAGCGCATGTCGCAGCGCGTCCAGTCCCAGCGGCTTGACCAGGCACTGCGTCATGCCTGACGCGAGCGCGTGATCCACGGCCTCGCGCTGCGCGTTCGCCGTCACGCCCACGATAGGTACCCGCGTTCCCTGCCCCTCGGCCTCGCGCTTGCGGATTGCGCGGGCGAAATCCTCGCCGCTCATGACGGGCATCGAACAGTCGGTCAGGATCAGGTCGAATGGCGAACCTTCGAGTCTTTGCTGATCCCATCGCGAGAATGCGGCTGCGCCTTCGCTGGCCGTTTCGATCTCGCAGCCAAGGTTCTTCAACTGGCTTGTGAGCAGGATGAGATTGGCGGGATGATCATCGACTACAAGTATGCGCAAGCCTTCGCGCACCCGCGTTTCGGGGTCTTCCGGGACAGGCATTTGCAAGGGCGGTTCGCTCAGCGGCAAGCTCATTTTTACGGTGAACCGGCTCCCCTGCCCCGGCGTGCTCGATAACTCGATGGTGCCGTTCATCAACGTCATCAGCCGCCTGCAGATCGTCAGGCCAAGACCCGTTCCGCCGAACCTTCCCGGCTGTTCCTGACGCGCTTGCGTGAAGGGCGTGAAGAGCAAGGCCTGCTGATCGCCCGCGATCCCGAGACCAGTATCGGACACCGTGAACACGAACGCGCAGCGCGTGTTCGTCTGCGCGATCGAATAGTCGATCACGATCTCGCCGGCATCGGTGAACTTGATCGCGTTCGATAACAAATTGCCTAGCACCTGCCGCAGTCGCAATGCATCGGCCAGCACCCATGCGTGTTCGCTTTCGCCGTTCGCGCGGACCCTCAGCGCCAGGCCCTTCACGCGCGCCGCCGGCTCGTAGATCGCTGCAACGCTCTGCACCCACGCCCCGAGTTCCACGGGCGCGGGCATCAATGTAAGCCGTCCCGCTTCGATCTTCGCCATGTCGAGGATATCGTCGATCATGCCAAGCAGATCGCGCGCCGCATTGTGCGCCGTGCCGAGCGCCCTGACCGTCGATGCCCTGTCTCCCGGGCTGCGCAGCTCGAGTTCGAGGAGACCGAGGACGGCATTCATCGGCGTGCGGATCTCGTGGCTCATCGCCGCGAGGAAGACCGACTTTGCACGGTTCGCGCTCTCGGCGTCGTTCCTGGCGCGCCGCATTGCGTCCTCGGCGATGCGCCGCCGATCCACCTGCTTCTTCAGCGACCAGCCCCATCCGGCAAGCAACGCAAGCAGGGCCACCGCCAGTAACGCGCCGAAGATGACTTGCGGACGCCGCTGCTCCCACTTGCTCTCGGGATGCTCGATCAGCAGCCACCGGCGGCGGATGGCATCGAGCTCGGCGGGCTGCATGTGCGCGATCGCCTTGTTCACGATCGACAGCAACATCGGCTCGCCACGCGCGATGAGAAAGCCGTGCTGCACGGGTTGATCGATGAACGCGCCGGTGATCGCGAGCTTGCCGCGATACGGATTGCCGACGGCGTAATTCGCGAACGTCATGTCGATGACGGTCGCGTCCGCGTCGCCGTCGCGCACCGCGTCGAACTGGCCCTTGACCGGTAAAGTCTCGACGATTCGCGCCGTGGGCACGCGCTCGTGCAGCATGGCCATCAGCGCATGGTTGCGCCACAACGCGACGCGTTTTTCGGCAAGCGCGCGGGCGTCGTGAAGCGGCTCGGCGCCCGCGCGGGTCACGATCGCGAGCACGCCTTCGCCGTAGGGTTTGCTTGGCACGAACTGCGGCGGAATCTGCCCGGCGCTGAATCCATATGGGATCAAGGCCGAATTGCCGTCGAAGATATCCTGCGTGACGGCTTCGACCGAATCGCGCAAATGGCCTTCAAATGTCAGACCCGTCGCCGCGCCGATAGCCGACAACATATCGATTGCGAGTCCCGCCGGCTTGCCACTCGAATCGCGAAACGTCATGGGCGCGGCGTCCGCGTACATGGAGTAGTCGACCACGGGATGTGCCGCGACCCAGGCAAGCTCGGGGCCGCTTAATTCGAGCGGTTGGGTGAACGTCACGGCCGCGGCGACGGCCCAGCGTGCGCGTACTTCCATCAAGAAACGCGGCGGCAATGCGGCAAGCGCCGCGTCCACGCGCCGGCGCAGCGCTTCGCCGGTTGCATCGGCGGCGAATGCGAAGCTGTAGCCGGCTTCATCGAATGGAGCGAAACCGGACAGCGTGAGGTTGACCAGATCGAAATGATCGACCGCATAACCCGCTGTGACCAGATCGCCGACGAAAGCGTCCGCATCGCCCAGCGATACGGCAAGCAATGCGCTCAACGTATCGCGATAAGCAACGGGATGCATCGATGGATACGCATCCTGCAGCCGTTGTGGCGATGTCTGCGACTCGACGTATGCGATCCGTCCTGTGTGTGATCCTGCGACACGACGCTCAACATAGACCTGCTTCGTCGCAACATACGGCTTGCTGTAAAGCAACGCGACGCCGCCGTCGTTACCAGTGGCGCTGGTCGCGGCATCTATTCGATGCTGCCGCAACGCGTCGATCATTGCGCCGCGATCGGCGAAGCTCTGCCATTGAACCGGCTTCTGCAACGCTCCTGCGATTCGTTGCACAAAATCCGCCGATACACCGCGCACAGGATTCTCCGAATCATTCGGATTACTCATTTCCATGGGCGGCAACGCGCCCGGCACGACGCCCACTATCAACGGCTTTGCTTGAACCGGATTTTTTGAAACGTTCGTCCGGGCACTCACCGAAACGCAAAAAAATAGCGCGATACAAAACGACACCGCAATGCGCAGAAGCCTTGGCGGTTTTATCGTGGCGAACGTCCTTAGTGAAGCCATCAGCATTTCCCTAAAGAAACGACGCATACACGCCTGTTTTTAAGAGGATTGCCAGTGTCGCAAATTCAGGCCGCAAGGCCAATAAGGAATCGTGAAACAACACGCCGCCCGGGTCGATACAGTCCTGGCGCAAGGCTGTGCCAAGCTTCAGATAAAGCAAGCATTATTGCAACTCCCACAACACTATTTCGCTTAATTCAGCGTTAATGGAAACAGTATTGCGTGTCTACACTTCGATCTGTCACGCGTCGTCGATTCGACCATCCGGTTGTTAACGACGCTAAAAGCAACAAGGACATTCGAGGAGACACCACCATGCTCAAGGCACTCATTCCCGCAATCGTCGTAGCAGCAGCTTTAGGCGCTCCAGCTCTGGCAAGCGCGCAACAATCCGGCGACACGGTGACGCGCGCGGCAGTGAAAGCGGATCTGGCTCAGATGGAGCGGTCGGGCTATAACGTCGAAGGCGATCACACGACGTATCCCGCTCAGACCCAGGCCGCCGAGCAACGCGTGGAAACGAATCAGGGCGTGATGGCGACATCGTACGGACCGACAATGAATGGATCGTCAGCCGCTGGAACGCGGGCGCTTGTTGCCCAGCCGGACGGAACGCGCTCCACTTACTTCGGGCAATAAAGCGATTCCGCATAAAAAAAATGGCCGCCAACTTCGCGTTGGCGGCCATTCTTCGTCAGGCGTAGAGCTTACGCCGGAACGCTCTCTGCCTTCTCGGCTCGCGCCCAAACCCGATGCGCCGACATCGCTGTAATGAAGGCCTTCATCACTTTCTTCACGTCGCTGCCCACGCTTACGCCTTCATCGCCTGTCGGCAGATGTGCGGCTGCGAGCACATCCTCGCCGTCGCCCACGGCACCGATCGCCTTCAGATGCTTGAATGCTTCAAGCACGAAGTGGCGGGCGTCGCCGGACTCTGCCAGCAGCTTTGCACTCGCCGCGCCGCCGGCAATGACCACACCGTCGAACATGATCGACGGCAGCGCGAGAATGGTTGCATCCACTTCAACGCCATCACCCAACGTGCCCAGTTGCGGCGCAACGACTTTCGCATGCGCACCCTCAGCCGTGAGCGCGTCCTTGATCGCCTTGATGCTTGCAACGTCCGCGCCCTTCGCAGCAAGGATGGCGACCTTGCGCGTTTTCACCGAGGGCACCGCCTTCGCAATCAAACTCAGTGCCGGCGATTGCTCGAGAGACGACTTGCCGAGCTCTTCCGGACTCGCGCTCGCTGCCGGCGCGGGAAGACCAAGATTGTCGGCAACACGCGCACACAGCTCGCTATCGATATTCGCCAGGATTCCAAGTTGCCGTTCGCGGATGAACTTGCGCTCGACCTTGCTCAGTTCAAACGAATACGCGCCGACGATATGGTCCTTCTCCGGCTGCGTCATGCTCTTCCAGAACAGCGTGGCTTGGGAATAGTGGTCGGCGAACGATTCACTGCGTTGGCGGATCTTGACGGCATCCACGCGTTCCGGATACGTTTCGAAACCGCCGCCCATCGCGGCCGGCGCCGTTTCCTTCGGCCAGCCGCTGTCGATTGAATTCGGTTCGTACGATGCCTGCCCGCGGTTCACCGTCATCCGGTGCTTCGCATCGCGCTGATTGTTGTGCATCGGCGCGATCGTGCGGTTGATCGGAATTTCGTGAAAGTTCGGACCGCCAAGGCGGCTGATCTGGGTGTCGGTGTAGGAGAACAAACGGCCTTGCAGCAGCGGATCGTTCGAGAAATCGATACCCGGAACAATGTGTCCCGGACAGAACGCAACCTGCTCGGTCTCGGCGAAGAAGTTGTCCGGGTTGCGGTTCAGCGTGAGCTTGCCGAGCATGGTGATCGGCACGATTTCTTCCGGGATGATCTTGGTCGGATCGAGAATGTCGAAGTCGAACGAGTGCTCCTGATCCTCTTCCACGATCTGAACGCCCAATTCCCATTCCGGGTAATCGCCCATGTCGATCGCTTCCCACAGGTCGCGCCGGTGAAAGTCCGAGTCCTTGCCCGCGAGTTTTTGCGCTTCGTCCCACAAAAGTGATGCGGAACCGATGGTCGGACGCCAGTGGAACTTGACGAAGCGTCCCTTGCCCTCGGCATTCACCAGACGAAATGTATGGATGCCGAATCCTTCCATGGTACGAAGGCTGCGCGGGATTGCGCGATCCGACATGGTCCACAGGACCATATGCGCTGACTCCGGCACGAGTGAGACGAAGTCCCAGAACGTGTCATGCGCCGATCCGCCCTGCGGCATTTCGTTATGCGGTTCGGGCTTCACGGCATGCACGAAGTCCGGAAACTTGATGGCGTCCTGGATAAAAAAGACCGGCATGTTGTTGCCGACCATATCGAAGTTGCCTTCGTCCGTGTAGAACTTGACCGCGAAACCACGTACATCGCGCACCGTATCTGCTGAGCCGCGCGAACCCTGAACCGTCGAAAAACGCACGTAGACGGGCGTTTCCTTGTTCGGGTCCGACAAGAAGGCGGCCTTCGTCAGATCGGTGTGGGCCTTGTACGGCTTGAACACGCCATGCGCGGCGGAACCACGTGCATGCACGATCCGCTCGGGAATGCGCTCATGGTCGAAGTGCGTGATTTTTTCACGCATGATGAAATCTTCGAGCAGCGACGGGCCGCGCGGACCCACTTTGAGTGTGTTCTGGTTATCGGAGACCTTGACGCCTTGATTGGTCGTCAGCGCCTGGTTCGTCGCGTCCGAACGGAATTGCTCGAGGCTGTCCAGCTTGGGATTCGTATTGTTCTGCGAGGGCGTGCGCGCAACAGCGCTGGCGTTTGACTGGGGCGCAGCAGCGCTTCCATTCTTCTTCGGGGTCGGCATTGGGGAGAACTCCATTTTGCAATTGAACTGACGCATCTGACATGCGTTCGCCCTTCGTTCGCAAACCGTGTTCCCGCCAATGCCGCCGAAGCGCAAACCCCTAGTCTCTCTTGCGCTCCTGCAATGCGCGAATGCGGCTCATCGCGTTGTGATTCGCCGTCGCTGCCTCGTACATGGTCGAGAGATCCGCCTTGAGCTGCGTGCGCGATCCACCATCGAGATAAATCATGTGACCCGATGGATAAAACTTCGCGGAGAGATTCTCGCGCACGGTTTTATCGATGAGCGGCATTTGCTGCAGATCCAGCACCGTCTGGTAGAACGGCGTCACGAAGTCATAGAATCCGTTCGCCGACAACACCTTCAAGTCGATGTTCAACGCCATCACCGCTGCAAGATCCCCCGCCGTGTAGAGAATGATATTGCCCTTGGCGTCCATGCCTTTTTCCGCGCCGGTCGGGTCCTTGTGATGGAAATCCCAGTTGAGAAAGGCCTGATCGTTGAGATCGGTGAAAGACGACGTGGATGTGAACTTCAGCTTCTCGTTCAGGTACTGGTTCCACATCGCGGTGTACACGCCGGTGACTGCCGTCATGGTCGGATCGTTGCCGCCGGAATTCGGATCGATCTTTCCGGCGATGCCCGTTGATATCGCCGTCACGCGGCCATCGTAGGAACCGAGCGCCACGCCCCTCGATTTCAGCAGCGTGGTGAGAAAAAGCGAATTGCCGCGGCTGTCATACGAAGCGACATCGAGACTCCACGCAATCAGCGTGGCTTTGTCGATACCCGTGTATTCCGAGAGTTTCTCGACGGTATCGTCGTCGGTTTGCGGAAACTTGCGCAACGCCGCGATGTAATCCGTGCGCGCAAACTGCGCCACCTCTTCCGAGAATTCCAGCAGATCGGCCGGCCGCGGATGCACACCGAGCTTCTTGTGGAACCACGCATCGGCAGCAGCGGTCGGCAGTGCGCCGACCGGGTTGCCCGACTGCGTGTAATCGAGAATGGACGACTGCAACGTGATGCCGTTCAGGTCCACGCCGTCCTCATGCAGGCGGTACGCAAGCACGCAACTACGCGCCGTGCCATACGACTCTCCATACAGAAACTTGGGCGAATTCCATCGATTGTTCTTGGTCAGGAAGCGCTTGATGAATTGCTTGATTGAATCGGCATCCTGATCAACGCCCCAGAAATCGCGGTTCTTGTTCGGCGCGATCGCCGCCGAGTAGCCCGTCCCTACCGGGTTGATGAACACGAGGTCGCTCTTGTCGAGCAGGCTGTCCGGATTGTCTTCCATCTGGTACGGCGCAGGCGGCGTGAAGTCGGGTGTCGAAGTCTTGATGCGCATTGGCGCATACGAACCCAGCAACACGAACACCGACGACGACCCCGGCCCGCCGTTATAGAAGAACGTCAGCGGACGCGCTTCTTCGGTCTGGTTGTCCTGCGTGAACGCAACGTAGAAGAGTTTGGCGGTAGGCTTCGAGCTGCTTGGATCGACGATCACGAGGTGCCCGGCGGTCGCCGTATAGTTGATCGTCTTCCCGCCGATAACCGCCGAGTGATGCGTGATCGCGGCACTTTCGTCGGTCAGGGTGGCGTCAATGGCGTCATCGGGACCATTGCCGTACGGCGTCGGATCGAAATACGGCTGGTCTTTCTTGCCGGAAGATGCACTTGATGATTTCGCTGCCGCCGGTGAGTTCGTCATGTTTGCTCCTAGCTTTGTTGTTGGAGTTCTTGCCGTTTGCCTGCCTGCTTTCTTGCGTTTCCCTATTTAAGCGCCGCCGCGACTTTTGCGCCATCGGGACTGCCGAGACCCGTGCATGCATCCCATCCCGCCGATGCCTCGAAGCTCCCATTATTGCCTTGCGTGATGTCATGCCCGGCCGTTTTCGCAAGATACAGCTTCGGGTTGATGAAACCTGCCGGCTTGCCCGCCGCCGCATTGATCCGCGCGATCAATGCCGCCCAAAGCGGCGCAACCGCGCTCGTGCCGCCCACGACCGTTTCCGTGCCGCCGATCAGCACGTCGTAGCCGGTAAGCGGCGACGCGTCGCCGGCGACATCGGGTACGCCACGTTTGGCAAGCGCAGTCGTGCCGCCCTCCGTGCGCTTCACCTTCAAGCCGTTCTGCCAGACGGGCAACGCGAACACCGCGCTCACGCCGCCACCGCCGGCGCCGCCCTGGTCGCCGTCGTTCCAGACAACTTCACTGCCGATTCCGTTCGCCGATGCACTCAGATGCGTCCCGCCGCACGCGAGCACGTAAGGGCTCGATGCCGGGAAGTCGACGTGATCGCCGTTGTCGGCCACACCGTCGCTCGAGCCGCTGTCGCCCGAGGCCACGCAGACCGTCACGCCCATGACCGCGGCCGATTGCAGCACGTCGTTGAATGCGTTTTGCGATTGCGCCGTCCAGTTCGATTCCGGGCCGCCCCAACTGATGGATACAACCGAGGGTTTGTTGGCATCGTCGTGGATTGCGCGGTTCACGGCATCGACGAATCCCGCGTCGCTGTTGGTCGTGAAATACACCGCGATGCGCGCACCCGGCACGATCGCACCGACAATTTCGATATCCAGCGTCACTTCGCCGTCCGGCCCGTTCGGGTTGCCACTCGGCGCGTTATTCGCCTGATCGACGCCAACGGACACCACGTCCGGCTTCCCTACGCCGAGCTTCGAGAAATACGCGCTGAGATCGCTCTGCTTGTAGCCTCCCCCCAGTTCGATGATGCCAACGCACTGGCCGCTGCCATCGCCGGCGGGAAAGTTGTAGAGGCGTGCGAGATCGAGCGGCGTGTAGGACGTGCTCGTGCCGCCGCGCGCCGGCTTGATCGGCGGACGGAAACGGAAGTGCGGGCGTGCCTGAGGCCGGCTGTCGAGGCCCAGCACGGCGGTGACCATGTCCTTCATGTCCGATGGCACGTTCACCGGGCCCGAGCGTCCGCGATATTCACCAATGGCGTGATGTTGGAAGCGCTCCAGCTTGACGCTGAACGCGGTACTGAACTGCGCGATGGTGCCGGACAGCACGACGCTGCGCGAGTTTGCATCGGCGCGGACCACATCGAGCCCGTGCGCCTTCGCGAACGCTTCGATCCGCGTCACATCGGCCTGGGATGCGCCGAAGCGCTTGCCGAATTCATCGCGGGAAATAGGGGCGGCATCGGCGGCGCCTTTGTTGATCTTTTGCATCAACTGCTTGAATTCGCCCTCGTTTTGCCGGCGAAGCATCACCACGACTTCGATCTTTTCTTCCGGATTGCATGCGCCGAGGCACTGCGCGCCTTCGGGCTGCGATTTGTCGCTGCCTGGAACAGGATGGTCTGCGGGATGGTTTGTAACGGTCATGGTGCTCGGACTCCTTGCTGTTACGAAATTCGTGTCGCGTGGATTGGGTCTTCGAGATGACGTACGATCTGCGTTGGCCGAAGTCGCGCCTCACAGCCTTGTTCCGACATGCCGCGCTCAGCGCAGTTCCGAAACTGGCAAACGATTGCGCTCTGGCCCAGGCCTGCGCTGGAGCTGAAGCATGCGAGGACCAAATGGGAGGCGGGATTCAGGGCCGGTCCCCGGCATACTCGCGGCGGCCACCGGCGGATAACCACGGCTCGCGGCGGACGCAAAACAGCTCGTAGGTGGGTTTTAGGAAGCCGGTTTCATCGAATGCGCCGATGGGCAACTCGATTTCGTCGGTGTTCACATACGCCATGTACGCGACCGACCCGCACACGGTGCAGAAATGACGGCGGCCATCGGCGGAGCTTTGCCAGGCGCGGGTCGCACCCGACATGCTCACCTGCTCGGCGTGATAAACCGCGTACGCGCCAAATGCCGAGCCATGCACCTTGCGGCACGTCATGCAATGGCACAGCCCGACGCGATCCGGCTCCGATGAAACCACGAAGCGCCACGCACCGCACGCGCAGCCGCCTTCGTGCTTCGCTTCGCCACCTCTGACCAGTGCGGCTTCCCTGTCGCGCGCTTCATCATTAGAGTTGCTCATAAGGCGGTTCATCGCGGCTCCCTATAATCTGGTGTCGGTACTGC
The DNA here is from genome assembly GCF_001557535.2 of Burkholderia sp. PAMC 26561. Taxonomy (NCBI): domain Bacteria; kingdom Pseudomonadati; phylum Pseudomonadota; class Betaproteobacteria; order Burkholderiales; family Burkholderiaceae; genus Burkholderia; species Burkholderia sp. PAMC 26561. The sequence goes on from NZ_CP014307.1 coordinate 617,890, forward strand.
GCCAGGCAATGAAAATGGTGGTACCAAACAGCGTACCAGTAGCAACTCTCGCGCCGAACCGCCGGCGGCCGCAGCAAAAGGCGCCGGTTTTGCTACGATGACAACCCCAAGAGACGGAGATGGCATTCATGAAGCACGTTTCCCTGCTGGCTCTGCTCCCCACCAGCGCCTCGGCATTCGCAACGACGGCTGGTCCGAACGCAGCACCCGGCGCGACAGATCTCGCTGCCTACGTGCTTTCGCATGAACGTTACGATGCAACCGCGAACGCGCCGTCACCCCGTACGGATTACAAAACGGTGAGCGTCGCAGATGTAATGACCGACGAGTACGTGTTTCCGCTTGGAGAAACCGGCAAGTCGATCGTCTTGTCCGGCTATCAGATCGCGGCGGGCTTTCTGGCCGAACGCGCCGCGGATCAATGGCTCGAGCTCGCGCGCCAGCAGCACGCGGCAGAAGGCGGACCGGCCGATGACACCACGCGCCACGTGCCCGATCCCGCCGAAGCCGACCAGCTCATGGATCGCGCGATGGAATCGGCCGAGCGCATCCTCGCGCCGTTTTCGGGCGCGCCGGTGGCGTCGCTGTTTGAAACGCATTATCGCGGCGGACGCGAATTCCTCCGGCTGAGCTGGGAAGGTTTGCCGGAAGACCTCGTGCCAAAGTCGCGCCGGCCGGCTGCGGCCGTTGGCGGATTGCGTGCACCGGGCGAGACGGCAGCGCAGGATTACGATCCGTACGGGCTGGAAGGCACGAGCGACTATGACGTCGACAAGCCGCTCGCGTACAGGGAGAAGATCGGCCCGTTCCTGCTGACCATGACGTACCGTCATGAATATCCGCAAGTCGACGACGAACGCCTCGGCACCGCGTTCGCCGTCTTCCACGAGGCGGGAACGGATATCGTCGTGGCCGCCGTCGAATTGAAGCTGGTAAAAGTGCCGCCCATTCAGAGCAGCGCCGACCTGGTGTATGTGCTGGATACGTATTCCGGCGAAATGCTGTCTATGGCGCTCGCCGCAACCGAGGCGCTCGGGCGGGAACGTTTGTGTTCAGTGTTCAATACGCACCGGGTGGTGTTCATCGGTACGTGGGAAGTGCGCAAGAGCTGGCGCAGTCAGGGTCTGGGCGTGGCGCTTTTGCGCGAGGCGCTCGAACGCCTGCCGGCAGACCCCGATGGTCGTCCCGATGCATTGTGCGTCGCCCCCGAACCGTATCAGACCGAGGCGCGCTATCTGGAGCAATTGCCTGCGACCTTGCGTGAAGAACTCGATGCCCCTGCGCACCGCCTCACGCAACATCTGAACGGGTGGCTCGAACGCGCCAATCTGCCGAACGTGAAGACGCACTTCTTCATTCCAATGGCCAAGCACGAAGGCATTGGATCGGCGGGAGAAAACGCGCGGCTGATCGACCGGATCATGGAAAGTGAAGCCTGAATCGAAGCCCGACCGCGCGTTGATCGTGGTCGATATGCAGGCGAAGCTGATGCCGCATATCGAACACGGGGAACGCGTGTTCAGGCATTGCGCCGCGCTCATCAGGGCGGCGGATCTGCTCCATATCCCGGTACTTTTCACGGAACAAAATTCGCATGGCCTGGGTGCGACCGTGGATGGCTTGATTGGCGAGCGGCATCGATTAATAGAAAAACATACCTTCGACGCCACCCTCTGCCCCGAATTCACCGCTGCGCTACCGTCGAGGAACACCGTGTTGTTCGTGGCCGGTTGCGAAGCGCATGTCTGCGTGCTGCTGACCGTGCGCGGTTTGCTGAGGCTCGGCTATACGGTAGAACTTGTCGCCGATGCCACCGGTTCACGCGCGCCGGAGAATAAGGCAATCGCACTGGCGAGAGCCCAGCAAGACGGCGCGTTCCCCACTACCGCCGAAACCGTGATCTTCGGCTGGCTGGAAAGCTGCCGGCATCCGCGCTTCAAGGACGTCCTCGCGCTCGTCAAATAAGTGCGAGCCATGCCTGGCCGTCATGGCTGGCATGAGCAGATTTCGATTGTTACGGGATTTTGGCCTCCCTACAGTCAGTTCATGCGGGCGTTCATTCGATCCGCGAACCATCCGTTTTTCGACCTCTGCTCAAGGCCACCATCATGACCCTTCGTCTTTCCCGCCTTGCCCGGCGCATTTTCGTGGCCGCTGCTTTCGCCGCGCCGATCGCCGGGGCCTCGTTCGCCCATGCCGATGCCCTCGATACCGTGCAGAAAAGCGGCGTCGTCCGGGTCGGCGTGTTCATGGATTACCCGCCGTTCGGCTCTATCGGTCCGGATATGAAGCCGCAGGGGTATGACATCGAGATGGCCGATTACCTGGCGAAAGCGATGAAGGTCAAGGCCGAGCTCGTGCCCATCACCGGCGAAAACCGCATGGCGTACATCGCGACGGGCAAAGCCGACTTGCTGCTGAGCGTGGGGCAGACGCCCGAGCGCGACAAGGTGCTGGATTTTTCGCGACCGTATGCGCCGTATTACCTGGCGGTGTTCGGACCCAAGTCATTGCCCGTGAAAAGCGAGAAAGATCTGGCCGGCAAGACGATTTCGGTTGCACGCGGCACGCTGGAAGACCTGAGCGTGACGAAGGTCGCGCCGCCGGATGCGACCATCAAGCGTTTCGATGACCCCAACGGTGCGATCTCGGCTTTTTTGTCGGGCCAAGTCCAGTTGATGGTGGTCGGCAACGACGTCGGTGCAACGATCATCGCGCGTAACCCGCCGATCGCGCCGGAACAGAAGTTCCAGCTTTTCAGCTCGCCGGATCATGTGGCGGTGAACAAGGGCGAGACGCGCTTGCTGAAGGAAGTCGATGCAGCCGTGTTGAAGGCCAAGAACGACGGCACACTGAACAAGCTATCGACGAAGTGGCTTAAGGCGCCGTATCCGAGCGATTTGTAAGCCGGCTCAGGGGTACTGACGTAACGGCCTCTTGTAATACTGCCGCCCTTTGGGCGGCAGTTTGCGTTTGGCGATCATGCAGCTCTGACCTCTTCCAACAGATCAGGGTGGTGATCCAGAATCTTCAACAGCTTCACCAAGGCCAAAGGCGGCCTTGTCTTACCGTTTTCGTAGCGGGAAAACGCGTTCACACCACCGCCAAATATTTCGGCCGCTTCGCGTTGATCGAGAGCAAGCTTTTTGCGCACGCTTGCAATAAAAGCCGGATCGACAATCGTTGCGTTGACTTGCTTGTTGAATTCCAGCATCGCTGCATTGATGCGCAACGACTCGGTCGCATCGAAAATGGCTTCGCCACACGCCGGGCAAAAGTCGCCGGTTACGTCAGGGATCATTGTCGACTCGCCTTTGTACGCGTATGGCAAGTCGCGTGTATCACGAACGAGTTCTGCTGCGCCGCAGACTGGACACTTCATGTTCATAGCTCCTTGAAGGACACCACAAGCACGTCATCTATGACCGTCAGTTTCAAGTACACCGGCCCGGCGGATGTGGTTGGTTGGTAGACGTCCTGCCAAACGCGGTGATCGGCGTGCGTTGTCATGCTCTTATAAAAATCTTTTGGCGCCAATGCCCTGATGACTTCGATCATGTCGTTGAAGTCAAAACCCATTGCCGCCGCGCCACTCAGTGCTGACATGGTCGAGCGCACCATGCCCGCTTCGAGCAGAGCGAGAACGATCGCAAGCCGGCAGTGAGGGACGCTTTTTTCCATTTAATCATATTAACCTACTTGGTTAACATGAACAACTCCTTTCGAAAATCCCGGAAAGGCACGCGCGCATGCCTTCTCCGCTTTTACCGTTGAATGTAGCCCTTACCTGCAATCACGCGATCCCCGCCCCATGTGCAGGCGGCCCTGATCGATGGCACCGGACTTGCTCATGGCCTTTGTCTCCATTCGCCTTTTCAACATCCGCAGGGCGATTGCGGACAGCACCGCTGTTAGCCAGACGCATCGCGACATTTGAGTGCGTCGAGCCAACGCCGACCGACTCAGCGAGGAGCTTTCACATCGCCATGCCCCACACGACCGATAGCACGACCTCATCCCCAGACATAGCCAAACCCTCACGACGCCGTTTCCTGCAATCCGCTGCAGCCGCCGCAGCAGTCTCAACCGCTCCCCTGGCGCACGCCCAGCAACAACCGGTAAGCGCCGAAGCGCCCACGCCATCGACTAATCCGAGCGCCGCCGCGCCTCTGATGCCAGTGAAGCTGACAATCAATGGTCATCCTTACGAAATGCAACTCGAAGCGCGCACCACGCTGCTCGACGCGCTGCGCGAATACGCAAGCCTCACGGGAACCAAGAAAGGCTGCGACCGCGGACAATGCGGCGCGTGCACGGTGATCGCAAACGGCCGGCGCATCAACTCCTGCCTGACGCTCGCCGTCATGCACGAAGGCGAATCGATCACGACTGTCGAAGGTCTTGCAACCGCGCAGACGCTGAGCCCCATACAGGCGGCTTTCATCGAACACGATGCCTTTCAGTGCGGTTTCTGTACGCCCGGGCAACTGTGTTCGGCCACGGCCTTGCTCGATGAATTCCGCGCCGGCGATGCCAGTGCCGCCACCGCCGATGTCCGCTTCCGCCCGGCCCACCTCTCCGACGATGAAATCCGCGAACGCATGAGCGGCAATATCTGTCGATGTGGCGCGTATCCAAATATTGTCTCGGCGGTCAGAACCGTCGTCGCGATCAACAAGGCCTAGGAGCGCGACATGGATGCCATTTCCTACGAACGCGCAGCCGATGTCAGCGCGGCAATCAAGGCTGCACAACAGCCGGGCGTTGCGTTTATCGGCGGCGGGACGAATCTGCTGGACCTCATGAAAGGCGGCGTTGCAAGGCCGTCGAAGCTCGTCGATATCACGCATATCGCCGGACTCGGCGCCGTGACGCCGCTTCCCGATGGCGGTTTGCGTATCGGCGCGCTGGTTCGCAATAGCGACGCCGCGAACCATGCATGGATTCGCGAGCGATATCCGCTTTTGTCGCAGGCGTTTCTTGCGGGTGCATCGGCGCAATTGCGCAACATGGCAACCGTCGGCGGCAACCTGATGCAACGCACGCGCTGTTATTACTTCTACGACACCGGTTTCCAGCAGTGCAATAAACGCACGCCAGGCAGCGGTTGCGCAGCCCTGGAAGGCAACAATCGCATTCACGCGATCCTTGGCGCGAGCGATCAGTGCATCGCGACGAACCCCTCCGACATGAACGTGGCGCTCGCCGCGCTCGACGCCGTCGTGCGCGTGAACGGTCCGCAAGGTGAACGTGCGATTCCGTTTGCGGAGTTTCATCGTTTGCCGGGTGATCATCCGGAAGTCGATACCACGCTGAAGCCGGGCGAACTGATCACATCGGTAGACTTGCCGCCGCCCTTGTTCGCCGAGCATTCGCATTACCTGAAGGTGCGCGACCGCGCGAGTTATGCGTTCGCGCTCGTCTCGGTCGCGGCCGCCTTGCAGATGGATGGCGACACCGTGAAGACGGCGCGCATCGCGTTGGGCGGCGTCGCGCATAAACCATGGCGGGCGATGACGACGGAGCAAATGCTCGTCGGCAAGACCTTGTCGCACGACACGTTGCAACGCGCCGCCGCGCTCGCCGTGCGCGACGCGAAGGGTTATCGCGAGAACGGCTTCAAGATCGAGCTGGCTCAGCGCGCGATCGTTCGCGCCGTTTCAACCGCTGGAGGTGTCGCATGAGTGTTCTCGGACAACCGCTCGATCGCACCGACGGCCTTCTGAAGGTCACCGGCCAGGCGCGTTATTCCGCCGACAACCCCGAAGCCAAGCTCGCGCATGCAGTGCTGGTAACGAGCACGATTGCGCGTGGACGGGTGCTGTCGATGGACACCGCACGCGTGCAATCCATGCCCGGCGTGCTGCTCGTGATGACGCATGAAACCGCGATGCGCCTGCCCAATGGCGGCAAGCCGGATGCATCGCCGCCGGCCGTACGCCGGTTGACCCTGCTGCAAACCGATGAAGTCCGCTACAGCAACGAGCCCGTTGCGGTCGTGGTAGCCGATACGCTTGAACGTGCAACCGATGGCGCGCGCAAGCTGCAGGCATCGATCAAGTACGAGGCCGCCACGCCCAACGCGGATTATCAACGCGCGAAGGGCTCGGCATACAGGCCGGAAAAAATGATGGGACGGCCGATCGATACACAACGCGGCGACGTTGCCGCCGGCCTGCGCCAGGGTCCGACACGGCTCGACGTGGTCTACACCACGCCGAACGAGCACCACAATCCAATGGAACCGCACGCCACGCTGGCGCGCTGGGACGGCCCCAAGCTCACGCTCTATGATGCAACCCAGGGCGTATCGGGCGCGCGCAGCGCGGTCGCGAAGACACTGGGCATCAGCGAGGACGACGTGCGCGTGATCTGCCCGTTCGTCGGCGGCGGATTCGGCTGCAAGGGATCGGCGTGGTCGCACGTGGTGCTCGCCGCGATGGCCGCGAAGCAGACCGGCCGGCCCGTGCGGCTCGTGCTGGAACGTCCGCAAATGTTCGGCATGGTCGGCAACCGGCCGTTCACGGAACAGCACTTCCAGGTCGCCGCACGCGATGACGGCACGCTTACCGGCATGCGCCACGACGTGATATCGACGACATCCACGTTCGAGGACTGGAACGAAAGCTCCGCCATTCTCACGCGCATGTTGTACGCCACGCCGAATCAGGCAACCACGCACAAGCTCGTGAAACTCGATATCGGCACGCCGACGTTCATGCGCGCGCCGGGCGAGACGAGCGGCTCGTTCGCGCTCGAATCCGCGATGGACGAAATGGCGTACCAGTTGAACATGGACCCGCTCGCGTTGCGCCTCAAGAACTACGCCGACATGGAACCGCAGGAGAAAAAACCGTGGTCGGAGAAGTCGTTGCGCGAGTGTTACGAAAAGGGCGCCGCGAAGTTTGGCTGGTCGCGGCGCAATCCGAAACCGCGTTCCATGCAGCAAGGGAACACGTTGATCGGCTGGGGCATGGCGACCGCGACGTATCCGGCGAACCGCAGCGAGGCATCGGCGGTTGTGCGAATCTTGCCCGACGGCACGGCGATGGCGGCATCGGGCACGCAGGATCTCGGCACCGGCACGTTCACCGTGATGACGCAAGTCGCCGCCGATGCCCTCGGCTTCCCAATGGAGATGGTCACGTTCGCGCTCGGGGATTCATCGTTGCCGAAAGCGCCGGTATCGGGCGGATCGCAATCGGCGGCGAGCGTGTCGCCAGCAGTGCGTGAAGCTGCGTCTCAGGCGCGCGGCAAGTTGATCGCGATGGCCATCGCCGATTCGGGTTCGCCGCTCGCCGGCGCATCGGCCGATGACGTGACGGTCAACAACGGCTGGGTCATCAGCCGCGCGGACCCGGCGAAACGCGATCCTGCGGCGGCGATTATCGCGAGGAACGGCGGCAAGCCGATCGAAGCGACGGCGACGGTCAAGCCCGGCGACGAGAAAAAGGAGTACGCGTTCCACTCGTTCGGCGCGGTATTTGCGGAGGTTCACGTCGATGCCGATCTCGGCACGATCCGCGTAGCACGCGTGGTGAGCGTGTACGACGTGGGCAGCCTGCTCAACGAAAAAACCGCGCACAGCCAGTTGATGGGCGGCGTGGTATGGGGCATCGGCTCGGCGCTGACCGAGAAGAGCGAACTCGATCCGCGTTACGGCCGCTACACCAACGCCAATCTCGCGGAGTACCACGTGCCGGTAAACGCTGATATCAACACGATCGATATCACCGTGCTGGGCCAGACCGATCCGCATATCAATTCGCTGGGCGTGCGGGGTATCGGCGAAATTGGCATCACGGGCGTGGCCGGCGCGATCGCAAACGCGGTGTATCACGCGACCGGCGTGCGCGTGCGCGATCTGCCGATCACGCTCGACAAGGTCATGCCCAAGACGATGGTTTGATGGCTTGTACGTTCTGACACCGTGCGGCGCTGCAAAGCCGCACGGTTTTTTTCGTGCTTGCCGCGAGCGATCCGGCTTGTCAAAATCGACGCTTCTTTCTTTTACCCCTCGTCAGGACGCCGGCCATGAGTTATTCATCGAGCGCTACCGGCATCCTGCTTGCCGCCGGCTATGGTTCCCGCTTTGACCCGAGCGGCCTGCACAACAAGCTCCTCGCCACGCTGCCCGACGGCACGCCCGTCGTGTTCCAATCGGCGCGGCGGTTATTGTCGGCTGTATCGAGCGTGCTTGCCGTGGTCCGGCCGGGATCGGAAAAGCTGGCTGAAGTCTTGAACGAAGCGGGCTGCAATGTGATGTTTTGCATCGATGCCGAACGCGGCATGGGCGCGACGCTCGCCGCCGCGGTGCGCGCGACGCCCGAAGCGGAAGGATGGCTTGTGACGCTTGGCGACATGCCGTGGATCGAGCCGGGAACAGTAGAGGCGGTTGCGCGGTCGCTGGACGCGGGCGCATCGATCGTGGCGCCGTTTTATCGCGGGCAGCGTGGGCATCCGGCGGGGTTTGGCGCGATGCACCTTCAAACGCTCAGCGCGCTCGATGGCGACGCCGGGGCACGCGCGCTGTTCATGTCGGAGACGGTGGAAAAGATCGATGTCGACGATGCGAATATCTTGCGCGATGTCGATGTGCCGGGGGATTTGCGGGGGCGCTGAGGCCCGTACATCAAGCCGCCAACACCCCATCCTCATCCGACGACGCCAGGAAGTACCGCCGGCTCACGTCGACCAGCGTGGCGCCGAACCCTTTGCGTGCCCTGAAGTCCGTCCGCGCGCTCGTCACCACGCGCGGCGCCGCGCTCCATGCGATCGACGCGCCATCGGCAATCAGCGCCTCGACCAGCGCCACGTCCTCGCTATGTTCCAGCGGCGCGAAACCGCCGACCCGCAAATAAGCCGCCGCCGATACCCCCATGTTCGCGCCATGGATATGCCGATGGTCATCGGCATCGGTATAAGTCCGCGCGAAGTGTTCGCGCACCGCCGACAAATGCGGCGACCAGTCGTGAATCGCGATGACGCCGCACACCGCATCGGCGCAAAGGTCGAGCTGGCGGACGAGCCAGTCATCGGCGACGACGCTGTCGGCGTCTGTGAAAGCCAGCCACCTTGCACCCAGCGACAACGCACGCCGCGCCCCCTCCCCACGCGCAATGCCGACATTGCGCGCGTTCACTGCAAGCACGTCGGCGCCGAGGGACTCGGCGATTGCCGCCGTGTCATCCGAGCAATGGTCGGCGACAACGATCACGCGCACCTCTTCGCCAAGCAATTGATGATGGCTCGCCGCCCGTTTCGCTGCTGTTACACATGCCCCGATCTGCGCCGCTTCGTTATGAGCCGGAATAATGATGCCGATCATGTTCTTCTCTCCGTTCGCATTTTCGTTATCCGGAACGCTCCGGACAGTTGCTGAAAGCCCACAGCAATGGGCATTCCCACGAAGACGCAATGAAGAAAAGACGTGCAGAAACAGCGCTTTGCGTGGCTCTGGACTGCCCTCGCCAGTCAATCCGACCTGTGCGGATGAACAGTGCCTTCCCGCCCTCGCCTCAGAAACAATTCGAGACCTGACTGAAACAACACGTAACCGGCGTCAACTTTCCTGAAAGCTTGGCGTTAACCCGGTGACAGCGCCAATTCCTGGCGACAAACTTACCGAACTTCGAGGCAACCGACTCCATGGCCGCGCTTCCGCTTTCAGCACTCCAGCAACGCGAACAAAAACACGGTCACACGGCGCTCATTCCGCGTACTGCCGTGCAACTCAGGAAAGAACACGACCGGATCGTCGGCCGCGCGAAATTTTTCCTGTACGCGACGGTTGTGCTGGCTTTCGCAGGATTGATCGCCGTAGTGGCCATGCCGTTCTCGCCGATCCCGGCCGACTTCAGCTTCGGCGCGCAGGAAGTGGTCGCCGTAGCGGTGTTCGCCGCCTGCCTGTTCCTGCTGCACGAGCGCGCTGAATTGATGCTGCGTCTCTACAACTTCGAACTGGTCGAACAGACCACGCAGGGCGAAATGCGCGCGTTGCTGCATCGCGTGCCGGAAGGTGCGTCATACCAAAGCGCGCTGGCCGCCGAGAACCGCACGTTCGTGACAGTCGAAGTGGAAGAGATCCGCCGTCGCGCCGACGCATTCAAACCGGCACCCGAAGGCCAGCAAACTGAGGAAGCCTGACATCGGCGACTTGTAAAGAAAACGCCGCTCGACTCAGCTTCGAACATTTGAAAGCCGCCGCTCCGAACGCCCGGGCCGGCGGCTTTCATTTTTCTGACCACGCCCTGAGCCTGTTTCTTGCTGAATGAAACTCCGCCAGCGAACGCATTCGAGCCGTTCGCTTCTTGTCCATCCGCGGAGCGTCTCAGCATGAGCAATCAGCCCAACATCAAGCAGTACAACCATCCCGCAGGCGGCTGGGGATCGGTGAAAGCGGTTTCATCGATACTTCTTGAAGAGCACGTCGCCGTCAACGGCACCCGCGTTCTCTTCAAGCAGAACAAACCGGATGGCTTTGCGTGCGTGAGCTGCTCGTGGGCAAAACCCGCCGATCCGCATCTCTTCGAGTTCTGCGAGAACGGCGCGAAGGCCACTGCATGGGAGATCACGACAAAGCGCGCCACGCCCGAGTTCTTCGATCACCATACGCTCGCCGCGCTCGAAGCGTGGAGCGACATGGAGCTCGAATCGCAAGGACGGCTGACCGAGCCCATGCGCTACGACGCCGAAACCGATCGCTACTTGGCAATCCCGTGGCAGCAAGCCTTCGATGAAATCGGCGAGAAGCTGCGCGGCTACGATCCGAAGCGCGTGGTGTTCTACGCGTCAGGGCGTGCATCGCTTGAAACCTCCTATATGTATGCGCTCATGGCGCGGCTATACGGCTGCAACAACCTGCCGGACAGCTCGAACATGTGCCACGAAAGTACCTCGGTGGCGTTGCCCGAGACCATCGGCGTGCCGGTTGGAACCGTGACGCTCGAAGACTTCGAGCACACCGACTGCATGTTCTTCTTCGGCCACAACACTGGCACGAATGCGCCGCGCATGCTTCATCCGCTGCAGGAAGCGCGCAAACGCAACGCGCAGATCATCACGTTCAATCCGCTGCGCGAGCGGGGTCTGGTGAGTTTCGCCAACCCGCAGTCGCCGAAGGAGATGCTTTCCAATGAACAAACCTGCATCAGCACGCAGTATCACCAAGTGAAGATCGGCGGCGACATCGCGGCGGTTACGGGAATCTGCAAAGCGCTGATCGAAGCCGACGACAAAGCCATCGCCGGGAACACACCGCGCGTGCTGGACGCGGGTTTCATCGCCGAACATACGCATGGGTTTGAAGCATTCGCCGATGCAATGCGTGCGGCGCACTGGAAGGACATCGAACTGGAATCGGCGTTGACGCGCTCCGCGCTGGAGGCGGCCGCGACCGAATATGCTCGCGCGAAAGCCGTAATCATCCTGTACGGCATGGGGATCACGCAGCACCGGGAAGGTGTGCTCGCCGTGCAGATGCTGACCAACCTGATGCTGCTGGGCGGCAATATCGGCAAGAAAGGAGCCGGGATTTGCCCGATTCGCGGCCACTCGAACGTGCAGGGACAACGCACGGTCGGCATTACGGAAAAGCCCGAACTCGTGCCCATGGACAAGCTCACCGAGCTGTACCAGTTCGAGCCGCCCAAGGACACGGGGCTCACGACCGTCGATACCTGCGAAGCGGTGCGCGATGGCGGTATCGATGCGTTTATCGGACTCGGCGGCAATTTCGCACGTGCGATTCCGGACCAGGGCGTGCTCGATCCGGCGTGGAAGAAATTGCCGCTGACCGTGCAGATTGCGACGAAATTGAACCGTAGCCATATCGTGCACGGGCGCGCGGCTTATTTGCTGCCGTGTCTCGGGCGCATCGAAGTGGACCAGCAGGCGAGCGGCGAACAGACCGTCACGGTGGAAGACAGCACGGCGTGCATTCATGCATCGAAGGGAATGGTCGAGCCGGCGAGCAAACATCTGTTGTCCGAACCGGCCATTGTTGCGGCGCTCGCGAAGTCGATCCTGCCGCCGAATCCGAAGATCGACTGGGATGCGTGGGTAGCGGATTACGGGCTCGTGCGCAGCGCAATCGAGCGGACGTATCCCGAGCAGTTCAAGGAATTCAACGAGCGCATGTCGCAGCCGGGCGGGTTTCATCGGCCGCTTCCCGCAGCCAAACGCGAATGGAAAACCAAGACGGGCAAGGCGAATTTCATCGTGCCGGCAGGGTTTGGTGAAGACCCCGATATGCAATTCGATGGGGAGCGCACGCTGCGCCTGATGACCACGCGCGGCGACAGCCAGTTCAACACGACGGTCTACGCGCTCGATGACCGGTTTCGCGGCATCACCAAGTCGCGCGATGTCCTGTTGATGAACAAGGACGACATGATCCGTCTCGGGCTTGCCGAAGACGACACGGTGAAAGCGACCACGGTGGCCAAGGACGACGTGCTGCGCGAGCTTGGCGGCCTGCAGGTTCATGCGTACGACATCCCGGCCGGCTGCGTCATGGGCTATTACCCCGAGTGCAACCGGCTGATTCCTGTGTCGCACCATGCAAAGCGCAGCAAGGTTCCGGCGGCCAAGGCAATCCCGATACGGCTGCAAAAAACAGCGGCGTGACGCCGAGGCGGCATCGAACTGAGAAACAGGCATGAACCGTGCGGGAAGCTCCCCGGCGCGTGCAGTGCCTCGCGCAATTCCAATCGCAAGCAACAACGTTCCGGAGCCGATCCATGCTCGCCGATTCCGCCTTTCCGACGTTCGACGAACCCTTGAGTGCCGAGCTTTCCGCTTCGGGCGCCTGCGCTTTCGAACCCGCCGTGCATCCCGAGAACGACTACGCGGCGCTGCTTGCGTTTCATGGGATTGAACCGGACCGCCTGGTTCTTATCGATCCGCACGACGAAACGAGCGCCTCCAGTAATGGCCAGCTATTGGCTGATATCAGCGACACCCTCGCCGCCGATGGCTGGCAAATCGCGATAATCGGCGACGCGTCGGAATCGGAAAGCACCGGTGCGGTTCTGGGCGCGATGCAATCCGGCGCGCTTTATCTCGCCGGCGCGATGACGTCCGAGACCCAGGCCGCCCTGATAGGCAATGCCCGGCTGGTGTTGAGCGAATGCGCTGAAGGATCCGCGGTCGCGCGCATTGCGCATGAACGCGGCACTCCTTTAATTGACATCCATCGCGTGGGTTTTGGCGACCGCGCTGAAGCCATTGCCGGCGCGGCACTTGCCGAACTTCATACGCAAGGTTCCGCGCGTCCCGGGCTGCCTTTCACGCTGCATACGCCTATGCTGAAAGACGCAGCATGAACTTTCAACGCGATTGACCCCAAGAGGCGAGCCATGAATACGCAAACACTGAGTCATCACAGCTACCGGATGCAGACCAATCCGATCCCCGATCCCCTCGCCGACCCGAACCGCGACCCGGAAGCGGACCCTTTGTCGCCGCCTTCGCCGGGGCATCGGCCGGAGGAACCGCAGCAGCCCGATGCGCCGCCGGATGGTCACCCGATCTGAGCGTCACACCTTGGTCGCCGATCGCGCGTGATCGGCGACCTCAAGCGCCGTGCCAGGCGCGACCGGTAAAACAGCGGGCTCGACGGGAGGATCGATAAACACTTTCGCGCCCCGCTGATAGTTGAAGATAAACAGCACGACAGACGCTGTCGTTGCCAGCATCACGCAAAACACGAACACCGCGCGATACCCCCAAGTCGCCGCAACGAACCCCGACGCCACGCCAGCCATGACGGAACCGGTACGCATCGTGTTGAAAAACAGCGTGGTCGCGCGGGCAAGAGCGCCGGGCATCATTTCCTGAAAATACGACATCCCGAGACACGACGTCACCGCCACCACGACCGCGTTCAAGATCTGCAGCGGCACGAGAACCCAGAGGTTGGGCGCCATCGCGATTCCGGCGAAATAAACAATATGTGACAACGACGCAAACGCGATCATGTTTGACTTGTTGATCCGGCGGGACGCGCCGCCGAGCATCAGCATCATCGGGATTTCGGCGAACGCGCCGAGGCCGACCATCTGCGCCACATGTGCAGTCGTGCCGTGCAACTGGTCGACGATCAGCACCGGCAACATGATCGTCGCGATTGCCGAGCCCATTCCGATCAGCGTGAAACTCACGAGCGCCGCGTACACATGCGCGTTCTTTCCTTGCTGCGGGATCTCGCTGCTGGTTTTGTCGCCTGCTTCGAGCGCGTCGTACACCTTCGGCTCGCGCATGAACAACACGATCACGCCGGCCACGGCAAACGCGCCCGCCGCCGATAAAAACAACCCGTTGAACCCGGATACACCGAGCACGATCGCACCGGCCGCCGGCCCGAACACCCACGCGCAGGAAAGCGTCGTGCGCAGCGTAGCCATCGGCAATTCGGTGTCTTTGATGCCTTCTGCGTGCAGTCGCGCCTTGCTGAACGTGAAGAGTTGCGGAAACACCGCAGCGCCGATGCTCAGGAACACGCAACCGAAAATGGTCAGCAAGATGTAGTTGCGCGTGACGCAGAGCAGTGCGTAGCCGAGCGCCGAGCCGGCGATCGATAGCAGGACGATGCGTTTCTTATCGCTGCGTCGGTCGGCAATGCGCCCGAGATATGCGCTGACCACCACACTGCTGACGGCCGTCAGCGTCATGAAGATGCCGAGGCGCACCGGCGTCATGTGCGCCTCGGTCGCGCCGAACAGCGATGTGTAAGGCACGGCGAACGAGGACGCGATGCCCGAGAGAAACATCGCGAGAGAAATGCCGGGATAACCGGGAAGACGGATCAGCGCGAGAAAAGTCTTGAAGACGGCGTTCATTGAAATTCACATTGGCGGCCAGGGACCGTCGTTTTTGGTCGCTCTGCACGAGCGCGAAAAAAGACGTCAGCGGGCACTTAAACACGCGCGCAGGATTTTTTCAATGCATCTGAAGGATTGTTCGCGATAAACGAAGTTGCTCGACCGGAAACAGCACGCGTTTATGCCGTCCAGCTAAACGTTCTTTGGATTGAAGTCGTTCTCTTCAAAGCTTGCCGCAATCCATTCCACAAACGCCCGAGTAGCAGCGCTCGCGTTCCGTCCGCTCGCATAGACGATGGAAACAGGCAGCGGCGAACATCGCGCGTTGGTGAGGACTTCTTTCAGACGTCCTGTTTCGAGATATGGTGGGCGCGTGAAAACCTCGCGACCGCCAACTCCCATACAACGAGTAAGTCGGCTGCCGGCTAAAAGCGTTTCCGCTGCAAAATCGTCCAATACATTTGGAAAGCGTTTCCCTAGCATTGTCTTTTCCGTGTCTTCCTCAGGAGAAAGCATTGTTAGTGCAAAACGAAGCAATCGCCGCGGCCGGCGCCGAGACGCCCGGCAAGGCGTCGAACGCCGCCGCAGTGGTGGCGTTCACGCTGGGCCAGCGGCATCAGCATCTGGTTGGTGAACCGCTGCGCGAACTCGACGGAACCGCTCACCCGGGCCTCATCCCCATCGGCATTCCTGTGCTCAAGGCCACGGCCGAGCAACTGAGCGCGCTTCGCCGGAAGTCGCTTGCGAACTGCGATGTCGTCGACTTCCCTGTGCAGGGCCAGACCACGACCGACTACGCGGCCTTTCTGGGCGCCGTCAATGCGTTGCCGGGGGAAGCGCTGCAATACCTCGCAGTTGGTCTCGTCGGACCGAAGAAAAAAGTCGGCAAACTCGTGGGCGGGCTATCGCTCTTTGCGTGAGCTTCCGGTAAGTCTCATGCAAGCCTTGCCTCAGCGCCTGCAGCCCGGAAGGCCAGGACTTATCATGATGTTTTCCGCCGCTTCCACGGGCCGCACTCCATGACCGCAACCGCGCCTACCAAATCGATCAAGCTCTGGCACGCGCCCGACGTAATGGACGCCGTCATGCTCAAGGGTCGTTTCGTCGGTCACCGGTATCCGCCCCATTCGCACGATACACATTGCCTGGCCGTCATCACCGGCGGTGTGCTTGCGGTCGAGGTCCAGCAGCAGCGTCGTTTGTGCCGCCGCGGCGACGTGATTGTCATCGACGCCGATCGGGTCCACGCAGGCCTCGCCGCCGGCGACGGTCAATGGAAAATGCGCGTGGCGCATGTGCAGCCGGGCGCGCTTGCCGCGTATTGCGAGCGTCTGGGCATTGCGCGGCGCGAGCGATTCGACATGCCGAGCCCTTTCATCGCCGATACCGAACTGTCGCAGCATCTCTACGGCGTGAACTGGTGCTCGGAAGTGGACCATGATGCGTTCAAGCGCAGCGAAGTGCTGGCTACTGCCGTCACCGGTTTGTATGCGCGGCATGCGGGCCGTCCTGCCGATCTGCCCGTCGTGCGCAACGAACCCGCGCTCGTGCGCGCGGTCAAGGATCGTTTGCGTGATGACCTGCACGCGGGCCTGACTTTATCGACGCTTGCAAGAGAATTCGATGTCACCCCGTTCGTGCTGCTTCGCGCCTTTGTCCGCGAAGCAGGCCTCAGTCCGCATGCGTTTCTTCAACAAGAACGCGTGCGCAGCGCAATGCCGCTCTTGCGCGGCGGCCGGGCGATTGCCGAAGTGGGCGCACGAACCGGTTTCGCGGATCAGTCGCATTTCACGCGTGTGTTCAAGCAGCAGACTGGCGTCACGCCGAAGGTCTATCAAGCCGCGTTCTTTTAGGGCAATCGCACGAAAAAAACCCGGCATAGAGCCGGGCGCAATTGGTTTTCACCAAAGGAAAGGTTACGTGCTTCTCCTGGTCGGCGAACGTCACACGACATTCTTCTCCACGATAGGCCGGTTTTCAATCACGCGCGTCCAGCCCAGCGACGACAGATCCAGCGTCTCGTATGCCCCGCCAAGAATCAGTTCGCTGACACCGCGCCCGGTCGCCGGGCCTTGCTGCAAACCATGACCGCTGAAGCCGTTGGCAAACACGCAATTATCGATTTGCGGGTGGTAACCAATGATCGCGTTCTGATCGAGTACGTTGTACTCGTAGTAACCTGACCAGCAATTCTCTACACGCAGCGCCTCGAATTCCGGCACACGATGCGCAAGCGTCGGCCAGATGACGTCGTCGAAGATGGCGTGATCGACCTGATCCAGCGGCAAGTCGTCCGGATCGTTGTTCGCGTCCGGCGACGTACCGCAAATATACGTTTTCCCTTCAGGGCGGAAGTAGACGCCGGTCGGATCGATGAGCAGCGGACACGCGCTCAGCCGGGCCGGCGATGACACATTGAATATGCTGCGCCGGCGCGCACGCACAGGTATGTCGATACCCATCATCAGGGCAATATTGCGCGCCCATGGACCGCCAGCGTTCACAACGGTATCGCAATCGAAACGCTCGCCGCTTTGCGTGATTACGCGTATCACGCGGTTGCCCGCCAGTTCCATTTGCGCAACGTCGGCACACACATAACGCGCGCCGAGCGCCTGCGCTTTCTTCTTCAGCGCTTGCACGAGGCCATATCCGTCGAACCAGCCTTCGCCGGAATTGCCGTAGGCGCCCGCAATCAGGTCATCGGTATTGAGCCATGGAAACTTCGCGCCAAGCGATGTCTTGTCGAGCAGGGAAATATCGGCGCCCAGGCCCGTTTGCATGGCGTGGTTCTCGCGCAGCGTGGATTCGCCAGGTGGCGTTGCAAGAAAAAGATAACCGCCCTCATGCAGATCGATACACGGTTTTTCGCCATCGATCTCGAGCACCTCACCGATCCCGCGCAAGAATTCGATCCCATACAAGGACATTTGCACGGACAAGGGCGTGGAGAATTGCTGTCGAATGGAGGCAGCAGACAGTGCCGAGGAAGACCGGGCGTAAGTGGTGTCGCGTTCAATGACGGTGACGGACACGGTCGGGTCCGACGCGCGCAGGAAATAGGCCACCGAACTGCCGATAACCCCGCCGCCGACAATAACGACTTTTGAACTCACGACTGACTCCAGACGCAACGAGACGGGTAGGACGGGATGACGACCCGCAAGGCTGCCGGATCGGCTCTCAAGCTAGTTTCCGATAGGAAACTTTTGTAAGCCCGGAAACTATACTACGCGGTTTTTTTGTTGGCAATATTGCAAGAATCTTGGCACCAATATGCATCAAGGTGCGACTTGACCCTTTCTCGACCCGCCAATAAAGCGTATTTATGCCGATGGTATTATCGGAAACAGTCACGCCTATCCGCTTCTCTTCCCGCGATCCATGGACACGAATCTCTCGAGGCCAGCCGAGCAATCATCGACAGACCTTGGCCGCCGGGTCAAAGCTGCGCGTCTCCAGCAAACGCTGACGCTCGAAGTCGCGAGCCGCTTGTGCGGCGTATCGCGTTCGACTTTATCGAAGGTTGAAAACGGGCTGATGTCGCCGACCTTCGACGTGCTGCAAAGGATCGTCCATGGCCTGAAGATCGACTTGGTCGAGCTGTTCGGCTCCAGTCCCAAAGCCAATGCCGGAGGCCGCCGTGCGCTGACACGCAAGGGGCAAGGAAGCCCGCACACGGCCGGTTGCTACGAAATGGAACTGCTTGCGACCGAACTCGCGCAAAAGGCCATGTACCCGTTTCGCATTCGTATCACCGCACATTCACTCAATGCATTCGAGGAATGGGGCCGGCATGAAGGCGAGGAGTTCCTGTTCGTCCTGAGCGGCGCGGTCTGCCTTTACTCCGAGCTCTACGCGCCGACACATCTGGAAGCCGGCGACAGCATCTATTTCGACAGCCGCACGGGGCACGCGGCGGTATCGACGAGTCAGGAAGACGCCGAAGTGCTGTGGATCATCAACGAGAAACAACGCGGTCCCTCAACGTAGCGCAACACACGGACGTCCATCGAGCTTATGTCGCGCCTGCGAGATCTTCATCGCGAATCAAGGAAAGTAGCGGGACGCCACGGCAAGGCGGCATCCGGCTTGCTCGACTCCGTTGCGCGGAATCGTCCCGTGTGGATGGTGTCGTTCGCGGTCAGCCAGGCGGATTTGTCGGAAGGCTTGCGGGCCGCGTTTGCATCGACGGTCATGCTGCTGCTCGGCAACCTGCTGCACATGCCGGAGTTTTCGTGGGCGGCAATCGGCGCGTTCTGGACCTGCCTCGCGGACGCGGCCGGATCGAACCGGATGCGCTTTGCATCCATGAGCGCCTTCGCGTTGTTATCCACCGTGTGCGGAGGGCTGACGGCCTACGCGTCGGGATCGAATATTGTCGCCGCGGCTGTTGCTGTTTTTGTGTTTTCAGGACTCGGCGCGTTGGCGCGGATCTGGGGATCGGCATCGGCGCAAGTCGGCATTCTTGCCGCAACGGCGTGCGTGGTGATGGTCGATCGTCCCATTCACGGCTCATTCGAAAGCTTCAGATTTCTCGCGTTATATGCTGCCGGATGCCTGTTCGCGACTGCACTCAGCTTCACCGTCTGGCGCATTCATCCGTTCGGGTCGAGCCGCGCCGCCATGCGCTCGACCTACGCGCGACTCGCCGATATCGCCAGCGACAGCGCCCGCCTGCTCAAGCGCGAGCGCGCCGGATTCCAGGAGTGGGCGTCGCATGCGTCGCGGTATCGGGGGCAGGCGCGAGCCGCGATCGAGACGACACGCAAGGCGTTGGCGCGGGTTCCATCGGCGAAGGCAGACCGGCGCGACACCTACAACAACCTGCTTCTCGCACTCGCCGACAGCGAGCAGATCTTCGCGTATTTGATTGCCGTCACCGATGCCTGCGAGCGCGGTCATCATAGGCTGCCCAATTCGAAGCGTGCGGCGCGTGCTCTGGAGGCCTTTGCTGAAGTACTGTCAAGACTGTCGCGCGCCCTCGCCGATCAACCCTGGGAACCTACTTGGCATCAGCGCGACCGGCTTCACTCGCTTGCGCAGCAACTGGAAACCGCGCTGGGCGAAAAGATCGCAATTCGATTCGATGTCGATTTCAGCGAGCTCGAACCCGCTCCGATCGTGCAGGACGCTTGGTGGAACGCCGCGGTAACGACTCTGAAACGTGGCGTCGAAACGTTGAAGGCGAATGCGTCGGCCGATTCCATCGGCGCGCGGCATGCGGCGCGTGTTGCGGTGGCGGCGACCATCGTGTTCATTACGGTGCGCCTGCTCCACCTGCCGTTTGGATACTGGGCGACCATGGCCACGCTGCTGATCCTGCAGCCGTCCATTGCAACGAGCTGGCCACGCAGTATCGAGCGCGCGGCGGGGAGCATTGTCGGCGGCTTGCTTGCCGCCGCGATCGGTCTCGCCGTTCATTCGCCCGTGGCGATTTCGCTGGTCGTGTTCCCGCTCGTGTGCGCGACCATGGCGCTCAGACCCGTGAGCTACAGCCTTTTTGTGCTTTTCATCACGCCGACGTTCGTGCTCGTCGCGGACTTCGCGGCGCCCGGCGGTGCTGAACTTGGCTATGCCATCACGCGGCTTTCGAACAACGTGCTTGGTTGTGTCGTTGCATTGCTCGCGACTTTCCTGCTATGGCCAAGCCGTGAACCGGCCCGCTTCAATCAACGATTGATCGAGGCGATCGCGGCCAACTTCGCTTACCTTGCCGAATCGCTCGGAAGATCGAAACGCGATGAACTCGAGCTTGAGCGGTTAAGACGCGCCGCGGGTCTTGCAAGCAACAACGCGGAGGAAGTGCTCGCACGTCTACGGCTCGAGAAGCTCGATACATCCAGCGAGGACCGCACCGGCTCCACTGCGCTCGCGCTGCTGCGCCGGGTGGCGGGAACGGCGACACGCGCACGCTCGTTCGGCGCAGGGTTCGCCGCAAACGCGCCGCTTGCAGAATGGATCACGTGCGTTGGGGAGAGCATCAAGTCGGGGCTCGCCGGCGACCCGCAGCATCATCCCGAAGAGGTCTTCTCGAAGGACGGCTTGTCATTGCTCGAAGCCGATGCCGTCAACCAGGTCATGTTGCTTCGACGTTTGCTTCGCGAGGCAGGCCGCATTTAAGTGCATTGCGGCCTGCCTGTCCGTCGATCTATTGTCTTATCTGACTCAATACTGACTCAATACCCTATTAGTCGATGCCCTCCTAAAAGAGGGATTGCCTGTTGGATATCGTCGACCTATGTTTGAGTCATGCGCGGTCCTCGCCGCGCATCCGGAATCACAAGCCGCTTGGGTAAATTTTGGTGCGGCCTCACCGCGCCGTTTTGCCGCCGCACGGTTTTCATCGTGCGAATGATTCAACGCCTTCAATAAAAGCCCGGACTGTCGCGCTCGCTGCGCACGATAGCCCGGGATCCGCTTGATCCAAACATTCCATATCACCGATGTCATAAAACACGCCGCAACAGGGAGCGCATGATGCTAAGCAGACCGGTCCGGACAAGCAGGGACATTGACGGTGTGTCGATGTCGGCGGAATTTCATCGGGATACCGGGCGCCTGAGGATCATCGGCGAAGGCGGTGTGATCGCCGAATGGTTCCCGCCCCACTCGTGGTTCGTGATTGCTTCGGTCGCGGGGTACAGCACCTGGGGAACGCGTCCTAACGAGAAAGACCTCGCCATGGTGATCCAGGACTTCGTACTGCAGCGAGACGGCGCTCGCGGGCTGGTGTTCAGGTGAACGTGCGGGAGATCAACGCGTGCGGGGCATGGTCCCGGTTCTGTTCGGCGCCCTGACAAGAGGACTTTCAGTGGTCCGCGTGCCGTTGGCTCTCATGCTGCTGATAACGCCGTCTGTTCCCTTGCTCAAGCCCGTGCTCGTTTGAGGATCATTACCGGCGGCATTTCCCGTAGGAGCGGAACTGCGTGTGAGCGATGAGTTTGCGGCATCGTCCGGAGCCGCGCTTGCCTGCGCATGAACCCCCGCCGACGTGCCCGCAATCAGCACAGATATAAAAATCTTCGCTGCGACTTTCATCATTCACTCCACTCGTGCGCCGGGACACGCAACATCCCTTCAATCTTATGAGCCACTCAAACGCGCTACGTTCCCGGGTAATTGTCTCTTTAAATTACAGTGCGTCGCGCATGTCCGCGAAACTCCCGCGCGTTTTCCCTCGGATTCGGTAACGGCAGTTCCGCTGTAATATCGAATGAGCGTTGGGCGCGGAAAGTGGTACACGCAGTAGCGCCGGCGTTTTTCGAACGCTAATAAACCTATTGGAGACGCACATGGCAAAGCCCGAGTACGCCGACCCGTTTAGTCAGTTTGCCGCAATGTTCCAGCAATACAAGCTTCCCGGATTCGATGTCCAGGCAATCCTCGATGCCCGCCGCAAGGACGTCGAAGCGCTGGCGGCCGCGAATCGCGTCGCATTCGGCGGCATGGAAGCGCTACGCGACAAACAGCTCGAAATCCTCCGCCGGGCGCTAGGCGATTTCCAGACCATCGCGCAGGAGTTCGCTACGTCGCCGGCGAAAGCCGCAGCCAATCCGACCGAGGTCGTACAAAAGGCGCTGCATCAGGCGCTTGCCGACATGCAGGATATCGCGCAGAAAACGCAGCAGGCACAGACCGAAGCGTACGCGATCGTGACAAAGCGGATTGAAGAGGCGGCAAAGGAACTGAAGTCATCGATGGAGCAGTCGAAATAGCCTGCATCATCTTTCAGGCTGACAATAAAAAACGCCCCTCGGATTTTCATCGCGAGGGGCGTTCTTACTTCTGAAGACTCAACTGCCGTGCTTCGATTACAGTGCTGCGTCCTTCAGCTTCTTCAGCGGGCGCACCTTCAGGCGCACCGATGCCGGTTTCGCCGCGAACCACTTGTCTTCACCCGTGAACGGGTCCTTGCCAAAGCGCTTCTTCTTCGCCGGCACGTCTTGCGCAACGACCTTCAGCAAGCCCGGCAGCGTGAACTCCTTGGCACCTTTCTTGTGAATCGATGCGAGCAGCGTTTCTTCGAGTGCCGCGAGCAATGCCTTCGCTGCCTTCGGCTCGACGCCCGAGCGTTCTGCCAGATGAACAGTCAGCGACGCCTTGGTGAACGAGTCCTTGATGGGTTTCAGCGGCGTGGCCACAACTGCTTTCTTGGCTGCAGGCGCTGCTGCCTTCTTTGCTACCGGCGCTGCTTTCTTGCTTGCGGCCGTCACTTTCTTGGTCGCCGGCGCTGCTGCTTTCTTCGATGCCGGAGCTGCGGTTTTCTTCGTGGTGGTTGTTGCCATGAGTGCCTCGCTTATAGTCAAAAGTTGCCCAAGACCTTTGCCTTTGCGCCGTCACCGACTAACGCAAAGGTACAAATCCTCGGGTTGGGCGCCAGCGTAACAACACCGCCTTCAAGACGCAACATCTCAGACCATAAATTAAAGGGTTTTTTGCATGAAAGTCACGAATCCGGGTACCTGTACCTCACTTCATTGACTTGGATATGGAAAAACCTTGTTCAAGAGCACCCATGACGTTCTTTGGCCGCTGTCTTTAGCTCTTCTCTCAAGTCGCTTTTGAAGACTTCGTATCGATACAAAATGGTGCCTCTCGCGTGCCTCCACTTCATCGGCACTTTTGCAAATCAGGCGCTCATGGCATAGTGCGGCCACATCCATTACAGGAGGTCCCAATGCCTACAATCGAACAGCTTCGCGTCAAAATAACGAAGCTACAGGTTCAGGCTGACGCGTTGATTGCAAAAAAGATGCAAGCGGCAGTCGATCAGATTCGAAACATCATGCTTGAGCACGGCCTGACAACCGAGGACATCGAGAAGAAAGCAAAGGCCCTGCGCAATGCAAAAGCGGCCAAAGGCAGCGCGGCGAAAACACCCTTGAAAACAAGGCGGAAGACGGCACGCAGTCTGCCGGGCAAGGGCGCGGCCAAGTATCTTCATCCGAAGACCGGCGCAACCTGGACCGGACACGGGCGTGCACCCGCATGGATTGCCCAGGTCAAGGACCGTTCGAAGTTCCTGATTGCGGAAGGCGCTGCTGCGGCAGATGCCAAGGTCACGCAACCGGGCGCGGCACGCAAGAACGCCAAGGCAAAGTCTTCTGCCACGAGCGGCGCAACAGCGAAGAAAGCGGCGAAGAAAGCGGCCTTGAAACCGGCCAGGAAAGCGGCCAGGAAAGCGGCAGCAAAGAAAGGCGTCGCGAAAAAAGCCGTAGCATTGAAGAAAACCGCGCCGGCGAAAAAAGCAGCGCGCAAACGCGCGGCAGAAGCCGTGGCCGAGAGCCAGACAACGAGCTAAGCAAGTCTGCACGGCAGGCGATCGGGGGCACCAGCCCCCGTCGGTTGGTCCAGCATCGAATGCTTGCTCGCTCGACTCTCAGCTGCACGCGACGCTTTCAAATTCAAAACGCATCCCCACTGGAGCTTATATGGAAGCCGACGCAAAGGCATCCGGAAGCAGCGTGCCGACAGCGCCGAGCACCAAACTTACCGCCGATAAAAACGCGTGGAAGGCGCTCATCGCCTCGGCAACCGGCTACGCGATGGACGGCTTCGATCTGCTCATCCTCGGCTTCATGCTGCCCGCCATCGCGCTGGAATTGCATCTGAGCACGCAGCAATCCGGCGCAATGGTGACGTGGACGCTGATCGGCGCGGTCGCGGGCGGTATCGTGTTCGGCTCGCTGAGCGACCGCTATGGCCGGATTCGCATGCTGACGTGGACCATCGTGCTGTTCGCGGTCTTCACAGGACTGTGCGCGTTTGCAACGGGCTTCTGGGATCTGCTTGCGTACCGGACCATCGCGGGGATCGGGCTCGGCGGCGAGTTTGGTATTGGCATGGCATTGGCGGCCGAGGCATGGCCCGCGAAGTATCGTGCGCGGGCGTCGTCCTACGTTGCGCTGGGATGGCAGACAGGCGTCCTCGCCGCGTCCTTGCTGACGCCGCTGCTGCTGCCGCATATTGGCTGGCGCGGCATGTTCCTGCTTGGCGTGGCGCCGGCGGTCATCGCGTGGATGGTCAGGAACTCGCTGCATGAGCCTGAGGTATTCGTGCGAAGTGCGATGAAACCCGAGCGCCGCGCCAACGCTTTCAGACTGCTTGTCGCGGATGCCGACACTACGCGCGCGAGCATCGGAATAGTGATCCTGTGTTCTGTCCAGAACTTCGGCTACTACGGCATCATGATCTGGCTGCCGACCTACCTTGGAAAGACGCTCGGCTTCGGCCTGACCAAGTCGGCGTTGTGGACCTCGGTGACCATTGTCGGAATGATGATCGGCGTTTATCTCTTCGGCCAACTGGCTGACCGCATTGGCCGCAAGCCGACCTTCCTCCTCTTCCAGGCGGGTTCCGTCGTGATGGTCATCTTCTATTCGACGTTATCCACGCCGGGCGCCATGCTCTGGGCCGGTGCGGTGATGGGACTCTTCATCAACGGGATGATCGGCGGCTACGGGGCGCTGATCTCCGAGGCCTATCCGACCGCGGCTCGTGCGACAGCGCAGAACGTATTGTTCAATATCGGACGGGCGGTCGGCGGATTCGGGCCGATCATCGTGGGCGGACTGGC
Source organism: Burkholderia sp. PAMC 26561 (assembly GCF_001557535.2). Taxonomy (NCBI): domain Bacteria; kingdom Pseudomonadati; phylum Pseudomonadota; class Betaproteobacteria; order Burkholderiales; family Burkholderiaceae; genus Burkholderia; species Burkholderia sp. PAMC 26561. Next base: position 643,291 of record NZ_CP014307.1, read on the forward strand.
TGCGTCGTATTCGCTGCAAGTCGCGATTGCATCGCTCGCGGGCATATACGTGCTCGATATGCTGGCGACGGTTTTTCTCATTCCCGAGCTGAAGGGCGTGGAACTCGAATGAACCAGTGCATTATTTGAATGCTCATTTGAATGCATAAGCGACGCCTGCGCCATACGTGATCTGATTGCGATTGCCACGCTGCGTCACGATAGGACTGTCCGCCGCCGAACCCGAGATTCGCTGGCAATAGATCATCGCGCCGCCGAACCAGTGTTTGTCGAATTGATAGATTGCAGCGAGCCATCCTGTCATCTGTTCCAGTCCGCCTGAAGGACTGAACGCGGGCAGCCCGCTGCGCGCCGAATCTTCCTGTGTGACACCGAAGTAGACCTGGTTGAAGCCCTGGCTGACCCAGCTCGCGCCGACGCCCACGCCGGCGAAAACCCGCCGGTTCAGCGGCATCCAGAAGCTGCCATTCACAGAAACGCGCGCTCCTGTATAGACGATGCCCGCGTTGGTCACGACCGTCACCGACCCGCGCAGCCGGTACGGCACCGTCCCCAGATGCTCGTACTCGTAGCCGACGAACCCTCCGCCTTCGACCGTGGTGTGAACTTCGTGGACCTGGGAGACGACCGGGTCATCGACATTACTGCGCCCAAGACGAAGCGATATGGCCGGTCCATATTGCAGCCCGGTGATGCCGCCAAAATCGAATTGTGCGTACGGCCCATACAATTCGAACAAGCGCCCGCCATCGGTCACGTAGCGCACGCCCGGCACAACGCCGACAAATCGATCCTTGCCGCCCGCATAGTCGGTCGTGGAGCCGAGGCCGCCGCCAATCATGCTGGGAAGCATGCCCGGAAGATCGACGGCTGCGGCGTGGCTTGCATGCGCCACGATCAGTCCGCTAAGAAGAAAAGGAACCCGCAGGCCTGCGAGCATCGAGCGCTCGTTTCGCTTATTCATGGGCGATCCGTTGAATGAAGATCAAAGACCAGGAGAGCGCCACTTCCTGAAGCAAAGCGTGCATCGCCTTTACTTTCGTTAAGCGAGTATTTTCAATAAACGTGTTTGTGCCGTATTCGTTTCGCAACCGGAAAACCAGCGTGCGAACGGGATCGCTGACAAGTCAGTAGATCAGCAGGTCAACGTAATCCGGCTAACCTGGTCGACCGATATCAGAAAGGTGAGGCGAACGCAATTGACGTCGAACACGCCGATGCGCTGCATGGAGGAAGTAGAAATTGATGTGGCCGTCAGGCGACCGCAGCACTTACGAAACAGTATAGGAAGGCTCCAGCCGGATCATTCCGGCCGTGCTGAAGGACGCGGAGAATAACGGAATGCTTCAGGCTCGATGCGAAAAAGCACCCTTGATTCTGTTCCAGAGTGCAGCGAACCGGTGCGCCGAAGGTTCTGCCTGGGACAACGCGGCGTCGGGATAAGAAAGCCGTTCTTGAGGATGCCGCACTTGCGAAACGAGCAGGCCGATGTACATGGCGATTCTCCCAGCATGTTTTTTAGCACATGGCAAACGAAGGGCGGCCATGTGAACCGTACATCACGCGCAGTAGGCACATCCCTGTGCGTTCTTTAAACCAAGCATTCCGAACTATCTGAAGCTGATCGATTCATCCAAGCTGCGCGCGGTTCATCATCGATCGATCCGAAGGCGCCCTGTCTGACGCGGGAGGAAACACGCACCAGCAGCCATCGTCGTGACGAAAGAACAGCAGCGCGCGCAAGCCCCGCGGCAGCGCCGTTTCTACACATACATAACGCCGCCGCCCAACGCGCGTACGGCTGAATTCGGTGACGCGAACAGGTGTCGACAAACCTGGCGCAAGCCATTTTTCGACCTGGGTCCGCAGCGAATGCTCATGCGTGGATTTCATGTGCCGCTCCAACAAGCGATTCCTGCCCAACTTCGTCCGCCTCGCTTGGCACGTCCGGCGTCTTCCGCCCGGCACCTTCAAGCGAGCTTTGCATCATCGTGCTGCTGGCGGAAGAAGCTCTCAGTGCGCTACACCGCGCGAGATTCCTCAAATCCGCCAACTGAGCAACAAGCTGTCTAGCCGTTCTGCGTTTCATACGCCCTCCCGCAACGCACCACATACCTCAGAAAGCACTTTAACTCTATGCCTCCATTACCCGTCGCGGTGTGACTTAGGCAAAATCGCAACAGTTTTTAGCGAGGTAGGTTCGGGGAAGGTTCAAATCGAAGACGTGCGACAGACGCGTCCTTTGAATGTTTATCGGCAGGCAGGAACCGGGACTTGAGGGAGACGGCGAGTTCCACCGCTTCTTGCTCAACGCCAGGCGAAGCGGCGGTGTGAAAACGCGCAGAAATCCTGCTTGGCTACGGGTTATCCCACCCCTACATTCCGCCGCCGCCATGCCGTAAATGAGTCAGGCATGGCGATCGGCAGCGCCCGACGCCCCACATATTCGTACACACGGTTCAACACAGGCGACGGCGGTAGACATGAATAAGATGACGTTGAATCAAAAGCTCGGATCGATGATCGCCGTGCTTTGGCTCGGACTTGTGGCGATTGGATTCATAGGAGCGTGGCAAAGCCGTTCTGCCACACTCGATGACCGGCGCGACCAATTGAAAGCGCTGGTGGCGCAGGGCGCAAGCATGACGGCGCATTTCCAGAGCCTCGCCGCAAACAAGACGATCTCCGAAGACGAAGCGAAAAAGCGCGCGCTCGATGTCCTCGCTTCCATGCGATACGGTACCGACGGCTACATCTCGGTCAACGACTCGCGCCCCGTCATGATCATGCATCCGATCAAACCCGCGCTGAACGGCCAGAACCTGGCCAACTTCGCCGATCCCGACGGCAACAAACTGTTCGTCAATATCGTCACCGCGGGTAATTCGACGCCTGAAGGCGGTTTTATCAGTTACCTGTGGTCGAAGCCCGGCAGCGAAAAGCCAGTGCCGAAGATCAGCTTCGCCAATCACTTCGTGCCGTGGGACTGGTACATCGTGACCGGCATGTACACCGACGATATCCAGAGAGCCTTCTACGCGAGCGCATTGCGCTGGTTCGCGATCACGGCGGTGCTCGGCGTGCTGGCGTCGCTCGTCATGTTGCTGGTGTTGCGCAGTATCAAGCGTGAACTCGGCGGCGATCCGTCCATTGCGGTCAGCGCGGCGCAACGCATTGCACGCGGCGACCTGACCACGCATGTACCGCTTGCCGCAGGCGATTCACACAGCCTGATGTACGCACTGAGCGAGATGCAAAGCGGTTTGGTCGAGACCGTATCGCGGGTTCGTGCCGGAACCGAGAATATCAACGTGGGGGCATCGGAGATTGCTGCAGGCAACACCGACTTGTCGCAGCGCACCGAGCAGCAAGCCGCCGCGCTCGTGCAGACGGCATCGAGCATGGACGAGATGACGGCAAACGTGAAGCAGAACGCCGATAGCGCCACGCAAGCGGCGAAACTCGCGGGCGAAGCCGCCGATGTCGCCCAGCGCGGCAGCGGCGTGGTCGAAGAAGTGATCCACACCATGACGCGCATCACCGAAAGCTCGAAGCAGATTGGCGACATCATCGGCGTGATCGACGGCATTGCGTTCCAGACGAATATCCTCGCATTGAACGCAGCCGTTGAAGCGGCTCGGGCAGGCGAGCAAGGACGTGGCTTCGCGGTCGTGGCGGCGGAAGTGCGCAGCCTCGCGCAGCGTTCGGCGACGGCTGCGAAAGAGATCAAGGCGCTGATCGGGACGTCGACGGATACGGTGAAAGAGGGGGCGTCGCTGGTATCGAACGCGGGCGCGACGATGGGCGAGATCGTGAGCTCGGTGCGTCGCGTGAACGAGATCCTCGATGAAATCAGCCACGCTTCCAACGAGCAAAGCGCGGGCATCGAACAGGTGAACCGTGCGGTGGGCGAGATGGATCAGGTGACGCAGCAGAACGCGGCGCTGGTTGAAGAGGCAGCGGCCGCGGCGCATTCACTGAAGGATCAGGTCGATGTGCTGCGCGAAGCGATCGGAAGTTTTTCGCTGCCGGCTTGAAGGTAGTCTGGACGCGAGCTTCTGGTGCTGGTCACGTCCAGAATCCCTCGTGCACGACGGCCGCTTCATCTTCAATAAGCGGCCCGACCACGCTCACCTTCCGCTGCCCTCGCGCGAACACCTCGCGGCATGGCAGCGAGAAGGTCGGGTTTTCCGGATGAGCGCCGGTAATCTCGAGCAAACGCCGCTCGGACATTGCATACACGACACGTCCGATATTGCACCAATAGATCGCGCCCGAACACATGCAGCACGGCTCGGCATTCGTATAGAGCGTGCACTTCAGCAACTGCTCCGGCGACAGCTCCTTCGCCGCCTGCGCGGCGGCGCGCAACTCGGCATGCTGCGTGGGGTCGCCTAGCGGTGGCATGGAATTGTTGCCCGCTTGCCCGACGATCCGGCCGTGTTCGTCGGCTATGAGCGCGGCGAACGGATGCCGTCCATCACGTCTCGACTTCTCCGATAACGCGATCACCTCGCGCAGCAGCGCCATGTCCCGTTCGTTTGCGTTTGCATTTGTATTTTCGTTCATGGTGTCCTTTTCCTTTAGCCGCGTACTGGATAATCGAGGAAAAAGCGCATCATGGCCGCGCTGGCGTCAGGGCCGGTTGCATCGGTGTACGAACCTCGTGCACTTCCACCTGCCCACGCGTGCGGCGCGCCATGGATGAGCCATAGTTCGGCATCCACGCCATCGGCGGATTTCACGCGTTCCACGGTGCTCTTGCGCTTGCCCGGCTCGGCGCTTGCGGCTTCATCGAACACCACGGCCTGGCCGCCGAACGCACGCAATAATTCCGCGGCATTCGATGGATGCACGGTGGTATCGGCGTCTCCGTGAAAGACGATCATCGGCCGTTTTGGCGATTCGATATCGCGGGCGCTCACAGACTTCCCGCCGCGCATGGCCGCGAGCGCCGACGGCAGATCGTGTGCGGAACCCGCCGCAAGCCCGGAATGCACGCACGCCGCGGCGTAAAGATCGGGATATGCGCGGATCATGATCGCGGCCATTGCGCCGCCCGCCGACAAACCCGCCACATACACACGCGCCGGATCGACGGCGTACTTCGCCATCACCTCGCGCGTGATGCCCGCGATCAACGATGGCTCTCCCGAGTCGCGCCGCTGATCGGCCGGCTTGAACCAGTTCCAGCACTTCGATGCATTCGCCTGCTGCGGCTGCACGGGATACACGACGATGCACCCATCGCGCTCGGCCAGTGCGTTCATCTGCGTGCCGGCGGCGAAATCATCGGCGTCTTGCGTGCAGCCGTGGAGCATCACGACGAGCGGCATTGGTTGGCCGTTGTACTTCGTCGGCACATACAACTTGTATGTCCGCAGTCCCGCCGCGTTCGCATGGGTATGCGTGCTGAACGTGCCGGACGTTTGTGCGGGCGGCGTGTCCGCTGTGAACGCTTGCTGCGCGTGCGGTGCATGCGCTCCCAGTGCGCGCTGCAGCGCCGCGGTCGCTTCCTTCGGGCCGCGTGTGCGCAGCAACTTCATTGCATCCTGCATGGAGTGCAGGAATCCGTCGTCGAGTTTCATTATTTTTCCAGTAGTAGCTGTTGGAGCGCTCAGCCGATCCGGCCGGCCAGCGCTGCTTTCACCGCCGGCGATGCGTGGAATGCGCCAAGCACGACTATCGATGCAATCGTTTCCAGCGCGAGTTCAGGCGTGACGTCGGCGGCGATGCTCGCAAGTCCTAGCACCTGGATATCGAAACGCTCGCCCGCATCACGCGCGGCTTCCAGATCGTGTTTCGAAAAGTGCTGCATGCCGAGCACCAGCGCGCGGCGGGTAACGGTTTCGTTCACGACGTTCGCATGCGTCGCAAGCTGGTTGCGAATCGCCGTGCGAATCAGGTCCGTGCGGTTTGAATAAAAGCCTTCTTCGACCAGCAAGTCGATCTGCCCGAGGTCGATCGGGCCCAGATTGATCGTGATCTTCTCAGTCTCGCCGCCTTTCGGCCGGACCACTTCAAGTTTCTGCATTGCTCTATTTTCCTTCCCATTACCATCCCATTAGATGGTTATAGGCTGGTTTTTGCATCGCGTCAAATTTTTTCAGATTTTTAGGCGCAAAAACCGCAATGCGGTACATCGGGAACGGCCAATGCTGAAGTCAATCCCGTAGTCCTTTTCTTTACCCTCGCGGTGACGTCGCCGCGAGTTCGCCAGAGCATTGCAGATGCTTTGAGATCCGGGCGCCCTTCATTGGGTGTAACGCGTTTTGGAGTGCGTTACCGTCCGGAGCAACTCGACATGTCCGGTCTGTTTTTTCGTCGCGATGATTCGCGGGCGTAGACACGTCTGTGAAAAACACGACGCCATGCTTCGACTAACCTCAAAGGAGATTCACCCATGTTCGTACATAACAAACGCCTGCAGTACACAGTGCGCGTCGCAGCGCCGAATCCTGGTCTCGCCAACCTGATGCTCGAGCAATTCGGCGGGTCGCAAGGCGAACTCGCGGCCGCATGCCGGTACTTCACGCAAGCAGTCGGTGAAGACGATCCGGGCCGCAAGGACCTTCTGTTCGACATCGCCACTGAAGAGCTAAGCCACCTCGAGATCATCGGTTCGATCGTCGCGATGCTGAACAAAGGCGCCAAGGGCCAGCTTGCTGAAGGCGTGGAAGAGGAAGCCGAGCTTTACCGCTCGCTGACGGGCAACGGCAACGACTCGCACATCACGTCGCTGCTTTATGGCGGCGGTCCCGCGCTGACGAGTTCGGCCGGGGTTCCCTGGACGGCTGCCTATATCGACACGATTGGCGAGCCGACTGCCGATCTGCGTTCGAACATTGCAGCCGAAGCGCGCGCAAAGATCGTCTACGAACGCCTGATCAATCTCACCGACGACCCGGGCATCCGCGACACGCTCGGCTTCCTGATGACGCGCGAAATCGCGCACCAGAAGTCGTTCGAGAAGGCGTTGCACTCCATCCAGCCGAATTTCCCGCAAGGAAAGTTGCCGGGCAAGCCCGAATTCACAAGCGTGTACTACAACATGTCGCAAGGCACGGAACCGGCGTTGCGCGGACCGTGGAACGAAGGCGGCGACTGGAAGTTCGTGGAAGATCCGCAGCCGGCCGTGGACGGCGGTGACGGACTGGCAAGCGTTGGGGTATCGGAAGCAGACATCGATGTGCTGCAGGCCATGGCCGCACGCACGGCATCAGATCCGAGTTCGGATCCGACGACGGGCGCCGATCTGGGATCGGGTCAGGCGATGGTGTCGTAACGCACCAAGGCCCTTCCAGCACACACTGGAAGGGCTTTTTTTCGTCTACGCTTCGCCTCGTTCTGCCACAACGCGCTTCACCATGAACCAGTAGAACAGCGCGGAACATCCCGCTATCACGCCGCCTGAAATCAGCGCGATGGTGTACGAACCGGTTCTATCGACAATAAACCCTGCCACCACCGGCGAGAACGCACCGCCAAAATAACCGCCGAAATTCTGGATCGCGCTCACGGAGGCAACCATCGACTTGGGCGCGACATCCGACGCCAGCGCCCATGCCGCACCAATGATCGCGGCAAGGAACGCGAGGCCGAGCGTCATCAGCGTGATCGTCATTCCCAACGAGTCGACGAACGGAATCGCCACCGCCGAAATGGCAGCGCCGATCGCGCAGATCACGATCCACATGCGCTTCGCATCGATAGGCGTCGCCATGCCGCGATCGACCATTTTCTTCGTCAGATACCCGACGATGATTTCCCCCACGGCGCCGCCAATCCACGGAATGCTGGCGTAAAAACCGAGCTGTACGAACGAAATGTGGAAGCGATCGAGCAGGTACAAAGGCAGGAAAACCAGGAACAAATTCCACAACCAGATCGCGCAGAAGTAGCCGAGGATCATGCCCCAGACGCTGCGATGCGTGAACAAGCCGCGCCACTCGTGCGTAGAGTTGCTGATGGACCGTTCGCGCCCGCCGCCGCCCGCTTCTATGTACGCAAATTCCTCTTTCGAAAGCCGCTTGCTTTGCTCCGGATTGCGATAAAAAAGCAGGAAGACGATCGCGAACACAATACCGACTGCACCCGCCACGTGAAAAAGCGAGCGCCATCCGAATGCAACCATCAGCGCAACGAGCACGGCAGGCGCGAGCGCCGGTCCCCATTTAGATGACGAATCCCAGATCCCCGTCGCAAAACCACGTTCCTTGTTCGGAAACCACGCGGCCGTGATTTTTGCCGAAGTCGGCCAGCATGGCGCTTCGCCGACCGCAAGCAGCGCGCGCATCACGAGCAACCCGCTCACCGATCCCACCACGCCGGTCATGTAGGTCGCGACGCTCCACCAGATCATCGCGACTGCATACGCTTTTTTCGCGCCGAACCGGTCGATGACCCATCCCGCCGGCAACTGCATCACGGCATAGGTCCACGCGAAGACGGTGCCGAGCAGACCAATCTGCGTCCGCGACAAACCCAGTTCCCGGATCATTTCCGGCGCTGCAATGGAAAGACTTGCGCGGTCGATGTAATTGATGATGCCGCCGGCCACCAGCCAGATCAGCACGGTCCATCGGAAGTTCATGCTGGTTTTACTTGCAACGACTGCAGGGGATCCCAGCTTCTCGGCCACGTCCGGCTCCTCGTCTACGCGATTGAACGTCCTTTTTTGGGACGCGAAGAGTCACACTATATTCAGCACGCGCTTCACATTACAGCCGCGTTAACCCGCCCGGGAACGCTCGGAGACCGGCACAAATGCGATAATCGCAGGCTATGCCCAGTTTCGGAGAACCCACAATGAGCCGCCTCGACAACCCATTCCACGACCAGGAGGCCGGCCGGGCCGACGCGACCCAGGACACCACGCGCATCGACGATGTCCGCATCGGCGCCGTCCGTCCGCTGATCTCGCCCGCGCTATTGCAAGACGACCTGCCCGTGACGCCGTCCGTGCAGACGCTGGTCGAACAAAGCCGCGTCGAGATCGCCAATATCCTGCAAGGACGGGATGACCGTCTGGTCGTCGTGGTCGGACCGTGCTCCATCCACGATCACGATCAGGCGATCGCATATGCGCAACTTTTGAAAACCGCCGCCGACGCACTACGCGACGATTTGCTGATCGTCATGCGCGTGTATTTCGAAAAGCCGCGCACGACAGTAGGCTGGAAGGGTTACATCAACGACCCCTTGCTCGATGGCACTTTCCGCATCAATGAAGGCCTGCGCCGCGCGCGTCAGTTGCTGCTCGATATCGGCAACATGGGGCTGCCCACCGGCACGGAATTCCTCGACCTGCTGAGCCCGCAATACATTGCGGATCTGATCGCGTGGGGCGCAATCGGCGCGCGCACGACCGAAAGCCAGAGTCATCGGCAACTGGCATCAGGCCTGAGCTGCCCGATCGGATTCAAGAACGGCACCGACGGCGGCGTGCAGATAGCAGCAGACGCAATCGTCGCGGCCGCCGCCAGCCACGCGTTCATGGGCATGACGAAGATGGGCATGGCCGCCATCTTCGAAACGCGCGGCAACGCGGACGCACACGTCATCCTGCGCGGCGGCAAGAAAGGTCCGAACTACGATCGCGAAGGCGTGGCTGCGGCCTGCGCCGCGTTGAAGGACGTGGGCTTGCGTGAGCAGGTGATGATCGATTGCTCGCATGCAAACTCGGGCAAGTCACATCTGCGTCAGGTCGAAGTAGGCGAAGACATTGCGCGTCAATTGAACGATGGCGACAAGCGGATCATCGGTGTGATGATCGAAAGTCATCTCGAAGAGGGACGGCAGGACCTGAAGCCGGGTGTGCCGTTGCGCCGGGGTGTATCGATTACCGACGCATGTCTCGCATGGACGCAGACCGAGCCCGTTTTGCAGACGCTCGCCGCAGCGGTGCGCGAGCGTCGCAAGCACTGAAGATGCGTTGTTAATACATTGATCGAACGACGCGCCGAAACCGTTTTCGGCGCGTCGCATGCTGCAGTCCCCGATTCGTCCACCGCCCCGCTTCGTACCCTTCCCACTCGTTTCGCGCAGCGCCGCGCAAAAACGCAGCATATTTTCCAGCTTCACAAGCAAATTCATTCGGCATAGACTGGGTCACAGAGTCGTCTTGCATCAAACGTTTTTCGTAGTGATTCGCAGATCGACCGGCCACGCCGGTTGGGTTCGTATCCAACAACGTAAGCGAGGCGACACTGATGGCTGATACCAGTTACATGGCGCGCAAGTCGGTCGAAGACATCATCAAGAGTGCTGACGGCGGCGAACGCCCGCTCGCAAAAACACTCGGCGCGCTCAGCATCACTGCAATGGGCATAGGCGCAATCATCGGCGCAGGAATCTTCGTGCTGACAGGCACCGCCGCCGCTCAGTTCGCCGGGCCAGCCATCATTCTTTCGTTTGTGCTCGGCGGTGTCGCATGCGCTTTCGTCGGACTTTGTTACTCGGAGCTCGCCGCCATGCTGCCCGTTTGCGGCAGCAGCTACACCTACACGTATGCCACGCTCGGAGAAGTGTTTGCGTGGATCATCGGCTGGGACCTGATACTCGAATACGCGATGGGCGCCGCCACGGTCGCGGTCGGATGGTCGGGGTATATCGTGAGCTTGCTGCATAACCTCGGCATGACGATACCGCCGCGCTTTGCCGCCGCTCCCGGCACCATGGTCAAGCTCGCCGATGGCACATCGGTTTCCGGCCTGGTCAATCTTCCAGCCGTGTTCATCATTGCGGCACTCACGCTGATGCTGGTGATGGGCACCAAGGAATCGGCGCGCCTCAACAATGTGATGGTTGCGATCAAGTTATTCGTGGTGGTTGCGTTTCTCGCGCTCGGCGTTTTCTTCGTGCATCCCGGTAACTGGCATCCCTTCATTCCGCCCAACACCGGCGAGTTCGGCAACTTCGGCATGAGCGGAATCTTGCGCGGTTCGGCGGTGGTGTTCTTTGCGTTCATTGGCTTCGACGCCGTTTCCACCGCCGCGCAAGAAGCACGCAAGCCGCAACGTGACATGCCTATCGGCATTCTCGGGTCGCTCGTCATCTGCACGATCTTGTATATCGCCGTGGCCGGCGTGCTGACAGGTCTCGTGCCTTATGGCCAACTGAACGTGCCCGATCCGATCGCCAAGGGCGTCGACGTGATCGGCCTCACGTGGTTCTCCATCCTGATCAAGGTAGGCGCGCTGACCGGGCTGACGACCGTGATCCTCGTTTTACTCTACGGCCAGAGCCGCATCTTCTTCACGATGTCGCAAGACGGACTGCTGCCTGGACTGTTCGCGCGGGTTCACCCGCGGCTGAAGACGCCGCACCTGAGCCAGACGATGATTGGCGCGGTAGTCGCCGTCGTCGCCGCCTTTACGCCGATCAATGTGCTGGGCGAGATGGTCAGCATCGGGACGCTGTTCGCGTTCGTGCTCGTATGCGGCGCGGTGATCTACCTGCGGCGCAGCGACTCGGGCGCAAACCGGCCGTTTCGCGTGCCGGGCGTACCTATCGTGCCGATTCTCGGCATCCTCTTCTGCTTGTTGCTCATGACGGGTCTGCCGCTCGTCACGTGGATGCGGCTTGTCGTCTGGCTGGTGATCGGACTCGTGATCTACGTCTCGTACGGTCGCAATCACTCACGCCTGCGGCATCCGGAGACGCACGCCAAATAGTCAGGCGGCGCGGCGAGACACTCAGGCAGGCAGGATATTCGACGCCTGCTTGCCCTTCGGCCCCTGGCCGATATCGAAGCTGACCTTCTGGTTCTCCAGCAGCGTCTTGAACCCTTCTGTCTTGATCTCGGAGAAATGGGCGAACAATTCTTCGCTGCCATCGTCCGGCGTGATGAAACCAAAACCCTTTGCATCGCTAAACCACTTCACTCGTCCGGTCGGCATGGCCGTCTCCTGGCTGCAAAAAGTCGGAACGGTAGCACGCATCGACTGCGGGGTTTCGGTTTACTTGCGGCAAACGTTCAGCAAAAGTCGCAACAGGCGTCGACAAACATTGGGGCGATGACGATTGCCTGATTGCTCGATGCAGGCAGCGACTCGACGCCTGCGCAGTGCCGGCTCGAGAAGCCCGCGGCCTCAAATCGGCCCGATCCCCTGCATCAGCAACGCAACGGCATGGGGCGCGATGTTGTCGCGTCTCGGCTTCCATCCGCGCTCTTCGGCCCATTTGTAATTTGCGGCGAGCGGCAACAAGGTGAGCCCGAACAACGAGACGAACAACAGGGACGGCTCAAGGTGCGGATTGAGCTTGCCCTCCTTCTGCCATTTTTCGATACGTTCAATCGATGCCTTCTGGTTTTCATCGCCGAAACGTTCTGCTATCCGCTGGCGCAGCAAGCCGCCTTCACTGATCACTTCGCGAATCCACAGGGTCGCGAACCACGGGTTTTGCTCGGCCACCGTCACCAGCCCTTCTACAAAAGCGCGCAGCGCCTCAGCCGGTTCCGCATCCGAGTTGGCAAACGCGGACCCAAGCTTGGTGCGCAAAGGGACGAACCGCTCGTCGATCAGCACGTCCAGCAACTGATCCCGCGTCTTGAAGTAGTAATGAACCATGGCCGGCGTGACTCCCGCCTCGCGCGCGATCGCGCCGAGTGTGGTTTCCATGATTCCCTGACGCGCGAACAGCAACAACGCGACATCGAGCAGAAGCGTCCGTGGCTCGCCGTTTTGCCCGCCCGACGGGCGCCCGCGCCGGCGCACGGGCTTTTCGGGGTCGGCTGAAACATTACTTCGGGAAGCTTCGGTTACATTTTTAGTCATAGTCGCAATTGACCCGGGAAGAGACGTGACCTAATATTAACTTCAATGTTAATTAATTGCAGGCACTCGATGGAAACCTTCCAACCCACCGTTGCGCTTCCCGCAACAGAGCGGCCGCCCATCCGATTGTTGTTCACGGCGCTTCTGCTCGTCATGCTGCTCGGCGCGCTCGACCAGACAATTGTGTCGACAGCACTTCCGACCATCGTGGGCGAACTCGGGGGGCTTGAAAGCCTATCCTGGGTCGTGACGTCCTATTTGCTGACGTCCACTATCGTGGTGCCGCTGTACGGCAAGTTCGGCGATCTGTTCGGCCGCAAGGTCGTGATCCAGGCTGCCATCCTGATTTTTCTCGCGGGTTCGATCCTGTGCGGCGTCGCGCAGGACATGACGCAGTTGATCGTGCTGCGCGCGTTGCAGGGGCTGGGCGGCGGCGGCCTGATGGTCGTGACGATGGCCGCCATTGCCGACGTGATCCCGCCCGCGGAACGCGGCCGCTACCAGGGCCTGTTCGGCGGCGTGTTCGGCCTCGCTACCGTGCTTGGGCCCTTGCTGGGCGGGTTTATCGTCGAGCATCTGTCATGGCGCTGGATCTTCTACATCAACGTGCCGTTAGGCGTCGTGGCGCTGATCGTGATCGGGCTGGTGTTCAAGCCCCATGTGGCACATGTGAAGCATAAAATCGATTACATGGGCGCAGCGTTTTTGGCTACGTCGCTCACTTGCATCATCCTTTTCACCAGTCAGGGAGGCACATTGCTGCCCTGGAGTTCGCCGCAACTATGGTTCACGCTGGCGCTCGGGGTCATCGCGATGGGCGGTTTCATCTACGAAGAACGTCTGGCAGATGAACCAATTATGCCGCTTGGTCTCTTCAAGGAGCGCACTTTTATATTGAGCGGGATGATCGGGTTCATTATTGGCTTTTCGCTGTTCGGCGCGACCACGTTCCTGCCGCTCTATCTGCAGGTGGCGAAGGGTTCGACGCCATCGCAAGCCGGTTTGCAGATCCTGCCCATGATGGCCGGCGTGCTTTCAACGTCCATCATCAGCGGCCGGATCATCAGCAAGATTGGCAAGTACCGCTGGTTCCCGATTTGCGGCACGGCGCTGGTGGCGGTTGCGATGTTCCTGTTGTCACGGCTCGAACTCGCCACGCCGCTGCACATCATGTACCTGTACATGTTGCTGCTTGGCCTTGGACTCGGGATGGTGATGCAGGTGCTCGTGCTGGCGGTGCAGAACGCGGTGCCGTTCAAGCATATCGGCGTGGCGACATCCGGCGCGACACTGTTCCGGTCGATAGGCGGTTCAGTCGGCGTCGCCACGTTCGGCGCGATTTTCTCGAACGGCTTGCAAAGCCGGCTCGCCAATGCCCTTCCGGCGAACACCGAACTGCCGCGTTCGATGGGGCCCGCGATGGTGCATCAGTTGCCTGCGGCCATGCGCGAGGTTTATCTCAACGCCTTCGCCGGCTCCATGCATGTGGTGTTTCTGGTGGCGAGCGCCGTTGTAGTGCTGGCGTTTGCATTGTCCTGGTTCATGCAGGACCGGCCGTTGCGGAACTGATGAACTGCGAGGGTGCGTCGGCTTTGGATTCGATTCGTTTGGTATAAGCTGACGCACTTTAAATCAGTCGCAATTCAGGATATCCGCACCATGAAACTCAAGCACGTGATCATCGTCTCGACACTCGGCGCATTCGCCCTCATTTCAAGCCGCGCATTCGCCGAAACCTATCACTTCGGCGAAGGACAATCGTCCGTATCGGGCGGAAGCACGAAACATCACTCGTCTGCGCCCAAGCATCGCAAGCACAGCAAGACGCGGAATAACGCGTCGTGATCTTCGCATCGTGAGGTCACGTCGTTGATGCAATCCCCGCAGGAAAGACCTGTCAGCGAAGACCGGTTCTGTATGGATGCCGCTGGCGCTCAGTTGTGGCGCATCGCGCCACCAACGCGCCCCAGACACGGGCGCACATGCGCATTGCCGCACCACTTCTGAAGTGTCCACACTCGAGCACATGCGGACCGACTTTGTCCGTTATGAACCGCGCTGACAAATAAAGACATGAGATAAGTGCATTCGAGACATTGCACGTCTCGCAAAAGCCGCTTGTCCAAAACAGGCCTGATACTCGCTCTTTACGAGGCTGACTTCACTCAGCCCTCGTAGGTATCAGCCATGCACCAGCGCCAGGCGCAACGCAAAATCCCCGTCACCGTGATTTCCGGTTTTCTCGGCGCGGGCAAGACCACGCTCGTCAATCACCTCATGCAACAACACACGGGCGGCCGCATTGGCGTGGTCGTGAACGAGTTCGGTGAAGTCGGTATAGACGGTCAATTGATCGTCGCCGAAGAAGAGGCGCTGATAGAAATAAATAACGGCTGCGTGTGTTGCACCGTGCGCGCCGACCTCGTAGCGAGCGTGAAAGAACTCCTTGCACGATCGCATGCGGGGATCGAAAGACTGATCGTGGAAACGTCCGGGCTTGCCGACCCCGCGCCGGTGCTTCAGACCTTCCTTGCGGACCCCGACTTGCGGGAAGCAGTGGAACTCGAGTCAGTCGTGACCGTGGTCGATGGGCACCACTTCGGCCAGCAACTCAACGATGAAATCGTCCGCGAGCAAGTCGCATTCGCCGATGTGATCGTGATCAACAAGATCGATCTCATCGATCAACTCGCGTTGCAGCAACTCGAACTTCAGATTCGCTCACTCAATCCGACTGCATCCATTACTACCGCAAGTCATTCACGCGTTGCCGCTGATTCGCTGCTCGGCGTGCGGCGCTTCTCGTTGCCTGCGCTGCTCGAACTGGAACCCGATCTACTCGATGAAAACGCGCACGACCACGAGCACGATGTGTCGATTCAATCATGCGCGTTGATCGAGACCGGCGCGCTCGATCCGGACCGGTTCAATCGATGGATCAATCAGCTTGTACAGGAACGCGGGCAGCAACTCATGCGCATGAAGGGCGTGTTGCACTTTGCGTCGGAGCCGCGCCAGTTTCACTTTCATAGCGTTCATATGCTTCTGGAAGCGCGCCCCGGCCGCGTATGGCGTGCGGATGAAACGCGTGAAAACAAGTTTGTTTTCATTGGCCGCGATCTGGATATGCCACGTCTTCGGAAAGCGTTCGCAGATTGTCTTTGCCCGTCGTGAATTTCTAACCTCAAGGAGCCTGCAATGAAAAAGTCTGAAGCGTTCACGCTTAGCATCGGTGTCCTGGCTGTTGTCGACACTTATGTCACCGCCACCGTCTTTCCAGTCCCGGTATGGGTAACGTTTATCGCGTGGGCGTCGTTTTTCGTGGTCGGCGGCGGGCCAGCCGGGTTCGTTCAGAGCGTTGCATCGAACCTGGTCGGGCTTGTCATTGCATCGCTCTCGCTGCTCGCGATCGCAAGCTCGGCACAGACGCCCATCATCGCCGCTATATGCGTAGGCGTAGGCAGCGCGGCAATGGTGCAGGCATCGAAGCTCAAGTTGCTCAACGTTCTACCTGCGGTGGTGTGGGGCTTTGCATCGACGGTCGGCACCACGGTGGCAACGGGCAAGGCCATCACGACTGCGGGCATTCACAATCCTGCGCTCGTCGCCGCGGCCGCGCTGATTACCGGTGCGCTGTTCGGCATCGTCTCGGAAGTGCTCGGCGATGCCCTTACGCGCAAGCCCGAACCGCAGCTCAACTGATTTCACGGAAAGGAGAGTAGAGAATGAAACTCCAGCACAACCTCGGCGGACTCGAGAATCTCGGCCCGGTGAACGTGGAAACGAATGTGTTCGTGCAGCCATGGGAGAAACGCATCTTCGGCATCCACACCGTGATGATGGCCGAGAGCACGCACCTCGCTGACGCGCTGCCACGCTATCCCGTCGCCGAGTTGCCCACTACATTCAAGAACACGTGGACATGGGCGTCCCTGCGTACCGGCGCCGAAGGGATGCAGCCGTTCGAGTACTTCAAATATCGTTACTACGAGAAGTGGCTGATGGGCATTTCGCAGTTTTTCATCGATGAAGGTTATGTATCGGCTGACGAGCTCGACGAAAAGACTCGCCATTTCCGTGCTAATCCGCAAGCTGCACTTCCGGATCAACCCAACCCAGCGATCGCCACGCAAATCAACGCGTATCTGGTGAAAGGCGACTCGGGCTTCCACGAGTTCAAGGAGGCGCCGCGTTTCGCAACAGGCGCGCGCGTGCGCGTGGCCGACCCCGACGCGGTGGATCACACGCGGCTGCCGGGGTATTTGCGCAACAAGGAAGGAACGGTGGATCTCGTTTATCCCGGCGCATTTTCCTACTTCGTGTCGACGGGACCAGACGGAATCGGTCACGCGATGCCGGTGTATCGCGTGGCGTTCGATGCGGCGGATATTTGGGGCAAGGAGAAAAGCGAGCCCAACACGACCATCTACGCCGATCTGTTCGACGCCTATCTGCTTGCCTCCGACTGACATCTTCACCATGAGCCAGGAACCGACAACATGAGCGAACTATTCAAATACGACGATGAACGCGAAGCCGCGAGTGCAGCAAGGGTTCGCGCGCTGGAGGCGCTGCTGATCGAGAAAGGTGTGCTCGGCAGCGATTCCGTCGACACCGTGCTCGGCCATTTCGAAACGATTGCGGGACCGTTCAACGGCGCACGCATCGTGGCGCGCGCCTGGGTGGACCCGGCATTCAAGCAACTCCTGATAGACGACACACCCAAAGCCATTGCGTCCATGCAACTCCCGCAAGGCATGGATGGCGCCGAAGGCGAGCACATGGCGGCGGTCGCAAACGGCAACGGCGTGCACAACCTGATCATCTGCACGCTGTGCTCGTGTTATCCATGGCCCGTCCTCGGCTTGCCACCGTATTGGTACAAGGACCCTGTGTTCCGTGCACGCGGCGTGCGCGAACCACGTGCGGTGCTGCGCGAATTCGGCGTTCCTGTCGCGCCGGAAACGGAGGTCAAGGTCTGGGACAGCAGCGCGCAGATCCGATGGTTCGTCATACCCGAACGACCCGCCGGAACGGAAGGCATGAGCGAAGATGAACTGGCTGCCCTCATCACGCCGGAAGCGATGATGGGCGTGGCGCTCGTGCCTTCGCCATTATCCGCAGCATCGGTTGCGGCCTGATCATGTTCACGCGCTTCGAGGAATACGCCGCGTCGAGCATGCTCGGCCAACCTGATTCGCCGCCACGCCTGCAAGGCAAGTTTCTCTTCGACAAACCCTGGGAACGCGAAGTTTTCGGCCTTGCGCTGTCGTTATCGAAGGCCGGTTATTTCGAATGGGAAGCCTTCCGGCAGAACCTGATCGAATCCATTGCGCAATGGGAGGACGGCTATTGCGAGGGGCAACCGCGCTGGGACTATTACGAACGCTTTTTTGTCGCACTGAAAAAAACGCTCATAGAGACAGGCGTGCTGTCGGCTTCCGAAATGGCGCAGATCGATGCGGTATTCGCAGATGCCGGCGCCTGAGCGATCACTTATTCACATCCGGGCTCACGCCCTCTGGAGATTCACATGATGAACGAAGCTGTACTCGATCCGATTGCACTCCCCTCGCCGCTACCCGTTCGCGAACTGATGCCGTGGGCCATTTTTGGCGGCCTGATCATGCTTCTTGCCATCTACTTTGTCGGCGCGGAAGAAGGCGCTACATCGTTGGTTCCGGGAATGTACGTGCATGAATTTGTCCACGACGGCCGGCATTTGCTCGGCTTTCCCTGCCACTGACAAGGAGCGTCCCATGGTCGGTAAATTATTGGTGCGCGGCATGCTTGCGGGAATCGCCGCCGGCTTGCTGACTTTCAGTTTTGCAAAGATCGCAGGCGAGCCGCAAGTCGATCAGGCGATATCGTTCGAGCAAAAAGCGGATGAAGCCAAAGGCGAAGCGCCCGAGCCCGAACTCGTCAGCCGTCACACGCAGGCGGGCATCGGATTGCTCACGGGAGTGCTTGCGTATGGCGCGGCGATAGGCGGATTATTCGCACTAAGCTTTGCCGCGATGATCGGCCGGGTCGGCAAGCTTGGCGCGAAACCATTGTCCGCACTGATCGCGCTCGGCGGCTTCGTTGTCCTGGTCGTTGTGCCCGGGATCAAGTATCCGGCTAATCCACCATCGGTCGGGGACCCGGAGACGATCGGCTTCAGGACCGGTCTCTACTTCCTGATGATTGCCATTTCCCTGGCAGCGATGGTGTTTTCGCTTGGCGTTCGACGCGCTGCGCTAAGTCGGCTTGGCGCCTGGAACGCGTCTATTATTGGCGGTGCACTATTTGTCGTGGTCATCGCCGCCGTGCAGATTGCGATGCCCGCAATCAATGAAGTGCCAAGCGCTTTCCCCGCGGTGCTGCTCTGGAAATTTCGCCTGGCGGCCTTCGGAATGCAGGTGATCATGTGGACTGCGCTGGGGCTTTTATTCGGAGCCCTCGCAGAGCGAAGCCTGTACAGCGTGTCATCGCGGCAAGCCATGCCGCGGGCTTACTCAAACGGTTAGTCGTCGAATCCTGGAACTGCGTATGCGCAAGATCACCGTCGCTATGGTGTTGTTTCCCGGCTTTCAGTTGCTCGATATCGCAGGCCCCAAGGATGCGTTCGCCGAAGTTCGCATCCTGAGTCACGGGGAATGCGAGTACGAGATGCTGACAGTCGGGACCACTCGCGGTTCCGTACAGTCATCGAGCGGCCTCACGGTCGTCCCCGACAGGACGATCTTCGACCCGTGCCCGCAGTTCGATACGGTCATCATCCCTGGCGGCCTCGGCATCTTCGAAGTGCTGGAAGATTCCACGCTTAGCGAGTGGCTCGTCAGGCAACGCCGTCTCAGCCGCCGTATCGCCGCGATTTGCAACGGCGTCTTCGCGTTCGGTGCGGCAGGCATGATCGACAACCGTACCGTCACCACTCACTGGATGGACGCAGCGCGCCTCGCCACCATGTTCCCGAAGGCGAATGTCGAACGCGACCAGATCTATGTCAAGGACGAAGGAATTTATACGACTGCGGGCGTGACAGCGGGTATCGACCTGGCGCTGGTGATGATCGAGGAGGACTTCGGCAAAAAAATGGCGCTGGATGTCGCCAAGTATCTGATCGTGTATGTCCGGCGCGCGGGAGGTCAATCTCAGTTCAGTCCGCTGCTGGAAACCCAGGGTACGGCCGATTCGCAGATCCAGCCCGTCAGGCAGTACTTGCTCGACAATCTTCATCTGCCGCACACCATGACATCGCTTGCCGAGCGGCTGAACATGAGCGCGCGCAATCTATCACGGGTTTTCAGCAAGGAATGTGGCGTCAGCCTTATCGCGTTTCTCAACGACGCACGTATCGATGCCGCCCGGCGTTATCTCGAGAGCACGGACCACGCCGTATCCGTGATCGCGCGGCGCTGCGGCTTCGAAAACGCCGATACGCTCAGGCGCACATTCAGCAAGCGCCTGCATATCAGTCCGATGGAATACCGCCAGCGGTTCCGGTCCAACGATCTGGGCAATGCCGAAAGTGGTTCGAAAAGGGACCGGGTGTCCGAGAAGGTTTGATCCGCGGGTACGGCCACGCGGGGCGACGAGCGGCCCTGTTCCATTCATTTCGCGCTAGCATGCATTCCACTGAATTGATGACCGGAAGGCATGCCAATGAGCTTCGACGAAAAAATACTGAACGGCATGGGCGTATTGAGTGCGATCGTCAACAGCGGCAGTTTCGCCGCTGCGAGCGAGGCGCTCGACATGTCGCAGTCCGGCGTCAGCCGTTCCGTTGCGCGACTCGAAGCGCGGCTCGGCATCAGGCTCTTCGACCGGACCACGCGTTCGGTGACGCTCACCGACGAAGGCCGCCGTTTCTACGAACAAATCGTGCCGTTGCTGAGCGGGCTCGAAGAAGCGGCGGCATCGGCGTCGCTTGGCGCGAGCGCCGTGCGCGGACGCTTGCGTGTGAATATCGATCCGTTTTTCTCGCGTCTCTTTCTCGGGCCGCGGCTGGGTGCGTTCGTCGAGAAGTATCCGGAACTGCAACTCGATCTGATCACGCGCGATCAACTCGGCGATATGGTCGCCGACGGTTTCGATCTCGCCGTGCGCTTCGGCGAACCGCGCGAGTCTGCACTGATCGCAAGAAAGCTGCTCGATACACGCATCATCACGGTGGCGTCGCCAGGGTACATCAAGAAGTACGGGCGGCCACTCGCACCTGTGGACCTCGAACGCGAGCCGCATACATGCATCAACTTTCGCGACCCCGAAACGGGCCGGCCGTTTCCGTGGGAGTTTCATCGCGGGAAGAAGAAGGTCGTCATCGCAGCGCGCGGCCGGCTTAGTGTGAACGACGTCGGCACCATGCACGGCGTGTGTCTTGCGGGTCATGGCATTGCACAGGTGCTGGCACTCGGTGTCGAGCAGTTGCTCGCAAGCGGCCGGCTGATCGACCTCTTTCCCGACTGGGCCGATGAAACTTTTCCGCTTTATGCGGCTTATCCGTCGCGTCATCATTTGCCGGCGAAGGTCCGCGCGTTTTTTGATTTTCTCGTGTCACTTACCGGCGTGCCGCTCGAGGACAACGCTTAGCCACTAGAAGATCTTCCACGTCCGCCTAAGGATTTATTCCGTCTCCCGACAAAAAATATTCGCGCGATCACGGAATAATCCACAAGCTTGATCGTTTAGGTGCTCCGTCGAACACCAGTCAAGACGATTATTAGTTAGGAAACCCTATAAGATTTCGTTGGAAATACTTTGGAATAAATCATTCGATGCGCGCGTTCAGAGTGAGACGTTCGGACGCTTGAAGGAGACAGGCAACCGGCTGCGGAGGCAGACGGCGCCCGTGTCCGGCGAATCCATGTCGTCTGTCGGCCGTGCTTTCAAAAAAGAAGCGACCGGCGGACATCACTCATACTCGCCAGGAGGAAAATTCCAATGAAACTTAAGCAAAAGCTTGCCTTGTCCGTGATGCTTGGACTCACCGTTGCAACGCTCGCAGCATGTGGCGGCAGCGATTCCAACTCGAACAACAACGCGGCGGTGACGGGTCCATTCAAGACCACGTTGCTCGTCTCCGACGGCAGCACGCCGGCCGCTCATACCGACGCCAATCTGCAAAACGGCTGGGGCATCGCGTTCAATCCGACGGGTGTGATGTGGGTATCGGACAACGCCACGAGCAAGTCCACGCTGTACGACGGCAATGGCGTGCCGCAATCGCTCGTGGTCAGCATTCCGGCCGCTGCGAACGGCCGCGCGGGAGGCCCGACCGGCATCGTGTTCAACACGAGCACGGACTTCCAGATCAGCGCGAACGGCGCCACGAGCAACGCGCTGTTCATGTGGGCGACGGAAGCGGGCACCATCGCGGGCTGGTCGCCCAAGGTCCTGCCGACCACTGCTGTCATCGGCTTCGATGACGGCGCCGGCGCCGCGGTCTACAAGGGCCTCGCAATCGGCAAGAACGCGACGGGCAATTTCCTGTACGCGACCGACTTCCACAACAACAAGGTCGATGTCTTCGACAAGACTTTCAACAAGGTCCAGCTTGCCGGCAGCTTCCAGGACCCGTCGCTGCCTGCGGGTTTTGCGCCGTTCGGCATCAACGTGACGGGCACGACGGTCACCGTAACGTATGCGAAGCAAGGCACCGATGGCTCTAGACAGGTCAACGGCGCAGGCAACGGCGTGATCGATACCTTCGATACCGATGGCCACTTCATCAAGCGCATCGCCTCGGGCGGCGCGCTGAACTCGCCCTGGGGTATCGCGATGGCGCCGGCCAATTTCGGCGCGGTGAGCAACGACCTGCTGGTCGGCAACTTCGGCGACGGCACCATCAACGCGTTCGACCCGACAAGCGGCGCGTTTATCGGCGCATTGACGCAGGCGGACGGCACGCCGATCAGGCAAACGGGCATCTGGGGCATGTCGTTCGGCAATAACGCCGCAAGCCAGCCGACCAACACACTGTTCTTTGCAGCCGGTCCGAGCCCGACCGCCGGCATTTACGGCCGTATCGATGCGCAGTAGCCGAGCGGGAACCGTCGTTGCCGCCGACAACCGGCGGCAGCGATCTACCCCAAACAAATATTACCGTTTTACCTGCACAGCCTGAAAAGGCCCGTCAATCAACGGTCTTGAGATTTACTATCGGGGCTTTCACTAACTCCCATATTTTTTTGGCTTGGTAACCTGCTGCGATTCTGTTGCGGACACAATCCGCGGAATGCAAGCCGTCCGGCGGTGAGGGGCCTCGCGCCGGACGAACCTGGACACCAACCTGTCCAGGACGTACTGACCACCTTTGGAGTAAAAACAGTGAAAAAACTGCTCGCGGCTTTGACGATCTCTCTGCTTGCCGTCACATCGATCACCTCCGTCACCGCCAATGCGAAGGATTACTCGACCATCCGTTTCGGCGTCGACGCCAGCTACGCCCCGTTCGAATCGAAAGGTCCGGATGGCAAGCTGGTCGGATTCGACATCGATCTCGGCAATGAAATCTGCGCGCGCCTGAAGGCGAAGTGCGTATGGGTGGAAAACGACTTCGACGGCATGATCCCGGCGTTGAAGGCCAAGAAGTTCGATGGCGTGCTTTCGTCGATGTCCATGACGCCGCAGCGCGCCGAACAGATCGCTTTCTCGAGCAAGCTGTTCAATACGCCGACGCGCCTGATCGCGAAGAAGGGCAGCGGCATCCTGCCGACGGCTGATGGCCTGAAGGGCAAGACGGTCGGTGTGGAACAAGGCACCATCCAGGAAACCTATGCCAAGACCTACTGGGCATCGAAGGGCGTGACGGTTACGCCGTACCAGAACCAGGACGGCGTGTATGCCGACTTGCTGGCTGGTCGTCTGGACGCAGCGCTGCAGGACGCAGTGCAGGCTGACGTGGGCTTCCTGAAGACCCCGCGTGGCGCCGGTTATGACTTCGTAGGCAAGGATCTGGTCGATGAAAAGATTCTCGGCAACGGCGCGGGTATCGGCCTGCGCAAGGAAGACACCGACCTGAAGGCACAGATCGACAAAGCAATTGCTTCGATCATCAAGGACGGCACGTACAAGAAGCTTGAAAAGAAATACTTCGACTTCGACGTGTACGGCGGCTAAACAGCGCCTAAGTTGTTTTAAAGACGGGCTCCGCGATATTGCGGAGCCCGTTTTGTTTTAGCGGTCCACGCACGCTGCGTGGGGCAACGGGGCCGTTTTCAGCTAAGATCGAAGGTCCGGAGCAGGCGGCGCCGGGGTCGAACCGGGCCTGCAGCACGCGCCGCGACTTTGGGTTCACACGCCGCCCCGCTCTCCTGAACACGCCGACACAACCCATCGAAGCGCGAAGCCTTAACGGCCCGTCGCGCGTCCGACCACCATGCAAACCAAAACGCACACCCTGATTTCCCCGTCGCTTGGCACCACCCGCAATATCCTGAGCTTTCACTACGGGCCCGGCGGCGGTGAGAAGATCTACATCCAGTCCTCGCTGCACGCCGACGAGTTGCCCGGCATGCTGGTCGCATGGCGCTTGCGCCGTCAGCTTGCAGAACTGGAAACCGCCGGTAAATTGCGCGGCGAAGTGGTGATCGTGCCGGTGTCGAATCCTATCGGGCTGAACCAGAACATGCATGGCAGCTTGCTCGGCCGGTTCGAGCTCAATAGCGGTCACAACTTCAACCGTAATTTCCACGATCTCGGTGCGCTGATTGCGTCGCGTATCGAAGGCCGGCTCACGGGCGATATCCGTGAAAACAAGCTCGCCGTTCGCGAAGCCATGCGCGCCGCGCTCGACGAACAAACGCCGCAAACCGAACTCGAATCGCAACGTCTCGCGCTGCAAAAACTGTCGTATGACGCTGATGTCGTGCTCGACCTGCATTGTGATCTCGACGCCGCGCTGCACATCTATACGAACCCGGACATCTGGGAAGAAGTCGAGCCGCTCGCGCGCTACCTGGACTCGAAAGCGTCGCTGCTTGCGCTGAATTCGGTGGGCAATCCCTTCGATGAAATCCACAGCTTCTGCTGGTCGGATCTGCGCACTAAATTCGGCGAGCGTTTTCCGATCCCGAACGGCGGCATTTCGGTGACCGTGGAGCTGCGCAGCCAGCATGACGTATCGTATGAATTCGCCGATGCCGACGCTCAAGGCATCATCAATTACCTGATACATCGTGGCGTGATCGATGCGCCCGCGCCCGCCATGCCGGAGTTGTCGTACCCGGCGACGCCGCTTGCCGGGGCCGAGCCGATTGTCGCTCCTGCGAGTGGCGTGCTCGTGTTTCGCGCGAAGGTGGGCGCTATGGTGAATGCGGGTGAGGCGGTCGCAGATGTTGTTGATCCTCTTTCCGATACTGTTACCACGCTGTACAGCACCGTTTCCGGTATTTTGTATGCTCGGCAGATTGCGCGGTTTACTACTGCAGGGATGGAGGTGGCCCGGATTGCAAGTGCTACCGCGTTCCGGACGGGGTCGTTGTTATCGGCTTAGGGGTTTGCTGGCGCTGGTTTGGGGTTGGGGCAGTCGTTCTGCTTTAATGCCGGGTTGCTGCTTCTTAGGTCTTCGCCCAACGAGCAGCAACCCAACACCATCTCCGACCACTAAAAAACAACTGCCCTGCCTGCCCGCGCCAGCCTACCCCAGAGCGCCACCCCGCCCCCCACCCAAACCAGAGGCCGGCCGAATCGCGCTGCCATACGTCTCGACGATCCGCCGGTCCTGTTCCTCCGGCGAAAACTGCTCCCACTCGATACCGTTGATATCACGCGTCTTTGCAAAACCTGCCGCCGAATCGTCTTCAAAACCGATGTGCCGCAGTAATCCCACTTTCGCCGGATCGCTTGTTTCATTGATCGAAAAATTCAGCAAATCGGTGCGCCACATTGCATAGGCACCAGGTACCACCGCGGTAGGCGCCTGACCGAGACGGTGTGAATAATCCGCAATGGAAGCATCGAGGCTGCCAACGGCGAGCGCAATGTGGAATCGTTTCATGGGGCGGCTCCTCGTGGCTGAAGGTTGTTGATCGTGCAGCCACTCTAGCGCCTGAACCGCAGCACAAACAGTTGGGCGTTTATCCCGGTATGGCGTCTACCCTGCCTGCAGAAGGAACGCCGCTTGCGCGCGTCATGTTGTCACTCACCTACGGAGATCGACATGACAGACAAGCCAACCGACACTACCTACGCCGGCCGATCGCAGGAAGAACGCCGGGCACAGCGCAAAGGCGAAAAGCAGCGCGCGCAAGAGCAGCCAGGCGGTTCGATGGCCGAAAAGGGCACGGAACCCGACAAACACAACAGTTCAGGCAACTTGTCCGATGAAGGAAAAAAAGCCTGGCAAACGGGTTCAGGCATCGACGGAGGCGGCAAAACCTGAAGAACCCGACACTGCGCCGGGGTCTTGTGGTCGGGAAAACGTGGAACAATGGTGGCTTCGTGACTTCGCTACAAGCATCTGGAGCCTTTGATGAGCGCCACGCGCAACAACCCCGACGCGTCCCCGGACATCCACGCTGATCACGCCGGCGGTGCTGATCGTCCGAGCCGTGAAGAAGCAGAAGCTGCCGTTCGTGTGCTGATCAAATGGGCCGGTGACGACCCTTCGCGCGAAGGCCTGCTCGATACCCCCGCACGCGTGATCCGGTCCTACGAAGAGTTCTTCGCGGGCTACGCACAGAATCCGCGCGACATCCTCGCGCGCACGTTTTCCGAAGTGCAGGGCTACGACGAGATGATCGTGTTGAAGGACATCCGCTTCGAAAGCTATTGCGAACATCACATGGTGCCGATCATCGGCCGGGCGCACGTGGCGTATCTGCCGCGCGAACGCGTAGTGGGAATTTCGAAGCTGGCGCGGCTCGTGGATGCATTCGCGAAGCGCCTGCAAATCCAGGAAAAGATGACGGCGCAGATCGCCGATACGCTCGAAGAAGTGCTTCAGCCGCTAGGCGTGGGCGTGATCCTCGAGGCATCGCATCAATGCATGTCCACGCGTGGAGTGCATAAAGCGGGCGCGTCGATGGTGACATCGCGCATGCTCGGCACTTTCCGCGACGATCCCTCCACACGTCGCGAATTCCTCGCAATCGTCGGGCATTCGAGCGGCTTCAGCGTATCGAATAGCTGAAGCCGGGGCGTGCGCTTCAGGCGCCGGCTTCCGGTGCACCGCCCTCGCCCACTTCGCGGACCTTGCCCTGCGAGACACTGCTGCCAGGCGGCACGCTGTGGGTCAACCACACGTTGCCGCCAATCACCGACCCACGCCCGATCGTCACGCGCCCAAGAATGGTCGCGCCGGCGTAGATGACCACGTGATCTTCCACCACCGGATGCCGCGCGTTGCCCTTGACGAGGACGCCATCGTTGCCGGCCGGAAAGCTCTTCGCGCCGAGCGTCACCGCCTGATACACGCGCACGTGTTCGCCGATCACCGCCGTCTCGCCGATCACGACACCCGTCCCGTGATCGATGAAGAAGCTCGGCCCGATGGTCGCGCCCGGATGAATGTCAATACCTGTCGCCGAGTGCGCAATCTCGTTGATGAAGCGCGCAAGCAGCGGCACGCCGAGCTTGTGCAACGCATGCGCCAGCCGATGATGCGTCATGGCCCAGACGCCCGGATAGCACAGCAGGATTTCAGTGATGTGCTGCGCGGCCGGATCGCCGGTGAATGCGGCCTGGATATCGCTTACCAGCAGTGCACGGATGCCGGCCAACTGCGTGCCGAATTCCCGTGCAAGTTCGAACGCGTGCGTGCCGAGTTCGGCATCGCTGAGATCGTGATTTTCAGGAAGGAAACGCAGCGCGCGGCGAATCTGTTCAGCAAGCAGGCGTAGCGTGCTTTCGAGCGTATGACCGACGTAGTAATCCACGCTTTCGGCCGTCAGGTCAGCGGCGCCATAATGCGTGGGAAAGAGGGCGGCCCGCAAGCCGTTGACGATCTTGATGATCGCTTCACGCGACGGCAACTCTCGTATGCCGAGCGGATGTCGCGTGCGATGCAATTGCTCGCGCGACGCGCGCAGGTCGGCCACGATCTGGTCGAGGCCCCATTCGTGGGATGAAGCTGAAGCTTCGGGAAAAACGGTTTTTGGCATGTCTTGGGGCTTGAGCGGTGGACGCCGTGACGGCACGTTCTAATCGATCCCCGAGATTAACCGTTTTTTCGGCGATATGCCGGACCGGGTACACGCCCTATTCCGCCACGTCCGGTCGACGTTCCCGAAGCACTCAGGACTTTGGGTCTACCTTGACATGGCTCGCGTCGATCCACCGGACAGCCCAGTCGCGGGCATGGGCAATGGCTTCGTCGGCATTGCCGAAACGCAGGTCGGCGGGAAAAAAACGGTTGGCGACCAGTTCGCCGTCGCTCGAACGCGAGATCACTACGTACGGCTGAAAACAGCCATCGCCCTGACGCGCCGGCGCACAATTAAGCAGATATCCGCGATGTGAAAATGCATCGTCATATTGCACAGATCACCCCCATATTTTAAGTGCCTCGCTGGATTCGCGATGGTCGTCTCCTGCTCGCTCGTGCGCACATCATGGGTACGGTCTGGACCCTCCGGTACCGTGCACAGGCCCCGCGAACAACAAATCATACTCTTGCGAAATCTCATGTTCGACTGAAAAAATCGATCGCGCTTGGAACATTTACTGATGATTTATCCCGTTGGTTATTCCATATGCTCGCTGCAAGGCCCGCGTGCGTTCCGGAATACTTCTTGCGTCCTATACTTGCGTTAATCAAGTCAAGGCGGAGTGAACCATGAATAATGCGCAGAATAATGAGTCGCAGGACAAGCAAAAGGAACGCGCGGCGGACAGTCCGCTGAAGAAGCCCGAGACGGAAACTGCGCACGCCAAGACGAGCGATGTCGCCGCTGCAGCACAAAGCAATCAGGCAGGTCCGCGGCAAGACGGGGAAACACCCAAGGCATCGAAAGATGAAGGTGGCCCGATCAGCGATCTCAACATCACGCGCCACGCAATCGATGTGCTCAACGACGACACGCTCGACGACACCGTCGACGCCGACAGCAAGAACCATGATGCCGCGAGGGATGAGTTCCTGATCGAAGAGAATCCGAATGCGTTCGTTGGCGTGAACGCGTCGCTCGTCAATTCGCATTTCGAACAGGGCGATGGCCTCGGTGGTTTCGACAGCCGCCCTGCACGTAACGGCCTTGCGCTCAAACTGGAAAATGGTTTCAGCGTCGTGGATAAAGGCATGATCGCGCCCGATGCGGAAGAGGTAGAACGTCAGTACGACTTTGTTGACCGCGATGCCCGCGGCGACACCTTGCGCGGGCGCAAGCACTTCGCGGTCAATCACGTCCGCCCGTCGAGGCTGATCGAAATCCAGCGGCGCGATAAGTCCTGATCGCACCGTAACTCCCCGTCTCCAAGAAAAAACCGCGCCGAGCGCGGTTTTTGTTTATTTGGTTTTCGACTTGTCCTTGTCGCCGTCAGATTCAATGCGGGTCACGCCGCCTGTCGAAGGCGGATCGCTTGCCGGGAAGGTGTCTTCCACGGCCTTGTCGACATCCTCCTCTGCGCGCTCCGAGTGCGGGTTTTGTTCCTTGGGTTCGTTGGATTGTGCGCTGCTCATGAATGCTCCTCTGTCATCAACTTCGTTCGATCCGGTTCGCCGGGTCAGTGTGTAAAGCCTGCCATTGCGACGAACGAGCTTGCAATGAGGCAGTGCCGCCGCCGCTTTTCCGTTCTGCTGAGGCCAACGGCCGACACTTGCTTTCTTCAGGCAAATCCGCTCCCAGCGGGCTTAAAGGCACTGAAAGCAAGCGATGTTCCCAACTTGGGATGCGCCTGGCATGCCTTGTGCATCGAGAGGCCGGGGTCAAACAAAAGCTTTGAAAATTCTAGAAAAAGTACGCCACGGGACCAGACATGACTACGACCAATACCTACTCGAACGAAGCCGCGCCGCAAGGCGCGTCACGCTCGTTCGATCTGCGCGCAGCCTGGACACAGCAGGCGCTTTCGACCGCTATCGCGTGTCTGGGCATCGCCTACGTCTTCTCGTGGGCCGAAATGGGACTCGCGTTGATGGTGGGTCCGGACGAGCGTCTGGCGCCGCTGGTTGCATCGCGCATACTCGTTGGCGGCTTGTATGTCTGCGTGGCAATGCGCTTGCAGTGGGCGCGCTGGACAACCGTTGCACTTGGCCTTGCGTCGGTCGCCTTCGTGGGTCCCATGCTTGCCGCAGAGTGGAGAATGTTCCCCACGGCAGCCGTCGTTACCGGTGCGGTGCTGGTGGCAAAGCTGGCGGCATCGATCTTCCTGCTGTCGCCGGACGCATCGCGCGAACACAGCTAGCCGTTTGCGGAAGCCGCAGCTTGTTCAAGCGGCCGTGAAAACGCACAATGAGAGCCCGTTTCTTTTTCGATGAGCCTCTCATGAAAATTGCCGTCATCGGTGCAACCGGCACAGTAGGCCGTGCCGTCCTCGCCGAATTCGCCCCGCGTCATGAAGTGTTCGAGATCGG
Organism: Burkholderia sp. PAMC 26561; assembly: GCF_001557535.2. Taxonomy (NCBI): domain Bacteria; kingdom Pseudomonadati; phylum Pseudomonadota; class Betaproteobacteria; order Burkholderiales; family Burkholderiaceae; genus Burkholderia; species Burkholderia sp. PAMC 26561. The sequence continues at coordinate 673,567 of NZ_CP014307.1, forward strand.
CGCCACACGCGGCGCGCATCGTGCGGACCTGACGAATCTCGATAGCGTGCACGCGCTTTTCAAAACGATCGGACAGGTCGACGCCATCGTCGCCACCGCCGGTCACGTACATTTCGGCGAGCTTTCCCAGATGACCTCGGAGCAATTCCGCATAGGCCTCGATGACAAACTCATGGGCCAGGTCAATCTCGTACTCCACGCGCAGCGCTATCTGAATGACGGCGGCTCGTTCACGCTGACGAGCGGTATCGTGGGCGATGAGCCGATCAAGTACGGCGCGAGCGCGGCTGCGGTAAACGGCGCGATTGAAGGTTTCGTGCGCGGCGCGGCGATCGAACTGCCGCGCGGTCTGCGCATCAATGTCGTCAATGCAACCATGCTGGAAGAAGCGCGCGAAGCGTTTGGCCCGTACTTCCGTGGCTTTGAAGCCGCGTCCGGCGCGCGCGTCGCGTTGGCCTATAGCCGCAGTGTGGAGGGCCTCGAAACCGGCCGCATTTACAAGGTTCGCTGATAACGGATATTCGTGAGTCGGACTTCGATGTCGTACATCGTTATCTGAGCGAAGTCCGCTACTGGTCACCGTGCGCCGCGCAAGAACGTCAGGCGCGCGGCGCCATGAAATGTCATCCGCCTTTCACGCCCTGCGTGTTGACGTAGAGTGAATAAAGGCCGTGACTTGCAGCCATGAACAAGCGGTTGCGGTGACGGCCGCCAAAACATACGTTCGCGCAACGTTCGGGCAACGCAATATGTCCGATCGCTTCGCCTTGCGGCGTAAAGACGCGCACGCCGTCGAGCTCGTCGCTGCCCATGCCCCAGCCGCACCAGAGGTTGCCGTGGATATCGACACGAAAACCATCGGGCGTACCGTCCCGTGCGTCGATCACCACGCGCGAGTCCTTGAACGAACGACCGTCGGGCGCCATTTCGTATGCAAGGATTTCGCGCGGCGATGCGCGTGAATCGACCACATAAAGTACGGACTCGTCGGGCGAAAACGCGAGTCCGTTCGGACCGGCAAGATCCGAAATCATCAGCGTGATCTCGCCGCTTTGTCCATCCACGCGATACACCCCCGGCGTCAACTCCGGCGACTTGTGCTCGCCTTCATAGAATCCATCGATACCAAATGTCGGATCGCTGAACCAGATGGAGCCATCGGACTTCACGATCAGGTCGTTGGGCGAATTGAGCGGCTTACCCTCGTATTGATCCGCGATGACCGTAATCGATCCGTCGTACTCCGTGCGCGTCACGCGGCGCGTCAGATGCTCGCACGTGACAAGCCGGCCCTCGCGGTCCCGCGTGTTGCCGTTCGCGTTGTTCGAGGGCTTGCGAAACGTGCTGACAACGCCGGTTTCCTCGTCCCACCGAAGCATGCGGTTGTTCGGAATGTCGCTCCACAACAGCGAGCGCGAGTCGCCGAACCAGACCGGGCCTTCCGACCATCGAGCGCCCTGATACAAACATTCCACCGATGCCGCCGCCACGCGCAGCTTGTTGAATCGCTCATCGAGCACGCGAACGGCGGGATCGGGATAACGGCGCTCCATCAAGATAAAGTCTCCTTTTAGTTGGGTCCAAGTTCGCCATCGCGCAAACGCCAGAGGCTCAGTGGATTGTCGTCCTGAAGTGCAAGCGGCAGCAAGGCCGCCGGCAAATCCTGATAACACACCGGCCGCAGGAAACGCTCGATTGCCATTGCGCCCACCGATGTAGCGCGGCTGTCGGAGGTCGCCGGATACGGGCCGCCGTGCACCATTGCATACGATACCTCGACGCCCGTTGGAAAGCCGTTCGCAAGAATGCGGCCGGCCTTGCGTTCCAGTATCGGCATCAGGCGGCGAGCGAAGGGCACGTCATCGTTTTCAAGTTGCAAAGTGGCCGTCAATTGCCCTTCGATACGCCGCGCCAGGTCCAGCATTTCGTCTTCGTCGCGGCAGATCACGATCAACGCAGTCGGCCCGAAGATCTCGTCCTCCAGATGCGGCGTGTCCGCAAAACGCTCGGCGTTGACGGAAAACAGCGCGGGCATTGCGGCAAAGGGCGCCTCGGTTTCGGCGCCCGTCGCAATGCGCTCGACGCCGGATTTATCGCGTTGCGCGATGCCTTCCTCATACGCCTTCGCAATCCCGGCCGTGAGCATGGTCTGAGCGCCCTTCTTTTCCAGCGCGCTCACCGCATAGTCAATAAAACCCTGCAAATGCGGCCCTTCCAGCGCAAGCACGAGCCCGGGGTTTGTACAGAACTGCCCTACACCCAGCGTGACCGAATCCACGAAGCCGTTCGCGAGCGACTCGGCACGCGCGGCCAGTGCGCCCGGCAGCACGAAGAACGGATTGATGCTGCTCATTTCCGCGAAGACGGGGATCGGTTCCCGCCGTTTCGATGCAATATCGATCAGCGCAAGACCGCCGCGCCTTGAGCCCGTGAACCCCACGGACTTGATGGCCGGATGCGCGACGAGCGCTTCGCCGATCTCGTTGCCCGCGCCCACCACGAGCGAAAACACGCCCTCCGGCAAACCCATGTCCGATACCGCTTTTTGTATCGCGCGGCCTACCATCTCGGATGTACCCAGATGCGCGGGATGCGACTTGACGACGACGGGACATCCGGCAGCGAGCGCGGCAGCCGTGTCTCCGCCGGCCACTGAAAACGCCAGCGGGAAATTGCTCGCGCCGAACACCGCAACCGGGCCTACCGGTATCTTCTGCAGACGCAGGTCGGGACGCGGCAACGGCTTGCGATCGGGCTGCGGCGAATCGAGCGTGGCGCTCAACCAGCGCCCTTCGCGCACGAGCGATGCAAACAGCTTCAACTGCCCGACCGTGCGGCCGCGCTCGCCTTCGAGTCGTGCCTTCGGCAATGCGGATTCGGCATGCGCGCGTTCGATGAGCGCATCGCCCAGCGCCACGATGTTGTCCGCGATCGCTTCGAGAAACTGCGCGCGCGTTTCGAGCGCAGTGAGCCGGTAAACATCGAAAGCGGATTCGGCAAGCTCGGCCGCGCGTGCAACTTCCTTCGCGCCGCCCCCGCCGAACGCCGGCTTAAGCTCGACGTTGCGCGCGGGATCGAAGGCGTGCAACGTTGCATCCGTTCCGCGCACTGCCGTTTTACCGATCAGCATTTCGCCCGTGATCTGCATGTGAATTCTCCTGAAAACAGCGGATAAATCGTTGACGGCTCGTCATTCAGAACTCATCTACCGACGATGGACCGCATCGCAGCGCGCTTTGTCACGTGCGCGGTGAATGACCGGAATGCCTGTAATTCGCGAGCCACCCCAAACCGTCGGACGTCCCGGCGCGCGGCCGGTATTCGCACCCGATCCAGCCGCTGTAACCAAGTGAATCGATAAGATCGAACAGGTACGGATAATTCACTTCGCCCGTATCCGGCTCGTTCCTGTACGGCACGCCCGCAATCTGAATGTGGCCGATACCCGCATTGCGCCGCTTCATGTCGCGCCGCAACTTGACGGCGAGATCGCCTTCCGTGATCTGACAGTGATAACAGTCGAACTGGACCTGCAGGTTCGACGCACCGATTTCGCTGCAGATGGCTTGCGCCTCGTCCTGCCGGTTGAGGAAAAAGCCCGGCATGTCGCGCGTGTTGATCGGTTCGATGACGATCGTCACATGGGCGGATGCCGCCATGTTGGCCGCGAGCGCGAGATTCTTCAGATACACCTCGCGATGCTGCTCGCGCGACTGCTCCGGAGCAATGAGACCAGCCATCACATGCAGCTTGTCATTGCCGAGAATGCGCGCATAGTCGAGCGCAATGTCCATGCTGCGCCTGAATTCATCCTCACGTCCCGGCAGCGAGGCAAGCCCGCGCTCACCGCCGCTCCAGTCACCCGGCGGCGCGTTGAAAAGCGCTTGTTTGAGGGCGTTATCGTCGAGTTGGGTTTTGATGTCCGACGGCGGAAATTCGTACGGGAACAAAAATTCCACGGCCTTGAAACCGTCGCGTGCCGCCGCTGAAAACCGGTCGATGAACGCGTGCTCGTTGTACATCATGGTGAGGTTGGCAGCGAAACGCGGCATGACGATCCTCCTGATGGGACAAGACGGTTGCTCACAGCGTGCAACTCTTGCGCCCGCTCTCATCGATGATATTGCGCCCCTCCACGCCGCCGAGGCTCAGTGGAAACCCTCACCGGGACGCACTTTACGCAGATGAAGCCTGGTCAAGGAGCGCAAATGCATCGCGGATTTCCGATACATCGTTTGGCCGGACCAGCCGCGCGACTTCGCGCCCGTTGTCCATGAAGATCAGCGTGGGCCAGAGCTTGACCCGAAATGACCGTCCCAGCGGCCGGCCGCTGCCGTCCTCGATCTTGAGGTGCCGCATGTCGGCGTGGTCCTTGAACGCCTCCGCTATCGCGGGCTGGGCGGCTTTGCAGTGACCGCACCAGTTGGTGCCGAACTCGATCACCGACGGGCCCGCAAAAGCATCGACATCCGCACGCGCCGGCGCGTCTGGTGTGTATTCGGTTGCCATCGCCATGAGTGTTGCTCCTTTTATCGGATCACAGACATTCTATTGGGCGGCGGGTTTGCGCGCTTGGCGTGGCTTTCTTGCGCGCGGGCGGTGGCCCGGCAAGTTTCTTGCTCCAGTGCTGCACCTCCTCGCCACGTCTGTACATGCCAGCTTCTTCCACGCGCCTGTCGTTCTCCAGCCAGCTAGCCTTCTTCTGGGCGCTTGTGGCAGTCATGTGCGCGCTGCTTTGCGCCCTCGTGCTGTTCATGGCCCAGGAAAACGCGGGACGGCGTATCGACATCGCTCGCGAGCGCAGTCTGGCCGGCTGCCAGGCGGTGGCGTCGCGCTACGATCTCTCCATCGACAGAACCGCCGGCGCCGATCATCTCGATCCGCACGCCGATCTGATGCACGCCATTCTCGATGTCGTGCTGGCGCAGATGTCCGGCGTGGAAGGCGGATTCTGGCGCAATGCAGGCACTGACCGGGGCGTGTTCGATGCGTATGCATTCCCGACCTACGAGGGCAGTGGCATCAAGCGCGATGTCCCCGACGCCGAAACGCCTTTGATCCTGCGTACGCTGCGCGCAGCGGCGATCAAACAAACGGCGCTGACGGATGTCGTCAGTGGTCAGCAAGGCGCGGTGATCGTGACGGCGTGTACGATCCCGCACCACCCGGCGCTGCTCGCATGGACGCTCACGCGCTCACAGCCGTCTCTCGGCGCCTGGGGACGCAGCCTGCTTGCGGGGCTGGCCGCGCTGCTTGCAATCATCGTCGGTAGCTCCATCGCTCTCGGTATGCGATTGCGTAGCTGGCGTGCGAACCTTGCTCACGTGGAGCGCAGCGTCGCGCAACATGCGGGAGCCGAACCGGATGGCTTGGCCATCATTGCCGAGCCGATCGGAAAGACGGGCGAGCCGGAGCTCGACCGCATCGTGGATGCATTCAACACGCACGCGGCGCGCACCGCCGCGTTGCGATCACAAGCGGCAGCGCTGAGCGCTCGCCTCGCGCAGGCGGAGCGCTTCTCCGCACTCGGCCGGCTTGCTGCGCAGATTGCGCACGAGATCCGCAATCCAGTCGGCGCAATGCGGCTCAAAGCAGAAAACGCTCTCGTCGGCGATGAAGATCGCAAGCAACGGGCGCTCGCGACGATCCTCGAGCAGATTCATCGGGTGGAGCAACAGCTTGTGGGCTTGCTGGCGCTCACTCAGCCGGTTCGCATCGACAATATGAACGTCCCGCTTCGGGCGTGGCTCGACGATCGAGTCGCGCTGCATCAGGAAGCGGCGGCACATGCGCAGGTCGCGCTTACCGTGGCGGAGGCACCGGCAGCGACGCCCGAGCACGCCGTTTTCGATCCCGTGCAACTCGCACGCGCGCTTGATAACCTCGTGCTGAACGCGATACGTCATACGCCGCCCGACGGCAGCGTGACGGTACAGGCAACGCGGACTCGCGACCTCCTGCGTTTCGAAGTGAACGACAACGGCCCTGGTGTGCCGCAAGACGATCGTGAAGAAATATTCGAACCGTTCGTCACGGGTCATGCCGCCGGTTCGGGACTGGGTCTGGCTGTGGTGCGCGAGATTGCAGCCGCGCATGGCGGCCGGGCGTTTTATGAAGCGCGCAGCACGGGCGCGTGTTTTGTCATCGAGATTCCATGGCGCACATCCTGATTGTCGACGACGATGGCGCCTTTCGCGAAAGCCTCGCCGAAACGCTCGCCGATATGAGCCACGAGACGCTCGAAGCGGCCAGCAAACGAGAAGCGCTCGCGTTGCTTGAAAGCATGGAGCCCATCGACTGCGTTTTCCTCGACCTGCGAATGCCCGACGGTGTTTCAAGAGACCCGAACGCCGGCGGCGGCCTGGAAGTGCTCGAAGAACTGCGCAACATGCCCGCACGCGCCGCCTTGCCGGTTGTCGTGCTCACTGCATTCGCCACCAGCGAGAACACTGTGCGCGCGATGCGCCTCGGCGCGTTCGACCACCTGACAAAGCCCATTGGCCGCGATCAGATCGCCGCGTTGCTGAAGAAGATCGAACTATCGCAATCGGGCTCGCGCGATGCGGCGCCGATCCAACCCAATGCTTCCTTGCTCCCCGATGAAGCCCGCGAAGCCCGCAGCGCTCCGCGCCTGCTCGGCTTCAGTGACGCGCTGCGCGATGTGCAGAAAAGCATCGGCCGAGCCGCCGCGACCGATGCCACCGTGCTGATCAATGGCGAAACCGGCACGGGCAAGGAAGTCGCCGCGCGCGTGCTGCATGATGCGTCCGACCGTCGGCAGGCGCCGTTCATTGCGGTGAACTGCGCGGCGATCCCCGCAGACCTGCTCGAAAGTGAACTCTTCGGGCATACCAAAGGCGCGTTTACGGGAGCGGTATCGGAGCGGCTCGGCCAGTTTGCGCGAGCGGACGGAGGCACACTTTTCCTCGATGAAATCGGCGACCTGCCGTGGCCTCTCCAGGCGAAACTTTTGCGCGTGCTCCAGGAACGCATCGTGACGCCGGTTGGAAGCAACGCGCAAGTCCGCATCGATGTACGGATCGTTGCCGCCACTCACCGCGACCTGCAGGCGGAGGTCGCAGCGCAGCGGTTTCGGGAAGACCTGTTTTATCGTCTGAACGTGATTCCCATTCATTTGCCGCCGCTGCGTGAGCGCCCCGCCGACATCGCTCCCCTTGCCGCGCATTTTCTTGCGATCGCAGCGACGGGCTCGACACGCCCAAAAACGCTCGGCGACGACGCTAAAAAACTGCTGCTGCAGCACGCGTGGCCCGGCAATGTCCGCGAACTGAAGAACGCGATGGAGCGCGTGTTCGCCCTGGCGCGCGGACCCGTGGTTGTAGCGAACGACCTCGCTTTTCTTTCCCGCACGCCAGGCTCCGGCGACACCACCAGCGGTTTGCCCGCGGGATGGCTCGACCTGCCGCTTCCCGATGCAGTGGAACAGCTCGAACGGCTTGCGATCGCCCACGCGCTTTCGATCACGTCAGGCAACCGCGCGGAAGCGGCACGACGGCTTGGCATCAGCCGGCAATCGCTCTACACGAAGCTCGCCGCTTACGGACTCGGATAAAGCGGATGCTGTCCAGATTAACGACATCGACTGTCATCAAACTGGACATCTATCAGCGGGGACCGCCTCAAAACCTTTGCTGGATGAGGCTTTCATGCATGGCATAGGGCTTGCAAAGTAAGGCTGCCACCACTCGCAGCTTTGCAGGAGCCAACATGAAAGCACTTACGATCGCAATTAAATCGGCCGGCCTTATGGCCATCATCACCGGCGCTGTTGCGTGCGCTGCACAGGCCGCACCGACGCCGCGTGACGTGGCGCCACCGCCGGTCATGGGCAACGCGCCGCCGCCAATGGATGCCACCGGGCCTATGGATAGCACGAGCGCGGCGAGCGTCACCACCGGCGTCATCAAGCAATACGTGATCAATCCGGAGGGCGACGTGGACGGCCTGCTTTTCAGCAACGATTCGCTTGTCCGCTTTCCGCCAAACATGGGTGCGAACGTCGCGGCAATCGCCGCTCCGGGTGACACCATTCGCGTGAGCGGCGTGCCCGAAGCGGAAGGTGCACTTCGCGCGAGAGAGATCACCAATACGCGCAACGGACAGTCGGCTGTCGAGCAACCGCCCGCTGGCAATGCTCAGCGCCTGCCGCCCTCGCTTCGTGGCGTGAGTCTCGTCAAACTCGATGCGCGCGGCCGCGTGCTGAAGGTGACGACCGCGCCGCGCGGCGAACCAGACGGCGTGCTGCTCGCCGATGGCACGGTCATCAAGCTGACGCCACCGGGCGCGCGTCAATTCCCTGCGTTGCTGCAACCGGGCGCGCTCGTTGCAGCGCACGGCTACGGCACCCGCAATCGTTTCGGGCAGTCGCTGCAGGCCACGTCCTTCGGCACCCCCGGCAATCTGACGCAGCTATACGGCCGCGCCGACTGATTCTTTTCAACTTCATAAAGGAGCACACATGCATTGGATAGATCCCGCCTGCCTGCCGGAAACGCGCGGCAAGGTCACGCAATTCCTGTTGAATCCGCACGGTGAACTCGACGGACTCGTACTGAATACCGCCGGCAGCACACTGCAAGTTCACTTCCCGCCGCATATGACGAAGCAGGTCATGAAGCACATTTCAGTGGGCAACGCCATTCGCGTACACGGCGTGAAACCGCGTGACGCGAATGTCATCGCGGCAGTATCGCTGACGAGTGCGCAAGGCGCGGAGCTCGTTGATGAAGGCCCGCAGCATCACGGTCCGAAGGCCCCGAAACCTGACGGCAAACCAATGGACGTTCAAGGCGAAGTGACCTTGTCGCTGTATGGCCCGAAGGGCGAGCTGCGCGGCGCGCTTCTCGACGACGGCACATCGCTGCGCATGCCGCCTCACGCCGCGGCCGAACTCGTGGACTATCTGAGCCCGGGCGCATGTGTTCAGGCATGGGGGAACGGCGTGAAGAACAAGTATGGCCGCACGATCGACGTCCATGACATCGCCAAGCTGGTCGATGCTGCCTGATCCCACGGCCGGAATCTTCTGAGTGGTCGCCGTCGTAATGGCGCAGGACTTGATGCGCGGGACCGGGCGGTTCGGTCTCGCGCAAGGTCTCACGGCGCCCGCGGTGCGTATTGGCGTCGCCGCTGCGCGTTGAGGCGTCGGCGGCTTGACGCTGGCCTTAGAACTGGCCGAACCCCGTCAATCCGATCAGGCTTCCCAGCGCCAGCAACCACAACGGATGCACCTTCGTCTTGAAAGACAGCACCGCGATCACCGCCGTGATGCCGCCAAGCACCCATTGCGAGTCCGACGCCTCCGCGATCAACGCGGCGCTCGCCGCAAGGAGACCTGCGGTCATCGGCACGAGGCCGAGTTGCACATATCGTCGCCACGGATGCAACCTGAAGCGCTCCCACGCGTGCATGGCCGCAATGGTCACGACGGACGAAGGCCCGAACTTCGCAATCGATGTCACGATCACGCCGGGCCATCCCGCGACGTGCCAGCCAATCAGTGTCACGATCATCATGTTCGGCCCCGGCGCAGCCTGGGCAAGCGCGAACATCGCGGAAAAATCCGCTTTCGACATCCACTGATGCACCTCGACGACTTGCCGCTGCATCTCGGGCAGGATGGAGTTGCCGCCGCCGAATGCGAGCAGCGAGAGCTGGCTGAAAATTGCGGCGAGGGAAGCGAGATCGTGGTTCATCGGTTCACCTCGCGATTCGTTCTGGATGCGATGAATATCGATATTGGCGTGAGCACGAGCATCACGGGCAGCAGCGGCAAGCGCAGCAATGCGATCGCCACGAACGCCAGCGCGGCGACGACTGCCATCGACACTTTCTTGCGCAAGGGCCACGCGACTCTTACGGCCATCGATACAAGCAGACCCGCCGCTGCAGCAGCCAGTCCGGCGAAAAGGTGGCGGATGTGTACGTCGTTATGCGTGCGCTGATAGAGCACGCCGAGCCCGATCACGATCAGAGATGGCCCGACCAGCAATCCGAGCAGCCCGGCAAGCGCGCCGGGCACGCCGCGAAATTTCATCCCGATCGCGGCCGACAAGTTGATCACGTTGCCGCCCGGCAGGAACTGGCAAAGGCCGAGCAGATCGGTGAATTCGTCGGCGTTGAGCCACTTGCGGCGCTCCACGATTTCGCGGCGTGCCAGCGGCAGCGCGCCACCGAACGCGGTCAGCCCGAGCGTCAGGAAGCCGATAAAGATATCCGCGACGGTCGGCGGCGCCGGCGGCTGTGCGTGAGCGTCTTCGTGCATTGATCGCAATGAGTGCTTTGGAAAAGCGAGAGAGGGTAACGCTTTGTTCGCGCGGATTCAAAGCGTTGACTGCGCCAGCGTATCGCTGTCCAGATCTTTAAGAGGGCTTCGCCGCGTTGCGATCCCGGCGGGATTCGTAAGCTTTCAGATGCGTATAGGCAGTCGAGAAGATCGGCGAATGTTGCTCTTGCTCCGCCACCTTGCCGCGCGCAATCAGGTCGCCCACCACGTGATCCGCTTCGATGCGCGCGCCGTTCTCGAGGTCGCGCAGCATCGAAGCGGTGATGCCGGACCCGGTTTCGGTGAGCATGGAGTGCGTGCGGGTCACAGCGGCTTCGCCCGGCGGGAAACCGTTTGCCGCGGCGATGGCGCGGGCTTCATCGAAAAGATCGAGCAACAGTTTCTGGCCGCCCGGCGCCGCGATGATATCGCCCACCGGCGCGCGCATCAGGCACGTGCCGGCTGCAAGCGTCGCGAGAAAGGTCCACTTTTCCCACATGGACTGGAGAACGTTCTGGCTTGCGAAGGCGTCGAATTGCGCGCCAGTCAGCTCGGCCGTGATCGCCTCGATGCGCGTCGAAGTTCCGCCCGCGCGCTCGCCAAACGTCAGGGAATGCAGCTTGTTCAGATGCACGACCGTGCCTTCGGCATCGAGCGTTACAGCCGCGACGCACTGGCCGCCCAGCACGCGGTCAGGGCCGAACTGTGTTTCGAGTACATCGAGATGATGCATGCCGTTGAGCAGCGGCAGGATGGCAGTGTTCGGGCCGACCGAGATTTTTATCGATTCGATGGCGCCGTCAAGATCGTAAGCCTTGCAACTAAGCACGATCAGGTCGAACGGTTCGTCCACGTCCTTGGCCAGTACGACGGGCGGATTCGGTATCGATAAATCGCCGTTCGGGCTGCGCAGGTTGAGGCCCGTTTGCGCAAGTTGCGCAGCGCGCCGTTCACGTACGAGGAACGTCACGTTCCTTCCGGCGTTAAGCAGCCGTCCGCCGAAATAACCGCCGATTGCGCCTGCGCCCACCACCAGAATCCGCATGTGCTCCTCCTTAATAGTCTGATTTTTTGCGCGTGGATTTTCATGTGACCGCGCGCCGCTCCTGATCATGCCGCTCAAGCCTGCCAGACGCCATAACCCGCTTCCCGCAAGCCAATAGCAAGTTCCACTTCCATCTCCCGAGCGCCTTCGTACGGCATCGGGTTATACAACTCGTACAGTTGCGGCAACAAGCGCAAGCCGAAATCGCGCACATAACGGTTCGACTGGATGCCGGCCTTGTGTTTATCGAAACGAACGTCAGGGTCGATACCCGTCATGCCCACATATACAAAAGGCTTGCCCAGCACGTAATCCGGGTTGGCGCGCCGGAAACGCGCTTCGTTCCAGACCGTATCGGCGAGTTCGATCACGTAGACGTGGTAATGGTGAATCTTCCTTCGAAGCGCCATGCATTTGCCTTGTTGCGCTTATTCCGCGCGCAGATCGGTCCTGGAACGGGCTGGGGACGCTTATTTTAGACCGGCGTTGAACGAGGCGCTTATCGCGCGTGCTTTCGAGGGCACTTTTTTTACCCGTCAAACGCTGGCGCACAGTGCCTGTGCGGACCGCCCGTCCACACCCCATGTCTGCCAGTTGCGTGTCAAAGTGGTAATCTCGCTCGGTCTGCGCGTGCTGCGCGGCGTTCGGCAGGCGGCGGGCCCAGTGCCCCGGCGCTCCCCACATGGTGGCGCAGAAGTCCGGCCGGAACGCCTCGCGGGCACCGCCCCCATTGACACAAACGCATCCGCAGCGTGCGCGGCCACGAACCGCAAACGCTCCGGTCATTCGGAGAGAAACATGACCAAACAAGCAATCGGCGTTGTCGGCCTCGCCGTCATGGGACGCAATCTGGCATTGAATATCGAGAGCCGCGGGCACGCGGTATCGGTCTACAACCGCAGCCGCGAAAAAACCGATGACCTGATGGCCGAGCATCCCGACAAGAAGCTCGTGCCGTCTTACACGCTGGAAGAATTCGTCGAGTCGCTGGAAAAACCGCGCCGCATCCTGCTGATGGTGAAGGCCGGCCAGGGCACGGATGCGACGATCGATTCGCTGCGCCCGCTGCTTGAAAAAGGCGACATTCTGATCGACGGCGGCAACACCCATTTCACCGATACCATCCGCCGCAATACGGACCTCGCGAAGTCGGGCCTGCATTTCATCGGCACGGGTGTATCGGGCGGTGAGGAAGGCGCGCTCAAGGGTCCCTCGATCATGCCGGGCGGCCAGAAGGAAGCCTATGATCTCGTCGCCCCGATCCTGACCGAAATCGCCGCAAAGGCGCCGGACGGCGAGCCGTGCGTGGCTTACATGGGCCCGGACGGCGCGGGACATTACGTGAAGATGGTTCACAACGGCATCGAATACGGCGACATGCAGTTGATCGCCGAAAGCTACGACGTGCTCAAGCGCGTGGCGGGTTTGTCGAACAAGGAATTGGGCGACGTTTATGTCGAGTGGAACAAGGGTGAACTGGATAGTTACCTGATCGAGATCACGTCGAAGATCTTCGCGAAGAAGGACGAAGAGACCGGCAAGGATCTCGTCGATGTCATCCTCGATCGCGCCGCGCAAAAAGGCACGGGCAAGTGGACGAGCCAGAACGCGCTCGATCTGGGCGCGCCGCTGCCGCTGATCACGGAAGCCGTGTTTGCGCGCGTGCTGTCGTCGCTGAAGGACCAGCGCGTGGAAGCGAGCAAGCAGTTGAAGGGCCCTTCGCCCAAGTTCGATGGCGATCGCGATGCGTTCGTGGAATCCGTGCGGCGCGCGTTGTTCCTCAGCAAGATCGTTTCGTATGCACAGGGTTTTGCGCAGCTGCGCGCGGCATCGGAAGAATACAAATGGGATCTGCAGTACGGTCAGATCGCGAAGATCTTCCGGGCTGGTTGCATCATCCGCGCAGGGTTCCTGCAGAAGATCACGGATGCCTACAAGACCAACGCCGATTTGCATAACCTGCTGCTCGATCCGTACTTCAGCGATATCGCCGCGAAGTATCAGGACGCGCTGCGCGACGTCGTGGTCGCCGCGGTGAAGGCAGGCGTGCCGGTGCCGGCGTTTTCATCGGCAGTCGCGTATTACGACAGCTATCGCTCGGAGACGCTGCCGGCGAATCTGGTGCAGGCACAACGTGACTTCTTCGGCGCGCATACCTTCGAGCGTGTGGACAAGAAGGGCAGCTTCCACGCTGACTGGTCGTAAGAGCCTCTCAAATAGCTGATCGATGCAGTGCAAACGCCGACGCAAACGCGTCGGCGTTTTGTTTTGCAGCCGCACAGATTTGCCAAATTTTGTCGCGGTGAAATTTTCATCAGGCGATATTTTTCAGTTGTCGCTAGCATCTCCTGTTGATGGAAACATTACCGGGGGGATCATGGCCACTGCACTTTCAGTATTAAACAGGGAATCGGAGCTGAGCTACGCTTATCTTCATGCGATCGCTTCGCACGCAGGGGTCAACTGCAAGATCAGCAACCGGCACGACGACAACGCCGGCATCGACGCCATGCTCACGGGCTGGGAACCATTCCCGAACGGCGGCCCGTTGACCGAAGTCGACGTCAAGGTCCAGTTGAAGGCAACGGTCAAGACACCGTTCGACGACGGTGAATCGCTCTCCTACTTCCTCTCCGGGACGCAACAGTAAGACGCCCTGCGCCGGGAGACGCACGCGTCGCCGCGAATACTCGCCGTACTGTTCCTCCCTCCCAACGCCGAGGACTGGCTGGAGCACTCAGAGGAGCAACTCGTGCTGCGAAAATGCGCGTACTGGGTCAGTCTGCGCGGCGCCCCGCCCACGGACAACACAGCAGGCGTCACTGTGAAGATCCCGAAGAGCCAGACGTTCGACGGAGCCGGTCTCATGCAGCTCATGGCAAGCATCTCGCGGCGCGAAATTCCTGCTTATCGAAACCTTTCTGACCAGGTGCCACATGACGCTTAGCACGCTATCTCCTTCAGGCCTGCGCGATTTCGTTCAATCGCTCGGGTGGAAATTGCTGCCTGATGGCATGGTGGATGGACTGTACGTGTTCCATCATGATTGCGCACCGCGTCGCCAGATTGTCATTCCAATGGATCAGCACGCGCTGGACTACGCGGAGGCATGCGAGCTCGCCATGTCAAAGCTCGCTGACCTGCAGGGTATGAAGCTCACAAAGCTGATTCAGCTTGCCGCGATCTCCCGTGACGATTCCATGTATTACCGGGTGACCGGGCGCGGTGCGTTCAACGAAGGCCTGCCCTTGTCGTTTGCGGCGTCGTTGCTGCTTGGCGCGGAGCAGGTTCTGCTTGCTTCGGCTTGCACGGTGTTGCGGCCGCAGGCTCATCATCCGCGTCCGCACAGAAGCGAAGCCACACAGCTTGCCAGTCATGCACGGTTCGGCCACACGGAGCGCGGCAGCTTCGTCGTGCGCGTTTCGTGCCCTGTCGATGCCATGGAAACGCCAGCCGCGCTTGCGCTCGCCAACACCAACGAATCATTTGTGCGCATGACCATGCTGAGCGCCCGTCGCGGCGTGCGCGATCTGGTTGACGCCATCGAGACAGACACGCTTACCCGCTTCGTCGACTCGCAAAAAGACGCGCGCTCGCCCGTTGTTTCTTCCAATCTGTGCGAAGCACTGACGCGTATGCATGATGAAGAAATGCAGAACAGCATCGACCTGTCGTTTCGTTGGGCAACAACCGTGGCACTACCCCAGGAGATCGCCGCGGCCGCAAGCATACGAATCGAGAGCGCTCACTTTGGGCGTATCGACGAGGTTCGCCGCGAGTTGCGTGCGGTCGAGCATGACCGCGACGACGTATTCATTGGGACAGTCGAGCATCTGAATGGGCAATTCGATCTTGAAGGCAACCGGGCGGGCGAGGTCGTCGTCGGATTGCTCCAGCATGACAAGGGAACTATCAAGGCGCGCGTTGTGCTCAATCACGATCAATATGCAAGCGCGGTTGCCGCGCATCTGGACGATCGGACTTTCGTCCGCATCGCAGGGCGGCTGCGTCCCGGGCGACAACCGCGTACGCTGGTCGACGTCACCAGCTTCACCTTGATCGGTCCGGAGTGACAAAGAGCAAGAGCGCAAGAGCGGGGCGGGGCGCAGGAAATCTACCGGCGAATCCCCAGCACCTCCCGTAAAGCCTCACCGTTCGCGCCACTTCCTGCGAAGTCATCGAAGGCACGATCTCCCACGCGAATAATATGATCGCGGACAAAGGTGGCGCCTTCGCTTGCGCCATCCTCGGGATGTTTCAACGCGCATTCCCATTCGAGCACCGCCCAACCAGGGAAATCGTATTGCGCCATCTTCGAGAAAATTGCGCTGAAGTCGATCTGTCCGTCGCCGAGAGAACGGAAGCGGCCCGCGCGGTCCACCCAGCCCGAGTAACCGCCGTACACGCCCTGTCGTCCGTTTGGCCGGAACTCCGCATCTTTCACGTGAAAGGCCTTGATGCGTTCGTGATAGATATCGATGAACTGTAGGTAATCCAGTTGTTGCAGCAGGAAGTGGCTGGGATCGAAGAGAATGTTGGCACGTGGGTGATGATCTACCGCATCCAGAAACCGGTCGAAGGTTACGCCGTCGTGCAGGTCTTCGCCCGGGTGCAACTCGTAGCACACGTCCACGCCAGCCTGATCGAAAGCGTCGAGCAAGGGACGCCACCGCTTGGAAAGCTCGCCGAACGCTGTCTCGATCAAACCCGGCGGACGCTGCGGCCACGGATACAAATACGGCCAGGCCAGCGCGCCCGAAAACGTCACGTGCGCGCTCAGGCCCAAGCGCCTGGACGCGGCCGCTGCGAATCCAACCTGTTCGATGGCCCATGCCGTGCGGGCCTCCGGATTCCCGCGAACGTGCTTGGCTGCGAAGCCATCGAAGAGTGTGTCGTACGCGGGATGAACCGCCACGAGTTGCCCCTGCAGATGCGTCGACAGCTCCGTAATGCACACGCCCGCATCCTCTACGATCCGGCGCAGATCGTCGCAATAGGCATCGCTTTTGGCCGCCTGTTCGAGATCGATCAGCCGCGGATCGCACGGAACCTGAATACCTTCGTAGCCCAGCCCCTTCGCCCAGCCTGCAAGGTGCGCGAGGTTGTCGAAGGGCAGTTCATCGCCGAGAAACTGCGCCAGAAAAATGGCCGGGCCCTTGATGGTTTTCATGATCGTCGATCCACGAACGTGTGCTCAGCTAGGATAAAACTCAGAACGGCGAGTTCGGATAATAGAACTGCTTGGCGTTTTCCTTCGTGATCAGCACCGAAGGAATGATGGTCGTGGCGGGCAGTTTTTCGCCCTTCAGGCGCGCTTCGGCTGTGAGCTTGATCGCGTCGTAGATGAACTTCGGCGAGTACGACACGTCGGCCTGCACCCGCTTGTCGCCATCCATGATCCGCTTGACCGCTTCCTTCGACCCCGCCCCGCCGAACACTTCCTTGATGTCCGTGCGCTTCGCCTGGTCGATGGCCTTCAGCACGCCGATCATCATGTCGTCGTCAGCGGCCCAGACTGCATCGATATGCTTGAAACGCGTGAGGTAGTCCTGCATCACCTTGAATGCGTCGTCGCGATTCCAGTTGGCGTATTTGGCATCGAGCACCTTCATGTCGGGATGCTGCTTGATCACAGATTCGAACGCGGTCCAGCGTTCGTTGTCGAGCGTGGTCGGGATGCCGCGCAGCGCGACAATGTCGCCCTTGCCATCCAGCGTCTTCGCCAGATACTCGGCCGGCAGCTTGCCGAAGGCCGTGTTGTCGCCGGCCACGTAGGCGTCTTGCGCGCTTGTGTCGGTCAGGCCGCGATCCACCACCGTCACATACACACCCTTCTTCTTGACCTGCGCGACCGGCTGCGTCAACGAAGCCGACTCAAACGGGAAGATCACCAGCGCGTTAATTTTGTTGACCGTCACGAGATCTTGCAACTGGTTCGCCTGTTCAGGCGCGCCACCCGCCGTTTTGACGATGATCTTCAGATCCGGATGCGCCGCCTCCAGTTCCTTTTTTGCTTCATTGGCCCACCACACGATACCGCCGGTAAAGCCATGCGTGGCGGTCGGGATGGCGACGCCGAGCGTGACTTTATCGGCCGCGATGGCCGAGACGGCGCTCGCCGCGAGCGTCAGTGCGCCGAGTGCGCGAAGAATGTTTTTCATTGCTGTGTCTCCATTGTCATGACAGGCGCCTGATAGATTTCAGGGCACGGTTCGAACAGACTTCAACGACGTCCACGCTGTAAAAACGCTACGAAGATGATCACGGCGCCCTGCACTGCCGCGTTGAGATACACACTGATGATGCTGGTGAGATTCAAGATGTTTGCGATCACGGACAAGAGGATCGCGCCGATCACGGTCCCGA
The DNA here is from genome assembly GCF_001557535.2 of Burkholderia sp. PAMC 26561. Lineage (NCBI taxonomy): Bacteria > Pseudomonadati > Pseudomonadota > Betaproteobacteria > Burkholderiales > Burkholderiaceae > Burkholderia > Burkholderia sp. PAMC 26561. Next base: position 691,263 of record NZ_CP014307.1, read on the forward strand.
TCACGCGCCCTTCGCCACCTCTGAGCGCCGTGCCGCCGACCACCACGGCCGCGATCGCCTCAAGCTCCCACAGCAGGCCGGTGGTCGGCGTGGCCGACCCGAGGCGCGGCACGTACAGTACGGTCGCCACGCCCACGCAAAGACCGAGCAGCACATAGGTGACGATCTTCACGCTGTCCACGCGAATGGCGGCGTATCGCGCGACCTGTTCGTTCGATCCGATTGCCTGGACATGCCGGCCGAAGACGGTGCGGTTCAGCACGATCACGCCGCCCGCAGCGACGATCAGGAACACCCATATGGGCACCGGGATGCCAAACAGACTTGCGTAATACACGGGGCCGTATAAATCGGACAAGGTGTTGTCGAGTGTGAGCGCGCCGCCATCCGCGAGCCATGTCAGCACGGCGCGAAAAATTCCGAGCGTTCCCAGCGTCACGATGAACGGTTCTATACGTCCCTTGGTCACAAGCAAACCATGCGCCAAACCGAAAAGACCCCCTAGAACAAGGGCTAGAACAATTCCTAAGGCAATGATGGTCAGCGGCGCAAAGCTGTGGCCGCCCACGCCGTGAGCGAGCGTGTTCATCGTCCAGATCATGCTGCCGGCGATCAGCGCGGCCATCGATCCAACCGACAAATCGATACCGCCCGAGATGATCACGAACGTCATGCCCACCGCAATGATGCCAATGAACGATGTCCGCGTGAGAACGTTCATGGCGTTGTCGAAGGTGGCGAAATCGGGATTGAGCAGCGTCCCGCCCACGCACAGCGCGATCAGCCCGAGCAACGGCCCGACGCCGTGCAGCCGCCGCGCGAGTCCGCCGAGGCGGCTGCGTTTCGATACTTCAACGCCTTCAGTGTGTGCCGGTCGCATGCGCGATCAACCTCTCTTCGGTGAGACGTTCGGAGCCGAGCGTCGCGACGAGCTGGCCGCCGCGCATCACCGCCACGCGATGACACAGGCCGATCAGCTCGATCAGTTCGGATGAAATGACGATCACCGCGCGCCCTTCGGCGGCGAGCGCGTGGATGAGGAAATAGATATCGCGTTTTGCGCCGACATCGACACCGCGCGTGGGTTCATCGAGCACGACTACGCGCGGATCGGGATGCAGGAATTTCGCCAGCGCAAGTTTTTGCTGATTGCCGCCCGACAACATGCGCGCGCGGCTCGCAAGATTGCCCGTGCGGATACCGAAGTCCTGTACGGCTTTTTTGAGCGCATCGCGTTCGGCGCGGCCATCGAGCAGCGGATGCGCGTAGCGTTCGAGCGTCATCATGGTGAGGTTGTCCTTGAGCGCCATGTCGACGTGCAGGCCGCGGCCCTTGCGGTCTTCGCTCAAGTACGTGATGCCGTTTTTCATGGCTGCGCGCGGGTTGCGCGGATTGATCTGGACGCCTTCCAGTTCCATGCGTCCCGCGGTCAAACCCCGCAAACCGATGAGTCCTTCGAACAGTTCCGTACGCCCCGCGCCCACGAGTCCCGCAAAGCCGAACACCTCGCCCGCGCGCACCGAGAAGCTGACGTTCTCCGCCCAGCCGGGAACGAAGGCGTTATCGACCTTGAACGCAATGGGCGCATCCGTTGCAAGCGGCGGTTTGTCGGGGAACATGTCCGATACCTCGCGCCCGACCATCTGGTTCGCCATCTGCTGGCGCGATGTTTCGGCCGTCGGGCTGCGCGTGACGAAGCGGCCGTCGCGCATCACGATCACTTCATCTGTCACGCGCTCCACTTCGTCGAGCTTGTGCGAGATATAGACGATCGTCACGCCGTCCTCTTTAAGCCGCGCCATCAATGCAAAGAGGCGCTGCGTTTCCGAGGGCGTGAGCGTCGCGGTCGGCTCGTCCATGATCAGGAGACGTGCATCGCGCAGCATGGCTTTCGCGATTTCGACGAGCTGCTTTTCAGCGACGATCAGATCGCGCACGCGCGTGTCCGGATGCTGGTGCAGGCCGACATCGGCGAGACGCGCGCGGGCGGCCTCACGCATGGTGGGTTCATCGAGGAAAAAGCCGCGCCGCTTCTCATGGCCGAGAAACATGTTCTGCACGATGCTCAGATGATCCGCGAGATTGAGCTCCTGATGGATCAGCACGATACCTGCGGCTTCGGCGTCGCGGGAACTGTCGAACGACTGGACGACACCGTTGATCGACAGCGTGCCCGTGGTCGGACGTTCGTAGCCAGCGAGAATTTTCATGAGGGTCGACTTGCCCGCACCGTTTTCGCCGAGTAGACCATAGACGCGGCCGGGCGCGAGATCGAACGTGACGCCGTGCAGCACGCGCACGGGTCCGAACTGCTTGGCGATGTTATCGAAGCCGACAGCCAGGCTCATGTCACGCGCTCCTTCGAATCATCAGCTTGTGCGGCAGCACCACGCCGGGCACGTCTGCATGCGGATCGCGCAGGCGCTTGAGCAGCAGGTTCGCCGCTGTCTCGCCGAGCTCGCGCATGGGCTGCGCGACCGTTGTAAGCGGCGGGTCGATTTGCGCGGCGACGGCGATGTCATCGAAGCCCATCACCGCCATGTCGTCGGGGACGTGCAGGCCAGCGCTGCGCAAGCCGTTGATCACACCGATTGCCAGGGTATCCGACACGGCGAACACGGCCGTCGGACGGTTGCGTCGAAGGCGTGCGAGCGTGTGTGCGGCGGCTTCGCCCGCGGCGTAATCGAGCGTATCAAGGTCGATGTGCCATGCCGGATCGGCATCGATACCCGCCGCGCTCAATGCATCCCTGTAGCCTTCCGCGCGCTGCCGCCCGTACAGATAACCGTGGCCCGAATTGATCAGCGCAATCTTCTTGTGACCGCGGCTGAGGAGATGGCGCACGGCATCGCCGGCTGCCTTGTGATTATCGATGCCTACGTAGGGCACGCCCGCCGCCGGGTCGAACTCGCAGCATGCGACCCAGGGGAGCGCCGATGCTTCTTCGGCGAGGGCTTTTTGCACGGCGGCCGGGTCCAGGCAAATGGCGCCGTCGGCGCGGCGGCCGCGCAGCAAGTCGAAGTAGCTGCGCTCGCGGCCAGGGTCCGCACCCGTGTCGCACAGCAGCATGAAGTAGCCGTTCTGGCGCGCGATGCTGTCTATGCCTTGCACGATCGCCGAGTAGAACGGGTTGCCGAAGTCCGGGACCATGGTGAGCAGCAGGCGGCTTTCTGCAGTGCGCAGGTTGCGGGCAAGTTCGTTGACACGGTAGCCACTCGATGCGATCGCCGCCAGGACCCTTTCGCGGGTCGGCTCGCGCACGTTGGTGTGGCCGTTGAGCACGCGGGAGACCGTTGCGACGGATACGCCCGCCTTCCGCGCGACATCGGAGATCGAGATTTCATCGGCGATGCGAAACGATTCGGGCATGGGCGAGGGTTTTCGTTCGCACGATGGGGGGATGTAATGGATTACATTATTGGGCGGGGTTGGGGGGTTAGCGATAGGGACAAACGCCAAGGGTGGGGCGTTGGCACTTGGGTTTTTTGAGGGGTGGACTTGGTGCTGGGTTGCTGCTTTTTACGCTGACGCGCGGTTTATTTTGGCTGATTTCTTTAGCACTATTAGCCACTGTCCGTGGCGGGACTTCATTTCTTTTTCCAACGGCGAAAAAGAAACGAAGCAAAGAAAACGCCTCTCCACCGATGGCTCATAAGTGTCCCGAGCGTGCACATTTATCTGTTTGGTACTTCAGAAGAACGCTCGACGCCGCAATCAAGAACACTTGAAACCCTCCCCCTCCGTCAACAGCAGCCCACACGCTTCGCCACCAGTGTGGGAATCCGTTAACCAGGCTTCCGCGCTACGCGCACTGGCGCCCAAACGAAGGTTGGCGGCACTGGTTTACAGGTGCCTGTCCAAGGAAATTTATGGCCCACCCCGCGTTGAGGGCGCAATGCGGAGTGAAACTCCCTATCGCACCAGGCTCGGTTTCTTGTTGTGGAACTTCCAGTTCGGAATCAGGAACTGCATCGCTACGCCGTCATCTCTCGCCCCAAGCCCATGCTGCTCGTAAAGCGCGTTCGCCTTCGCAAGCTCATCCATGTCGAGTTCAACGCCCAAGCCCGGTTGCTCCGGTACCCTCACCTTCCCCCCAACGATTTGCAGCGGTTTGCGCGTCAGGCGCTGGCCGTCCTGCCAGATCCAATGGGTATCGATCGCCGTGATTTTTCCCGGCGCCGCCGCCGCTACTTGCGTGAACATCGCAAGCGAAATGTCGAAGTGGTTGTTCGAATGCGATCCCCATGTAAGTCCCCACTCGTTGCACATCTGCGCAACGCGAACCGAACCCTGCATCGTCCAGAAATGCGGGTCGGCAAGCGGGATATCGACGGACTGCAACTGGATCGCATGGCCCATCTGGCGCCAGTCAGTCGCAATCATGTTGGTGGCAGTCGGCAAACCCGTCGCACGGCGGAATTCGGCCATGACTTCTCGTCCCGAATAGCCGTTTTCCGCGCCACATGGGTCTTCTGCGTATGCCAGGACATGGTGCTGGTCGCGGCACAGACGGATCGCCTCGGCCAGGGACCACGCGCCGTTCGGGTCGAGCGTGACGCGTGCCTTCGGAAAGCGTTCAGCCAATGCAGTGACGGCTTCGATCTCGGCATCGCCGGAAAGGACGCCGCCCTTCAGCTTGAAATCGTTGAAACCATAACGCGCCTGCGCCGCTTCGGCGAGCCGGACAACGGCTTCGGGGGTCATCGCTTCTTCAGTGCGCAAGCGGTCCCAGTCGTCGTTGCCATCGGTGCCGCTCGCGTACGGCAGATCCGTCTTGTTGCGGTCGCCGATGTAGAACAGATAACCAAGCATCTCGACTTCGTCGCGTTGCTGGCCTTCGCCCAAAAGCGCCGCGACCGGTACACCGAGGTGCTGACCGAGCAAGTCGAGCAGCGCGGCCTCGAGTGCCGTGACGGCGTGGATCGTGGTGCGCAGGTCGAAGGTTTGCAGACCACGGCCGCCTGAATCGCGGTCGGCGAACTGGGTGCGCGCCTTGTTGAGGATCGCCTGCAAATTGCCGATGGATTGACCGACAACCAAGGGGCGTGCGTCGTCGATGGTCTTGCGGATCGACTCGCCGCCCGGCACTTCGCCTACGCCGGTGTTGCCGGCGCTATCGGTGAGGATCACGATGTTGCGCGTGAAGAACGGACCGTGCGCGCCGCTCAGGTTCATCAGCATGCTGTCGCGGCCGGCGACGGGAACGACGCGCAATTCGGTGACGGTCGGGGTGGCGTTGGGTTTGACTGAAGTCATCGACATGGTATTTAAGACCCGAAAAGGTGAAGGGATCAAAGCGCTTTGCTCGGTATGTGGCCGCCCATTTCATCGCGATTGATCCGGCGGTTACGTGTCAGGAAGCAAGCGGCGGCAGCAATCAGTGAAGCGAAGCCGAGGCCGTAGAGTCCGCCCGTGATCGAGCCGGTATGTTGCTGCAAATAACCGAAGGTAGCCGGCGCAAAAAAGCCGCCGAGATTGCCTACCGAGTTGATCAACGCAATCACGCCGGCGGCCACGCGGGCATCGAGGTAACCCTGCGGAATCGGCCAGAACAATGAAGCAGCTGCCTTGAAACCGATCGCTGAAAAACAGATCGCGACAAACGACAAAACCGGATTCCCCGACGTCGATGCAAACAGTCCGCACGCGGCTACGACCAGCGCGGCGGCAAGCCATGCTTGCTGAAAGCGCCATCTGGCGGAGAGAAGCGCGAAGCAATACATTGCGGCCATCGCGATCAGCCACGGCACCGCGTTGAACATGCCGACCTGGAAATCGCTCAGTCCGCCCATCTTTCGAATGATGGTCGGCAACCAGAACGTTGCCGCATAAATGGTCAGTTGGATTGCAAAGTAAAGCAGGCAGAAAAGCAGGATCTGCGGGTCCTTGAGAAGCTTGAGCGTGGGCAGATGGTGGCCGCCGCCCACCGCTTCGCGCTCGGCCTGTTCGTTCGCGATCGAACTTGAAAGCGCGGTTTGCTCAGCAGGACTGAGCCATTTCGCGTCGCTGATATGCGACTTGAGCAGCATCCAGCTCACGCCGCACAGCACAATCGAGAATCCGCCTTCGATCAGAAACATCCACTGCCAGCCGTGAAGCCCGAAGCCGCGAATGGAGAGAAGCGAACCGGTGATCGGACCCGACAGGACCGATGCCAGCGCCGAACCGCCGAGGAACACGGCAACGGCCTTGCCGCGCTCTTTCTGCGGAAGCCATTGCGTGAAGTAGAACACGACGCCCGGAAAGAACCCCGCTTCAGCGATACCGAGCAAGAAGCGCAGCACGTAGAACGACGTGTCGTTCCAGACAAACGCCATCGCTGCCGCGACGATGCCCCACGTCCCCATGATCCGCGTCAGCCAGACGCGTGCGCCGTATCGCTGCATCAGGACATTGGAGGGCACCTCGAAGAGCGCATAGCCGATGAAAAACAGCCCGCTTCCCAGGCCATAAGCCGCAGCCCCGATGCCGAGATCCGCCTGCATGTGCGAATTGACGAAGCCGATGTTCACCCGGTCGATGTAGTTCGCAATGAACATGATCAGGACAAGCGGCAAGACATGGCGCTTTACCTTCGATACAGCCGATTCGAGCACATGGTTTGTGGGCGTGTGTAAAGCGGGCGTCAAGATTGTCTCCAAATGTGCCGTATCGACGGCTCTGGTCTTACTCGGAACGCCGCGCGCTCGACAGCCGGTTCAAAACCAACAAGTCGTCTATATGTCGTCTGACGACAGTCTACTCTTCGGTGAAAATTCGTCCAATGTCGTGTTTACCCTATCCGGCTAACTAACAGCAACAGGGCCATAAGCAATATACTCGCTCAAACGCAAAGTTCGCCGCAGATGAACTAGGACGTCTGATGACAATTAACGTAGATGTCTTTAGCTGGAGACGACATGGAAACCCAAACGGCTGCAAGCGCCGCACAACGCAATCCCGGAACCGCAGATTCAAGCCTGACCGGTGAAAACGAGATCTACTCGTTAATCACGCGCAGACTACTGCCCGTGCTGCTGACAGCGTTCTGCATCGCCTACCTGGACCGCATCAATGTCGGTCTAGCCAAGCTCCAGATGGCCTCCGATCTCGGTTTCAGCGACGCGGTGTACGGATTCGGCGCGGGCATCTTCTACCTTGCGTACGCGATCTTCGAAGTACCGAGCAACCTGATCATGCATCGCGTGGGCGCGCGCCGGTGGATCGCTCGGATCGCGGTATCGTGGGGACTCGTCTCCATGTGCATGCTGTTCGTGCGCACGCCCGCGTCGTTCTATGCGCTGCGATTGCTGCTCGGCATGGCCGAATGCGGCCTGTTTCCAGGCATCATCCTGTACCTCACCTACTGGTATCCGGCTCACCGGCGCGGGCGCATCGTAGCCCTGTTCATGGCCGCCCTGCCCATTTCCGGACTGGTCGGCGGCCCGCTTTCAGGCTGGATCATGCAGCGCTTTGCCGGCATGTCCGGGCTGCACGGCTGGCAATGGCTCTTCTTCATCGAGGCGCTGCCGGCTGTTGCGATCGGCGTGGTCATATGGTTCGTGCTTCCTGATCGCGTGAACGACGCCAGGTGGCTGACCGACGATCAAAAGCGCGTGATCGCGCGGAATATCGCAACCGAAAATGCCGAGAAACCAAGCGCGAACACCAGCAGCGTGTTCACCAATCCGCGCATATGGCTGATGAGCCTGATGCTCTTCGCGTTTGCTACGGGAAACATGGGCATCAGCTTCTGGTTGCCGACCATCGTGCAGCGTGCAGGCCATGGGAGCTCGCTGAGCGTGGGTCTCCTGACCGCCATCCCTTACGCCTTCGCCGCAGTTGCAATGATCGCGTTGTCGATGAGCTCCGATAAACGGCGCGAACGCCGCTGGCATCTGGCGCTCCCCGCGTTTGGCGGGGCCGCGCTTCTTGCGTTGAGCACGGTCTGGAGCAACGACCTCACGATGACGATCGTCACCATGACCGCAGCCTCCATGTGCGTGTTTGCAGTCGCACCGCTGCTCTGGGCCCAACCCACTGCCTTGCTGAGCGGTAGCGCCGCGGCCGCCGGCATCGCTATGATCAGTTCGCTCGGCAACCTTGCCGGCCTGTTCTCGCCTTCGTTGTTCGGTTATCTCACCGTGCGCACGCACAGCACGTCGGCCGGCATGTTCTTGCTGGCAGGTTTCATGCTGCTGGGTGGCTTGCTGTCGCTGGTCACGCCAGCTCGTCTGGTCAACAAGTAAGTCTGGTCGAATGACTCCGTTCATCGCAAAGCTGGAGCCGCATACATGAGCATCCTCACCGAAAAAGTCATTGCAACCGTGTCCGGCGATATCCAGCGCGGCACGCTGCGCCCAGGCGACAAGGTTCCGACTGAAGTCGCGCTGATGAAGCAATTGTCGGTCAGCCGTTCAGTCGTGCGGGAAGCGATGTCGCGCCTTCAGGCTGCGAAGATAGTGGAGACGCGTCACGGGATCGGCACGTTCATCCTGGATGCGAACCAGGCGGAGACGTTGCGTTTGCCGGCATCCGACCTGTCGGACATGCTGGATGTCATGGCCATCATCGAGTTCCGCATCGATATGGAAGCCGCAGCGGCGGGTCTTGCCGCGGGCAGGCGCACGCAACAGCATCTGAAACTGATCGATGCAGCGCTCACGCGCTTCGAGGCCGAGCTCGAACGCGGCAGCACGGACGTGGTGGCACACGACGTGGAGTTCCACATCCAGATTGCACGTGCGAGCGGGAATCGTTATTTCTTCGATGTCCTAAGCCAGCTAGGCCGTGCAGTAAGTCCGCGCACGCGGCTGGGATCGACGGAAATTGCGGAGCTTGACCGTGTCGTTCATCTTCGCAGCGTCCTGGCGGAGCATCAGCAGATTTACCGGGCGATCGTGCGCCAGGATGCCGACGATGCCCGCGCCGCAATGCGGATGCACCTGAGCAACAGCCGCGAAAGACTGCGGCGGGCGCACGCGCAGATCTGAAAAACCAAATCCGCGGTGCAAACGGGAAACGGGCGCATACTACGTCCCCGCTCCCTCCCGTCCCGTTCAATGCCCGGTTATCTGACCAAGCAGCAAAACATCACCGTCACGGGCGTCGACGACCTCATCATCCGTTCGCTGCTCGACCTGCAGCAATTCTCCGACCCTTTGGGCGACGCCGAACGCATCGGCATCTCGTCCGCGATGTGGCCGCTTTTCGGCATGCTGTGGCCATCGGGCGCGCATCTGGCCGCGCGGCTCGCGCTGCGTCCCGTGCTCGCCACCGAGCGAATCCTCGAAATCGGCTGCGGCCTTGCGCTCGCGAGTCTTGTGGGGCACCGGCGAGGGGCGGATGTCACGGCAAGCGATTGCCATCCGCTGACGGCAAGTTTCCTCGATGAAAACCTGCGCCTGAACGACCTCCCGCCGATGAAATACCTGCACGGCAACTGGTCCATCCCCGAACTTGCCGGCACGCTGGCAGATACGGCGGGACGCAGTATCGTCAATGGCCGTTACGACCTGATCATGGGCAGCGACCTGCTCTACGAACGCGATGCCAACGCGACGCTTGCGGCGTTTATCGGCTTGCATGCGTTGCCTTGCGCCGAAGTCTGGATCGTGGACCCTGACCGCGGCAACCGCGCCGCGTTCAACCGGCAGATGGGCGACCGCGGCTTCCGGATGCGCGAGGAACGCCTCGATCGCGTCGCCTTCCAAGAAACGGCCGCTTACAAGGGCCGCCTGCTGATCTACCGGCTTAATGACAACTGAACTGCCGCAACGCAGCAGCCTCAGCCAAACGTGAACGCATAAGCCTCCACGCCGGCGTCGAGGAATTCGATGCTGAACGTCCGGTCCTTCACATCGCCCGGTTGCCGCACGAGCTGATACAGGCGCTGCTCGGTTACCGTGCCCGTGCCGTTCGCGGCGACGTCGGTGCCGTGGGCGTCGCCGGGAGCGGCGCCGTCTATCGATACACGGAACCTGACGGGCTTGCCGTCCTTGCCCGGCCCAAGCACGAGATGCAAGTCCCGCGCGTGGAACCGATACACGATCGTCCCGTTCGATTGCGCGAGCGAAGCCTCTTGCGCGCCCACTTTCCATGCGCCGGCGAGTCCCCAGTCATTCAACGAAAGCTCGCCGGGCGCCGCGTACGTGTGGACCTTGTCGTGCGCCTCGCCGCCGTTCCCCGCGAAGTTTTCCGCTCGCTCATAACCAACGTAGGTTTCCGGTGACCGCATGTCGGCGTTATCGGCGGATTGCTGCACGCCTTTGGCGTCCGTGTTGGTAATGGCCGGGCCGACGTCGTTATGGCCGGCTTCCTTGAGCAACTGCTGGATCACTTCTTCGGAGTGCGCATAATCGCCCTCGCCGAAGTGATGAAAGCGAACTTGTCCCTTTGCATCGATAAAATAATGCGCCGGCCAGTACTGGTTGCCAAACGCACGCCAGATCGCGTAGTTGTTATCGATAGCCACCGGATAATCGATACCCAGGTCATGCACGGAACGTTTGACGTTATCGATATTGCGTTCGAACGCGAACTCGGGCGCATGCACGCCGATCACGACGAGCCCCTTGTCGCGATACTTCTCTGCCCACGCTTTCACATACGGCAGGGAACGCAGGCAGTTGATGCACGAGTAGGTCCAGAAGTCGACGAGCACGACCTTGCCGCGCAGATCCTCCGCGCTCAACGGCGCCGAATTGAGCCATTGGACCGCGCCGGATAGCGGCGGCAACTGGCCTTCGACTGGTAGCGGGGTGTCGAAGGTGGCGCGCATCATTGCGGGCGGCTTGGCCGTATCGGCTGTGCTTGGCGCGCTTGCCGGCGCTGGCGTTGAAGCCGGCGAAAACCGATCGACCAGCTTTTGCTCCAGCCCACCCGTCGCAACGGTCGAAACCCGCGCGAGCACGCCGGTATCGAGTCCGAGCGATATCGCAACAACGCCGAGCAACATCGCAGCGCCAATGCCGCGCCGGATCCACTCGCCTGCGCCCAGCGACCGTTTCATGGCTGCAAACACGCGTCCGCCGATCAGCAACGCCACCGCAAGCGATGTCGCCGCGCCCGCCGCATACGCCGCGAGCAGCAAGGTCGTGCCGACGCTCGCGCCGCGCAGCGCGGCGCCCGTCAGAACGAGACCGAGGATGGGGCCGGCGCAAGGCGCCCACAACAATCCCGTCGCGATGCCCAGCAAAAACGATGAACCTGCGCTGACCTGCTGTCCGTCCGCCTGCGCGAATTGCGTGAGACGGTTGCCTGCGCTCACGAACGGGCGCATCACGCGTTCAGCAAAACTCGGCAGCAGCAGCGTCAGGCCGAAGATGCCGAGCAACGCGACCGCGAGCCAACGGCCATACTGGTTCGCTTGTGTGACCCAGCCGCCGCCGACGGCCGCGAGCGTCGCCACGGCTGCAAAAGTAAGCGCCATGCCGGCGAGCAACGGCAATCCGCTGCGCACGAACGGCTGGTCCGCGCGAGAAAAAACGAAAGGCAGGACAGGCAAGATGCACGGACTCAGGATAGTGAGCGCGCCGCCAAGGTAAGCCAGGATGATAAGCAACATGGGCTAAGGATCTCGAAAATTAGGACTGTGCGGCGCTCAGGCGACACTCGGTTTGAAGTTCATCGCCAGGCCGTTCATGCAGTATCGAAGGCCGGTGGGTTTGGGGCCGTCATTAAAGACATGACCGAGATGGCCGCCGCAACGCCGGCAATGAACTTCAGTGCGCGACACCCCGAACGACAGGTCCTCGTGCGTGGCGACCGCATGATCGAGCGGCGCCCAGAAGCTCGGCCAGCCGGTGTGGCTTTCGAATTTCGTGCGCGACGAAAACGCATCGAGCTGGCATCCCGCGCACGAGAACACGCCATTGCGATGCTCCGCGTTGAGCGGACTGCTATAGGGCCGCTCCGTGCCTTCGTGCCGCAACACGTTGTATTGCGCCGATGTCAGCGTGCTGCGCCACTGATCATCGGTATGAACGACCTCGAACGTCTCGTTCGCGTCGGCCGCCAAAGCCGGACTCACGCCCGGGACATCGCGTTGCCTGAACGCGGCGAAAGCGGCTGCCGCCAACGTGCTGCTCGCAAATAAAAAACGGCGTCTGGTGGTCATGGTGTGCTCCTTGACAAGACTCGCTGCTTGAGCAAATACAACGTTTGACATGCGGATAAATACGCAAACACATTTGAAGCGCGTTTAATCCCTGACCGCGTGGAAATGTATTTGACTTGAAAACAGCCCGCGTTCAGATGCTTCTGTTAGCTAATTCGTCGTCAAGGCGCGGACGGTTACATTGCAACGATCGAAATTATCAATCGCCACGTTATATTTTATTAAATACAGCGTTACGCCTGATTCGGCGATGTGTCGTGCAGGGCGGGAGCAGAAATGAATTGCGCCCGGAACCGGGCGCAATCAACAAGCAGTTAAAGACGTTGAGCGGTCACTTGACCATGTAACCGCGCTCGGTCATGCATTCGCTATATGCGCGCCAATACTGGACCATGGGCGGCTCGGGCGGAGGCAGCGCGGGCATGGGGGCATCGGTGGATGAAGAACTTGCGTTCGCGACGGCGCGTGCATCGGAGGCGACGCCCGGTCTGGCGGCCGATGCCGATGCCGATCCGGACGCCATCACCGGCGCTGAAGCCGAAGCCGAAGCCTTGCCCGTAGCGGATGCCGGGTAAACCGCGGAAGCCCCGGAAGCCATCGCCGATGGCAACGGCGCCGCCACCGCGACCTGCTTCACGGCGCCAGGCTTGGTCGCCTGCGGTTTGATCGGCACTTGTGACACCTTCGCCATGTTCACGCCCGTGTGCTGGTTGGCGTAGCCATAGCACATGGCGTTATCGATACTCACTTGCGCCGAATTTTGACTGCGCATCGGAAACGCGGGCGGCTGCTGGGCGAACGCGCTTGCGCCCACGCACAACATGGCAACGCCGGCAAACAGGGAAACTCTCATAGCTCATGCACTCCGGAAACAGGATCGGCCTTACCCGGCCAGACCGCGCCAGCCGGACAGCCGGTCGGGCGCGGTCAAACGAGCTTTCACCATACTGTCGGTGCATCGGGCCCGTGCGAAAGACTATCGCCGAAATCCGCCAAGTCTTCGCATTTCTGGCCTGTTTCGCGTGCTGGACCGCTTTTCTTCGCGCGTCGACTCATGGTCCGTTGCGTGAAAACCCTTAAACCAAGGGAAACTTCGCTCGCATGAAGTCAATGTAATCCTGATCCAGCAGGGTGCGGCGCGCTTTTACAAAACCACGCGAATCATCGCCGATGAGATAACGCAGCCGGTCCGTGCCATCGGTTGCGGCCTCGTGGATGAGCGCCGCGACATCGTCCGCGCGAATGGTGCTCGCCGCGGCCAGCGCGCCAAAAGCCGCCGCCGTGCGTTCGACAAAACCATCGTAACTGCCAGGCTTTTCTTCCTGCACATGGCTTTCCAGCGAGCGAGCGTTGAAGTTCGTGCTGGTCACACCGCCGTGCGGGATCACGAGCTTCACGCCGATTCCCTGTGACCCAAGTTCATACGACAACGCCTCCGAAAATCCTTCCAGCGCGAATTTGCTGGCGCAATAGAGCGAGATCATGGGCAAGGTGAAAATGCCCGCACCCGAACTGACGTTCACGATCACTCCGCTTTTGCGCGCCCGGAAATGCGGCAGCACCGCGCGTGTGACATCCATGACGCCGAACACGTTGACGTCGAACTGCGTCTGGATGTCTTCGCGCGACAGCGCTTCGAACAAACCGTACTGCCCGTATCCCGCGTTGTTGACGAGCGCGTCGATCCCCCCGAACCGCGCGATGCCCGCATCGACTGCAGCGTGAATGCTGCCGGTATCCTGGACATCGAGGCGCGTGACGAAGACGTTATCGGCGGCAAGCGCCGCGTCCGGCTGGCGCATTGTCGCGATGACGTTCCAGCCCTTTGCGGCAAACAAGCCCACACTCGCCCGGCCAATGCCCGACGATGCCCCGGTAATCAAAACGGTCTTGCTCATGATCGCGAATTCCCTCAGTGGATGAAAAGACGCGATCACAATAAGGTCCGGTGATCAGTGAGACAATACGCACAGCGCTGCACGGGTTGATGCAGAAAACAGCACAATGAGTTCCAAATGAGCCGAACCGGCCTGACCGAGTTGAGCGCAGTGACGGCGGTCGCCGCGCATCGAAGTTTTCGTGGCGCGGCGGCGGAACTTGGCATGTCGCCATCGGCGTTGAGCCACGCGGTCGCGGCGCTGGAGCAGCGCATGGGCGTGCGGCTGTTTCATCGGACCACGCGCAGCGTCTCGCTCACCGAGGCGGGCGAGCAGTTTCTCGCACGCGTCACCCCGGCGCTGCGCGAAATCTCGGCGGCCATGGAAGACGCAAACCTGCATCGCGAAACGCCGGCGGGAACGCTGCGCATCAATGCATCAGAAGGTGCGGCGCTGGAGCTGATGCAGCCCGTCGCCTACGCGTTTCTCGCTCGGTATCCGGATATGAAACTGGATATCGTGACCGAGGGACGGCTGGTCGATATCGTCGCGGAAGGTTTCGATGCCGGTGTCCGTGTGCTCGACATGGTGCCCCAGGACATGATCGCGGTGCCGTGCAGCCGGCCGGTGCGCTTTGCCGTGGTGGCATCGCCCGAATACTTCACGAAGACGAAGAAACGCCGCCCCAAAGTGCCCGACGACCTGCTCGCGCACGAATGCATCCGCGCGCGTTATTCAAGCGGCGGCGTGTACAAATGGGATTTCGAGAAGCGCGGCGAGCGTATCCAGATCGATGTCAAAGGCGCTCTCACGCTCGATAACCATCACCTGATGCTCGACGCCGCGCTGAACGGCGCCGGCCTCGCGTGGCTGAGCGAATGGGCGGTGGGGAAAGACATCGCTTCGGGCCGCCTTGTACGCGTGCTGGAAGACTGGTCGCCGCCGGGTCCGAGGTTGTGCTTGTATTACCCGGGGCATCGGCATGTGCCGGCGGGATTGCGCGCATTTATCGATATCATCCGCGAGTTCAATCCAGCGCCGGCACGCGCCTAGATCAAAGGCTTTCAAGCGCCAGTGCAATGCCCTGCCCGCCGCCAATACACAAGGTCACCATTGCGCGCCTGAGGCCGTCGCGTTTCATCGCGTGGACTAGGCGCGTGACCAGCACCGCGCCCGTCGCGCCGATCGCGTGTCCATGGGCGATCGCGCCGCCTTCCGGATTCACGATGTCATCGGGCAGACCGAGCGTGCGCGCAACCGCAATGGGCACGGCAGCGAACGCCTCGTTGATCTCGATGCGCTCGAGGTCGCCCAGCTTCCAGCCCGCGCGATCCAGTGCCTGCTGCACGGCCGGCACTGGTCCGAGTCCGAACATGCCGGGTTCGACTGCCGCGATGCCATAAGCCACGAGCCGCACCGATGCCGCGATCCCATTGCGATCCGCAAACGCACGGTCCGCAACAAGCATGGCCGCCGCGCCGCTGTTAAGGCCTGGCGCGTTACCCGCTGTGATCGTGCCGTCCGGACGAAATGCGGGGCGGAGCTTCGAAAGTGTCGCTAGGGTGGTGTCGGGGCGCGGTTGTTCGTCGGTATCGAATAAGACAGTTTGCTTGCCCGCCTTCACGTCCAGCCCGACGATCTCCGCTTTGAAAAACCCCTTCGCTTCAGCCGATGTGAACCGCTGCTGCGAACGCTCGGCAAAGCGGTCCTGCGCCTCGCGCGTGATGTCCATCTGCGTCACGAGGTCTTCCGTGTGCCAGCCGGAATGCTTGCCCGAAAAGGCATCGTCCAGACCGTCGCGCAGCATGCTGTCGTGGATTTCCGCGTTGCCCATGCGATATCCGAACCGACCGTTATCGAGCAAGTACGGCGCGCGGTCCATGTTCTCCATGCCGCCTGCCACCGCGAGCTGCACGAATCCCGCGCTGATTTCGTTCGCCGCCGATACCACCGCCTGCGCGCCCGATCCGCATACACGGTTCACGGTCAGCGCGGGAACGGAAACCGGCAAACCACCATTCACCGCCGCCTGTCGCGCGGGATTCATGCGATTTCCCGCCTGGATCACGTTGCCGAACGTGACTGAATCGACCTTCTCCGGCGCGACGCCCGAACGCTGCAGCGTCTCCCGGATCACGGCTGCGCCGAGGTCGGTCGCGCTCGTGCCTTTCAGCGTGCCGTTGAACGCGCCGATTGCCGTTCTGACCGGCGCGCACAACACGATCTCGCGTGACTGGCTTTGCGTACTCATGGTGGTTCTCCCGTTTTAGTGGGCGGGCGTCAGGTAGGCAGGCGTTGCGGAAGACAGCGATCCCTTCACGTTGCGGCCGACGTCATCGACGAGAATCTCCTCCTTGCCCTGCTCGATGCCTTCCAGCACTTGGCGCACGACTTCTTGCGGCGTGGTTTTGGGTGCATTGATGCCGGCGGTCATGTCAGTATCGATAAAAGCCGGGTGCACGCCGACCACCAGCGTGCCCTGGCCGCGCAGTTCGGTCCGCAGGCCGTTCGTGATCGCCCATACGGCCGATTTGGACGCGCTATAGGCACCCGTTCCATCGATAGTCAGCCAGCTCAGCACCGACAGGATATTGACCACCGCGCCGCCGCCGTTGCGCTTCAAGGCCGGCGCGAACGCCTGCGTGACGGCGAGTGGGCCGATCACATTGGTTTCGAACAATGAGCGGGCGGCATCGATGGAACCCGCGTCCAGCAGCGAGCCGCCGATGATCGCGCCCGCATTGTTGATGACGATCTGCACGTCGGTCAGCCGGTCGGCCGCGGCGGCGATGCTTTGCGCGTTCGTCACGTCGAGCTGGACGGCTTCCACGCCGGGAATCTTGATGGCGGATTTATCGCGCGCCGTTGCATAGACCTTGGATGCACCTGCTGCCAGCAGTGCCTTTGCGAACTGCTCGCCCAAGCCGCGATTCGCGCCTGTAACCAGAACTACCTTGCCTTTGATTTCCATGTCAGCTCCATCAAGTGTATATGCACTAAATGCATTAAAAAAACGCCCGGCGTTATGCCGGGCCTTCGTTTCATTCCATCGATGTCAGTTCCAGCAATGACTTCCTCAACTCCCTCGCGCGGTCCCGGCCGAATTTCTCTTCGAATTCCTTTTGCGCCTCGTGCCAGCGCAAAGCGGCTTCGCCAAGCGTTTTTTTACCGCCTTCGGTGAGATTCAGCGCCACGGCGCGCGTGCCGGCGTCTTGCTGGTCGGCCGTGACCAGACCATCGCGTTGCAAAGGCTTCAGCGCGCGAACCAGCGTGGTGCGCTCCATCACCATTGCATCAGCGAGTTCGGCCATGGTCGTCCCTGGCCGCCGGTGAATGGCGGCGAGGAGCGTGTACTGCGCGGCCGTCACGCCTGCCTGCCCGACGTGGCGCTCGTAAAGCTGCGAGACGAAGCGCGCCGCCTGGCGGATGGCGAAACAATTGCAGTCGAGATAGGACAATTCAGGGGAAGTCATACGCACAGAGTAGTTTGTGCATATGCACTTTGTCAAGCTGGCACCAATTCGATGTTTTGACGCGCGTCATCAGGTGCGCGGATAAGCCATCACATCGCCTTCCACGGACAACCCCACCCGCTCGCCCAAACGCGGATACGAATACCCCGCCACGCGGATCTGCATGCCGTGTGAACCGCCGTCCGAGCGCAGCATGACGCTGGCATCGTGGCCATAAAAGACGACTTTTTCGACGGTCGCGTGCACATCGCCGTGATCCGTAATGCGGATTTGTCCGGGGCGGATCATTACGTCGACATCGCTTGCTGCAACCGCACGCGTGATGGGCAACGTACCGAATTCGCAGCGCACGTGCATCGGATCGCCGGAAACAATCGATCCCGGCACGATCACCGCATCGCCGACAAAACTCGCCAGTTCCCGCGATACCGGCCGCCGGTACACCGCCTCCGGCGTATCCGTCTGCACCAGCCGCCCGCGCCACAGCACGGCGACCTCGCGCCCAAGCGACAAGGCTTCGGACTGGTCGTGCGTGACCAGCACGGCTGTCGCGCCGGTCGCCGCGAGTGCGTCCGTCACGGCTTCGCGCGTCTCGATACGCAGCGCGGCATCGAGCGATGAAAACGGCTCGTCGAGCATCACGAGCGATGGCGACGGCGCGAGCGCGCGCGCCAACGCCACGCGTTGCTGCTGACCGCCCGACAAGGCCTGCGGCGCACGGTCGCCATACGCAGCGGGCAGACCGACCAGCGCAAGCAGTTCATCGACTCGATACCGCGCCCGCCGCTGCGCACGTGGCAACCCGAAGACGATGTTGTCGGCGACAGAAAGGTGCGGGAACAGCGCGCCTTCCTGCGGCACGTAGCCAATCCTTCGTGCTTCCGACGGCACATGAACGCCCGGTCCGGCGACGCGCACGCCATCGATTTCCACCGTGCCGCCGTCGGCGCGTTCGAAACCGCAAAGCACCCGCAACAGCGTGGTTTTGCCGCTGCCCGAAGGTCCGAGCAGGGCCAGCAAGGTGCCTCGTTCCACCGACAGATCCACGCCATGCAGCACGGCTTGTCCATCGAAGGATTTGGTGAGGCTGGTCACGCGAAGTTCGCTCATATCGTTCTATTTGTCAGACGGCGAACCGGCTTGCACATTGATTTGAAGTCCTGCCTTGATATCGCCTGCTCGGCCCGCGACGGCGGACCGTCCGAGCAACGCGAACAACGTGCCCGATGCCAGCAGCGAAATGCCCACCAGCAACGCGGCGTATGGGGCCGCGGCGGCAAACGCGAGCGTGGAGGTGTCGATCCATACTTGCGTTGCGAGCGTGCGCGTGCCGATGGGCGACAGGAGCAGGGTGGAATTGAGTTCGGTGACGACCGAGATGAACACCATGGTCGCGCCGGCGCCGAGACCCGGACCGGCCAGCGGCAACACGACGCGACGCACGGTTTCGCGCCAGCCGAGCCCAAGCGAGCGAGCGGTCTCTTCCAGCCGCGGCTGCGCCTGCGTGAACGCTGCGCGCACGCTCACGAGCGCGAGCGGCAGGAACAAGATGGCGTAGGCCACGACCAGCAGCGTGGCGCTTTGATAGAGCGGGCGCAACGCATGCACCGCCAACGACACGATTGCGAGCGCCACCACGAGGCTGGGCAAGCCTTGCGCGAGAAAGACGGTGCGCTCGAACATGGTTGCGACACGGCTCGGAAAACGCACGAGCAAGAACGCCAGCGGCACGCATGCGAGCGTGGTGACAATTGCCGCGGCAAAACCGTAACCTAGTGACGACAACGTGGATTCGACCAGCAGCGCAGGCGACACTTCGGCCGGCGTGATCGCGGCTGCGCCGGTTTGCGTGAGCCAGAAACCGATCATGCCGATCGGCACGCCCAGCGTCACGATTGCCAGCGCGGCAAAGCCTGCGGCGACGATCCACCGCCAGTGACCGAGGTCGTAGCGCAATGCGGCGCGGCGAACGCCGCGGTCCACGCGTTCGTAACGCGCGCCGCCGCGCACGCGCATTTCCAGCGCGAGGCAAAGCAGGCACATCGCAATGAGGATGCAAGCAAATACCGAAGCACCGCTGCTGTCGAAGCTCGTACGGTATTCAGCGTAGATTTGCGTGGTGAAGGTGCGAAAGCGCAGCAGCGTGAACGCGCCAAATTCTGAAAGCACGCCGAGCGCGACAAGCAGCATTCCACCCAGCAACGCAGGCCGCAATTGCGGCAATACCACGCGAACGAACACGCCGGTACGTCCGCACCCGAGCGACCGCGCGGTTTCTTCGAGCGCCGGGTCCATGCCGCGCAGCGCCGCCGCAACGGGCAAATAAACCAGCGGAAAATAAGCGGTCGATATCACGAGCAACGCGCCCGCGAAGTCCTGCAAATCCAGGCTCAACGATACCCACGCATAACTCGTGATGAACGCAGGCATGGCAAGGGGCGCGACCGTCAGCACAGCCCAGAAGCGCCTCCCCGGCACACGCGTGCGTTCGATAAACCACGCCGTCGCCGTGCCGACCACCGCCGAAACCAGCGTCGCGCTGATCGTTATGGACAACGTATTGATCAGCAATTCGCCGACGAGCGGCCTGAAGATCAACTCGAGCGCATCGTCCCAGCCATACGTCACTGCACGATAAACCGTGAAAGCAAGCGGCATCAGCACGAGCAGCGCGCACAACCCTGCCGCCACGAGCAAACCCCGCGGCGCGCGTTTGCGGCCGCGGGGTTGGGGCGACGCCTGAATGCTTGTGGCGTTCACGACATCGCTCATGCCTTTACAACAAGCCGGCCTGACGCATCAGCTTCGCGGCCTTGCTGTCATCGCCGAGTTGTTCGATGCTCAACGACGGCGGGCTCAACTGGTCGAAAGGCTTCAACATCGGGTCAGGCGCGACGCCAGCATGCAACGGATATTCATACGCGATCTTGCCCTTCGCGATCAGTTGCTGCGCACGTTCGCTCACCAGGTACGCGAGGAATTGCTGCGCGACCTGCTGGTTCTTGCTCGACTTCAACACCGCCGCGCCCGATACGTTCACCAGTGCGCCCACATCGCCGTTGCCGAAGTGATAGATCGCGCTGCGGGTCGCGCTGTCGCCGAGTTGCGTGTGCAGGCGCGCCCAGTAGTAGTTGTTCACTACGCCCGTCGCCACGCCGCCCCGATTCACGGCCGCGACCACACCTTCGTCGTCATCGAAGAGTTGCGCGTTTTTCTTGAGACCCTTGAGCCATTGCAGCGCCTGGTCGTCGCCCTTCATTGCAATCACGGCGCTCACGACCGGCAGGAAATCGCCGTCGCTGGGCGCAATGCCGACCTTGCCTTTCCACTCCGGCTTGGCGAGATCCATCAGCGATGCCGGCAGTTGCGCCGCCTCGACCTTCTTCGTGTTGTAGACCAGCACGTTCTCACGCGCGAGCACGCCGACCCAGTCGCCCTGCGGCGAGTTGAAACGCGCCGGGATCACCGAGAGCGTGGACGCATCCGTCTTTTCCAGCATGCCCTTCTCGCCGAGCAGTACGAGTTCGGGCGAGTTCTCGGTGAAATAGACATCGGCGGGAGAAGCCGAGCCTTCGGCAACGAGTTGCGCGGCCATTGCCGGGCCTTCGCCGTTGCGGACCTTCACCGATACACCGCTTTGCGCCTCGAAATCTTTCGCAAGCGATGCCACGACCTGTTCGTGCTGCGCGTTGTACAGCGTCAGCGTGGCTGCAGCCGAACTCAACGGCAGGGCAGCCGAGGCGGACAGCACCGCGATGCCGCACAGCGCCCGCAATACGGGCATGGAGCGTGTGGTCTTCATTGCATTCTTTCCTGTTGTGTTTTTGACGTTGAGCAACTGCGACTACGGGTCAAGCTTCGAACAATCCCGCACCGATGTACGACCCCGGCCGCGCACCCGGCGGACACGCGAACACGCCGCTGCCTACGTGCGTGGTGAACTGATTCATCATGTCGAACTTCGCGAGCCGGTCGTTGATCGGAATGAAACCGGTGCGCGGATCACTCTGATGCGCGATAAAGATCAGCCCCGCGTCGTACTCGGTTTCCTGACGCCACGGCGGCCACCGTTCGATATAAAAATCCGTGCCGTCGTTGTACGAATACGAGCGTCGCAAGATTTGCGCGCCCTTGTTCGTCGCCTGGTTCGACAAGCGCACGTGCGAGTTGTCGGGGATCACAGGGTTGCCGTCTTTATCGGCGGCGTCGAGATCGAGCGCGTCGAACTCGTTCTTCTTGCCGATAGGCGCACCGCTGTATTTCTCACGGCCCATCACCTGTTCCTGGAAACCGCGTTCCATCTGGTCCCAGTGTTCAATGGTGATCCGGATACGCCGCACGACCGTGTACGTGCCGCCGTTCATCCACGGCGCGTCGGGCGCGTCGGCCCAGACAAACTGGTTCATCAGCGCGGGTTGCGCCGTCGACGGATTGTTCGTGCCGTCCTTGAAGCCCATCAGGTTGCGCGGCGTCTGTCCGCGCGGACCCGACAGGAATCCCGCCTGGCCCCAGCGCATCGCGACCATGCCATACCCCATGCGCGCGAGCTGACGTACCGCATGAAACGCGACCTGGGCATCGTTCGCGCAGGCTTGAATGAGGATGTCGCCGCCGGTTTTCTGCGGCAGCAACTGGTCGCCGTTGAAGCGCGGCAAATCGACGAGCGCAGCCGGCCGGTGCTTGGCGATGCCATAGCGATCCTTGCCCTCGTGCTCGAACATGCCCGGGCCGAAGCCGAACGTGACCGTCAGACCCGCCGCGCCGATGCCGAGGATATCGCCGGAGTCGGGCGCGGATTGATCGTCGGTGGGCAGCGGTTTCGCCGTCTCGCCGCGCGACATGCGCGCCGCCGCATCGGTCCATTGCTTGAGAAGGTTGATGACGTCGTCGCGTTTGTCGGTCGTGAGATCGAGCGCGGCCACATACGTATGACTCTGCTGCGGTGACACGATGCCCGCCTGATGCTCGCCGAAAAACGGCTCGACCACGGTCATCGGGTCGACGGGTTGCTTGAACTGCGCCTTGGTCGCTGCGTGCGCGACCGAACCCGCGCCGAACGCCGCGCCCGCCGCAACGCCCGCTTTGAGAAAGCGCCTGCGCGGTGGATCCTGATCGTTTGCCATGATGTCGCCCTGCCTTGTTACGTGTTGCGTGTTACTTCGCCAGGACCAGCGTGTTCACATCGTCCTGGACGTAATAGAAACCGTCGCCTTCCGGCGTCAGCGCAATGCCGAACAAGTCGCCGTTGCCCGGGGGCGATTGCGCCTTGTCGGTATCGATCCAGCGTGCATACAGTTGCTTGCCCGTCGCGGGATCGATCTCCACCACCTGGCCGTTCAACGCGTTCGTGACCAGCAGGTGCCCGTTGGGCGCGGTCACCATCGCGAGCGGCCGATGCAGGAAGCCGTCGGCGGTCAACTGGCGGCCGACACCCGCGCTGGTGTCGCGCGTCATGGGGTCATCGATTTCCGTTACACGGTTGCCGATGGCGTCCGACGCGTACAACAACTTCTGATCCTGAGACAACGCCAGTCCCGTCGGCCCGACCAGGAACACGCCCTTGTCCGCCTGCGCGCCGAAGCCGCTCGCGATCACGGTTTCCTGCTTCACGACGGGCGCACGGCCCTCGGGAATATCCAGGTCCAGGCGCAGGATGGTCGCCTGCTTGAAGACCGGCGGCGTGCCGTCCGCGGCGCCCACACCGAAGCCCGCGTTGCTCACGAAGAGCGTCGCGTGATCGCCGTTGTCGACCACCGCCATGTTGCCCCACGGATCGTTGATATTCGGGCTCACGATCGTCGATGCAACCTTGCCCTGGTTGTCCAGCACGATCAGGCAGCCGGCGCCCTTCGTGTTGGTCGTGCCGTCGTTGCTCGGCGTGCTGCCGACGATCACCCAGCCCGACTTGAGCATGGTCATCGCGGTCGAGAGGCCGATACCGCCCGGGCATTCCTTCAAGTCGCGCGGCACGGTGGCGAAGACGCTCAGCTCCTTGGTGTCAGGGTGATAGTTGACGATGGTGCTGCCGGTGCCCTGCAAGTTGGCGGCATTGTTGAAGTTGCCGACCAGCACGTCGCCCTGCTTGACCGTCCCGCTTGAAACCGGCGCGACCACGAGCGCATACGGATTCTGGTCGCCGTTGGACGGCACGGTGTTCACGAGCGTGGTGTTTCTATGCAGCGTTTCGAGAAAGCCGACAGGCGCTGCTTGTGCGGCGGTTCCTGCGAGGCCGCCCGCAAGCGCGATGATGCCGATAAGTTTTTTCATGCGAGTGTTCCGGGTGCGTGCATCGAGGTTCATGGTCACGAGTCCCGTCGATCAGAAAGTAATGGTGGTGCGCACGCCGACCACGAGGGTATTGCGCAAGGCCGCAGTCGGCTCGTTCGGGTTCTGGCCCGCGCCTGCGTTGAAGGTGTATTGCAGGTCGCCCTGCATGATCCACCACGGCGTGACCTGATATTGATACGTGGCTTCGACCGCGGTTTCGCTGGTGCGCACGCCGTACGGGCCGCCGCTGAACGCCGCGCTCTGCACGTCGAGATCGTGCACGTGATTGCCGACCTTGATGTACGCGAGGCCGATGCCGACGCTGTCGTTGTCGCGCCCCTTGAACGGCGCCTTCATCACGATGCCCGCGTTCGCCGAAAGGCTCACGAGGTTGCGGTCGCCCGGCGCACCCATCACGCGCGCAAACACGCCGATACTGCGCGGTTCATCCGGGTCGGGGCGCCAGATCATCTGGTCCGCGACCGCGTAGAAACTGTAGTTCCCGCGGTGCGATTGCGCGTTGCCGCTGCTCGCCGGATTGGCGAGCGACAGACCGGTATCGTCGATACCCTGGTCGTCGAAACGTTCGTTGTTGTACCAGAAGCCGATCTTGTACGTGCCCGGCAAACCGCTTTGCGGCAGGCCGACCATTTCGCCATCGGACGGCTGGTTGATCGCGTACTGCAACTCGCCTATGTACAGCGCGCCGTTATGCAGGTTGAAGTTCGTGCCACTGAGATTGCTCGGGTTGTTGCCGAGCGGATCGCCGTCGTAGACGCCCGCCAATGCCGTGATCGCCGGCGTGATCTGGCCGCGCACCCGCACACCGAGCGCGGACAGCGGATAAGCCGGACCGCCCGAGGGCATGTCGTAGGACGGCAGGCCCGGCCAGCCGAACATGGTGTTCACGAAGGTGGCCGCGTACGAGCTGACCATGAACTCCTGGTCGATACTTTGCTGGCCGACCTTCACGTCCACGCGCTTGTTCAAGAACGATTGCTGGTACCAGAGTTCCCAGAGACGCGTCGTGTCCTGCGCTTCAATGCCGCTCGCCGTGTTCAGCGTTCCAAGGTTGTACTGGCTCAGGTTGCGGCCATGGATCTGCAGCGCGCTCGCGTTGAACGTGCCGCCTTCCCAGCCGAAAGCCTTTTGCGTATCGAGGCCGAGGGTGACCGTGCTCAGGCCGTCGTAGGTGCCGCCGGTTTTCAGGCCGCCGCGCACGTTGGCCAGGTATTCCGATGTTTCCGTCGCCTGGAGCGAGACGCCGTATTTACCGAGGAACGAGCGGATGCCGCCCATGTCGCCGAGCAAGGTCGAGCGGGTCCATACACCCGTCCATTGACCGGCTTGTTGCGCCTGGATGTTCAGGTCGGCCTCGGGCGCGTCCGTGGGTGTTGCGTCCGGATTCGCCGGGTTGCCGGCTGCCATTGCCGCCGATGAAGCCAGCGCAAGCCACGCACTCAGCAAGGCACGGCGCAAGGGCGCTTTCGAAACGCGCATATCGCGTTGGACCGGGTGGACGGGTTGCATCGAAATCCTTTGTCTTTGTTGCGGCGGCTGTCGCGGCGATTGAAGCGAACGCGAGCGTCGCGTTGATTATTCTTGAGACCTTTTCGCCGGCGGTAATCGCCGGTTGCGTGGTATCGACGCATATCGAAAATCTCTTCGGAACCGTTCTCCATAAGGCACCGGCGACCGAATCGTACCGAGACGATCCCTAATCGTCAACACAAATGAGAACGATTCTCATTATAATTACACCGAGTTGAAGACCACATTACAACTAGCCGTTTTCGCAAGTCTTTCAGTGAATTGGATGAAATTAATCCGTAATGCTTTCGATATATATGATTAATTCCCAGCCTCTTGAAAGCACTCCCCCGGTCCGAGCTGATTTGTGCCGCAATCTTCAGGCGTGGGTTGACACTGCGATCCGTTGTATTGAACAAACGCGTAAATGAATCAATCCGGGCGTGCCTTGCGTCCGGCGGCCCCGTTTGGCTTCAGCTAAATCCGCTATGCCGAAATGCGCATCGCGAATGCGATGAACTGCCAAGACGCCGCTAATTTGGTTTCCTAAATTGCTGGTGGCGATGAATCGCATTTCCTCGCGGTTAAAGCCCGGTTTGGTTTAAGCAGTTATTTCGTCGACACCATAATGACGACGCGGGGAAATCCGCCTTGCCGAGGTAAATCGGCCATGGTTCATTCCTGATGTTGAACCGCGTCATCAAACCAATAAACCGTCCTGGCCGCCCGACCTGTCCAACCCGAAGGAGAAGAAAATATGCAACTTCGAACAAGTCTCAAACCGCTTGCCTGGATCATCGCGTGTGCTGCCGCCGTGGGTGCGTTGCCACTGTCCGCCGCTGCTGAAAACATCGATGTGAAGGTCGGTTTCGCCGCGCCGCTGACGGGCGCAAACGCCGGTTATGGCAAGGACTTGCAGAACGGCGTGCAGCTTGCACTCGATGAAGCCAACGCCAAGAAGATCCAGATCGGCGGCAAGACGGCCAACTTCATCATCCAGGCCGAAGACGACCAGGCCGACCCGCGCGTGGGCGTGCAGGCGGCGCAAAAGCTCGTGGATGGCGGCGTCGCCGTGGTCGTCGGCCACTTCAATTCGGGCACGACGATTCCCGCGTCGCAGGTCTATCAAAACGCGGGCATTCCCGTGATCGATCCCGCCGCAACCAATCCGACCATTACGGAACGCGGTTTCGACAACGTCTTCACCGTCATTTCCAGCGATGCCCAGAACGCCGGCAACGCCGGGACCTACGCGGTGAAGGTCACGAAGGCGAAGAAGATCGCGATCATCGATGACCGCACGGCCTTCGGCCAGGGCGAAGCTGACGAGTTCGAGAAGGCCGTAAAAGCAGCCGGCGGCTCGATCATCGCGCGTCAGTTCAGCGACAATCAAACCGTCGATTTCTCGGCGCAACTGACGGCGCTCAAGGGCGCGGGCGCGGACCTGATCTTCTTCGGCGGCCTCGACCGGCAAGCTGCGGCCGTGGCCAAGCGGATGAAGCAGTTGAGCGTCAACGCGCAGCTCGTGGGCGGCGGCGGCGTGATGGATGCTGACTTCCTGAAGCTCGCAGGCGACACAGCCGAAGGTGTGATGGCCTGGGAATACGGCAGCCCGCTTGAAAAGATGCCGCAAGGCAAGGCGTTCGCCGACAAGTTCCAGAAGCGGTTTGGCGTCGCGATCCTGTCGTACGCGCCGTTCGGCTATGACGCGGCGTGGGCGGCGATCAACTCAATGGAAAAAGCGGGATCGATCGATCCTAAGGTGTATCGGCCGGTGTTGAAAGCGATCTCGTTTCCGGGAATCACGGGAACCATCGCTTTCGATGACAAAGGTGCCTTGAAGAACGCGTCCTCTACGATGTACCAGGTCAAGAGCGGCGCCTGGGTGCCGATTGTCACGAAGAGCGGCACGTAAGCGTCATGAAGCGCGGCGGCAATCAGGCGATTGCCGCCCTCTTCAGTACCCGCCTTGCAATGAGGCGGGTACTTTGATCGTCCCGGAACTGGTAAAGCGCACGCTGCCGAACATGTTGCCCGCGAGCTTCCCGCGCACGGTGTAGGGCACGCTGCCTCGCTGCATCACGTCGGAGAGGCCGAATGCCTGCCTCGCGGCGGCGAATGCGGAAACCGTCAACGGGATATTCAACACGGTCTCGCCGAAACGCGGCAATGTTCCGCGTGCGTCGCTCACGCCGCTCGCGAATGGTTTGCCGTCGAGTTCGAGGTCCAGCGCTATGCCGTCGTAGTTGATCGGCGTTTCGTTGGGGTTCTGCACGCGCAGCTTCACGACAAACCGCAGCTCGAGCCCCTGCCCTGCAATCGGTTCGATGCCCGCCACGCTCACGCGTGGCGCATCGCGATCGAACAGACTCGCGCAACCGGCGAGGCCCAGCACCAAAAAAAGCCCGGCAAAAAACAGACGCATCGCGTGATCCATGAAGTTGAGTGTGGTCGCCCACTATAGCGGCATGGCCACACTCGCGACTCGACGCCTATCGCTTCGTGGAGCTTCGCCGGGTTCGTTCGTAGAAGCCGGGCGGCTTGGTCCTCACCCAGTCGACGAACTTGCGGACATCGTCATTGGCGAGCAACGCCTGGACGGTCGAATATTCCTTCGCGAGCTGACCTTCGCTAAAAAGCGCGTGCAATTGCCTGTGGCAGACCCGATGCAGCACCGCGACGTCCTTGCCCCCCTTCGACTTGGGCACGAGGTGATGTTCGTCGCGCTGGCTTGCCGGAACCGCCCGGCCGCATAGCGCGCAGGATCCATCGGCGGCGGGTGGTTTGTACCAGGGCTCGGGGACGCGTTTTGCCATAGCGGAAAATTATTTACGCCCGTTCCAGATACCTCGAAAGCCCCGCCCGCGTTAGCGCAGCCTCGCCTTCCACCCACTTGGCAAACTCGCTCAATACCTTCGATGCCGCCGGGCGTTCCGGATAAATCAGGTAATACGAAGCTCCGCTCGGCACGCAAAGCGAAAACGGCGTGACGATCCGTTGCGCGAGCAAATCCTCTTCGATCAACGACAAATCCCCGATCGTCACGCCCAAGCCCTGCATCGCTGATGAAATCGCAAGGTCGAGCGTGTCGAAGTGCTGCGCTTTCGCCGACGGCAATCCACGATACCCATAAGCTGCAAGCCACCTCAGCCAGTCGCGCCGGTCGCGTGTGGGATGCAGCAGGGTTTGTTCGGCGAGGTCGTCCGGCGTGATGTCTCGCGTCACGCGCTTGAGCAAACCAGGCGCGCAGACGGGCGTCAGGACTTCGTCGAAGAGATGATGCGAACTCACGCCCTTCAGCGCCGGCTGACCGAAAACGATGGCGGCATCGAATTGCTCGGCGTTGAATTCCACCCCATGGGACACCGCCGCCGTCACCTCGATCACCAGTTCCGGCCTCTCGTTCTGCAGACGGATCACGCGCGGCAAGATCCAGCGCATGGCGCACGTCGGGCATTTCACGCGCAAGGTGCCTGACTGCGCGCCGCTGCGCTCGAGCGCTTCGGTGATCTGCGCAAGCGCCTGCTGCACAGGCGCGAGCAGCATGGCGCCGTTCGGCGTGAGCGCCAGGCCGCGCGGCTGGCGCACGAAGAGCGCATACCCCAGATGCGCCTCCAGCCCGGAAATTTGCCGGCTGACGGCGCCTTGCGTGACATTGAGCAGATCGGCGGCGCGCGTAAAGTTGAGGCGCTGCGCAACGACGGCAAACGTCTTCAGGACATCGAGAGAAGGCAGCGGTTTCATTGGGGAACCTTGTGAGCCATGAGCGGCAGGCATGGCTAGTATGACAAACTTTCGATTGTCGGCGGTTAATGACTGCTGTCGAATGATCGTCGGTATATGAATTCAGTCTTACGGAGATTTGTCGTGAAAAGTGCCTGGACCCCTCAATCGAAGCTGCCCGCTGTCGGCACGACCATTTTTACCGTGATCGGCCAGCTTGCCGAGGAACATCACGCGCTGAATCTCTCGCAAGGCGCACCGAACTTCGCGCCCGATCCGAAGCTCGTGGAAAGCGCCGCGCGAGCCATGCGCGCGGGGCATAACCAGTACGCGCCCATGTCCGGCGTTCACGCGCTGCGCGACGCGCTCGCGCTGAAAACGCAAAAGCTCTACGGCGCGAGCTACGATCCGGCAAGCGAAATCACCGTGGTCGCGAGCGCGAGCGAAGGCCTGTACGCAACCATCAGCGCGCTCGTGCATCCCGGCGACGAAGTCATCTACTTCGAACCTTCCTTCGACAGCTACGGCCCGATCGTCCAGTTGCAGGGCGCGACGCCCGTTGCGATCAAACTTTCGCCGGTGGATTTTCACATCGACTGGGACGAAGTTCAGGCCGCCGTCACGCCGCGCACGCGCATGATCATCGTCAATTCGCCGCATAATCCGTCGGGCAGCGCGTTCACGAGTGTGGATATCGAGCGCCTCACCGCGCTTACGCGTGACTCGAAGATCATCGTGTTGTCGGACGAAGTGTATGAGCACGTGGTCTTCGACGGCGCCCTGCATCACAGCATGGCGCGTTATCCGGCACTGGCCGAGCGCAGCGTGATCGTGTCGTCGTTCGGCAAGTCGTATCACGTGACCGGGTGGCGCGTCGGCTTCACGCTCGCCCCGGCGGAACTGACCAACGAGATCCGCAAGGTCCATCAGTTCATGACATTTTCCGCCGATACCCCCATGCAGATCGCGTTCGCCGAAGCACTCGGCGACGAATCGAGCTATCTGGGCCTCGGCGCGTTCTATCAAAAGAAACGCGACTTGCTGGCCGAGTCGCTTGCCGGTTCGCGTTTCGAACTGCTGCCGAGCGCGGGCAGCTTTTTCCTGCTGGCCCGCTTCGGTGCGTTCTCCGATGAAACCGACAGCGACTTCGTGCTGCGCCTGATCCGTGAAACGCGTGTCGCTACAATCCCGCTATCCGCGTTCTACACCGACGGCACCGACAACCGCATCATCCGCCTGAGCTTCGCGAAGGACGACGACACGTTGCGCGAAGGCGCGCGCCGTTTGTGCGCGGTTTGAATTCATCGATACTCAAAGGGAGATACATCATATGAAGAAGCGCCTTCACGCACTGGCCGGCGCCATGCTGGTTGCGGCATCGTTGTGCACGACGGCAACCGCTTTCGCCGCCGATTCCGACACGCTGCGCTACGGCATCGAGGCGCAATATCCGCCGTTCGAATCGAAGTCGGCATCGGGTGAATTGCAGGGACTGGATATTGATATCGGCAACGCTGTGTGTGCCGCGGCCAAGATGAAATGCGCGTGGGTCGAGACCTCGTTCGACGGCCTGATTCCCGCGCTGCAAGGCCGCAAGTTCGACGCCATCAACTCCGCGATGAACGCCACCGATCAACGCCGCCAGGCCATCGACTTCACAAGTATCGTGTATCACGTGCCGACGCAACTGATCGCCAAGACGGGTAGCGGCCTCACGCCCACGCCTGAGTCGCTGAAGGGCAAGAACATCGGCGTGCTGGCGGGGTCGGTTCAGGAGACGTTTGCGAAGGCGCATTGGGCGAATGCGGGCGTGAACGTGGTGGCGTACCAGGACCAGAACCAGGCTTATACGGACCTGAAGGCCGGGCGTCTGGACGGCACGCTCGTGATGTCGGCTGCGGGTCAATCGGGCTTTTTATCGAAACCGGATGGCGCGGGTTACGCATTCGCGGGCGGTCCCGTGCACGATGAAAAAATCCTGGGCAGCGGCATTGCGTTCGGCATCCGCAAGGGCGACAAGGCGCTGAAGCAACGCCTGGACACAGCCATCGCGAAGTTGCAAGCTGACGGAACTATCGCCAGGGCAGCAAAGAAACATCTCGGCGATATCGACGTGTCGGTTAAATGAAAGCGTTTCGGATCTGAATGAAAGTATTGTGGTCAGCGCGGTTTATTGAACGCTGGCACACTAGCGGCAATTCGTTGCTATGACATTCATTGTCGTAGCATCCATTGATGCTTTAGCACCGCCGGCCGCATGGGTTCTCCGTGTGGCCGCTTTATCTGGATCTGCCATGAGCACTGCGCCTGCTGCCGCACCCGCTGCGCCTGCCCCGCCTGAACCTCTCAAAGGCGGGCAACTTGTCCTTGCGACCGTCGCCGTGGCCCTTGCCACGTTCATGAATGTGCTCGATTCATCGATTGCGAACGTCGCCATTCCGACCATATCCGGCAATCTGGGCGTGTCCGTGGACGAAGGCACGTGGGTCGTCACCGTGTTTGCCGCGGCCAATGCGGTATCGATTCCGCTGACCGGCTGGCTGACCCAGCGCATCGGGCAGATCAAGTTGTTTGTCGGCGCGATTATTTTATTCGTGATCTCTTCGTGGCTTTGCGGACTCGCGCCGACACTGCCGATCCTGCTCGCCGCCCGCGTGTTGCAAGGCGCCGTTGCCGGGCCGCTGATTCCGCTTTCGCAAGCCATCTTGCTGGGCTCTTATCCAAAGGAGAAAGCGTCCATGGCGCTTTCCCTCTGGGCGATGACCGCGGTGGTCGGCCCCATTGCGGGTCCGGCGTTAGGCGGCTGGATCACCGACAGTTACTCGTGGTCGTGGATCTTTTATATCAACATCCCGGTGGGATTATTCGCCGCAAGCGTGACGTGGTTCATCTACCGCAAACGTGAATCGGCGACGCGCAAAGCGCCTATCGATACGGTCGGATTGATGCTGCTGATCGCATGGGTGGCATGCCTGCAGATCATGCTCGACAAAGGCCGCGACCTCGACTGGTTTTCATCGCCGCTGGTCGTCTGGCTCGGGATCATCGCGATAATCGCGTTCGCGTTCTTCGTGGTCTGGGAATTGACCGAAAAAAATCCCGTGGTGGATCTGCGTTTGTTCGCGGGACGCAATTTCTTTGGCGGCACGGTTGCCATTTCCGTGGCGTATGGCGTGTTCTTCGGTAACCTCGTTTTGCTGCCGCAATGGATGCAGCAGTACCTGAATTACCGTTCCGTGGACGCCGGGCTCGTCACCGCACCTTTGGGCATTTTCGCGGTGATTCTCGCCCCGGTCATGGGCAAGGTATTGCCGCGCACCGACGCACGCGTGGTCGCGACCATGGCGTTTGTCGGCTTCGCGATCGTGTTTTATATGCGCTCGAAGTACGTGATCGAAATCGATACATGGCATCTGGTTCTGCCCACGCTGTTGCAGGGCATTCCAATGGCGCTGTTCTTCGTGCCGCTGACGTCGATCATCTTGTCGGGATTGCCGCCTTCCAAGATTCCGGCGGCGGCGGGTTTATCGAATTTCGCCCGGGTTTTTTGCGGCGCCGTAGGCACGTCGTTGTGCGGTAACGCGTGGACCGACCGGATTGCCCTTCATCACGAACGGCTGACCGAGCAGGCGAATGCCAATAATCCGGCCTTCATGGCGTCGCTTCAGGCTTCGCAGAACACATTGCATGTCAACGAAGCCCAGGCGCGTGGATTGTTCGACTTCACCGTGAACACCCAGGCCGCGATGATGGGACTCAACGACATCTTCTTTGCGTCCGCGGTGATCTTCATCCTGATCATTCCGCTGATCTGGATCACCAAGCGCGCGAAAGGCGGCGGTGGTGGCGCGGCGGCCGGCGCGCATTGAGGTTTGAGATAGGGCTCGTTGATCCATAACGAGCCCTGCTACTTTTTAAACGTGATGTGCGAAACCCGCCGCACCATCAGCACCGCCGACAAGGCAGCCACTGCAGTCAGCAGCACGCCTATATGAATCGATTGCACGAGAACTTCACGCGCGCTTTCGATCAGCGCCGGGCCGTCCAGTCCAACGGGCGCAAGATCGGCAAGAAGCTTGGAGCGCAAGGCTGTATCGATAAGAATGCGCGGATCGTTGAATCGCGGCAGCCACGCGGTACTTGCCGGCTCGCCCAACACGCGAAGCGTGCGCGTGATGACATCGCGATAATGATGCTGAACGATCGTCGCGACCACACTGGTTCCGAGCATCCCGCCGACCATGCGCGTGGATTGCAATAACGCCGTGGTAATGCCGAACCGCTCGCGCCCGGCGATTTCCTGTCCGAATACATTCAGGTTGTTCAGGATGAAACCCAGTCCGACGCCGATGCCGGCCATCGGTATCTCGATCCAGACATGCGGCGTCGATGCATTCGCAAACGAAAGCCCGATGCACGCAAACAACAGCAACGTAAAGCCGATGGAAAGGATCATGGTCGGCTTGCGCAAATGAATCACGATCCGCGTGTTGATAAAGCTGCCAATCGCGATAAACATCGCAATCGGCGTGGCGAGCAACCCGGCTTGCTGCGGCGACAAACCAAAGCCGCCCTGCAACAATAACGGCGCGAAAAAGATCAGCGAAAACATCACGAATCCGGACAGCACGGACAGCGTGAACAGGGTCACAAGTTGCGGGTCCTTGAACAGATCGAGCGGAATGATCGGATGCGTCGCGCGGCGCTCGCACATCAATAACGCTGCGGCGCCGATCACCACGCATATCGCGAGAACGATGTTGCCGGTCGTCAGTCCGCTCTTCGGCACGCCTTCAATGAATGCCTGCAATCCGCCGAGAACGAGCGCCACGAGCGCCGCTCCCATCCAGTCGATTTTCACCGCGCCCTGACGTGGCCGCCGATAGTTCGGCAAATGCGCCCAGATGAAATAAAACGCGGCGATGCCCACCGGCAAGTTGATGAGAAACGTGGAACGCCATCCCCAGTCCTCGCTCATCCAGCCGCCGAGCGACGGCCCCGCCGCCGTGCCAATGCCGTACGACGCCGCCATGACTACTTGCCAGCGCACGCGCAAACGGGCATCGGGGAAAAGATCGGGTATCGATGCAAACGCGGTACCCACCATCATGCCGCCGCCGACGCCCTGCAAGCCGCGCGCGATGACCAGGAACAACATGTCGTTCGCCACGCCGCATAGCACTGATGCCACCGTGAACGTGACCACCGCGGCGATCACGAAACGCTTGCGGCCGAAATAATCGCCAAGCCGACCGAACACCGGCACCGTCACCACCGAAGCCAGCAGATACGCGCTCGCAATCCACGCGTAGTACTCGAAGCCATGCAGTTCCGCGACGATGGACGGCAACGCCGTACTCACCACGGTCTGGTCCAGTGCAACGAGCATGTTGACGAGACCGATGCCGAGCATCGCTAAGAGGGCGTTTCGAAAAGGAAGGGGTGATGCGGTATGCGGATCGGTACTGGCGGCGGCTTGGGACACGGGCAGAAAGTGGGCAGATGATCAAAGGCGAGGGGTGAATTGTATGCCGCCATTAAGTCTTCCTCCGCGTATCGGCGCCGCGACGGCGAGTGCAGAATGGAACGATCGGCAATAAATACAGTCGGACGATTGAAAGCCACGCTTAACCGCAGAAGGAGAATCGCATGTTCACTCGAATAGTCGTCGCTATCGATGGCAGCCGTACTTCCAGCCGCGCATTTAATACCGCGCTCGAACTCGCCGTCACACATCACGCGGTGCTGCAGCCGTTCTACGTGATCGAAGAGGCCCCCATCTACTACGATGTCCCCGGCTACGATCCCTCGATCCTGCGTACCCAGCTTGCGGATCAAGGCGCCACGCTCGCCGCCGAAACCAACGCAGCGATGAAACAGCGCGGGATGGAAGGCCAGGTCCTGGTGAGTGAAGCGTCGTCAGTGGAAGATGTGGCCGAGCTCGTTCTCAAGGCCGCGACCGCATTCAACGCCGACCTCCTCGTAATGGGCACGCACGGGCGCAAGGGATTCCAGCGGCTGATTCTTGGCAGCGTGGCGGAGCGGTGTCTCCGGCAGGCAACCCTGCCGGTGCTGCTGATTCCTTCGGCAGCGGGAGGCGAAGACGTCGCAGCTCAGGTCGCGGCTTAGGCGTTGGAGCAGTCATGCGCGCGGGGCCCCGTGGCGCCGCGCCATTGCAACAAATTGTCCGCGACGTTCTGCCGCCGGATTTTGCATGGTATCAATGGGACAATTTTCCTTGTTACAGATCAAGGTTCTAAATTGTTCTTATAGCCGAGCACGCCATGCAGACCTTGCACGAGACTTCCGCATCAGCACATTCCGCCGGCCCGCGCCACGCCGCGCACTGTTCGACATGCTCGTTGCGGCAGTACTGCATGCCAGAAGGCCTGTCCGCCACCGATACCGACAAGCTGCAGTCGGTCATCGTCAATGCGCGCAACATCAGGCGCGGCGAAACGCTGTTCCGTATCGGCGATACATTCGATGCGCTTTACGCCATTCGCTCCGGTTCACTCAAGACGGTCGTGACGAGCGCGAATGGCCGCGATCAGGTCATGGGTCTGCACCTGGGCGGCGACGCGCTGGGGCTGGAAGGTTTCGAGAACGGCCATCACGCGTGCCGCGCCGTAGCGCTGGAAGACAGTTCTGTCTGCGTCGTCCCCTTGTCCGCTTTCGAACGCGCGTGCCGCGAGACCATTGCCATTCAGCGGCGGCTGCTGCAGTTGCTCAGCCGTGAAGTCGTCCGCAAATCGACACAGACCGTAATTCTCGGCACCTTGCGCGCCGACGAACGTGTCGCCGCGCTGCTTCTCGACATCTCTTCGCGCCTCACGCGCCGCGGGTACGCCGGGAACGAATTCAACCTGCGTTTTACACGCGACGACATGGGCAGTTTTCTCGGCATCACGCTGGAAACCGTCAGCAGGACCCTCTCGCGTTTTCAGGCGAAAGGCCTGCTTCGCACAGACGGCAAATTGATCCATATCCTCGACTTCGACGGACTGCGCGCCGTCTGAAGAATACCGCTCATGCGGTTCACGGGCGGTTCAAGCAGGTCGGGCATGTCCTCTGCTACGATTTATCGTTTCGCACGGCCACTGCCCGGAGAAAAGAGCGATGAATCGCGAACCCACCCCGCTGCATCCGCTGCTCGCCCGACTGCGCGAAGCGCGCCAGGCAACCGACGCGCTGTTCGCCGTCGTCAAGCCCGAATTCCTGTATGAACGGCCGATTGCCGAGCGGCATCGGATCGTGTTTTACATTGGTCACCTGGAAGCGTTCGACCGGAATCTCTTCGATCAGCGCCTGTTCGACCTGCCCAGCCCCAATGCAGAATTCGATCAGTTGTTCGCATTTGGTATCGATCCTGTCGACGGCGGCCTGCCAACCGACCAGCCGCAAGACTGGCCGACGCTGGAAGAGATCCGCGCGTATGTGCAGCGTATTCGCGATGACATCGATGCGCGCTTCGACCCCGTCGAAATTACAAACGGTGCCGACAAGGACGGCAGTTTCGTCGAGCCGGCAATCAAGCCGGAGACGTTGCTGGAAGTTGCGATCGAGCATCGGCTGATGCATGCCGAGACGCTTGCGTACATGCTGCACCAGTTGCCGCTACACCAGAAAACTGGCCCGAAGGTAACCGAGCAGGAAGCGCGGCATCCCCTCCATACCGGCTCAAAACGCGAAATGGTCCACGTGCCCGCGGGCACGGCCACGCTCGGCCTTACGCGCGAAAGCGGAACATTTGGCTGGGACAACGAGTTTGGAGAACACAAGGTGGACGTGCCGGCATTCGAGATAGACCGCAATATGGTGACGAATGCCGACTGGCTCGACTTCATCCGGGCCGATGGATATTCGAACCGCGATCTCTGGCGCGATGCCGACTGGGCGTGGATCGAGCAGGAAGGCATCGATCAACCCGCGTTCTGGGTCCGGGATTCATCGAATGCGGACGCGTGGAAACTGCGAACCATGTTCGACGAGATTGACCTTCCGGCTGACTGGCCCGTCTACGTGAGCCATGCCGAAGCCAGCGCATACGCAAAATGGGCGGGCAAGTCGTTGCCAACCGAAGCGCAATGGCAACGCGCCGCCGAAGGTGCGCCTCACGTGCAGACAGGCAACTTCGATTTCCGCCGATGGGAACCGTCTCCCGTTCAGGCGCATCCGGAAAACCGCAGCGCGGCCGGCGTGGAAGGACAGTTCGGCAATGGCTGGGAATGGACATCGACCCCGTTCGGGGCATTACCCGGGTTCGAACCGTTCTCGTTCTATCTGGGCTACTCGGCGAATTTCTACGACGACCAGCATTACGTGCTCAAAGGCGGCTCGCCACGCACGGCGGCATGCATGCTCAGACCGAGTTTTCGCAACTGGTTCCAGGCGCATTATCAGTATGTGTATGCCGGGTTCCGTTGCGTGCGCAACTGACGAGCCGTTACAAATATCAATCAATAGTACGGATACGGCGCGTAATAAACCGGCGGTGGCGGCGCGTAATACTGCGGCGGCGGTGCGTAGTAGACCGGCTGCGGCGCATAGACTTGCGGCTGCTGAATCGTGTTGCCCTTCGATGTCATGCACTGCGCGTAAGCCGCGTCGTATTGACCTTGGAGGCCTGCCGCCGAATACTGGGCGCTGTTCGCACCCGCCGCGCTTCCAAGCAACAATCCGCTGCCGGCGCCAATCGCCGCGCCCGCTCCCGCATTGCCCGCCGCCGCACCAATCAACGCACCCGCAGCCGCCCCACCGAGCGTGCCCAGCACGCTGCTGTTGACGCTGTTCGTGGTCGCCGCTTGCGCCGCACCTTGCGGATTACCTGACTGATACGCGTAATTACGGCATTCGTAGTCGTCCGCGCGAAAAGTCGCGAGCGGTTCGCCCGAACGCGGCAACGCAACAACACTCGGCCCGCTCGGCGGCACGACCGCGCAACCGCTGACCAAAACCACGCCGCCGAGCACGGCTGCGCTGAGTAACTTGCCTGAGTTCATTTCGTGACGATCCAAGGAAACTGAAGTCACGAAAATAGAGCAAATCCGGCCCGATTTGGTTACTCAATGGTTACTAATCATTTCGCCGGCGACACCGGCCGACCGCAAGCCAAAATCCGAGCAATTCAAACTAACAGGAAAGTCAGGATCTTCACATTAGAAGATGCACTTATTACATCTTCGCTCCTGCGGGCCGAGTATGTAGCCATCAAATGTTATCGACCCATCATCCGCACGATGGGAAGTTGACAACAACGCGTGCTTTTTCTCGCAACGCACAAAAAAATCGCAGGCATTGTCCTGACGAAGGAGACATGCGACATGAGTGAGCCATCCGTGGCCGCTTTATCGCCGGATATGGCCGCGCCGTTGATACGCGTGGCCGGCGTCACCAAGCGATTTGGTGGCGTGCAGGCGCTTCGCGGCGTGAATCTCGAGGTGCTTCCTGGGGAAGTCCACGCGCTGCTGGGCGAAAACGGCGCGGGAAAATCGACGCTCATCAAGATCCTGAGCGGCGTACATGCGTGCGATCAGGGCGTGATCGAGATCGACGGCGCACGCGTCGCGTTCGATTCCCCCGCGAAATCGCGCGATGCCGGCGTCGCCGTGGTCTACCAGGACCTGAGCCTCGTCGAATCGATGTCCGTCGGCGCAAATTTGATGCTCGGCCGCGAGCCGCGCACGCGCTTCGGCTTCGTCAAGAAACGCGAACTCATGGCGCACGTCGGCGAATTTCTGAAGGCGCATGGCATTCCGCTCGATCCGCGCGCGATGGTCGGATCACTGCCGTTCGCGTATCGGCAAATGACGGAAATCTGCAAGGCGCTGATGGGCGACGTGCGCGTGCTCATCCTCGATGAACCCACGTCCGCCCTCACCGGCGGCGAAGAAGAGATCCTCTTCAAGGCGATCCACACGGTGACGGATCGCGGCGTCGGCGTGATTTATGTGACGCATCGGCTCAATGAAGTGTTCCGTATTTCGCAGCGCGTCACCGTGTTCCGCGACGGCGCCAACGCGGGTTCTTACACGACCGCTCAGACGAACATGAAAGAGCTGGTCGCGGCGATCGTCGGACCGGGACATGCCGCAATGCATGCACGGGAAGTTGCAGCGGGCACGCCGCGCGTGCTCGCTTCCGGTCTCGAGGCGAAACCCGTCCTCACCATGACCAACGTCAGCAACGACCGTCTGCACGACGTCAGTCTTATGGTGCGCCAGGGCGAAATCCACGGACTCGCCGGCTTGATTGGCAGCGGCCGTACGGAAATCCTGCAGACGCTGTTCGGGCTTCGTGAAGTCACCCAGGGCACGCTTGCGATCAACGGACAGCAAGCCGGACGTTTGACGCCTGCCGCCGCCATCAAGCTTGGCGTTGCGCTCGTGCCGGAAGACCGCCACGTCGAAGGTCTCGTGCTGGACCATTCGATAGAACGGAACCTGACGTTGCCGTGGCTCTCGCTTTTTTCGCGTGCGGGCTGGCTGCAAAGCCACGCCGCGGCGCGACAGGCGAAAAGCGCGATGAAACTGCTCGCGGTAAAAGCGCCCGGCCCCAACACGCAAGTGAAATTCCTCTCCGGCGGCAACCAGCAGAAAGTCGTTTTTGCGAAATGGAACAACCCGCGCCCCACGCTGCTTTTACTCGATGAACCCACCGTCGGCGTGGATGTCGGCGCGCGCGAAGAGCTCTACGCCGTCGTCCACGACGCTGCGCGCGCGGGGACGGGCGTGCTCGTCGTGTCGTCGGATCTCGACGAACTGCTGCGCCTGTGCGACCGCATTTCGATCGTCGTGGACGGCGCCATCGTCAACACGGTCGATCGCAAAAACGTCAGCAACGCCGAGGCATTGCATCACCTGATCCAACTCCCTCGTTTCCAGGAAGAGCCCGCAACATGAACGACTCCGTCACGCCGCTCGCGTCCGACCCGCTGACCGCGCAACCGCCCAGCCGCGCGTTGCGAATCGCGCGGCTTTTGCTGCAGGGCGAACGGCCCTACATGCTGTATGTCGCCTTCGCAATCCTGCTGGTCGTGTTCAGCCTCGCGTCGCCGTGGTTTTTGTCCATCGACAACTTTCTCAATATCGGGCGGCAGACCGCGCTTGTATCGATCATCGCGATCGGCATGACTTTCGTGATCATCGCGCGGCAGATCGATCTGTCAGTCGGCTCGACGCTCGCGCTGTCCGGCATGTCCGCCGCGCTCGCAATGGCGCACCTCGGCGACAACTGGATCATCGGCGCGATTGCCGGGATCGGGACCGGCGCGATCGTGGGCGCGATCAACGGCGTGGTCGTGACGCGGCTGAACATTCCATCGTTTCTCGTGACGCTCGGCACGCTCAGCGCCGCACGTGGACTCGCCCTGCTCGTCACCACCACGAAGCCGGTCATCATCACCAACGACTCGTTCGTATCGATCTTCGGCGAAGGCGATATCTTCGGCGTGCCGGTACCCATTCTGTGGACGCTGCTTGCGGTGATCGGCGGCGTCTTGCTGCTGCATTACAGCGTCTTCGGCCGACGGGTTTATGCCGCAGGCGGCAATCCGACCGCCGCGCTCTACTCCGGCATCAACATCCGGCGCGTGACAACGATCACCTTCATCCTGACCGGCGCGCTCGCGGGTCTTGCGGCGCTCGTGCTCGCCGCGCGCTCGCATGCCGCGCGGCCCGACGTGGTGCAAGGACTCGAACTCGATGTCATCGCCTCCGTGACGCTCGGCGGCTGCAGCCTTTTCGGCGGGCGCGGCTTTGTGCTTGGAACCTTGCTGGGGAGCCTGATCATCGGCACGCTGAACAACGGTCTGGTGCTGCTCGGCGTCAGTTCGTCGCTTCAGCTCGTCATCAAGGGCGCGATCATTGTGGCGGCGGTGGCTTTCACGAAAAAATAACGAGGCACGTCGATGACTCATGATGCAGGAACCATGACAACGTTTCGCATGGTTCCGTGGTGGTGTGGTTAAAACTCAGTACACAAAATCAACGGAGACAAATCATGGATCATCGTCGTTCATCAACTTTCGCCATTGCGCTGACCGGCGTCGTGGCCGCGCTCTGCACCACATACGCGAGCGCGCAATGCGTGACCGGCTTGCCAGTGGCATCGATCGGACCGTCAACCATCGTGGGCCAGGGACCGAACGGCGAAAAGGCTGCATCGGTCGATACGGTCAAGCTCACCGCCGCCGAAACAGACAAGATCAAGGCAGGCAAATACAAGGTCGGCATTTCCATGCAGACCATGAACCTCGACTGGGCGCAATTACAGGTGGCCGGCATCACGGACACGCTCAAGAAATACAACGTGGAAGTGATCGGCGTGGCTTCGGCGGAATATCAGGTCGACAAGCAGATTGCGGATATAGAGAACACCATTCAGCGTCATCCGGACGGCATCATCTCCATCCCCGTCGATGGCACCGCGACCGCCGCCACCTATAAAAAAGTCTCGCAGGCAGGCATCAAGCTCGTGTTCATGGACAACGTGCCAACCGGTCTCAAGCATCCCG
Source organism: Burkholderia sp. PAMC 26561 (assembly GCF_001557535.2). Classification (NCBI taxonomy): domain Bacteria; kingdom Pseudomonadati; phylum Pseudomonadota; class Betaproteobacteria; order Burkholderiales; family Burkholderiaceae; genus Burkholderia; species Burkholderia sp. PAMC 26561. The sequence continues at coordinate 732,744 of NZ_CP014307.1, forward strand.
AACAATATGCCGCCATGGTTTCCGCCGACAGCGAAGGCAACGGTCAGATCGCGGCCAAGGTGCTGGCGTCGTGCGTGGCAAAGGGCGGTACGATCGGGCTGGTGAATTTTGGCGTCGATTACTTCAGCACGACAGAGCGCACGAAAGCCGTCAATGACTGGATGAAAAAGAACCGTCCGGACATCAAGATCAAGCAGGTCGCGTTCACGGATCCGTCGAAGGTCGGACAAATCGCAGGCGACTTCCTGACCGGCAATCCGGACGTGAAAGGACTCTTCGCGGTATGGGACCAGCCGGCGCTCGACACGCTCACGTCCATGCGCGCGCAAGGTGTGACGATTCCGATGACGACCGTCGACCTGGGTCTCGAATCGGCAATCGAAATTGCGAAGGGCGGACCGCTGAAGGCAACCGGCTCGCAGCGTCCCTACGATCAGGGCGTGGCCGAAGCCATGGCGATGATGAAGGCCATTCTCGGCCAGACGCCGCCTGCATGGATCGGCGTGCAGTCGTTGCCGGTCGTTCAGTCGAATGTGCTCGAAGCCTACAAGACGGTCTTCAAGAAAGACCCGCCGGCCCCGCTTGCGGACGCATGCAAGAAGGCCGCGCCCGCCTGCGGCTGATCACTTGCTGCTTGTGTTGAGAAGGGTCCCGGCAGCGCATCCAATGTGCAATGTGCTGTCGGGCGCGGTGGTCCAACCCGCCAGCGAATGGCGCGTCTTCTTTCACGCTTGATCCACGCATGACCAAGAACGAACGACTGCGCACGCTTGCCGAGACGCTGCGCGAGCAAAGCGTATTGCGCTTGCGTGAAGCCGCAACGCTGCTCGATGTATCGGAGATGACGGTACGTCGTGACATTGCCGCAAGCCCCGGCTTGTTCACCTATCTCGGCGGTTATATTGTTCGGACCTCCGACGTACCCAACCACACAAGCTACACCATCGACGAGGAAAAGGATCATTTCGCCCAGGCGAAGGCCGAAGCTTCCGCAACGGCGGTGCGAATCGTATCGGACAACGAAACAGTTTTCATAGACTGCGGCACGACGCTGACGACGCTCGCACGCATGATTCCGGAGGACCTGCATCTTACGGTGGTCTGTTATTCGCTCAATATCGCTGAAATCCTGCGCCGCAAGTCCAACGTGCGAATGATTCTGCTAGGCGGCGTCTATGCTCCGTCGTCGGATTCGTTCGCGAGCGAGGAAAGCATCGACACACTCAAGCGCATGGGGATCAACAAGGCGTTCATGTCGGCGGGCGGGGTGGATGAAACGCGCGGCGTGACGTGCTGGAACTTCCATGAAGTTGGAATCAAACAGGCTGCAATGGCGAGCGCCGTGGAAAAGCACCTCGTGATCGATACCAGCAAGATGGGCAAGGTCAAGGCCGTGCGCTTTTCACAACTTGGCGAGTTCGATTCGTTGATCACCGAACGCGGCCAGACCCGCAGACCTCTGACTGCCTGAGCAGAGCGATTCAGCATGATGTCGCGCTATTTCGCGGACATGCCTGATGGCCGTGCGCGTTTCTACTTTCGATAATCTTTGCACGATCATTAAAATAATATTTTTTTAGAGAAAATAAGTAAGGTTTCATATAACATTTTGTCGGCTTATTGCGGGCCGGCACTTCAGTTGTCGAGACCGTCCCGGTGAGCGAATGCCGACTGCAGCCAGCGGCGCCACGCCACCGTTCAAGTGTCGCGAGACCGCTCGCGCGTGCGTTGACGAACCGCCCAGGCCGCAGTTCTCTTCATAAGAACTCGACAATAAAAGGACTCGCCGGAGCACGATGAAACGCCACCCCTCCCTGACTCTCGCAACAGCCCTGTCCGCCGCCACACTTCTGCTGATCTCCTGCGGCGGTGACTCGGACGACAAACAACCGGTCTCCACAACACCCACTCAGAACACGGCGTGTCTCGCCGTGGACAGCAACGGATCGAGCGTTGTCATCGGCTCGAATCTGCCGGGTGATCCCTCGCTCCCGGAAGCGGCTTCGGGTTATCGAACAGGTCTAAAGCCGGTTTATTCCAAGACCTATATGGTCACGACATCGAACGCGTATGCGAGCGCCGCGGGTTGCGGCGTGCTCACGAAAGGGGGCACTGCGGCCGACGCCGCCGTCGCCGTTCAAGCGGTACTGGGTCTGACTGTGCCCGAAGCAACGGGACTGGGTTCGGGAGGCGTGCTGCTCTATTACGACGCGTCGAAGAAAGCGGTACAAGCGTACGACGGCCGCGAGACAGCACCTGACGCTGCCACGGAAAACTACCTTCGTTATGTCGATGACAACAGCGACCATTCCGCGCCGCAACCGAGCGCACGGGCAAGCGGCCGCTCGATCGGTACGATCGGAGTGCCTCGTCTTATCGAGGCGCTGCAGCGCGATCACGGCAAGCTCGCGTGGAAAGACTTGTTCGGCGACGCGATCTCGCTTGCGTCCAACGGGTTTCCTATCGGCGGACGGCTGGCCGGCGCGATTGCATCGAATGCAAGCAGCCTCAAGCGCGACCCCGAAGCCGCGGCCTACTTTTTCAACGCGGACGGATCGCCCAAGGCTTTGGGCACGGTGCTGAAGAATCCCGCGTATGCCGCGACGCTTCAAGCGATGGCGAACAACGGCGCAAATGCGCTGTACTCTGGCCAGATCGCACAGGACATCGTGACGAAGATCGCGGTGACTACCGGCGCCGATGGATCGAAGATCACGCCGGGCAAGACCACGCTCGCCGATCTCGCTGGTTATCAGGCAAAGGTGCGCGAGCCGATTTGCACGACGTACCGCAGCTACTGGATCTGCGGCATGCCGCCGCCGTCGTCGGGTGGCATTGCGGTTGCGTCCGCGTTGGGGATTCTCGAGAACTTCAATCTCCAGCAGCAAAAGCCGACGGCCATCGATCTTGAAGGCGGCAAGCCCACAGTTCTGGGCGTCCACCTGATCACCGAAGCCGAGCGGCTCGCGTATGCAGACCGCGACAAGTACGTGGCCGATACCGATTTCATCCCGCCACCGGGCGGCACGTGGAACACGTTGCTCAACAAGCCGTATCTGCAGAGCCGCGCTGCGTTGATCAACGTGAACAAGAGCATGGGCACCGCTGCGGCAGGCAACTTCGGCGCGGTTCCGCTTGGCGTGGATAAAACGCTGATCGAACACGGCACGAATCAGTTCACCATCGTGGACGGTAGCGGCAACATGGTGACGGCGACCACCACGGTGGAGTCAAGCATGGGCTCGTTTCACATGACCAACGGCTTCCTGCTAAACAACCAGCTCACCGATTTCTCCGCGAGCCCGACCGATACCACCGGCGCTCTCGTCGCAAATCGTGTGCAGCCTGGCAAGCGGCCGCGCAGCTCGATGGCCCCGACGCTCGTCTTCAAGATCGCCGCCGATGGATCGAAGGGCGACTTCGTGATGGCGACGGGTTCGCCCGGCGGCGGCACGATTCCGCAATATGTGGTCAAGACGGTTGTCGGCGTGCTCGACTGGGGACTGGACGCGCAGCAATCGGCGAATCTGGTCGACTTCGGCGCGAGCAATAGTCCGACTACGACGGTAGGCGGCGAGCATCCGAACATCAACACGTCGAACGGCGGCGCGAACGATCCGTTGCTCACCGGTTTGACCGCATTGGGTCATATCGTGTCCACGGCAGCCCAGGCAAGCGGCGTCAATACGATTCTGCGTACGGGCGTGAATCAGTCGAGCGTCCTGCAAGGCGGCACCGATCCGCGCCGTGAAGGTGTTGTGCTCGGAGATACGTTCACCCCGTGACCGCTTGCGCGTGCATTCTTTTTATCTCGAATGCACGCGTTTATAGATCAGGCGGAACACCTCACGGAATCAATCCGGCGGCGCGGTAGGCCGCTACCGCCTGATCAAATAACGCGATGTTTCCCCGGCCTCTAGCGACAAGCTGAGCGCCCTCGATCGCTGCGTATATCGCAAGCGCCTGATGCTGAATCGCCTCTTTGCTCGCCTTGGTTTTCCTGCGGGACAGTACTTCGGCAAGCCATGCGACATTGACACTGATGAAGCGATTCACTTCCGCGCGCACCTCGTCGGGCAAGTCGTCATGCTCCGCAGACATCAGTCCGACAAGGCACATCCGGTTCTCGTTCACTAACGCTGCCCGGAATATCCCCGCATAAGCGTCGATGCACGCGCGCACCGTCCCGGACGACGCGAGTATTTGCTCGAACGCGGCGACGCCGTCTTCCGTATAACGCTGCGCAAGCGCTGCGCCAAGATCGCCTTTCGTCGGAAAGTGATGATGGATGCTCGCGCTGGACACACCGACTTCCTTGCCGATTTCCCGAAAACTCAACGCGTTGTAGCCATTGCTCTGTACCATGAGACGGCCCACGCTCATTATTTTTTCCCGCGTGTCAGTGTTGGCCATGAGGAACATTCTCTACTTGTAATCAAGCTTAATTATATCTCTACCGATAGATAACTCGAGCTGACCCCTTATCTATCGATAGATTGTTGTTGACAGCGCGGTCGCGACGACCTAATCTTCGCTCCACACTTAACCTATCGATAGATAAGGAAACGATCATGAAAATTTACGACACCCCCGGCTTCCCTAATCCGGCACGCATTCGCATCGTCTTGGCCGAAAAAGGACTGGACCCGCAGATTGAGTTCGTCAAAGTGGATCTGTTTGCCGCCGAGCACAAGCAGGACGCCTTCCTCGCCATCAATCCGACGGGTACAGTTCCCGTACTCGAACTGGACGACGGCACATTCATCTCGGAAGGCGTTGCGATCACCGAGTATCTGGACAATCTGGACGGCAACCCTACGCTTACCGGAAAGACACCCAAGCAGAAAGCAGTGATTCACATGATGCAAAAGCGTGCGGATGATCAGTTGATCGATGCCATCGGCATTTACTTTCATCATGCAACGCCGGGGCTCGGCGATCGCTTGCTGGCTTATAAAAGCCCCGAGTGGGCGCACCGCAAAGAATGGGGCGAGCGCCATCTCGACAAGTTCGTGCGCGGCATGCGCTACTTCGACAGCGTGCTGAAAACACAGCCCTACATAGCGGGCGATGAATTTTCAATGGCCGATATCACCGCCTACGCGGCACTTTTACACGCCGGTTTTGCAAGCGTGGCCATTCCGGATGATTGCACCGCACTCTCGGCGTGGCAGGCGAAAATCTCGGAGCGGCCCAGCGTCAAGGATCGCAGCGGGCAAGCGTAAATTTCCGGCTTGAACTGTTCGGCGGTTTATCTCTCCGATCGATTCGCACTGGATCTATCGGAGATTTTGTTTTTGAAATTGCTGCGGTGCGAACCGGATATCCACGACTAAGCGACCTGCAGCACGTTGATCGCTCGCTTGGCAACAAACGACCCCGTGTTGCGACCGTACTCCGCCATATGGGCAGACGCGGCGTGAGCCTTGAGCGCGTCAATACTTTCCCAGCGTTCGATGACCAAGAAAGTATCGTCCCCCAGAGGGGTCTGGATTGCCCCGGCACCAGGTACATCGATCACGGCCTCATAACTGATACATCCTTCTTCTGCCAGGACAGCCGGCTGGTTCTTGCTGAACAACGCAAGAATGTCGGCGCGTTGACCGGGGTTCGCGGTGATGGTGGCAATGACGTGGATCATCCAATCTTCTCCGAATTAAATTAGGGCAAGCGCTGAATGATAATCCGGATCTCGCGCATGCATTCACCTATGCCCGGCGGCTAGTCCTTCGGTAAGCTCCGCAAGATCGCCCTGACCGGGCTTGCGTCGAGCGTGTTCAGCTTCAACGGCAGCGCGATCAACTCATAGGTGCCATTGGGAACATCATCGAGGATCAGACCTTCGAGGATCGCCATCTTGTGCGCGCGCACGCGGTGATGCGCGTCCATTGTCTTCGACTCTTGCGGATCGAGCGACGGGGTATCGACTCCTATCAGCCTCACGCCACGCTCAGCGAGCCAGTCGATCGCATCGGCCGAGATGGCGGCGAACTCGCTGTCCCATTCAGCCGTCGGCGCCTTTGCATAGGTCCGGATCAGTACACGTGGAGCGAGTTGCAACTGCGCGCTACGCAATGCCGATTCGATCTCTTCGACACTGACATGCGAACCCCGTGGCTTGATCGCAAGGACCAGACACTCTCCCAGATACACATCCAGACCGACTGCGCCAATGGCGGCGCCGTCCTGGTCATAGTGCAACGGCGCATCGGCGTGTGTGGCGGTGTGAGGCGAGAGCGTCATGCGTCCGACATTCACGGGTGAACCTGCCTCCATCTTCCAGACTCGTTCGAGCGTGACAGGTGTATCGCCAGGCCAGACAGGCGTGTTCGAATCGATGGAAGCGCTGATGTCGAAAAGTCGTTGAGGCATGAGTTTTATCCGTTTGTATTCATGCCAATGTTACGAGAAAGCCGCTGGTGATTGGTGTCAAAGCGAAGGTTGATAAGGAAGTCACGTCGAATAAAAATCGGTTTGCGCCAACAAACATACAAAATGATGCTTTTCTAATACGCGCTTCATCTTAGTGCGATTGAATGCCTTGCTCTGGTGCATAAGTACATGTGGTTTACTACAGCCGCTTTGTGTTGCTACACTTGATTCACTCGTGGCCGCTTCACTGGAGAGTTCGACATCATGTCTTACATCAGCGTCGAGATCAGGGCCTACGATGAAACACGCAAAGTGATCACCGTTGCGTTCAGCGAGAAGTGGCCCGTGGCATTGTCGTCAGCAGTGATCGCCGAGCTGACGCTCGAAGATTGCGACACCATCGGCCGTGATGGCGAACTCGAGCACTCCGGTTTGACCGAAGATGAAGCATGCGTCTTGCGCATGTTGTTCGAGGATGAAGGCACAATCGAAGATTGCCTGACCGATCCAAGGAGACTGATCGGGCTCGTGAACGAGATGGATGAATGAATTCATAAGAACGATGAGATAGCCGTGCATACGCTCGGCACGAGACAATCAAATGACAACATACGATGTCGTTGTTCGCGACATTCCAGCAATGACCGTAGTTTCCGTCGATCACACCGGACCTTATATCCAGATCAGCCAGGCGTTTGATTCGCTCGTCGGCTGGCTTGCAGGCCATGACCTGCTGTCGCCGGAGATCCGCATGGCGCGAATCTATTACGATAATCCGAAAGTCGTTCCGGAATCCGAACTAAGATCCAAGGCATGTGCAGTGCTGCCGCGCGAAGTCGAAGTTTCTCCGCCCGTAGGTTTGACGCAGATACGCGGCGGCCAATACGCGGTGCTGCTTCACAAGGGACCATATAGCGAGATGCATGCGGCATATGAGTGGCTGTACGGACCCTGGCTTACAGGGTCAGGACGCGAAGCCGCCGATGCCCCTTCGTTCGAAGTGTATCTGAACAGTCCGAAAGATACGGCGCCCGCTGATTGGCTCACGGAGATTTGCGTGCCGCTGCTTTAGGCATCCTTGCGCAAGGCAAGTATAAGGAAATCGATAAACGCTTTTACACGCGCCGTGGTCTGCAAGTGCTGCGGAATAACCGCATAGATGTCCGCGCCGGGCGTGCGATATTCCGGCAGCACATGCACGAGCCTGCCATCGTGCAGATAGTCCGCTATATCCCACTCCGCACGCAGCAAAATGCCGTGCCCTTCCAGCGCCCATTTCACCGCGATCTCGCCATCGTTGGTTGTCAGGTTGCCACGCACGCGGACACTCTCGGTCTTCTCGGCGGCACCGTGTCCGCTGATCAGGCGCCAGATACCGTAGCCATCGTCGCCCTGGCGTATGCCGATGCAATTGTGCTGGACCAGATCGTCAGGCGTTTGCGGAATCGGACGGTCCGCAAAATAAGCAGGCGCCGCGCACAACAACCGGCGATTGGGCGCAACCTGTCGGGCGATGACACGCGCGTCGGGCGGCTCGCCAAAGCGCACGCATACATCGAAGGCATTTTCGCTAAGCGCCGGCGGATCAACCGATAACTGCAACTGGACATCGACCTCTGGATAGGCACGTACGAATCGCGAGATTGCCGGCGCGATATGACTTCTGCCAAAACCCAGCGTTGCATTCACACGCAGTAGCCCGGTTGGCGCAGCGGAAGCGCCACCGAGCAATTGCGCAAGCTCATCCATTTCGGTCAGGATGCGGCGCGCCCGCGACACGTAAATCTCGCCTTCGGGCGTCAGGCTCATGCGCCGCGTGGTGCGGCTCACCAACGCAACGCCAGCTCGGGTTTCCATTTGCGCGAGATGTTTGCTTACCGCCGCCGTACTCAATCCTAACTCGCGGGCTGCCGCCGTCAGGCTGCCGCTGCCCGCGAGTATCGAAAAAAAGCTTAAGTCTTCTGCCTGGATTGGAGAGGTCATCGTTATTCCGCATCACTTGGCAAACCGCGAGAAGAAAAGGATTCTTAACTTCAGGTTAAGAACGATTTAAGTCTAGCAGCGTTTAGCACGCGCTTTTGCGCTTTAGGATGCGTTAGACGTTTAATCCGCCAAGAGATGAATATGAAGAATTACCGTATCGCGACCATTCCCGGAGACGGAATTGGCAAGGAAGTCGTCCCGGCCGGGCAAGAAGTCCTTGAAGCGCTAGCCGCGCGTACTAACGGATTCAAATTTGAATTCGAGAACTTCGGCTGGGGCGGGGATTACTATCGGGCACATGGCGTGATGATGCCGCCCAATGGCCTCGATGCACTTCGCGACAAGGACGCGATTCTTTTCGGTTCAGCCGGAGACCCAGACATACCCGACCACGTCACGCTGTGGGGTTTGCGTCTGAAAATTTGCCAGGGCTTCGATCAATATGCCAACGTGCGTCCAACGCGCATTCTTGCCGGTATCGATGCCCCGCTCAAACGCTGCGGGCCGAATGACCTTGACTGGGTGATCGTCAGGGAAAATTCCGAGGGCGAATATGCAGGGATTGGGGGACGTGCGCATCAGGGTCATCCAATAGAAGTAGCCACCGACGTTTCCATCATGACGCGCGCCGGCGTTGAACGCATTCTGCGTTTCGCGTTCCGCCTGGCAGCGTCACGTCCCCGCAAACTGTTGACCGTCATTACCAAGAGCAATGCGCAGCGCCACGCCATGGTGATGTGGGACGAGATCGCGCTGCAAATCTCGAAGGAGTTCCCCGAAGTAACCTGGGACAAGGAACTCGTGGATGCCGCGACCGCGCGCATGGTCAATCGCCCCGCCACGCTCGATACCATCGTGGCCACCAACCTTCACGCCGATATTCTCAGCGACCTCGCCGCAGCACTCGCTGGCAGTCTCGGCATTGCACCGACGGCCAATCTCGATCCAGAACGACGTTACCCGTCCATGTTCGAGCCCATCCATGGCTCCGCGTTCGACATCATGGGAATGGGCCTCGCCAATCCGATCGGCACGTTCTGGTCCGTCGTGATGATGCTCGAGCATCTCGGCGAAATGGACGCGGCCCGCACCGTGATGAATGCAATTGAACGCGTGATGGCCGACCCTGCGCTGCATACCGGTGACCTGGGTGGCAAGGCCACGACGCGCCAGGTGACCGATGCCGTCTGTGCCCTGCTTGCATCGCATGAAACGAATGCGCCGCAGACAGCTTGAGCCTGCGGGCGCGTAGGGGTTGACCCCTTGCGCGCAATGATCGCGAGCTCTGTGTAGACTTGATGAGTCAGGAAAATGACAGCGACCGCGTGCATTCAAACACCTCATGACCGTTCACGGTTTTCGAGGCAAAGTACAAGGAGACACCCAATGTGGTTTGTCGGAAAAAGCGAATTGCTTTCGCTCATAGAACGTCACTGTCTAGATGAGGTCATGCCTGCATTCAGCGAGCATCGGACCGTGCGAAAAAATACGACGATTTATCGCCCGGAAGATTCGAGCAATCACGTCTATTTGCTCAAGAGCGGCAGCGTGCGGCTCTTCAGGCTGACCGAGGACGGGCAGGAAATCACGCTGTCGTTCATCAAGGCAGGCATGTTGTTCGGAGACGGCGACGTGCTCAACGAAGCCAACTATTCGCATCATGCCCAGACGCTTGCGCCAAGCATGCTTTGCTATATCCGCAAGCCTGACTTCAAGCACCTGCTCGCACGCTATGACGTCATCAACCAATTTGTTTTGAAAAGTCATTACCGCCGGTGGCAGGAAGCGCAGCAGCTCATAGAGAACCTGTCGCTGCACGATGTCCGCAAGCGGCTCACGAATATCCTCGTGATGTTCGCCAACCAGATCGGCGTGGAATTCGACTATGCCGATGCGGGTGATTCGGTGCTCATCGACCTGTCGATTCCGCAGGACAAGCTCGCCGAGTTCATTGGCACATCGCGCGAATCGGTCAACCGGCATTTCAACGATCTCAAGGCCGACGGGCTCACCGCCATGCATGAACGCAAGATCGTGCTGACGCCGCTTTTCGTGGCGCGCTATCTGCCGCATAAGGCAACGCCCGCACAACACATTTCGCCGACGACATTTGCAGCGCCGCCGTCCCCGTTCAGTTCGCAATATGTCAAAGCGCCGCTAGCGCGCGTTTGACCGCCTCAACGCCGCTGCGCGGACTGGACAGAACCGGTACGCGCAACGCGCCGAGCGCAGGCACCAGACGCGCCATGGAGACCTGCGCGAGCACCACGACGTCGACCTCGTCGGCAAGCGCCGCGATCGTCTGCTTGAGGATTTCGTCGTGGCGCGTGCCATCTCCGGCGAGCAACGCCTCGAACGCGCCTTCCGCGATACGCTCGGTCACATCAACAGTACGGCCGAGTTCCTCCGCCTTGCGCCGGATGAGGCGTACAGTCGGGTCCAGCGTTGTCGATACGGTCGCCACCACGCCGATACGCCGGCCGATTGCGCTGGCTTCTTCGGCCATCGACTCGTCGATCTTGATTATTGGCGTTCGGATGAACCCCTTAAGCGAATCCGACGCCTCACCCACCGACGAACATGCGTTGAGAATGACGTCCGCGCCCATCGCCTGCGCGTTCGACATATAGCTATAGATTCGGCTCGCAACTTCCGGCGTCAGATGTCCGGCCGCGCGGACGTCGTTCAGCAAGCTGTCGTCCATGATGTTGATGATGCGGGCGCCGGCGATCAGTTCGTTGAGTTGCTCCTTGATCGGCAAGACGGTGACGGGTCCAGTATGGATCACAGCTATCGTAGTCATGGCTTTTAATGGTTGGTTCGTTAAGGAAAATTCATGCGGTGGCTGCCGCCATCACGCGTTCCTGGGTGGCTTCGGCACGCGTCATTTCGCCGTTCAGTCGCCCTTCACGCACGATCAGGATCCTGTCGCTGACGGCGAGCACTTCAAGCAAATCGGACGAGATCACAATGATCCCGATACCTTGCGAAGCGAGACGCGCGAGCAGCGCATGCACTTCCGCTTTAGCGCCTATGTCGATACCGCGCGTGGGTTCATCGACGATCAGCACCTTCGGATTGCGTGCAACCCATTTCGCGATGACGATCTTCTGCTGATTGCCGCCACTCAGGTTGACGACCTTCTGCTCGGTACTTGGGGTCTTGATGCCAAGACTTCGTACGAATTGCTTGCAGCTCTCGTCTTCCTTTGCGCGCTGCAAGAACTGGAAAGGCGAATAACGTTTGAGATGCGTGAGGCTGAAGTTTTCGCGCACGCTCATTCCGAGAACCAGTCCTTGCGCCTTGCGGTCCTCCGTCACAAAGCCGATGCCATGTTCAATCGCATCATGGGGATTGCGGATGCTCACGCTCTTGCCGTCGACGGCGATACTTCCCGTGCACGGACGAATGCCGAAGATCATCTCCATGATTTCCGTGCGCCCTGAGCCCACCAGTCCCGCAACCCCGAGAATTTCCCCACGATGCAGCGTGAAGTTGATATCCCTGATCCGCGCCTCGGCGCCCTTTGTTGCGCGCAAGGACAAATCGCGAACCTCCAGCACGGGAACCCCGGTTGCGTGCGAACTGGCTGAACCGGGATACAGGTCGCTCAGTTCTCGATCGACCATCATGCGAACCAGCGAATCGCGCGTAACTTCCGCAATGGGCGAAGTATCGACGGTACGGCCGTCGCGTAGAACGGTCACGTGGTCGGCAAGTTCGAATATCTCCTCGAGCCTGTGCGAGATATAAACCACCGCAATGTCCCGCTCGCGCAGCCGCTTGATCAGTTGCAGCAGGGTGCGTGTCTCGTGATGACTGAGCGATGCCGTCGGCTCATCCATGATGATGACTTTCGACTGATACGCGAGCGCCTTCGCAATCTCGACCATCTGCTGCTGTCCAACGCTCAATTCGCTGACACGCGTTGACGGATCGACATCCAGCTCGATGGTCTCGAGCATCGCCCTGGCCTCGCGCTCCATGCGCGGCCGGTCGAGCAACCCCACTCGGTTGAGCGGCTCGCGCGCGAGAAAAAGATTCTCAGCCACGCTCAGGTTTTCAACGACTGACAGCTCCTGATAAATGATGCCGATACCAAGCGCGCGGGCATGATTGCCATCGCGCATCTCGATCTCATTGCCTTCTATCAGGATCTTGCCGCCGGGGTCAGGGGCGTAGACGCCCGTCAGGATTTTCATGAGCGTGCTCTTGCCCGCCCCGTTCTCTCCGGCAAGCGCGAGCACTTCGCCTTGCCGGATTTGAAGGTTCACGCCATCGAGCGCCTTCACTCCGGGAAAGGTTTTGGAAATCGCGCGCATTTCCAGGAATGGCGTTGCCATGACGTTCCCTTTGCTTATTTCGTGTAACTGCCCATGTTGTCCTTCGTCACTACCGTCACGCCTGTATCGATATCTTTGGGCGCCTCGCCCTTTCCCTGGATCTGCGCGACCAGGTTATCGACAGCAAGCGAGCCCATGGTGACGGGACGCTGGACCATGATCCCTTGAATGGAACCGTCCTTGAGCGCCTTGAGCGTGTCGGGGAGATCATCGAATGCCAGGACTTCGAGCTTGCCTTTCATCGCGCCGAATTCCTTGGTGTTGAGCACCTTCGACACCGCCGGGCCGCCCACCTGACTCACCCCGAAGATTCCCTTCAACTGCGGATGCGCACGCAAGGTGGTCTCGGTAACCGAAACGCCTTTTGCAAGATCGTCTTCTGTTCCCTGCGTCTCCACGATCTTGATGCCCGGATACTTCGCCAGGCCCTTCTTGATGCCCGCAATGCGCTCGTTCAGGTTCACCGCGCCGAGTTGACCAGTGATGATCGCAACCTCGCCGTTGCCGTTCAGCGCTCGGCCCATGGTCTCAGCCATCGTCGCGCCGGCCGATTCGTTGTTCGTGCCGATGTACATGGAACGTCCGCTCTTCGGCGAATCCGAGTCGAACGTCAACACCTTGATACCACTTTGCTGTGCGCGCTTCATCACGCTTTCGACTGACTTGGGTTCGTTCACGGAAATGGCGATGCCATCCACGTGCTTCGAAATCAGGTCTTCGATGATCTTGACCTGCGTGGAGCCCTGCGTGTTTTGCGGCACGACCCATTGATACTTCACGCCCAGCTTGTCGGCGGATGTCTGCGCGCCTTTATTGCAGTCATCGAAGAAGGGAACCGCCACCTTCGGCACCACGGCGACGGAGATATCCTTTGCGTCCTTGGCGCTTGCCGATGCACCCATAGAAAGCGCAACCGTCGCCACGGCCATGCTCATCACGCTGCGAAATGCTTTATCCATTTTCGTCTCCAAAGGTCTAGTTTTTAGTGGTGAAACAAAGGTTGGGAAGCGAAGATCTCAACGTCCCTTTCGGCGCACGCGCCAGATATCGATGCTGACCGCGAGCAGGATCACACAGCCGGTAATGGCCTGCTGCGCATAGGTATCGATGTTCAAAAGCACCACGCCGTTCGTGATGATCCCGGCAAGCGCCGCGCCAATGATGGCGCCCTCCACGCTGCCCGCACCGCCGGAAAGACTCGCACCGCCAATGGCTGCTGCGGCGATCACGTCCAGCTCGGCGCCAAACCCCGAAGCCGGTTCCGCCGATACAAACCGCGAGAAGCTGACGACGCCTGCAATGGAGGCGATGAGACCCGACAATGCATAGACGATGAACTTGACGCGGAACGTACGCACGCCGCTGAGCCGCGCCGCCATTTCATTACCGCCGGTGGCATAAACATGCCGGCCGAAGCGCGTTTGCCGCATCAGCACAGAAAAGCAGAGGGTCATGACAATCATGATGATCACGGGAAACGGTACGAATCCCACATACCCCTGCCCGATGAACGTGAAACTGTCGGGAACATCGGGCGTGACCGGTACGCCCTTCGTGATCATGTACATCAGGCCACGTCCGATGCTCAACGTCCCCAGCGTGGCAATGAATGGCGGCAATTGAATCCAGGTGATCAGCAAACCGTTGAAGCAGCCAACCGCGAGTCCGACCACGAGCCCCGCGATCACCGCGACCACAGGACCCGCGCCGTGCTGGAAAGCCAGCGCAGTCACGAGCGATGAAAGCCCCATCACCGATCCCACAGACAAATCGATCCCGCCGGTGATGATCACGAGCATCATGCCTATTGCCATGATGGCGATCAGCGAGAACGACCTGAACACGCCCATCAGGTTGTTCGTAGTAAGGAAATAAGGGGAAAAGATGCTGATCAGGATTCCGACAAGCAGCAATACGGAGAAGATGTTCAGCTCGCGGATCTTGAGCAGGCCGCGCAACGTGGCGGTAAGTCCCGACGATTGCCGGTGCGGATCTTCTTTGGACGATATTGCAGCCACCGATGTCTCCTTGTTCTGATTCTGGTTTAGAAGGATCGTAGGCGGCGCAAGGTTGGCGAGTCTGTGACGGGCGTCATACATGTGCATCGGGGTTGTCCCTGATGCGCGGCATCGTGGGACTATGAAGTTCGTCACAGACGCTGCGTGCGGGCCTCTGTACCATGCTTCTCAAGGTGACGTCCCTATAAAACCAGATCAGGAGCACGAGACATGACGAAGCGAGTAATAGTGACCGGCGGCAGCGGGCTGGCCGGCAAATGGGTTGTTGAGGATCTTGTGGCACACGGCTACGAAGTGTTGAACCTCGACCGCGTGCCTATGGCAAAGCCTATTGCGCGAACGCTGATCACCGATCTGACCGACGCGGGCCAGGTGTTCAATGCGCTTGCGTCGACGACGGTGCTCAAGGAATTCGAGGACGACATCGAGCCCAAGCCCATCGATGCAATCGTCCACTTCGCTGCGATCCCGCGGATCCTGATCGTGCCCGACAACGAGGTCTTCCGCATCAACGTGATGGCGACCTACAATGTGCTCGATGCGGCGTCGAAGCTCGGCATCAAGAAAGTGATCGTGGCTTCAAGCGAGACCACGTACGGCGTAGTGTTCGCCCACAGGCATCGCAATCCGGAGTATTTCCCCTTGGACGAGGAATATCCTGTCGATCCCATGGACAGCTACGCCATGTCAAAGGTGATCAACGAAGTCACAGCAAAGGCTTTCCACGCGCGCACCGGCGCGGATATCTACTGCTTCCGGATTGGCAATGTACTGGACCCTGTCGATTATCAGAAATTCCCGACATGGCTCAAGGACCCAGGTCTGCGCAAACGCATTGCATGGAGTTATATCGATGGACGCGATCTGGCGACGGCGTGCCGGCTTGGCATCGAAAAAGACGGGCTTGGTTTTGAAGTGATGAACGTCGCGGCCGATGACGTTTCATCGGACCGGCCGACCGCCGATTTACTGAAGGAGTTTTATCCCGGCGTGCCGGTGAAGAAGCAAATGGGAGAGTTCGAGACGCTGCTTAGCAACGACAAGTTGAAGCGCCTGCTTGGCTGGCAGCAGCAATACAAATGGCGTGAGCAAGTCGCGCTTTAAGTGCGTTGGCCGGGGATCCGCACTCAAAGCGCGACCCCCGGATCACCGTTCCTAACCTTTCCTGAATGCGCGTATTACATCGGCGAAACTGTTGTCGGCGCTCAAGCCCAGTTTCTCACCGCGTGAGACGTCCCACGCGCCAGGCCAGCTTCCCACGATCTTTTCAATCTTCGGATCCGGCTTCCAGTCGATCAACGCAGCCACCTCTTCGCCTGCCACTTCCTTCAGCGCATCGACCATTTCAGTCACGCTGACCGACAAACCAGGCAGGTTGACCACGGGCCAAAGACCCAGCGCGGCCTGATCGAGTTCGCACCCTGCGATCAACGATTCAATCGCCTGTTGCGGCGACAGGAGCCACAAACGGGTATTGCCGTTCACCGGACATACCGCGCGTTCGCCATTCAGCGGCTCGCGAATGATGCCGCTCGCAAACGATGAAGCCGCGGCGTTTGGCTTGCCTGGCCGCACGCTGATGGTAGGCAGGCGCAGCACACGCCCATCGACAAAACCCCGCCGCGAGTAATCACACAGCAGCAATTCTGCGATCGCTTTCTGCGTGCCATACGATGACTGCGGATTCAGTGCAGTATCGTCGCGAACCACATCAGGCAGCACGCCGCCATATACCGCCACGGAGCTCGTGAACAACACGCGCGGCGCATGGCCGAGGGTCCGGCATACATCGAGCAGCAATCGCGACGCATCCAGATTGATGCGCATGCCAAGTTCAAAATCCGCTTCCGCTTGACCGCTGACAATCGCGGCGAGATGGAAGATCGCGTGCGTATCGGTGGTGATGCAGCGTTCCAGCACGCTTCTGTCCGCGATGTCGCCCGTCTCGGCGCGTATGCGCTTATCGTCAAAATCGGGCGCGCGTACCACGTCGAGCAACGTGAGGCTGGCAATCGGCTTGCCCATCAGCGTGCCGCGTTCGAGGAGGCCGCGTGCGAGCCGCTGGCCCAGAAAACCGGCGCCGCCGGTGATGAGAATGTTCATGGCTTCACTCACGCACGTTGCAGATAGGGTTTGATCCAGGCGAGGCCATCCGACGTAGCTGCTTTCGGCCGGTACTCGCAGCCAATCCAGCCGTCGTAGCCCAGCGAATCGATAAGATCGAAAAGATACGGATAATTCAGTTCGCCAACGTCCGGCTCATTGCGATCCGGCACCCCCGCAATTTGAATATGCCCGATGCCCGCGTTCGCACGTTTCATGTCGCGCTTGAGTTTCACGGCAAGGTCGCCTTCGACGATCTGGCAGTGATAGCAATCGAACTGCACCTGAAGGTTAGGCGCACCGACTTCAGCGCAGATCGCCTGGGCATCGTCTTGACGGTTGAGAAAAAATCCCGGGATGTCGCGTGTATTGATCGGCTCGATGACCACCTTGATACCCGCTGAACGCGCCGCGCCTGCAGCACGTTCGAGGTTCTTCAGATAGACCGCACGATGTTCTTCGCGTGGCTGCTCGGGCGTGATCAATCCGGCCATCACGTGCAGCGTCTTGTTGCCGAGCACGGTGGTGTATTCCAGGGCTTTATCGAGCGAACGCGCGAACTCTTCTTCGCGTCCAGGCAACGACGCAATCCCGCGCTCGCCTGCCGCCCAGTCACCGGGCGGCGCATTAAACAAGGCTTGTTTCAGGCCGTTTTCGTCGAGACGCGCCTTGATATCGGCGGCCGGGAAGTCATACGGGAACAGGAATTCCACAGCCTTGAAGCCATCTTTCGCCGCGGCAGCGAAGCGATCGAGGAAGGCGTGCTCGGTGTACATCATCGTGAGATTGGCGGCAAAACGGGGCATGGCAATAAACTCCTTTTCAGTTCAGCGATTCACGAGCTTGGCTGGCACGAGCCATGTGGCAATGGCGCCGATCACCAGCATGGCCGCAAGTACATACATGCCGCTCGCGGTGCTGTGCGTGAGGTCCTTGAGATAACCGATCATGTACGGGCTTGCAAAACCGGCGAGATTACCGATCGAATTGATGACCGCGATACCGGCTGCTGCCGCCGCACCTGACATGAACGCCGTAGGCAACGACCAGAACAGCGGCGCGCAGGTCAGCACGCCGGCGGCGGCGACAGACAACGCAATGATCGATATCGCTGTATTGCCTGCAAACGATGCCGCAACCGAAAAGCCAACCGCCGCTGCAAGCGCGGGCACGATCAGATGCCAGCGGCGCTCCCGGTGTTTATCGGCGCTATGGCCCAGGATATTCATCACGACGATTGCCACCAGGAACGGGATCGCGCTCAACAAGCCGATGTTGAATGCCCCGGTCACACCGGTTGATTTGATGAACGTCGGCATCCAGAACGTGAGGCCGTATTGCCCTGTCACGAATGCGAAGTAGATCAGCGACATCCACCAGGTGCGGCGATCGGCGAAAAGCGCGCGCAGCGAATGTTTGGTGCTGTCGCTTGCGTGTTGCGGCTGCGTGCTGATTTCGTGTTCCAGCAGGCGCTTTTCCGGTTCTGTCAGCCACTTCGCGCTGCGGATGTTGTTGTCGAGATAAAGAATGGTCGCAATGCCGATCAGCAACGCCGGGACCGCTTCAATGAGAAACATCCATTGCCAGCCTTCGAAGTGCCGGCTGTCGGAGAAGGTTTGCATGATCCAGCCGGACAGCGGATTGCCGAAGATGCCCGCAACCGGAATAGCCGACATGAATACCGCGATGATCTTCGCGCGCCGGTGCGATGGAAACCAGTACGTCAGATACAGGATCACGCCCGGGTAAAAACCGGCTTCAGCGAGACCCAGGAGAAAACGCAAGATGTAGAACTGCGTGGGCGTCTTGACGAACACGAAAAGCGCGGAGAGGATGCCCCACGTAATCATGATCCGCGCAATCCAGATGCGTGCGCCGATCTTGTGCATCAATATATTACTTGGCAGTTCGAACAGAAAATAGCCAAGAAAAAACACACCCGCACCCAGTCCAAATACCGTCTCGCTAAAACCGAGATCCTGGGACATCTGCAGCTTGGCGAAGCCCACGTTCACGCGATCCAGATAAGCGACCACATAACACAACATCAGAAACGGCACGATGCGCCAGAAGACTTTCTTGTAAGTGCTCGCGAGTTCCTTATCGTCGTAACGGGCTGCTGCGGACGCGCGTGTACCGCCCGGCGGCACGGCTTGTTCAGGGGTCATGCTTGTCTCCAGGATTCAAGTTGGGTGATCAGACCCGCTTCGCTACCATCGCGCGTTGAAGGTCTTGCGTAAGTCATCGATGGCCGCTTCTTCGAGCGGCTCAGGAAGAGGTGCATTGGTCGAAAGCGCCAGCATCCAGAGACGCGCGGTTTCCTCGAGTTCTTCCAGCGCATAAGACGCGTGGCTGACGGATTTTTCCCACACGACAGGGCCGAGCCGTTCCAGCAGCACGGCACGCACCTTCGATGCGAGCGCCGCGACTTCTTCCGCTACAGCCGGATCGCCCGGGCGCCGGTAAGCAATCAGCGGCACGTGTCCAACTTTCATCACGTAGTAAGGCGTGAGGGGCGGCAGCACGTCTTCGTTGCGCCAGACACCGGCGAGCGTCAATGCAACGAGATGCGTTGAATGGGTATGGACCACGCCGTGTGCGTCGCTATTGTTCTCGTAGATCTTTCTGTGCAAGGCGAGCGTCTTGGAGGGCTTGCCGCCCGACACGTGATTGCCGGCATTATCGACCTTGGCGATGTCCGCGGGGTCGAGCCGGCCGAGGCAGGCGTCGGTCGGTGTGATGAGCCAGCCGTCGTCAAGACGTGCGCTGATGTTGCCGGCGCTGCCGACGGTGTATCGACGCTCATACAGACTTGCGCCGGTCTCGCAGATCTCTTCGCGAATGCGGGTTTCACCGGTCGCCATCAAGCTGCTCCGTCCAAAGCCTTCAGCGCCTTCACGAAGAAATCCTTCGTGCCGAAGTTGCCGGATTTCAGTGCGAGGCCGATCGGTTCATCGTCGATGGATTGTGTCGCCGGCACGCCGGGATCGATCTGCGCGCCAATGCGCAATGACTTCACACCCAGCGCCTGGACCACGGCGCCCGATGTTTCTCCACCGGCGACCACGAACTTGCGCACGCCGGCATCGCGTAGCTTTGCTGCAATCGACGCCAGCGCCTGCTCGACCAGATGGCCCGCTTTGTCCACGCCGAGTTCCTTCTGCACGGCCTTCACTTCATCGGGCGTGGAGGTGGCGTAGATCAGCACGGGTTCGTCCGAACGCTCCGCGGCGAATGCGAGCGCTTGTTCGACGACGGATTCTCCACGCGATAATGCAAGCGGATCGATGCGAAAGCCCGGTTTGTTCTCGCGCCAATACGCAACTTGTTCATTGGTCGCCTTCGATGCACTCCCCGCCAGTACGACCGATCTTCCTTCGATCGACGGTAACTCGGATGCATGCGTGGCCTCAGCCAGCAGATTTGCTGCATGGAAGTTGTGCGGCAAACCGAGCGCGATGCCCGACCCGCCCGTGATCAATTTTAGCTGCGCACATGCTTCGCCGAGTACGTAGAGATCGGCGTCGGAAATAGCATCGGCGATGGCAAGACGCACGCCCTCGCTTTTCAGCGCGGTGATCTTCTCGCGCACCGCCTGCGCGCCTTTTGCGATCACGTCATACGCGATCAACCCGACCTTCGACTTTGTCTGGCGCTGCAACACACGCACGAGGTTCGGGTCCGACATGGGCGTAAGCGGATGATTCTGCATGCCCGACTCGTTCAACAGCACATCGCCGACAAACAAATTCCCGCGATAGATCGTGCGGCCGTTCTCGGGAAACGCGGGACATGCAATGGTGAAGTCGTCGCCGAGTGCGTCGAGCAATGCGTCCGCAACGGGGCCAATGTTGCCTTCATCGGTGGAATCGAAAGTCGAGCAGTACTTGAACAAGAACTTCTGGCAACCCTGGGCGCGAAGCCATTCGAGCGCGGCCAGCGACTGCGCAACTGCATCCGCTGCAGGAGTCGTGCGCGACTTCAACGCGACGATCAGCGCGTCGGCTTCGATCTCCGTATTCGATGCAGGAATGCCAATGGTCTGTACCGCGCGCATGCCGCTGCGCACGAGCATATTGGCGAGATCGGTTGCGCCGGTGAAGTCGTCGGCAATGCAGCCAAGCAGCGCTTTCGTCATTACTTCTCTCCTTTCGGAAGGTCGATGCCCGGAAAAATCCTGATGACCGCCGAGTCGTCCTCGCCGCCATGACCGGCTGTGGAAGCCATCATGAACATCTGATGCGCTGCAGCGGACAGCGGCAGCGGGAATTTGGACGCACGCGCGGTATCGAGTACGAGGCCGAGATCCTTCACGAAGATATCCACGGCGGACAGCGGCGTGTAATCGCCGGCGAGAATATGCGGCACGCGGTTCTCGAACATCCACGAGTTGCCGGCGCTATGCGTGATGACGTCGTAGAGCGCGTCAGGGTCCACGCCTTCGCGCAGGCCAAGCGCCATGGCTTCGGCGGCCGCGGCAATATGCACGCCGGCAAGCAACTGGTTGATGATCTTGACCTTCGATCCTTTGCCGTGGGTGTCACCCAGCCTGTACACCTTGCCCGCAATTGCCGCGAGCACGTCTTCGCAGGCAGCGTACGCGGCAGCGGGACCAGAGGTCATCATCGTCATCTCGCCTGAGGCGGCGCGTGCTGCGCCGCCCGACAGGGGCGCATCCAGCATCTGCAGACCGGCCGCTTCCACGCGTTTTCCAAGCTCGATTGCAAACGCGGGCGACACTGTTGCACATGCGAGCACCACGCCGCCGGGTTTCATCGATACAACCGCGCCCGGTTGCGCGTCTGTGCCGAACAACACGGTCTCGGTCTGCGCTGCGTTGACCACAACGGTGACCACGACTTCGCACTGGCTGCCCAACTCAGCAGGCGTCGCGCAGGCAATCCCGCCTTCGCCTGCGAAGGCTTCGAGCACTTGAGTGCGGACATCGCATGCATGCACCTTGAAGCCTGCGCGCAGCAGCGAGCGCGCCACGCCCAGACCCATTGCACCCAAACCGATCACGCCTACGTTTCTGGACATTTCGTTATCCTTTCGATTGATACGTCAGCAGATCCCGGCTTCCGCCAGGCGCCGAGCGGCGTTATATAGATGAGTCTGAGCGGCATTGCGCGCGGCCAGCGGATCGCGTGCGCGAATGGCGGCTGCAATGCGCGCATGTTCCTCGCGCACTTGCCGAGAAAAATCTTCACGCAACGCTTCATTGCGGCGCGTCACCAGCGTGCCCGCTTCAAGATATTGATTGAGGAAAGCGAGCGTGGTGAGAAAGTACGGATTGCCCGTGGCGCTCGCAATGGCGCGATGGAACTCAACATCCTCAGTGACGCCGTCGTCGCCTTGCTCAACGGCGACATCGATTTGCGCCAGCTTCGCTTCAATGACGTCCATTTGTTCATCGGTCCGGCGCATGGCCGCTTCCGCCGCGACTTCGGCTTCGATAGCCCGGCGCAATGCCAGTATCTGCACCACCGCGCCCGGCTCCACGGCCTGCGCGTAGTCGATGCGCAGCGGCCGGATCCCCGCCCGCTCGACAATAAACACGCCGCTACCCTGCCGCGGTTCGACCATGCCCTCGTTCTTGAGGCGGGAAATCGCTTCCCGCACGACGGTCCGGCTGACGCCGAACTCCTGCGCCAGCACGGCTTCCGTCGGCAATTTGCCGGTGCTTGTGAAGCCGCCCTTTTCGATTTGCAGAAGGAGTTGTTGTGCGACGGAGTCGCTCAGCGCCCGCGCGGGAATCTTTTCGAACATGTATGCAGCATCGTTAATTTGTTGGGTGATGTGGTCATCATACAAATTTCCAACAAATTTAAGATACTGGCAATTACCCTGATCTGCCTGGCGCTGCGAGGACGGGTGCCTAACGAGCGAGTATTGAGCGCGAGGTGCTTGTCCGCACCCCGCGCAACTCCAGTCGGCGCGTCGCTGACCCTAATTCTGAACCGCAGCCCCGTTCGCCGAACCGTTCGATACGCCGCCATAAGCGTGATCGGCGTTGAGTTTTGCCTCGGCGGCCTGAATATCCGCCGGGTAATTTATGTCGCTGCTTGCCGGGTTATACCCCGCCTGTTCGACCCGAACCAGATCGGCCCCGACCTGTGCCCGCGTGATAGGGGCGTTGCCCGAGGTATCGGCCTGAGCAAAAGCGAAGGAAGGAATCGCGATGACAGCGGCGGCGATAGTTGCGCATATCGATGCTTTCATGATGGTTGCCTCTTGAGTGGTGGAACGTCAGTGCGGCACTGCTTTCTATGAGCGATGCCTGACTGTCATTTTGCGCACCCAACCGTGGCTCCAGGCTGACGCCAGGATTACAAGCGCGTCATGTTCGCCTCATGAGCGGTGCAAGCATCAGGCGGCGTTCAAAAAATCACGCCGCAAGCATTCGCGTCCCGCGCTCACCCAGGCTTGCCACCCTGAACACCCCGACCGCTTCACGCAGACTGTTGGCCTGATCGGCCATCGCTTGCGCCGCGGCGGTGGCCTGTTCGACGAGTGCCGCATTCTGCTGCGTGACCTCATCCATCTGGCTGACAGCAACGTTGACTTGTTCTATCCCGGTGCTCTGCTCCGACGAAGCCGCCGATATCTCGGCCATGATGTCCGTCACGTGTCTCACCGACGTCAGCAAATCGTTCATGCTGCGGCCTGCATCGGCGGCGAGACTCGATCCTGTATCCACGTGACCGAGCGATTCGCCGATCTGATCCTTCACTTGCTTTGCAGCGCTTGCGCAACGTTGCGCGAGCGTGCGCACCTCTCCTGCAACCACCGCAAAACCGCGGCCTTGTTCACCTGCACGCGCCGCTTCCACCGCAGCGTTCAGCGCGAGGATATTGGTCTGGAACGCGATGCCTTCGATCAGCGTAATGATCTCGCCCACCTTCGATGAACTCGCGGAGATCTCCTGCATCTTGCTGACCACGCTCTCGACCACATGACCGCCGGCAGCCGCTGCATCCGACGCACTCTTGGCAAGCAGGTTGGCTTGTTTGGCGTTATCGGTATTTTGCTTGACCGTGGATGTCAGCTCTTCCATGCTCGACGCCGTCTCCTGCAACGATGCCGCCTGCTCTTCCGTGCGCTGCGACAAGTCCAGGTTGCCCTGCGCTATCTCGTTTGCGGCAACCGCGATCGAATCCGCCGATGTCTTGATGCCGCTGACAATGGCGCTCAACTGCGCGCGCATGGCTTCGAGCGATGCCATCAGGCTGCGGTCATCGTCACGACCGAGAACGACCGGCACGCTCAGGTTCCCGCCCGCGATCTCGCTTGCCACGCGTTGCGCTTCCCCGGGCTCCGCGCCAAGTTGCTTCAAGATGCTTCGCGTGATGACCATCGCGGCCACCACGCCGATGATCAACGCGGCCAGCGCCGCCCCGAGCGTCACCACACGAAGGCGCGCGTAACCGGCTTGCGCACGGCTTGCGTCGTCGAACATGGTTTTCTTTTCCAGCTCGATCAGCGAGCGCAATGTCCCGCGCCATTCAATCTGCCTGGGACGCACTTCCTGGATCAGCGACTGGTTTGCCGACGCCTTGTCGTTCGACAAGATCTGCTGCGCCGTGCGCGCCATCAGCGGCATGGTGGTGGCTTCGTCGGACTTGAGCTTGGTCAGGAGCGTCTGCTCGGTGTCGCTGACATGTCCGCTGGATGCAAACGTCGCGGCGAGCGCACGCGCTGCGTCGTCATAGATGCCTTCTTCATGCCTGATCTTGTCGACGTTGGCCTTGACCTCTTTCTCGTCCTCGAACAGCAGCATGTCGCGGATCGCAATGGAACGCTGGTCCAGCGAAGAACGCATGGTCTGCGCAAGCGTCATTTCCTGAGTGCTGCGATCCACGATGTTCGTCAGCGTGTCGTTGATTCTCGCCATTCCAAACAGCCCGACGAAAGCCACCACGCCGAGAAGCACCAGCAATGCACCAAAAGCCACCGAGAGGCGCGTCACAACTTTGAACTGATTCATCAACATGACCTTGTTATTTGAGTTTGAAAGGCGGGCAATACCAATGCGCATGGCAAAGCCAAAGCGAATCATTTGCAAGGCTTCCGAAATGACGATGCCTTGGCTTTCGATGCTGTAAGCCATCGCGATGACAACTGATCGTGTCGTCTCTCTGTCATGACGCCGGTTTCGGCGCCACAGGACACAAGGGGAAATCGGCTCGCATCTTGGAAAACGCGCGCGCATCCCTCTATTTGATGGCCAGACCGTGCGGGAGAAAATTTCGGTCTAGCCCGGGCTCGAAGCAAGCGTCACTTCGAAACTCCAAGGCTGATTAACGGCAAACGAGCGCCATTCTTTAACGCTGCGCCAGATTAAAAATTTTTTAGATCAAATGGAATAGGTGGGACATGACGGTGTTCGCCCCTACACACACCGCTTATATCCTGGAGTTTTGAAAATGAAGATCCATGCCAAACTGGTCCTCTCGCTCATCGCAAGCGCATTGGTTTCAACCGGCGCATTCGCTCAGCAGATACAAATGAAGATGCAACCCGCACAGGATCAGCAGGCTGCACCCGCTGCCATGATGGCGGCGCCCCCGGCTCACGGACCGATCAAGAACATCGTTCTGGTTCATGGCGCGTTTGTTGGCGGAGCCGGATGGCGGCCTGTCTATGACATCCTGACGAAAGACGGATACAACGTGAAGCTCGTGCAAGAGCCGTTGACATCGTTTGGCGAAGACGTGAGCGCAACCAAGCGCGTTCTGGATCGTGAAGACGGCCCGGTCGTGCTCGTGGGTCACAGCTATGGCGGCGCGATCATCACGGAAGCCGGCAACGATCCTCATGTGAAGGCGCTGGTCTATATCGCAGCACATGCGCTCGATGTGGGTGAAACCGAAGTCAGCAACGGCAAGAAGTATCCGAACTCGACGAAGGCCGTCGTGAAGACGCCGGACGGTTTCCTGTTCCTGAATCCGGCCGATTACCCGGCCGACTTCGCGGCCGACTTGCCGCTGAAGCAAGCTCAATTCGAAGCGAATGCGCAGATGCCGACGGCAGCATCGGTCTTCTCCGGCGAGATCCCCGACCCGGCGTGGAAGACCAAGCCGAGCTGGTACATGGTTGCCAAGTCGGACAAGATCATCAACCCGGATCTGGAGCGCATGTACGCCGCGCGTGCGCATAGTCACACTGTCGAGATCCCAGGCGCCAGCCATTCCGTTTATGAGTCGCATCCGAAAGAAGTCGCGGCGTTAATCGAACAAGCTGCGCAACACGCGCAAGATCAAAGCTGATAGTTTTGACAAACGGCACACAACGCAACGGCACTGAAGTTGCATTGCGTGCCTTTGCATTTCGATTATTCGCCAGAGAACTGCAAAACTGAATTGCCGTTTCCGGCGAATTGCCGGCGCTACATGGTATTGGGCGAAGTATGTCCCTCAGACAAACGCGATTGCCGTTGAGCAACTCGCGTTTTTGGGATAAATTAAAAACAACTCGCGTTCTCCTCGAAAGTTGTTGCCAAACATTTTCAGCGAGCCAGGGGCGGCGAGTGAGCTTGCAGCCCCGCTTCAAACACCCCGGATGATGGCGCGCATTTCGCGCCATCATCCGTTCATCGCATGGTCCCTGCGTTGCACCATTTAAAACGTGTCGTCGTCAAGCGGCACGGTGTCAGCACGCGCGTAGAATCGAACCAGCCGATATCGGCCACTCGAGGGGACGACCATGACCGTGTACGCCAGGGACGAGGCAGCAAGGAAAGCAGTCGAAATGGTGCAGGCAGCGCTCGAAGCGGGGTTGCTTAAGGAAATCGTGGCATGCAGTTTTAACAACCCGGAGAAATCGGGAAAAGAAACGGCCATGTATCTGGGCGGGATGATCAGGGAACTGACCACGCAGATTGCCGAGCTCTAGAACCTGTGCTTCAGTTGGGCGGTTCCGGTTCTACCCGCCGCCCAGCATCAATGTAGCGATTGTTGCATCATCGTCTGTCTCGACAAAACCCACCCGGCCATACCATGCATACGCGATCCTGTTGCTTCGGAAGACATGCAGGTAAAGCGGCTTGTTCAAGCTGTACGCCAACGACGCCATGTCGTTTAGCATCTCGCGTCCGATGCCTTGCCGCTGCACCGCAGGAACGACGCACAACATCCGCAGCCAGACCAGATCAGGTTCGACCTCCCAGTGCACGAACCCGCAACGCTCGTCGCCTTGCATCACGATCCTGCACGAACCCTGGCGAAGGCTTTTCGCGAATCCCGTTCGTTGAGCGTGTTCGTCCCAGCCGGTCGCTTGGGTGACGAAGCCGACCATCGTTTCTTTGTAGGTCTCGTACAACCATTCAGCGTCTGCCGATACTGCTTGCCGCATGTCGAGGTTCATTTGTGCAAACGCTTGTTCACTGTCCTATAGAATAGTGCGTTTTGCCCGGATGCCTATGTGGTTCAAGAACCTTCAGCTTCATCGTCTCCCGGCCCCTTGGGCCGTCACTCCTGAACAGATCGAAAAATGGCTTGCTCCGCACGCGTTCGTGCCGGGCGGCGGCGTGGAAATGCAGAGCCACGGCTGGGCATCGCCGCGCGATGACGGATCACTCGTCTATGCCAAGAATCGCCAGATGCTGCTCGTCGCGCGCGCGGAAAAGAAGTTGCTGCCGGCCTCGGTGGTGACGCAGTTCGTCAAGGAACGCGCCGCTGAGCTGGAAGAGCAGCAGGGATTCAAGCCTGGCCGCAAGCAAATGCGCGAACTCAAGGAACAAGTCACCGACGAACTCCTGCCGCGCGCCTTCAGCATTCGCCGCGATACACGCGTGTGGATCGATACCGTCAACGGCTGGCTCGTGATCGATGCAGCATCGCCCACGCTCGCTGACGACGTCCTCGGTCTGCTCGTGAAATCGATCGATCAATTGCCGCTTGCAAGCGTGCGTGTCGCAATGGCGCCGGTCGCGGCAATGACGGACTGGCTGCTGTCGGGAGAAGGTCCCGGTGGCTTTTCACTCGATCAGGACACGGAGCTGCGTTCGAGCGGCGAAGGCAACGCGACCGTGCGTTATGTGGGCCATGCGCTCGAGATCGACGACATGCGCCGTCATATCGAAGCGGGCAAGCAATGCATGCGTCTTGCGATGACGTGGCAGGACCGGATCTCTTTCGTGCTGACGCCGTCACTGACCATCAAGCGCATCACGCCGCTCGATGTCATCAAGGAAGCAGCCGATCCCACCGCGCACGGTGACGACGAAGTCTTCGATTCCGACTTCACGCTGATGACGGGCGAACTCGCAAAGATGCTGGCGGATATCGTCGATACGCTTGGCGGCGAGCAGGACTTTTCCAAGGCTGCCGCCTGATGTCGTTCAATTCGTCGTCGACTTGACGACGACCTGCGACTTCGTATCCCGTTCAATGCGTTTCAACGCCGGCTGCATGGCGGCGAACTCGGCGGGCGAGCACACCTGCTTGCCGAAGTTCGCCTGCAGATGACGCTCGGTCTGGAGCAGGTTGGTCGCAGGATCGAATACATAGCGAGATGAATACGTGAAGAACGTATCGCTGATATTGGTGTCCGCAGGGACGTCATTCACGCGCACGGTCTTCGGCAAGCTGAGTTGCGCGACTTCGTTGAAGTTGCCGCCAATGCACACGAACGGTTGCGTGCGAACGCGTTCGGCAAGCAGGTTCTCGACTTGCGATGCGATGCCGCCCGACAAACTCGTGAGCGCCGGTAATGCCGTGGTTCCGGTTGACCATACGACGTCATCGAGCGTGCCGCGTATTGTCGTGGTGACAGGCGTGCCGGTGGCATCCAGGTCGCTTGCCGTCAGGCTCGCAGCGCCGCGCAGCCCGGTCGCATGCAGACGGGCATCGCCGATTTGTTGACGGCGCTGGGGCGCCGCGTGCCGCAGGATCGCGCGCTCGGGTCCCGCGCTCCACCCCCCATCTTCAACTTGCGACGAAAACGCCGCTGATCCATCCGGCGCTACCGCGATCTGCAAACGCACATCGCGTGATAGCGGCTGCGTTGGCGGTGTCCGTGTGAGCGTGCCATCGCCAACGAGCAATGCCGGCCGATCCATCTCGGCAAGCGGCAGATATCCGAACTCGACGGCGGAAGCGGTGGCATCGGCGTACATATTCAAGCCCGGCAGCCACGTGATGATGTGATTGATCGCGCTCGCGCCGTAGCCCGGCACCGACGGTAACGTGTACACCGATCCGAGCGCGACCAGCGCCGGCTCGTTCTCGATTCCGGCCGCCGATAACAACGCCCCATACAGCGCCACGTAGTCCTTGCAGTCGCCATAGCGGTTCGCGAGGATCTGCGACGCCTTGTGCGGGACGGCGGGGCTTTGCCCCAGATAAAGCGATACGTAGCGAATATTGTGACGAACCCAGTCGTAGAGCGTCGCGGCTTTTTCGCGGGAGGTGGCGTTATTACGCGTCAGCGATTCAGCCAGATTGCGAATGGCGGGATCGTTTGCGGTTGGATCGATGGCGCCATCGCGATAACTCGCCGCGAAGCTTTTGTAATCGGGAAACGTCGATACCATCAGTCGATCGCCGAATTGCACGTAGCCGACCGCACCCGCTTCAACGCGGTCGTAGTGCAGCGTGCTGTATGCGAATTCGTAGCGCGTGCGGCCGTTGTGCGTGACAGGCGACAGGGCTTTGTAGCCGCGCGCATCGGCGTAAAGCGGCTTGTCTTCGGGCAGGTCGAAGACGAGCGTCTGGCTTTGAACGGGACCGCGGGCGGGCTCCACGAAATAATCGAACTGTCCGGGAATGACCGACTTCGACACCGTCTTGTGAAAACGCAGATGCACGGTCGACCCGGCATCGACGGCAGGGAAGATCACCGCCTTGAGGCGGCCGTCGGCGAAGGTCGGGGCGCCGGCGGAGCGCGGTTCCTGGATCTCGCGGATCTGGTCGGGGGCAACGTCGTGGCGGGTGCCATCGGCGCTGACGGAATAGGCGTCGCTGACCTGGACCGTCGATGTGGATTTGTCGAACCAGACATACCGCTGCGCGACATCGCCAATACCTGCGGATGTGTTGGCTTTCAGCGTGATTTCATCGTCTTCGGTGAGGGAACCATCGTCAGCGATGGTAAAGATGTGGACGTCGCTGATCGTGGTGGATGGTTGTTCGGTCTCCATGGTGTCGGCCGCGAACGCGGGGCGGAGCATGCACATCAGGAATGCGGCGAGCAGCGCAAGGGCATTGCGTGCACGGGATCGTTGCAGGTTCATGAGCCTTGGGCGCTCCGCCTCTGGATTGAGGCGTCAATCGTACAGGAGGTTTGGTTGGGCGCTTGGGCCGCCCGTTTCGTTCGTGCTGGTTTTTGGCAGTAAGCGTGGGGTTGATCGCAGCCGCTGCGATCAACCCCACGACCGCCGCACTCAACCCCTCAAAACCGCCACATCACATTTCCCTGAATCGCATTATCGCGATACCCCCCGCCGTACTGGCCGGAATACGAAATTCCCACCGTGGCGCTCTTGCCAACACTCACGTCGAGCCCGACCTCGACCACCGCCGTGTCATGCGCGATCGGCACGCCCGCCACCGAGAACGTCGTTGCACTTGCGCCGAAAGCAAGCCGCGACGTCGGCGTGACATCGCCGAATGCGTGACGCCAGCCGACCATCGCACGCGGCGTGATAGCCGTCGAGCTGCTCAGTTCCAGACGTGTAGCCGCACGAACACCCAAGGTCGAATACACGAGGTTCTGGGTATCGTTCCCGCTTTGCAATGCCGCCGCGCCGCCGCTTTCGGCAAAGCCATCGGTGTGCAGGTTCACGTACGCCAGCCCCGCGAACGGTTCCAGCGCGACGTTGCCAACGGGTATCGCGTAACCGGTTTCGCCGAAGACCTGCGCGGTCCCGGCGTTGTAGCTCGACGAGGGGTTATCGGAGAAGCCCGCGAAGCTCGCGCTGCGGTCCACGCGCACGTGATTCCACGTGTACGCCGAACCGACACGCACCGCGAGCGCGCCGAACTGGGCGCCGCCATACAGCGCGAGGTGATAGCTGTCGATCGAACTCGATGCGTCCTGCGCGCTGGTATCGAACGAGGTATGGCCAACGCCGCCGGCCGCGCCGACGCGCCAGGTGTCGTTGATGGCGGTATCGGCGCCGATCACGAAACCTGTGCTGCTGCGATCGACGCTTGCCGCGTTGCCATCGCTGCCAAGCCGGCCTTGCGAACCGAATGCCTGGCCCCAGGCCGCCGGTGACAGACGCGGCTTGAGGTTGCATGCGCCTCGCGACGTGATGTCGGCGGCCTTGTCGTTGCCATCGATGCGATCGCCGGCATCATCGAGACACGAAGCCGGCCCGGATGCGAGCGCTGCCAGCGGCCCTGTCGATGGCGCCAGCGCCTGGCGCATGCGGTCGGACACGGCATCGCGAATGTAATGGCTGTCGTCGAGCAGCACGCTTTTCGCGCTCGCGTGAATCTCGCCCGACATGTTGTTCAGCGCGATGCGCGCCGTGGGTTTGTCCTGCGTGATGAGCGCGTCGTAGATCGGCGTGCCCGGCCCCATCGCGGTGAGCGCGGTGCCAACCGCACGCTGGTTCTGCGTGGTGCCGACATCGGCAAACGAATTGCCGTTCGGCTTGAGTGTCAGGAAGACGCTGTTCGGACCATAGCCGAGTGTCGGCGTAAGGAACGCGAGGCTCGAGACCGTACTGGCGAACGTGCCGGTGACGCCGCCGCCCGCCGTAAGGATGGTGTAGGTCGTATTCGGCGCATAGGTTCCCGTCGATGGCCTGACCTGCACCGTGCCCCCGCCAAGCGCCGCGGTGCCGCTTGCATCGATGGAATTGCCTTGCTGCGGCGTGACCTGCACCTGGTACGTGGAACCCGGCGCGAAGCTGACGTTGCCGCCCACGTCGAGCGTCGTATTCGCGGCACCGGGCGCCGCGGTGCCGCCTGTGTTCACGATCAGGCCGCCGACCTTGCCGGTCCCGCCGAGCGTGCCGCCGCTGTTCACGGTGACCGTCGAATTGCCGATGGAACCATTCACCGCCAACGTACCCGCGTTCACCAGGGTCGGCCCCGAATACGTGCTTGTCCCGTTGAGGTTGAGTTGCCCCGATCCGTCCTTGACCACGCCGCCCGTGCCGCTGATCACGCCGCCATAGGTGATGGTGCCGGAATGGTTGAACGCAACCGTGCCGTTATCGACGATATTGCCGCTCACGCTGCCCGTCGTGCCGCCATTGCCGAGCTGCAAGGTGCCGGCGTTGATCGTCGTGCCGCCCGAGTAGGTGTTGTCGCCGGTCAGTGTCAGCGTATCTGCGCCACCCTTCGTGAGCGACCCGGCGCCGGTGATCGTGCCGGCGAAGTTGCCGCCGCCGTTGACCGTCAGCGCGCCCGAGCCGAGTTCGAGTGAACCGCCGCCGCTGTTGCCGTTGAGCGAGCCCAGCGTCAGGTCATTACCGTTCGCGTTCAGCGTGCCGCTGTTCAACGTGAGCGGTCCCGTACCGAGCGCCGTGCTGCTGCCGAGCGTGACGGTGCCGTTGTTGAGGGTCGTGCCGCCGCTGTAGGTATTCGATCTGCTCAGCGTCAGGTTGGCCGCGCCGTCCTTCGTCAAGCCTCCCGCGCCCGATACCGCGCCGCTCAAGGTCAGATCCGCCGTCCCGCCGACGGTCAGGCCCGTACCAAGGTTGACCGCGTTGGCAACGGTGATGGCCGTCGTGCTATCGAGCGAGGTGGGGCCGGTGACGGTCAATGCACCCGTTCCCAGCGCTGCGCCGTTGCCAAGCGTCAGCGTGCCCGCATTGAGAACGGCGCCGCCGGCAAACGTGTTCGCGCCGGCGAGCGTTTCGTTGCCGCTGCCTTGTTTCACGATCCCGCCGGTCCCGCCGATCGTGCCGCCGAAGGTCTGGTTGGTGGCGTCTCCAAGGGTGAGCGTATTGCCGCCCAATGTAACGGTGCTGCCCGCCGCGCCCGCAAGCGATCCAATGGTTTGGTTGCCGGCCGCAGCAATGTCGAAGGCCGAACCGGAAGCTGCCGTGTTCACCACGCCCGTCGATGACAGGCTACCCCCCGCGCGCAACGCCAGTGTTCCAGCGTTGATCGTGGTGCCGCCGGTGAAGGTGTTGGCTGCGGTCAGCGTTTCGGTGCCCGTCCCTTGCTTCACGATGCCACCCGCTCCGCCGATCACGCCGCCGTAGGTCTGACTGGTTGCATCGCCGAAAGTGAGCGTGTTGCCGCCAAGTGTGACCGTGCTGCCCGTCAACCCTGCCAGTGAACCGATGGTCTGATTGCCGGTCGCACTCGAGATATCGAATCCCGCACCCACGGCCGCCGTGTTCACCGCGCCCGTCGCCGACAGGCTGCCGCCCGCGCCCAGCGCCAGTGTCCCGGCATTGATCGTCGTGCCGCCGCTGAAGGTGTTCGCGCCCGTCAGCGTCTCGGTGCCCGTGCCTTGCTTGACGATGCCACCCGTTCCATTGATCGCGCCGCCGAACGTCTGGTTGGTGACGTCTCCGAGCGTCAGCGAATTGCCGCCCAACGTAACCGTGCTTCCCGCCGCGCCGGAAAGCGATCCGATGACCTGATTGCCCGCAGCGGAGATATCGAAACCGGCGCCGGAAGCTGCTGTGTTCACCGTCCCCGTCGATGACAAACTGCCGCCCGCGCCCAAGCTCAGCGTGCCGTCCTTGATCGTCGTGCCGCCGGTAAATGTATTCGTGCCTGTCAGCGTCAACGTGCCCGCACCGTCCTTCGCCAGGCCGCCCGTCCCGCTCACGATGATCCCCGTGCTCAGGTCGTTCGAATAATCGATGCCAAGCGTCCCGTTGTTCGTGATGTTGCCGATCACGCTGCCGCCCGTGCCGCCGTTGCCGAGCTGCAAGGTCCCGGCGCTGATTGTGGTACCGCCAGTGTAGGTGTTCGTGCCCGTGAGAATTTCGGTTCCGCTCCCCTGCTTCACGATACCGCCCGTGCCGCCGATCACCCCGCCAAAGGTCTGGTCGCTCGCAGCGCCAAGCGTGAGCGTGTTGCCGCCGAGCGTTACCGTGCTGCCGGTGACGCCGGCGAGTGAGCCTATCGACTGGTTGCCGCCGGCCGAGATGTCGAGACCTGCGCCGGTGCCTGCAACGCTCACCGTGCCGCTGGACGCAATGCTGCCGCCCGCGCCGAGCGCGAGCGTGCCCGCGTTGATGGTGGTATCGCCGGTGAAGGTGTTCGAGGCCGTCAGCGTTTCAGTGCCCGATCCTTGCTTCACGATGCCGCCCGTTCCGCCGATCACGCCGCCGTAGGTCTGACTGGTGGCATCGCCGAAAGTGAGCGTATTGGCGCCCAATGTGACCGCGCTTCCCGTTGCGCCCGCCAGCGATCCAATGGTCTGGTTGCCGGCCGCCGCAATGTCGAAGCCCCCGCCGGAAGCCGCCGTGTTCACCGCGCCCGTCGCCGAAAGACTGCCGCCCGCGCCCAGCGCCAGTGTCCCTGCATTGATCGTCGTGCCGCCGCTGAAGGTGTTCGCCCCAGTCAACGTTTCGGTACCCGAACCTTGTTTGACGATTCCGCCCGTCCCGTTGATCGCGCCGCCGAACGTCTGGTTGGTGGTGTCTCCAAGAGTCAGCGAATTGCCGCCCAACGCAACGGTACTCCCCGACGCTCCCGCCAGCGATCCGATGGTCTGGTTGCCGCTCGCGCCGGACATATCGAAACCTGCGCCGAGTGCGGCCGTATTCACCGCGCCCGTCGCCGATAAACTCCCGCCCGCGCCCAAGGCCAGCGTTCCGGCGTTGACCGTGGTGCCGCCGGTGAAGGTCTGGGCGGCGGTCAGCGTCTCGGTTCCCGCGCCTTCCTTCACAATCCCGCCCGTCCCGCCGATCACCCCGCCGAAGGCCAGGTTCGCACCGTTGCCGAAGGTCAGCGTATTGCCGCCCAGCGCGACCGTGCTGCCCGTTACGCCCGCCAGCGAACCGATGGTCCGGTTGCCGTTCGCGCCGGCGATATCGAAGGCCGCGCCCGCTGCCGCGACATCCACCGCGCCCGTCGATGCCAGGCTTCCGCTGCCGTTCAGCGCGAGCGTTCCGGCGTTGATCGTCGTCGCTCCGGTGTAGGTATTCACGCCCGTCAGTGTCTGCGTTCCCGTCCCTTGCTTGATCAGGCCGCCCGTTCCGCCGATGGCGCCATCGAAGGTCTGGTTGGTGGCGTCGCCCAGGGTCAGGTTGTTCGCGCCGAGCGTGATCGTGCTGCCCGCGTCGCCATGCAACGAACCGATGCTCTGCGCGCCGCCCGCCGAGAGATCGAGTCCCGCGTTCGCCCCCACGTTCACCGTCCCCGCCTGCGACAGGCTGCCGCCCGCGCCCACGACGAGCGTGCCGGCATTGATATCGGTGTCGCCGGTGTAGGTGTTCGCGCCCGTGAACGTCGCCGTGCCCGAGCCTTCCTTCACCACGCCCCCGGTCCCGCTGATCACGCCCGCGAAGGTGGTGTCGGTGCTGTCGCCGAAGGTCAGCGTATTGCCGCCGAGCGCCACCGTGCTTCCGCCGATACCCGACAGCGACCCAATGGTCTGGTTGCCGGCTGCGGTCAGATCCAGCGTCGAGCCGACGCCGGCGACATCGACGGCGCCCGACGATGCCAGGCTGCCGCCCGCGCCTATCGCAAGCGTTCCGGCGTTGATGGTCGTGCCGCCCGTGTAGGTGTTCGCGCCCGTAAGCGTTTCAGTTCCTGCACCTTGCTTGACGATACCGCCCGCGCCGCCAATTGCGCCGGCGAAAGTCTGGCTGGTAGTGTCGCCTAATGTGAGTGTGTTGGCGCCCAAGGCAACCGTGCTGCCCGCAACACCCGCCAGCGAGCCGATTGTCTGGTTGCCGCCGGCGGCAATATTGAAGGCCGCGCCGGCGCCTGCCACGTTCACCCCGCCAGTCGGCGACAGGCTGCCGCCCGCGCCGACGGCAAGCGTGCCGGCGTTGATCGTCGTGCCGCCGGTGAATGTGTTCGTACCGGTCAACGTTTCGGTGCCCGAACCTTGTTTGACGATGCCGCCCGTCCCGCCAATCGCGCCGCCGAAGGTCTGGTTCGTGGCATCGCCCAATGTGAGCGTGTTGGCGCCCAGCGCGACCGTGCCGCCTGAACCGCCGGCGAGCGAACCGATGGTTTGCGGACCAGCCGCGTTCGAGATGTCGAAGCCCGCGCCCGATCCGGCGACGTTGACCGCACCCGTCGATGCAAGGCTTCCGCCCGCACCCAGGGCCAACGTCCCCGCGTTGATCGTCGTGCCGCCACCAAAGGTATTCGCGCCCGTGAGCGTTTCCGTCCCCGCGCCTTGTCTGATCAGCGCGCCCGCGCCGCTGATCACGCCGCCGAACGTCTGGTTCGTCGAGTCGCCGAGGGTCAGCGCGTTCGCCCCCAAGGTGACCGTGCTGCCCGATGCGCCTGCCAGTGAACCGATGGTTTGCGGGCCACTTGCGCCCGAGATATCGAAGCCCGCGCCGATGCCCGCCGTGTTCACGGCACTCGTCGACGCAAGGCTCCCGCCCGCGCCCAAAGCGAGTGTCCCGGCGTTGATCGTCGCGCCGCCGGAGAAGGTGTTCGCGGCAGTGAACGTTTCGGTGCCCGCACCCTGCTTGACGATGCCGCCCGTTCCTCCAATAACGCCGCCGAACACATGATTGCCCGCGTCGCCGAGTGTCAGGGAAATGGCGCCGAGCGCGACCGCACTGCCCGCCACCCCGGATAACCCGCCGATGGTTTGCGGACCAGCAGCAGCGGAAATATCGAAGACAGTGCCGGCCGCCGCAGTGTTCACGGCACCGGTCGATGCAAGGCTTCCGCCCGTCCCCAACGCCAGCGTTCCGGTGTTGACCGTTGTCCCGCCGGTGAATGTGTTGGCGCCCGTAAGCGTTTCAGTTCCTGCACCTTGCTTGACGATACCGCCCGTTCCTCCAATCACGCCGCCGAAGGTTTGACTGGTGGCGTCGCCGAAGGTGAGCGTGTTCACGCCCAGCGTCACCGTGCTGCCGGCGCCGCCCGCCAGTGAACCGATGGTTTGCGGACCACCCGCGCCCGAGATATCGAAGCCCGCTCCGGCACCGGACGTATTGACCGCCCCCGTCGATGACAAGCTGCCGCCCGTGCCCAGCGCCAGTGTTCCGGCGTTGACCGTCGCGCCGCCCGAAAAGGTGTTTGCGCCAGTCAGCGTCTCAGTGCCGGCACCTTGCTTGACGATGCCACCCGTCCCGCCAATGACGCCGCCGAAGGTTTGACTGGTGGCATCGCCCAAAGCCAGCGTGTTTGCGCCCAGCGTGACCGTGCTGCCCGCCGCACCTGCCAGCGCGCCGATCGTCTGATTGCCGGCCGCCCCCGATATATCCAGCCCCGTTCCCGCAGCAGCGGTGTTCACGGCGCCCGTCGCGGCCATGCTGCCGCCCGCGCCCAGCGCAATCGTGCCGGCGTTGACGGTCGTGCCGCCAGTGAAGGTATTGGCCGCGGTCAGCGTTTCAGTACCTGTACCTTGCTTGACGATGCCGCCCGCGCCTCCAACCGCGCCGCCGAAGGTGTGGCTGGTGGCATCACCGAACGTCAGCGTACTTGCGCCGAGCGACACCGTGCTGCCGGCCACGCCCGTGAGTGACCCGATGGCCTGATTCGCGCCCGACGCAGCTATGTCGAAACCGGTGCCCATGCCGTTCAGATTGACGGTGCCCGTCGATGTCAAACTTCCGCCCGCGCCAATCGCGATGGTTCCCGCATTGATGTTCGTGCCGCCGGTGAAAGTATTTGCACCGCTAAGCGTTTCCGTGCCGCTTCCTTGCTTGCTGATCCCACCCGTCCCGCCAATGGCACCCGCAAACGTTTGACTGGTGGCATCGCCGAAAGCCAGCGTGTTCGCGCCCAGCGTCACCGACGTGCCGGCCACCCCGCCAAGCGACCCGATGGTCTGGTTGCCGACTGCTGTCGAGATATCGAAACTGGCGCCCGCGCCCGACAGATCCACGCCACCCGTCGCGGCGAGGCTGCCGCCCGCGCCCAGCGCGAAGCGTCCGCCGCTGATGGTCGTGCCGCCGGTGTAGGTTGCGGGCGCCGCCACCGTAACCGTCGCCGCGCCGCTTTTGATGAGACTTCCCGCACCGCTGACAGCGCCGGTCAGCGTCAGGTCGTTCGATCCCGCAAGCGTCAGCGCATCGCCCGAGCCGATGCCGATGGCATTTGTCAGTGTGAGCGGCGCCGTTGTGTCGAGCGTCGCCGCACCGCCGACAGTCACCGCGCCGCTCCCTAGCGCCTGCGCGTTCCCCGCGATGACCGATCCGCCGTTGAGCGCCGTGCCGCCGGTGTAGCCATTGGCGCCGGTCAGCGTCAGCGCGCCGGAATCGTTCTTGGTCAGGCCGCCGGCGCCGGACAGGACGCCCGACATCGTCAGGGCGTTGGTTCCCTGGACCGTCAGGCCGCCCGCTTGCAAGGTCGCATCGTTCGCGACGTTCAGGCCGCCCGAGTTCGCCTGGATCGTGCCCCCCGCCGACGTAAGCGCGCCGCTGCCGAACGACGCGTTGTCGTTGAATCCGGCGACGCCGCCGGCAAGCGTCGTGTCGGCCAGACCGCCCAAAGGGCCGTTCAATGTCCACGTGCCGCTATTGACCTTCAAATGCTGGAAGTCGATATACGTCCCGCTTGCAACCGTCCCCGTCCCAGTGGTTCCCGCGCCTGTACCCGTGGCCGCGTTCTGAAGCACGAGGGTGTTGTTGCCGCCGAGACCGCCATCGACTACGCCGGTCGCGGCGAAACCAACGTTGATGCCTACTACGCCGAGTGAAAGTCCCAAGCCACCGGACGCATTGACCGACGAACCGGTCACGGCGGTGAAGGTGTTTGTGCTGCCTGCGCCCATCGAGACGCTGCCATTGATCGTCCCTGCATTGACGAAGGTGTTTCCCGTGCCCGGCGTGCCGGAAGCCTGCAAGCCGACGCGGCCTGTGATGAGTCCGGTACTTGTATTGACCACGTTGGTCTGGCCGCCACCAAAGACCGCGATGACCGGCGCGTCCGATGGCAGCACGGCCGCATCGAGCAATGTCGATGCTCCGATGGTGCCCGAGTTACTGATATTGGTAACGCCGCCCGTGGTGTTCTGCACAGCGAGCGCCATGCCATTGAGGGTGGGCAGCGATACGTTGATCGATCCGCCCGTGCCGTTCATGTTGCCGCTATTGGTTACGTTGATCGTGCTCGCCGCACCGCCGTTTCCAATGACCGTGCCGCTCGACAGCACACCGATCAAGCCAAGCAAGCTCGGGTCGATAGTCCCCGCGTTATTGAGCGTCACGTTGCTTCCGGTGAGGCTCATCGCCGTTCCGCCGACGCCAAGCAGCACGCCCGCCGACGCGCCTGGCAACAGGTTGACCGTCAAGTTGTTCGCTGAATTGGCATACGAAATATTGGCAGCGCCAGTGCAGTTCACTGTCGCGCCTGTCGCTGTGCACGCGGCCCATGCTGCAGGATTGTCGCCAAGAAACAGGGCCGCTGTGGCCAATGCCATGACCATCGGCTTGGGAAAGCTGATACCTCTGATCTCGCCGGCCAGATTGCCTGAACCGCTTACCGATACATCTCGTGCGGAGGGTCCTTTGCAATTGCTTTTCGCCAATTCTGACGTAACGACATAAGCACCCTGGGACTTGCTCCAGACCACGCGATACACCTTGCTCATTGTTGCCTCGCTCTATTAGTTAGAGTGGATGACGCTTTTGCAGATGCAGCGCCGATCGAATCCGCAAAAAACGCAGACGACACAAAGCCGCGCATTGAATGCGCCGGTTTAAAGAAGAGATGTGCCCGTTTTTATATGGACGTGTTTATCCGCGCCGCTCATTGGCGACAGCTTCAGGCCCGGTATCGTTTTATTTTCCGGCGCTAAACGCGGATTGCTCCGCGAGCGCGCAGCATCAAGCCCGCCATACGCATCTTCGCGCGATAGACGTGACTGGCCGTACGCTTACAACAGCGATTAAATGTGACATGGCGTGAAACCCTCGGTTCTCTCTCGTTCTCATATTTGGCTTTTTCAGCCTTTGTCTGGAGAATGACAAGCTTTACAAGATATTTCAACAAATATTTGTTATCGCTTGAACCAAGCGTTCCACCGCGTGAAGGGGTCGAGCCGTAAACGGCTGATCGAAAAGGGTAAACCAGTTATTTGATTCAAACGAAGACAATTGAAAGAAGCGGATGGCAGAACGAGAACCCAGCTCAAGCAGTTAATTGAACATCGCGGCCGCGGAGTGCCAGTCATTTTTCTTTTTTGCTGCACCACAATTAAGGAAAAAACCAGTTGGCCCGAGCGGTGATTAATCTGTTCCAGCCGCAACCTAAAAAACCCGGGAATCTGGAATCTTGTTTCAAAATGCCGCGCTTCTGAGAGAAAACGCGCGGCATTACCCTTAGTTAATCGCCTACCAGCTCACATCAGCGTCCAAGGGATAAACCGGCCGCTGCACATTACCGAAATCAAACAAACTGAAATCCGAACTGGTTACGCCCCGGCTGTCGCATTCGACCAGACCCTTTGCTATCGGCACGAACACCGGACGGCAATACATCCGCGATTTAAGAATCAAGAAAGTGGCACGCCGTGGATCGATACCCACGCTTTCAAACACGCCGAGATCCCACGGTTCGTGCGTGCGCTCGGTCAGGACGATCTTCGCGACGCCGAGATCGAGCACCGCCGCCCGGCCCATATACGCGCGTTGTCCCGTGTAGGTCGGTCCGCTGATCACATACTCGCCATCGGTGAGCGCGCGCACGACGCCCGCGAGCGCCACCGGCGCATGGGGGTGCGCGGCACGCCCGGCAAGCTTGTTGCCGACGTCCAGCGTGACGGTTGCACCCACGCCAGCGGCCATCAGCTTCGCAACCGCCTCAGGATCGCATATAGGCCCCATCACGATACCCGTCATGCCCTGACGGACAGCTTCCTCATAGACGTCCATGGTGTCGCATGTGCCGCCCGACATGCAGTTGTCGCCGTGATCGAGGAGGAGGACCGGTTTGTCGGCATCTAGAGCGAGCGCCGCACCTTCCGCCACGGAATCCGCCAGCGACGGGCTGCGATAAAGAAATTCCTCGCGCTCGTCCCAGATCTGCCGGCCAATACGCTCGGCCACGCGTGCGGCCGCTTCGCGATCGCCGTCGCCGACCACGACCACGCTGATGCACGGCTTCGCAATATCAGCGAGAGAAAATCCCGCCAGTATGGAAACGGCCAGCATGCCCTCGCGTTCCGCCGCCTGCGCGGCTTCCACCGCGCGCTTCATCGCGCCGGCCGCGCTCGCGCTGCGCAGCGTATGCGTCATCAGCGGCGGCTGCGACCACGCAATCACAGGACGCGACCGTCCCTCCAGCAAATCGAAGAAAAGCCGCGCGGCATGCGCGCCGCATTCGTACATGTCCACGTGCGGATAGGTCTTGAAGCTGACCATGACGTCGGCGTTATCGATCATTTTCTGCGTCACGTTCGCGTGCAGATCGAGCGCAACCGCGATGGGCGCACCAGGCAGCGCGGCACGAACGCGTTCGAGCAGGTCGCCTTCGCCGTCGTTCGAATTCTCCGCGACCATCGCGCCATGGAGATCCAGCATGACGGCGTCGCAACCCTGCGCGGCGTCGACAATCGCATTGCAGATCGCGTCGTAGGCAGCCGCCGCGACAGGCCCGCTCGGATTCGCCGATGCCGACACCGGCGTGACGATCTGTGCGCCCGCGTTTTCAGCGGCATCGATAAACGCGGACATCGCAGTCTGCATGCCCTTGTTCTCGCGATACGCATCCTCGCCATGAACCGGACCGTTGCGGCCAAACGCCTCCAGCGGCGTAGCCACCGGCGAGAACGTGTTGGTCTCGTGATTCATTCGGGCAATCAGGATTTTCATGCGGATTCCAGTCAATTGTTTCGGATCACGAATGGTTCAGACCACGCCTACGCCGAGGTAGCGGTCCTTGATCGCATCGTCCCGGGTGAACGCGGCGTTATCGCCTTCATACACAATGCGACCCTGCTCGATGATGGTGTGGCGATCCGCCAGTTGCGTGCAGACTTCGAGGTTCTGCTCGACCAGCAGGATGGCAATGCCCGCCTCCTTGATCAGCTTCAGTTGCGCGACGATCTCCTC
This sequence comes from Burkholderia sp. PAMC 26561, assembly GCF_001557535.2. Lineage (NCBI taxonomy): Bacteria > Pseudomonadati > Pseudomonadota > Betaproteobacteria > Burkholderiales > Burkholderiaceae > Burkholderia > Burkholderia sp. PAMC 26561. The sequence goes on from NZ_CP014307.1 coordinate 774,677, forward strand.
CACGATCACAGGCGCGAGGCCTTCCACGGGTTCATCGAGCATGAGCAGCCGCGGGTGATTCATCAGCGCCCGGCCGATCGCGAGCATCTGCTGTTCGCCGCCGGAAAGCTGCGCGCCGCCGTTGGTGCGACGCTCTTTCAGGCGCGGGAAGATGCGATAGATATCGGCGAGCTGCCACGGAGAATCGCGGCGGGCGCCGAGCTTCAGGTTCTCCTCAACGCTGAGCAAACGGAACACGCCACGGTGCTCCGGCACGAAGCACACGCCCGAGGCCGCAATCCTGTGCGATTGCGATTTGCCGATATCCGCGCCCTTGAACTTCACGCTGCCGCGCTGAGCAGCGACCACGCCCGCGATGGTTTTGAGCGTCGTGGATTTGCCCGCGCCGTTGCGGCCGAGGAGCGTGACCGTCTCACCCTCGCCTATACTCAACGACACACCCTGCAAGATATGGCTCTTGCCATAAAACGCGTGGACGTCCTGCACATCGAGGATCATGCTCATGCGCGGCCTCCGGTAATCATGTTGCCGAGATAGGCACGGCGCACGCGTTCGTCGACGCGGATATCGTCGGGTCGGCCTTCGACCAGTACGCGTCCCTGCTGCATGACCGTGATGGTGTCGGAGATGTCCATCACGATACCCATGTTGTGCTCGATCAGAACCACCGTATAGTCGTCGCGCAGGCCGCGAATGAGCTGCTTCATGTCGTCGAGATCATCGATACCCATGCCTGACGTCGGCTCATCGAGGAAGATCGCCTTGGGCCGCGCCGCGAGCGCCATGCCGACCTCGAGCCTGCGCTGCTGGCCATGCGAAAGCGCGCCGGCAAGCGTCCCCGCAAAACGCGTCAGTGCGAGACGCTCCAGGATGGGGTCGACAATGCCGGTGTGCTCGAGCGCGCCGCGCGGTGGCATCCATGCGTTGAACGCGTGATTTGAATCGACGCCCTGGACCGCCACCCGCAAATTTTCGCGCACGCTCAGGTTTGCAAACAGGCTCGTCACCTGGAACGACCGGGCGATGCCGCGCTTCACGCGCCGGTAATCCGCTTCGCGCGTAACGTCATGCCCATCGAACACGATGTTGCCGGAAGTGATCGGCAGCGTGCCCGTGAGCACGTGGAACAGCGTTGTCTTGCCCGCACCGTTCGGGCCGATCACCGAATGCACCGTGCGCGGCATGATCCTCAGCGTGACGTCGTCGAGCGCGGTGAACTTGCCGTAGCGTTTCGTCACGGCTGTTGCGTGCAGAATGGCTTCGCTCACGAGACCTCCGTATTGCTGCGCGCACCGCGTTGCCTCAGCCGCTGCACGATCCGCTCGCCCAGTCCCCACAGGCCGCGCTGCATGAAGAGGCTGACTCCAATCAAAACCAGCCCGAGCAGCAGGAGCCAGCGCGGCCACAAGGTCGAAAGCCAGTCGGAAAACAGCACATAGAATGCCGCGCCGAGCACCGAGGCAAACAGATTCCCCGTGCCGCCGATCACCGTCATCACGAGGATCATTTCGCTCGTGTGATAGTCGATGTTCGATAGCGGCGCAATGCCCGTCATCAACGCATGCAGCGCGCCGGCAAGTCCCGTGACCGCGCCTGACACGACAAACGCCGCGAGCTTAAAGCGCTTGACGTCGTAGCCGACGGCGGCGGCGCGCGCTTCGTTGTCGCGAATGGCGAGCAGCGTGCGACCGAACACCGAGTGCGACACGCGCATGAGGATCCAGAACGCCAGCAGGAACAGCACGGCGACAAACCCATAGAACTGCCAGGGCGATGCAAGCGGCACGAGCTGCTTGCCAAAGAGCGAAAGCGCGGGACGTGGAATCCCGAGCAGGCCGTTGTCGCCGCCCGTGAGGTCGGGCGACGTATAGGCGAGAAAATAAAACATCTGCCCGAACGCAAGCGTCAGCATCACGAAGTACGTACCGCGCTGGCGTATCGAGAACCAGCCGACGAGTGCAGCGGCCAGTGCGCCGACCAGCATCGCGGCGACCAAAGCGAGCGGAATCTGGAAGCCCGTTTTGGTGAGCACGAGACCGGCGCTGTAACTGCCGAGGCCAAAGAATATGCCTTGCCCGAAGGACAGCAATCCCGTTGCGCCGAGCAGCAGGTTGCAGCCGAGCGCGGCCAGCGCGTACACCAGCACTTCGGTTGCGAGCGATCCCGAACTCAATGTGAGCGGCAACAAGCAGACCACGATTGCAGCAAACAGGATGAACCGATAGTGAAACAGCGCTTCCTTGAACGAGCGCTGCGGGGCGCGGGTGTCGAGTGGTTTCGAATTCACGTGGCCCTGCCAAGCAGCCCGTTCGGGCGCAGTAAAAGGACGGCCGCCATGGCGACATAGATCATCAGACGCGCGCCTTCGGGCCACAACGTGCTCATGACGCTCTGAACGATTCCAACCAGCAAGCCACCTACCAGCGCACCAAGGAAATTCCCCATCCCGCCGATCACGACCACCACGAACGCGACGCTCAGCGCTTCGATGCCCATGAACGGATCGACCCCGCGAATCGGGGCGGCAAGCACGCCGGCAAGCGCGGCTGTCCCCGCACCGAGTGCAAACACGAGGCTGAATACTCGCAACACGTTGATGCCGAGCAGCGCCACCATCTCTGTAGATTCGCTGCCTGCACGTACCGCGCTTCCCAGGCGGGTTCCTTCGAGCAGCCACCAAAGGAGCAGCGCGAGAACCGCTGTAAAGCCGATCACGAACAAGCGGTATTTCGGGTAGATGAAACTGCCCCAGATCACCACGCCGTTCAGGATGTCAGGCACCGGCACGTTATCGCCAATGGGACCCCAGATGACGATAGTGAGCTCTTGCAGCACGAGTGCAAGGCCCACGGTCACCAGGATATGGAACTCGTGCTGCTGCGCGTAGACGTGCCGCAGGATCAGCTTCTCGACCACCCATGCAAGCACGCCGACCACCACTGGAACCACGGCGAGCGCGACCCAGAAGCTCATCGACCATTGCATGGCCTGGTAGCAGAAGTACGCACCCAGCAAATAGAAAGCGCCGTGCGCGAAATTCACGAAGCGCAGCAAGCCAAAGACAATCGACAATCCGACTGCGAGCAGGAAGTACAGCATCCCGATGCCAATGCCGTTCACGACCTGCAACAGATAAACGTTCATGGCTTTTCGTCTGAAATGAATCGATGCGAACGCGCTTGGTCGCGCGCTCGCCCGCACGCGATCAAGCCATCTTGCACTGGGTTTTATCGAGCGGCAGGAACGACTGGCCCGAACTCACGATGTCCGCGTAATCGTCCTTGTTCTTCATCTTCGCCTTCGCTTTTCCCTTGAGCAAGTAGTAGTTTTTCAGCACCTGGTGGTCGCCCTTGCGGATCTCCTCAGCGCCAGTCAGGCCTGCATACTTCATGCCCTCGAGCGCCGCGATGACCTTCTTCGGATCAGCCGTGCCCGCTTTGACAATGCCGTCCAGCAGGATCTTCGTACAGATGTACGAGCCCGCCAGACTGTAGTTCGGGTTCGCCTTGAACGCGTCGTTCGCGCGCTTCACGAGATCGGCGTTGAGCGGCGAATCGATCGAATGCCAGTATTGCGCACCGAAATACACACCCTCGCAAAGATCCGGACCCAGCGCCTCGAATTGCTCCAGGCCCGAGGCCCACGCCATCAGGATCGTGCAGTTGTTCTTCATGCCGAAGCTGACAGCCTGGCGCAAGGTATCGGAGGATTGCGAGCCGAAATTCAGGATCAGCAGCACGTCCGGCTTCGCCGCGACTGCATTGGTCAGATAGCCGCTGAATTCCTTTTCATTGAGCGAGTGGTAGCTGTTACCCACATGCTCGATACCCTTCTCCTGGAAGATCGCTTTTGCAGCCGACAACAAACCATCGCCGAAAACATATTGCGGCGTGATGGTGTACCAGCGCTTCGCTTTCGGCAGCGTCTGGATCAACGGGCGCACGGTCTGCTCGATCGCGCCGAAGGTGGGCACGGACCAGCGGAACGTTGCGCTGTTGCAGTCCTTGCCGGTGATTTCATCGGCGCCGGCGGTCGTGATGAAAATGCCGCCTGCCTTCTCGACTTCCTTGCCCATGGCAAGCGATTCGGATGACAGGATGCCGCCCGCGAAAAAGCGCGCATTCTTTTGCTGCGCGATTTCCTGCACACGGCGCACAGCCGTGGCGGGCTTGCCTTCGGTATCGAGGACCGTATAAGCCAGCGGCTGGCCAAGCACCTTTCCGTACTGCTCGATGGCGAGCTTCATGCCCAGGTCGGCGTACTTGCCGTTCGCGGCGAACGGGCCCGACATGGGAACGGGACAGGCGAACTGAATGGGACCGCTTTGCGCAAAGGCGCTACGCGTGGCGAGGGTTTGCAAGGCCCCGGGAACAGCCGACAGCGCGGCCAGCTTCAAGACATTCCGGCGATTCAAAATTGACGCTCCTCGAGAAAAGGCGAGACCCGGATGACTGGCGGGCCCGGCTAAAAAGCTTTTACAGAATGTTTGCTGGCGGCCACGCACGTCATGCGGCAGCTTTGACTGGAAACCTTTTATGTTGCTAGCCAGTGCCTATTTATCATGATAAATAGGATGAACTGGATCGTAGGTACAATAAATTCGGGTGTCAATAAGGCAAAATTCCGGGGTATCGGAATGCGCTGCAACAGCCGTCAGGAAGCGCTTTGGAGAAGGGTATGGAGCGAGGAAAAGCAGGTGCCACGATCGACATCAGGCAGCAGAAGCGCCCGGATCTGGTTGCCGAGGAAATCAAGCGGCTCATCACTGAACGGGATCTGAAACCCGGCGACAAGCTGCCGCGGGAAGTGGAATTGCAGCAGATGTTCTCGGTAAGTAAAAGCACCATCCGCGAGGCGTTGAAGTCGCTCGAGGTGCAGGGTTTGATCAAGGTGACGACCGGCCCGGGCGGCGGCGGAACCATTATTGAAGTGCCGCTGGATCGCACCCTGCAATTGCTGCAGAACTACCTGTTTTTCAAGGATGTCAGCATCGACGACATTTATACCGTGCGCAAATTGCTCGAGCCCGAACTTGCCGCCGGCGCCGTCGCGCATCTCACCGAGGCAGACTTTACAGCGCTCGATGACAGCATTGCCTGCTGTGACACGCCGTCCGCGCATCAGGATGGCGATATCGTCAAGCGCCGGCAGGAGGACGTGAATTTCCACGATATCCTCGCGGCCGCCAATCCAAATCCTTTCCTGCGTTTTAGCTGCGAACTGATCAACGAAATGATCCGGCAACTGATCGAATTCCGTAACGACACGCCGGCCGCCGAACTTGAACGCTTCGGTCAGGCCAATGTGAAAATCCACAAGGCGATCACGAAGGCCGCGCGCGAACGCGACGCCGATAAAGTCCGCGAACTCATGGTCGTTCACATGACCGAGGCGCCGCGTTACGTGAAGCGCATGAAGGGCAAGCTGCGCGGCAGGCTGATCCTCGACGCCGAGATTCGCAAGCGCGTGAAAGCTCAGCCGGAGACTTGAACGCCTGCGTCCTATTTGCTCTTCAGCCGTTCGAGCAGCGCCATGGCCGCCGCCGGGTTATGCGCCTTGAAGCCGCTGATCACATAGAGATAGACATCGCGCGGGGTATCTTTCGGCGCGGCTTTCGCGACACTTTCGAGTCCCTTCGGCGTCGCACCCTGTGCCCAATCGCGCGCCCGCTTGGTCCACAAATCCAGAGCGGCGCTGTCATAACCTTGCGCCTCACCTTCGGTCGTCCCCATGATCCGCGCATAGACGAAGGGCGCGGTGACATCGGCGATCTGGGGGTAATCCGAATCTCCCGACATCACGATCGCCACCCCGTATTTGCGTGCGAGCGCGACGAACGCTTCGTCGCGAAAACTTTCGTGCCGTACCTCGACCGCGTGACGGATCGGATGGCCTTCGACTTTGGCGGGCAAAAGCTTGAGAAAACCCTCGAAGTCTTCCGGGTCGAATTGTTTGGTTGTAGCGAACTGCCAGTTGATCGGGCCGAGCTTGTCCTGCAGTTCGAGCACGCCGCTCGCAAGAAAACGCTCGACCGATTCGCCGGCTTCCGAGAGCACGCGCCGGTTTGTCGAAAAGCGCGGCGCCTTGAGCGAGAACACAAAATCGTCAGGCGTCTCGTCTCGCCACTTGGCGAATGTCGAAGGTTTCTGCGAGCCGTAGAAGGTGCCGTTGATTTCGATGGACGTCAGCTTCCCGCTCGCGTATTCGAGTTCGCGCTTTTGCACGAGGTCTTTCGGATAGAAGAGGCCGCGCCAAGGTTCAAATGTCCATCCCCCGATACCGACGCGAATGACCCCGCCATCCTTCGCAGGCTTTGCTGTTTTTGCGGTTTTTACCGGTGCGGTCTTTTTCGCCGCCGGCGTTTTCGCCGCTGTCTTTCGCGTCGCCATGTAATCTCCCTTGCCGTGAACGGATGCGTTCCAGTGTAGCGAATCAAGGGATCGAATGCTTCAAGCCCAGCGCGCTCTTGAGACTCGCGAACATGGGGTTCACCCTGAGGCCGCAAGGGTTTGCGGCGTGGGACACTTTGCTGCATACCGCGACAGTCAGGCGCGCTTTCAGTTCTTTCGTTCCTCCGCCCTCACCCGCCGCGATGTAAGAAACGAACTTCAAACACGCAGCGTCGCTTTCGAACGCATTTCGGGCACGCTGCTTGCATCGAAGTAAGCTTGTTGGCGCATGCGTCGTGGCGCCGGCACCCGTAGGCTAACCTGATGGAGACGGCTATGAAATGGACGACCCCGAGCTACACCGATATGCGTTTTGGTTTCGAAATCACGATGTATATCGCAACGCGTTAAGCGCTGCCGCCGCCGTCGGCTGTCCATGCCGGCGCGCGGCTTTAGCAGCGCTCCTGTCTCTCCCACAGCGTTCTTCGACTATCGGCTATTCGCCGACCTCACGTTGCTCACCGATCCCATCCCCCACCCTGCCTTCTTCGCCATCACGCGTGACGTCGATCATGCTGCCGGATGTCTTTTTTTAGGGGCACGCAGGCAATGAAAATCAAAGTGCTGGGTTCATCGGCGGGAGGCGGGTTTCCGCAATGGAACTGTAATTGCCGCAATTGCGCCGGCGTGCGTAGCGGTACGCTCGATGCAAAGCGGCGCACGCAGTCGTCGATCATTGTGAGTTCAACCGGCGACGACTGGCTGCTCGTCAATGCATCGCCGGATCTGCTCGCACAGATCGCGGCCCATCCGGAGTTGCAGCCGGCGCGCCGCCCGCGCGACAGCGGCATTGCGGCGGTCATCACCATGGACGCGCAGATCGATCATGTCACCGGTCTCCTGATGCTGCGCGAACGCGATACCCCGTTGCCCCTCTATGTCACCGACGCCGTGCTGCAAGACCTGAGCACGGGCTTGCCGGTTGTATCGATACTCGCGCATTACTGCGGCGTCGAACGCCACGCGGTCCCGCTCGATGGCGGGTCGTTCAGCATTCCCGCATTACCCGGAATCCGCATTGAAGCATTGCCGTTGTCGAGCAAGGCGCCGCCCTATTCGCCGCATCGCGCGGCGCCCCAACGTGGTGACAACATCGGGCTGACGTTCATCAACGAGGCGACTGGCAAGCGCGCGTTCTACGCGCCCGGGCTCGGCGCGCTCGAACCCCACGTACTCGAAGCAATGAACGGCGCGGACCTGTTGCTGGTCGACGGCACCCTCTGGACGCCGGACGAAATGATCGAACTCGGCCTGTCGAAGAAGACCGCCGCCGACATGGGCCATCTTGCGCAAACGGGGCCGGGCGGCATGATCGAGGTGCTTGATTCGATCGAACGTACGGGCGTGCGCAAGGTCCTCATTCACATCAATAACACGAATCCCATCCTGATCGAAGACGGTCCCGAACGGCAGCGGCTCGCCGAACACGGCATCGAAGTCGCCTTCGACGGAATGGCATTCGATCTCTGAACATGCATTAGCGCTTCGCAGGAGAAACATGTGAACGGCCCGAATCACGCAGATACGCAAGACGCCGGCAAAACTGCCTGGACCCGCGAAGAATTCGAGGCGCAACTTCGCGCGAAGGGCACGGCGTACCACATTCATCATCCGTTCAACGTGAAGATGAACGAAGGTGGTTGCTCGCGCGAACAGATTCGCGGCTGGGTGGCGAACCGGTTTTATTACCAGATCAACATCCCGCTGAAGGACGCGGCGGTCATGTCGAACTGTCCCGATCGGGAAACGCGGCGGCGCTGGGTGCTGCGCATTCTCGATCACGACGGTTACGGGGATGACGAAGGCGGCATAGAAACATGGGCACGCCTGGGCGACGCAGTCGGCCTCACGCGCGACGAACTCTGGTCGCTGGAACATGTGGCGCCCGGCGTGAAATTCGCCGTCGATGCCTACGTCAACTTCGCGCGCCGTGCGCCGTGGCAAGAAGCGGTGTGTTCATCGCTGACGGAAATTTTTGCGCCGCAGATCCACAAGGACCGGCTTGCGACATGGCCCACGTGTTATCCGTGGATCGAAGCCGACGGCCTTACGTATTTCCGCTCGCGCATCTCGCTTGCACAGCGCGACGTCGAGCACGGCCTGCAAGTCACGCTAGACTACTTCAGGACACGCGAGCAGCAGGAACGCGCGCTCGAAATCCTGCAATTCAAGCTCGACATCTTGTGGTCGATGCTCGACGCCATCGAAAAGGCCTTTCCGCAATGACATCGCCAGCGCCAATGCTCAAGCTCAAGGGGATCTTCCGGCTGCAGTGGGAACCGGCGCAGGACGCGCACGTGCTGCTCTATCCTGAAGGCATGGTCAAGCTCAATCAGAGCGCCGGCGAGATCCTGAAGCGCTGCGACGGCACGCGCGATATCGACATGCTGATCGCCGACCTGGAGCAAGCGTTCAATACTCAGGATCTCGGCGGCGAAGTGAGATTGTTCATTGCCGAAGCCGAGCGTCGTGGATGGCTGGAGGAAGCGACATGACCGCAAGCGTCATTGCCCCGCCGCTGTGGCTGCTCGCGGAACTGACCTATCGATGCCCGTTGCATTGCGCGTTCTGCTACAACCCCGTCAACTACACGGACCACAGCACTGAACTCACGACCGACCAGTGGATCGGCGTGCTGCGTGAAGCGCGTGCGCTCGGCGCGGCACAACTCGGCTTCTCCGGGGGCGAACCGCTGTTGCGCGATGACCTCGAAGTGCTCGTGCGCGAAGGACGGCAACTGGGTTTCTATACGAACCTGATCACATCGGGTATCGGATTGACGGACAAGCGTCTCGACGCATTGAAGGACGCCGGCCTCGATCACATCCAGTTATCGTTCCAGGATTCCACGCAGGAGCTCAACGACTTTCTCAGCAGCACGCGCACGTTCGACCTGAAGAACCGTGTTGCAAAGTCGATCAAGGCGCATGGTTTCCCGATGGTGCTGAATTGCGTGCTCCATCGATACAACCTGCCGCACGTGGACAAGATCATCGACATGGCGCTCGCAATGGGCGCGGAATATCTGGAGCTCGCGAACACTCAATACTATGGCTGGGCGCATGCGAATCGCGCGCAACTGATGCCTACAGCCGAGCAACTAAAAGAAGCCGAAGCGGTGGTCGAGCGGTATCGGGAGAAGATCGGACATCGCTGCAAGATCTACTTCGTCGTGCCCGACTACTTCGAGACGCGGCCGAAGAAATGCATGAACGGCTGGGGTTCGGTATTCCTCGGCGTGGCGCCCGATGGGGCCGCCTTGCCGTGTCACACCGCGCGTTCGCTTCCGGGCCTGACGTTCCCGAACGTCAAGGACACGTCCGTTCGCGAGATCTGGTACGAAAGCGATGCGTTCAACCGCTTTCGCGGCTTCGACTGGATGAAGGAGCCATGCCGAAGCTGCGAAGAGAAAACGATCGATGCAGGCGGTTGCCGCTGCCAGGCCTATTTACTCACGGGCGACCCGGCCAACGCGGACCCGGTCTGCGATAAATCACCCGATCACGAAACGGTGATCAACGTGGTGCGCCAGGCTGCGGTACACCGCGAACCTGAAGAACATCCGATCATTTTCCGCAACGACAGCAACTCGCGCCGGCTGCGCTCGACCGTCTGAGAATAGACCGGTCAGCTCACATATCCGAGGTGCTCGGCCAGAATCACCGAGCCGATGGCGACCAGGATCAAGCCGCCCGCCACTTCCGCGCGCTGCCCGACCGCGCGGCCCAAAAAGCGGCCCACCATCACGCCGATGGTCACCATGATCAGCGTCGCAAGTCCGATGGTCGCAGCCGTAGAGAAAATATTCACATCGATAAAAGCGAGTCCCGCGCCCACCGCCATGGCATCGATGCTCGTTGCCAAGCCCGTCGCGGCGAGCAGCCAGAAACCGTGGCGCACGGGTTTTTCGGCCTCGGGCGTGGGCGTGCTGAAGCCAGAGCGAATCATGCGCAACCCGAGCACGAGCAAGAGCCCGAAGGCAATCCAGTGATCCCACGACATGACGTACGGGGCCGCGGCCTTGCCGAGCGCCCAGCCGACGAGCGGCGTGATCGCCTCGATGACGCCAAAGATCAGGCCGGTTCGCAGCGCCTCGCGCATACGCGGACGGCGCAACGTCGCGCCTTTGCCGACAGCGGCGGCGAAGGCGTCCGTCGACATGGCGAAGGCGAGCAGGATGGTGGAAGCGATATTCATGGGGACAATGATCGTGTTCGGGTCGGGACAGGAACATACGATGTCTCGCCGAGCCCGACCGGTCGCGGCGTTACATCGATGGTCTTGCCAACCAGAATACAGATCGGTTGCTCATGCCACGGTTCGATCGAACCAAGCGTGTTGACATGAGCGCTTCCAATGGCTGGAAGCCGGCTACTCCCCAAGGACGGACAAAGGCTATCACGTTCGAAATGAATTTGTAATCTTCTCCAGGTTTTTTTAGTGTCCGTACATCAGGCACAGCCGATGCGCCTCCGCTCTGGTTGACCACCACCACGCGTTTTCCGCGAAGTCCTGGCCCGTACGAGATGGCCAGCCCAGATCCGCGCCTTCGATCCGATACAGCCGCGATGCCAATCACGATATCCATGCTGACGACTGAAAGCCCTCCCGGCGCAAAACCGTCTGCACGCCGGACGAGGCGCGCGCCATGAGATCCGGCCTGCCACCTGGAACAGCTTCGCGAAAGCGCCGCGGCCGGTATCGATGGACAGCGCTCAGCATGGCAAATTCCCTGTCACGCTATCCGCTCCTTGCCGGGATTGCCGGAACTGCCGTTGCGGTCGTCATGGCAGGCTTGTCGATCGCCACGTTGTACCAGGGCCGCGAAGAAGCACTGAGCCACGCCCGGGAGACGTCGGCCAATCTGGTGTCGATCATTGGCGGCGATATTGCCCGCAACGTCGAAATCTACGATCTGTCGCTTCGCGCCGTGGTCGATGGCGCGCAGGACGCGAGCATCATGGTGCTTCCGCTCAATCTGCGCCGCCGGATTCTATTCGACCGCGCGACCACGGCGGCATACATAGGCGGCAGCTACGTAATCGATGCCCGCGGCCGCGTCATCATAAAAGAAAACCCCACGGCCACGCCGCCCGAAACCTTCGCCGAGCGCGAATATTTCCTTGCCCATCGAAACAACCCATCGGTCGGCCTGTTTTTCTCGCATCCCTACTTGACCCATGCAAACGGCGCGGCGATCGGCATGAGCCGGCGTATCAATGCGCCGGACGGATCGTTTGCCGGCATCGCGTTGCTGACCGTGAACCTCCAGTATTTCCGTTCGCTCCTGGACAAGATCGAAGTCGGCCCGAAGGGATCGATTTTTATCGTTCAGGACGATGGCGCGTTGATCGTACGAAAGCCCTTCCTCGGCGAGGATATCGATCGCAACGTCGCCGGCTCAGCCACGTTCGCCCGCATGAGGCATTCGAGCTCGGGGTCATACGTGGCGAAATCGCCTGTTGATGGGGTCGAGCGCATCTTCACGTTCGCGCACGTGCCGGGCACGCCGTTTATCGTGGGCGTGGCGCCCGCGCAGGAAGATGTGCTCGAAACGTGGCGCGCGCGCAGCACCGTGGTCGGCGTGCTGACGCTGCTGTTCGGGCTGAGTTTTATCGCGCTGTCGTGGCTTTTGACGCTGTCGTTACGGGAACGGGCGCGCGCGCAGGAAGAGCTCGTGCGGCTCGCGGGCACCGACGCGCTGACCGGCCTGCCCAACCGGCGCGCCTTCGACGAGCGCATGGACGAGGAATGGCGGCGCGCACGACGCAGCAACACGGCGGTATCGGTGTTGTTCATCGACGTGGATTACTTCAAGGCCTACAACGACAACTACGGCCACGCTCTCGGCGACGACGCGCTGGCGGCGGTCGCGGAATGCATCGCGCTGTCGGTGCGTCGGCCCGGCGACATTCCCGCGCGGTACGGCGGCGAAGAGTTCGTCGTCCTTCTCCCCGATACCCAGATCGACGGCGCGCTTCATCTGGCCGAGACGATCCGTGCGCGCATCAGGACGCGTTCGATCGCGCATCGGGGGAGCCTGATCGGGCGGCTGACGGTGAGCATCGGCTGCGCCACGGCCGCGCCGCCGGGGCTCGGCGGCGCTTACGGCCTGCTGAGCGACGCGGATCAACAGCTCTACGAAGCCAAGGCCGCGGGCCGCGATTGCGTCCGCCCGATGACGCTCGCGAGCGTCGAAATCGCGCAGTCGTGAAGCACGACGCGCGCCGCGCTCGTTCGGCCAATCCTCTGCGTAATTCGCCATTTCGACCAAGCGCATGATTTGCAAGGTTTTTTTCCATCGGTATAATGCGACCTTCTCTCCGATGGCGCCCCTCCATGAGCCGACTACTCTTCCTGCTGACGCTGACCTTCAGTTTGTCGCTCGGCGCGATGCACGACGCCACGGCTCAGGAACGCCCCTTGGAGACGACCGCAGCGGTCATGGATCAGAAACTCGCCGCAAGCGAAGCCGATGCCGACGCCCAGGCAAAGCACCAGGTTTCCCGTCTCATCTCGCAGAAATTCGGTGTTGCGCGTGCAAAGGCCGAGCAGATTTCGGCGGCGGTGATGTCGGCGGCATCGAAATATTCACTTCCCCCCACGCTTTTACTCGCGATCATCTCGATCGAATCCCGCTTCAAGGAAAACGCGCGCGGCGCGAATGGCGCAACCGGATTGATGCAGGTCGTGCCGTCTGCGCACAAGAAACTGGTGCGCAATATCGACCTGACGGAAGCCGATGCCAACATTGAAGCCGGGTCCGCAATTCTGCATGGTTACGTGCAGTCGGCACGCGGTGACGTGGATGCCGCGCTGAAAAGCTACGGCGGATCGAAAGCGTACGCCGAAAAAGTTGGTCTTCAGGTCAAAAAGATCTCGTCCCAGTTCGATGCCGAGCCCGCTGGCGCTCAGGCGGGATATTGATCGCACCAAATAAGCAGACGTAACACTTCATCGTTGGCAACTCCGGTCCGCCCTTTCGGACCGTTTCTTGCTGAGGCTCTCTCCTGATTCCGCTTTTTATCGAAGACTGAACGCCGCAACAGCGGCGCAGTGCCTTACGCCTTCGATTCCCCGATGCGTCAACGGTCGGCATACCGATCGCCTCATCTCAGAGGAAGACGTGACCAGACGCCCGTTCGAAGCAAACCATGAGCACTTCGCCCTTTGGAACCCTAAACGTGCGCCCCTTTTCATGGACGTGCGGCGCATCGTTATTGCCCATCGAGATCCAATGATTGGCGAGTCATTCGTGCTGCTGCTGGGCCTGAAGGGCATGGCCGCCCAACACGTGACGACTCTTGAGGCACTGGCCGGGCTGATCGATACATGGCGTCCGCAGGCGCTGATGATCGATACACGGCTGACCCTGGCTGGTAACACCGGCTTCGTTCGCACCCTCAGTCTCGACTCCGCGCACATTGGAACGTTATTGCTCGCCATGAGCAATTTCCTGCCGGAAGACGTGGTGAAGGACTTGCAGGCGGCCGGCTACGACGGCCATTGCCGGCGCCCGTGCGCAATGTGGCAAGTCTCGGAATTGCTCAGCGAATTCTTTTCATCGGCGGCCCCGCGCTGAGTTGCGGTATCAACCCTGCACGAGTTCACGCAATTCGTCGATATTGAACGGCTTCGCCAGAATGGTCACGCCCGTGTGCCGCGCGCGCTCGAATTCATCGGCATAACCGGTCATCAGCACGATCCGCTGCGCGGGCCACGTGCCGCGCACTTTCTCCGCCAGGTCGATGCCGTTGAGCCGCCCGGGCATCTGTATATCCGATAACACCAGGTCGAAGCGTCCACCTTCGTTGAGGACGTCGAAGGCTTTGTCGGCGGTGAGTTCGTGGCGCACCTCGCAGCCGAACGTGGCGAGCACCGCCGCGACGCCTGCGGCGACTTCCTCGTTGTCCTCGACCAGCAGGACCGAACCCGGGCCTTGCGTTGTCTCGGGCTTCGGCAGCGCCGGGCCGCCAGCGTCCGTGTCAGGATCATCCGGCGGCACTTGCGGCGCAATGTGCCAGCGCGGCAAATAGAGCCGCACGGTCGTCCCGCGTCCGGGAACGCTGTCGAGCCGCGCCGTGCCGCCCGCCTGCTCGCACGCCGCCAGCACTTGAGCGAGCCCGAGGCCCGTCCCCGCACCGCTCAGCTTGGTCGTGAAAAGCGGTTCGAACGCGCGGCGGGCGGTGACATCGTTCATGCCCTCGCCGGTGTCGGTAAAGGCCAGCAGCGCATATTCGCCATCGGCCAAGACGTTATCGGCCGTGACCCGCACGTTCTGGCAGCGGATTGCGAAACGGCCGCCGTGCGGCATGGCATCGCGTGCGTTGACCGCAATATTGATGATCGCGAATTCGAGCTCCGTGGCGTCGGCGCGCACGCCCCACATGTCGGGCGAAACCTGCACCTTGACCTGAATCTTCTCGCCGACCGCCGTTTCGATCAGCCCGGCCGCAGCGGGCAGCCACGTGGTGAGATCGATGGCTTCCTGCTTGAGCGGCTGCTTGCGGGCAACGCTGAGCAAACGCCGGGCGAGCGCTTCGGCGCCCGCGGTCGCGCGTTCCACCGCCAGCACTTCCCGTTCAAGCCCGTTGAAGTTCTTGCGCCGCGCCAACTCCATATTCGCCGATACCACCATCAGCAGGTTATTGAAGTCGTGCGCCACGTTCGCGACCAGATTACCGAGCGCGCCCATGCGCCGCAGTTGCCGGCTCGACGCTTCCGCCGAAAGCCGCATGGCCACTTCCGCCTGCCAACGTTCCCATGCGGATTGCTGCGAGCGCAACTGGCGCAGCGAGAACAACACGAGCAACCAGACCGCGATGCACGGCACGGCCGTGATCACCGCGATCAGCGCGTAATGCCGGCGCCAGTTCGCAAAGATGACGGACGTCGGAAAACCGCTTGCCACGTATAGCGGATAGTCGCCTACTCGCCGGAAAGCCAGGATCCGTTCGACACCGTCCACGCTCGAATTCACCCGCACGCGCCCGAACAATTCATTGCTGCGCATGGCCGACGTGAACGCTGAGTTTCGAGCGTGGGACACGTTGGAAGGACCCGGCGGTTCGCGCACGAGAATGCCGCCGTCGCGCCGGTAAAGGCCCACGGTCACGCCCGGATCGCCGTTCGATAAATCGTTGTAGAAGCTTGAGAAATATTCGCGCTTCAGCGCAATCGATACCAATCCGAGGAAATGTCCGTCGCTCGCGCTGCGCCCGACGCTCGTCGTGAATACATCGCTCTGGGCGATCTTGCCCACGAGCGGAAGCGAAAAATACGGTTCAGGACGAATGGCGCGGCCATTAACGAAGTCATCGCGTGTACCAATGGAAATTGACGGTACCGGATAAAAGCGGTTGCTCGCCAGCATGTCGCCCGTAGCGCCGAAAACGGTGATTCCGGCGACGTGCGCGAAAGATTCGCCTATCTCGCTCAGGCGTTCGTGAATCGGCTTCTGGTTTGCATGGATGCGGGCGTCGTCACTGTTGCCGAGCATCTCCACGACGCGCATCGACATCTGGCGGTTCAGGTCGAGCACCTTGCTCGCATGTTCGTCGGCGACGCGTGCGATGCGGTCGGCGATATCGTCGGCATCTTCCATGCGGCGCTGGTAATCGTAATAACCGTAGCCGAGCAGAAACGCGACCGGAAACAGAATCGATGCCGCCAGCACCATCAGCAAGATTCGCCGCGTTCCGGCGAAATTGCGCAAGGGCAAGGGCAAGTCGAGTGCCGAGGAATCCGACGAATGCAAGGCGCGAAGTCTCCAAATCGGGTAACCCGGTCGTCCGGCGAGCAGGTCGCATGAGCGTATGACCCGGCATCGGGTTACGTCAATAGCGTCCTGAAGCCGGGCGACGGAAAAGCTGGATAACCAGCCGATCGCGCGCGGGGCAAGGCTCTTGCGTGCTTTGTATTATGTGCCGGAAATAACAGGGGCGTGCGTAGGCAAACACGTTCAGCGATACGGCGGGCAAAAAAAGAGCCGGCTACATCGATCGATGCAACCGGCCACCTTCATGCCTGAGCACCTGCTTACTGCGGTTTCGACATGGCGCCGCCATTAGGCGCCGCAACGTTGCCGTTGTTGTTCGTGCTGCTGCCGTCGGCCTTCATGTTCGGCGTGGTGCCCGTTCCCGTGCCCATGCCACCGCCGGTTGCGGTGCTGCCCGGCGCTGCGCCCATGCCGGCACCGTTCGCGCCGCCCGAATTCGCGCCGCCCATGCCGCCTCCGCCGCCGACACCCGCGCCATTACCGCCGGCTCCGCCTGCAGCGCCACCGCCGCCACCGGCGCCTGCACCACCGCCGCCGCCCGCCTGAGCGTACACGCCGCCCGACAGGCCAAGGACAAGCGCCGATACCAAAATTTTCTTGGATAAATGTTTCATTGCAGCCTCCTGGAAATTCCATTGATTGCGTTGCGAAGGACAATGTCGCAACGCCCGCCCTTCCTGTACTGCAAACGGCGTGCCGCTCAAGCACTTATTTGATGGGCGGTAAGCCTTGCCAGACAGGCATCCGGGCGATTACTGAGGGCGCGGCACTTGTGACCTTGCCCTGCGTGGACAAGGTATCGTCAAAGGGCTTTAGAGGCGCAAAACAAAAACCGGGCATCGCGCCCGGTCTTCAGTCCAACATTCCAATACCCCGTTATTACCAGCCTTGTTGTTGCTGGTAGTAACCGCGCTGGGGCGGCGGAGCGCATGGCACATAGGCACCGCGATAATTGTCGTAGCACGATCCTGGCGGCGGGCCTGGCTGGGCATAAACCGGTTGCGCATAAACCGGCTGATAAGCGGGTTGAGCGTAGACCGGCGGAGCATAAACAGGCGCTGCGTACACCGGCTGCGCCGTGACGGCAGACCCGACCAGCGCACCAATCACGGCGCCACCCAGCAACGCGCCGACTACGGCGCCGCCATTTCCGCCGTGATCGTGTGCGGACGCCTGACCCGCCATTGTGAGCGTACCGGCCATCAACAAGACTGCTGCAACGCGTTTCATTTGAGTTCTCCAGATCCCGTGGTCGGGACTATGGAAATGATCTTATGCGGGCAGCGAAGAAATAACTGATGCAGTTGGTAACGGATCATTTCAGCGGATACATATAGGAATGCCCCGCTTTGCAGTCTCGCTATACAGCCTTTTCACCCTTCAGTCGATGCACGCCTTAGCGCCCGCTCGACCGCGCCGGTCTCGCCCTGCGGGACGAAGATATAACCCTGGCCCCAGACGGTCTGCACGTAGCGCGGGTCGGAGGGATCGGCTTCAAGTAGGCGGCGCAAGCGCCAGATGGATACATCCAGGCTGCGGTCGCGATAAGTCCCGGCCTGTCCGCGCAGCTTTTCGTTCAACTGCGCGCGCGTGAGAACGACCATCTCGTTCTTGACGAAGATCTTGAGTGTTGCAAATTCGCCCGATCGCAGCGGCACGCGCTGGCCGTTGTGGCGCAGCTCGCGCGCAGCGAAATCCACTTCATACGGACCGAACCGGTACGGCGGCCGGTCTTCCGGCGCGCCCGGCGACGCTGCATCACGCCGCCTCAAGACTGTTCGGATGCGTGCGAGCAATTCGCGCGGATCGAAGGGTTTGGCCAGATAATCGTCTGCGCCCAGTTCCAGGCCGATCACGCGATCGATCACATCGGAACGCGCAGTCAGGAAGATGACGGGAATATCGTCGCCGGCTGCGCGCAATTCGCGCAACGCGCTGATGCCATCCTGCTCGGGCATCATGACGTCGAGCACGACGATGGACGGCCGTTCTGCGTCGAGACGGCGCTTGAGGCCCGTACCGTCATGCATTACCGATACCGCGAGGCCATGGCCTTGCAGGAATTCCCGCACGAGGTCGCGCACTACGGGGTCGTCGTCGACGAGAAGAACGTGTTGGGTCATGCAGCGATTCTAAGACGCGCAATATGACTTTCGCGACAGGGATTCCTTTCCGCGCCTTTCATCGGATTGCACGAGGAGCGATGGCTCGCGTGCCTCAGACGAAATCGGCGAGCCGCGCCGGCCAAGCCTCCGAGCCGGCAATGCGCGCAAAACGACGGTTTTCCGGGCGGCGTCGCGTAAGAATCCGTAACCATGCAAAGGTCACGGAAAAGCTGCATTCTTGTCCTGCACAGCTAAAATTTCCCGCATGACTACATCGGTATTGATCGTCGACGACGACCCGGCAGTGTGCGACCTGCTGAGCCGTTTCCTGATTACGCGCGGGCTGGAAGTCACTGTCCTGCACGACGGCACCGCCTTGCGCCGGAGGCTGGAAGTCGAACGGCCGTCCATTGTGGTCCTTGACATCATGATGCCCGGCGTCGACGGCCTCACCGCGTTGCGCCAGGTCCGCGCCGCCGGGGACGACATTCCAGTCATCTTCGTCACTGCACGCGACAGCGTGACGGAGAAGGTGGAAGGCCTGGAACTCGGTGCCGACGATTACCTGTCCAAACCCTTCGATCCGCGCGAGTTGCTTGCCCGTATAGATACGGTCTTGCGGCGGCGCGCGCCTGCGTCCTCGGCGCGTCCCGAAACCCGCGCCAGCGAGCGTTTCGGCCGCTTCGAGCTCGACTTCGTCACGCGCGCGCTGTTGAGCGGCACCGAGCGCATTGCGTTGCGCGACAGCGAATTTGCGTTGCTCAAGGTACTGGTCAAGCATCCGTACAAGGTGTTGTCGCGCGTGCTGATTCACGATCTCGTGCATCGTGACGATGCAACCTTCAACGACCGCAGCCTCGACGTTCCCATCTGGCGCTTGCGCAGGATCATCGAAGAAGATCCGGCGAGTCCGCGCCATGTCCAGACCGTGCGTGGCCAGGGCTACGTGTTCATCCCCGATCCCGATGGAGTCCGCGACCGCCCCGATCGTGCAGCGCCGGTATGAAGATCTTCGGCTTTTCCGCCCGAGGCTTTCCCGCCCGGGGCTTTTCCGCCCGGGGCTCCTCTGCCCGGAGCAACCCGTTCAACTCGCTGTTCGGGCGCATGGCGCTCATTTCACTGGTCGTGCTCTTTGCCGTGCAGGCCTGTTGGTTCGCGGTACTGACCGTGCAGCGTCCCCATCACGATGCCGAAGGTTACGCACGCGGCCTGACGCTCGTGCTGGCCGCCGCGAACGACGACGCGCGCCAGGGCGTGCGGATCGCGCCCGCGCTGAACGCGAAGCTCGTATTGGCCGCGAATCTTCCTGAAGGCGTCGCGTTGCGCGAACCGGATCATGGTCCGATCGTGCATTTGCTGCGCGAGTTGCGCAACCTGCTGCCGCGCGGCGCACAGATTGCCGTCGATGGCCCGAATCATTCGCCGCGTCTCTGGGTGCGTTATCCCGACAATCCCAACTGGATCGTGACGCCCGTGGACTTGCCGGCGGCGCCGCCGATTCTCATCGAATCCGTGGGGATGTTGCTGGCAGCCGTGATCCTTTCGCTGGTCGCCGCATGGCAATTGCAGCGGCCGTTGTCGCGTGTCGCGCAAAGCGCGCGGCAGTTCGGAACGGGCGAGCGGCCGGTGCCCGTTGAAGAACGCGGACCGCGCGAATTGCGCGACCTGATCCGCGCATTCAACCAGATGATGCGGCAGATCAACGACGCCGACGACGAAAAAGCCGTAATGCTGGCGGGCATCGCGCACGATCTGAAAGCGCCGCTCACACGCTTGAAACTGCGGGCGAGCGTGCTTGTCGACGACGACGCCGAGCGCGCGCATTTCATCCGCGATATCGATTCGCTGACGCGGATCGTGCAGCAGTTTCTGGAGTTCGCGGCAAGCACGCCGTCGGTGGGTCCGGCGGTCGGCGTGGACGGCTTCCTGGCGGAACAATTCGCGCAGGACGAGGCCGGCGAAGACGCATTGTTCCGGCTCGAGCTGCTGGCGGGAGACGGATTCAGGCTGCCGCGAACATCGCTTGACCGGTTGGTGACGAATCTCGTGGATAACGCGCTGGAACACGGCGCACCGCCCGTCGATATCAGCACATCCCGCCGCGGCAATGAATGGGTGATCACTGTACGCGACTACGGCGGCGGCATCCCGCCGGAGCGTCTGAGCGATGCCCGCAAACCCTTCGTGCGGCTTGATCCGGCGCGCGCCGGAGACGGCCATTGCGGACTCGGCCTGGCGATAGTCGGACGCCTCGCACGCGAACTCGGCGGCCGGTGCGAGATCAGCAACGCGCCGGAACACGGACTGATGGTGCGGATCGTGGTTCCGGTCGCGGCCGGCTATTCGGATGCAGGCGGCAGCGCGCCGACGCAAACCACGCGCACGCCGCAACCCGTCATGGCTCCTTGAACACGGCCTGTTCGAGTTGATCGAAGTTGAAGGGTTTGGCCAGCAATGTCGCATCGCTCAAGTCACTGCCGAGTTCCGATGCAATGCTCGCGCCATAACCCGATGCCAGCACCACTCGCACACGCGGCTGCAATCGCCTCGCAGCGCGCGCCAAGTCGAGGCCCGACATACCGGGCATACGGACATCGGTGAGTAGGACATCGAAAGTCTGATTGCCGATCAGATCGAGCGCAGCCCGAGCGCTGTCCACCGCGTGGACCTGCGCGTCGAGCAGTTCCAGCAACTCCCGCGTGGCTTCGCGGGTGTTGATATCGTCTTCCACGACCAGGACGCGTAACGCCTGCGGGCCGGCTGGTTCCTCAGGGTGCGCCTGACTGGGCGGCTGGCTTTGTTCCGTGCGCAGCATCGAACGCACCTTGCGTGCGAGCGCATCCCGCCTGTACGGCTTGCTGATCAGCGCCACGCCTGCGTCGAACCGGCCGCCGTGGACAATCGCATTTTCCGTGTAGCCGGAAGTGAACAAGACTTCCAGCGACGGCAGCATCTCGCGCGCACGACGCGCCATATCGACGCTGCGTAGCGGTCCGGGCATTACCACGTCGCTGAATAGCAGGTCGACGTGAACGCCGCTTTCGAGCACGTTCAGCGCGCTCTGGGCATCGGCGGATTTCAGGACGTTGTAGCCGAGTTCGGTCAAGGTGTCGACAACCGTTGCGCGCACGTTCGGATCGTCTTCCACGACCAGGATCGTTTCCGTGCCGCCCGTCACCGGTTCGTGCAAGGTCTCCACGCGGTGCGCTTCTTCTTCCATCGATCGAGGGAGGTAAAGCTTGACCGTAGTGCCCTCGCCCGGTTCGCTGTAAAGCTTGATGTGGCCGCCGGTCTGTTTCATGAAACCGTACGCCATGCTCAAACCCAGTCCCGTGCCGCGGCCTTCCGGCTTGGTCGTGTAGAAGGGCTCGAAGGCCCGCGCAATAACCTCGGGCGCCATGCCGGTACCCGTGTCGGAAACAGCGATCATCACGTACTGGCCGCTGCGCAGGTCGTCGTAATGGCGCGTGTACTCGTCATCGAGCATCGCGTTGCCGGCTTCTATGGTGAGGCGCCCGGCGCCGTCCATGGCATCGCGGGCGTTGATCGCCAGGTTGACGATCACGTTCTGCAGATGATTCGGATCGGCGAGCGTATTCCACAGGCCGCCCGACACCACCGTCTCCAGTTCGATGGTCTCGCCCAGCACGCGGCGCAACATGTCGTCCGAGTTGCGCAACAACCGCGCGACGTCCAGCGCCACCGGTTCGAGCGGCTGGCGCCGCGCGAACGCCAGCAGTTGCGAAGCGAGTTTCGCGCCGCGTTCGACCGCTTCGTGTGCGGCAGCAAGCCGCCGCGTCAAGGACTCGTGACCCTCGGCGTCCTGCGCAGCAAGCTGCAGATTGCCGCCAATGACTTGCAGCACGTTGTTGAAATCGTGCGCCACGCCGCCGGTCAGCTTGCCGACTGCGTCCA
Organism: Burkholderia sp. PAMC 26561; assembly: GCF_001557535.2. Taxonomy (NCBI): domain Bacteria; kingdom Pseudomonadati; phylum Pseudomonadota; class Betaproteobacteria; order Burkholderiales; family Burkholderiaceae; genus Burkholderia; species Burkholderia sp. PAMC 26561. The sequence continues at coordinate 796,924 of NZ_CP014307.1, forward strand.
TTTTCTGCGACTGGGCGAGCACCGCAGCGGTCTCGCGGCGTTCGGATTCGCTTACGCGCAGCGCGGCGGTGGCTTCATCGATACGCTGTTCCAGCGTCTCTTTGTGCAGCTCAAGCGCTTCGCTGAGACGTTTTTGCTCCTGCAGCGCCGTGTCGAGCGAACGCAGGTTGAGCACGCGCGCAGTGATATCGCGGGAAATCGATACAAGCCATTCCACGCCCGTCGGCCCGTTGACGGGCGAAACCGTCACCTCCCAGTACTTCGGCGTGCCTTTGGCCGTCGGACAAAGCGCTTCGAAGCGGGAATGCCGGCCCTGCAGCGCGTTACTGATGGCATCGCTTAGCAAGACGCGCGATTCTGCCGGCCACAAGGATACCCACGACTTGCCCTTGAACGGCGCGAAGTCATCGATTTCCATCAGGCAGATGCCGTTCGCGTTCATGAACTCGAGCGTGCCGTCGGGTTTCATGATCTTGATGCAATCAGTGCTGCCGTTCAGGACGCTCAGAAAAAATCGGTCGGAATTGGGCGCGGCGTCAAGGGCCGGACCGGTCGTCGCACCGAGTTCAGGCTCCGCCGGTTGAGGACCGAGAGGAAAACCGAACGGAACGTCGGCGCGTGCAGTGGGTTCGGGCGTCGGGAAGCATTGCGCACCCGTGTCGTCAAGACGTGCGATCGCGGCATCAGGGCTAACGGGGTCGGTCATGAATCAGGCACAGGCGAGGGGGAAACAGCGATGACAGCGCGAAGTAAAACTGATAAATACGCTGGGCATGAACGATATTTGCAAGCAAGCAACGCGCCAGTCGGCAAATCATCAGCGCTTTACGCGTTGAAGGTTGTGCAGTGGACGCTCCACTGCAAGGCAGTCGTCTGCGTTTCACATGCGGCGTGTAAAAAGCGTCACGATGGCCTGTAGTTCTTGCGCGATTTTTAGTAAAGAGAGGCCCTGCCATGACCGTGCTGCCGGCAAGTTCGAACTTTAGGATCTCACGCGTTTCCCTGATGGCGATTGACTCACCCGCGCCATCTCAGCACGACTTCGAACAATACGCTTCAATAAGCGTTGGCAAGCGCGCTTCTTGCTGACTCTGTTGCGCCCTGCGAGGCATTGCATCGCGGGGCCCGATCTCATGACCGGTGCGTTCGTAGATTGCCTGTCATGCACAACTGGCCGCGTCCACCGGGCGCGACATCTGGAGACACCCCATGCCTTTGGCAACGAATCACGCCGCTAATCAATCGCGTTTTCCCTCCGCGTTCGCCGCCGCCGTTCATGACGGCCTGACACATTCGCCGCAGAAAGAATTGCCATCGATGTATCTGTATGACGAAGTCGGCTCCGCGCTTTTCGAGGTCATCACCGCATTGCCCGAATACGGCGTCACGCGCGCCGAGGAGCGCGTGCTGCTGGCGCATTCGGCGGATATCGTCGCCGAATTGCCGCGCAACGTGACCGTCGCCGAGCTGGGTAGCGGCAGCGGACGCAAGACGCGACGCATTCTGGAAGCGTTATCGAAGAAGCGGCCCAACGGTGCAACCGAATACTGTCCGATTGAAATTTCGCCTGCCGCGTTGCAATTGTGCAAGCGTGAACTTGGGGATATCGAGCGTGTTTCGATCGTCGGATATGAGCGTGATTACCTTGCCGGGCTCGCCGAAGTCAGTGCCAACCGGCGCGAGGGCGAGGTATTACTTGTGCTATTCCTGGGGAGCACGATCGGCAATTTTTCGCGGCTTGCCGCGACGCGTTTCCTGAAATCGATACGTGGCATGCTCAAACCCGGCGATGCGTTGTTGCTTGGCATGGATCTGCTCAAGCCGCTGGATACGCTGATCGCCGCTTATGACGATCCAATTGGTGTAACGGCCGCGTTCAATCTGAATCTGCTTGCGCGGATCAATCGCGAACTGGACGCCGATATTCCCCTGGATGCGTTCAAACATCTCGCGCGCTTCAATCCCGATGCACGCAGCATCGAAATGCATTTGCGCGCAACGCGCCCGGTCAAGGCGACAATTCGCGCTGCTGATCTGACCGTGGAGTTCCGCGAAGGCGAAACGATCTGGACCGAGAGCAGCCACAAGTACAGCGCGGATGAAGTGGGGCCGCTGGCATCGGACGCGGGTTTCCGTTGCGCAAGGCAATGGACGGATGATGAATGGGGCTTTGCAGAGAGTTTGCTGGTCGCGGGGTGAGCATTGATCGCCTTTCCCGCGTGTGGCGTTATTCAGAACCCGCGCACTCCTCCGACTGAATCAGTTGGGTGCTGCGGGTTTCGTCAATGCGCATGTGAAGGACTGGGGCCGACGGCCGATGACGTTACCGGTATGCTCCCGCCGACAAGCGCTTGAACCTAGTGCTGCTCGAACCGCTCGAACCGCTTTTCGATATACCGCTCCTCGCTGGTCAGGTCCGTAACCCGCGCATGCGGCGGTCCGCGCCGCAACCATTCGAGCATTAGATCGACCTGATTTGCGGGCCCCTGAATCATCGCTTCAACGGACCCATCCTCGAGATTCGCCACCCACCCGCGGACGCCCAGCGAATGCGCGCGCCGCAATGTCGCGTGACGGAAACCGACGCCCTGCACCGCGCCCCGCACACGCACGTAATACGTTTCTATTCGAGTATCGAGATCCGGACTCGGCATGTTCGCTTCTCCTGATTATTGCGCCAACCAAGGCATAAACTTTCGGGCGGCCATGAACCGGCTCACGCCCATCAGGGAGCATTCTAGACAAGACCGGCAAAACGGACAGCGCACGCGTCCGCTTCATCGTCCCCAATCAGCCAAGCCGGAACGGCTGCGCGGTCTCTCCGGAATTGCTGCTCGCGCGCCGCGCCACCGCTTCGCGCGGCACGGTGACTTCGAACACCGTGCCATTCTCGGCATCGGAGCGCACTTCCACACGGCCGCCATGCATCTGCGCAATCTCGCGCGTGATGTACAGCCCGAGCCCCAGACCACCCGTTTCCTGCTGCGGCCTGCCCGACCGGTACGGCGCGAAAATCGTCGGCAGGACATCCACGGGAATCTCGCCGGCGTTCTGCACCGTGATCGTCACTTCGTCTGCGGTCTCACCGTTTAGGCGCACGTGGATTGGCGAACTCTCGCGTCCATGCGTCAACGCATTGCCGATCAAGTTCGAAAACACCTGCGACAACAAATCGCCATCGCCCTGCAGCAACGTATCGCCGTCGCGGAAAATGAAGATGCGCCCCTTGCCCACGCGCGCTTCGTATTCCTCGACGATATTCTTCGCCAGCGTCAGCAATTCCACTGCCCGCGGCTGCAGCGTCACGCGTCCGCCGCGCAGCCGTGCGAGGTTGAGCAGCTGATCGACCATGCGCACCATCCGCATGCCGCTGCTCTTGATACGCGTGCCGATATTCGCGACGTTTTCATCGGGGACGAAACGCGCCAGATATTCCGCCGATGCAATCACCGCCGACAACGGCGTGCGCAGGTCGTGGCCGAGCACGGCCATGAGCATTTCGTTGGCATCGAGGAGATGCTGGACGGTTGCAAGCTGCGTGGCCAGTTGCTGCTTCTGCTTCTCGATCTGGATGAACACATCCACCTTCGAGTTGAGAATGCGCGAATCGTACGGCTTGTAGAGGAAGTCAACCGCGCCGGCTTCGTAGCCACGGAACGTGCGCCCGGTGTCCTGTGCGGTCGCGGTCAGGAAGATGATCGGCACGTGCGCCGTGCGCGGACTGCCGCGCATCAGTTCCGCAAGCTCGAAACCGTCCATGCCGGGCATGTTGACATCGAGAATGGCGAGCGCGACTTCATGCTTGAGCAGCAATTCGAGCGCGGCGGGACCCGATCCGGCGGCCAGCACGGAAATGTCGGGCCGCGCGAGCGAGGCTTCGAGCGCGGTGATGTTGTTCTGCACATCGTCAACGATCAGAACGTAAATCGGTTGCCTGTTGAGTTCCATTAGCGGAGTTCCATTAAGGGTGTCAGCTCCAAGTCAACCTGGGTCACGTCGCAGATCCTTGTCCGATGCCGCGCAAGCGTGCGGCCATCGCGTCGATTGTAAGAACATCATGTACTCCGCCGCGCGCAATCGCGCCCAGCGGCATTGCGGTGGACGACGCAGTCTGCGGGTCCTGCACCCAGCAGCGGCCACCGGCGTTCCTGATCGCAGCGAGGCCGCGCGCGCCATCGTCGTTCGCGCCCGACAACACAATGCCAAGCAATGCATCGCCAAAACAGAGCGCCGCCGATTCGAACAGCACATCCACCGATGGCCGCGAAAACCGCACCGGCGGATCGACCGATAACGAGATCGTGCCATCGGGCTCGACCAGCATGTGATAACCCGGCGGCGCGAGATAAATCGTGCCGCCGGTGATGGTGGCTTTATCGTCGGGTTCCACCACCGGCAAGCGGCAACGCGCGGCAAACAGCTCGGGCAACAGGCTCGGCGAGTCGGCGCGCACATGAACCACGACCAGCACTGCGGGGCGAAACCCCGCCGGCAATGCGGGCAGTAACTGATTCAACGCCTCCACGCCGCCGGCAGACGCTCCTATGACAATGGCGTCGATCCCGGCCAGCGGGCTGAACGATTCTTCCAGCGCTTTCATCGTTTAAACCTTTTGATACAGGCGCTCGCGCGCATCGAAGTCGGTAAAGCTGTCCGCGTGTTTCGAAAAGCGGATGCTTTCCTTGCTGCCCAAGCCTAAAAACCCCCGCCGCACGAGCGAATCGCTGAAGAGACCCAGCGCGCGATCCTGCAACGCGCGATCGAAATAGATCAGCACGTTGCGGCATGACACCAGATGCGCTTCCAGGAACACGCTGTCGGTGGCAAGGCTGTGATCGGCGAAAACCACGCGCGACTTGAGCGTCTGCGAAAACTTCGCCGCGCCGTAAGCCGCATGGTAGTAGTCCGAAAGCGAACGCTTGCCGCCGGCCGCCAGGTAATTCTGGCTGAAACTCGCCAGCCGATCCAGCGGATAGATGCCGCTTTCGGCCTGCCGGAGCGCGCCGGCGTTGATATCGGTAGCGTACAAAACCGTACGGTCCGCGATGTTTTCTTCTGCGAACAAAATCGCGAGCGACCAGAGTTCCTCGCCGGTGCTGCAACCCGCAACCCAGACCTTGATCGATGGATACGTCTGCAGGATCGGCACGACCTGTTCGCGAATGGCGCGGAAATACGTCGGGTCGCGAAACATTTCGCTGACTTGTACCGTGAGGTACTGGAACAGGCGCGAGAACAGGGTGGCATCGCGAAGAATGCGTTCCTGCAATTGCGAGAGCGTCGGATAGCCCAGATCGATCAACGCCTGCCCCAGCCGCCGCCGCAACGAACTCACGGAGTAATGCCGGAAGTCATGCTGGTACTTTAAATAGACGGCTTCGAGCAGCAGCTTCAACTCGATGTCGAAGATAGCTTCGTCCGGATCTTTCGAAGTTCGATTTGGCATGGCGACCCTCTACCGTTGCCGCAGCCAGACGCGACATAGCGAGACCAGCTTGTCAACGTCGATGGGCTTCGAAATGTAATCGTCCGCGCCGGCTTCCAGGCACTTCTGGCGGTCGCTCGCCATCGCCTTCGCCGTCAGCGCGATGATCGGCAGGCGCGCGTGTTCCGGGTCCTTGCGGATCTCGGTCATGGCGGTGAAGCCGTCCATCTCCGGCATCATGATGTCCATCAGCACCAGATCGATATCCGGATGACGCGCCAGCGCGTCCAGCGCCTCGCGGCCATTGCGCGCAATTTCAAGCTTGGCGCCGAGCGGCTCGATCACGTGCGACAACGCGAAGATATTGCGGACATCGTCTTCGGCGAGAAGGATCGTGCGGCCTTCGAACACGTCGTCGCGCTGGCGCGCTGCGCGCAGCATGCGCTGCTGCTCGGGCGGCAATGCGCTTTCCACGCTGTGCAGGAACAGCGTGACTTCATCGACCAGGCGTTCCGGCGACTTCGCGCCCTTGATGATGATCGACTTGGAATAGCGGCGCAGACGCTGCTCTTCGTCGGGCGACAACACGCGCCCCGTGTACACGATCACCGGCGGCGATGCATGTTCCTGCGACGTCGATACCCGTTCCAGCAAGTCGTAGCCGGAGCCATCGGGCAGCGCCAGATCCATCACGATGCAATCAAACGTGCCGCGATTGATCTCGTCCATGGCTTCGGCAATCGTTCCCGCTTCGACGATCTCCACGGTCGTGCTTTGCAGCAGTGCGTGGATGCTCTGGCGCAGCGCGGGATCGTCCTCGACCACGAGCACGCGCCGCGTGCCCTGTGCGGACCGCGCTTCGAGCTTGCGGATCGCGCCCGCGAGCGTGTCGCGGGCGCTCGGTTTCAGCGTGTAGCCGATTGCGCCGAGATGCAGCGCGATATCGGCATGATCCGTCGATGAAACCACGTGTATGGGGATATGGCGTGTCAGCGGGTCGTGCTTGAGCCATTCGAGCACGGTCAGGCCCGATTGATCTGGCAGGCCGACATCGAGCAGAATGCCGTTCGGCTGCAACTCGCGGGCGAGTTCCACGCCATGCGTTGCAGTCGTCGCGTGGACGAAGTCGAATTCGAGTTCATGCGCGAGGTCGTGCAGGATTTGCGCGAAACGCAAATCGTCTTCGATCGCGAGGATCACGCGGTCCGGACGCTTGCGGTTGGCGCGGTCATCGGCGATGGGTTGCGGAACATGATGGCTCGCAACCGACGCGCGCCACGACGAAGGCTCGGAGATATTCGATGCCGCCTGCACCGTCAGATGCGCCGGCGCGTGGCTTTGCACGGGCGCTTCCTGATGCTGCGGTTCGGCGAAAGCCTCGGAAGTTTCCACCGGTTCGCCCATGTGCCCGATCACATCCAGCTTTGCAGTAACCGTACCCTCACGCACGCTCAACGGCAGCGTGACCGAAAAGACGCTGCCCTTGCCCGGCTCGCTCGAAACGCTCACCGAGCCGCCCAGCAAACGCGAGAATTCCCTCGAGATCGACAAGCCCAGCCCGCTGCCGCCGTATTTGCGGCTGGTCGTGCCATCGGCTTGCTGGAACGCCTGGAAGATCAGGTCCTGCTTGTCGCGTGCAATGCCAATGCCGGTATCGCGGACATCGAAGCGCAAGGCGTCATCGTCGTCCTCGGCCTTATGCACCGACACCGTCACCTGCCCGCGCTCCGTGAACTTGAAGGCGTTCGAAAGCAGATTGCGCAGCACCTGCTGCAGGCGCTGATTGTCCGTGACGAAATATTCCGGCACGCCTTCGGCGCGCTCCGTCACGAGCTTCAGCCCCTTCAAATCCGCGATCGGCGCGAACGACTGGCGCAGCGATTGCAGCATTCCGTCAATGGCAACCGGCGCAAACTGCACGTCCATCTGCCCCGCTTCCACCTTCGACAAATCCAGGATGTCGTTGATCAGTGACAGCAGATCGCTGTTCGATGAATGAATGGTCGCGGCGTAGCGCACTTGTTCGTCGCTGAGATTGCCGTGCTTGTTGTCCTGAAGGAGCTTCGCGAGGATCAGCGAGCTGTTGAGCGGCGTGCGCAACTCGTGCGACATGTTGGCGAGGAACTCGGACTTGTACTGGCTCGCGCGCTCGAGCGCCAGCGCGTTCGCCTCCAGTTCCTTTTGCGCACGCACGAGTTCCGTTTTCTGCCGCTCGAGACTGTGCGTGTGCTCTTCCAGCCGCACGTTGGTCTGTTCGAGATCCGCCTGCTGCGTTTCGAGCCGCGCCTGCGTTTCCATCAGCGCGCGGCCGCGCTCCTCGAGCTCTTCGTTCGATACCCGCAGCTCTTCCTGCTGTACCTGCAGTTCCTCGCTCTGGCGCTGCGTTTCTTCGAGCAGCTCGACCATGCGCGTGCGGTACTCCGCCGAGCGCAGCGCCATGCCCATCGCTTCGGACGCGTTGTCGAGCAGTTCACGCGTGTCGCTGAAGGCGTTTTCGTCGCCAATGAAACCCAGTTCCAGCACACCGGTCACGTCGCCGTCGGCCATCATGGGTGCAACGACGCTGTGGCTCGCCGCCGCCGATCCGAGCGCTGAACCGATCTTCAGGAATTCCGCCGATGCTCCCGTGACGACGAGGGCCTTTTTCTCATCGAGCACTTGCCCGACGAGTCCCTGTCCTCGTGTGATCCGTTGCGGCACGGCGCTGTCGGCAGGCAGCGCCCACGCCGCGATGCGCTCTAGCACGTCGCCTTTGCGCGCGTACAGCACGCCGACGCGCGCCCCAACGTACGGCACCAGCGAACGAAGGATGCCTTCGCCAATCGCAGCAGGGGTGAGTTCACCGCGAATTTGCAGTCCGACCTCGACTTCGCCCTGCTTGAGCCAGGCGCTGCGTTGCAGGTTCAGCCGCGATTTGATATAGAGATGCCCCACGCCGGCCAGCACGAACATCACGATCACGCCGATCACCCGGTTGATCTGCAGCACGAACGTGGTGACAACGGCGTCGCCGGTTGTGAGGTAAAAACCCAGCACCGTCAGCACGGACGCTGCGCCGGCAGTCATGAACGGCACGTTCGGCCGGTCGACCCACATGCACAGCGCGACCGGCAGCATGTAGAACACCCAGATGGCGATTCTCAGCGGCGTGAGCCAGTCGATGGCGAACACGATCATCAGCATCAAGACGATCGCAAAGTAAAGCCACACGGAGCGGTTTCTGCTGTCTATATGCATTGGCGAGTGAATATTGTTGAGATTTTGTCAGGCGCCGAACAGGCAGCACCGGACCATAGCACGACCCGCCAGCCCTTGTCACATATGGGCCTACGGCCGATTACGACGCTTCGGAAGACGGGCAACTGTTACCTTTCAATACCAATCAGAGGAAAAAATGACTGACGCTGTACATGGTCGCAGTGGGCGCGTGCTGGTTACCGGTGCGTCCGGATTCGTAGGCTCGGCGGTTGCGCGACTGGCGCGGGAACGCGGCCTCGATGTCCGCGTTGTCATACGCAAGACCAGTTCCCGGCAGAACCTGGAAGGTCTCGATGCCGAAGTCGTGTATGGCGACATGCGCGATGAAGCGTCCATGCGCGCCGCCATGAAAGGCGTGCGGTATCTGATGCACGTGGCGGCGGACTACCGGATCTGGGCGCGCGACCCGAGCGAGATCGAGCGCGCGAACCTCGACGGCACCGAAGCCACCATGCGTGCGGCGCTCGCCGAAGGCATCGAACGGATTGTCTACACGAGCAGCGTCGCGACGCTGAAGGTGAACCCGTCGGGTGATATCGCCGATGAAACCAAACCCGCGCAAGCGCATCAGACCATCGGTGCGTACAAGCGCAGCAAGGTGCTGGCGGAGCGCGCCGTCGAGCGCATGGTCGCGAACGACGGCTTGCCGGCCGTGATCGTGAATCCGTCCACCCCGATCGGCCCGCGCGACGTGAAGCCGACGCCGACCGGGCGGATCATCGTGGAGGCGGCGACCGGCAAGATCCCCGCTTTCGTCGATACCGGCCTGAACCTCGTGCATGTGGACGACGTCGCGAACGGTCACTTTCTCGCGCTCGAACGCGGCGTGATCGGCGAGCGCTACATCCTGGGCGGCGAGAATTTGTCGCTGCAACAAATGCTCGCCGATATCGCCGGGCTGGCCGGCCGCAAGCCACCGACCATCAAGTTGCCGCGTGGCCCGCTGTATCCGCTCGCGGCCGGCGCTGAACTCTTCGCCAAGTTCAGCGGCAAGGAGCCGTTCGTCACGATCGATGGATTGCGGATGTCGAAAAACAAGATGTACTTCACGTCGGCAAAAGCGGAACGCGAGCTTGGCTACCGCGCGCGACCCTATGGCGAAGGCCTGAGTCACGCGCTCGACTGGTTTCGTGAAAACGGTTATCTGAACCGCTGATCTGCAGGCGCGCTCAGTGTTTAACGCGCGCCAACACGCATTTTGTTACAACACGTGGCACGACGCAGAGTACGCAGCAGTTAAAATCGCAGGTTCGATGCAAGGCAAGAAAAGGCATACACCGCATGAACTTAACCGACCAGCTCGGCGCGCTGGAATCAAGCCTCGATGAGCTGATTCTGGCCGCTGCCTCCACCCCCGCTGCTGATTCTCCTGTAGCTAGTTCACCCGCAGCCGATGTCGCCGCGACCACCGCGCCCGATCCGGCGCCCACGGCCGATGAAAAACCCACGCTGAATGTCTCGCGTCCCGAGAAAAACGTGATCGAGATGACCATCGGCGGAAAGACCGTGGCGTTGAGTCCCGAAGGCGTGTCGCAATTGATCGAGGAATTGTCGAACGCGCGTGCCTCGATGACCGTCGACCAGCCGAACGGCTTGCCCCCCGGCTGGCGGTATGTCGCGACGAAAAATCCCGTGATGGCGACACAGCGATATCCGAATGGTGACCGCTTGCTGGTGTTGCGCCACACGGGCCACGGCTGGGTGCCGTTCTCGTTTTCGCCGGATATGGTGATCGAGCTGTACGCAATGCTGACGCAACGGTGATGGAAGCAGGCCGTGGTTTTCAGCAACCGTGCCCGCGCAAATCAATGCATCACGGCGCCTGAACCCGCGCCTTCCACTGGCCGCCTTTTCCGCTCCAGAACCTCACTGCCGATCCCACCGTTGCGCTGACATAGAACAGCGCGACGAGCGGCAGCAGCGGCGCCCAGAAAATCGAGCGGCGGTAATACCGCAGCATTGGCGCGTAGGCGCAGCACATGGCGATCCATGCAAGCCACGCCGGCCATCCCTTCGCGCCCATGGATAGCGCAATGACCGGCGGCGCGAGATAGATCACACACATGCCGATCAGCGTGCCCGCCAGCAACAGCGAGGAATAGCGAAGTTGCGTGAAGGCCGTGCGCGCAATCATGTTCCAGACTTCGCGCCAGTCGTCATAGGGACGCAGCGACTCGCTGTCGGCAGCGAGATCCAGACGGATTGGACGCGCCGCATTCACGCCATTGCGAAACTTGATGCGCGAAGCCAGGCTGCAGTCATCGATAAGCTCACCGCGTATCGATTCGATACCCCCCGCCTCCACCAGCGCCGCACGCCTGACCATCATGCAGCCGCCCGCCGCGCCCGCCGTGCGGCTTTGCACGTCGTTGACCCATGAGAACGGATACAGCTTCGCGAAGAAAAATACGAACGCCGGGATCAACGCTTTTTCCCACGTCGAATCGCAGCGCAGACGCACCATCAGCGAGACAAGATCGCGATCCTCCAGAATCGCCCGTGCGACGAGCTGCGACGCGGCATTGGCGGGATGCTGGATATCGGCATCGGTCAGCAACAGGTAATCGGCCGGCAAGCCGAGCTTGTCGATCGCCCCGATTCCCTGCGACTGTGCCCACACCTTGCCCGACCAGCCCGCCGGCAAAGGTGCGGCCGTCAGCACCGTCAGGCGGTCTTCAAGCCCCAGGTCGCGGGCGGCGGCTTGCGCGGCGTCGGCGGTGCCGTCGGTGCTGTGGTCATCGACAACGATCAGATGAAACGATCCTGCGTAATCCTGCGCGAGCAAAGACGCGACCGCTCGGCCGATGACATCGACTTCGTTGCGCGCCGGCACGACCGCGACCACCGCGGGCCAGGCGCCGCGCCGTGCAATTTCGGCCTGTCCGACCGCGTGAACGGTGCTTTCGCTGAGTCGCTCGACAGCTTGCGCACGCCAGAACCCGCCGCGGGCGAACAGCAGGACCATCCAGATGAGAAGGGACAACCAGGCAATCAGGAGCATCGTCAGTTCGGTTCTACAGTTTCGTTGCTAGTTAAACAAACGCAATACCGCCGGGGTTTCGGCGGAACGCTTGGCGGAGCGCAACTTTACGCCCAAACGCTCGAGTAGGCAGGACGAAAGGCTCGCCGACAGGGCACGGCGGGAGGTGTCGCCAGATTGCCGAGGCCCAGTGTCGAGCATGTATCGTGGCAGCGCTTCGTGTCGATATGCCATTCGGCCGACGTAGCAATTCGAGGCACGCACGTCGGTTATATCCGCCAACGAAGCGAACCGCGTGCTGTCCGACGTGGCCAAGAGTGTCAATTTTGTTGGCTAAGCGCAACGACCAACAACCGATAAACCAGACGTCGAAAGTCAAAAGTGCGAATGAAATTCGGCCACTTACGTGCGCGGATACGCGGCTAGCCGTAATAGTCAGGTCGGAACGGACACCGCTGCAACGCCCTCGCACCGCACCATACGGCCCTTTCACGCTGAATTTGCCGCGATCGAAGCGTGATTGAGCGGCATTCGCGCGCTGGCAGCATTCGCCCTGTCCATGAAGACATGCCGAGCACGAGCTTACGGCATCGCCGCCCGGGAAATAATTCGACCCTGCTACATGAAGTGGAACGACCCCGTAACAAGCATCCAAAAAGCGAACGCGTTAGAATACGCGGTCAAGTTCGGCCTTAAAGTTGAAACGAATGATCTGTTTTCAGGCATTTGTTTCGTGAAGCTTTTCGGCGAAGCTTTAATTTTGCTTACAATAAATTGACCGGATTTGATCGAAGCTTATAGCCGGTTCCATTCGAAACCCGCGTCAGTCGGAGTTCGCCCGAATATGCGTATTATCCTTGCTCAACCTCGCGGCTTTTGTGCGGGCGTGGTCCGCGCGATCGAGATTGTCGATCGTGCTCTGGAACGACATGGCGCGCCCGTCTACGTGCGCCATGAGATCGTTCACAATCGGCATGTTGTCGACAATCTGCGAAGCAAGGGCGCGCGTTTCGTCGAGGAACTCGACGAAGTCCCGCACGGCGCCGTCGCCATTTTCAGCGCACACGGCGTCGCGCAAACGGTAGAAGCTGACGCGCTGGCGCGCGGACTGGATGTACTCGATGCAACCTGCCCGCTCGTCACCAAGGTTCACGTGCAAGGGCGGCAATACGTCGCGCAGGGCCGCACGCTGATCCTGATCGGCCACGCCGGGCATCCGGAAGTTGAAGGCACGATCGGCCAGATTCCCGGCACCGTGGTACTGGTGCAGAGCGAGGCCGAAGTTGCAACACTGTCGCTGCCGCTGGACGAACCGGTTGCGTATGTCACGCAAACCACCTTGTCCGTGGACGATACGCGCGGCATTATCGACGCACTGCACCGGCGTTTTAGCGATATTGTCGGGCCGGATACGCGTGATATCTGCTATGCCACGCAAAACCGTCAGGCCGCGGTCCGCGAGCTCAGCACGCAAGTGGACGTACTGCTCGTGGTTGGCGCGACAAACAGTTCGAACTCGAACCGCCTGTGCGAGATCGGCGCCGAAACCGGCGTGCCGAGCTACCTGGTGGCGGACGGTTCGGAAGTGAAGCCTGAATGGTTTGCGGGTGCGCAGGCTGTGGGCATCACGGCTGGCGCGTCGGCGCCGGAAGAAATGGTCAAACACGTAATTGATGCACTGCGCGCGCTGGGCCCTGTCGAAGTGACGACAATGTCCGGCCGCGAAGAAAAAGTTGAATTCAAACTCCCCGCGAAGCTGACAAAACCGCTTGCCGCGGCAACGGCTTCCGCCGGCGCCCTTCGCGAAGATTAAGGAGCACACGCAATTGTCTATTCCGATGCTGCAAAAAGTCCGGGTTGGCGCTTACATCGCGCGCCAGCATTTCATGCGCAACAAGCGGTATCCGCTCGCGTTGATGCTCGAGCCGCTGTTTCGCTGCAACCTGGCGTGTAATGGCTGCGGCAAGATCGACTATCCGGATCCCATCCTGAACCAGCGCATTTCCATGGCGGACTGCCTTGCGGCCGTCGACGAATGCGGTGCGCCGGTTGTTTCCATTGCTGGCGGCGAACCGCTGCTGCACAAGGAAATGCCGCAGATCGTGAAGGGCATCATCGCGCGCAAGAAGTTCGTGTACCTGTGCACGAACGCGTTGCTGATGGAAAAGAAAATGGACGACTACGAGCCGAATCCGTATTTCGTCTGGTCGGTTCACCTCGACGGCGACAAACAGGCGCATGACCATTCGGTCTCGCAAGACGGCGTGTATGAAAAAGCCGTTGCGGCCATCAAGGAAGCGAAGCGCCGTGGTTTTCGCGTAAACATCAACTGCACGTTGTTCAACGACGCCGATCCGGAACGCGTGGCGAATTTCTTCGATACGCTCGGACCGATGGGCGTGGACGGCATCACGGTGTCGCCGGGTTACGCGTACGAACGCGCACCGGATCAGCAGCACTTCCTGAATCGCGAAAAAACGAAGACGTTGTTCCGCGATATCTTCAAGCGCGGCGACAACGGCAAGCGCTGGTCGTTCAGCCAGTCGAGCATGTTCCTCGACTTCCTGGCCGGCAATCAGACGTACGAATGCACGCCCTGGGGCAACCCGGCGCGCACCGTGTTCGGCTGGCAGCGTCCGTGCTATCTGCTCGGCGAAGGTTATGTAAAGACCTTCAAGGAACTGATGGAAACGACCGAGTGGGACAAGTACGGCACGGGCAAGTACGAGAAATGCGCTGACTGCATGGTGCATTGCGGCTTTGAAGCGACTGCCGTGATGGACACGGTTGCGCATCCGTTGAAGGCGGCGCGCGTCGCGTTGCGCGGTCCGCGTACCGAAGGCGCATACGCGAAAGACCTGCCGGTCGACAATCAGCGCCCGGCGGAATTCGTGTTCTCGAAGCATGTCGAGATCAAGCTGGAAGAAATCGGGCGCGCCAAGACTAACAAGGGCGGCAAGCAGACAACGACGGCTGCGGCCTGAGTTTTCAAGCGCGCTTGATTCCTGCGGCAGATCGCAGGGAAGCGAACGGGTGGAAGACGTTGCGTTGAGCGGCGTTTTTCCACCCGTTCTTGTTTTCAAGACGCGCTTCCGGCAAGCCCGTGTAGCATCGCTTGTTTTCAGGCAAACCAAGCAGGACGCTATGGCCGACTTCAACGTAATGATCAACCTCGGCAAGGCCGACCTCGACGACTATCTGCTGCTCGCGAAGACACTGCGCAAATCAGGTTTTAGCGAGACTAAGGCGGCGCAAGTGGCGGCGGATTATCGGCTGCTGCCGGCTTCGTTCCGGTATTCCAGCGCGACCGAAGACATGATCGCAGTGAGGGAGAAGGCGATGAAGTCGGCGAAGAACGTTTCCTCGGCCGCGATGGTGCTTGTGTCAGAGTGCTGATAGCAACAGCCGGAACTTGCTGCGCATAAAGTTTCGCGGGGGGAGTCACTTTGCGTTCCAGTCATCTTCTCCGACAGCGCTCATCGGGGTTTCGTAACGCAATAGCGATCCACGCAACTGGTTGAGCGGGTCTTTACCAATGTCTTCGAGACACGCGCTTTTTTTAAATACAATGGCATCGGGCGCAGCGACTGGTTCAGCTTTCGTTTCTGCTGCAGATTTCAATGGCGTTGACATATCGGTGTGGCCTCGCATTCACGTTCCGTCACGTCGAACCAATATCGGTCCTCATAAAAAACGCAGCCAGCGAAAGCAGGCTGCGTTTTTCTAATCCACTTCGATCGACCTTATTCCGCCGTGCGCGCGTTGTGCGTGGTCAGGAACTTGATCAAGCCATCCACGCCGCCCTTTTGCAACTGGCCGGCAAACTGCGTCTGATACACCTGGATCAGCCACGCGCCCATCATGTCGATGTCGTAGATCTTCCAGCCATCGGGCGTCTTTTCCAGCCGATACCGCACCGGATTATCTCCACCCGTCGAATACACATGCGATTGAACAACAGCGTCTTTGGCGCCGGCGTCGAGCGTGGGGGCATCGAACTTGAACTTGACGTCTTCATCGCGCAGTTGCGAAAGCGACGACGTGTACGTGCGTACCAGCAGCGTCTGGAATTGTTCATAAAGCTGCTTCTGCTGTTCAGGCGTCGCCGTGGTCCACGCCTTGCCGACGGCAATCCGCGTGGTGCGCTGGAAGTCGGTGGCGGGCACGAAACGCGTCTGGACCAGTTGCGTGATCTTGGCCATATCGCCGCCGCGAGCTTGCGGGTCAGCCTTCATCGCGTTGACTGTCCCTTCCACGGCGCTTTTCACCACCGCGTCAGGACTTGTTTGCGCGAACGACGCGCTGGAGAAAAGCGCCGCCGAAAAAGCCAGGGCGACAAGGGCAAAACGAGCGGGCAAATAACGTTTCATACGACCGATAGTTCGAGATTGGAGGGCAATGTCCGGCCGAAAGCAAACGTCACCTGCGTGGCGATCGTTGCATCAGCCTGGACTCGATTCATCGTCAGTATATCGACCGGCGTCCCGGGTGACAGTTCATGGAAGTTTCGAGCCCGCTTCCTGGCGGCGCATCGGCATGGCGTCGATAGTCGATGTCAACTCGCTCGCCGAAATCGGCTTCGGCGAATCGATCTTCACGCCGCCGTCCTTGCCGACCAGCAACGCACGAAAGCTGTGCTGCTTTACGCCGAACCGCTGTCGAAGCGCGTTTGCATTTTCGCTCGCGCCTTTGACCGAGTCGCCGATCACCTCGATCAGCGCCAGATCGCGCTCCTTGAATCCCGAGCCCGTTTTCTCGATGGCCGCGCGCTGGGCGGCAAGCTGCGCCGATTGCGGATCGGCGGCGAAAATCACGAGCAGGCGATCGTGCCACGTGTGTTGATCGATGGAAACAGAGCTTGCGGCGAACCCGAACTGGCTCGCGACGGCCGCGGCGAAAACGGGTGCTAGCAGGGAAAGTTTCATGGCGGCGCCTCCTTGTGCTTCATATTACGGCTCACGAGGAAACTGTGCTGAAGGCCAAGCCACGTCGCCGCGCTATGTCCCCGGCGGCAACTGAGAACGCAATTCCTTGCGCATGACTTTGCCGGTTGGCGTCATCGGCAAGGCATCGACGAAACGAATCTCGCGCGGATATTCATGCGCCGCGAGCCGCGTCCTGACATGTTGCTGAAGCTCGCGCACGAGGGTTTCATCGGCGATAAAACCTCCGTTCAGCACAATGAACGCCATCACGATTTCCGTGCGCGCGGCATCCGGCGCGCCGATGACTGCCGCCATGCTCACCGCCGGATGCCGCAACAGACAATCTTCGATAGGCGCCGGTCCGATCCGATATCCCGCGCTCGTGATCACGTCGTCATTGCGCCCGACGAAGCGGATGAAACCATCGGCATCGTAAAGACCGAGATCGCCGGTCAACAGGAACGGGCCGCGGAATTTATCGCGTGTGGCCGGCTCGTTGTTCCAGTAGCGCAGGAACATGACCGGATCAGGCGATTTGATCGCGATATTGCCAGGCGTGCCGGGCGCGAGTTCCGTGCCGTTATCGTCGACGATTGTCACGCGATGTCCGGGCGCACTGCGTCCGATAGCGCCCGGCCGTGGCTCGAACAACGTCGAGCACGACGACACCACCACGTTGCATTCCGTCTGCCCGTAGAACTCGTTGATGGTCACGCCGAGCGCCGCCCGGCCCCACGCGATCAGCTCCTCCCCAAGCGATTCGCCGCCACTCGCCACCGCGCGCAGGGAAAGCTTCCACTGCTCGGGACGAGCGACCGAGCGCATCATCTTGAGCGCGGTCGGCGGCAGGAACGTATGCGTGACGCCGTGGCGCGCCATCAGGTCGAAGGCGGCGGGGCCATCGAACTTTTCGAAACGCCGCGCCAAAACCGCAACGCCGTGATGCCACGCCGGCAGCAACACATCGAACAATCCGCCGATCCACGCCCAGTCCGCAGGCGTCCACATCAGTTTCGCGTTCGCCGGGAAAAGGCCTTGCGACATCTCGACGCCCGGCAAATGCCCGAGCAATACCCGATGCGCAAGCAATGCGCCCTTGGGTTTTCCCGTCGTGCCGGACGTGTAGATGATGGCGGCGGGGTCATCGGAGGAAGTATCGACTGGCGTGAACGCTTCCGCTTCTGCCCGCAAGGTATCCCAGAACATATGAGCGTATTCCGGCGCACTTTCGTCGTGCTCGCCACCTGCGTAATACGCCGCCTTGAGCTCCGGCAGCGTATCGCGGATCTGCTCGAGTTTCTGGAAGCCCGCGTGATCGGTGATAAGCGCGGCGGCGCCGCTATCGGCGAGCCGATACTGGATTGCATCCACGCCGAAAAGCGCGAACAACGGCACCGCGATGCAACCCGCTTTGTAGATCGCCAGATGCGCGATAGCCGTCTCCGGCGATTGCGGCAGGAAGATCCCGACGCGATCGCCACGTTTCAACCCGGCGCGCATCAACGCATTGGCGAATTGATTGGACAGTGTCTTGAGTTCGTCGAAGGTGAAACGCGTTTGCTCGCCTTCACGCGTTTCGTAGATGAGCGCAAGACGGCCCGAGCCGTCGGCCCATTTATCGCAGACGTCCACGCCGATGTTGTATTGCGCGGGCACCTGCCACTCGAACGCCGCGTTCAGGGCGTCGTATGAATCGGCTGCGGGAAGCATCGTTTCTTCCTTGATTTTGAGTTTTACTCGTCGGCTTGTTGCAAGCCCGAAGGCGGCTGGTATCGCGAAAAACCGTTGAACGCAAGCGTACGCTCAGACGCCGCCAATGGCCACGAATGGCGCGCGTTGGGCACGCCGCCATCGACGCGAATCACCGACCCGCTGATGAAAGCTGACGCCTCCGACAATAAAAATACCGCCGCCGCAGCCAGTTCGGATTCCGTACCAAATCGCTGCAGTGGCACCTTGTGCTTGAGTTCGCGCAGCAACGCACGATACCGCTCGTCGTAGCTGTCCATTCCCGCCGATGCAATCCATCCCGGCGCCACCGCATTCACGCGAACGCCGGCGTAGCCCCATTCGCACGCAGCAGTTTCGGTGAAATTCCACACGCCCGCACGCGCCGCGCCGGAATGTCCCATGCCGGGCATGCCGCCCCAGATGTCCGCGAGCATGTTGACGATCGCGCCGCCGTGATCGCGCATGTGTTGCGTAAAGCATTCGCGCGACATCAGGAAGGTGCCGTGCAGGTTGTTGCGCACGACGGCGTCCCAGCCGTTCAGCGAAATCTTCTCGAGCGGCGCGGGAAACTGACCGCCCGCGCAATTGAAAAGGCCGTCGAGCTGTTTGAACTCCGCAAGCACGGCCGCGACGACTTGCTTGACGCTGGTTTCGTCGCGGATGTCGCAGGGGTGGCAGCCAACGCGGCCCGGGCTTTCCGGATAGTCCGCCGCGAGCTCGTCGCGAACGGCTTCGAGTTTTGCGAGCGTTCGTCCAACCAGCACCACCGATGCACCCAGCGATACCAGTTCATGCGCCGTACATCGGCCGAGTCCGCTGCCGCCGCCGGTGACCATGACGACCTTGTTGGCGAAGAGGCCGGGGCGGAAGACGGAGCGGTATCGATGCGTGGATTCCATGTCGGGTTCGCCGGAAGAAGTGAGGTTGAGTAAAACTCAAATCCTGAGCGCGCGTCAAGTTGGTAGATACCTTTAATATCGACATTCAAGGTCTGTAAGAATTTGAGCTAGACTCAAGATACATCCAGATCTTGCATCGATATGACCCAGCCTAAAGCCCTCCCTGCCCGGCGCGCGCCATCGAGCGTCAAGTCCGAGCAACGCATCAAGGACATCCTCGCCGTCGCGCGGGAAGTGTTCTCGGAGCGCGGGTATTCATCGGCGACGACGATCGAAATGGCGCGGCGTCTGGGGGTATCGGAGGCGACGGTCTTCACGTATTTCGCGGGCAAACGCGATCTGTGCGTGCGCGTGATCTGCGACTGGTACGACGAGATCATCGCGGAGATAGAAGCCACGTTGCCGCATGTCACGGGCACGCGCGCAAAGCTGTTCTTCCTGATCCGCACGCATTTGTACCGGCTGATGATCGACGGGCCGGGACTATGCGCGCTGATTCTCTCGGAGGGACGCGCGAAAGACGACACGTTCGGCAGTGAAATCCTGCAACTCCAGCGCCGTTACACTGCGCCGCTCATGCAGGTGCTGGCGGATGGCGTCGCTGCAGGCGATATTCGCGGCGACATGCCGCTCAGCCTGTTGCGATCGAGCATCTACGGTCCGATGGAACACGTCCTCTGGGACGCGATCAGCAAGAAGACGGTCGATATAGAAGAGACCTCGAACCGGCTGGCACAACTTTTATGGCAAGGCCTTCAGCCGCCGAATCCAGACGCGGCCGCGCTCGAACAATTGCAGCGCGATATGGCCGCCGCCTTGCGGCTTTATGACCAGGCGTCTGCATCGAAAAAATGACGCCCTGCCGTCAGAGCCCGCAGATTTAACGCCCAATCCCTCGTTTTACTCGGAATCCCTCAGCCAGAGCCGCGCTTTTATCAGCGCGGGCCTTGGTGCGTCTGCCATTCGTTAAGTTCATTTTATTCAATTGAAAACCTTTGTTACTTGTGTAATGATATCGATTCGCATTTACACAATCGACAACTTAGGTTGCATCTATCGCTCAAGCGAGGTGCCGGCCGGTCGGCGCTTGTCTGCTCCAAACCCGTCATAACCGCGTCGCGCGTAATCGCGACCCCCCATTTTCGGCTTGCGTCATGCGCGGCCATTAACCATCCAGTATCGGGAACGCCCATGTTGAGGAAGACACCGCTTGCCGCCGCGATCATGAGTTTCGTGGCTGTACCCGTTGCCGCACCGCTTTACGCCTACGCGCAAACCGCGCCGA
Source organism: Burkholderia sp. PAMC 26561 (assembly GCF_001557535.2). NCBI lineage: Bacteria > Pseudomonadati > Pseudomonadota > Betaproteobacteria > Burkholderiales > Burkholderiaceae > Burkholderia > Burkholderia sp. PAMC 26561. The sequence goes on from NZ_CP014307.1 coordinate 817,427, forward strand.
TCGCTCAGGTTCAAACGCCAGCCCCGGCGCAGCCCGAAGCGGCCGCGCCCGCAGAAAACGCGACGTTGCCGCCGGTCCAGGTGAACGGGCAAGCGGATACGTCGAATGATTTCCAACCGGAAAAATCGAGCGTCGGCGCCAAGGTGCCCACCGCATTACGCGATATTCCTCAGGCCGCCGTGGTCGTCCCCAAGTCCGTGCTGCAATCCCAGGCCGCGACGTCTTTCTCCGATGCCCTTCGCAACGTGCCCGGCGTGACCATCGGCGCGGCGGAAGGCGGTCAGATCGGCAACAACATCAACTTGCGCGGGTTCTCGGCTCGTACGGATATTTATCTGGATGGGTTCCGCGATCGCGGCCAGTACTATCGGGACACGTTCGACCTCGAATCCATCGATGTGCTGTACGGCCCGTCATCGCTTTATTTCGGGCGCGGTTCCACAGGCGGCGTGATCAACCAGGTGAGCAAGCAGGCCGGACTCAAGGCGCACGCGTCCGTCTCCGCGATGGTCGGCACGGACGATCGCTACAGGGGCACTTTCGACATCAACCAGCCGCTTTCCAGCACGTCGGCCATCCGGCTGAACGCATTCGGCCAGGATCTGGGCTCGACGCGCGATGTGATGAAAAGCAAGGACTACGGCTTTGCCCCCACGGCGACTTTCGGTATTGGCACGCCGACGGAAATCACGTTGTCCGCGCTGATCCAGCACAACCGCGACCAGCCGGATTACGGCATTCCGCCGGTCAACGGCGCACCGGCGCCGGTCAGCAAAAGCCAGTTCTACGGCTTCGAAGGCGACCGCACGATGCAGGATGTGCAGACGGTGTCGGCGCGTTTCAAACACCGTTTCAGCGATGACCTCACGCTGCGCAACCAGACGCAGTTCAGCCACTACAGCACCGAAGCCCGCGCAACAAATGCCGCGGCCGTGCTGACCGGGCCGCTCGGAACATCGCCGGCGCTGGCAAACGGCAACTTCACGTCGCTGCCACTGTCTTCGCTTTTCGTCAGATTGCAGGGCAAGGACCGCAATATCAACGACCACTCGGTCTACAACACGACCGATATCGACTACAAGTTCAACACCGGCTTCCTCAAGCATGAGGTGATCGCGGGCGTCGACCTGAGCCACGAGACCTACAGCAACCAGTCATTCACCGCAACCACGCCGGGCTTGCCGTCGAACACCATCGCGATCGTGCCGCTGCTCAACCCGCAATACACCGAGCGTCCGGCCAACATGAAGGAAGTCGCGACCAACCTGGTGGAATCGAGCGCGAACGGAATCGGCGTTTATGCCAACGATACGGTGTCCATCGGCCAGTACTGGAAGGTCGTGGGCGGCGTGCGCTGGGACCGTTACGAGGCGTCGATCAAGAACACGATCAATGCGCCGTCGTATGGCACGCAGACCAACTTCTTTACGAGCGTGCGCGCCGGGATCATTTTCCAGCCGACCGACTGGCAGTCGTACTACGTGTCGTACGGCACGTCGTTCAACCCGTCGCTCGAAGCGCTGACGCTCACCAACAACCAGCAGAACATTCCGCCGGAATCGAACCGATCGTATGAAATCGGCTCGAAATGGGATTTGCTCAACGGCGGTTTGTCGGTGACGCAGTCGCTTTTCAACATCGATAAAACCAATGCCCGCACGGCCCAGCCCGACGGCAGCTACACACTCGACGGCGACGTGCGCGTGCGCGGTTATCAACTTGGCGTGGCCGGCCACATCACGAACAAATGGCAGGTCTTCGGCGGCTACACGTACATGGACGGCGAGGTCGTGAAGGCGCTGGACAACACGAACGGCAAGACGCTCGCCAACACGCCGCGCAACATGATCACCATCTGGACGACTTACGACCTCACGCCGCAATGGACGTTTGGCGGCGGGCCGGTGTACACGTCGTCACGGTATGCGGCCAGCACGAACTTCGTGCAGGTGCCGGCGTACACGCGCTGGGACGCGATGGCCGCGTATCACCAGAAGCGTTATGACATCCAGTTGAACGTGCAGAACCTGACCAACAAGCATTACTACGATGCGCTGATTCCGTCGGACGGCGGCCGCGCAGTGCCGGGTTACGGCCGCACGTTCCTGGCAACGCTAAACTACCGGTTCTATTGAACTTATTGGTCAGGCGCGGCGGCGCTGTATAAAAATCATGATTCTTTCCATACCCAACGTCCTCAGTCCCGAGGACGCCGCCGCGATGCGCCAGCGGCTCGATGCATCGGACGCCTGGGTGGACGGGCGCGCGACGGCCGGCTACCAGGGCGCGCCGGTCAAGCGCAACCAGCAGATCGAGCAGGAAGCGCCGATTGCGTTCGAACTGGGCGACGCGATCATCGCGTCGCTCGAGCGGCATCCGCTGTTTATCAGCGCAGTGCTGCCGAACAAGGTGTATCCGCCGCTATTTAACCGGTACGAGGGCGGGATGCACTTCGGCAGTCATGTCGATGGCGCCATCCGGCTCGTGCCGGGGCATGGGACGCGAGTGCGCACGGATGTATCGATAACCGTGTTTCTCACGCCGCCCGACGAATACGACGGTGGGGAACTGGTTATCGAAGATACCTATGGCGTGCAGGAAGTGAAGTTGCCGGCGGGATATGCGATTGTTTATCCGGCGACGAGCTTGCATCAGGTCCGGCCGGTGACGCGGGGAATGCGGGTCGCGAGTTTCTTCTGGGCGCAAAGCCTGGTTCGCGACGACACCCGGCGCAGCCTGCTATTCGATATGGATACGGCAATTCAAAGGCTCAACGCCGAAAACGCCGACGACGCCGCCCGGCGCACGCTCGTGGGGTGTTATCACAACTTGTTGAGGCTTTGGAGCGAGACCTGATTGAGTCCGGAGCTCTACCAGGAAAGCTCCGCATCGCTGGAATTGGCAAATTCGCCAACCAGAAGCGCATCGTCTCCTGCTTCTGCAATGTCCTTGCTCGCTTCAGCCCAGCCTTCCCGCGTGGTTTCGGTCTGCTTGCAGGAAACGGCCGCATCATTTTTCGGTTCCATCGTGCCTCCGTTTTATTCCAGGAACCGGACGTTAATACAATCTGCCGCCGCTTTTTGTCATTAACTGTATCTTCCGGAAACGCGCGCAAATCACTCGCACGGCGCCCTTGCCTGCTGCCCGCTCCTTACGACCGGTATACTCACCCGTCGCCGAAAGTCGCCTGAAACGCGCCTTTCGCACTTTGTCCCACAAGAATTACCGAAAAAGCCCTTCGAGGCATCCGTCTTCATGCTCACGCCTCTCATTGCGCGTCTTGTCACCTTGTCCATCCGCCGGCCGGCGTGGATTATCGTTTTATCGCTGCTGGCCGCCGTTTTCAGCGGTTATTACGTGCTGCATCACTTCAAGATCAGCACCGACATCAGCCAGCTCATCGAGACGGAACCCGAATGGGCGGCGCGCAGCCATGCCATCGACGCAGCTTTCCCCGAGCGCGGTTCCACCGTGCTCGTGGTGGTCGAAGCGCAAGCGCCGGAATTCGCCGATGCCGCCGCCAACGAGCTCGCCGCCGCGTTAGCCAAGGACACGAAGCAGTTCACGGCCGTCTCGCAACCGTCGGGCGGCGATTTCTTCGAGCACAACGGCCTGCTGTACCTCTCCACTGACAAAGTCGCCGATACCACCCAGCAACTCGTCAAGGCGCGTCCGCTGATCAACGCGCTGGCCCACGATCCCACGCTGACGGGTCTGGCCGGCACGCTCAACACCAGCCTGAATATCCCGCTGCAGCTCGGCCAGGTGACGCTCGGCCAGATGTCGAAGCTGCTTGGACAAAGCGCCGACGTGCTCGATAAAGTCATCGCCAATCAGCCGGCCGTGTTCTCGTGGCGCAATCTCGTCGATACCTCGGCCACCCAGCCCGCACGCGCGTTCGTCACGGTCCAGCCGGTGGTCGACTACAACGCGCTCGAGCCCGGCGCGAGCGGTTCGAACGCCATCCGCGCGACCGCAAGCGCGCTGAAGTTATCGGAGAATTATGGTGCGGTCGTGCGTCTCACCGGCGAACAACCGCTTTCCGATGAAGAATTCGCTTCGCTGAAAGATGGCGCCGTGTTGAACGGCATCCTGACGTTCATTGTCGTCCTGGTGATCCTCTGGCTCGCGTTGCGCTCGGGGAAGATGATTGTCGCCGTGTTCATCACGTTGTTCGTCGGACTCGCGATCACGGCGGCGCTCGGCCTGCTGATGGTCCACGCGCTCAACCTGATTTCGGTCGCGTTCATGGTGCTGTTCGTCGGGCTCGGCGTGGATTTCGGGATTCAGTTCGGCGTGCGGTATCGCGAGGAACGCTTCAAGGACGACCGGCTCGATGTCGCGCTCGTCAGCACCGCGCGGCACGTCGGCGTGCCGCTGACGCTCGCCGCCGCCGCGACCGCCGCCAGCTTTTTCTCGTTCCTGCCGACGGCATATCGCGGTGTGTCCGAACTCGGGCAGATCGCGGGCGTCGGCATGCTGGTCGCGTATTTCACGAACATGACGCTATTGCCGGCGCTGATCAAGGTGTTCAGCCCGCCGGGCGAAGCGGGTTCGCCCGGCTTTCCGAAGCTCGCGCCTGTCGACGAATTCCTCGCGCGCAATCGCAAGCCGGTGCTGATCGGCACCCTGATCGTCGTGATCGGCGCGCTGCCGCTCCTGACGCATCTGCGCTTCGACTTCAATCCGCTGAACCTGAAGGACCCGAAAACGGAGTCGATGGCCACGCTGATCTCGCTCAAGGACGCGCCCGAAGCGGCCGTAAACGACGTGAAAGTGCTGGCGCCATCGCTTGAAGAAGCGGACAAAATAGCCGCCAGGCTCGCCAAATTGCCGGAAGTCGAGCGCGCGACGACGCTGTCATCGCTGATTCCCACGGATCAATCCAAAAAGCTCGAACTGATCTCGGCCGCGGCAGCGCAGCTTCTGCCGGCGCTGAACCAGCGCGCCGCCGAACCGGCCAACGACGCCGTGCGGGTGGCATCGCTCAAACGCTTGTCGAACTCGCTGGAACTCGCCGCCGACGAACACCCTGGCCCCGGCGAAAACGAAGCGCGCCGACTTGCCGCGACGCTGAAAAAGCTCGCCGCCGCCGACGCCGCCACGCGCGATCGCGCTGAACACGCGATGTCGGAGCCACTGCGCATCGCGCTCGGCCAGATGCGTGCGCTGCTGCAGCCGTCGCCGGTCACGCAGGACTTGCTGCCCAAGTCCATGACCGAAGGCTGGCTCGCCGCCGACGGCCACGCCCTCGTGGAGGCATCGCCAAAAGCGCTGGAAGGCAAGAATCGCGACGACGACCAGATGCTCGCCCGCTTCGCCAATGCCGTGCAGAAGGCAGAGCCGAACGCCATCGGCGGGCCGATTTCGGTGCTGCATTCGGCCAACACGATCATCAAGGCGTTCGAGCAGGCGGCGGTGTTGTCGCTGATCGCGATCACCGTTTTGCTGTGGATCACCTTGCGTCGAGTGGGCGACGTTTTGAGAACTTTGATACCTTTGCTGGTTTCCGCCGTGGTCACGCTGGAATTGTGCGTTGTCTTCGGCATGCCGCTGAACTTCGCGAACATCATTGCATTGCCGCTGATGCTGGGTATCGGCGTGGCGTTCAAGATCTACTTCGTGATGGCGTGGCGCTCCGGGCAGACCGGTTTGCTGCATTCCAGCCTCACGCACGCGGTGATGTTCAGCGCCGCGACCACGGCAACGGCGTTCGGCAGTTTGTGGTTTTCACACCATCCGGGCACCTCGAGCATGGGCCGCCTGCTGGTTTTGGCGCTATTTACGACATTGATTGGCGCAGTGGTATTTCAGCCGGTTCTAATGGGCAAACCCCGGGTGCAGAAGAAGGCCGCTGACACTCTTTAATTCGTACGATCACCAGCAAGATCCAAGGAAACGACTCATGACGATGGCAATCACGCCACGCGCCGCCCGCAACCTGCGCGCCCTGTCCGGCGGCGCGGCATTCGCCGCCGCATTGATGCTGGCGGGCTGCGCGACCGGTCCCGACCGAAAACCGGGCGATCCGCTCGAGCCGATGAACCGCGAGATTTTCAAGTTCAACGACGCCGCCGACAAATACGTCGCACGCCCGATCGCCGAGGGTTACGTGAAGGTCACGCCGAGTCCGCTGCGCACGGCCATCAGCAATTTCTTCTCGAATATCGGCGATATTGGCAACTTCGCGAACAACCTGCTGCAACTCCGGATCACGGACGCCACTGAAGACTTGATGCGCTTTGCGTTCAATTCGACCTTCGGTATTGGCGGTTTGATCGACTGGGCGACGCTCGCCGGCTTGCCGAAGCACAACCAGGACTTCGGTTTGACGCTCGGGCATTACGGCGTGCCGTCCGGTCCGTACCTGGTGTTGCCGCTGCTCGGACCGAGTTCGGTGCGTGACTCCACGAGCTGGATTGCGGGTTATCCGCTTAATCCGGGTACCTATCTGGCCGCCGGGCCGAATGCCGCGCTGTTCGGCGTGCGTTTCATGAGCGCACGGGCCGACTTGCTGGGCGCAACCGACATCCTGTCGCAAGCGGCGCTGGATAAATACGCGTTCGTGCGTGATGCCTACACGCAGCGCCGCCAGTATCTGCTGACGGGCGCAGCGAACGCCACGCTGCCCGACTACGGCGACGAAAGCGGCGCGACTGCCGTGCCGCCCGAAGGCGCGAGCGCCACGACCGCGCCGGCGCAGCCGGGCGCGGGCGGCAGCAGCAAGTCGCAAGGCTTGCCGGATTATTCGGACCCGGCAGCAAAGTAACGCTGATCTACCGCTGAACTCGCGGTACGGCTATCGGGCTGTATCGCGAGGAATCGGCGCCGGCGAGGGTTCTCCAACCAGCCGCGGCATTCCAAGCTGCGCGCGCAACATCCCTCGATCCAGCTCCTTCTCCCAGGCAGCGACCACGATCGTCGCCACGCCGTTCCCCACAATATTCGTAAGCGCCCGGCATTCCGACATGAACCGGTCGATGCCGAGAATCAATACCATCGCCGTCACCGGCACTGTCGGCACCACCGAAAGACTCGCGGCCAGCGTGATGAATCCGGCGCCGGTCACGCCCGTCGATCCCTTCGATGTCAGCATGGTCACCGCCAGCAGCGTGACTTCCTGCATGACGGTCATGTGCGTGTTCGTAGCCTGCGCGAGGAACAGCACGGCGAGCGTCATGTAGATGTTGGTGCCATCGAGATTGAACGAATAACCGGTCGGCACGACCAGACCGACGATCCCGCGCGAACATCCGAGCCGTTCCAGCTTTTCCATCAGTTGCGGCAACGCAGCTTCTGATGTCGATGTCCCCAGCACGATCAACAACTCGTCCCTGATATACGCCAGGAAGCGAAACAGGCTGAATCCGCACAGCTTCGCGACCAGCCCAAGTCCACACGACACGAACAGGAACGCGGTCAGATAGAACGTGCCGATGAGTTTCATCATCGGCAGGAGGGATTCGATGCCGTACCGGCCGATGGTGAACGCCATCGCCCCGAATGCGCCGATGGGCGCAAGACTCGTGATCACGTGGACGATCTTGAAGAACGCCTTCGACAAGGCCTCGATCAGCCCGATCACCGGCTTCGCCGGTTCGCCCATTACGGCAAGCGCAGAGCCGAACAGCATTGCGATCAGCAGCACCGGCAGGATGTCGCCCTGCGTAAATGCGCCAACGAACGTGTCCGGAATGATGTGCATCAGGAAACCGGCCAGACCTTCGCCGTGCTCGGCCTTGGCCGCATATCCGGCGATCGAGCTGGCATCGAGTGTCGATGGATCGACGTTGAAGCCCTTGCCCGGCTGCAGGATATGCGCGGCGAGCAAGCCGATGGCGAGAGCAATCGTCGATACAACCTCGAAGTAGATCAGCGCCTTCCCGCCCACACGCCCGACTTGGCGCATGTCGTGCATGCTCGCGATTCCCGTCACCACCGTACAGAAGATCACCGGACTGATGATCATGCGCACGAGTTTGATGAAGGCGTCGCCAAGCGGTTTCATCGCGATGCCGTCGGCGGGAAGGAAGTGGCCGAGCAATATGCCCGTAATGATCGCGGCGATCACCTGGACATAAAGCACTTTGTAGAAGGGTTTCCTGGCGCGCTTGAAATGCATGTCTCCTCCGTTGTTGAGGCAAAGCGCGTCCCCGCCGCCTTTGGCAAACGCCGAAAAGCAGTCAGGGTCGCGTCGTTTTGAATGCGGCCGAAGCCGCGCGGGCTACATCACGGCAGCCCAGGGATAGCGCTCGAAGTGGCGCTTTTCGAAGGCCTGAATATCGGCAAGTTGTGTAAGCGTCAGGTCGATCGTGTCCATGCCTTCGATCACCATGCGTTTATGGCGCGCCCCCAGCGGGAAGCTGAAAACCTTGCCGCTCGTGTCCGATGTCACGGTCTGCGCTTCGAGATCGATCTTGAGCCCGGATTCCGGATCATTCAGGGACTCACGCAGTAGGACGTCGACCGCCTCACGGTCCAGTTGCACGAGAAGCAGGCGATTGTTCATCGCGTTCGAGTAGAAGATCTCAGCAAAACTCGGCGCAATGACGGCATCGAAACCATATTGCTGAAGGCCCCACACCGCGTGTTCGCGGCTCGATCCACAACCGAAATTCGATCCGCCAATCAGGATGCGTGCGGCTTTGTACTGCGGCTGGTTCAGTACGCAGGATTGGATCGGATCGCCGTGTTCGTCGAAACGAAGGTCGTAGAGAAGGCCTGCGCTCAAACCGGCTTTGTCGATGATCCGAAGGAATTGCTTCGGCATGATCTGGTCAGTGTCCAGATTTTCGATGGGCAACGGCGCAGCGCTGCTTTCGATCATGGTCAACTTAGCCATGGAGGTTCTCCAGCGTGCGGACATCGGTGATCCTGCCGGTCAGTGCGGCGGCGGCGGCCATCGCGGGGCTCATCAGATGCGTGAGGCCGCCGCGTCCTTGCCGGCCTTCGAAATTGCGATTGGTCGTCGATGCACAGCGTTCGCCCGCTTGCAAAAAGTCGTCGTTCATCGCGAGACACATGGAGCAACCCGGCTCGCGCCATTCAAAACCGGCGCTTTTCAACGTGTCCGCGATGCCTTCCGCTTCGGCCTGACGACGCACGGAGCCCGAGCCCGGCACGACCATCGCGCGCACGCCCTGGGCGACCTTTTGCCCGCGAACGATCGCCGCAACAATACGCAAGTCCTCGATCCGCCCATTCGTGCACGAACCGATAAACACGCGGTCAATCGGCGTTCCGGCTATCGGCTGATTCGATTCGAGCCCGATGTACTCCAGCGCCCGGCGCAATGCCGCAGCGGCTTCCGGCGTGGCCTGGGAAGCGGCGTCGGGCACGAGCGCGTCCACGCGCATCGCCTGGTCGGGGCTCGTGCCCCATGTGACGAACGGCGCAATGTCGCTTGCGTTGAAGCGGTGCTCGGCATCGAAGCTTGCGCCGTCGTCCGACTTGAGCTGCGTCCAGTCGGCGAGCGCGGCTTGCCACGCGGTGTCATCGAGCGACGTTGCATGCGCGCGGACGTAGTCGAACGTGGTTTGATCGGGCGCGATCAATGCCGCTCGCGCGCCCGCTTCCACGGTCATGTTGCACAAGGTCATGCGCGCTTCGGCCGAAAGCGTGGCGATCGTCGAGCCGGCGAATTCAACCGCATAACCCCGCGCGCCCTGAGCGCCGATCTGACTGATGATCCAGATGATCAAGTCCTTCGACGACGTGCCGTATGGCAACGCGCCGTCGATCGTGATGCGCATGGTCTGCGCCACGCGATAAACAAGCGTCTGCGTGGCAAGAACATGCTCGACCTCCGACGTGCCGATACCGAACCCCAGCGCCCCAAGCGCGCCGTAGGTAGTGGTGTGGCTGTCGCCGCACAGCACGGCCATGCCCGGGCGAATCAGGCCCAGCTCCGGCGCGATGATGTGCTCGATGCCCTGCAGCGGATCATTCGCGGCGAACAGGCGAATGCCGGCTTTATCGCAATTGCGCGCGAGGTTGTCGGCTTGCAGCAAGGACGCGGCGTCGCGAATCACGCGCGGCGATTCGGCGTGCGTCGGGATGATGTGGCTCACGACCGCGAGCTGCTGCTTCGGACGGCGCACGGGGCGGTGCTTCTCCGTGAGACCGCTGAACGCTTGCGGACTCGTGTACTCGTTCATCAGATGCAGATCGACGTACAGCAGGACGTTCTGGTCATCGATATGCGAAACCGTGTGCGTATCGACGAGCTTTTTATAGAAGGTTGTGGGGGTCGGCATGGCTCTACTCTTTTAGAAACGGCAACGCACATTCGATCAGCAACTCGGGCGCTTCTTCGGGGATGTAATGGCCGCAGGGCAGCGCGTGGCCGGTGACCTTGTCGGAGAACGCGTTCCACTCGGCGATGGGATCGAAGCACTTTTCAATCACGCCTTCCGCACCCCAAAGCGCCAGGAATCCGCATGCGATTTTCTGGCCATTCGCGAGCGACTCGCGGTCGTGCTCGAGGTCGATCGTCACGCTCGCCCGATAGTCCTCGCAGATGCCATGCGCCGTGCCGGGAATCTGCAGGCATCGCAGATATTCGGCGTATGCCTCCGGCGTGAACGGCTTCAGGCCCGCGCTCCGTGCGCCAATGGTCTGCTTGAGGTAAAGGTCGGCGTCGGCGTTGATCAGCGTTTCGGGGAAAGGCGCTGGACGCACGAGGAAGAACCAGTGCCAGTAGGCGCGCGCGAATTCGAACGAGGTCTTTTCGTACATCGCCAGAGTTGGCGCAACGTCGAGCGTGATGAGCCTTGTGACCACGTCAGGGTGATCCAGCGCCATGCGCACCGCAACACGGCCGCCGCGGTCGTGACCCAGCACCGCGAAGGTTTCATGACCGAGCGAGCGCATCAAGTCGACCTGATCTTGCGCAAGGCGGCGCTTCGAGTAGTTGCTGTGATCGGGCAGACCCTGGGGTTTGTCGCTGTCGCCATAACCGCGCAGATCTGCGGCCACCAGCGTGAAGTGCTGTGCCAGCGCGGGCGCAACCTTGTGCCAGATCGCGTGCGTCTGTGGATGGCCGTGCAGCAGAAGCAATGCCGGGCCGGCGCCGCCGGTAATTGCCTTGATTTTGACGCCATCGACAGTAGCCGATACGTCCTTGAATCGATCGAACATCATTGTCTCCAACAGTTTTATGAAGTTTAATTGATGCGTCAGCCGATACAGTTTCTATTCAGGCAATCCAGACTTAACTTCCAGGAACGAATACGATGGACGGGTTTTCCGATCTGAGCCTCTTCACGCTGGTGGCGCGGCATCGCAATCTGGCGGCGGCGGCGCGGGATCTGGGCGTGACGCCGCCATCTATTAGCAAGCGTCTTGCACAACTCGAGCGGCGTCTGGGCGTAAGGCTTCTGAACCGGACGACACGACGCGTCAGTCTGACGCCCGAAGGCGAGTTGTATCTGGCGGACGGCTCCCGGATCCTCGATGAACTCGCGGAACTCGAGCAGTTGGTCACGAAAAGCCGAGGCGAACCGACCGGGTTGCTGCGCGTGAATGCATCGTTTGGATTTGGACGCAGACGCGTGGCGCCGGCGGTATCGAAGTTCATCGCGCGCTATCCGACGATCAAGATCCAACTCCATTTGTCGGACAGGCCAGTGAACTTGCAGGAGGAAGGGTTTGATCTGGGCATCCGTTTCGGCGATGTTCCCGATGCATGGATCAACGCGCGCTTGCTGGTGAAGAACCGGCGGGTGGTGTGTGCATCGCCGGACTATGTGAAGGCGTTCGGCGCGCCCACGACGCCGCATGATCTGACGCGCCATGCGTGTCTCGTGCTTCGGGAGAATGAATCGGCTTACGGGACGTGGCACTTCACGCGCGGGAAGAAGGCTGAGACGGTCAAGGTCGACGGACCGCTAAGCAGCAATGACGGAAGCGCGGTTCTTGAATGGGCGCTCGATGGACGCGGCATTGCCGTTCGCTCGCAATGGGAAACGCAGACGCTGGTACGGGACGGAAAGCTCGTAGTGTTGCTGAACGACTGGGCGCTGCCTAATGCGGATATTCACGCCGTTTATCTCGAACGGCATCAGTTGTCCGCAAAGCTGAGGACGTTTGTGGAGTTTTTAGGGGAAGAGTTAAGGGCGAATCTGGCTTAGCCATTGTTTAACGGCGCGACGGTATTCAAATGGCAATTGGCGAGCGCTACTAAGCGACTCGCCAATTGCCATTTTGGCTTTGACGCATAAAACTCACGCAGCGCGCTCGAAAGCCGGTTGCGCATGGGCATTCCATTCGTCGACTTTTGCCGGGTCGGGGTAAGCGCGCCAGCGTGCATCGATTTCGGTCATGCCGTAGGCCAGCGCAAACTTCCGGGCATCCAGCGCGCACGCAAAGTGCCCGAGGATGCCACTCGCGCGCTGCATGCCGTCGAGTTCCCTGACGATCAGCATTGCAGCATATGTACCATCGTCGTAAGCAGCCAGGGGAATCAGAGTCACGTCTTTATAACTGATCTCTCCGTCGCGCATGTCAGACTCCTCTCAGCTTACGATTCCATCCGCCCAACGTTCTGGGTGGGTCGGGTGCATATTTACCTGTTTAGGCATTATCGATAAACAAAATAACCGAGTCATCAGGATTTGCCCTATTTCGAAATTTTTTAATAGATTTGGCTGTAATTCATCGTTATTTCATACTGCGTCCGATGCGTTTCCTGATCTGTTCAGGATGTGCTTCGTTAATCGTTCCATGTCTGCTGACATTGAAGACGATTGAGAGATCGGTTTATTGCAGCGCGAGGTGAAGAAGCCGGGTGTTTGCGCAGGACAGGCGAGTCCGGGGTTGAATCTCATGTCCGACCTTTTTATCCTGTCGTATTCTGGCTAGACGTTAACTTGACGAACTGAAGGCGTCGAGGCGAACGTTTATTCTGATCAAACGACTTTGGGGGACGTGTGAAAAGAGAATCGACCGAATGGTTTCCGTTGAGCGACCACGCACCCGTTCGCGACGGCTGGTATGAGGTTCAGCTCGTAAGCGGCAATACAGCGTTTGCGAAGTTTGGCGCGGGCGAGTGGACAGAAAAGCCGTTGCTGGTTTTCACGCACTGGAGAGGGTTGGTCGCCGATCCGGGCGTGGCGCGGGAAACCGGGGACATCAGCGGGGAAGTGGTTGCGGCTGAAGGGATGAGAGCGGTGTGGGACAAGCTCTTCCCGGGGTCCGGCGCCGAAAAGCACAAGCCGTTGGAAGCGGGCTAAGCATATTGAAAGTCGCCGTTGCTGTTCGGCGACTGCTCAAGGCCACCGCCCCCAGAACGCCTCCGAACCGCTGCATTCCGTGCGAATGAAATCCGACAGCAGCTTCACTCTGGCAATGTCGCGAGTATCGGCATGTGACACCAGCCAGTAGGAACGGCTCAACGCGATTTCATCAGGCAATATGCGCACGAGCGCCTCCTCCTTGCGCGCGATAAAACATGGCAGCACGCCGATCCCGGCACCGCCGCTCACAGCCGCCGCCTGGCTGATCACATTCGAGATACGCAAGGCCGGCATGAGCGCCGTCGATATCTGCGATAAATAATCAAGCTCGGTGCTCCACATCAGGTCATCGATATAACCGATCCATCGATGCTTGAAGATGTCCTGGAACATATTGATGGGCGCATGTGACTCAAGATATGCGCCCGATGCATAAACCCCCAGCGCATAGTCATTGAGCCGATGCGCATAAACCCGCCCGCGCGTCGGCCGCGTCATGGTCACCGCAATATCGGCTTCCCGCTTCGACAAGCTGAACATGCGCGGATTGGCAACGAGTTCTATCTCCAGATCCGGATGCGCCGCCGTGAGTTTCGCAAGCCTCGGCGCCAGAAAATAGGTGCCGAAACCCTCCGGCGTTCCCACGCGAACCGTCCCGGTCAAACCACCTGAAGGATCGTCGAGACGCGCGTTGATACGCATCGCCAGGCTCTCCATGGCCTCGGCATCGGTCATCAGCCGTTCGCCTTCGGGCGTCAGTAGAAACCCGACCGAACTGCGCTCGAACAACGTCACCCCAATGCTCGCTTCAAGCGATGCAACCCGTCGGCTCAACGTGGAATGGTCAACGCCCATTTGCTGCGCCGCGATAGTCAGGCGTCCTGCCCGGGCAATTGCAAGGAAGGCTTGAAGCGCATCCCAGTCGAATTTTCGCACAGCGCGGTTGTGGAATTGCCCATTCTATTGCAAAAAGCATGCTGCTATCTTTGGATCAAGGACGCTCTCAACACCCTTCCGATCATCACAACAAAGGAGACAGCATGTCGCTCATAGCGAAACTCGAAGCACGCGCTCAAGCAGGCCGGCCGGTTCGCGTCGGCTTGATTGGCGCAGGAAAATTTGGCTCGATGTATCTGTCGCAAGCCCCGCGCACGCCTGGCATTCATCTGGTTGGTATCGCGGACATTTCTCCTGAGCGGGCGCGCAACGCGATGCGTCGCGTAGGCTGGGAAGAAGCGCGTTATTCCGCTGCTTCGTGGTCCGAAGCATTGCGCAGCGGCTCGACGTTCATCACCGACGACGCCGACGCCATGATCGCGAGTGACCACGTGGATATCGTGATCGATGCCACCGGCAGTCCCGCCGCGGGCATCCATCATGCATTGCTCTGCTGCAAGCACAAGAAGCACATCGTGATGGTGAACGTCGAGGCCGACGTACTCGCAGGTCCGTTGCTGGCAAGACGCGCGGCTGAAGCCGGCATCATCTACTCGATGGCATCGGGCGATCAGCCCGCGCTGATTGCGGAAATGGTGGATTGGGCACGCACCATCGGCTTCAAGGTGATCTGCGCCGGCAAAGGCACGAAGTATCTGCCGGTCTATCACCAGTCCACGCCCGACACAGTATGGAGCTACTACGGTTTCACCGAGGAACAAGTCGGATCGGGAGACTTCAACGCGCAGATGTTCAACTCGTTTCTGGATGGCACGAAATCGGCGCTGGAGATGGCGGCTGTATCGAATGCGTGCGACTTGCGGCCGCCTTCCGACGGACTCACGTTCCCGGCATGCGGCGTCGATGACCTTCCGAACCTGTTGAAGCCCGCGTCCGAAGGCGGAATTCTCCCGCATCGGGGAAGCGTGGAAGTGGTGTCATCGCTCGAACGCGATGGACGGCCTGTGTTCCGCGACTTGCGATGGGGCGTGTATGCGGTTTTCGAAGCGCCATCGGATTATGTACGCGACTGCTTTGCGCAATACGGGCTCAAGACCGACAGCAGCGGACGTTTCGCGGCCATGTACAAGCCGTATCACCTGATCGGGCTGGAACTGGGGATATCGATTGCGAGCATTGCCGTGCGCGGTGAAGCAACCGGCGCAACCACCGGCTTTCATGGCGATGTCGCGGCCACCGCGAAGCGCGACTTGCGCGCGGGCGAGCGGCTCGATGGCGAAGGCGGCCACACCGTCTACGGCAAGCTGATGCCCGCGGTCGACTCGCTGATGCAGGGCGCGTTGCCCATCGGCCTGGCGCACAACATGGTGCTGCAGCGGCCCGTTGCCGCGGGTCAGCCGGTTCGCTGGACCGATGTCGCCTTCGATGCCACCAAGGAAGCCGTAAAAGTTCGCCTCGAAATGGAAGCGATGTTCAGGAAGGAACTTGGCGTGGAGGTGGCAGCGGCCAAGCTCGCATCGTAGGAACCCCTTGATCACGCGGGCCTTGTCCGCGTGATTGTTCTCTATAACGCCCGCCAAAGGGCGACGGAGGAGACATGAGCCATATCAGCGACACAATCGTGGTCACGCCAACGGCGCGTACCGACGTCTACCGCAAGATAAGCTGGCGCATCATGCCGTTTATCGTGCTCTGTTATTTGTGCGGGTATCTCGACCGCGTGAATGTCGGCTTTGCGAAACTGCAGATGCTCAGCGCGCTCAACATGAGCGATGCCGTCTATGGCTTGGGCGCGGGCATTTTCTTCATCGGCTATTTCATCTTCGAAGTGCCGAGCAACCTGATGCTTCACAAGGTCGGCGCGCGGCTGTGGATTGCGCGGATCATGATCACTTGGGCGCTCATTTCCGCGGCGACTCTGTTCGTCAAGACACCGGTGCAGTTCTACACCGCGCGATTTTTCCTGGGCGTGGCCGAAGCCGGATTCTCGCCGGGCATCATGCTGTACCTGACGTACTGGTTTCCCGCGCGCAAGCGCGGCTTTGCGCTTGGCGTGTACTACATTGCAATACCGCTCTCGGGCGTCGTGGGCGGTCCGCTGTCGGGCTGGGTGTTGACGCGCTTCGCGCATTCCACCGTCATGGCGGGATGGCAATGGTTGTTTCTTATCGAAGCATTGCCGGCGCTCTTGTGCGGCATCGCCGTGCTTGCGTTGATGGTCGACAAACCCACTCAGGCGAAGTGGCTCACCGATACCGAAAAGAACCTCGTCACCAGCGAGATCGATCGCGAGGACGCCGAGAAAACGACGCACCACAACCTGCGTGCGATCCTCTCCGATAAACATATCTGGAAGCTTTGCGCAGTCTACTTCTGCCAGATCATCGGGCTGTACGGGATCAGTTTCTGGCTGCCGTCGATCATCAAGGATTCCGGACTTACCGATGTCTCCGTCATCGGGTGGTTATCGGCGATTCCTTATCTTGTCGCCATCCCGGCGATCGTGCTGACGGGCATGAGTTCGGACCGGTTCCGCTCGCGCCGCATGCATTTTTCGGTGCTTGCCGTGATCGGCGCGGTTGGGTTCGCGGCGAGCGGTTATGTGGGGCATCACCCCGTGCTCGCCGTGATCTGGCTCAGCGTCGCAGCCGCCGGGATCTTGTCGGCGCTGTCGCTGTTCTGGAGCATTCCATCGTCGTTTCTTGCGGGGACGTCGGTGGCGGTCGGGATTGCCGGGATCAACTGCGTGGGAAATCTGGCGGGGTTTGTCTCGCCTTATGTGGTGGGCTGGCTCAATGTCACCACGCACGATAACCGGATGGGACTGTACTTCGTAGCCGTGTGCCTGGTGCTCGGGGCGTTGCTGGTCAGGACCATATCGGGGAAGCTGGCGGACCGGTGAGTTGAACGTGGCGTAACCGGTTTGTTGCGAGCCGGTTACGCCACGATCACCAGGGAACGACCCGCCCCAGGTAATCCAGGTAATGCAATCCGGAGTGCCCTTCGTAGGCCTCCATTGTATTCAGCAGGTTCGGAATGCTTTCTTCGATAGTCAGACGCGCGCCCGACCCGCCCATGTCCGTCTTGACCCATCCGGGCGCCATCAACAGAAGGGTTTTCGCGTCGTCTTTGTGGCGCGCGGCAAAGCTGCGCATGAACATGTTGAGCGCCGCCTTACTGCCCCGGTAGACCTCGTAATTGCCGTTCGTATTGTTCGTCACGCTCCCCTGCCCCGACGACATCACGCCGATTGTCCCGCCCGGATTCACACGGTCCTGAAACGCTTCGATAACCCTCATCGGACTCAACGCGTTCGTCACCATGACACGCACGAATTCATCGGTCGATACATCGGCGATCGTTTCGCGATCATCGTTCTTGACGCCCGCGTTCACGAAAAGCACATCCAGTCGCCGGCCTTCGAGACGGTCGTGCAACGTGGCGACCTGATCGGGAATGGTGATATCGACTGTTTCGACTTCAAGCGCGCCCTGAGCGCGGTCCGAGAGTTGGCGCAGCTTTTGTGTCGAGCCGTCCCTGCCGGTGGCGATCACGCGCCGGCCGCGCTTGAGGTATTCCTCGACCATCGCGAATCCGAGGCCGCGCGATGCGCCGATCAAAAGGACGGTTTTCTGTTTAGATGTGTCTTGCATGGTTAGCTCCCTGTGTGTCGATACCACACAGCGACTATATCGATGCATCAGACATGGCGGAAGACGCAGCAATTGCACTTATAACCTGCACCAAACGCCATGCTACGATCAAGGCATGGCAGAACCTGATCTGAATCTACTCGTCGCGCTTGATGTGCTGCTCGCCGATGGCAGCGTGGCCGGGGCTGCGCGTCGACTGGGATTGAGCGCGTCGGCAATGAGCCGGACCCTGACCCGGCTCCGTGAGACGACCGGGGATCCGTTATTGGTGCGCGCGGGGCGTGGGATGGTGTTGACGCCCCATGCAGAGACGCTGCGTCAGCGCACGCAGAACGCGGTTCATGATGCGCGCGCCGTGCTCCGTCCATCGACGATGGAACCGGATTTTTCGACGTTGCAGCGAACCTTCACCATTCGCGCCAACGATGGTTTCGTGGAAGCTTTCGGCGCGTCGCTTATTGCTGCGGCGAGTTCCGCTGCGCCGCGCGTATGTTTGCGTTTTGCGCCCAAGCTTGAGAAGACGGCAGCGTATTTGCGGGACGGGTCCGCTGATCTTGAAATCGGCGTTCTGGGCGCGATGGGACCGGAAGTCCGCGTGCAGGCCTTGTTTCGGGACCGCTTTGTTGGCGTTGTCAGGAAGGAACATTCGCTCGCGACAAAACGCAAAGTAACGGCTGAACGATACTTAGCGTTTGGCCATGTGGTTGCTTCTCGGCACGGCCGCACGAACGGACCGGTGGATGAAGCGCTGGCTGCTTTAGGGCTGGAGCGGACGATTGTCGCGGTGGTTCCGAGCTTTCCTGCAGCGCTCGCCGTGGCACGCGCTTCTGACCTGATTGCGCTCGTGCCCGCTTCACTTGTGAACGGTCAGCCCGAATCCGCCAGCATTCATGCTTTCGAGCTGCCGGTGAAGACCGAGGAGATCACGGTCTCGCAGATGTGGCACCCACGTTTGGAAGTCGATCCGGTTCATCGATGGCTTCGGCAGTTGGCGCTGAGTGTGTGTCGGGGAACGGCTGCGCGGGTGGAAAAGTAGCGGACGGCGGAGCTACGCTTTCAACACCCCCGCCATCCCCATCGCATGCCGCGCCTGCACCAGCGACCCCTTCGCCGCCCTGGCATCCCCCGCAATCCTCAACAGAGCCCCAAGCTGCTTCGGCTCCCGTAAAAGCTCCCGCAGAATCGGCAAGATCGTAGTAGTCCCGTCATCCCGCAGCCCGACCGTCGCGGCCTTCGGCAAGCTCCTCCAGGCCGGATCCACAATCGCCCTGCAAACGGCAAACGGCAACCCCCGCGCTTGGGCAATGGCCCCGGCGATATGCGATTCCATATCCACCGCCAGCGCCCCTGTCGACCGATAAAGCGAGCGCTTCTCCTGCTCCCCCGCCAGCGGCGCCGCAACGCCGGCCATCGTCCCTCGAACAGCCTTCGCCTCGACCGGCGTTCCGGCAAAAGCCGCAAACATCCGCGCAGACCATTCGGGATCCGTATCGATAACCCCAAGCGGCCCCGACACGGCGCTCGCAATGATCACCGTCCCCGGCTCCAGCTCCGGCGCAAGACCACCAGCCGTCCCGAAGCTGACGATACCGGAACACCCCCGTGCCAACGCCTCGCTCAATGCGCGCTCGAGCAAATCCGCCCGAGCCGCAAACACCGCCTCGACGCCGGGCCCGCGCGCGATGCGCGCTTCAAACGCCATCCCCGTTACCGCGATAACGGGCAAGCTCACATCGCCGCCATCACGCGCGTGGCGCCATCGCGCAGCATGTTCCGGTAACGAGCCAGCGCCCAAAGCGGGAAGAATTTTCTATAGCCGTGGTATCGCAGATAAAACACGCGCGGAAAGCCGGTCGCCGTGAACCTTGTTTCGTCCCAAAGCCCGTGCTCGCGCTGCGTGGACGTCAGATACTGGACGCCCTTCGCCACCGCCGGATGACCGACAAACCCCGCCGCCATCAACCCGAGCAACGCCCACGATGTCTGCGACGCCGTGCTCGGCGCCGCTTCATACCCGCGATAATCCAGCTTGTAACTCTCGCCGCCCTCACCCCATCCGCCATCGGCGTTCTGGATGCTGATGAGCCATTGCGCGGCGCGCTGCATCCGCGAATCGGTCAGCGGCAATCCAGCCGCGTTCAACGCGCACAACGCGGTCCACGTCCCGTAGATATAGTTCAGGCCCCAGCGTCCGTACCAGCTTCCATCGCGTTCCTGATCGCGCAGGATGTAATCCAGCGAGCGCTTCGCCGGCTCGCTCGTCGCGGGCAACTCGCCAAGCTGCGCGAGCATCGATAGACATCGTCCCGACACATCCACCGTAGGCGGATCGAGCAACGCGCCGTGGTCGGAGAACGGGATGTTGTTGAGGTAATACTGCGTGTTTTCGGGTTCGAACGCGCCCCATCCGCCGTCGCTGCTTTGCATGCCGACGACCCATTCCCGCCCGCGCGCAATCGCTTCGCCGTACAGCGCGGTGCCGTTTTCGCGGTCGGCGCGATCCATTGCCATGGCGACAACGGCGGTGTCGTCGACGTCCGGATAATGCGGGTTCGCAAACTGGAACGCCCAGCCGCCGGGCCGGATAGTCGGCCGGCGCGAGATCCAGTCGCCGCGGACATCGAGGATCTGCAACGGCACGAGCCAGTCCAGTCCACGCGATACCGCCGCCCGCGCCTTCGGTGTATCGGCTTCGAGCAACGCGTGCGCGACGAGCGACGTGTCCCACACGGGCGATAAACACGGCTGGCAGTACGCCTCGCCACCGGGCGCTTCATCGATGATCAAGAGCTTCTCGATCGACTTGCGCGCAATCGCCCGGTTCGGATGGTCTTCGGGATAGCCCAGCACGTCGTACATCATCACGGAGTTGGCCATCGCGGGGAAAATCGCGCCGAGGCCATCCTCGCCGTTGAGCCGTTCATCGACGAAACGCACGGCCGCTTCTATTGCGCGCTGGCGTGTATGACGCGGGAACAGCGGATCGACGGTGCGCAGCACGGCATCCACGCAGCGGAACAACACGAACCAGCCCTGATGCTGATGCGGCGCGCGTGCGGCCATGCCGGTGTTGACAGGGGCATCGAAAAAAAGCTCGTCTATGCGCACGCCCTTCGGATTGCGCGCCTTCGGCCGCTTCGCGTTGAGCACGAGCAAGGGCACGATAACGGTCCGCGCCCAGTAAGACACCTTCGACAAATGGAACGGAAACCACTCGGGCAAGAGCGTGATTTCAACGGGCATCATGGGTACGGCGCGCCATGAAATCACGCCGAACAGCGCGAGCAGGATGCGCGTGAACACGTTCGATTTTTCCGCGCCGCCGGCCGCGATGATCGCCCGGCGCGCGCGCTGCATGTGCTCGGCTTCGGGCAGGTCGCCAATCATCTTCAGCGCGAAGTACGCCTTGACGGTGGCGCTGACGTCCATGGCGCCGTCGGTGAACAGCGGCCAGCCGCCGTCGTCGCGCTGGATGTGGCGCAAGTACCGGCCGATCTTTGCTTCGAGGTCGGGCTTGGGCGTCTCGCCGAGGTAATGCACGAGCAATACGTACTCGGCGGGAATGGTGGCGTCGGCTTCGAGTTCGTAGAGCCAGTAGCCTTCGGGATGCTGATCGGCGAGCAGCGCGTCGGCCGCGCGGGATACCGATGCCTCCAACGCCGCCGCGCTGACTGGCGCGTTTGAGGCATCGGGTGGCTGGACAAAATCGTTCATCAGAGTTCCGTCGGGGGATTCATGAGGAGGTCCGCGGCCTTCTGGCCGGAGCGGATCGAACCTTCTATGGTTGCAGGCAGCCCGGTGGCCGTCCAGTCGCCCGCCAGCATGAGATTGGGCCAGCGGGTGCGGGTCGCCGGCCGGAGATTTTCCTGGCTCGGCAGCGCGGCGAACGTCGCGCGCTTTTCGGTAACGATCTGCCAGGTCGGCATGCGTTCAACCGGCAAACGCGCGGCTTTCGCTACTTCTTGCCACAGCGTGTGGGCAAGGGTTTCGCGCGGGGTATCGGTGAACCTGTCGGCGTCGTGGATGGTCACGGACAGGCGGTCATCGAAGGCGAAAAGCCAGTCGGCCGTGCCGTTGAGCAGACCGGTCATGGATTCGAATGCAAGCGGCGGATCAATGGCGAAATGCGCATTGATGATCGCGCGAAATTCGGTCGGCGCGGTGAGCCCCGGCACGAGTTCCCGCGC
Source organism: Burkholderia sp. PAMC 26561 (assembly GCF_001557535.2). Lineage (NCBI taxonomy): Bacteria > Pseudomonadati > Pseudomonadota > Betaproteobacteria > Burkholderiales > Burkholderiaceae > Burkholderia > Burkholderia sp. PAMC 26561. Next base: position 839,399 of record NZ_CP014307.1, read on the forward strand.
GACCTGTGCGGGCACGGCGAGCACGACGCCCTCGTTCGGGCCGAGATCGACGCGCGTTTCATCGAAATCCAGCGTCACCACGCGCGTCTTCGAATCACTGCCGGCAAAACTGATTGCGCTCAAGCGCGACCCGAGCCGTATCTCCGCGCCGCCGTATTGCAGGAGCCTCAAAGCCGGTTCGATAAACGCATGGCCCAGGCCATTGCGCGCCGTTATTGGCCGGCATGCCTGTCCGCCTTGCAGCACCGTTTCTTTCAGCACGTTGCCGGCGAGCACGGCACTGCCTTCACGCGGATCGACGTTGAGCAACGCGAGCAAGAACGGATCGAGCATTGCGTCCCAGAGCCGGCCGTTCGCGCGCAGTGTTTGCCCGATGCTGCGTCCCGGATTGGCAAACAGCAGTCGCACAAGCGCGAAATAATCGGCGGGAATGGTGCCGGGAACGCGCGTGGCGGAATCGAAGATCCAGCCTGGAAACCTTCCCGGCGACATCTTCAGGGTCCAGCGCGAACCGCTGCGCAGGTCCATGAACGGATAGTCGGGCTGGGTCGGACCGATGAGTTCGTCGGCGGCGCCAATGGCTTTGGCAAACCCGAGCGCGGCGTGGTTGCCGGACAGGATCAGGTGGTTGCCGTTGTCGATCGTGGCGTTGAGCTTGATGTCGAAGTACGAGCGGCACCGGCCGCCGGCATGCGGCGCGGCTTCGTGCAGCACGACCCGCGCGCCGCGCCTTTGCAACTGGACCGCGGCGGCAAGCCCGGATAATCCAGCGCCAATGACATGAACTGTCCGTGACATCAGAACACGTTGCGCGCCACGATCCACAACAGCCGTGAACGTGGCGTACGGACGTGATTGCGCGGGAGATCGAAGCCACGCTTCAGGTTCGCCTCGAGAACGCAGCGATACGCGCCCGACATGATCCGCGGCGCCTTGACCTGGGCACGCGGCGCGTTGGCCATGATGGCGTCGGACTGGGCGTAGTGAATGCGGGCGCGTTCGGCAATGGTCAGGCACACACGCGGCAAGCGGGCGTCGCCGACTATGGATGCAATGTCGGTGGTGGAAATGCCTTCGCGTGACAGCAATTCGCGCGGCAGATAAACCCGGCCGATGGCCGCGTCTTCGTCGATATCCCGAAGGATATTGGTCAACTGCAAGGCGCGGCCGAGATGATGCGCGAGACGCCGTCCGGCATCTTCCTGCATCCCGAATATCCTCACCGACAAACGCCCCACCGCGCTCGCCACGCGATCGCAATAAAGGTCGAGGCTGGCTTCGTCGGGCGCAACGATGTCTTCTGAATCCATTGCCATGCCGTCGATCACGGCGATGAAGTCATCGCGCGAAAGATGGAACGCGTGGATGTGCTGCGTGAGCGCGCTCAGCGACTTGCGCGGCTTGCCGGCGTAGCAGTCGTCTATATCCGTGCGCCATTGCTCGAGCGCGGCAGCGCGTTCGTGGCGCGGCATGGTGCCGTCGTCGGCTATGTCGTCCACCGCGCGGCAAAACGCGTAGACCTGGTACATCGCGTCACGCTGCGCAGCCGGCAGGATGCGCATGGCGAGATAGAACGAGCTGCCCGAGGACGCTTTGGCGGCGTCGGGCGCAGGTTCATCGGCGATAAGATTGGAAACGGCCAAGACGGACTCCGCTGTGGCGCCCCCAAGGGCAGTAGTGTTAGATCGGGCGCCGTGCGTGAAACGCCCGGCCGTGTTGTAAAGGCCAAGCGGACGCTCGTGCAAACCGGCGCGAACCGGCTTCTTGCTGCGTTGGAGCAGTTTAAGGAACACGCTCAAACGACGCCTGAAGCGACGAAAAGTATATCAATGTTTGTGACCGATTGCCCCTAGGCGACTTCTGCGGTTCGGAAAACCGCGTCAACCTTCGTACAAAACATCTACCGTCAGCATGTAACCCTCGTTGCAGATCGTGCGGATCAGCGCGCCGTGTCCTTCGGATCGCGTGCATACCACACGGTGGATCGGCTCGATGACCGCGAGGAAATCCCCAACGATTCAGGTCTGACCGCTGATATCAATCGCCAGTTACCCGCTCCCAGCCAAGCATAAAAGCTTGTCGCACCCGAATTAAGGCACCGGTTTTATAAGCGCAGCAAATCGAGAGGACGCCCCCTGTCCGATGAGGCCGCCGTAAAGGCGACTTTGAGCTATTTGTTTGTGACATTTTTGTGGCATAAATATTACTAATAAATGTCGTCATAGCACCGACGCAAATTACATAAGCCGCATGCAGGGGAACGCTCGATTAATGGCTTGCTGGATAAGCGAGAAAATCCAATATGAACGGCTTCGATGCTTCGATCCTTGGTTTTATCGCTCGACACTCGTTCGTTTCCCCCGGAATCAATTTCGCCATTGGCTCTTTGGCGGGACTTTATATCGCAAAAGGATTACTGCTGGTCGCAGCGCTTTGGTGGCTTTGGTTCAGCCCTGACAATCGTGCACCCTGGCGGCGGGAAGTTGTCATCGCGACATTTGCTTCTGGTCTGGTCGCCTTGATTGTGGGCCGCGGTTTGGCCTATTTCCTCCCGTTTCGTTCGCGGCCACGCTTCAATTCCGATCTGCATTTCACCATGCCGGTTGGCGCCAGGTTTGATGAGGTCCTGAGAAGCTAGAGTTCATTCCCGAGTGACCACGCAATGATCTGGATGGCGGTCTCGATGGGAATTTTCATTGTCTGGAAACGCGCGGGCTTTGCCGCTCTTGCCTATACGCTCGTCTTTATCTGCTTGCCGCGCGTGTACCTGGGACTGCATTATCCGACCGATATCATTGCCGGCGCTTTACTCGGAATGATGATCACGTATTTGTTGACGAGAGATGAAATCCGGCCGGCGGTCACACAGCCCGTCCTGCGATTTATCAACCAATACCCCGGCCCGAGTGGCGCGCGGGCGTTCATTATTTGTTTCAAACTCGTCAGCCAATTCGACGAAGTGCGTCAGATTGCGCAATATCTTCTTAAACCCCATTCGCATTAGCACAAGGGCATGCATTGCGCACGGTTTCCCAACTTCCCGCGCAACTCCTCCAAAAAAACCATCCGATTTCAAATAGAATCGCGTCAGGCGCCGACATGGGATAACGGCATGATTTATGCGCGCCAGGTAATCAGCGCGCATCCCGCGCAGCCGGAACCATCCGCACTCAAGTGAAAACGATCCATGACGCCGCATCGCGAGGACTCAGGCGCTGACCACTGGCAAGACGAGCCGCCGTTCCCGGTCGTGCCCGAGCGCAACTTCGCCGCTCAGCGCGCCACGTTGCGGGTCTTGCTGATCGCAGCCATTGTCCTGCCTTGCCTCTACGTGGCGGTCATGTCGTGGAGCGACCTGAAGGCGCGGGAAGCCGATGCCGCCGAGGTGGCCGAGCGCAACGCCCACGTCGCCGAAGAGCATGCGCTGAAAGTCTTCGATATGAACCAGACGCTCAACGCACGCGTAATCGATCTGATCGACGGCGTTGACGACGTCACGCTGCGCCGCGACGAGGCATCCATCCACGACAAACTCAAGGCGATGGGCGGAGGCTATCCGCAGGTGGCATCGGTGAGCATTTTCGGCGCCGATGGACGGCTGATCGCCACCAGCCGGGTGTTCCCGGCACCCGATATATCCATTGCCACGCGCGAGGACTTCGTTGCCGTGCGCGATCGTCCGGCGGTCGAGAATGTCTCGAGCGTCATGCAGGGCAAGGTAGTGGGCGAAAGCGTTTTCAATACCGCCGTGCCGCGCAAGGCGCCGGACGGCCAGTTCGCCGGGATTGTTTCGATCGCGCTGCGTCCGAGTTACTTCGCAGGGTTCTATGAAGAACTGCTCGGCGATAACACCAGCGTTTCCCTCGGCCTGACAAGGGCCGACGGCGCCGTGCTCGCGTGGTATCCGGTGCGCCCGGCGAATCGCATGGAACTCGCGGCCAGTTCGCCGCTGCGCGAAGCGTATTTGTCGGACCGGCACGCGGGCGTCGTGCGTATGCGCTCCGGGCTCGATAACCAGATGAAAGTGGTCGCGTTCCGGCGCGTGGGCACCTACCCCGTTTATGTATCGAGCGGCTACCCCATCGCAACGATCTGGGCCGGCTGGTACAGGCATGTCAGCGTACTGGTGTTGTCGCTGTTCGCGCCTTGCATCGTTTTGTGGGGCGTGATCTGGCTGTCGCTGCGCCGTCTCGCCAACGAAGAAGACGCGTGGGAACGCTGGCAGGCGGAAGCGTCGATGCGCCGGTCCATCGAATCGGCCTACCGGCAGGCGCGCAAGATGGAAGCGCTCGGCAATCTGGTCGGCAGCGTCGCGCACGATTTCAACAACCTGCTGATGATCCTTTCCACCAATGTGCAGATCGCGCGAAGGCGCGGCGCGCCGGGACTCGACCGCGAATTGTCGGCAATGGAACGCGCGCTCAAAAGCGGCCAGTCGCTGACACGCCAGTTGCTCGGCGTGGCGCGCAAGCAGCCGCTGCGCAATGAGACCATCGCGATCGGCAAATGGCTGCCCGCGTGCCGCGAACTGCTGAAGGCATCGCTTGGGGCGAAGGTCGCGCTGACGCTGGAATCGGATTCGGATGTCTGGCCGATTCGCGTCGATGCCGCCGAACTCGAACTCGCGCTGATCAACGTCGCGGTGAACGCCCGCGACGCCATGCCCAACGGCGGCACGTTCTCCGTGCGCGCCGACAATGTGCAGTTTCGCCACGAAGACGGCTTTCCGATAGTCGGCGAGTTCGTGCAACTGACGCTCGAAGATACCGGCGACGGCATGAGCCCCGAGATTCTCGGCCGCGCGTTCGAGCCGCTTTTCACCACCAAGTCGAAGGGCATGGGCACCGGGCTCGGATTGCCGCAAGTATTCGCGTTCTGCGAGCGCGCGGGCGGCGTTGCGACCATCGACAGCGCTGTGGGTGCGGGCACGTCGGTGCGGCTTTATTTGCCGCGGGCGAGTGCATCGGCGGTGCAGACACCCGACGTTCCCAACGAGACCGCCGCGCCCGGCGACTCGGCGGGTTTGCGCGTGCTGCTGGTGGAGGACAACGAGGAAGTGGCGGCTGGCACGGAAGCGTTGTTAACGATGATGAACCATCAGGTCACGCATATCTTCAACGCCGACGGCGCGATCGCAATGCTGGACCTTGCCCGGCAGAATGCCTCCACGGGAGGCGCCTTGCCGTTCGACGTCGTTCTCTCCGATATCCATATGCCCGGCAAGCTGAACGGCATCGACCTGGCGGAGATCCTGCAGACGTGGACGCCGCGCGTGCCCGTGATCCTCGTCACCGGCTACGCGGAAGAACTCGACCGCGCACGTCATGTGGATGCGCGCGTGCTGTCGAAACCATTCGATATCGGCCTGCTCGACTCCCTTCTTCAAGCCATTCGCGAAGACCTGACGGCACGCGCCGAGCACGGCGAGGCCCCGCACTGAGTTTTTTGGCCCGGGTTTTGTAAAAACGTCCGCACTTTTCATGGGAACGCGGGGAATTGGCACTTCCCGCGCCGCCCTGCTGCGCCTGCCGCGCGACCCGGCACGGGAGTTGCGAACCCTAGCGAGACTTGCGGCAGATACGTACAAACATGTACATCGCGTCGCAACTCACTCCAAGGCCACCCAGGGAGGCAGCCATGCGACACACAGTTATCGGTATCTTCGACACCTACGATCAGGCCGAAGTTGCGCGCAGCGCGCTGGTGGCCTCGGGCTTCGCCCACGCTGACATTGAACTCCAGGCCGCGCCGGAGCCGTCTTCGCTGGCCGATCCCGCGCTCGAACCGACGACCAGCGCAATGCAACCGCCGGAAACGGGCGGCGTGCTGGCAAACATCGAACGGTTCTTTTCAATGCTGTTCGGCGGTCGCGATCAGCCGCCTGAAGTCGCACATTATTCGGAAGCCGTGCGGCGTGGCGGAATTCTGGTGGCGGTCGACACGCCGTCGGAAGAGCGCGCCGATGCAGCCCGTCATACGCTCGCCGAGCAAGGGGCAATTGACATCGATGAACGCGCCGCAAGCTGGGGCGCATTGAATCATCCAGGCGCGGGCTTCGGCACTGTTGCCGCTCCCGATGACCGCGATCATTCGTTGCTCGATGAACTCGGCTTGGGTTCGGGCAGTGCCGTGCCGGGACGCGCTCCCGTCAATCCGGCGGCCGATCCGCTCGCAACAGCCCGTGCCGATACCCGTGCCCGCGCCTATCCGCGTGGCAACCTGAGCGAGCCGGCAGCCGTGGATTCGCTTGATCCGATCAGCCCGGTTGCACGCGACCCGTTCGCCGGCAGCAGCGATTCTACGTACCGCGCGACTGGGGGAGATCCGATGACCAGCGGCTCGGTATGGCCGGCAAAAGATGAAGCCCACGAAACGACGCAGGGCTGGCGCCCCGTTACACCGGTTGATCCGCTCGATGAAACCGAAACGTCTTCGCGACGTGCCAGCTTGGCTACGCCCGTTGCTGGGTCGCTTAGCCAATCCGCTGCGGATCCGCTCCGGCCCGACCTGCCGCTGTCGCGCAACTCCATGCCCGACGAATACATGGAGTACGAGGACGACTTCCGCACCGACTATGAATCGCGTTACGCGGCCACCGGCGCACGCTACGAGGAATACGAAGATGCGTATCGTTACGGCGCAACGTTAGGTAACGATGATCGTTATCGCGGCCGAAGCTGGGATGATTCGATGGAAACCGAGCTGCAGCGCGACTGGCAAAACCGTAATCCGCATGGTGAAGATACGTGGGAGCGCTTCAAGCTCGCAGTGCGTCACGGCTGGGACCGCGTGACGGGGCATCATCACCTGTGATGCGTTGATTGCCTTGGCTGTTGACGGCCCGCTTCGGCGGGCCGTTTTTATGGGCCTCAAGCCGCCGAAATCCGTTTGACCCAGGCCACGTATTTATCGACGAAAGCCTGCAGGAACTTGCGGGTGTCGTCGTTGACGATCTTGCCGGCTGCATCGATACGACTTTCGTCGTGCTTGATGAACATTTCCGGCTGGCCCATCAGCGGCACATCTAGATACGCAAGCACGTTGCGCAGATGCGCCTGCGCGAGCGCCGTGCCTATTGCCCCCACCGACGTCCCGATCAACGCGCCCGGCTTGTTGGCCCATGCGCTTTGCCCCCACGGCCGCGAACCCCAGTCGAGCGCATTCTTGAGCACGCCGGGAATCGAGCGGTTGTACTCGGGCGTGACGAACAGCAAGCCATCCGCCTCCGATATCTTCTGCTTGAGCGTTCGCGCGGCTTCGGGAAAATCGGCGTCGTAGTCCTGGCTATAAAGCGGCAGGCTGGCGATATCGAGAAACTCGAACGAGAAATCCTGCGGCGCCAGGGATATCAGCGCGTGCGCGAGTTGCTTGTTGAACGAATCACGCCGGATGCTGCCAACAACAACCGCAATCCTAAAGGCCATGGTTATTCCCTCCGACTGAGTTGATCGAGTTATGAAATGAAGGACTAAACGCGCGGCTTTGCAACGCATCGTCGCAATATCATAGGCGCGGATACGGCCATCAGGCTATGCGACTCGATGTGCACCGGCGGGATCGAAAAGCGTAATCAGCGAGCACTTTGGCCTTGCATTGGGCAATCCAAGCGAGAGCCGCCTGACATGCCCCTTTCAGCGCGTTTTTGAGATGATTTCCACAAAGTTGTCCACAGAATCTGTGGACAACTTTGTGGATGTTTAATAATTCGCACTAAACCGCCAGATGTTTGGCGGCAAAAAGCTGGTTCCCAGCAAAAGGATAAAGGCGAAGTGACAGAGGAAAAATACCGAACACGGAAACGGGTTCTTACCGAACTCGCAACGATGAAACGTTCAGCGCCCCACCGGCCGACATTCATGCGAAAACTACAACAATATGTTTTCTCAATCGACATTGGTCGCCGATAGCTATGTGAATAGACTGATTCATATCGATGGCGCAAGACGTGCCGTCATCCAAATCAGAGGTTCACATGAAACGCGCGCTTATCGGCAGTTTGCTAATTGGTGCGCTGGCTTCTTCAGCCAGCGTCTTTGCTCAATCTTCGAACGTCGCGCCAAGAACGCGTGCCGAGGTGAAGGCCGAACTCATCGCGGCAAGAAACAGCGGTCAACTCGAGACGATTCATTCGGAAAGTTATCCGCAATTGCTGCCGTATCAAACGGCGAAGGCGCTGGATGCATCGCGTACTGCTTCTGTGATGCAGGCGAACAGCGCGCGTATCAGCGCGCAATAATCCGACACGCTTCAAGCACACTCTTCTCACACCTCGCTCCGATGAGGCTTGCCCGGCATCCATATGCCGGGCTTTTTTATGTGCGTCATCGCGTGATGGCGGCGAGACATAACGTCACCGTAACGAGCGATATCAGCGTCGAGAACAGGATGGTGCTCGACGTCACCGACGCTTCCCGCCTGTAGAACTCCGCCAGCATGAACGGCCCCGTGCCCGTGGGCAGCGCGCTGAGTATGACGGCGGTCTTCGCCCACAAGATGGGCAACGCGAACACATGAAACGCCAGCCACCAGGTTAGCAACGGTTGCGCGATCAGCTTGCCGATGACGAGCATCGATGTCGTTCCTGCAGCGCCACCCTTCGACTTCTCGCCAAGGAACAAGCCAAGCGCGACCAGCGCGCAGGGACTTGCCGCTGCACCCAGCAGCTTGAGAAACGTATCCGCGCCGCCCGAGATGGTGAGGCCGGCGCCGCTCAATAACCATCCGGCAAACGGCGCGAACAACAACGGGTTGGTCACGAGCGACTTGATCACCTTGCCTATAGTCGCGGCGAAGTTCTTCTCGGTCTGCAACCCGAGTTCAATCAATACAATAGCCACCGCGAACAGCACGCATACCGTCATGATCAACGCGATCACCGCGGGTGCGAGGCTCGCGTGACCAAACGCAAGCGCACACAAAGGCAAGCCGATAAACCCTGCATTCGGATAGGCGGCATTGAGTGCATCGAGGCTGGCATCGGCGAGATGTTTTGATCGTTTCAAGCTGATCAGCAAGGTCAGCACGAAGATGGCACCCGATGCAATTCCGAACGCAGCGATAAACGCAGGTTGATCGAGTGAGCGCCAGGGTGTGGTGGCCATGATGTCGAAGAGCAGCGCGGGCAATGCGAGATACACGACAAAGCGATTGAGTTCCGACGATGCATTCGGTCCCAATCGATTCGTCTTGCGGCATGCATAGCCGGCGAAGATGAGACCGAACACAGGAAGGATGATGGTGAAAAGCGGCTTGAAAAGCGACGAGACCAACGACGGCATGAGCAGAGCGCAACTGATTGACGAGGGCGCCAAGCATAGCGGTAGATGCGTGTTGGCGCTGAGCGCCAAAAACCAAAGGTGAGCGATTTCGGGACCTGCGTGGAGGTGAGCTTGGTATCCCGCAAAAACTCACGCTAAGGGTGATTACAAGTATCGCTAACTAGATAGGGGATGCCTGCCGAGTTCATCGAATGGCTCAGGTATCGGCTGGAAAGCCTTTTACCATAAGGGCTTGAGAGCTTTCATCACGCGCCGTCTACTTTGCTTCTCTCCATGAGCGATATACAGCGATCAATGCAGAGTACGAGCCATCGTGCGGCGTCGTGCATCTTGAGGTGAGGCAATACGGGACCCTGGTGTGCGGTGATGAGAAAACACATTAAGACTCACTCGCACGCTGCACCTCAATGTTGAACACACATCACTAAAGCGAGCGTGATCAATGGCTTGCGGCCTGTTGTTAAAACAGTTGATACACACGGATACCTTTGCTAACAGGCTTCTCGGCTACCCTTCAACCATGAATCCGGTCGCTAAAGGTGAGCTTATGCGGGACCTGATCAAGCGCGGCAATCAACGGAACGAAGCTTGCTGAGAGTGCCACGCCACTGCATAAACATAACGAGGACATACATGACATTCAAGAGATCCGTCACCATCGGCGCCGCGGCTTTGCTGGTGATCGGCGGACTGGGCGTGCTGGCTGCCTGTGCATCAGCAGGAAGTGGCAAGAGCGGCAACGACGACGTGCCGGAACCTGCGAAGGCGGTCGATCTCGATCGATACCTCGGCCAATGGTATGAATTTGCACGCTACGAAAACCGTTTCGAACGGGGCTGCGAAGCAGTCACCGCGAACTACGCAAAACGGGAAGACGGATTGATATCGGTGATCAACTCGTGCCGCAAGGGAAGTGTGGACGGCACGCCGAAATCGGTCGAAGGCAAGGCCAAGATCGTCGCTGATTCGAATAACGCGAAGCTGAAGGTTTCGTTCTTCGGACCGTTCTATGTGGGCGATTACTGGGTGCTCGATCACGCCGATGACTACACGTGGTCCATCGTCGGTGAACCAAGCGGGCGATATCTATGGATACTCACGCGTGAAGCGAAGCCATCGGCGCATATGCGTACGGCGTTGATCAATCGTGCGCGCAAGCTTGGTTATGACGTCACGCTCTTGCGCGAGACGCTGCACTGAACGTCAGTCATCGATAGCGTCATAGAGATGACGCTCGAAGACAGCAGCCATTGGAAACGGCACGAGGCCGCGCCGCTGGATCATCAAGATGCCGATCATGTCTTCCACTGGATCGGCGAACCAGTTCGTACCCAATGCGCCCGGCCAGCCGAACGATCCCTTCGACCGATAACTTTCCGTGCGTTGCTGCGCGGGGTCATCGACAATCGCAACGCCCAGACCAAACCCCTGCCCCGCCCAAACGACCTGCCCAAACGCGGGAATGCGACGCTGCTCGCGCGTCAGGAAGTTCGTACGCATCAGATCAACAGAACGATGCGACAACAATCGCGGTCCGTTCGCACGCTCGGTGGCATCGCCTTGAAGGCGGCCTCGGCCGAGCAGCATGCGGGCAAAACGCAGATAGTCATCAGCTGTCGATATCAGTCCTCCGCCACCGCTTTGATACCGCTCGGGCTTGGCAAAGCGGCTCGTCGCGGGATGATCTTCCACCACGTGTTCTTGCGTCGATGGATCGATGGCGTAGGAAACAGAGAGCCTTTCGAGTTTTCCGGCCGGCACGACAAAGCCGGTATCCGTCATGCCCAGCGGATCGAAGATGCGCGTGCGGAAAAACGTTTCGAGCGGCACGCCGCTGACACGCTCGATTAACGAACCGAGCACATCGGTCGAAATGCCGTAGTGCCAACGCGTGCCCGGCTGGAACATCAGCGGCAATCTGGCAACGCGTTCGAGCCACACGCTTGAATCGACCGTCGCGTCGATGCCGTTGAATACTTCGTTGTAAGCATCGGCGAGCGCGCCAAAAGCGGTGAAATGGTAAGCAAAGCCGGCGCGATGCGTAAGCAGGTCGAGCAGGGTGATGGGCGCGCGGGCCGGTTCGGTGCGATCGAGTGGACTGCTCGGATCCAGGAGAACTTGCGGTTTGGCGAGTTCGGGCAGCCAGCGGGAGATGGGATCATCCAGCGCGATCAGGCCGTCTTCCACGAGCATGAGCGCGGCGACACTGGTTACGGGCTTCGTCATGGACGCAATGCGAAACAGCGTATCGCGCGACATGGGTTCCCGCGTTTCACGATCCCGGCAGCCGAGTGCGTCGACCATAGCGATTTCGCCGCGCCGCCATATCAGGGATACGCAGCCCGCGACCTCGTCTCGATCAACGAACTCCTGCATTGCACTTCGGGTTTGTTCCAGGCGCGGCGCGCTGAATCCAGCAGCAGACATTCATATCCTTCAAAACGAGCTGTTCAGTGCTGGTATTTAAGCATGGTCGAATCGGTGACGCCTAGGAAGAGTCACCTGGAATAGGGAAGATGTTGGCACTCCCGGAAACGGATTCCGGAATAATCAATTCGATGCCTCAAGTTGCGTAAGCCGTTCGTGGATTCTCTGCATGCGGCTTTGCTGGGCAGGCACAAGCGCGCTGGAAGCCACCGAGTTGATTCGATTACGCCAGTAAGATAAAGGAATACGGTCTTCGGGAGAAATCCTGCCGATGATGCGTTCAAGGTGAAGAATATCTGTCTCGATCTGCCGGTGATTCATTCGCCACTCCATTAGATACGTTATTTTTGCTTTATTTAAAACGAGATTGCTCTTCATGTGGAACGAATAACCGATCCACACCAGGTATCAAAACGCCGGATTGATACAAATGGGCTGTAGCGCCGCTGTTGCCCCGAACGACGCTGCCGCAAACTCTGATCGCAGCATATCTCAATTTGATGAGTGACGTGTATTGCGCGGAGCCAATGCAGTAAGTATGAAACTATGAGCGTGTTCGAGTCGGAAAAATATTCGTGAATACTTAATACTTCGTTAAACAAATGAGCGCAAAGCGGAAATAATGGCGCTGGTAAAGTTTGGATTTGTTTTCAGCTTCCGCGCCGTGAAACTATTCGTGATTACTGCGTATTTGCATCAGCGATCAAAAAATTCCTGTTGAATCGTTTGCGCGGTTTAAACCAAGTCGCCCTATTGGCGTTTTTTGTTGGAATATCAGTTTGCGCGGATCACGGTTCAGCCTTGATTCATTTGGCGTGGGCGAAGCCAGGGCTGCGCACCCACGTTTACTTCGCGCGGCAGGCGATAAGTAATCCGTTCTGGCCGTTCTCGCTGCTTTGATCCAGCACGTCGTAACTGCCTGCACACATGGCACGCGCGTTTTCCTGACAGTTACTCCAGCCGCCGTTCGAGGGGCAATTGATCATCGAGGTCGGGCGGCCGTCGGATGAAAACAGCGGCGGCGCACTGCTGCATGCGGACAATGCAGAAACAGCCGCGAGAAGCGGCACGAGCGCCAGAGAACGCGCGGCAAATACCCAGGAAAGCTTCATCCCATACCCCTTTTTATCGCTGTTTTTATGATAACGCGAGTATGCCACGCGGCGGTTTCGGGGCGCCTTCCAGGCGTGCGTTTGAAGCTCACACCTGACGCGCCGTATCGACCTCGGCTTCGGGCCACAGGCGGGGAAAAAGGTAGCGAAACAACTTGAGCGGCAACGCAAGCTCGACCGGTCCTTTCGGCGTCTTCGAACTGACGATGCCCAGCTTGAAGAGATCGGCCAACGCGCGGTCCGCGGTTCGGCTTGCAAGCCCCGTCATTCCCTTGAACCGCGTCCTGTCGAGAGATCCGACCGTACCCAGGTACGCAAGCGGTTGCGCAGCCTCGACGCGCAGAAAACGGGTATCGGCCTTGGTCGATTCGGCGGCCAGCATTTGGGCGAGCCTTGCTTCGAACGCCTGCATCTGCAGCATGCTGTCCATGAACCTGATCTGATCCAGATAGACGCTCATGCAGAAGTCTATGAACTCCACCAGACCGCTTTCGCTCAGGACGCCCCTGCCGTCAAGATCGCCTTTGCGGCGCTGATCGGCTGCAATCAGATGCTTGTAGTAATCCGCTTGTTCGCGCGCAAAGCCGCGCATGGGAGACCAGAGCCCTTGCGTCAGCCCAAGCGCAGACAGCCCGATATGCGTATGCAACCGCGCCGTGCGCCCGTTGCCATCCAGAAACGGGTGAATCCATGCAAGCCGGTGATGCGCCGCCGTTAGTGCAATGACAGCCGTTTCGCCAGCCCGCGCGTAGCGATATCCGCGTGTCCACTCTTCCATGAACCGCGGCACAGTGGCCGGATCCGGCGGGATATGCGCGCCGACCTCGACGCCTCGGTCCCGCCAGACGCCCGGCGTGATCTTTTCCTCTTCGCCGTCATCGCCCGTCTGGAGCAAGTCCTGCGCCGACAACTGGTCATGCAAATGCCGATGAATCGCCTGGACGACCGAGCTCTCGAAAAACGCTGTGGAATCGAACGCGGGAAAGGTCTCTTCGCCCCAGCGCTCCGTGCCGATATGCGCCACCGCTATGCGCTGCTTAAGCGCCTCTCCCGGCTTGGCCGAGAAATCCTCCTGCAGCGCGCGCTCGATCAGCAGCGGTTCGGTATGCTGCCCTTCGATCTTGTTCGTATAGTAGGAATTCATGGGACGCAACGCTTCGCGCAACAGATCGCGCAAATGAGGCATGCCATGCGCCGCGAGATCCTTCGCCTGACCGATAACATCCGCCGCCAGTGGACGCAATGTATCCATCTTCAGCTCGGAAGGCAGCATTGGATGCATCTGATGGACCGCGTAGTACGGATATTTCGATTCAGCGAGCGTCATGATTGTTATCTGGCGGATTTAATGGCGAATCTTATGGACACTAAAAAACCATAAAAAACCATTATATTCCAAATAGATATCGACTCCATGGCGAATCTGGTGGCGAATCCTTCGGCAAGAAATTGGTTGGTCAGACCGCGATCCCCAGCGCCACGATCTTCTTGTACATCGTCGCCCGCCCAATGCCGATTCGCTGCGCCGCTTCGGCTACTCGTCCACCACTGGCATGCAGCGCATCGGAGAGAAACTGCTTTTCAAACGACGCCATGGCTTCTGCATATGGCACGACCTCGTCTTCCGCAGATGCCCTTAGCGGTTCCGGCTCCGGCGCGATACTTTCCGCACCCATGAACGACCCCAGCGCGCGGGCATCGATATGCTCGCTGTCCGACAACATCACCGCCCGTTCCAGCGCATTGCGCAATTCACGCACGTTCCCAGGCCACGAATACGCGCACAAGAGGCGCAGCGCGTCGTCGTGAAGAACGAACTGGCCGGCGTGACGCGGGCGGGCATCGGCGGAGAGCTCTTCGAGCATGGCGTACACGAGCGCCTCGATATCCCCTATGCGCTGGCGCAACGGCGGCGCATGGATCGCCAGCACGTTCAGCCGATAAAACAAATCCGCGCGAAACCGTCCGCTCGACACAAGCGCCGGTAAATCCGCCGACGTCGCCGCGATGATCCGCACGTCCGCCCGCACAATGCGGTTCGACCCGAGCGGCTCGAACTCCTTTTCCTGCAACACGCGCAACAACTTGCCCTGCAGCGCGAGCGGCATATCGCCGATTTCATCGAGGAATAACGTGCCGCCGTCGGCGAGTTCGAATTTGCCCACCCGCCCCTTGCGATCCGCGCCGGTATAAGCGCCCGCCGCCGCGCCGAAAAATTCGACTTCGAGGAGGGTGTCGGGAATGGCCGCGACGTTCACCGATACCAGCGGCCGCGCCGATCGCGCCGACGCGCCGTGAATGGCGTGCGCGAGCAACTCCTTGCCGGTGCCCGTCTCACCGGACAACAAAACCGGCGAATCGACCTGCGCGGCGCGCCTCGCCTGGCGCTTGACGTCGAGGCTCGCCGTGCTCGTGCCGACAAAACTTGCAAACGTATATTTCGCGCGCCGCGCCTGTGCCAGCGATTGCCGTGTCGCGATCAGTTCCTGCTGCACGCGTGAATAGTGGGAAAACAGCGGCGTGAGCGCTTTCATTTCATCGAAGAGCGCGAAGCCGATCGCGCCGACCGTTTCGCCGAAATCGTCCTTCAGCGGCAAGCGCGTGACGACCAGCGGTTCGCGATCCGTCTCCAGCAAGTCAAGCAGGATCGGTTTGCCGGTCGTCACGACCTCGCGCATCAGGCTGTTCGGAATCACCGCTTCGCAATCCCGGCCAATTGCGTCTTCCGGATCTGCAAACCCGAAACGCGCGGCGTAGCGCTTGTTGATCCAGACGACGCGCGCATCTTTATCGACGATAAACGTGCCTTCGCTGAAATTCTCGAAGGTCTTGAAGAGCGAATCCATCGCGCGGCGCAAAACGTCGCTGTAATCGACGGGGACGTGCGTCCAGTCGTTGAGCATCAGTGTCTCGTGGGTTTTCTCGATATCGAGACAGGGTATCTCGAAACGTGGAAAACCAGCAAGGCATTACACTACCGGCCGTTCGGCCGCGGTTCAGAGGAAATTCAGCAGAAATTTCGGATAGCTTTCCAACGGTTTTCGTCTCGATTCATGGATTTCCGTCATGAATCCGTCGCCAGGACCGGCGATTATTCCCGGAAAGCCTTGCCGCACAACGATTGGCACGGATGCTGCAATAAAGGCGCGCCCTACCCGGACCGTTCATTGCGCGCCGGGATATACAACAAAGTACGGAGACTCAATGTCGTTCATCATCGTCCTCGCCGCGCTGGCGTTTCTCATGCTGGCCGCGTATCGCGGATACAGCGTGATCCTGGTGGCGCCGCTCGCCGCCCTCGCCGCCGTCCTGCTCACTGAACCCGCGGCTGTCGCGCCGGTGTTTTCCGGCATCTTCATGGAGAAGATGGTCGGCTTCGTCAAGCTGTATTTCCCCGTCTTCCTGCTTGGCGCCGTGTTCGGCAAGGTCGTCGAATTGTCGGGATTCTCGGAATCGATCGTGGCCGCCGCCATTCGATACATCGGCAAGACGCGCGTGAATGCGGTGATCGTGGCGGTGTGCGCGTTGCTCACCTATGGCGGTGTCTCGCTATTCGTGGTCGTGTTCGCCGTCTATCCGTTCGCGGCCGAGATGTATCGGCAAAGCAATATCCCGAAGCGCCTGATGCCCGGCGCCATCGCGCTCGGCGCATTCTCGTTCACGATGGACTCCCTGCCCGGCACGCCGCAGATCCAGAACATCATCCCCACGACCTTTTTCAAGACCACGGGCTGGGCCGCGCCGATTCTTGGAACGGTCGGTTCGCTGTTCATCATCGTGGTCGGGCTGACCTTTCTCGAGTGGCGCCGCCGCTCGGTGATGGCGACCGGCGAGGGTTACGGCACGTCGCTTGTCAATGAGCCGGATCGCGTGGAAAGCGCGCAGTTGCCCAATCCGTTGCTGGCGGTCGCGCCGCTGGTGCTGGTCGGCGTTGCGAACTTCGCGCTGACGAAGCTGATTCCCGTCTGGTACGGCGCGAGTTATTCCGTCGCGCCCGATGTGCTGCCGGGCGTTCATGCGGCGATCGTCACGCCGATCAAATCCGTGGTTGCAATCTGGGCCGTCGAAGGCGCGTTGCTGCTCGGCATCTTGCTGGTCGTGCTGACGGCGTTCGGGCGCGTGCGCGAACGTTTTGCCGTGGGTACGAAAGCGGCTGTGGGCGGTGCGTTGCTCGCCGCGATGAACACCGCCTCCGAGTACGGTTTCGGTGGCGTGATCGCGGCATTGCCGGGGTTTATCGTGGTCAGCAATGCGCTCAAGAGCATCCCGAATCCGCTGGTCAACGCGGCGGTTTCCGTGAGTTCGCTTGCCGGCATCACCGGGTCGGCATCGGGCGGAATGAGCATTGCGCTCGCTGCCATGTCGGACACGTTCATCAAGGGCGCGGAAGCCGCGCATATCCCGCTCGAAGTGCTGCATCGCGTGGTCGCGATGGCCAGCGGCGGCATGGACACGCTGCCGCATAACGGCGCGGTGATCACGCTGCTCGCCGTGACCGGGTTGACGCACCGCGAGGCGTATCGCGATATTTTTGCGGTGACGATCATCAAGACCCTGGCGGTGTTTTTCGTGATCGCCGTGTATTACACGACCGGCCTGGTTTAACCCCCGGCGCGACATCTGGCAAACTTGGCGGCATCGACACCTGATGCCGCCATCCAACATCCTTTTCGACAGGACCCGCCCCATGACTTCATCCGCAGCAACTCCGCTCGCCGGCAAGACCGCACTCGTCACCGGATCGACCAGCGGTATTGGCCTCGGGATCGCCAATGCGCTCGCGCAAGCCGGCGCGAATATCGTGCTGAATGGTTTCGGCGACGCCACCGTGATCCAGAACGCGAAATCGCAGATCGAACAGCACGGCGTGAAGGCCGTGCACCACGGCGCGGATATGTCCAAGGCCACCGAGATCGAAGCGATGATCGCGTTTGCCATCGAGCAATTCGGCGCCGTGGATGTACTCGTGAACAACGCGGGCATCCAGCACGTCGCGACCATCGATACCTTCCCGGTCGAGAAGTGGGACGCCATTATCGCGATCAATCTGACCTCGGCGTTTCACACCATGCGGGTTGCGTTGCCGAAAATGCGCGATAACGGCTGGGGTCGCGTGATCAATATCGCCTCGGCGCACGGGCTGGTGGGCTCGGTGGGGAAATCGGCGTATGTGGCCGCGAAGCACGGCATTGTCGGTTTGACGAAAGTAGCCGCCCTCGAAAATGCGCGCACGGGCGTCACGGTGAACGCGATTTGCCCGGGTTTCGTGCTGACGCCGCTGGTGCAAAAGCAGATCGACGATATCGCCGCGAAGGAAAACATCTCGCCGGACGCGGCGCGCTCGAAGCTGCTCGGCGAGAAACAGCCGTCGGAACAGTTCGTGACGCCGGAGCAGATTGGCAAGCTGGCGGTATTTCTCTGCTCGGAAGCCGCCGATGAAATGCGCGGTTCGGCGCTTCAGATCGATGGCGGCTGGACGTCGCAGTAGGCGTGCCGCCTGTCACATCAATTGGTAATATCGGGGTTCCCAGAACGGAGACTCCGATGACTGCCGAACACAATCGAACAGAAGAAGCGCAGGCGATGCAGCGCATCGTGAACGCCACACAGCAGGTCCAGGCGGCGTTCACGGCATTACAGGGGCAGTTTCCGCCGAACGGCGACGGCCGGCCTACGCAGATCGCATTGCAGACTTTCGACGCTGCGTTGCAGGAACTCGAAGAAGCGCAAGGCGCCTTCGACACCATGCTGAACGATCTCTTCGACGGAAATCGATAAGCGGCATTCAGGCGCCGCGCAAGACGGGAACCACCGCCGGCGCCTTTCCCGAATCTGCAACCGGCACGGGTTCTTCCGGGTTCAGGCCTTCCCAGGAGACGCCATTGGTAGTCTGTAGCCGCGCAGCAGCCACGCACGCCTCGACCAGTTCCTTGAACGAAGTCGCCGCCGATGTCTTCCTGATTACCGCCTCGCCTTCCAGCGCGCTGTCCGGCACGACCAGCCCGACAATCAGATCCGCCGCCCCTGCCCGCTGATGCAATCGGCGCAGCAGATTGCGCAAGTAAGGCGGCGATTCGGCGGCATCGAAAGAAATCACGCAGATCAGCGAAACGCCGGTCAGGTCGACTTCATCGAAACGGGTACGGGAAAAACGCTCGTACGGCGCGAGATCGGCGCCCAGTCCGTGCTTGCGAAACAGTTGCACGGCAATCGTCGCGGCCAGATCGTCCAGCACGCCGCGCCCCGCGATGCACAGCACGGACGACGTATGCCCTTCGCTGGCAGCATCGAAATGAGCAGGCGGCGCTTCGTGGAAAATGCCCGCCTCGCGATCCGACATCTCCAGGCTTGCCGGCGGTTCTTCATCGGGGCGGGCGGCCATCACCACGTCCTCGACCTCTTCCAGCCCTTCGATGATATCCATCGCAGATTCGTTGATGCGCTTCAACTGGTCCGCCGTCACCACGCCGCGCAGCACGTCCTGATGCGCGATCCGCAAACCCTCCAGCGCGACCTCGTCGTAATACGCGCTGAGCGAGCGCTCCTTGAGTAGCGATTCGGCCTGTACGAGCGCTTCGTCGGGATCGTTGGCGAGCAGCCGCTGATAAAAATTCTCCGCCGGCGTCAAGGCTGGACGATCACCGAAAAGCACGTCGAGAAATTCCAGCCGATCCACATGACGCCCGAGAATCACGAGACACAGCGTCAATGGCGTAGATAAAACCAGCCCGATCGGCCCCCAGATCCAGCTCCAGAACACCGCCGCGACAATCACGGCAAAGGGCGAAAGACCCGTGCTGTGGCCATAAAGCATCGGTTCGACGATCTGGCCCGCGACGATGTCGGTGACCCCGAAGAGCACGATGGTCCAGATCATCATCGACCAGCCGGGACCGACGGCTGTCGCGAAGACAACGGCCAGCAGCGCCGCGATCCACGTCCCCACATAGGGCACGAACCGCAGCAATCCGGTCAGCACGCCGAACAGCAACGCGCCGGGCACGCCGATGATCGCAAGGCCAATCGAAATCACGATACCCACACCCATGTTGATACCGAGCTGCGCCAGGAAATATCGCGACAGCCGCCGCGCGGCTTCGTCCATGGCGGTCGTTGCGCGGTGCAGGTCGCGCGATCCGAACAGCCGGATCAGCCGGTCGCGCAGGTCTTCTCGCTGCAACAGGATAAATATCGCCACGACAAGGACAATGCCCGTGGTCTCGAGCGGACTGATGATCGGCGACAGGAAGCGCTGGGCAAGTTCCACTGGCGAAGGGGATGGCTCGTGGACTTCGACGGGCATGGGTGCGTCGATAGGAGACGCTGTCTGGTTCTCCTGGCTCTTGCGGATTTCCTCCTGCCGGTTCGGCGATATCCGTTTCAGCGCGGTTGCCGCCTTGCCAAGGAACGCATCGGCGCGGCCGACTGTCTTCTCCTGCACGGCATCGATTTTCCGTTCTACGGCGACCTGATAACGCGGCAGGTCGCTGGCGAGCTGCGCCACTTGCGCACCGATCAGCGCGCCAACCGCCGTCAGCACAGACAACGCAACGAGCACGGCCAGGATCACCGATGGCACTTGCCCCAGTTTCAACCGCCGCAACAAATCGACGAAAGGCGCAACCAGGAAGCTCAACAACACCGCGAGAATGATCGGGATAAGCACCGCGCGCCCAAAATACAGCGCGCAGATCACCACCACGCCGGTGACCAGCGAAAGCAACGCCCGCATGCCCGGCGCCTCGGGAGGCAAGACCTTCGACGCGGGCCGGCGCGGGACGGGATTTGGTGTCATCACATCTTTCTCTTATTGGCTTTAGCGGGGTTCATGATGCGGTCGCGCCGGCGATCCATCAAGGATCTCCGGCCAAGCGTTGCGCTGGTTTGTAGAGTTGTCAGCCGCGAGCCGGTGTCCTGCGGTCTCGGGAAACGCACACGCCCGCCATGCATGAGCAAAGACCATGCCATTCGGGCGGGTATTTGACGGTGAGGCAATACGGGAGCCGCAATCAGCCCGCCATGGTCACCATGCGGCGGATGCGGCTCGCCATGGATTCGAGCGTGAAGGGCTTGGTGATCATCTCCATGCCGGTGTCGAGAAAGCCGTTGGCGCGCGTGGCCGACTCGGCGTAACCCGTCATGAACAGCACGCGGAGCGCGGGGCGAGTGGCCCGGGCGGCATCGGCAAGCTGGCGGCCGTTCAGCCCGGGCAAGCCGACATCGGTGACCAGCAGGTCAATACGCGCCGGCGAATTCAGTATCGCAAGTCCGGACGGTCCGTCGACGGCCTCCAGCACCTCGTAATTCAGGTCGCGCAGGATCTCGCACACGAGCTCACGCACCGACGCATCGTCTTCAACCACCAGGATCACGTGGCCGCCGGCTGCGCGATGCGCTTCCGTCAGTTCCGTTGTCACCTCGGTCTTGCCCGCACCGCCGGTGAACCGCGGCAAATACAGCCGGATGGTCGTACCGGCATCGGGCGCGCTTTCGATGGTCGCGATTCCGCCCGATTGCTTGGCAAACCCGTACGCCATCGATAAACCCAGCCCCGTGCCCTGCCCGAGCGGCTTGGTCGTATAGAACGGATCGAAGGCGCGCGCCTTGACGTCGTCGGGCATGCCGGCGCCCGTATCCGACGCCGATACCACCACGTACTGGCCCGGCGCGACATCGGGATGCGACGTTGCGAACTCGGGCCCCAGCTCCACGTTGTCCGTCTCGAGCGTCAGGCGGCCGCCTTCGGGCATCGCGTCACGCGCGTTGATCGCGAAGTTCAGCACGGCGTTTTCGAGCTGATTTGCGTCGCAGCGCGTGAGCCAGAGTCTCGGATTGGGAATCACGCGCGTATCGATCGCCTCGCCCATCGTGCGCTTGAGCAGATCGTCGATGGAATGCAGCAACTCGTCCGCGTTCACCGGCTTCGGGTCGAGCGGCTGACGCCGCGAAAACGCCAGCAGACGATGCGTCAGCGATGCGGCGCGGTTCGCAGCGCCGGTTGCCATCGTGATGAAGCGGTCGATGTCGTCCGTCCGGCCGAGCTGGGTATAACGGCGGATCAGTTCGAGCGGACCGGTAATGCCTTGCAGCAGGTTGTTGAAATCGTGCGCGATACCGCCCGTCAGTTGCCCGAGCGCCTCCATCTTCTGCGCCTGACGCAAGGCCTCTTCGGTTTGCTGCAGCGCGTGCTGGGTTTCCTTTTCGCTGGTGACATCGCGGCCGTTGCCGTACAAGGTGTCGCCCTCGGGCGCCGCAACCCACGATACCCATCGGTAAGACCCATCCTTGTGACGGTTACGATTTTCAAACCGCACGATCCCCGAACGCGCGACGGATTGCAGCGCGGTTTCGGTGGCTTCCACGTCATCCGGATGAACGATTTCCGCGAACGACTTGCCGATCAGTTCGTCCTCGCGAAAACCCAGGATGTCGGTCCACGCGGGATTGACCGCGCGCAGCACGCCCGAACTGGTCGCCACGATAAAAAGATCGCGCGAATTGCGCCAGATGCTGTTGCGCTCGCGAGTGCGGGCATCGACTTCGGCCGCGAGCGAATCGTTCAGGCGGCGCAATTGCGTTTCGCTCACGCGCAGGCGTTCTTCGAAACGCTTGTGGCCCGTGATGTCGTAGGTCACGCCAAGAAAACGCAGGCCGCCGCTGCTGTTGGCGATGGCTTCGCCGCGCCGTGCCATCCAGCGCTCTTCGCCATTGTCCGCGCGGCGGATGCGATATTCGAGGTAATCCAGCGCGCCCGTATGCATGTCCTGGTGCGCCGTCAGCACGCGTGCGCGGTCATCGGGATGCACGAGGTCCAGCAGCACGTCGAGATGGGTCTCATGGCGGGGCGTCAAACCCCACTGCCAGCAAAGTTCCTCCGATACCGCAATACGCCCGCTGTCCGGAAACAGCTCGAAGGTACCAATTCCGCCGGCCTGCTGCGCGATCCGCAAACGCTCTTCGCTTTCCCGCAGCGCGCGGTCGCCAGCGTGCCGCTCGATTGCCAGCGCCGTCACGCTCGCCACTTGCGCAATGTCGTCCAGTTCTTCGGGCGACGGCTTTTTCGGCATCGAATAGTAATTGGCGAAGGTGCCGAGCACGCGGCCATCGGCGGCGCAAATGGGCATGGACCAGCACGCGCGCAATTCGAACTTCCGGGCGATATCGCGAAAAGCGGCCCAGACCGGGTCTGTATCGATGTCCTCGACAATCACCGGTTCCCCGCGAAACGCCGCGGCCCCGCACGATCCCATTAAAGGGCCGGTTTCGAGGCCGTCGACAATGCGGTTGTATTCGTCGGGCAAACTCGGCGCCGCGCCATGAACGAGGCGTTTTCCGGTGGCATCGACCAGCAGCACGGAGGCGCGCATGGGCTGCTCCGAGCGGTTTTCCACCCGATGGATCACGTGTTCGAGCACTTCGGCGAGCGGCATGCCGGCCACAACGCGTCCCAGTACCGCGCGCTCGAATTCAAGCTGGCTCAGCGTCGAGAACAGTGGGGGTTTTTGCATGGTCCTAAGCAAAAGCCGGTAGGTCGCAGGTGGCGTAATGCACGACAAAACATACAGACTTTACGCACAACGCGACGGAATGTTCCAAATCTTAGCATCCGGGTCACACGTGCCACGGATTAGCTACCCGGATGAACAATTTGTGTACACCCATGCTGCGTCGGCTATTGGCCTGATCGCAATTATGTTTTTGGCACTCGGGCATGCATTGTGCGAGATTTCACGTGGTGAGCAGCACGCATTTTTCTCGGATTCCATTGGATTGATATGGCAGTTGAATCGCCCTGCATCAGCATCTGCAAGTTCGACAGCAAAACCGGCCTGTGCATTGGCTGCTTGCGCACGAAGGACGAGTGCAAGAAGTGGAAGAAGCTGAAGAACAAGGCCCGGACAAAAATCATCGACGACAGGCCCAAGCGCGAAGAGAAGTTGAAGAAGGCGCGCAAATAAGGTCGCAAGTTTCGCCAAGCAGACTTACCCATAAAAACGCGTGACGGCTTAACGCGAATCCAATAAATCACGGACACGAAAACCCAACAAAGGGAGTTCAGTCATGGTTAATCACGTTAAGTTGAACCGCATTTTGACGGTAGTCGCCG
Source organism: Burkholderia sp. PAMC 26561 (assembly GCF_001557535.2). Lineage (NCBI taxonomy): Bacteria > Pseudomonadati > Pseudomonadota > Betaproteobacteria > Burkholderiales > Burkholderiaceae > Burkholderia > Burkholderia sp. PAMC 26561. Next base: position 863,323 of record NZ_CP014307.1, read on the forward strand.
CGGCGCTTGTGACCTCGTTCGCCGCGCAAGGAGCCGTGGCGCAAACCACGGGCATGAATCACGGACAGAGCCCGAACGACGACATGAGCGCACCGGCGAATAATCCTCGTCTGATGCCGAATGCGCCGCTCGGGAGCGAATATCCCAGTCACGGCAATGTGCAGGCCGGAGAGATGAACCTGAATCCGACCGATCCGCGCGCTCAGCTGGTCAACGGTTTGCCCAATAACACGCAAAGCGGCGGTTATGGCTCGCCGCTCGCGGGCAACAAGGCGAACGTGCCGCAGAATTGAGTTGCTGAAGCGAGGCTGTGCGGTGGATGGCTTGCGGCGGTTCGCGCGAATGCGCTCAATGTCGCCAAAACCGATTTCGCGCACGCCTCGCCTCCCTGCAGGCATCAGTCATCGGGCGTTTTGTACGGCAACGGTAGCCTGGAAGGCGTGGTCGTGGTGTTGTCGATAACCCGATCCACGTCCGCTGTCTTTTCCAGCTCGGACAGAAACTTGGCGGTATCGAATTGCTTCGATACACACCCTTGCACATAGATAAATCGCCGCTGCAGCGTGAGCCATAGCGTCGAATTTTCACGCCAGTGCACGGTCGCGTTGATTGCGTTCAGACGCCGTTGCACGGCTTCGGCAATCTCGCCATCGTATCGATACGCATTGGACAAGCGGCATCGCCCCTCCACCCAGCAACTATTGCCGCGCTCGATGCGGTAATGGGCATCGTCGAGCCATTCCTGGTCGGTCTGCAACGGACCCAAAGGCGCGGGGCAATGCGCAACAGCCGTAGATATCTGAAAGAACGGATCGTTACCGTGATTCGTGCGCGCACCCGCTGCGATCGCATTAGAGCCCGCAATTGGACTCGCGAACGCAAACAGAGTGCAACACATGGCGGACCGGATCAGTGCGTTTGATGGGTTCATCGGCGTGGGATCGAGACGGCGATATCGCAAGAATACGCGCGTGAGCAAGCTTCGCTGGAACACTCCCCGACACGCGAGCACAAACCCGCACAATTCCCCGCAGATTCAAGACAGACGCGGGAGAGCCGCCTACCTACACTGCGGCTTCCTCTCCCTCGAACGCTCCCACTGTGCGCAAACGTCTGTCTCACCTTTGTCTTTCGACGCTCGGCCTGACCGGTGTCTCACTGGCGCACGCCGAGAACATCTATATGTTTTCGCTCGTGACCGGCATCGCACCGCGATATGAGGGTAGCCGCGATTATCGGCCGGTCGTCGCGCCGGTTATCGCCGCCCAGTTCGACAACGGCTTTTTTCTTAGCCCCATGGAAGGCGCCGGCTACAAGAAGGAATTTGCGAACGGCTTGTTTGTATCGACGGCGCTCGATTACGACTTCGGCCGCAGCGACAGCAATCGCGCCGACCTGCCCGGCTCTAATTACCTCAAGGGCATGGGCCGCATTCCGGGCTCGCTGATGCTCTCTGTGCAGGCGGGCGCGCATGTGTTCGGTACATCGACCATCAGCATGACGCTCGACCAACCGCTCACACATACCGGCCGCGGCTTGAGCGGTCACGTCGCCATGACCGTGCCGGTTCTGCAAACGCCCACGAATCAAGTCGATATCACCGGCTCCATCCACGCGGGCACCGGGCGTTATGCGCAAACCTTCTTCGGCGTTACCGACGCACAAGCGGCCAATAGCAACTTCCGGCCTTATTCGGTGAAAGGCGGTATCGACAGCGCGAAGGTTTCGGTTGGCTGGACCGCCACCGTCTTCTCCCCACGATGGTCCGTGCACACCGAAGCTGGCGCAAGCCGTCTTATCGGCAATTCCGGCGACAGCCCGATCGTGCAGAAGAAGGTCAATTACTTCGCGATATCGGCGCTGACCTACCGCTATTGATCCCCCCTCGTTCCCGTCGATCCTTTACGACCCTGTCCTGTTACCGAACGGAGCACACAATGTTCGCATGGCAAACCCCTCTCAACTACGCCTCCTATGCTTCCCGCTCCTGGCCTGAACGCCCGGCGCCTCACAGACAGGCACGTCCGGCCGGTGTGGCCAGTCTTGTACTCGCGGGGGCGACGGGTTTTATCGGCGGGAATGTGCTGGTTTCGCTGGTCAACGGCGGCTTGCTGGACCGCGTGGTGTGTCTCGTGCGTGCCGCCGACATCAGCGAGGCGATCGCGCGGCTACGCGCTTCAGCCGCGCGGTGCGGCTTGCCTCGCGTACAAGCGGAGCGTTTGAGCGCGGCGAACGTGATCGTGGGCGAACTGGGCGGCGAGTTCTGCGGCGCCGATCTCGCGCGTCTTCGCGACGCATCTCATGTGATCAACTGCGCCGCAATGGCATCGTTCTCGAGCAACCCGCAAGTGCTCGATATCAACGTGCGCGACACGTTGCGCTTTGCATCGCGTTTCGATGGAAGCGCCGCGCTGCAACGCTTCCTGCACGTCAGCACCGCAATGGCATGCGGCACGCAATGCGGCGGCAACGTGCGGGAGTCGGCGTTTTCGCAGGCGGACGCGGGACATCTCGTGCCCTACACGCAAAGCAAGCGGGACGCCGAACATCTGCTGCGCAGCAACTTTCCGCGCCTGCCGCTGGTGGTCGCGCGGCCATCGATCGTGGTGGGGCATACCGTGCTGGGGACACTGCCGTCGGCGAGCATTTTCTGGGTGATGCGCGTGGTGCATGGCGCGCGCCGTTTCACCGCACGCGCCATGAGCCGGCTCGATGTCGTCTCCGGCGACGATTGCGCACGCGCGCTGATGCTGCTTGCCGTGAAGCCGAATCTGGCGTTCGACCTGTACCACGTGTCGGCGGGAACGGAAGCGCCGACTATCGGCAAGATCCTGATCGCGATGGACGAAGCCACCGGCATTCACGGCCGCCGCTACACCATTTGCGGCGAGCGCGATTTTCGCAAGATGGCGCGTGACGTCGTCGGCCGCGAGAACTCGGCGAGCGGCCGGCTGATCGAACACGCGCTGCGGCTGTATGCCGGCTTTGCCGCGCTCGATTACACCTTCGACAACCATCGTCTGCGCGATGAAATCGGCTTCGAGCCATTGCCGTTCACCGACTATGTCAGCGAATGCGTGCGTACATCGCGGGGCGTGGGCATTGTCGAGCAGATGCGCTGGGACTTCAAATAAACGGTTCGCGCGGGACTGCGCCGCAATGACAGCTTCCTGCATGACCCGGCATGTGGAAGTGCTCCATGTAAGGACAACCATTCAAGCATGCTTGAGGTTACACGCATAGAATCGAATCACGTTCTTCGATACCAACCTCAAGGTGCTCCCATGACGCGTAAAAGTGCGATCGTAATTGGCGTAGGCGCGGAACTCGGCCTGGGTGCCGCGCTCTGCAAACTGATTGCGCAGCAGGATTATCACGTGTTTGTCGCGGGCCGTTCGCTTGAAAAGCTCGACACCGTCGTGCGCGCGATTACGGTGAACGGGCATCACGCCGAGTCAGTCGTAACCGATGCAACATCGGAACCCGACGTCCTCAATCTCTTCGATAAAGCCATGGCGTCCCGCGAAGGAATTGAACCGCCGTCGCTCGTCATCTATAACGTCGGCAATAACAGGCGTGTCGACTTTTGCGATTTGAGCCTGGACGATTTCGAAAGCTTCATGCGCACCGGACCCGTGGGCGCATTCCTCGTGGGCCGGGAAGCGGCGCGCAGACTCGTACCGCTGGGACGCGGCACGGTGATCTTCACGGGTGCTTCAGCGAGCCTTCGCGGCAAGCCTGGCTTCGCTCACTTCTCGGCATCGAAAGCGGGCGTGCGCATGATCGCCCAAAGCATGGCGCGCGAATTCGGGCCGCTTGGATTGCACGTCGCGCATGTGGTGGTGGATGGGGGTATCGACGGTGAAAGGCTCAGGACTTCGCGTCCGCAAGCCGTTGCCGAACGTGGCGAGAATGGCTTGCTCAACGTCGATGCAATCGCCGAAACGTTCTGGGCCATTCACGCGCAACATCCGTCGGCATGGACGCAAGAAATCGATTTGCGGCCGTTCAAGGAATCGTTCTAGTCTCCGGGGCTGATCGCACATCATCAATTGCGGTCAGTTCCCGAACAAGCTCACCTCGTAGCTGGCCGAGCGCGGTTATTTCAACAGCAAGCGCGTTCGGATAAAGCCAGGCTCTTTCGAAAGCGCCTGGATCAATCCATTCGATGGCGCGCGGTCCAGATCCGTGACCACATATCCCGTTTCGCCCTGCGTTTGCAAATGCTGCGCGACAATATTGGCGCCCTCCGCCGCAAGCTTTGTGTTGAGCGTGGCGAGCGCGCCCGGCGCATTGCCGTGAACGTTGAGCAAACGCGCGGCTGCGTCGAGCGGTCCCGGATTCACGTGCGGGAAGTTGACGGCCCCGACCGTGTCGCCCGTGGTCAGAAACGAAATCAGCTTGGTCGCGACCTCCGTGCCGATATTCTCCTGCGCCTCCTCCGTGCTGCCGCCAACGTGCGGCGTGAGGATCACATTCGGCAAGCCCTGAAGCACGCTTTTGAATTCATCGGCGTTTGTTTTCGGCTCTTCCGGGAATACATCGATCGCCGCACCGCCCAGCCGCTTCGCGTTCAACGCTTGCGCGAGCGCTTCGATATCGACGACCGATCCGCGCGACGCGTTGATCAGGATTGCGCCGGGTTTGAAGCAGGCGATCGTCTCTGCATCGATCATGCAGTTGGTTTGCGCGGTCGCCGGCACATGGAGTGTGACGACGTCGGCTTGCGATACGGCGTCGGCCAACGATTGCGATGCACGCGCCGAGCCCAGCGACAAACGCGCCTGCACATCGTAATAAACCACGCGCATTCCCATGGCTTCGGCAAGCACGCCAACCTGCGAGCCGATGTTGCCGTAACCCACGATCGCGATCGTCTTGCCGCGCGTTTCGAACGACCCGCTTGCGCCCTTCGCCCACTTGCCCGCATGCGCCTGTACGCTTTTTCCGGCACGCGGCGCAATAGCAGAATGGCTTCTGCAATAACCAGTTCCGCCACCGAACGCGTGTTCGAAAACGGCGCGTTGAACACCGGAATGCCTGCTTGTGCAGCGGCGTTCAGATCGACTTGCGACGTACCGATGCAAAAGCAGCCAATCGCAAGCAGATGACGCGCGGCATCGATTTCATCGCGCCGGAGATGCGTCGCCGATCGAATCCCGACAAGGTTGTGCGCCTGGAGCGCGCTCAGCAGCTCTGCGCCAGCAAGCGCGCCTGCGCGCCGCTCGACCTCGAGCTTTGACTCGCTGAAACGGGCAACCGCGGTGTCGTGGATATTTTCGAGTAGAAGTACAGAGGTCATGGAACGCTTTTGAGTCGGTGACCTGGGCGTTGTGGGCCCAGCAAGTGGCAAGAGTAGGCAAGGGCGCGCAAGTGGTGTCCCCGAACAAGTCGACGCCAAGCAATCGACGTCGTGTTCGATGTTACCGCTTGCAGCGCCCTAGCATTCGCCACCCTACTCGTGATATGGCCTTTATTTCAAGGCTTCCGGAATACTTTGTTTGGCGATTCCTTGACTGATTGTTTTCTTGGGAAAACAATCAGTTCGTTTGAAACGTCCCAATACTGTCGGGTATCGCACTAAACTGGGTTCTCACGCCACCAGAGGGAACCGTCAAAGCCATTACTCAGATTCGACCTTGTTGAAGGTCGCAGCAAGCAGGAAATCACGACCTTGCTCGATGCTGCGCTTCGTACGTCACCGGCGAGTTTTGAAGCCACACGGTATGCTAATAACGTAGGTTTTCTTACGTAACCGCCCCAGGATCCATGTCGATGAATTCCATTGCCAGACGTGCATCGCGGACTTACGCCATGCCTGAGCGCAGCGACCGGCTCGACTTCTATATCCGCGACCAGACCCTGCGCTCCGCCATCACGGAACGGCACAAGCACGACTACTTCCAGATCCAGATCAATCTGGGGGGCGACACGCAGCAGCATATCGGCGATGTAACCCGTGCGTTTCCAACCGGAGCCGTCGCGTTTATCGCGCCGCATCTGGCGCATATGATCCCGCATCCGGCGCAATCGCGGTTTATCGTGATCAACTTCGCGCTGGATTTCCTCGGGCTCGATATCGATGCCTACGATGGCCGTATCGACCTGAACAACGTTCCTGTCGTCCGCTTTCCGGAGCTGGCGCCCTTCCGCTTTCAGAGCGAGCTGGATTTCCAGCTCGTGCCGGCCGATCTCGCCGAGGTGGAACGCATCGTTCGGGTCATGATGGACATCGATGGCACGCGGGGATTTGGCGCCGTCGGCCGCTTGCGCGGATACCTGCTGCAGTTGATCGGACTGGTTTGCGCACGATACGCGGACTCGTTGCTGCAACTCGCGGCGCTCAGCGAGCGGGCCGTCAGCCGCCGCGGCTCAGTCAGCAAGGTGATGCGCCATGTACTCAAGCACCTGAACGACGACGCGCTGTCCCTGCGATCCACCGCGGACGCCGCCGGTTTGACGACGGGGTATGTCGCGCGTTTGATGAAGAAGGAAACCGGACGCACTTTCGTGCAATGGGTCACGGACCAGCGAATCAGCCGCGCAAAAGCGCTGCTCGCCGACGATACACGCCGCGTGAAGGACATCGCTTTCCTGGTCGGCTTTCGCGATGAAGCCTATTTCACGCGGCGCTTTCGTCAGGCTGAGGGTTCATCGCCGACGCAATTCCGTGCAGCGCAATTTGCGGGCCGGTTAGTTTAGTCCAAGGCGCGGGCCGGTTTTGTCCTGCTATCGAAGATGCTCGAAGCATATCGTTCATGGGTGATGCAGCCTTTCTGCACCGACACCCCCATCTCTTCGAGTACTCGATATGACCGAATACGTCTTCGCTCCTTCTCCCATCGTTGCGGTTCCCATCGCCGGATCGACGGCGTCGTTTCCAGTGCGCCGCGTGTTTTGCGTCGGACGCAACTACGCCGATCACGCTCGTGAAATGGGCGCGAACCCGGATCGCGAACCGCCGTTCTTCTTTACCAAACCCACCGACGCCGTAGTGCCCGCGGCAGGAACGCTCGCTTATCCGATGCTGACCGAAGACCTGCATCACGAGATCGAAATGGTGATTGCGATCGGCAAGGCGGGAAGCAGGATCGATCCCAAGGACGCGCTCGATTACGTGCTGGGTTATAGCGTTGGCGTCGATCTGACGCGTCGCGACCTGCAGGCAATCGCCAAGAAAATGAGCCGGCCCTGGGACTGGGCCAAGGGTTTCGATGAATCCGCACCCGTCACGCCCATTCATCTCGCCGAGAAAATCGGCCATCCGGGAACCGGCAGGATCTGGTTATCGGTGAATGGCGCAACGCGGCAAACGGGCGATCTCGCCGACATGATCTGGCCGGTCGCGGACATCATCAGCCACGTGTCGCAAGCAGTTGTCATCAAACCTGGCGACCTGATTTTCAGCGGCACGCCGGCCGGCGTCGGCGCGTTGAAGCGCGGCGACAAGGTTGCGGGCGGGGTCGATGGTGTAGCGGAGTTTGAGTTCGAGATCGGCAAGGCGTAGGCGCTTTCCACGCTTTTCGTTCATGCGGTCGCTTGCCTGGATGTGTATAACGTCAACACGTATTCCATTCATCGCGAGCGACCATGAGCAAACCTTTTCCGCCCGACGAACACGGTGGAGACAAGCGCCACCATCTGCGTTTTCATCTGCCGCACATGCATCTTTCATCGGTATTCGGCGATGACTGGTTCGCGCTCAAAGCCGAACGCTTCGCACGGTTCTTCGGCACGCCCACTTTTCTGATCGGACAGACAGTTATTGTCGCGTGCTGGATCGGGGTGAACGTCGCGGGCCTGACGAAGTTCGACATCTATCCGTTTATCTTGCTCAACCTCGCCTTTAGTCTTCAGGCTGCTTATGCTGCGCCGCTGATCCTGCTCGCGCAAACACGGCAGGCTGATCGCGACAAGGTGAATTCGGACGCCGATGCCCGACATCGGGAAGATATCGCCGCAGCGAACGAGGAACGCCAGAAGCAGGCGGCGAAGCAGGCGGATCAACTCGTCGCGCTGCTCGAGCAGAATACGCAACTCACCGAGATCACGCGGCAAATGAGCGAACGCATCGAAGCGCTGACGCTTGAGGTCCACGGCCGATTGGCGCAGGTGAATTTTAAAAGTTGAGAGGTGTTCGGTCTCCCGTAAAGGCTCACCTTGGAAGATTCGGCTTTTACCGGTGCGGGAAACACTGGATTCAGGTGATGACGATCCGCTTACCAAAAACGAACGCGAATCTGGAAACCCAGCGTAAAAGGCAAGTCGCTTGATGGTATCGGCGGAATCAAGATGATATTCGCGCCGATACGACCGTATTCGGCCATGATCAAAGGCGCAGCCACGGGCCCGACCTTATGATCGTGGCCAAATCCCCACTTGCCGTAATCGTAGCCCGAGATAACGCCGCCCATGACGGCGAGGCGGACGTAACCCCAATGCGTCAACTCCGGCGCCCACACGCCGCCGCCATAAAATGAAGGCGCTGAAAGCGAATTTCGAAAATATCCGCCAGTCACGGCCCACTGGGGCGAAACCCAACATTCCAAACCAACGCCCGGATTGAATTGATCAAAGTGTTTTTTAGGATGTACGTGGTAGGAGCCGATCATGGCGTCGGCCCACAGGCCATCGCCACATATTTCGGCTGCGGTGCCGTAAGCAGGTACGACAAACGCTGCCAGCGCGAAAAGCGCCGTTGGTAACAGAGACTTCTTGCGAATCACCGCTAACGTTTTCATTCGGCCCGGGCCTGTACGTTTACCTTCGCTCGGCAGCAGTCACCGAACGGGCGAGTTTTTTGGTATTAAATCCGAGCGAACTGTACATGAACGTTATGTTTATTTGTGTGAAGCTGCGAGGGTTTCAGAGCCCTTGAGTCGCGATTCGTCGCAACTCAGATATCAGTGAGTGCTGCCAGCTATTGATATGCGCGTCTGACCAAGAAACTTGATGCGCATAAAGTTTCCGCTTGGCGTGGGGCGACATAACAGGAAGGCCGTGCCGACTTGCGTCTGACACGGCCCTCGCTTGCTGATCTACTTCGAATGAAACAACCGCCACTTAATCAAATAGTGACGGCGCGGTCGAACCCCTTAGTGCTTCTTCAACGCGTCCTTCATGTCTTCGCGGGCATCGCCTGCACCTTTCTGCACCTTCCCGGCGGCCTGCTGCACGTCGCCCTTGGCTTCTTGGGCGCGGTCACCCGTCACCTTGCCGACGACTTCGTTGACCTTGCCCTTGGCTTGCTTTACTACGCCGTCTTTCTGATCCTTGTTCATCTTCATCTCCTTTCGTATCAAAAGCGCGAATCCGATGTAATGAAGTTCGCGGCGCCATGTCAGGAAATGTCCTGACCGTGTAGACAGCATCGCAAATCCATAGTGGGTCCGACAGCCGATGGCGTCTGATTAGCGCGTAGGCGGAATCGCACATTGCAAGCTTGCATCAGCGCAAATTGGAGCGCCGCGATAAAGGGAGATTGCGATAACCACTGTATATTTGTACAGTATCGTACCTTGCCGTTATCGCCGAAAGAGGGAGACAAAATGGACATCGAAGAAGATCGTATCGACACCCCCGAATTCGCCCGCGTGGTGAGAGACCTTAAGCGAATCACACGCGAGGTTGCGCATCGCTATATCGTGCAAGGAGTCCCACTGTCGTGGCGGCTCCTGCTCGCAATCGAAGCAGAGGCTCTCGCGGATCTTGGTTTTGCCGGCCGGCACGAGTCAGCGCTCAGAGCTCTGTTTGCACGCCCGGTTGACCTGAGCTTTCCCGAAACAGACGATCTTGTAGACTTTCGCAGGTCCAATGCGCTGCCGCCCGTGTTTGCATTCGCAGTTGATGCTTACGACCAGGCCGCACGCGCCGGGCATCCCGAGTTAGCGGTTGCAGTCACGCTTTAAAAGCGGCTTCGCCCGCAGGTTCACCTCTAAGGATCATTCCTGATGCCCCTGACCGCCAGGACCGACGACATTTTCGAGCGAGAGCGCGCGAGTTGGTACGCCGATCCGGTAAGTGCGTTCGATGCGTGGATGGCCGGTCAGGCATTCAAGGCATCGTCAGCGAACGTCTACCGCGCGCAATGGGGCCTGTTTCTTGAATGGCTGGACGTCAAACGCGTCAATCTCAAGACCGTGGACCGGCTCGCCATCGAACAGTTTGTAACCCAACTGGATATCCGGAAACCACAGCGCGTACGCTATCTACGGCTCATCGAGCGCGTGCTGGACCATGTTCGTCAGATAGAACTCGCGTCCACGAATCCTGCTCGGTTTATTGCACAAGATGGCGAAGCACCCTGGCGGGATGCACGGGAGAACGAGCCAACCGGTTTTCTATCGCACAACGAGCGCGCGGCGCTGGTCGCCTACCTTTTCTCGCCGATTGTTGATTTATCGGCCGGTCAACGCTGGCGTGAAAGCAGGGACCGTGCACTCGTCGGCGTATTTCTTGGCGGGGGAGTGAAAACGGGAGAGGCGGCCGCGCTGACCGTTAGTAGCTTTGACTGGAATCAGCCATGGCTCACAGTCGAAGCCTCAAATTCCGCGCTCATACGACAAACCCGGCTCGCGCCTTTCGCCGTCGCGTTGCTTGATCAGTGGATCAGCGAACGAAAAACCGCCGGATTGCCAGGCGACCTGTTATTTCCGTCTACCGCGTCGGGGCGGATCATGCACAAGGCCACGATGCTGCGCTCTATCGATGCGGTCACGCTGGCCGCCGGTATTGCAGATTCCCGGGTAGCCCGCGCCAGTCCCCAGACCTTGCGCAACACGTTTGCCGCGGACCGGTTTGAAAGCGGAACGATGCCCGAGCAGGTCGGACAGTGGCTGGGATTTCAGCAAGACATTTCAGCGCACAGGCTGCATCGGGCGTGGGAACGCTGGAAAGGTGAGGAAATACGGGAGCGTGATTTGGCCCATGCAAAGAATGACGCTTCGGTTGCGGACGAACGATCCGCCGGAAAATCAGGTCCCGAATAACCTCACCTTTCGACTTGCTGGCTCGCATCGAGCATTTCTGCGGTCTTGAAGCATGCGACAGCCATAATCCGTGACGCCGTGGCACCCGACGATCGCTCACAATCAGGGCACGAAAGCTCGAACTCGTTTCCGTGCTGAGCAAGTTCGGGCTCACCAGCCATGCATGTTGGACAACGCGACGGCAGCACGATAAACGCGTCGACTTCGGTGCCGAGCGCCAGAATTTCCTTGTTCAATAACCGTCCTTCTTCGACCAACGAGCAAATGAGCCGGGCTGCACTTCTACTGATTCCGCTTTGCGCGCGAAGGGTGTCGCGCTCGGAGGAGAGTTCATCGATTTCGTCGGATTTCTCGCGCAGTTGCAGCTCAAGTCGGTCGGCACGCGCTTTCGCAGTGCTGAGTTGCTGGATGAAATCAAATTCTTTCTGACTGGCCTGGCGCACACTCGTCTGGTACGTCGCGGCCATGCCGCGAAGCGAATCGAGTTCAACCAGCATCGGCTTGACGCGCCGCTCAGCCTCACTCACCGCGTCCTTGATCTGCTGCGCATAGTGCTCCGTGTTCTGCCGCAATTCGCAATTCAAGGTATCCAGTCGATCACGTAACGTGGCGTTTGTCAGTTGTTGGGCATCGAGACGTTTGGTCAGGGCATCGTTTTCACCCTCCAGACGCTGGATTAACGCGTGGAGACCGCCCTGAGCGCTTGAATCCCGGTCACGGAGCGCATGCATTTCTGCTTCCAATGCAGAATTGTGTGCCAACGCCGCGTCCGCCCGCGCTTCGCTTCGTAGGAGCGCTTCATTGACGGTAGCGAACCGTACTTCGAAATCGTGAAGACGACTCAATGCGGTGTCCGCGTCGCTCTTTGCTGCGTTACGTTCTATCTCGAGCGATTGACTGGCTAAATGCCTTGCTTCCTGAAACAGTTGCCCAAGGAGTTCGCCTGCGCGCTCCTGCAAAGCATCGGGAATCGCGCCACCATCGATGCGAATTCGGGACGCCGACCTAATTCGGGTCCAGAACGCATCGATATCCTTCGGAATGTCGCTTGCGCTTCCGGTCTGAGTTAGGTCCCTTACGGTAGCCATGGATGGCCGGATGCCGAAATCGAAGAAGAGCCGCTTGCATGCATGTTGCGAGAGGTCTTGCCTTCGTGCGCCATTGGCTCTTAATTCAGCAAGCTCAGTACGCAGATCGAGGCGCTCTCTATCATTCATAAACCCTCCCGGCACTTATTTCGTTCGATACATAATACATTACGTAGCAATCACTACGATTCCAAGAAAAGCTGAGAACTCGGCAAGTTTTGCAAGCGCTCGTGCTCCGTTACGCCAAAATCACCTTCCGGCGACAGTGGTTTCCGTGAAACATGTAGAGCTTAATAGCTTAACTTGTTGATTACTAGCAGTTTGTTTGGGCCGTGACTGCTTCGACGATGTTTCACGAGCCGAAGGGGTTGTAACGGTTCTCTATCTAGAATCTCCCCGTCTTGAGAGTATTAGAAGTAAACACCTTTGAACCCTAGTTAAAAACGTTAACGCCACGGCAAACCCTTATGGAGTAAGGCTTTCCGGACGCAAAGGTGAGTGTCTGCGGGATAGAAGGTGAGCGCTGACGGGGGCTGGAGGTGATGGGGTTCAGGAACGACAGTGAGTCATCACGGGAGCATCCGTGAGCGGATTCGGGAGTCGTGCCGTTTTGACAGGTGAGATTATTCGGGAGATCGCGGAGTGAACAAGCCCGCCCAGTAGACAAGGAGCATCTGCGACACCAATTTGTTAAGTGAGTGTTTGCGGGGGCTAAAAAAACGCAAAAAATCCAGTTAAAGTCGGTCATTATTACCTTATGGTGAGGGTTCACGGGGGCCAACGTCACTCGAGGGTGAGGTTATACAGGCGCCAAGACCAAATGCTTGCATGATCGCCTGCGATGTTTGCGGCTTAAGGTGAGGAGTTACGGGAGGGTTCGGGAGTGAGGTTTCAACCTTAAAGGCCTAATATTCTCGGTTTTAAGGGGTATTTGAGCCAGAGGCGGTAAAGGTGAGCTTTTTCGGGGGGCATCAACCGTCATTTGCCATGCCAGCGAGTACCCAGTAGTGATCCATCGGTGAGCGTATTCGGGAGCCCCTCTTGCACCTCGACGTTTTTCAACCAACGCTCGCCATCTGAAAAACCCGACTTCATCACCTAACATGTTGATAGTAATAAGAATATAAGGCAGATGCCGACAGCATCTCGTGCTTAGGGTGAGACTTTTCGGGAGGCTGCGATTTGAGTAGAAGTCGGCGCCACAGACCTTAGATCCTTGGCTAAGGTGAGCTTTTGCGGGGTCTTGGATCGTCGTAATCGGGCGTGTCCGGCGGATTTGGCACACGGCTGGACCTCGAAATCGCTCGGATGTGCCGCAAAGGTGAGGCTTTACGGGAGGTGCTCCATCGTTTATTTCAGGCTCGGGTGTCATCGTGGGGACGAAGGTGAGGGAATTCGGGAGCAGTGATGGTTCACGCGGATGGGCGCGTTACTCGGTGTTTAAAGCAGAATGAGGCTTCAAAGCGAGGTAACGGTGAGTGTTTTCAGGAGCGAAATCGTCAGGAATCAAGAGAAACAGCCTTCGTAAGTGGTATTCAATGAGAATTTGGCAGCCTCTGCACGGAGAAAGCCCCTTTTCGATGATGAGCAGTTTTGGCGGAAGACATGCGCAATCGAAAAATTTTTTTGGGTGAGGTAATACGGGATCGTAGTTCGGGCGCCAAAATATAAGCAAAAGAATGCGCCAAACCGTTTACCCGCGTGGCGCGGGGATACGCAAGGCGGACGACGAATGGTGAGGGTGAGAACTTTCGGGAGCGCACCTCAGTGAGTTCAGTGCGCAAGTTGCTGATCACCGCTCAAGGGTGAGTTTGTGCCTGTAGACGAGCGTCACCGTCGCCGGTATCCTTTCCCAAAATTCTCCCTGACACCAAGCATGGCAACCAAACGCGCGAAGAAGACTGACGTGGTGAGCCCGAGTTCGGCGGAGCTGCGAAAGGCCGTTGAGGCTATTGCAATTCAGCCCAAGAGCGGAAAGATCACCTTGTTGACTCGCAAGTTGTTCAACGTCTTGCTGGCAGTCGCACAGCAGGCCGACGAATCTGGTGATACCTATCGGGCGTTGCTGTCGGATATCGTCGCAAATTCAGCGTTCGATTCCAACGATACCGCTTTGGTCAAAGAGCACCTGCGCCGGATGGTGTCGGTTCAGGTCGAGTGGAGCACGGGCACCTCCAGCCAGAAGCCAGGCCGGAAATGGGGGATATCGACGTTGATCGCGGACGCGGAAATTCTTGAGGATCCCGCGACCAGGCGCGTGTGGGTTGAATTTTCCTTCGCACCGAAGATCAAGAAAAAGCTGCTGGATCCGGTGCAATACGCTCGCCTGAGTCTGCAGTTCCAGAGTCAGTTGCGAAGCAGCGCCGGCCTGGCTCTCTACGAAATCTGCGTCCGATATCTGACGAATCCGAGTCATCTCACCATGCGTGAGACGTGGGAATGGTGGCGGCCGATCTTGTCGGGCACGCCCGATACTGAAGCCGGCGACGAAGCGAAGCGCGAATACAAATATTTCAAGCGCGACTACCTCCGGCCGGCCATCGCCGAAGTCAACGCGGTGACAAATATTTTCGTCGAGTTGATCGAACACAGGGAAGGACGACGAGTCGCGGAGATACAGTTCCGCGTAACTGAGCGCAAGCAACCCATGCTTGCACTCGATGAACACCCGAATGTCTTTGACAGTACGCTGGTTGATCGGATGGTCAAGATCGGCATACCCCTGAAAGATGCCCAAACGCTCTACGCAGACAGCGAGGAAAACCGGATTCGGGCCGCATTGCAAATGACCGAGCAACGGATGCGGAGTACCTCGTTGCCCCCGGTAAGAAGCGCGGCGGCGCTATTCAAAGATGCTTTGAAAAAGGGTTACGCGCCCCAACTCGAGGCGCTGCCTGCGGCAACGGCCCCCGCGAAAACCAACGGCGCGCCGGCAGACGATCTCAAAGCGCGCCTGCTTAGCGAGTTTTCGGTTTATCGTCGGAAGGAAGCTCGCGCGCTGTACGAGGAGCAAGGTGAGTCGGAACGTGAACTGGCGCGCCAGACCTTCGAGGAAAATGTACTTCCGGAGCTCGGCGGTCACATGCGCGACGACTGGCGTAAGCGCGGACTCGACTCGAAGATGGGGGAAACGTCTTTCTTCGATTGGCTCGCACGCAAGACTTGGGGAGAGCCGACCGATGGGGATCTGCTGGCGTTCACATTGAATCAGAACCGCGCAGCGTAGACTAAAACGGCGGTTGTACGGCGCAAGACTTTCGTGTCTGGCGCCGTGGTGGATGAGTCGCTACGGGACTACGGGTTACCAGATTCTGTCTGCAGCATCATTTCTATCTGCTGCAGCAGCGCGTCGCGCTTATCCTTCGACAGGCCACGCAATCGCAACTCAAGTCGGTCATCGCCGTAGGTTTTAAGATCGCCCACGGCAATCCCCTCCAGTTTGATTTCCAGTCGCTGAGCATAGCGTTGGCGACCGGTTGGCTTCGGTGTCTCTTGCGCGCTAGCGCGCCCTTTCACGATATCCGCGACTTGTCGGGTACTCAGATCGTCGGACGCAATCTTGTTAATCAGGCGCAGCGTCGCATCCGCGCCTCGTGCACTGTGGAACCGCGAGACCTGATACGCCATGTTCGAGCCGAACCGGTCTGGCCGGGCAACCATCTCGTGCATCACATTTTCGGGTAGCTTCGCGATAGCCAGCGCGACCGCGATGGTCGATTCGTCCAAGCCTAGATGATCGGCGAGTTCCCGCTGGCTTTGAAAGTAGTTTTCTTCAAGGAAACGCTTCCAGACGACAGCGTTGTCGAAGACTGTCTGGGAGTCGCGCTGTACGTTCAGATCATAACCAAGCTTATAGCTTTCGATCCCGATCGGGAGGTCGATGACAATCGCCTTCACTGTTTCCTTATTGGCTTCTTTGAGAGCACGAACTCGCCGCCCTCCATCGCTTACAAAGAAAGTGCCGGGATTATCATGGTCGGGTATCACGTGAATGGCCTGCTGCTGACCTTGCTTGGCGAGATTGACGGCCAGCTCGGCGATCGACGCTTTCAGGTAAAAGTGGCGAGGATTAAACGGACTCGGTTTGATTGCTTTCAACGGCAATTCGATCACTTGACCCTGAACGTAACGATTTTTTCGGCGCCAGCTTTTGAACGCATCCGATTCCGGATTCTGTGTGTCACCCTCGTATTCGGCTTCAGTGTATCCGCTGGATCTGCCGGTCACTTGCTTGTCGTTGCCCGCCTCTTGATTAACGATTTCGTCGATCGCGTTAATGCGATCGAGCGCCGTGCGCTTCTCGCTGCTCGTTGTGTCGGGCCGGGCCTTGAAGCCTTTGGCAAACGGATTCGGTTTCATTCAGGGTCCTTTATGCGCATAAAGTCAGGGAAGCATGGCGAGAACTTCGTCTGCACACGCACGTATTTCGGCCGCGGCAAGGCGTGAACCTCTGTCGCTCATCTGGAGCACGGTCTGACCCAAAGCCATTGCCTGCTTGTAGCACTCCCGTGTTGGGATCTGCGTCTTGAGCAAGGGGAAGCCTAGTTCTTCGAGCGCCCGCTTCAGTTCTCGAGTCAACATCCGCTTCTCCTCGGTCTTGTTAAGGAGAAACACCGCATGCAGGTCTTCGTTCATGACCTGGGCTTGCTGGATGAGCTTGACCAGACCTACGCTTGACCAATAATCAGCAGGGGATGAGGACGTCGGAACTATGGCAACGGTTGCGGCGAGAAGCACCACACCAGAAACCTTCTCGGTGATGGATGGCGGACAGTCCACCACGATGATGTCGTAATCATTCACGAACTTCTTGATCTCGCGATGGATTTGAGCGCCTGCCTCGGAAAGATTCACTACGGGAAACGGAATGCCACTCGCCTCGTCCGACGCGGCGCTGGCCCAATGCACTAGGGTATTCTGGCCGTCAGCGTCTACGACGAGCACCCGTTTCCCCTTTTCGTGAAACGCAGCGCCTAAGTGCATTGCGATCGTGCTCTTTCCCACTCCACCCTTCTGTTGCGTGATCGCAATGATTTCAGCTGCCACGTTTTGCTCCCAAATTTAGCTTTTTGAATTTTACATTAGAAGCTGAAAAATTCTAGCGATAACGTAGGTGGTTGGCCGTTCGGTCAAGAAATCGGCGGAGTTTATGCGCATAAAGTCGACTTGCGACTTATGTGTCAAGGTTCGGTCGCGTGGACAGTACTATCGCGGCCCGTGCTGGAGTCTAATTTGTGCAACCGAGTGGCGAGCCTTTGCATCAGCAGCTTACTGGCCTGCGTCGACCGCACGACGCTTTATGCGCATAAAGTCCGGCCGACTATGACTTAGAGCAAGACAAACATGAACGGCGCTCACAGGATGAGGCGCTCGATTCCGTTGGGTCGTACCCCTCGCGCATGTGCTTGACGCGATAAAGGGAGAGCTTGCTGTGTAGTCATGTAGACGTCGATGCTCAATATAGTGATCAAAAAAATACGGCTAGAACCACCGGTGGTCTATTCACAACCCCGCTACCGTTCCACGATGCCGCTCCAAGCATCCCGTAAGCAAGCACTCGTAAAATCGCGGCCACTAAGCGACGGCGAACAGCCGCGGGTACGCTAGCCTCTTCTCTCATTCAGCCAAAGGCATTTCAGTGCATCTGACTTCGACTTTCGCCGCGTGGTCCGACCACGACACGCGTCTTCTCATCGCATGCGCGCTCGGATTGGCATCGATCATTGTTCTTATTAGCGCGCTGAAACTGGCGCCGTTTTTATCGATACTCGTTGGTACTTTCGTCGCCGGCTTTACCGCAGGCTTGCCACTTGAGGCCGTCGCGAGCGCTTTTAGTAAAGGCGCGGGCGGCCTGCTGGGCGACGTCGGAATTATCATCGCGCTCGGCGCGATGCTCGGTGCATTAATGGCGGAGTCAGGCGCTGCCGACAGGCTGGTCTCGACCATTCTCGATCACTCCACGCCACGGTCCTTGCCCTGGTTGATGGCGCTGGTGGCAATCGTGATCGGCTTGCCGCTCTTTTTGAAGTCGGCCTTGTCATGATGGTGCCGATCATCTTCGTAATGGCGCGCCGCTCGAAACAGCCGATCTTACGGATCGCAATCCCGGCGCTGGCCGGCATGACGACGCTGCATGCGCTGCTGCCGCCGCACCCGGGCCCGCTTATAGCGGTGAGCGCACTGCATGCGGATCTTGGAATTACGATGGGTCTTGGTTTCATCATCGCAATTCCTGCTGTGATCCTCGCGGGCCCCGTGTATGGAATATGGCTGTCGCGCCGGATGCACGTCGACGAACCGGAGGAGATGGGCAAGTTGTTTGCATCGAAGATGGATGGTGCCGGTGCGCTCGACGCCCCCAGCTTCGGTATCTCGCTCTTGACGATACTTTTGCCCGTATTGTTGATGCTCGGCCGAACCGTAGCGAAACTAGCTGTCAAGCCCGAAACGCTGCTATTCGATACGCTCAATTTTCTCGGTGAGCCGCTGATTGCTCTTGGACTCACCGTTCTATTCGCAATCGTCGCGTTGGGCTGGACGCGTGGCATGCCGCGCGACAAAGTGAGTGGCATCCTGCGCAAAAGCCTGCCGCCTATCTGCGCGCTGCTGTTGACGATCGGCGCCGGTGGCGGCCTGAAGCAAACGCTGGTGTTGGGAGGGATCAGCACCACGATCGGGAAGATTGCCATCGGTTCGCACATGCCGCTCATTCTGCTGGCATGGCTGATCGCCGTTGCGCTGCGCCAGGCGACCGGCTCGGCCACGGTCGCGACCACAACGACGGCGGGCATCATCGCCCCGGTCGTGGCAGGGCTGAGCGCGACACACAACTCGCTGCTGGCGCTGGCGATTGGCGCGGGGTCGGTCTTTTTCTGCCACGTGAACGACGCCGGTTTCTGGATGATCCGTGAATACTTCGGTCTGCAGCTAAAACAGACGGTGTACGTCTGGTCCGTGCTTCAAACGATCGTCTCAGTGGTCGGGCTGGCGCTCACGCTGGTGATGTGGGGCGTGCTGACATAAGCACTGACGTGAAACGTGGGCAGATTGGCGAGGCAAGCGGAACTCCGAATCTAAAATGAGAAAAAAGGAGATTTATCATGCTTGCCTTGCGCCCCACCTGTGAATGCTGCGAAAAGCCACTCCCGCCAAACGCCCGTGACGCCATGATATGCAGCTTTGAATGTACCTTCTGCGAATCGTGCGCGCTGTCACGGCTTCAAAACGTATGCCCGAACTGCGGCGGCGGCTTCCAGTTTCGCCCGATCCGTCCGAAAGCGCGACTCGACAGCCGCCCGGCCTCGACGGAAGTCCATCCAGCGGGCATAGATGAACACCAACATCGTGCGTTCCTGGATCGCTACGGCTCCATTGCGCCCTTTGATCGATAACATCTGCCGCCCCCTAGGGAATTCACCGATCTGAGCGCCGCTCATACCGGTGCGCAGTAATCATCGATTCCTCCTCGGCGGCGCTGGCTCTCACAATCTGTTCATCGATCCACTCCTTGAACGGAAGCCAACATGCCAACACCCCAATCCGAGCGCACTCTTCACATTGGCGAGGGTTTTGAAGGGCCGGGCGTCAATCTCGCCCATATCAATGTGCTTGTCGGACCCCGCAGCGGTCCTGCTGGACAGGCATTCGCGACCGCGCTCGCTACGCCGTCGGCGGGCCACGCGCCGTTTGTCATCATCGCTCGGCCGGGTGTTCCTACCAAGCCCCTGACGCTGTACGTGAACAAGGCGCAGATCGCCAATGAGTTCCACGGGAACGCGACGTGGGGCGCTTCGCAGGCGGGCATCGCAAAGGCCGTCGCTGAATCGCTCGAAGACGGCACGTTGCCGCCGGAAGCGGAAAACGACTGGGTGGTCGTATCGGCGAACTGGGTCAATCCGTCAGCTGACGATCTGGATGCCGTGTTCCGCAACAATTATCGCGCGACTAAAAACGCCATCAAGGCGGCCATGAAAGGTCTGCCGTTAAAGCGCGACGTATTCGCCGCGGCGCGTGAAGTGTCGAATCCCTTCTATACCCCGAGTTCGTCGCAAGCCGCCCTCTAAAAAACCGCATACGGGTGTCGCATGCCGGCACTCTACGGAGAATTGAATAATGGAATACGTTCGACTGGGCCAGTCCGGCCTGAAAGTGTCGCGCTTGTGTCTTGGCACCATGAACATGGGAACGCCGCAATGGAAACCGTGGATTTTCGACGAACAAAAGAGCGAGCCCATTGTTCGCCACGCGTTGGACGCAGGCGTGAACTTCATTGATCTCGCTGATTTCTATTCGTTGGGCGTGGGAGAAGAAGTGGTTGGCCGAATCCTTGGACGCCTTGCACGGCGTGAGGAAATCGTGGTCACCACCAAGGTCGGCTACGACATGGGCGAATATCAAAATGCGGGCGGTCATTCACGCAAGCACGTGCTCGATGGTATCGACGCATCCCTGCGCCGGCTGGGCATGGATTACGTCGACATCTATATGCTCCATTATTTCGACACTACCACGCCCGTTGAAGAAACCATGGCAGCGCTGGACGATATCGTCCGGTCGGGCAAGGCGCGTTATATCGGTGTGTCGACCATGTACACGTGGCAGCTTGCGAAAATCATTCAGGTTTGCGAACGAAATGGCTGGCACAAGCCGATCAATATGCAATTGCAATTGAACTTGGCATACCGCGAGGAAGAGCGCGAGATGATGCCGTACTGCGCGGACCAAGGTCTGGGTGTATCCGTATTCAGCCCGCTGGCGCGAGGGCTGTTGACGTGCGACACCGCGTCTACGCGTAACCAGACTGACTTCTTTACATCGCAGATGTACGGCGATGCGGCATCCCGTGAGATCGCCGCCTCTGTTGAGCGCGTCGCCCGGAGACGCGGCGTGAGCGCCGCGCAAATCGCCCAGGCGTGGGTACTGCAGCGCAATGGCGTGGCTAGCATGCTGGTCGGCGCAGATTCACCGGCCCAGTTCGACAGCGCACTTAACGCGCTCGGCATGGAACTCGACGCGGACGAGCTTTATGAACTCGAGCGCAACTACACGCCGTGTGATGTCATCAACGATTACACAGCCGGCCGCCGGGTCGCGCGTGAAGCACGCGTGCCGCAGGGCGCTTTTGTTCAGGCAATGAAGGACGCGGCATGAATCTTCTTCGAAAAGAACACTACATCGATGGTGTATGGCAGAGCAGCGCTGAGACCTATCCGGTCCTAAATCCCGCAACGGCAGACGTGATCGCAGATGTCTCGAAAGCGGGCGCGCGTGAAACGCAGCAAGCCATTCAGGCAGCGGAGGGCGCGTTCCCAGCCTGGCACGCGCTGACCGCAAAGGAACGCGGCGCTCGGGTGCGGCGCTGGGGCGAGCTGATGCTCGAGCATCGCAATGCCCTCGCCGAATTGCTTACGCGAGAGCAAGGAAAGCCGCTCGCGGAAGCACAAGGGGAGGTCGCTTATGCAGCGAGTTTCCTCGAGTGGTTCGCTGAAGAGGCGAAGCGCAGTTATGGCGATGTCATTCCGAGCTCGAAGGCGGGATCGAAGATCATCGTCACGCGGGAACCGGTCGGCGTGGTGGCGGCCATCACGCCGTGGAACTTCCCCCTCGCAATGATCACGCGCAAAGCCGGACCTGCGCTGGCAGCGGGCTGTACGATGGTCCTCAAGCCGTCTGAGGAAACGCCGTTGAGCGCTTTGGCTCTGGCCGTACTCGCCGCAGAAGCAGGAATCCCGGCGGGCGTGTTCAATGTCATCTCGGGCGACGCTGTGGCAATCGGGGCGGCGTTGACTGCGTCTCCGGTCGTACGCAAGCTGTCGTTCACCGGCTCGACGCGGGTCGGCAAACTTCTCGCAGCCCAATCCGCACACACGCTGAAGAAGCTTTCCCTGGAACTCGGCGGCAACGCGCCATTTATCGTATTCAACGACGCAGATCTGGACGCCGCCGTGCAGGGCGCCATGGCATCGAAATTCCGTAATACCGGCCAGACGTGCGTGTGCGTGAATCGCTTCTTTGTTCAGGCGGGAGTTTATGCCGAGTTCACGCGGCGTCTGACGCTTGCCGCCGGCAAGCTTCGCGTAGGCAACGCGCTCGAGCAAGAGGTCGATCAAGGCCCGCTTATCAACCATGCCGCGTTGAAAAAGGTCAATGATCACGTGCAGGACGCCGTGGCCAAAGGCGCAACTGTCATGACGGGCGGCCGTGCCCATTCATTGGGCGGCACGTTCTACGAACCAACCGTGCTGGCCCATGCGAACCAAAGCATGTCGATAGCGCAGGAAGAAACGTTCGGCCCGGTCGCCGCCTGCTTCCAGTTCGAAACAGAGGCTGAAGCAATCAAGCTTGCCAACGACACACCCTTCGGACTCGCCGCGTACTTCTATACCCGCGATCTGGGCCGAGCGTGGCGTGTCGCGGAAGCACTCGAGACGGGCATGGTTGGCATCAATGAGGCAATCATATCCACCGAAGTGGCGCCGTTCGGTGGCGTCAAGCAATCGGGTCTGGGCCGCGAAGGATCCAGATACGGCCTCGACGAATACATGGAACTCAAATACATGATGATCAGTGGCCTGATCGCGACCGAACGTTGATTGTCGCTAGTCGATTGTGACCGCGTTGTTGCTGTCGCATACAGCTGGCAGCCACGCGAGTAAGTGAAGAACAAACAGGAGACGCAGTGAGTCATCAGGACACCTCAAGTAGTGCCATCCCCAATGGTCCCGGACCACATGCAGGTATGGCGCCAATCCGCACACCCGACCATTCGGCCTCGAAGCCCATGCTGCTCGATGACATTCCGCTGAACCGCTTCCATGTGAAGATCGCGGGCCTGACTTTCGGCGCGCATTTCACCGAAGGTTACGCGTTGGGCACAGTGGGATACGCGCTGGCCTCGATGAACCGGCAGATGCCGCTCGATTCGTTCTGGATGGGTGCAATCGGCAGCTCGGCGTTGATCGGCATTTTCCTTGGCAGCCTGATCTTCGGGCGCCTGTCTGATCGGCTTGGCCGCCAGCGCATTTTTCTCACCAGTTTTGTCATCATTACCATTGCCGCATTCCTTCAGTTCTTCGCCACATCGCCGCTGGAATTGTTTGCGCTTCGGGTTTTGATCGGCTTCGGTATGGGCGGCGACTTCACGGTCGGTCACGCCATCCTGGCAGAATTTTCGCCTCGCAAGCATCGTGGTGCGCTTCTTGGATCGTTCAGCGTTGTCTGGACAATCGGTTACGTGGTGGCGAACGTACTCGGCATGTCGTATGGAGAAGCCAGTCCGGATGCATGGCGCTGGCTGCTTGCATCGGCGAGTCTTCCTGCATTCATCGTCCTGCTGCTGCGCATTGGCACGCCAGAGTCTCCGCGCTGGCTGCTCGGAAAGGGGCGGGTGAAGGAAGCGCACGATGTGGTCCGCAAGCATTTCGGCCCCGACGTCATTCTCGACGCTGAACATAGCAGTCATGTCGGCGGTGGGAAGCATGGTTACGCACGGCTGTTTCAACCTGACCTGATTCGCAGGACATTGTTCAACTGCGGATTCTTTGTGTGTCTCGTCATTCCGTATTTCGCGATCTACACATTCTTGCCAGGCATCCTGAAAGTGATCGGCCTGAGTGGTGGTTTCGGTGCGGACCTGTTGCTCAATGCTGTACTGGTCATAGGTGCGGTGCTCGGAATCTGGCTCACCATCAAGTTGCCCCGCCGGCACTTTTTGATTGGATCGTTTGCCGTGACCTGCGCCATGCTGGTGGCCATGAGCCTGCTGCCGTCATCTGCAACGCTTGCGATGATCGCTGCGTTTGCTGTTTTCACATTGACCATGTCGGCATTCAGCAATCTGGTCGGCGTGTTTCCGCCCGAATGCTTTCCAACCGAAGTACGCGCGTCAGGCGTTGGACTTGCCATTGCGTGCAGCCGGCTTGGCTCGGCAATCGGTACGTTCTTGCTACCGGTCGGCATCGCGCAGATCGGGTTTCACTACACCATGATGATTCTCGCCGCTGTTCTGCTTGTTGGCATGATCGTATCGATCGCCTGGGCTCCTGAGACACGCAACCTGACTCTGCGTGCCGCGAGCGGATCGTCATGAGCTCCAAGCGTGCTGCCGGATAGGTTGGCTTCGCGCAGCAGTTCCCGATAAACCTCACCTTAAAAAAGGCGTCCGCTTGCGGACGCCTTTCCGCATTTGAAAACGCGATCGCATCAACCAAAAACCATCCTGATTTCGATATTAGGAATTCTTAGTTTCGTCCTAATTCTTCGGAGAGTTCCGAGGGTAATCCGAGGCATCGCGCCTTAAGATTCATTCACTCGCAGACGAACCGGTTCATCGCCTCTCACCAGAATCCAGACGATGAAAAAGGCGGCTCGCACTGCGCGGACGGCACTACGGGACACGTAGTTCAAGCGCCGCAAGTGTTCGAAACCTCGTTAATTTCTCTATTGGAAAATCACCATGAAATCATTCATCTCCACCATCGCTGCTGCTGCAACTATCGCGACCATTGCTTTGGCTTCGACTGGCGCGAGCGCTGCTGACGGCACGATCACATTTACCGGTGCAGTGACTGACACAACATGCTCGATCGACGCAAAAGTATCTGGCGCTGCTGATAAAAATGTCACGCTGCCGACCGTAACAAACAGCACCCTGGCTTCGAAGGGCTCGACGGCCGGCACGACCTCCGCAACCGACCTGACGTTCTCATTGAGCGGTTGCTCGACAGAATCGAAGGCAGTCGCTCGTTTCGAAAATGGCCCGACGGTCGATCAAACCACGGGTTACCTGGCAAACCAAGCCCCCGCCGGTGCTGAAAATGTGCAGGTTCGCTTGCTGAACGCGTCGCACCTGCCCATCAATGTGGCGACGGGCGAGAACAACGACATGGCCGGCAACGGTGCGGCCATCGTTTCGGGCAACGCTGACCTCAAGTACTTCGCAGAGTACTACGCAACGGGTGCGGCAAAGGCTGGCCCGGTAAGCACGTCGGTTCAATACACCGTCGACTACCAATAAGGTGTACCAACGGGCATCTGCAGGTGCAGGTGCCTGTTTTTTTTCAAATTTTCGAGATACGTTTTTTACGGAGATGCATCAATCATGAAGTCCCTCAGGCAAATTGCATATGGTTTGGGCTTGATCGCGGCCCTCGTTGCCGGAAGTGCGGGCGCAAGCGTGACAGTGGGCGGAACACGCGTGGTGTATCCCCTTGAAAATCGTGAGATGACGGTCAAGCTGACCAATGATCGCAGCGAACCCTCGCTGGTTCAGGTCTGGATGGACAAAGGCAATGCCGCGGCGAAGCCGGGCGAGGCAAGCGCGCCCTTCGTGTTGACGCCGCCGATCTTTCGCATGGACGCCGGAAAATCCCAGACGCTACGAATGATGTACACGGGCGATGCATTGCCGCAGGACCGCGAGTCGGTGTTCTGGCTCAACGTGCTCGACGTACCGCCGAAGACTGCCAAGGATTCCGATGTCAACACGCTTCAATTCGCGTTCCGGACTCGAATCAAGGTATTTGCGCGTCCGAAGGGTTTGCCCGGAACCGCCGATGAAGCACCGGCAAAAGTGACATGGAAACTCGTACCCGCCGTCGATAACAAAGGGTATGAAGTGAAGGCGACCAATCCGACGGCCTATTACGTGTCGTTCAGCAATATCAATGTGGTCGGTAGCGGTCAGACCTTCAGCAACGACATAGGCGGCATGGTCGAGCCGCATGGAAGCGCGCAGTTCCCGATCAAGAACATGAAAACAGCGCCGGCCAACGCCCGTGTCAAATTTTCGACCATCAGCGATTTCGGCGGCGCCGTGTCGCTCGACGCACCTCTCGCGCCATAAGACGTCGCCTGATCGGGGCGGCCATCGCCCCGGGTAACTGAAGGCGTCGCGGGCAGCAACTGGCCGACGCCTTCCTCAAAAAAACCTTTACGCATTTGCCGAACGGGCTGTCCGAACAGCCCGGTGGGTCAACTCGCGTCTGAACCGACTGAATAGACCGAATCAACGCAGGCCGAACCATGAAACAAGCTGCTCAACATGCTTTCTCCCGTCAAAGCCAGGATGCGTTCCGGCTTCGTCTGAAGCCGATTGCCGCAATCGCATTTTCAATGATGGCGTGCGCCGCGATTCCGCAAGCAATGGCTGATGCCTCGGGATTGGATCAAAGCAAAAGTGGCACGGTTGCTGAAGTGAGCTTCGATAACACCTACCTGCGCCAGGATGGTGGAACGCCGATCGATACCAGCCGGTTCACGCGCGGCAACGCGGTTTCACCAGGAACCTATTCGGTTGACCTGTACGTGAACGGTGCGCGCCTGAGCCGCCAGGACATCCGCTTTGTTTCCAGAGGTGGCCCATTCAGCGCCAAGCCGTGTTTCACCCGTGCAATGTTGCAGCACGCGGGCGTCGATATGGCCAAGGCGGATGCGGCCGGTGGCCGGAAGGCACCGGCAACGACCCCGGCAGCCGATACCGACACCTGCGAAGAGATTGGCACGCTGGTGCCCGGCGCGACGGTCGACTTCGACTTTACCCAGCAAACCCTCGAACTGAGCGTGCCGCAGGCATTCATGCGTAACGCGGCACGAGGTTACGTGCCGCCCGAACAATGGGACCAGGGCGTCAACGGCGGATTTGTGAGCTATAACGCCAACACATTCCGGACCGACGGCTCGGGCCCCGGCTCAACCCAAAGCTATCTCGGCCTCAACGCCGGCGTGAATCTGGGCGCATGGCACCTTCGGCATCAATCGTCGATATCGTCGGGAACGGGGCAGCCCACACAGTTCGACAACATTGCGACCTACGCCCAACGCGATGTCGAAAAGCTCGGCGCGCAACTGACGCTCGGCGATGCCAGCACAAGCGGCGAGATCTTCGACAGCGTGTCGTTTCGCGGCGCACAACTCGCCACCGATGACCGCATGCTTCCCGATTCAATGCGCGGTTATGCGCCGGTTGTGCGCGGTGTCGCAGAATCGAATGCACGCGTGACGATCCGCCAAAACGGCCAGGTGCTGGAAGAAACAAACGTTGCGCCCGGTCCCTTCGAGATCAATGATCTGTATTCGACCGGCTACGGCGGTGATCTGGTCGTGACGGTGACCGAAGCCGATGGCCGCAGCAAGGAGTTCACCGTACCGTTCGCATCGGTGGCGCAATTGCTGCGTCCCGGCGTCACCCGTTTCAGCGCGACGGCAGGCCAGCTGCGTAACGATTCCATCGATACAAAACCCGTTTTCGGCCAGTTCACGCTTCAACATGGCCTGACGAACACAGTGACGGCTTACGGCGGTGTGGTTGCATCGAGCGGATATGGCGCGCTGAACTTCGGTGGTGCATTGAACACCGGCTTCGGCGCGTTTTCGATGGACGTCACCGGCGCCATGACCAGCGTGCCGCAATCCCAGTCGATGCACGGCGCGAGCTTGCGCGTGGGCTACAGCAAGTTTGTCGGGGCGACCAATACGAACGTGTCTGTCGCGGCTTACCGGTTCTCGACAGCAGGGTATCTGAACATGAACGATGCAGCGTCCATTCGCGATATCTCGGAGCATGGTGGCGATATCGATGCGATTTATAGACAGCGCAACCGCATGCAGGTATCGATCAACCAGAAGCTGGGCGATCACGGCACGATGTTCGTTACCGGATCGTCGCAGAATTACTGGAATCGCGGCGGCACTGATACCTTGTTTCAGGCGGGCTACACCAACGCGTTCAAATACGGAACCTATAGCCTGACGGCCGGCCGCACGCGGACCATGGACGGAGAGTTATCGAACGAATTCTTGCTGAGCACGACGATCCCGCTCGGGCATACGGCGCACGCGCCGATGTTGACTACCAACGCCTCTTACAACTCGAACGGCGCCACGAACATGCAGGCAAATGTGAGTGGTTCGCTGGGCGCCACGAACCAGTTCTCCTACAACGGCTACGGCACGTACAACGTCGGCGGCAATTCTGCCAACAATGGCAACGCCGGTGTGAGCGCAACCTATCGCGCGCCGTACGCTACGGTGAATGCATCCGCAAGCGGTGGCGGCGGCACGCGGCAGGTATCGGCGGGCGTGCAGGGATCGGTCGTGGCGCACCCGGGCGGAGTGACATTTTCGCAAACAGTAGGCGATACGTTCGGCATTGTGAATGCGCCTGCTGCTGCCGGCGCGACCGTGACGAACGCACCGGGAACGACGGTCGATTCACGTGGATATGCAGTGATTCCGTACCTGTCGCCCTACAGCATGAACGTGATCGATATCGATCCGAAAGGCACGTCCACCGATGTCGAATTTAAATCGACATCCGCGCAGGTGGCGCCCCGTGCAGGCTCTATAGTGATGATGAAGTACGAGACGGTGAGTGGTCGGGCGGCGCTGATTCAAGCGCCGAAACTAGGTGGTGGAACGTTACCATTTGGAGCGAGCGTGGAAAACGAACAAGGAAATATGGTGGGCGTAGTTGGTCAGGACAGCAGAGTTTTTGCGCGAGGTCTTGAAGATCAGGGCGCGCTTACGGTGAAGTGGGGCAGTGGCCCCGTCGAACAATGCCGGATCAGCTATACGTTGCCAAAAAAAGACCCAAAGGCATATAACCCAGGGTATTTATCGGTGCAATCGCATTGTGTGCCCTGGGGTGAAATGCAGGCGAATGGCGTTACGGGAACAGGGGCGTCGGGAAGCGCCATGCGCTGACACGAAGCTGGCTTTTCAAGTGACTCAACGTTCCGGCCAGAAGCGCACGAGTGGTATCAGTGCAATCCGGCCGGTAACGAGGCGCTCATTTGATTCGTTCCGCTTCACTTGCCTCATAACGCAACCAGGCCGCGAACGAACTCACCGTTTCAGTTTCACGATGCGTTTCCGGCACATCGAGCCAATATCCAAACGGTCCGACCATCTCCACGTCGGACATTCTCACGAGCGCGCCTTCGGTCAGCTCGTCATCAATCATGTTCAGGTCCACAACCGCGAGTCCGACACCACGCCGCGCCGCGTGAATCGCTTGTTGCAGATTCGAAAACTCGATGCCGTTATCCGCGTAGCGCGCGGGCATCCCCGCCTTGGCCAACCAGTTTGGCCATAATTTCAAACGCACGTCTTCGTGCAGTACATGCAGCGCGGGCAATTCATCAAGCAGGCGCTCGACCGGTACGCCGGCCAATCCGGCTGCGCCTACCAGTGCGTGTCTTTCCATCAGCAAAAGCTCCGAGCCGCCTTCAATGGTTGACTCGCGCGCGGGTTCGCGGCCGAACCGGACGCTGCAATGACATTCGCCGCTGTCCTGCGTCCGGATCGATAAATCCACGTCTGGCAGTTGCTCCGCGAGCGCGCCCAGCCGCGAAGAAAACCATTGCGTTGCAAACGTGGGGGGCAACGACACAACGAGACGCCTGCGTTCCACAGCACCTGATAAATGCCGTGTTCCTCGCTCGATGACATCAAACGCTTCCGTCACTGAGGGCATCAATGTCACGCCTGCCGGCGTCAGCCGAATCCCTTTGTGGTCGCGCTCGAAAAGCTTCACGCCCAACGATTCTTCCAGCAGCCGGATTTGCCGGCTTACAGCTCCTTGTGTGACGCACAGCGCTCGTGCTGCGCGGTTGAAACTCAAATGCCGCGCCGTCTCTTCAAAAAAACGTAGCGCAATTAACGATGGAAGGTGTCGCATAGTGATTCCTGACTGCCAGTCTCCCCAGTTGTTCTTGTTGGCCAGGTACATGCGCCCCGTTGTTTGCGAGCGAGGGTCTTTGTCCCGCGTTCGATAAAATTACCTTGATTCCGGGACCGAAACAATAGACCTTTCGGCCAACGTTGAAGCAGCAGGAATTCTCATAAGGGGCTATCAGCAAAGCTGCGAACCCGCGGATAAGACGCAGGGGACTAGGCCATTCGACTAGTAGTTGGCGGGGCATGAATCGCCTATGCTGGATACATCCCGTTCCAGGAGGCTGCATGACCGTACGCAATCTCGACGCGCTATTCCATCCGAAATCGATCGCCGTGATCGGTGCGTCGCTGCGCGCGGGCAGTATCGGCGAAATGGTGTGGTCGCGACTCAGTCGCGCGGGATTCGCGGGTGGGATCTGGCCGGTGAACCCGAAGCATCGTCAGATCGATGACGCTGTGGCCTACGCCCGGATCGAGGATCTGCCCGATGCACCCACCGTGGCAGTGTTGTGCACGCCACCCTCAACATGGCCGGCGATCGTCCAGCAGTTGGGCGAACGGGGCACGCGGGCAGTCGTAATCGTTGGGCAGTCGGGCGAAACCCGTGGCCAGACGGTCAGCAACTGGACAAACCGGACACTTGCCGCGGCACGGCCGTTCTTGTTGCGCGTGGTCGGTCCGGCAAGCCTCGGTGTGATGACGCCGCTCACTGGCGCCGTGCTGGGCGCGCCGTCATCTCCGGTTGCGGCTGGAGGGGTAGCGTGGGTATCGGCGTCGAATGCGCTGACCAATGGCGTGCTCGGTTGGGCGAACGCCCGCGGTCTTGGCTTTTCTAGAGTGGTGGCGCTGGGCGATGAGGCAGATGTCGATGTCGGGGATACCCTCGATTTTCTTGCAAGCGACGCCCGTACGCGTGCAGTCCTGCTTGCCGTTGAATCGGTGCGAATGGCGCGCAAGTTCATGTCAGCGGCGCGCGCTGCCGCACGCAACAAACCTGTGCTCGTTCTACGCACCGGCCACGACGATCCGTTCGACGCGTTATACAGCGCTGCATTCCGGCGTGCGGGTCTGGTACGCGTCGATTCTTTGGACGACCTCCTGGACGAAATCGAGACGCTCGGGGTTGGCCGTGTGGCGGCGAGCGATCGTGCAACCGTGATCACGAGCGACCGGGGCGTAGCAGCGCTTGCAGCCGATGCATTCGCCACCGCCGGCGACGCACTCGCACTCTGGCCCGACGCGGCCCGCAAGTCCGTCACCGCAGCATTGCCGGGCGCGCGGCTCGGCAATCCGCTGCAACTGGGCGACGCCGCCACTGCCGCTGATTTCGGCGCGGCGCTCGAAGCGCTGGCGCCGCATCGTGAGACCGGGACTGCGTTTGTGGTCCATGCGCCGACGCATGCAGCACCGGTTGCCGAGGTCGCGCGCATGATGATCGCCCAGAAGGATCATGCGTATCGCGGATTACTGGCGTGCTTTTTTGGTTGTGTCGATGAAGCCACGCGCGACGCGTTGCATGCGCACGGCATTCCGGTTCACACCACACCGCAGCGGCTCGCACGGGGTTTCGCCCGGCTGGTTGACTATCGCCAGGGCCGTGAATTGTTGATGCAGACGCCCGACGGGCCGCTACCCCAGGCGGTGGGGGCGCTCGACAGCGCGCAGGCTCAGGTGATGGCTGCGTTGAGCACTGGCGTGGCCGAGCTGGATGGCGAGCGTGCGTCGCGGGTTTTGAGTCAGTTTGAAATTGTCGTGAAGGCGGGGCCAACGGGGCCGCGTAGCGACGACGCCATTGAAATCGATGTACGTCTGCTCAACCACCGCATATTCGGTCCGGTATTCGAGTTCAGGGCTGCCGGCGCGCTCGGTTTGCCGGATTCCTTGCACGAGTTCGCCCTTCCGCCGCTAAATCCATTGCTCGCCCGCGACCTCGTGATGCGCTCGCCAAGGGCGCGGGAATTGCCGGCCGAGACCTTGTTGAATGCGCTGACGGCTTTGTCGAATGCGGTGTGTGAAATCGAGCAGATCGTGGCTCTGCGCCTGACAGTACGCGTCACGCGCCAGGCGGTCGTGGTTTATGAGCCGCACCTGACGCTGGCCGCGCACCGCACGCCGCTCGCCATCCAGCCGTATCCGCGCCGGCTTGAGGAGACGCTGGACTGGAACGGATTCCAGGTCACCGTACGTCCAATCCGTCCTGACGACGAAGCCGCCCACAGCGCTTTTGTCGCGGCAATGACGCCCGAGGACCTGCGCCTGCGTTTCTTCAGCTCAGTACGCAGCTTCGATCACTCGCAGCTCGC
This sequence comes from Burkholderia sp. PAMC 26561, assembly GCF_001557535.2. Lineage (NCBI taxonomy): Bacteria > Pseudomonadati > Pseudomonadota > Betaproteobacteria > Burkholderiales > Burkholderiaceae > Burkholderia > Burkholderia sp. PAMC 26561. Next base: position 895,378 of record NZ_CP014307.1, read on the forward strand.
GCGCATGACGCAGATCGATTACGACCGAGAGATGGCGTTTATCGCAGTGACGGGTGAGGACGAAGCAATGCAGACACTGGGCGTGGCCCGCGCAATAGCGGATCCGGACAACGAGACCGCCGAGTTCGCGGTAGCGGTGCGGTCGGATCAGAAGGGCAGGCGTCTGGGCATGTTGCTGCTGTCGCGGATCATCGCGTATTGCAAGTCGCGCGGAACGCGGTGGCTCGCCGGCGAGGCGCTGCGGGAAAACACCGGAATGATCGCGCTCGCGCGCCGCTGCGGTTTTCAGATCACGCCGACAGATGACCCGGGCGTGGTGGGATTCCGCATGCGGCTGACCGACGCCGATTCGGCGCCGACGTGAACCGTTAACGCTTAAGCCGCGAGCTTGGCGAGCGCTTCATCGACTTGCGAACGCGATACCGCCAGTTCTTCCAGCCACGCGTCGGCGTAGACGCTGCCGGTTTCGCGCTCCAGACGCGCGATGGTAGCCGCGCACCGGCTCGTGTCCTTGGGCGTTGCAATAAACGACTTGACCGATGCGCCCGAAGTGAACGCTTCGAACAAGGGTACGCGGATGTCGTCGGGCAGCGCTCGGCTCGTCCATTGATATGGCTTGCCGTTGAACGACAACTGCGGCGGCATGACGCGTTCTTTCTTCGCTGCAGGGATCAGGCCGAAGTTGCGGGCGGCATCGGCGATCTGGTCGGCGGTGAACAGCTCGTCCGCGCTGATATCGAATTGCGCAATGAATGTTTCGATGCTTTGCATCGCTGCTGCGCGGTCGTCACGCTTTTTCTGCGCGCGTGCAACGATGTCGCGCAGTTCATCGGCTTCTTCGCTCGTGATCGTAAAGCTGGACTGTTTTTGCTGGAGTTCGGAGAAGCGCTGGAATTCGGGATCGGACAGAAGTTTCGCCATGGCCTTGCTGAATGAAGACGCGGAAGATCGTACGAAAACGACCAGCCGCTTTTTGAGAGGGGCGCCATTCTATCAAGCCGGGCTGGAATACCGCGCATCGCGCACGGCATCGAGTTCAACCATCGACTTCAACCACCGAATTCAACTCAGGCTCGCGATACATCGACAGCGCCGCGGCCGCTTCGCCGAGCATTGCGCTGACGTCGTCAAGTGACGGTGCGACGTATTCATCGATACGCCTGAGAAACGGGCAGGTCAGCGTCGCGACGGCCTGACCCGAAGGCCCGAGCAGCGGAAAACTCACATCCATGACGCCGAACGTCTGCTGACTTTCCTTATGCAGGAAGCCGTCCGCGCGAATCCTCGCGTACGCGCTTTCGAGCGCGACCGGGTCCAGCGCTGTCTCGCCCTTGACCTGCGTGTGTTCGGCAAGCATATGCGCGCGCTGTTCGGCGCTTTGGAACGCGAGCGTCACGCGCCCTGAACCGGTATCGATCAACCCGATGCGCGCGCCAAGCCGCACCGAAATACCCCACGTGCCCGGCCCGTCGACCTGCGCGATCACAAGAAGATTGCCCCGGTCGTACGTGGCGAGATGACACGATTGCTCGGCGCGATCAGCGAAACGCTGCATGACCGGCAGCGCTTCGGTGATCAGGCGGTTCATCGGCGGATGGCGATGCGCGAGCGCATACAGCTTGAGGCTCAGCGAATACCGGTCGCCCGCCGGCGAGCGCACCACATACTGCCGCGCGACCAGCCGTTCGAGCATCCGGTACATCTCGCTCGCGTTGCGCCCGAGCGATTTCGTGATCTCGGCGCGCGTCAATCCATCTTTTTGCTCGGCGAGCAATTCGAGGATATCGAGCCCTTTATCCAGCGCGGGCGCGCGATAACGGTCGGCGTCGGAGGGATCTTCTGCCTGCATGTCGGCCTTGTTGAAAACGATAAACGCACGATGCTAAGGGAAAACACGGACCGATTCGGTGCGCAGTTAGCTTGACTTCGACTTGTCCGCATATGAATAATACGTTCACTGATGAACGATTGTACTGATACAAACCCGCGCTAGCGACACAATCGAAAACGAATTCAAGGAAGTCTGCGTGCCGCACACCCCGCACAACCGTACCGACCCACGTCTGATTCTTCAAAGCCCGCAAGACAATTGCCTGATTGCAGGTGCGCGTCTGGAGGCGGGCGAGCGCGTCGAGATTGAAGGGGAGGTCGTCACGCTGGCAAAGACCATCGACCTTGGACACAAAGTCGCGCGCCACGCGTTGCGCTTGGATCAAAAAGTGCTCCGTTACGGCGCGATTATCGGCCACGTGAATTCGGACGTTCAGCCCGGCGACCACCTGCACACCCACAATCTCGAGAGCGACTACATCCCGACCTTTACCCACGACGCCGGCCACGCGTTCGTGGATCACCGGGAAAAGCCAAGCCAATGACAGCAACCACCGCTCCCCAGCTTCAGGGTTTCTTGCGCGCCGACGGCCGCAAGGGTATTCGCAATGTGATCGCGGTTGCTTATCTCGTGGAGTGCGCGCATCACGTGGCGCGCGAGATCGTCACGCAGTTTCGCCCCGCGTTCGATGCCTTCGATGAACCGAATACCGAACAGGAACCACCGGTTCATCTGATCGGCTTTCCCGGCTGCTATCCGAATGGCTATGCCGAAAAAATGATGGAACGGCTGACCACACATCCGAATGTGGGCGCGGTGCTGTTTGTATCGTTGGGATGCGAGAGCATGAACAAGCACTATCTCGTCGATGCCGTTCGCGCGAGCGGCCGTCCCGCCGAGGTCCTGACGATTCAGGAAAAGGGCGGCACCCGCAGCACGATCCAGAACGGCCTCGACTGGATTCGCGGAACGCGTGCGACGCTTGCCGCCCAGCCAAAAGTGCCAATGGCGCTCGATGAACTCATCGTCGGCACGATTTGCGGCGGTTCCGACGGCACCAGCGGCATTACGGCAAACCCCGCGGTAGGTCGCGCATTCGACGCATTCATCGATGCCGGCGCCGCCTGCATCTTCGAAGAGACCGGCGAACTCGTCGGCTGCGAATTCCATATGAAAAGCCGTGCGGCGCGGCCGGAACTCGGGCAGGAGATCGTCGCGTGCGTGGATAAAGCCGCGCGCTATTACTCGATCCTGGGACACGGTTCGTTTGCGGTCGGCAACGCGGACGGCGGCCTCACGACGCAAGAAGAAAAGTCGCTCGGCGCGTACGCGAAAAGCGGCGCGTCGCCCATTGTCGGCATCATCAAACCGGGCGATATCCCGCCGGTCGGCGGCTTGTATCTGCTCGATGTCGTGCCGGACGGCGAACCGCGTTTCGGTTTTCCGAACATCAGTGACAACGCCGAGATCGGCGAATTGATCGCATGCGGCGCGCACGTGATCCTGTTCACGACCGGGCGTGGTTCGGTGGTCGGCTCGGCCATCTCGCCCGTGATCAAGATCTGTGCGAACCCGGCGACGTACCGCAATCTCTCCGGCGATATGGACGTAGATGCCGGCCGCATCCTCGAAGGCCGCGGAACGCTCGACGAAGTAGGCCGCGAAGTATTCGATGTCACCGTGAAAGTCGCGGCAGGCGCTGCGTCGAAGTCCGAATCGCTGGGTCATCAGGAATTCATCCTGACGTACAAGACGTTCGACCCGGTCGGGCCTGCGTGCTTGCCGGCGAACGCTACGCCGCGGCACGCGGTATCGATTGCTCCGGTTTGATCCACGCATTGAATAACGCACCGAATTACGCATCGAGAACCACGCGATGAACCCAATCACCGGAAACCCCGTCGTGAAAAAGCGCAAGGTTGGAAAAACATCGCTGGAAGTGACGGCGCTGTCGTTGGGCAGTGCGCCGCTTGGCGGCCTGTATCACGACTTGTCGGAAGAAGATGCGCAGGCAACGATCGATGCCGCCTGGCAAGCTGGCATCCGATTTTTCGATACCGCCCCGCACTACGGCCATACGAAAGCTGAACATCGCATGGGCGATGCACTGCGACGCTATCCGCGCGAAGACTACGTGTTGTCCACCAAAGTCGGACGCCGTTTTGTCCCGCGTACGACGCCATATGACGGCAGCGAAGGCTGGTCGAATCCCCTGCCTTTCCAGGCGATCTACGACTACACCTACGACGGCATTCTTCGTTCATTCGAAGATAGCCAGCAGCGTCTGGGAATCGTGGATATCGATATTGTTCTGATCCATGACATCGGCCGCATTACGCACGGCGAGAAGAACGCGTTTTACTGGCGGCAACTCACGGACGAAGGCGGTTTTCGCGCGCTCGATGAACTACGGGCATCGCGTGGCGTGAAAGCGGTCGGACTCGGCGTGAACGAAGGCGCGGCGGTTCAGGAAGCGATGGCGGAGTTCAATATCGATTGCGCGTTACTCGCCGGCCGATACACCTTGCTCGAACAAGCCGTCCTCGACGACTTGCTGCCCGAATGCGAGAAACGCGGCGTCAGCATCTTGCTGGGCGGTGCGTTCAACTCGGGCATTCTCGCGCGTGGTTTGACGCACGATAATGTGCCGCCGAAAGCGATCAACCAGAAGTTCAACTACGGCGATGCGCCGCCTTCGATCATCGAGCGCGTCGATGCGCTGGAACGAATATGCCGCGAGCATGGTGTCGCATTGTCGAGCGCGGCCCTTCAGTTTCCTTATGCGCATAAAGTTGTCGCCACCGTGCTGATGGGCGCGCGCAACCCCGACGAGGTACGGTCGAACGTTGCTTCATTCGCTGATCCTCTGCCCGCTGATTTATGGGACGCGTTGCGGGCGGCGGGACTGCTGCATGCATCGGCACCCGTGCCCGAACGTTCCGGCGAAGCCGAATCATGAGCGTTGAATCCGTCGATGCGCATCAGCATTTCTGGGACCCATCGCGCGGGGACTACGGCTGGTTGACACCTGAGCTTGGCGGCTTATATCGCGTGTTTGGTCCGGATGACTTGAAGCCGCTTCGCGAAGCGGAGAATGTCTCTCGAACGGTGGTTGTGCAGGCGGCGCAGACCGTCGATGAAACCCGATACCTGCTTGATCTCGCGCGCAATGATTCATCTATCGCGGGCGTGGTCGGCTGGGTTCCACTGGACGCGCCGAACGCAGCCGATTTGATTGATGAACTGGCACGTGAGCCGAAACTCAAGGCCGTGCGCCCAATGCTGCAGGACCTGCCAGATGATCGCTGGATCGAGAATCCCGCGTTGGCGCCGGCAATTCACGCGCTGATAAAAAACAATCTCGCCTTCGATGCTTTGATATTTCCGCGCCACGTTGCGTCGCTGACGGTATTTGCGAAGCGTTTTCCTGATTTGCGGATCGTCATCGATCACGGCGCTAAACCGCAAATCAAGGACGGAGACGCCGGGTGGCAAATCTGGGCGGATGGCATTGCAGAGTTGGCGGCCTTGCCGCAAGGGTTGCGTTGCAAGCTCTCAGGTTTGGCGACCGAAGCTGCACCGGGCTGGACAACGGCAATACTGAAGCCTTACGTCGATCATCTTTTGAAGCAGTTCGGACCGGATCGCTTGATGTGGGGAAGCGACTGGCCGGTGCTGAACCTGAACGGCGATTACGCACAATGGCATGACGCAGCGCGGCAATTGACGTCGCACCTGAACGCACCACAACAACAAGCCATTTTCGGCGACACCGCAAAGACGTTCTACCGCTTATAGGGCGTGAAGAATCCCGACGGTATACATGGAATTTCGCATCAGCAATCGCAACGAAAGCCGGGAATGGTAAAAAGACGTGTCATGTGAATGCTATGGTTCTACCTCACATTTTCTGAAACGCTGCTCCTGGCGAGCCCTCTTTACACATGGGGCACATCGAACACCTCGTCAACCGAATCAAAACCTGAAACTGAAGGATCACTCACGATGAAACTGCTGCGCTTTGGGCCGAACGGTCAGGAAAAACCGGGTTTGCTGGATCAGAACGGCAAGATTCGCGACTTGTCGAACGTTATTGACGACATCGCAGGCGACACGCTATCCGACGCCTCCCTTGCCAAACTGCGCGCAATCGATCCGTCCACGCTGCCTGAAGTGACGGGCGAACCGCGCATTGGCCCGTGCGTGGCGCGCGTGGGCAAGTTTGTGTGTATCGGATTGAATTACGCCGATCACGCTGCCGAATCGAACCTGCCGGTTCCGACTGAACCGGTGCTGTTCGGCAAATGGACCAGCGCGATTTGCGGCCCGAACGACGATATCGAGATTCCGCGTGAATCGAAAAAGACCGACTGGGAAGTCGAACTCGGCGTGGTGATCGGCAAGCATGCAAAGTACGTCAGCGAAGCAGACGCGCTGGACTACGTTGCAGGCTATTGCGTGATCAACGACGTTTCCGAGCGCGAGTGGCAGATCGAGCACGGTACGCAATGGGACAAGGGCAAGGGTTTCGACACCTTCGGCCCGATTGGTCCGTGGCTTGTCACGAAGGACGAAATCGCCGATCCGCAGCGTCTCGACATGTGGCTCGAAGTCGACGGTCACCGTTATCAGAACGGCAGCACCAAGACGATGGTCTTCGGCGTTGCCGAACTGGTCGCGTATCTGTCGAAGGTGATGAGCCTGCAACCGGGTGATGTCATCTCCACGGGCACGCCTCCGGGCGTGGGCATGGGCGTGAAACCCGCGCCGGTTTACCTGAAAGCAGGTCAGACGGTTCGTCTCGGCATTCAGGGATTGGGCGAACAGCAACAACGCACGGTCGACGCGAAGTAAGCCAGCACCATAAAGAAAAGGGGCCGTTCCAACAACCATTGGAACGGCCCCTTTTCGTTTCATTGCAATAGAAACTTCAAGCGCTCACCGGCTCCAGTTCCGCAGCCATTTCGCTGATCCGATGAATCGTTCCTTGTGCGACCGCGACGAGGCGTTCCGTGCCGCCATCGGTGACGTACACGTCGCATTGACACGTTGCCTGCGTCATTCCGGCATAGATCACGCGTGCGCGAGCCATCAAGGTGCCCGATACCGCCGGCCGCAGATAGTTGATCTTGTATTCGCCGGTGACCACCTTCGGCCCGAGGCGCAGCGCGCCGGCAAAGGTCAGGGCGTTATCGACGAGATAACTCACCACACCGCCGTGCACAAAACCGTGTTGCTGCCTGAGTTCATCACGAATGGTCAGGCATAGCGTGAGACTCGTGGAGTCGACCTGCATGAGCTTCGTTCCCAGCAAGGCGCTAAACGGCTGCGCGTTCAACGCGCCCCGTGCGATATCGACAATTTCGGCCATTCGGACACTCCTACATTTGGTTTCGGTCCAGTCAGCTTGAGTCCCACAAATCCGCATCGGGGCGAGGGCCATCGGCGCGGTCCTGCAGAAGACTGTAGGTAGCGCTTCTCCACTGTGCAAGGACGATCTCGAATTTGCGGACAAATTACCGGTTTAAACGTGATTTATCGGCGATCTGAATGCAGGACGGGATAGTTCACGCAGAAACACGAAACCTGAAACGCGAAACGCCTCGCGCGAATGGCGAGGCGTCCGGAGCACGCTCGAAACACTTTTTGAAGCTTCAGGGCAACGCGTCGTACGCGGTTGCGAGGTGGTAGGGCGTAGTCGAAGGCATTTCCGACCGGACGATAACGCCATCCGCCGTCTGGCTTTCGATCCACCCGTTCGGCCGCAGGAACCGTTTCGTAAAGCGTTCGATCTGCGCGGGCAGTTGAGCGCGAACGGCATCGCCGGAGTGCGTGGCGAGCGCGCGCAGATATTCGGTCTGTGCCCAGATGCGCTGGGTCGAATCGATCACGCCGCCATGTCCACTGACCGATGCAGCCACGCCGCCCGTCACCGGATCCACGCCGCATTGCTGCACGAAATCGAACGCGCGGAACAACGCGTGCTCAAGCCCGGCTGCTCCGAAAGCCGCGTGCCCGCTGCCTTCGACCAGGAACAGCCATTCGAATTGATGACCCGGTTCGAGCCAGTTATTGGCGCTTCCAATCGGCAATTCAGCGATACACCCCGTTTCCTGATGCACGAATGCGCTCGAGACAGCGGCCGCAAGCTTTTCCAGCCGATGGTCGAACACGGCGAAGCCAGTGGCGTCGCGCGCGGCGAGCCACGCTTCGGTCAAATGCATCAACGGGTTTTGCAGCGGCGAGCCGAGTGCGGTGGAGAAGTCCTCGGTCATTGCGGATTGAAACAAGCCGCCTTCGGCGCTCATCAGGCGCTCGATGATCGCCGATGTTTCTTCGAGCACCGTCAGCGCTTTCTGCGCGGCCGCCGGTGCCGCACGCCGGGCATATTCCGCGCAGGCAAAAATCACGAATGCGTGCGTATAGAGGTCTTTTTGGCGCTCGTGCGGCGCGCCGCTCGCGTCGACGCTATAGAACCAACCGCCGTTTTTCCTGTCCTGAAAATAGGTCTGAAGCGAATCGAACAGCGTATCGGCGTGTCCGATGTCCCCCGCGTGCGCGAACACGAAGAGCTGGCGGGCGCATGCCATCGCGCGGTAGCGACGCGCGGGGACGGGCGTCACGCCATCGGCGGAAACGGCTTCGTAGGCGAGACGCATTGCCGGGTTGTAGCCCGGGCCGCGCCAGATGGGCAACACGACGCGCTCGTAATGCGCCTTCAGGGCCGCGCCGGTGGAGGATGTTCCCGCAGTGAAATCTGGGTCGTGCATACGGCTTCAAGAATAAAGGTTGAGCCCGGCGGCGTTGCCACCGGACGCGGGCACCAAGGATAAATCAAAACGGCCGCCTGCCGGACCATCGTCGGTGCCCCGACGCCTGCAAGGCCACCGCAAAACGCAATCAAAGGAGAAAACGCACTTATGCTAGGCAATATGGACCTCATCGCGCGGCTCATCCTGGCCGCTGCGCTCGGCAGCGTGATCGGCTTCGAACGCGAACGGCTCTCGTGGGCGGCCGGGCTGCGCACGCACATGCTCGTATGCGTCGGATCGACGCTCATCATGATCGTGTCGGCGTTTGGTTTTGCCGATGTCCTCGGCCGCGATCACATCGTCCTCGATCCATCGCGGATCGCGGCGCAGGTGGTATCGGGGATCGGCTTTCTCGGCGCGGGCTCCATTCTGTTGCGCGGCGAGATCATCCGCGGCCTCACGACGGCGGCGAGCCTGTGGTCGGTCGCCGCGATCGGACTCGCCGTGGGCGGCGGACTCTACACGGCATCGATCGCTGCCACCATCATCATCCTGATCATTCTTGCGGGTATCAAGCCGCTGGAACGGCGGTTCATATCGGTGAAACAGCGCCGTCAGTTGACCTTGCTCGTGGAGCGCGGCACGTTGAATTTCCACGCGCTGCACGAGGCGCTTGGTGCGGGAAGCGTGCGGGTGAAGCAGTTTGTCGTACAGCAAAGCGATGATTCCGCCGACCTGGATGAAGTGCAGATTTCGCTGTCGCGGGTGTCGGCGACGGAATATCAGGCGATTTGCGCAAGGTTGCGCGCGCTGGATACCGTGCGTGAATTCAAGGAAGAAGGCGCACTGTAGCGATGTGGTTGCCGAAATTATCGGCACCGACGTGCGACAATGCGCGCTCAAAAAATCCCGCAGACGTTTGGCGCCGGGCCGCTTTATAAGTGGTGGTGGTCGCTCGCAAGCTTCGCTTTCCGCGTTGTTCTTCATCATCGACTTATGCCCGATTCCGCTGTAGATCCCGCTCGTCCAGATGTTTCTCCTGCCTCGGCCGATGATCCTGCCAAGATGGCTGCCTGCGCGCCCGCTCCGATTGACGCCGCCGCCGCCAGACTTGCTCGTGCCGCGCGGCCAGTGCAGCGTGGCGGCGTGATGAGCCGCGCGCCGTACGGAGCGCCGACGCTCGATCTGTTCGCCGAGGATACCGAGCGCGCCACGCTCCAGGCGTTGAACACGGACATCCGGCAGTGCACGCTGCCGGGCTTCGAATTGCCGGACGTGTTCATGGCGGCGGTGGAGGCTGTCTCGTCGATGGAAGACGCGCAAGAGCACTTGGCATCGATACGCGCGACGCGGCACGAAGCAAGAGAGGACGATACTGCCGGTTGTAGTCAACCCGAAGTCCCCGCCAACGGCGAATTGCCGCTGGCGTCAGCCGATCACTCGAACACGGAACCGCACACCGGCTCCCGAAAAAGCTCACCGCGGGTCGACTAGGACTCGGGCCGCCACTCTCGCGGCTCACACTTACCTGCGTTGAATCCATCCGTGTAGGAAACCTAGCCGCAACAATCCGGTAACCCTTACTGTTTTTGCGGTCTTGATACTGCTCTGTCGTTGCTAAAACGCATTGATGTAGAAAAACTACGAAGAAAATGTTGCGTTGCGCTAGGAATCCGTCAGTGAAAACCCTATAATCATGCCTAAGGGATAACCCTGAACCAACCAACCGGAGTTTGACATGAGCTACCTCTTCGCACTGCTGCAAAAAATCGCATCGCTGTTTGAATCGCCGCATCTTCCGATGGACTCGGACTATTCCTACCAAGCCCGCCAAGCCGAAGCAGAGCGCGTTCGCAAGGCACGTGGCACCGTTTTCGGTATTCGTCTGTGAGCTGTCGCGAAAGCAGCGCGGACCGCGTCGAAATTTGATCATGCTGTTGTTTTCTGCTTGACATGAAATTTTCGTAGTGCGGTCCGCCTGTTTTCTTAGAATTTGAATGATGTAGTTTTTCTAGCTTGGAAACGTTTTACCGATAGCCTGGTTGTCTCCGCGGCCATCGTCACAAATTCCCCGCTTCATCGGCGTTGCTTCGTGCGCTTTCCGTTTCGCTTTCCCCACCGTATCGATTTCCCATACTCGCTTGGACGAGGCCTGATTCACGCCTTCGATTACAACCACATAACGGATCAGGTTACTGAAATCGTTCCGTAATATGTCGTACGAAAAACGTGGTTTCATATTTTCGTTGCTTACACGCTGCGCCAAAAAAACCAGTGGCCCGCCGCGATATATACGTCCTGAAAGTCAATTCAATCAATAACTTGAAAACTTTACGACCAAGCTCGGACTGTTCTTTCCGTTGATACGAACACTTACAAGCCCTCACGTCGTGCAATCTGCGGCGTGGCTAAAGTGGTTTCAACGACGCGGCACTGGCACAACACATCCCCACGTTCACCGCGCGTCTTGTGAGAAGCTAAAAAGGAGAATAGTCATGAAAACATCACGCACGATCATCGCTGCCTTGCTTGCCGGCGGCGCGTTAATGACGGGCACGGCGGCATTTGCTCAGGTCGACAACGGCATGATTCACGGACCGGCCATGCAGCAAACCTACGGCGAGCCCCACATGTTGAAGACCGCCGTGGTGATCAACCTCGGCTGGCACGGCGACCGCTATTGGGACGGTCATCGGTATTGGCAGCGCGACGAATGGATGCGCCATCACCCGCACGATCAGGGTCCGCACCACCCGCCGCATGATGACCACCACCATGACTGATCTCACGGGCTGAGATCAGACCGAGATGCACGGCAAAAGCCGGCTTCCTGAAAAGGCCGCCGGCTTTTTTTCGCCCTGGATTTGCCGGTCCGATGCACGTCACGGCCGTTTGGCCGAGGCGCGGGTTTCAGGCCGCTACGCTATCCTAGCCGGCAAGGGTTGAATGATCGGCTTAAAAACAGCGGAGAGAAATTGAATCAGATCACTATCGGCGTGGTGGGCAGTGGCCTCATGGGCGTTGGCATTGCAACACAGGCGGCGCTGCACGGTTACCCGACCATCGTTCATGACATCGATGCCGCGCGGCTGGCGTCGGTGCAGGCAAAAGCAGAGGCAATCCTTGACGAACTGATCGACGCCGGCGTTTTCCATGCGGACGATAAAGCGGTTGTCCTCGGGCGCATTGAAACCACGGACAAGCTCGAACGTGTGGCGACGGCGGGGTTTATCGTGGAAGCGATTCCCGAATTGCTCGAACTGAAAAACCGGACCTATAGGGCGCTCGAACCGTTACTGCGCGACGACGCCATCTTTGCCAGCAATACCAGCGGTTTTCCGCCCGATCTTCTCGCGCAAGTGCTGGAAAACAAGGCTCGGTTCGTGATTGCGCATTTCTGGAATCCACCGCATACCATCCCGCTCGTTGAAGTCGTACCGGGTACAGAAACCGATCCCGAGGTCACACGCCGCACGGCAGATTTGATGACGGCCATCGGCATGGAACCCGTTGTGCTGACAAAGGCTATTCCGGGCTTCGTTGGCAACCGGCTGCAGTTTGCCGTGTTGCGAGAGGCGCTGGCTATCGTGAGGTCGGGCGCGGCGACCCCGGAAGTTGTCGATGCCGTGATGAAAGCGTCGCTCGGCCGGCGTTACGGCATGGTCGGACCGCTGGAAAGCGCGGATCTGGGCGGGCTCGACACGCTGCTCGACATTGGCTTGCATTTGATGCCCGAACTTGCGAAGGATGAAGACGTCCTGCAGCTGATGCGCGAGCGCGTGGAAAACGGTCACGTGGGCGTGCGCAGCGGGCAGGGCTTTTATGATTGGGACGACGCACACCACGCGCGCGTGAAGGCGGGGCGCAAACGGCTGATCCATCACACGGCAAAGCAGACCAGGAAGAATCATGAATGACAGCAGCAATACCTCCGGCACACATTTCTACCACCCCGACGAAGGACATCAGCTTCGACACGATCCGTTCAAGGCGATCGTTGCGCCGCGGGTGATCGGGTGGATATCAAGCCGGGATCCGAACGGCCGCGTCAACCTCGCGCCGTACAGCTTTTTTGGCGCGTTCGCGACGTTCCCGTACATCATCGGGTTCTCGAGCGAAGGGTACAAGGACAGCATCACGAACATCGAGGAAACCGGCGAGTTCGTGTGGAACCTATCGAGCAGGCCGCTCGCCGAGCAGATGAACAAGACATCCGCGCCGGTCGCGCATGAGGTCGATGAATTCGAACTCGCCGGGCTGACCAAGGCGCCGGGCGTGAATGTGAACGTGCCGCACGTGGCGGAGTCTCCGGCGGCGCTCGAATGCAAGCTTCTGCAGATCGTCCGGCTGAAAGCGCTGGACGGCACGCCAATGAACAACTGGCTCGCGCTCGGCCAGGTGGTCGGCGTGCATATCCGCCGTGAGTTCCTGAAGGACGGCATCTTCGATACCGCCGCCGCGCAGCCAATCATGCGGGCGGGATATCGCGGGGACTACGCCGCAATTGGCGAGATGTTCGAGATGATCCGGCCGACGTCGTAGGTTGATCAGACCCGGAACACGCTCACCGCGCGGTTGAGCGCTATCGCATGTTCGAGCAGTTCAGCGGTTGACTGTTCCGCTTCGCCGACCAGCGCCGCATTCTGCTGCGTCGCTTCGCCGATCTGCGCGACCGCGAGATTCACCTGCTCGATACCGCTCGATTGCTCGCGCGACGCCACGCTGATTTCACCGATGATCGCATTCACCCGCGCGACGCGTTCCACGATTCCGGTCATCGTGCCGCGCGCTTCTTCGGCGATCCGGTAACCATCGGCGACCCGGCCGACCGATTCCGCGATCAACCCCTCGATTTCCTTCACCGCGGCGGCGCTGCGTTGCGCAAGGCCGCGCACTTCGGACGCCACGACAGCAAATCCCCTGCCGTGTTCGCCAGCACGCGCCGCTTCGACGGCCGCGTTCAACGCCAGGATGTTCGTCTGGAACGCAATGCCTTCGATCACGGAGGTGATGTCCGAGATCTTGCGCGCTGATGCATCGATTGCGCTCATCGTGGTGACGACGCGGCTCACCGCTTCGCCGCCCTCACGTGCCGCTTCGCTTGCCGATGCCACCAGTTGATCCGCCTGCGCCGTATTGGCGGCGTTTTGCTGCACTGTCGATGTGATCTGTTCCATGCTCGCGGCCGTCTCCTCGAGACTGCTGGCCTGCGTCGCGATGCGCTGCGAGATGTCGCTGCTGCCGGCCGCGATCCGTCCGGTGCCATCCGACATGTCCGCCGATGCACTGCGCACTTGCGTGACGATACGCGCCAGGCCCGTCGCGATGCCATCGATTTCGATCATCAACCGGCCGACGTCGTCTTCGCGCGTGGTGGCGAGGCGCACGCTGAGATCGCCTGCGGCGATCTGTTCGCACGCGTGCGTGACGTGTTCCAGCGGTTGCGTCACGAGCTTGCGCACGGCAAAAAGCAGCACGGCGACCAACCCGGCGATCACGAGCAACCCCAGCACCAGGAAACGATGGCGCATGGCTCGCATATCCGCGAGAAGTTCATCGCGATACGCAATTCCGCCGATCACCCATTGCCATTCAGGCACTGAGCGAAACACGATCTCCTTCGCGCCGCCATGCACTTGCGGGTTCGCAAGCTCGGGCGTGGAAGGGGCATCGAAGGAAAGGCGGCCTTCTTTTGCGTCCAGCATCTGCTTGAACGGCGCGATGCGTTCATCGGCTGTCTGGAGCGACGTGCCGGTCGAGTCGCCTATGCCCGGATGCACCAGAAGCTTGCCGCGATTCGGCCCGCTCGATGCATCGATGACAAAGAAGTAGCCGTTCTCGCCGACCTTCAGATCGCGAATGTTCTGCTGCAGCGTGGCGATCTCCGCCGTGATGTCCACGCCCACGAACAACGCGCCGATCACGCGGCCCGATGCATCGGCGACGGGTTTGTACTCGGTGATGTACTGCTTGCCGAACAGCGACGCCATGCCGGTAAATCGCTTGCCGCCCACGATCAGCGCATATGCCGGGCTCTTGCGGTCGAGCAGCGTCCCGATCGCGCGCTCGCCATCCTGTTTTTTCAGCGAGGTCGTCACGCGCACGAACTCGTCGCCGCTTCGCGCAAACACGGTCGCAATCGCGCCGCTGCGTTCGAGGAACTGATCGGGAATCGAGAAATCGAGGTTCATCGGCTTGTCGCCGGCTTTAAATGTCGGCGTCGCCAGTCCGCCGATATCGACCTTTTGCGCTTCGTCCAGCGCAAAATCCGTCGGGAGGAAGCTCGAAAACAGCGTCATGGCGCGTTCGACTTCTGCGGTGACGGCTTTGTCGTAGAGACGGATCATCGTGCCGATTGCACGGTTATCGTCGTCCATGCGGTCGAGCGCCTGGGCATCGATCTCCTCGCCGGCCGAATGGGTGACCGCAATGGTGAAACCGGCGACGACCATGGCCGCAAGAACGCACGCAAGAACAGCGAACTTCGCACCGGCACTTGCCCGGCGGAGGTTGAATTTCGACATAGTGATTTCTGAGATACATGTAGGGAATATGAAGCGTTAACGGCAGCGAGGCGGCATTCTTGACCTGAAACGACCGTTCGCAACGCTTCTGGGTCCCAGGAAAAGGCTGAAAGCTGCCTGAAATTCGAAGAAAAGCGCGGCCACTTGCTCTGGCGCGACATCCGAAAAATCCCACAAAATCGCTCTCGATCGCGCGCAAACCCTGTCCCAACAAGGCTCCGTCTTTTTTTCTTCGAGAAAATGCAAATCGAGGTGTCGTATTTCCACATGTGGGCGTCGGAAATAGTCGGCAACCCGCACTTTTTTCTGGCAACTATGTATGCAGAGCGCGGACGCACGTCCGCCAACCAGGAGAGCGTTCGATGAAATCCGAAAAGGTCGTGGTCGAAAACCTGTGCAAGGTCTTCGGTACGAGCCCGAAGCAGGCGATCGACATGCTTGCCGGCGGCGCAACGAAAGAAGAGGTCTTTGCCAGGACCGGCCAGATTGTCGGCGTCCACAACGTGTCCTTCGACGTACGCGAGGGCGAGATTTTCGTGCTGATGGGCTTGTCGGGTTCCGGCAAGTCGACGCTGATCCGGCTGATCAACCGGCTGGTCGAGCCGACCGTGGGTAAGGTCCTTATCGACGGTCGCGATGTGGCGTCTGTCCCGCGCTCGGAGCTGACATCGCTCAGGCGCAAGGACATGAGCATGGTGTTCCAGTCGTTCGCGCTGATGCCGCAACGCACGGTTTTATCGAATGCGGCGTTCGGACTGGAAGTGGCGGGGATCGGACGCAAGGAACGCGAAAAACGCGCGATGGGCGTGCTCGAACAAGTGGGTCTTGCGCCGTTTGCGCAGAAGCTGCCCGCGCAGTTGTCGGGCGGCATGCAGCAGCGCGTGGGTCTTGCACGGGCGCTGGCCGTGAACCCGTCGCTGATGATCATGGACGAGGCGTTCTCCGCACTCGATCCGCTCAAGCGCAAGGAAATGCAGAACGTGCTGCTCGATCTGCAGCGCGAACAGCAGCGCACGATCATGTTCGTGTCGCACGATCTTGAAGAGGCGCTGCGCATCGGCACGCGCATCGCGATCATGGAAGGCGGCCGCGTGGTCCAGATCGGCACGCCGCAGGAAATCATTTCGAATCCCGCCGACGACTATGTGCGCGCGTTCTTCGACGGTATCGACACAAGCCGTTATCTGACGGCCGGCGATCTCATGCAGACCGATGTCGTGCCGTTGATGAGACACGGCTCGCAGATCGATGCATCGAGCGTCTCGCAAGCGCTCAACGGCAGCGCCGACTACGCGTTCGTGATGGACCAGGAACGCAAGATCCGCGGTTTCGTGTGCCGCGATTCGGTGGGACAGGCATCGCCGGAAATCAACGTCATTGAATGCATTCAACGCACGACGCCGCTCGATGTGGTGGTCAGCCGCGTGGTCGCAAGCCGCGCACCGCTGCCGGTGGTCGACGCGGACGGATCGTATTGTGGTTCGGTCAACAAGACGAACGTCCTCAAGGCTCTGACTCGACATAGAGGCTCCCATGTCTGAAATTATTCCGCTCGGCAGTTGGGTCGATCACGGCGTCAAATATCTGCTCGACCACGATGCAAAAACCTTCGATGCGATCGGCCGGGTTATCGAGAGCTTCGCAGCGATGGTCGAACACGGGCTGCAAGCCATCCCGATGTGGCTGATGATGGCGATCTTTGTCGGCATCGGCTTATGGCGGGTCGGCTGGCGCTTTGCGCTCTTCGTGTTGTTGTCCCTGCTGCTGATCTATGCAACCGGCTTCTGGGACGAGATGGTGATCACCCTTGGCCTGACGCTGTCGGCGACCTTGATCAGCTTGTTGCTTGGCATTCCGCTCGGCATCTGGACGGCGAAGAGCAGGACCATCGAGACCATCGTGCGTCCGGTGCTCGACCTGATGCAGACCATGCCCGCGTTCGTGTACCTGATTCCGGCTGCCATGCTGTTCGGCCTCGGCCGCGTTCCAGGCATCCTGTCCACGGTCATCTTCGCCATGCCGCCCGCCGTGCGTCTCACATCGCTCGGGATCAAGCACGTGAATCGCGAGATCGTGGAAGCGGGTCAGGCGTTCGGATGCACGCCTTGGCAATTGCTTTACAAGGTGCAGTTCCCGAACGCGTTGCCGTCCATCATGACCGGCGTGAACCAGACCATCATGATGGCTTTGTCCATGGTGATCATCGCGTCCATGGTCGGCGCCGGTGGTCTCGGCAACGACGTGCTCGCAAGTATTCAGCGGCTCGATATCGGGCTCGGGTTTGAAAGCGGCTTGTCGGTGGTGTTGCTTGCGATCATCCTGGACCGCATTACGGAAAGCTTCGGCCGTTCGCCGGGTATGGCGCGCGCACCGCTGCTGTCAGGAATTCGCAGTGTCATGCGTGTGCGGCGCACGCCGGCTGCGCAACAAAGTTGAGTTTTTTGCAGGGCACGCGGTCAAATCAGCCAAGGATAAAAACCCGATGAAGCGAGACGCGATGGTGCCGGACCGGATTCATCCAGCGAGTCAACCGTCTGACTCGCCGTTATCGAAGCTGTCGCACTTCGGGTTTTTGACGCTGCCGAATTTTTCGATGATCGCCTTTACGAGCGCTATCGAAGTATTACGGATGGCTAACTATGTTGGACGCGCGGAGCACTACACATGGTCGGTGATCACGCCTGATGGCGAACCGGCGCGTGCAAGCAACGGCATCACGGTGAAGCCGACGAGGACGCTTGCCGAAGCGGGCATGCCGGATGTATTGATCGTGTGTGCGGGCTGGCATGTCCGCGATTACGTGAACGACGACGTGATTGCGTTGCTGCAGCAGGTCGCACAGCAAGGCATACCGCTAGGCGGCATATGCACGGGCGCATATGCATTGCTGGCGGCCAATCTGCTCGATGGCTACAGATGCACCGTGCATTGGGAAGATATGTCGCCGCTGCACAAGAGCTATCCTCATGTGCGTTTCGCCGATGAAATCTTTGTCATCGACCGGGACCGCGTGACGTGCACGGGCGGCACCGCGCCGCTCGACCTGATGCTGAATCTTGTCGGCATGAGGCTTGGGCAGGCGCATGCGGCGCAGGTGTCCGAGCAATTCATCGTTGAACGGATTCGCGGCACGACCGATCATCAACATATCCCAGTAGACGCCCGTGTTGGTTTCTCGCGCGCCGAGCTGATCGAAGTCGTGCGGCTGATGGAAGCCAATATTGAGGAGCCCCTTTCCCTGGAAGAACTTGCGCGGCTCGTGAAGCTCTCGCAGCGGCATTTGCAGCGCATGTTCAAGATGTTCCTGAGCGTATCGCCAACGCACTATTACCTCACGCTGCGCCTGCGGCGTGCGCGCGAGTTATTGCGTAATAGCGATGCCTCCATTTCGCGCGTCACCGCCATTTGCGGTTTCCACTCGCCTTGTCATTTCAGCAAGGCATATCGCGCGCAATTTGGCCATGCGCCGAGTATCGAGCGCAGGCAATCGGCTTAAAGATCAGTTTTAAAAGTGACGCGCCGTGTCTGGCGCGGCATCGTCGTGTCTGCAGTTTCCACAATAGGGAGAAATATGAAACTTCACGGAATTGCGTCGTCGTGCGCGCTTGCGGTTTTAATGAATGTCACGATGTCCGGCGGCGCGTTTGCGGCCGACGCGGCGGCGTGCCAGAACGTGCGTTTCGCCGATGTCGGCTGGACCGATATTGCCGCGACCACGGGACTCGCGACCACTGTGCTGCAGGGTCTCGGATACAAGCCGACAAAGACGATCGCTTCCGTGCCGATTACGTTTGCGGGTATCAAGAACAAGCAGATCGATGTATTCCTCGGTTACTGGTCACCGACGATGGACCCGATTGTCCAGCCGTTCCAGAAGGCAAACCAGATCAAAGTCCTGCCCGCGCCCAACCTGACGGGCGCGAAATACACGCTCGCAGTTCCCGATTACGCGTACCAGGGCGGCCTGAAGTCCTTCAGCGATATCGCCAAGAACTTCGACAAGCTCGATGGCAAGATCTATGGCATTGAACCAGGTAACGATGGCAACGCGTTGATCAAGAAAATGATCGACTCGAATCAGTATGGCCTGGGCAAGTTCAAGATGGTCGAGTCAAGCGAAGCCGGCATGCTGGTCGAAGTGGGCCGGGCGATTCGCGAGAAGAAGTGGATTGTGTTCCTGGGATGGGAACCGCACCCGATGAATGTATCGATGAAGATCGATTATCTGAGCGGCGGCGACGACGTGTTCGGCGCGAATTACGGCGAAGCAAAAGTGCTGACGGTCACGCCGCCGGATTATGCCGCGCGATGCCCGAACGTCGCTCATCTCGTCGATAACCTGAAGTTCTCCACAGATATAGAAAATCATGTGATGACGCCGATCATGAACAAGACCGATCCGAACAAGGCGGCCAAGGATTGGTTGAAGGCGAACCCGGCGGTGCTGGATAAATGGCTGGCGGGGGTGAAGACGTTCGATGGCAAGGACGGGCTGGCGGCGGTCAAGACCTACGTATCGCAGTAAGCTTAAGTCGCGCGGGTGAACCGGTACTAGATAGCCCGCGCGCGCCCTGGAAATGTTTCATCGAAATCCGCGGCAAGTTCGAGCGTTGCGACGCTCGCCGCGTCTTCGGGCGCGGCCGTGCCGCGTTGCTCGCGATACATCATTGGCGCAAGCCCGAACTGCTTCCTGAATTCGCGGCCCAGGTGCGAAGCATCGGAAAATCCGCAACTCGAGGCAATATCGGCAACAGTTTTGTCGGAGCTGGTCAGCAACCAGGCGGCTGTGCGCAACCTCACTTGCTTGGCGTAAGCCTGTGGCGCCTTGCCCGTTTCGGCCTTGAACAACCTTTCCAGTTGCCGCGTCGATAGATCCAGTTTGTGCGCAAGTTCATCGAGCGTCAGTGAGCGTCCCACGTGCTGTTCCATCAGCAAGATTGCGCGCTTTACTTTCGGATGCGTCGCGGGCGCCAGGCCCGGCGGATGCGGTTGCGGCGCGTTGCCTTTTTGCATGTCATCGACAAGCAAGATGCGCAGCGCCTTTTGCACTGTCGCAGCTTCGAAATGACGCAGCAGGATTGCAGCGGCAACATCGATCGATGCACGTCCGCCCGAGCACGTGATGCGCCGGTGATCCATGACGAATAACCGGTCCGCGACCAGCATTTCTTCGTTCACGCCGGGAAAACGTTCCACGAAATCCCAGTAATGAAACCAGCTTACGCAAATTCGATAACCGTCCAGCACGCCCGCGCGCATCAGGGAGAACACGCCCGTGCAAATGCCGACGAGCGTGGCGTTGGTGGTCGCGGCGCGGCGGATGAATTGCAGCGTGGCGTCGTTTGCGCCCGCGCCTGAATGCAGCAGGCCGCCCACGACGACTACGTAGTCGAATGACTCGGCTTTGTCGAATGTTTCCCAAGGCGTGATCTGAATGCCGCAACTCGCACGCACCGGTGCAAGCGTTTCGCCTATCACGCTCCACGAGCACCTGACCGGCTTGCTGAAATCGCCTTCGTCGGCGGAAAGACGCAATAAATCGACGAAGCCGGAAAAGGCCGTCAGCGTGAAATTCGGCAACAGCACAATGCCAAAGCGAATGCGCTGTTTGGCCGCCGTATCGGGCGACTGGGCGGGAAGGAGGTCAGCGGGATTCATGCGCTTGCCGTAGATGTAAAACCGAAATCAGGGAATGCGGATTCAAGAAACGCGACGCGATAATGGGCCAGCATATCACTGACATTAAGTGCTTTGAAATTTCGAATCGCCCAATAGAAAAACGGCTTGCCCGGTAAAGAGCAAGCCGTCTTTGATAACCCCTGGCTGGCCAACCACTCCCGCCACAAGCTATTAACCGTCCCGGAGAACTTAATGAGCCGTGTGCGTAACGTGCTTGGCTTTCGGAAACTTGTGATGATGATGCGGCTTCGCGTACGAAACAGCCGGCGCAGCCACTGCAGCAACGATCAGAACTGCAAGGAATTTCTTCAGAAGATTGTTCATGAGGCGAACCTGATAGCGAGAGTTTGACGAGGGGTTGACGTGCGTATTGCAAAACGCCGACACAGTGTAGCGCAGCGATTCCCCAACCCGAAATGGTCGAGAACGCCTGCTGCGAAAGTGTTGTATTGCTGCCTACGTCGTCAGTATCGCAATCCTCGTCGCTTTCCCGGCTTCACGAAATCTCAGTAAAAAACCCTGCTAGCAAGCAAGGGAACGCCGGCCCGGCATTCCCCGCCAGCGCATGGCTTACGAGCCCGAGCCGCTTGCCGTCACGGGAGCGGCGGGACCGCTCGGGGTTGCCGTACCCATGCCGGGCGTGTTGCTCTTGCCCATCGACGAGGAGCTCTTGTGCTTCATCGACTTGTGGTGCGTGGTGCCGGTCGTGCCCGTGCCAGCGGCCTGGTTGGTGGTCTGGGCATTGTCACCCGCTTGTAAGCCGGTGGCCGAGCTCGGCGGATTGTTTTGGGCGAATGCCGTGCTGGAAACGCAAAGTACGGCGCCGATCGCGCATGCCATTGAGAAGTGCTTCATGCCTGTATTCCTTTCTGTAAGACTGGAGACGTCCATGGATCGTGTGACTTCGAACAAGCGGACGCTCACTTGCTTGCTCAAACCCTTGTTCAGCATGTGACGTGCCACCACCATCGTGGATATGTTTTCACCTGCCAGTTTCCGCCGTTGAATATCGCAAATACGCCTGATCGCGCGGCGTCATCAAACTGACTTGGCACGCTGGCGTCGCCGTCCCACGTCCATGCCGTTTTTGTTCTATCGGCGGAAATTCACGTGCGGTGCAATGGCTACCTGGTGATTCCCACGCATTCCACTTTCAAGGCAAGCCATGAATGTCAGCGTCTTCGATCTGTTCAAGATCGGCATTGGTCCGTCGAGTTCGCATACGGTCGGCCCGATGATCGCGGCGTGCAGGTTTGCATCGCATATTGAAGACGCAAATCTTCTGGCGTTCGTGCGGCGCGTGCGGGTGGATCTGTTCGGTTCACTGGGCGCAACGGGCAAGGGTCATGGCACCGACAAGGCCGTGCTTCTCGGACTCGAAGGTCATCTCCCCGACTCGATCGATCCGGATGCGATCGAACCGCGTCTGCGGGCGATCCGCGAGTGCAAGACGCTGATGCTGCTCGGCAAGCATGAAGTGAAGTTCGATGAACGCGACCACCTCGGGTTTTTCCGCAAGCTGATGCCGGGCGCGCCGGGCTCGAGCGTCGTGCATCCGAACGGCATGCGCTTTCAGGCCTTCGATGAAAACGGCCAGTTGGTCGTCGAGAAAGAGTACTACTCGATCGGCGGCGGTTTTGTGATCAACCGCGAAGGAACGCGCGTGAACGGCGTGCAATCGGGCGGCGAAGTTCCGCATCCGTTTCGCACCGGCGACGACCTGATGCGCGTGTGCCGCGAGACGGGTTTATCGATTGCAGAAGTGACGATGTTGAACGAATGTGCATCGCGACCCGAAAGCGAAGTCCGCGAAGGTCTGCTCGCAATCTGGCGCGTGATGGCTGCATGCGTGAAGCGCGGCTGCAAGGTTCGCGGCGAATTGCCCGGGCCGATGCACGTGAAGCGCCGCGCGGCCGATCTCTCGGCGCAATTGCGCCACCGCTCGGAAGAATCGCTGCGTGACCCGTTGTCGATGCTCGACTGGGTCAACCTCTACGCCATGGCCGTGAACGAAGAGAACGCAGCGGGCGGTCGCGTGGTCACCGCGCCCACGAACGGCGCTGCCGGCGTGATCCCTGCCGTGCTGCACTACTACGTGAAGTTCATGCACAACGCGACCGATGAAGGCATTGTCACGTTCTTGCTGACCGCTGCTGCGATCGGGATCATCTACAAAGAGACGGCATCGATATCCGGCGCCGAGGTCGGCTGTCAGGGCGAGGTCGGCGTGGCGTGCTCGATGGCCGCCGCCGCGCTCGCCGCCGTCATGGGCGGCACGCCCACGCAAGTCGAAAACGCCGCTGAAATAGGCATGGAACACAACCTCGGCATGACCTGCGATCCGGTGGGCGGGCTCGTGCAGATTCCGTGCATAGAACGCAATGCTATGGGCGCGATCAAGGCGCTCAACGCCGCACGCATGGCGATGAAAGGCGACGGCACGCACTATGTATCGCTCGACAACGTGATCAAGACCATGCGCGAAACCGGCGCGGACATGAAGACGAAATACAAGGAGACGTCGCGCGGCGGGTTGGCCGTGAACGTCATCGAGTGTTGAATTAACAGGTTGCAAGCCAGTTTCGCAACATCAACAAGTTCCAGGGAAACACCATGAGCCGCTATTCGATATTCAGCCTGCTGCGCAACGGCATGTCGTATCACGAGAACTGGGAGCGCCAGTGGAAGAGCCCCGAGCCGAAACAGGAATACGACGTGGTCATCGTCGGCGGCGGCGGACATGGTCTCGCCACGGCGTATTATCTTGCGAAAGAGCATGGCGTGCGCAATATCGCGGTGCTCGAGAAGGGCTGGATCGGCGGCGGGAATACGGCGCGCAATACGACGATCGTGCGGTCGAATTATCTGTGGGACGAATCTGCCGCGCTGTATGAAAAAGCGATGCAGCTTTGGGAAGGTCTCTCGCAAGACCTGAACTACAACGTGATGTTCAGCCAGCGCGGCGTGATGAACCTCGCGCATACCTTGCAGGATGTCCGGGATACTGAACGTCGCGTGAACGCAAACCGGCTGAACGGTGTCGACGCGGAATTCCTCACGCCCGAACAGATCAAGCAGATCGAGCCGACCATCAACCTGAATAGCCGATACCCCGTACTCGGCGCATCCATCCAGCGTCGCGGCGGTGTCGCGCGTCACGATGCGGTTGCCTGGGGTTATGCGCGCGGCGCGGATCAGGCCGGCGTGGATATCGTGCAGAACTGCCAGGTCACCGGTATCCGCCGAAACGGCAGCCAGGTGACAGGTGTCGATACAACCAAGGGTTTCATCAAGGCGAAGAAGGTCGCGGTGGTCGCGGCAGGCAACACCTCGACACTCGCCGACATGGCCGGCATCCGCCTGCCTTTGGAAAGCCATCCGCTGCAGGCGCTGGTCTCGGAGCCGATCAAGCCCGTGGTCAATACGGTGGTGATGTCGAACGCGGTGCACGCCTATATCAGCCAGTCCGACAAGGGCGATCTCGTGATCGGTGCGGGCGTCGATCAATACACGGGCTTCGGTCAGCGCGGCAGTTTTCACATCATTGAAGGAACGCTCGAGGCGATCGTCGAAATGTTCCCCGTGTTCTCGCGCGTGCGGATGAACCGCCAGTGGGGCGGGATTGTGGATGTATCGCCGGATGCATGCCCGATCATCAGCAAGACGGATGTCAAAGGCCTCTATTTCAACTGCGGATGGGGTACGGGTGGCTTCAAGGCGACACCGGGTTCCGGTTGGGCGTATGCGCACACCATTGCCAACGACGAGCCGCATGCGTTGAACGCGCCGTTTTCCATCGACCGGTTTTACACGGGTCATCTGATCGACGAACACGGCGCCGCCGCCGTCGCCCACTAATCCGCCTTAGGAGAAAAGATATGTTGCTGATCGAATGCCCCTGGTGCGGACCGCGTGCCGAAACCGAATTCTCGTGTGGTGGCGAAGCAGATATTGCGCGACCGCTCGATACCGAAAAGCTCACCGACAAGGAATGGGGCGACTACCTCTTCATGCGCAAGAATCCGCGTGGCGTGCATCGTGAGCAATGGATGCACACACAGGGCTGCCGCCGCTGGTTCATGGCGCAACGCGACACCGTGAGCTACGCGTTCCAGGGCTATGACACGTTCGCGCGGCCACTCGCCGTGATGGAATCGAAAGAAGAAGGACAATCGAAATGAGCCAGAAAGACCGACTCGCTACGGGCGGGCGCATCAATCGCGCGATCTCGCTCACGTTCACGTTCAACGGCAAGACGTATCAGGGCCATCAGGGCGACACGCTCGCGTCCGCGCTGCTCGCCAATGGTGTGCACTTTGTCGCGCGTAGCTGGAAGTACCATCGGCCGCGCGGCATTGTGACAGCCGACGTTGCCGAGCCGAATGCGGTCGTCCAGCTCGAGACCGGCGCTTATACCGTGCCGAATGCGCGTGCGACGGAAATCGAGTTGTATCAAGGGCTGGTCGCCACGAGCGTGAACGCGAAGCCGAGCATTGAAAACGATCGCATGGCGGTGAACCAGAAGATCGCGCGTTTCATTCCCGCCGGTTTCTATTACAAGACCTTCATGTGGCCGCGCAAGTTCTGGCCGAAGTACGAAGAAGTGATTCGCGACGCCGCCGGCCTCGGCAAGGCGCCGGAACAAGTCGATGCCGACCGCTACGACAAGTGCTTCGCGCATTGCGACGTGCTCGTGGTCGGCGCGGGTCCTTCGGGCCTTGCTGCGGCGCATGCGGCGGCTTTGTCGGGCGCGCGTGTGTTTCTCGTCGATGACCAGCCGGAACTCGGTGGCTCGCTGCTGTCGTGCCGCGCGGAAATCGATGGTGCGCCTGGCTTGAAATGGGCGCAAAAGATCGAAGCCGAATTGCGCAAGATGCCCGATGTGAAGATCCTGTGCCGCAGCACGGCGTTTGGGTATCAGGACCACAACCTCGTCACCGTCACGCAGCGTCTGACTGAGCATCTGCCGGTATCGATGAGAAAGGGTACGCGCGAACTGATGTGGAAAATTCGCGCCAAGCGCGTGATTCTCGCGACCGGCGCGCAGGAACGCCCCATCGTATTTGGCAACAACGACCTTCCGGGCGTGATGCTGGCGTCGGCCGTGTCTTCGTATCTGCATCGCTTCGCCGTGCTGCCGGGACGTAACGCGGTGGTGTTCACGAACAACGACAGCGGCTACCAATGTGCACTGGATCTGAAGGCTGCGGGCGCGCAAGTGACCGTCGTGGACCCTCGTCTCGCCGATGAAAAAGGCGCGCTGCAGGCTCAGGCAAAACGTTATGGCGTAAAGGTGCTGAACGGATCGGTCGTGACGGTTGCGCAGGGCAAGCTGCGGGTTGCATCGGTTGAAATCAACGCTTATTCGAACGCCACCGTTGGCGCAAAGCAAGCCGACCTGCCTTGCGACCTGCTCGCCATGTCCGGCGGCTGGAGCCCGATCCTGCACCTGTTCGCACAGTCCGGCGGCAAGGCGCACTGGCATGACGAAAAACTGTGTTTCGTCCCCGGCAAGGCCATGCAAGCCGAGAGCAGCGTGGGCGGTTGCGCGGGCGAATTCACGCTTGCTCGCGCGATTCGTTTTGCCGTCGATGCAGGCGTGGATGCAGCGCGTGCGGTCGGCTTGATCGTCGCACGCCCGACGCCCGTGCAAGTCGCCGAGATCAGCGAAGCACCGTTGACGCCGCTTTGGCTCGTCGGCGGCCGCGAGCTGGCGACGCGGGGTCCCAAGCAGTTCATCGACTATCAAAACGATGTATCCGCCGCCGATATTTTCCTTGCGGCGCGCGAAGGTTTCGAGTCGGTCGAGCACGTGAAGCGCTATACGGCGATGGGATTCGGCACGGATCAGGGCAAACTCGGCAATATCAACGGCATGGCGATTCTCGCGCAAGCCTTGAACAAGACCATCCCCGAAACAGGCACGACGACCTTCCGTCCGAACTACACGCCGGTGACCTTCGGCACGTTCGCCGGCCGCGAGCTGGGCGAGTTTCTCGATCCGGTCCGCAAGACTGCGGTGCACGAGTGGCACGTTGAAAACGGCGCTGCGTTCGAAGATGTGGGCAACTGGAAACGGCCCTGGTATTACCCGCGTCCGGGTGAAGACATGCACGCAGCGGTCGCCCGTGAATCGCTCGCCACGCGTACGAGCGTCGGCATCCTCGATGCATCGACGCTTGGCAAGATCGACATTCAAGGTCCCGACGCCGCGAAGCTGCTCAACTGGGTCTACACAAACCCGTGGAGCAAGCTGGAAGTGGGCAAATGCCGCTACGGCCTGATGCTCGATGAAAACGGCATGATCTTCGACGACGGCGTGACCGTACGTCTCGCCGACCAGCACTACATGATGACGACCACCACCGGCGGCGCGGCTCGCGTGCTGACGTGGCTCGAACGCTGGTTGCAGACCGAGTGGCCGGACATGCGCGTGCGCCTGGCATCGGTGACGGATCACTGGGCGACCTTTGCCGTGGTCGGACCGAACAGCCGCAAAGTCCTGCAGAAGGTCTGTCGCGATATCGACTTCGCGAATGCCGCGTTTCCGTTCATGAGCTTTCGAGAAGGGACTGTCGCGGGCGCGGCATCACGTGTCATGCGCATCAGCTTTTCCGGCGAACTGGCATACGAAGTGAACGTGCCCGCGAACGTGGGGCGCGCGGTGTGGGAAGCGTTGATGGCGGCCGGCGCCGAGTTTGACATCACGCCTTATGGCACGGAAACCATGCACGTGTTGCGTGCGGAGAAGGGTTACATCATCGTGGGCCAGGATACCGATGGTTCCATGACGCCGTACGACCTTGGCATGGGCGGGCTCGTTGCGAAGTCGAAGGACTTTCTTGGCAAGCGTTCGCTGACGCGTTCGGATACGGCCAAGGCGGGACGCAAGCAACTGGTCGGACTGCTCGCCGAAGACGGGTCGTTCGTGATCCCGGAAGGCTCGCAAATCGTCGCAGGTCCGTTCAGCGGAGAGACAGCACCGATGCTCGGCCATGTCACCTCCAGCTATTTCAGCCCTATTTTAAAGCGCTCGATTGCGATGGCCGTGATCAAGGGCGGTCTCGACAAGATCGGCGAGTCAGTGATGATTCCGCTTGCCGGCGGCAAGCAGATGCCGGCAAAAATCACCAGCTCGGTGTTCTACGACAGCGAAGGAGCACGTCAACATGTGGAATGAAAACGGCAGCAATCAGACGGTCGTCGATCGTGCAATCGGGCAGGGCGTGTGGCAGGAATCGCCGCTGGTGGGCACGGACGGGCTGCTGAAGAAACATCTGGCTGCGGGATCGAAGGCGTTTCGTCTCGTCGAGCGGCCGTTCCTCGAACTGGTAAATCTGCGAGGCGATCTGCGCGATGCAGCGTTCGTTGCCGCCGTTGAAAGCGTGCTTGGCTGCAAACCGCCCGAGGAGGCGAACACCACGGCGACAGGCAATGGCTACGATCTGCTGTGGCTCGGTCCCGATGAATGGCTCGTGCGCTCGGTGGCATCGCATTCGGCCACGCAAGCGGCGCCGATGGAAGCAAAACTGCGCAACGCGTTCAGAGGTCTGTTCGCAGCCGCGGTGGATATCGGCAGTGGTTATACCGTGCTGGAAATAAGCGGTGCACGTACGCGCGATGTCCTCGCCCGCGGCTGTCCGCTCGACTTGCATCCGCGTTTGTTCGGCGCGGGACAATGTGCGCAGAGTCATTACTTTAAGGCATCGGTGACGATCGTTCCGACTGGAGATGACAGCTTCGACCTCGTGATCCGCCGCAGCTTCGCGGACTACTTCGTGAAGATCATGCTCGACGCGGCAGAGCCGCTTTTGTCGTGAAACTGTACGAACCGATCGGGCCTGGAGGCCGCGGCTGGCGCATCGTGGTCGATGAGCTGGTCGTGCCTACACGCATCGGCTTGTATGAACGCGAGTATCTTGCGCCGCAGCCCGTTGTTATCGATGCGAGCCTGCATTATCGATGCGTGCCGGTTGAAGGCGATCGCTCCGGGTTGATTGATTACGAGGCTTGGTGCACACGGGTCTCGACATATCTCGAGAGCAAGCCGCATACGCGTTTGCTGGAAACGCTCGCCGTCGAAGTGGCAGCGCTGTCGTTCACGGAGTGGCCCGCGCTCGATGCGCTCACGCTGCTTTTGTACAAGCCGAAGATTCGTGAGGGCACGCGGCGTGTAGGCGTCGAGCTAGACTGGCACCGGGCGGACTTCGACTCATGGCGCGCGTCTGCCGAGTCGCATTCGATTGCAGTGCACCGAACCGTCGATGACGTCCACGCGCATTGAAACCGCCGGGCTTTCGCAGCTTGCTTGCGAACAACGCGATGCAGAAGCGGCCCTCGCGCTGCTTGATAGAAGCATCGCATTGGGGCACCGACGCATAGCGCTTATCCGATACCTGCATGCGCAGTATCTCGATGCACCGCTTTCAGCGCAGCATCATGATTACGTGCACAAGATTGCAGAACGCCTGAGCGCCGAGACCATCGTGCGCATTGCGATGGCCGCTCGCTCGCGCTTCGAGCAATGAATCAGTCGACCCGGATGGCGTGCGCGGATCGCTGCACCACGACAAGCGACGCAAGCAGAACCGATCCGCACGACACCACCACCGACAGCGCCGCACCCACCACGCCGAATATCAGGCAAAGGCAGGAGAGCAATGCGAGTGACACGCCAACTTCCATTGTCGACAAGATGACGAAGGTTCGTTTGCTGATCGAAAACACGGTTATCGATATCAGCCTGCACGCGAACATCAGCGATGCACCTAAAAAGATCAGGAACAGGAACAGGCATTGTCTTGAAGGTGAACCAAGACTTGCCGTGGGAAAGAGCCTGATCTTGAAGGCGAGAAACGCGCCAAACGTCAGCAAGGCGCAGATCGCGATTGCAACGCCAAATAGGGACATTCTCGAAAGATGTCTGCGCAAGGCGCGCAGCCAGGCAAGCATTCGCGAATGAAGGACCAGCGCCAACGCTTGCCCGAAATTGAACGCGAGGTTATGCACGCTTTTCGCGCCTCGATACAGCGCGGCGCCCGCAGGTCCAAGAAGCATGGCGGCGATGATCACGTCGAGATGCTTCGCTCCTGAAAATATCGCGTTCGAATACCAGCTGCTGATCAGCTCCTTACCGCCGAGACTGACCAGATGCCGCAATGCGGCCGGACCCGCCGGTGCGGCAGGTTCAGGTGTACGCACTATCAGGTAAGCACCAAGCAGCATCGTCCCGTACGAACCTTCCACGAGCAAAAGCAAATCAGGCAGATAGAGCGACCATGACGGATGTGTCGCGATGAGCCAGACCACCGAGCAACGGCACAACGCCGACACAGTGGAGACAGCACATATCGCGGCGTTTCCGCCCTTGAGCCGAAGATAGCCGAGCGCAAAATGCGAGGTCGCATAACCGACGGGCGCGATGACGAGCATCGGCAAGATCTGAGGTAATGCGATCGCTCCCGAGGCGGACATGATCCAGGCCGCGATGCTGAAAAACAAAGCCGAACCTGTTGCGCTGACCGTGTCCAGAAACAGCAGACTTGGAAAACGCTCACGAATTTTAGTGACGCTATACAGCCGGGCAGAACCGAAATTGAATACATCTATTGAAACGAAAAACAGTGCCAGCAACGCGTAAGAGCGGCCTAGCCACGCTGCGTCCAGATACTTCAGTGCGAAGACGACCGCGACAAAATTGCTTACGGCCGGCAATGCCGAGCCGAGCATGACATAAACCAGATCCTTACGCATTGCCATGTGCCTTCAGCAGCGCGTCGCAGTAGGTTCGATAACGGGCTTGTAACGCGTCGAAACCAAAGGGGAGCGCCGCTTCTCGCGCGGCCTTCGCTCGTGCCTGCAGGAGTGACCGGTCCCGAGCCAGCATTTCGATGCTTGAAACCAGGGCGGCAACGTCGCCGGGCGCGACCATGCTCTCTTCGCCCAGCACTTCCGGAATACCGCCTACGTTCGACGCAATGACCGGCGTTCCCGCGGCCATTGCCTCCAGCATCGCGCGCGGCATGCCTTCCTGAAAGGACGGCAATACAAACAAGTCATGTTCTGCGACGTGATCCGCGACGAGATCGGCATTGACGATGCCGACAAACGTAACGTGATCGCCAAGCCCCAGTTGCGCCGCTTGCGTTTCGAATTCGGGGCGCAGCGCACCGTCGCCGATCAGGGTCAGTTCGACGGCGATGTCCCGCTTATGCAGATCCGCGACTGCTTGCAGCAGGACGCCATGGCCTTTGCTGTGGTTGTGCATCATCGCGGTGTTGATCAATCGTAATCCGCCGTCGGGGCGCGGCGTCCTGACCAGGGGCGTTTCAAACAACGCATCCTTCAGATAGACGTCGCTGAACCCAAACATCATGTCTGCGTGTGTTGCAGGATACTTGCGCTGCAGGTACTCGCTTGTCACGTAGCGGACGGTAACTGCACGAAGTGCAGCTATTCGCGTCGTCCAGCAATGAACGAGACGCGCAACACGCCGCAACGGGTGCCTTGATGCAGACGCGCCAAAGTAATCGGCAGGATCGGCGACGACTTCGGCCGAAAAGCGCTTGCCGCCGATCAAACAAATGAATAACGCAAGCGACGCAATATTTCCGGGGAACCGGATCAACACAACAGGCGCCGTAACAAGCTGTCGATAAAGCCTTATCAGCAAGCGCGGCACGCTCGTGATCAACGCACGCACGCCGCGATTCGCGCCGAGATCGACGAACGAAACGTGTTCGCCCGTCACGCGTTCACCAATTGCCTCCATTGCGGGAAATGAGCGCGCAACGATCACGACTTGATCGAAAGAATCTGTGAAGCGTGCGCCAAACCGCGCATAGCTCATGTGGGGACTCAGGATATCTTCACCGACACGACGGAAGTTACCGTCCATGATCAGCGTTATCGAACGTGCGCAGTTCATCTTTGATCGCCTCCACAAAGTGTTCATGGCTACGTTGAACATTCGACTCGACGCGCACCCAGTATTGCTCCTCGTCTTCTACGAGCAGGCGAACTGCATTCGCTACTGCAATGGGATCAAAGTCGCTCGCATGAAATACGAAGTCGTCGAGCCCCAGATCGCCAAACGCTGCATGGCCCTTGCGTTCGTATGCGATGTGCACGCTCGGAACACCGGCGAGCACGCTTTCGAGGCTGCCGTGAAGCCTCACCGAGACCACGATTGCAGAACGCTCGGCAAGCACGTCCTTGAGCATGGCCGCGTTGTCCACTCCGAGATGCTCGCGATAAAAGACATCGTCGCTGTTGCCGCGACCGCGCGCCTGTATCGCTAGCTTTGCGTCAGGCAGAAGCGTCATAAGCGCGTGCACGCGTTCCAGATATGCATTGCGGTAAGGCTTGTTCTGCAGGTCCCGAAAGACGAGGTACACCTGCGGCGCTGCGATCCTTGTATGCCGCAAGGTGCCTGCCCCCGCTTCCTGCGCAATCTCCAGCACTACCAGATCGCCGGTTCTCGTGGCCGCCGGATGCGCGAGTTCGGACACGCTTTTGTCGTCGCGCAGGAAAATGCGTTCTACACGGCTTCGCACGATGCGCGCAAGCAGCTTTCCGGCGAATGTGTCGAACGGTCCAACGCTTTGCGGAAAGTAAATCCGGCGGCTCGAACCGCCGAACGAAGACATGAGGATCTGGCTACCATGTGCGATCAATGACTTCCATCCTTCCGGTCTGCTCGATGCACGCAAGTAGCCACCGCCCACGCCGAAGTACACGGAACGTTGACGCAAGAACACGCCGAGAAACCGCCCGCGCAAGAATTCGCCGAGCGAAATGAGCCTGATATTCGCATCGTCGATATATCCGGCGAACGATTCCTTGTCCAGGCATACGACAGTGATCGTCCTGGTTATGCCCGCATCGCGGATCGCCTTGAGACTGAGTTTGACCAGCAGTCCGTCGCCGCTGTTGTGCGAACTATAGGCGTGCAGCAGATAATAATCAGGGGCGTTCATAGCAACTCATCAAGGTGTTGAGGAAGCGGTCGATCTGAAACGTACTTTCGAACACGTGACGCGCATTGGCGCCCATTCTTCTGCACTCGTCCAATGTGAGGCGGTTGAGGTTTTCGGCCAGGCACCTGCCCGTAAGCTCGCGAAGAATGACGCCGTTGTATCCATGGATGACCTGCTCGGGTAACGAACTCTCACCCGACACGACAATCACCTTGCCCGCGCGCATTGCCTCGATGGGCACGAGCGCAAGCCCCTCCCATCGCGACGGAACCACGATCACATCCATCTCGTGCATCGCGCGCCGTGTGCCGGCCGCATCCAGCCAGCCGTGATAGGTGATACGGGCATCGTTACCTGCTTCGATACCACCGCGTACCGCCGCGCCGAATGCGTGTATTTCAAGTCTTGCATCGAGTAACGGTAATGCTTCGAGAACGACATCAAAGCCCTTCTGATAATCAAGGCGTCCGAAATAACCGACTTTCGTTGAATTCGTTTCGGCACGATATTCAGGAATCTGAAAACGTTCGTCGGGGGCGATACCCGTATAGATGAATTCGATCTTGTCTGCTGGAATGCGATATTTGCGCGCCGCACGCAATTCGTCAAATGACATGCAAAGTATCCGGTCGCAGCGTTGTGCGAGTACGCGCTCGACCAGACCATACGCCAACTTTGCCGGTGTCGTCACGTCGGTTTTGAGAAACGACCACGCGTGAGGCGTATAGAGAACCTTCGCACCCGGATGATTTCGCAAGCGCACATACATGCCGGGAAACGAACTGTGGCAATGAACAACATCGGCATGCAGCGACGCGATGCGCAGTTGCAGTGCCTTGGATATGGACCAGAATCTAGCCGGGTTGCGGCTTGACCGGTAATCGGCTACTTCAATGCCATCTATCTTCAATCCGCCTTCCACTTTGCTGGTATCGCAAAGCAGTGTGATGTCATGGCCTAGATCGCGTTGCTTCGCGGCTAGTGTCTGTACATAGGTTGCAATTCCGCCGGTCCAGGTCTCGACTACGTGAACAATTTTCATGATGTTGGCCCTCCGAAGGCTGCGGCTTTGTTGTGGTCTTCGGAGAACCTCAATACAAAGGCCATCGGGAGAGCGAACAACACGATCCAGCGCACCACGTAGTACGCAAGGACGTTGGAATCGAACAGGAAAAACAGAAATGGCAATGGCATCAGTACGACTTTCAGCGGCAACCATTTCCGGTTGCGCGAACCGCTGATCGAGTTGACTGCGACCATCAATAACGCGGGTAGCGAGAAGGAAAGCACATATCCGATCAAGCCGAAATTCGCGAGGAATTCCCCAGGCATGCCGAATAACAATGTGGTCTCGGCGTCGCCCGACGATTGCACCTCGTTGACGATATCGCTCTTTTCTTCTGCAAACGTCGACGGACGGTCTTCCCACAATGCTTTCGGTATGACCGA
This sequence comes from Burkholderia sp. PAMC 26561, assembly GCF_001557535.2. Lineage (NCBI taxonomy): Bacteria > Pseudomonadati > Pseudomonadota > Betaproteobacteria > Burkholderiales > Burkholderiaceae > Burkholderia > Burkholderia sp. PAMC 26561. Next base: position 929,591 of record NZ_CP014307.1, read on the forward strand.
TGCGGCCGCGCCCACGAAGCTTCGTCCCATCGGCAGGTCGTAGGTGTTCTTCGTGACCGTTTCGATGGCTTGCGTCTGTACATCGAAGCGTGACAGATCACGAAACAAAAAGAAGCTGACGGGACCCATGCTGAGCTCGAGCGATCGCTGATCGGCGAAACGTTCGGTAAGATTGCCGAGATCGGAATAGTCAATACCGAACTTGATAGGCATCAGCACGAGTGCTACGACCGCCATCAGGATGGCTGACATCTTCGCTGTGCGACGGCTGATCGGTGCGACCAGGAAGTGATAGATCGACGCTGCGAACAGATAGGCGAAGATGATGCCCTGGCGATTCCCGAACACGCCCGATGCCAGCCAGCCCAACACGCCTATCTGGGCGAAGGCGACGGTTGTCATCAATCTGCTGCATCGCGGGCGCAACGTCAGGCATACGAAGATCCAGAGCGGCGCAGTATTTGCCAGTGCCTGCACAATGCCCAGGCCGCCGAGCGGATCGTATCCGGTCACGCTGCTCTGGAGCCGTTCGTCGTAGAGCTCGACGATCTTTGCGTAACCTCCCAGCTTCAAATAAATGAACGCGATGGCCGCGACCGACGTCAGGGTGAAAAAATAGACGAGTCCCGTAACACCGGACTGATCGGCCGGCGTGTTGTCGCGCTCGATTAGGCGACGCTGCGCCAAGTCCAGTGAAATCTTCAGAACCCAGATGCCCGCGACGCTCAGAAAGAACCAAAGCAAGACGGAGGTGCTGTCTTCCTTCAGCAGATCGAGATAAATCGCGTCGCCGGCAGCGAGCTGCCACGCCGGCAGCACGCAAAACGTCGCAAGCAGGAAGAGCTTGAACAGGCGCAGCAATTCGTTACGCGGACGTATCGCGAGGATGCTTGCAGCCAGGACTACAGAGAGCGTGGCAGTCGTCGCACTGAGCTTGCCGAGAAAGACTGCGGTCATTGTGACGAGCACCGCTATAGCCGCAAGCACGAGCATGGGAACTGACGGCTGCGTGCGGCGCGGGGTCAGACTGTACGGTTTCATTTCGGCGTCCGCTTGTCAGTCTTGCCGTATTCATACGCGACATAACGGTATTGGCCGTACTTCGAACCGTATCGCAAGCCTTTGGCGTCCAGGCCGTTGAAGATCACACCTTTTACGGCGACGTTGACCTGTTCGAGTTGCTTGTTCGATTCGAGCAACTCTCCGATAGTCGTACGCTTGAATCGCCCAATCAGGAATACGGTCGCGCAGTGGGCCGCGATGTTGACGGAATCGGACACTGCCAGGACCGGCGGCGTATCGACAATTACGAGATCGTATTGCGCGCTCATCTGATCGAGCACGCGCAGCATGCGTTCGTTCTGTACCAGGTCGGCCGAGTTCGGCGGGAATGCGCCCGTGCTGATGAAATCGAGGCCAGGCGCTACGTTGCGATGCACCGCCTGATCGAACGTTGCCGTTTCTATAAGCAGGTCTGAAAGGCCGCATGTGCGGGCTTTGCCAAAGTATTGATTAAGGTAGCCCTTGCGCAGGTCGGCATCCACCAGCAAGACGCGCTTGCCTGCGGCGCTGACCACCGCGGCAAGATTCGCGGAGATAAAGGATTTCCCGATACCCGGCGTAGGACCCGTGATGACCACGCGATTATTCGCTGCGCCGAGCAATGCAAATTGCAGAGCGGTACGAAAGCTGCGCAGACTCTCGATGGGCGCGTCGTTCGGATGGGATGCAGCCAGAAGATGAACGCCAGCTGTGCGTCCCTCGACGTTCTTCGCGAGTACGCCCTGTGCAGGCGAGAACGGCACAGAGCCATATACCTTCATACCGGTGTGTTGCTCGATCTCGTGCGCATCGGTCAGACCGCCAAAGAGACCGTCGCGAAGGAATGCAGCGGCCACGCCGAGCATCAGCCCGATCATCCCGGCCAGTGCAAGCACCATCCCTTTGCGCGGCTTGACGGGTTCTTCGGGAACGTTCGCATAGTCGATCTGGCGAACGGTGCCGACCTTTCCTGCCTTGACGAGCTTCAGGCGCTCGACGTTATTCACAACATTGACGTAGGTATCGCTGTCCACCTGAAGGTCGCGCATGAGACGCAGGGATTCCTGCTCGATGTCGGGCAGCGCCCTCATGCGCGATGCAATGTTGCCGCTCTTGGCGGTTACTGCCGCGATCTGGTTATCGAGCGCACGCAGCGCGGGATGCCCCGGCGCGAAGCGGGTCGCCATTTCGGCTCTCTTCTGCTTCAGTTCGAGCAAGCTCGTGTCCGATGCAACACTTTCCTGCAAGAACGCCGTACCTTCCTGGCTCAGATTGAACGTCCCGCTCCTGTTGCGAAGCGCGTTGTATCGTTCTTCGGATTCGCTCAGCTTCGCCTTTAGCCTCGGCATCTGGCTTTCAAGGTAGGTCAATGAGCTTTGCGCCTCCGCAGTCTTGCGCTCGACGTTCTGCGTGACGTATTCCTGTCCGATCTGGTTCACGATGGACGCCGTCAAAGCTGGGTCCTTGCCGCGAAGCGTCGCGCCGATAATGCCGCTCTGCTTGCCCTTTGGCTCAATGTCGAGGTTCAACTGCAGGTTCGAGACAGTCTTGGGCTGCGAGTTGCGCACGAGCGTGAATTGACCGCCGGGTTTCGCATGCAGTTCTGTAACGAGCAGCCGGATCGTGCCGATCTGCTGCGTGACCTGCAACGCAACGCCAACATGTCCCTTGATAGGCCGGTCGAGGTCGGGGTAGTCAAGCTGATAGTCACCGTTGCCCAGCGCAGTGAGCGTGAGCGCTTCACCTTCTACCGCCTTTGGAACGTCGAAGGTCGCGAGCTGCAAAGACTCGGCACCCCACACATATCCGCCTTTGCCGAACAGGCCTGGCGTGGACATGCCCTTGTTTCTGCCTGCAATCCAGGCGCCGACGACCGGGAAATACTTCGGCTTGGCGTCGATATATAGCTGCAGCGTGTCGACCGCTTTGCCGATAACCATGCGCGAACGCAGTATTTCAAGTTCGGCGGCTGCTTGTGTCTTTACGTCGAAAAGCGCCGATGCATCGCCAAGCAGGCTGCCGGCGCTCACGCCATTGTCTTCGACCTGGATCATCATGTCGGCTTCGTACACGGGAGGCGTGATGACCGCATAGGCCGCGCCAATTGCGAGCGTGATGGCGGTAACAGCACCAATCAGGCGGCGGTTAGCAAGCAGCACGTCGAGATAACGGACAAGGTCGAGCTCTTCTACTGGCGACATCTTGGCCGGGGTATGTGTTATTTCAGTTTTCATCAGGATTACTCCGCATTCGGTTGGTGAAGCGCCCGAATCGGGGGCACCCAGCTGTCGACACTTTGCTCGATCAGACGGAGCGCGTGTTCAAAGGAAGACCGAGGTTGGCGGTAAGGATCTGGAATATCGACCCGTTCGTGTTCTCCGATACAGAACACTTTTCCCGCCGAGGTCGGGTAACGCCGGTGCACTTCTTGTTGCTGCGCACGGTCCATGACGAGGATCAGGTCGGCTTGTACGATCATCGGCGTATTCACCAGTTGCCCGCGATGTGCCGCGATGTCCATGCCGGCTTCGTCCATCAATGCAACGGAAATGGGATCAGCGGGCGCGCCGATTACTGCATCAAGTCCGGCGGAATGGACGGTCATGGCAGGCAGCGCGCGGGACAAAAGCGCTGCCGCCATCGGGCTTCGGCAAATGTTGCCAATGCACAAGACAAGGATGTTTTTCATGACATCACTTCGCTACGACGGCGGCGGTGAGACCTGCGTTGATCGCGGGCATCAGCAAGCTGAGAACACGGCTGAAACGCACGAGGTTGCCGCTGTCCACGTACACCACGTCGTGCGGTTGCAGGTCGAACTGGTTGGCGAGGATCATTGCGACCGGAGACTTCGCATCGAGATGGAAGACCTTGGGGGTGTCGCCGAGCGAGTCGCGTATCACGTAGACCTGGCCGGGATTTGACGACGCCAGATTGACGCTGCCTGCCTGCGCCAAAGCGTCCGACAAGCTCAGCTTGCCGTTGCGCATCGGCATCGCGGTGGTCGGCTTGTTCACTTCGCCCATGACGAAGACGCCGCTTTCGTCGCGAGCAGGTACACGCAGCACGTCACCGCTCTTGAGCACGATTTTCGAAGGATTCTGACCGCGTTCCAGCATCTGCGAGAGGTTGATTGGATGCGAAACGCCATCGCGCACGATGACCATGCGGCTTTGATCAGCGGTCGGGCTGAAACCGCCCGCACGGCTGATGGCCTCGTATAGTCCCATGGGGATATCGTTGATCGGCTGCGGACCCGGCGTATGGATTTCACCATCTTTATAAATCTGCGACGCCCGGTAAGAAGCGACGCGAAGCGTGACCTGAGGTTCGACGAACGACTTTCCGAGTGCCCTCACCAGTACGGCCTGTGCTTGCTCCGCGGTGAGGCCGGCTACGTGCACGCGACCGGCGTATGGAAACATGACGTCGCCGCGCTGGTCGATGACAAATCCCGCTACCGGATCAGCCGCGCGCGTTGCAGTTTGCGTGGGTGCCAGCTGTGCGGCGGCGAGTTCCGGGTGGTCCCAGACGGTAATCTGCAGTACGTCGCCGGGGCCGAGAACATAGGGCGTCGCGGGCGAGATCAGCGATTCGTTCAAGCCGGGCGCCTGACGGCTCTCGTCGCGCAATTGCCTGATCAACGCAACGTCGATTTCGCTCGTGGCGGATTGCAGTTGCGCTTCTTTACTCGCGTCTTCAGCGCCGGCGGTTTGCATTTGCGCCGTAGTACTTGTAGATATGTTTGCAGCCGCGCCGGTATCCATTTTCCATCCCGGCACAGCGGCGCAGGCCGACAATAGCGTGCCGGCGGCGCCTAGCGCTGCCAGTCTGAGCACGGTCGAGCGGACGGGTGTATTTGGGGTATTCATGAGGTCCTTCCATTCAGTTCATTGATGTTTGGTTCGTGGCGGGTCTTGTGCGGAGCTTCAATAAGCATTGCCATGCTTGAGTCCTTTCAAGACCGTCGCGGCCACGATGCGCATGTCCAGCGCGAAGGACCAGTTGCGGAGGTAATAGAGGTCGTGGTCCACGCGACCCTGCATTTTTTCGACGCGGTCTGTCTCACCGCGAAAGCCGTTGATTTGTGCCCATCCCGTGATGCCAGGCTTGATGCGGTATCGATGGATGTAGTCATCGACCACTGTCTGGTAGAAAGCGTCATGTTCGATTGCGTGAGGTCGCGGACCGACGACCGACATGTCGCCGATCAGCACGTTGATGAATTGCGGCAGTTCGTCCAGGCTCGTCCGGCGCAGGAACGCGCCAACGCGCGTCACGCGCGGGTCATTGCGGGTGGCCTGCTTCAGGACACCTTCGTCGTGCTCATGCATGCTCATGGAACGGAACTTGAAAATCCGGAACACCTGTCCATCTGCGCCCTTGCGGCGTTGCGTGAACAACACCGGACCGGGAGAGGAGAGCTTCACGGCCAGCGCGATGACAATCATGAGCGGCGAAAGTACAAGCAGGGCGATCGCTGCGAACACACGATCGAACATGTCCTTGTTGGCAAGCGCGAGCGGCGACAAAGGCGACGCAACCAGGTTGATTGCAGGCATGCCGATCATGTCGATGACACCGCCATCGAAAAGGCTCAGGCTGCTGACGTCAGGGAAAAACCGGATGTTGATCAGGTCATTCCTGAACTCTTTTACGAGGCTCGTAATAAGCGGCTGTTCGGACAATGGCATCGCCAGCCAAAGCTCGCGAACGTTACCGGTGCGTACGTGCTGCACGAACGCCGGAATCGACGCATGGCGCGAAATGGCAGCGTTGCGCAACTGGTGACTGGCGTGCGGATCGAACGTCATGACCGCGTGAAAGCCTGACTCGCGTGATGCTTCCATCCTGCGGATCAGCAAGTCGCAATGCTCGCTCGCGGCGACGATCGCTACGCTGCGCAGGCTGGATTTCGCATGACGCATCCGTCCAAGAATGATGCGGGCGGTCAGGCGTGACAGCGCCAACGCGGCGGCGGTGATAAGGGTCCAATAGCCAAACCACAGACGCGATACAAGATCGGTCCTGTGGATGCAGAATGTCACGAGCAGTCCGCACAGTTGTGTCATCAGCCAGACGAATTCGATCTGTCCGAGCACGCTGCCGAGCGGCTTCGTCGCTTGATCGCTGTACACGTGAAATGCGTGAAACACGGCAAGCGAAAGCGCCATCGAAAAAGCCGTGGTGGACGCGACGATTGCTGCTGTTCCTGCCGGCGCGCTGTCGCCGAAGCGGAGTTGATAAGCCAGCGCGGCGCCGGCCAGGATCAGCGTGACATCCAGAACGCGGTTGAGAAGACCTTTGAGATTCAGCATGCTGGCCCCTGAACAGAGAGGGCCGCGCCAATGCTGTTTGAACGTGCGAATCCGGTCGACTCGATCACTGGCGCAATGCGAGCGTCGCATTTATCGCATTTATAGATATGCCATGTGTCTTTTAAAGTCATTATGATCACTTCAGTTAATCTGGTATTAAACAATTGCGTCCGATACTGCTGTTTTCGCGAGGCGGCTATCGATTGCTGAACGATCCGAATTAATCGTCGATTGCAAAACTTCGAGGGTTATGGGCGCGGGAAATGGTTTGCACCGAGGCAATGCGGACCTCCGAAATCATTCAGGAGGTCTGTGCCGGAAAGAGCCGTGCCCTGTCATCGAGTGGACGTATTCTCACTGATCGATGACCCCTTGCTGATCGGAGCAGTCTTAAAGAGATAGGGTTCAGTCTTAAAAGACGGTGTTGCGGATATGGGAATTAACTGTGTGAGATACGATTTTTAATCGTGGTTAAAAACAAAAAGGGCATCCCGATTATTCAAACCGGAATGCCCTTGGTTGATGATTAATCTATCAGACGATGATTACATTGAAGCAACCACTTCCATCTTCCGCGCCTTCACTCCCGATGCGACAAAATAGGGTGTATCGACACGAGCGAACGGCGCACGCCCGCGAATCGCGTCGGCGATCTTTTCAGCGAGCATGATGGTCGGCGCGTTCAGATTGCCGGTCACGATCTGCGGCATGATCGACGCGTCGACCACGCGCAGTGATTCGAGCCCATGCACGCGGCCTTCGCTATCTACGACGGCCATATCGTCGTAACCCATTTTGCACGAGCATGACGGATGGTAGGCAGTTTCCGCGCGTTGCTTGACGAAGGCATCGAGTTGATCGTCGGTTTTCAGATCAGCGCCGGGATGCAACTCGCGGCCACGATACTTCTTCAACGCCGGCTGCTGCATGATCTCGCGCGTAATGCGTATTGCATCGCGGAATTCACGCCAGTCGAGCGGGTCCGACATGTAGTTGAACAAGATGCTCGGATGTGCGTTCGGATCGCGCGACTTCAGCTTCACGCGACCGCGACTGGGCGAACGCATCGACCCGACATGCGCCTGGAATCCATGCATCTTGATGGGATTCGAGCCGTTGTAGTTGATCGCGACAGGCAGGAAGTGATACTGAATGTTGGGCCACAGATCGTCGTCGCGCGTGCGAATGAAACCGCCGGCCTCGAACTGATTGCTCGCGCCAATACCCGTGCCCTTCAACATCCATTCAATGCCGATCTGCGGCTGGTTCCACCACTGCAGCGCGGGATACAGCGACACGGGTTCGAGGCATTCGTACTGCATGTACATCTCCAGATGATCCTGGAGATTCTCACCCACGCCGGGCAGGTCGTGGACCAACGGGACGTCGAGTTCGCGCAGCCACGTGGAGCGTCCAACGCCCGAACGCTGCAGCAGTTGTGGCGATGCGATCGCACCGCTGCACACCAGCACTTCGCGACGCACATGGGCAGTCACGTTTTCGCCGCCATGCAGGTACACAACGCCGATGGCCCGCTTCCCCGCGAACAAGACCCGGTCGGTCACCGCGTGCGTGACGATAGTGAGGTTGGGCCGATCCTTCGCGCGGTCGAGATAGCCCCGCGCCGTACTCGATCTGCGGCCTTGCGGCGTCACCGTTCGATCCATTGGTCCGAAGCCCTCCTGACTGTAGCCGTTGAGGTCATCGGTGCGCGGATAGCCTGCTTGTACGCCGGCTTCGACCATTGCGGCGAACAATGGATTGTTGCCGGGCTTCGATGTCGTCACGTGGACCGGACCATCGCCGCCATGATAAGGATTGGGTCCGACGTCACGTGTCTCCGCTTTGCGGAAATACGGGAGGCAATCGGAATACGTCCAGTTTTCAAGGCCTTTTCTGTTGGCCCATCCATCGTAATCGAGCGCGTTGCCGCGGATATAGCACATGCCGTTGATCAGCGACGATCCGCCAAGCCCTTTGCCACGGCCGCATTCCATGCGACGGTTGTTCATGTGCGGTTCGGGATCGGTTTCGTAGGCCCAGTTGTATCGGCGGCCCTGCAACGGATAGGCCAGCGCGGCCGGCATCTGCGTGCGGAAATCGAAACGGTAGTCCGGTCCGCCAGCTTCGAGCAGCAGCACGGTAACGTCGGCGTCTTCCGTAAGACGCGACGCCAGTACGTTGCCCGCCGACCCCGCGCCGACGATGATGTAATCAAACTCCTTCGCGCTCATCGACCGCTCCTTAGAACACGGGTTGGTAGGGGCCCATCTCGACCTGAACGGACTTGATGCTGGTGTAGTGTTCGAGTGTGGTGATGCCGTTCTCGCGGCCGACGCCCGATTGCTTGTAACCGCCCACCGGCATTTCAGCGGGCGATTCGCCCCAGGTGTTGATCCAGCAGATGCCGGCCTGGATGGCATGAATCACACGATGTGCACGCGCAAGATTCTCCGTCACGACGCCCGCGGCCAGTCCATAAGATGTCGCGTTCGCTCGCGCAATGACTTCCGTTTCGTCATCGAAGGTCAGGATGCTCATGACTGGCCCGAAGATTTCCTCGCGCACGATCCGCATGTCGTCGCGGCAATCGGTGAAGACAGTCGGCTCGACGTATTGCCCTTGAGCAAACGCACCGTGCTCGATCCGCGATCCTCCCGCTATCAGCCGCGCGCCTTCCTGCTTCCCGCTTTCGATAAACCCCAGCACCTTGTGTAACTGAGCGGCGCTGACGAGGGGGCCGAAGTTGGTGCTGTCGTCTGTCGGGGACCCGATGCGAATGCGCTTCACCCGCTCGAGCAGCAGCGCCTCGAAGCGCGCATGGACGGTCCGCTGAACGAACACGCGCGTGCCGTTGGTGCAAACCTGGCCGGAGCTGAAGAAGTTGGCGCTCATTGCAATGTCGGCTGCGCGCTCGAGATTGGCGTCATCGAAAATGATCAGAGGCGACTTGCCGCCGAGTTCCATCGTGACTTCTTTCAACGATGAACCGCCGGCCATCGACATGACTTTCTTGCCGGTTTCAACGCCGCCTGTAAACGATATCTTTGCAATGTCGGGGTGCGTTGCCAGCATTGCGCCAACGCGGCCGTCGCCTTGCACGACATTGAATACCCCTGCCGGTATGCCTGCCTCCGTAAAGATTTCAGCGAGTTTCAACGTGCTCAGAGGCGTGACTTCACTTGGCTTGAAAATCATCGCATTGCCTGCGGCGAGCGCCGGCGCCGCCTTCCAGCATGCGATCTGGATCGGATAATTCCACGCGCCGATGCCCGCGCAAACGCCGAGCGGTTCGCGCCGTGTATAGACGAACGATGTCGGACGCAGCGGGATCTGCCGGCCTTCAATGGCCGTCGCGAGTCCAGCGTAGTACTCGATGACATCGGCACCCGTCACGATATCTACCGCGCGGGTCTCCGTAATCGGCTTGCCGGTGTCACGCGTCTCAAGCGCGGCGAGTTCGTCGTTGCGTTCGCGGAGAATGTCCACTGCGCGTCGCAAGATCCGCGAGCGTTGCATCGCGGTCATGGCGGCCCATTCACGCTGGCCTTCATGCGCCGATCGCACTGCGCGATCGATATCGGCGGCGCTCGCCTGCTGGACGCTTGCAAGCGTCTCGCCGGTGGCGGGATCGATGCTGTCGAACGTCTCACCGCTGGTGGCGTCCACGTAAGCGCCGCCAATATACAGGCGCTGCAATTCGAGTGCGGGCATGGTGTAGTCCTTTAGGTGAGAGTGCGGCCGCGTGTATCGAGCACGAGGTCGATGTAATCGTTGGCGAGCCGGATCGCCGACTTCGTATCGAACGGTTCGCCCGACAAGGCGCCGCGCAACCACAAGCCATCGATCAACGCGGCCAGCCCGCTTGCCGCACGACGCGCTGCAACACGCGGCAAGGCCTTCGAGAAATCCGCGCACAGATTTGAGTGGAGGCGTCGCGTATTGATACGCTGCAAGCGCTGCAATTGCGGCTTGTGCATGCTCTCCGACCAGAACGCGAGCCACGTCTTTGTTACGGGATTGCTGACTTGCGCTGCGTCGAAATTCGCGGCTACCACGGCGCGCAAGCGCGCCCGCGGTTCGTCTTTCGCCGCACGGCGCTTGCGCGAGGTTGCGTTCCACAAGTCGCGCAGCACGTGCCGCATGGTGGCTTCGAGCAGGCCGTCTTTGTCGCCGAAATAATGACTGACGATACCCGTGGAGATGCTCGCACGCTGCGCGACAGACGCGAGCGTCGTGCCGGGAAGACCTGCATGGTCGATGGTAAGCAGGGTCGCATCGATCAACTGCGCCCGGCGGATCTCGCGCATTCCAAGCTTGGGCATGGACATTCTCTCTTTAAAACGGTTGCCAGATGCGTGACCTGAATCCTAGGTATTTTATATTGAACGGTCAATCAATAAAAAACCGTCGTGTCGGTTTCGGCCAAACCCGTGTCGCGTTGGAGGCGCATGCCCCATGCGGGACGGGACTACGCTCCTGAGACGGTGCACGGCGTTGTCAGCCGTGCGGATCGTCCACGAGAGAAAGGAGACAAGGCAATGAGCAACAATCGCGGCGTTGTGTATTTAGGGCAGGGCAAGGTGGAAGTGCAGTCCATCGACTATCCGAAAATGGTTGACCCGGGCGGCCGGCAAATCGGCCATGGCGTGATTCTCAAAGTCGTCACCACGAACATTTGCGGCTCCGACCAGCATATGGTGCGAGGCCGCACGACCGCTCAAGTCGGGCTGGTGCTCGGTCACGAGATCACGGGCGAAGTGATTGAAGTCGGGCGCGATGTCGAGACGCTCAAGATCGGCGATCTGGTTTCCGTGCCATTCAACGTGGCATGCGGACGATGCCCGACCTGCAAGGCGCAGAACACCGGCGTATGCCTGAACGTTAATCCATCGCGTGCAGGCGGCGCTTATGGTTACGTCGATATGGGCGGCTGGATCGGAGGGCAGGCGGAATACGTCATGGTCCCTTACGCCGATTTCAATCTGCTGAAGTTTCCGGATCGCGAGCAGGCAATGTCCAAGATTCGCGACCTCACGTGTCTATCTGACATCCTGCCGACGGGGTATCACGGCGCAGTGATGGCGGGCGTGAAACCTGGCTCGACGGTTTATATCGCAGGCGCCGGACCTGTGGGGATGGCTGCCGCGGCGTCGGCGCGTCTGCTCGGCGCCGCTGTCACGATTGTCGGCGACATGAACGAAGAGCGGTTGGCGCATGCACGCAAGGTCGGATTCGAGACGGTGGATCTATCGAAGGATGCAACGCTCAGCGAGCAGATCGCGGCGATCCTCGGCACGCCGGAAGTGGATTGCGCCGTCGATTGCGTCGGCTTCGAAGCGCATGGCACCGGCAGCAGCGGACACCAGGAAGAAGCGCCAGCAACGGTGCTGAACTCGCTGATGGAAATCACACGCGTGGCCGGGGCGATCGGCATTCCGGGCCTTTATGTCACCGACGATCCGGGCGCCGCCGATGCAGCCGCGAAGAAAGGTGCATTAAGCATTCGCTTCGGTTTGGGCTGGGCCAAATCGCATTCGTTTTTCACAGGGCAGACGCCTGTCATGAAGTACAACCAGAACCTGATGCAGGCGATCTTGTGGGACCGCTTGCCGATTGCGGATATCGTGAACGTGTCGGTGGTGACGCTCGATCAGGCACCGGATGGGTATCGGCAATTCGATGGGGGTGCGCCGCGCAAGTTCGTAATCGATCCGCACGGGTTGCTGAAAGCCGCTTGAGGCTCGTGCTCCAAGGGCGTCGTTATGAGGCTTTAAATAAGGCCTTAAGCGGCGCTCTGGACGACCGCCATTGAAGGAACGACGGCGAGCGGTGGCAACTGGCGGCGGCGTTCGCGAGTGGGCGCCGTTCCGAATGCATCGCGATAACTCTTGCTGAAGTGGCATGCCGACTGGAATCCGCAAGCCATCGTGATGTGCATGATCGACATATCGGTCTGCAGCAGCAGTTCGCGCGCGCGACGCAGCCGCAATGTCAGGTAGTAGTGCGTCGGCGTCATGCCGAGATGTTCACGAAATAACCGCTGCAATTGCCGCTGTGACATCCCCGCGAGCCGCGCGAGTTCTTCTCGCGACAACGGCTCTTCAATGTTGTTTTCCATCAGCGAGATCACTTCGAACAGCGACTTGTTCGCCGACCCGAGGCGCGCGACGAGCGGCATGCGCTGCTGCGCGCTGGTATCGCGAACATGCTCCACGATGAACTGTTCCGCGATCTGCGTGACCTTCGCGGAACCCACACGCGTGGCGATCAGGTTCAGCATCATGTCGAGCGGCGCGACGCCGCCGGTACACGTCACACGATCCCGGTCGATAACAAAAAGCTCCTTGAGAAATCGTGTGTCGGGAAATTCTTCTTTAAGCGCCGACATGTTTTCCCAATGGATCGCGCATGCGTAACCGGCGAGCAGACCCGCGCGTGCGAGTGCATACGTTCCGGTGCAAAGGCTCCCCAGCGCGCTGCCGAGTCGCGCGAAGCGGCGCAACGCAGCGAGATGGGCCGCCGTGGTTTCACGTTGCACATCGATACCGCCCACCACGAACACGATATCCGGTTGCCCTACGCAATCGACCGGGCCGGTATCGACGGAAAGACCGTTGCTTGCCGCCACCGGCCCACCTTCCGGGCTCACGATGGACCACGTATAAAGCTTTTGCCCCGTCAGATAGTTCGCCATGCGCAGCACTTCGATAGCGTTGGTGAACGCGATCATCGTGAAGTTCGGTAGCGGCATGAACGCAAAGTGCGCGAGCGACGCGGTGCGATCGGGGGACATGGAGGAATGATTCCTTCGAATCTTTGGGTTGCTGTGTCGTGGGGCACGACTATGGACATTTTGTAGATGTTTGCAACTAGCATGCCATCAGGCTAAACCCTATTGGCATTGAAGCTTACGCAAATGTAAGTGCCAAGCAGCGCACCGGGACGGGGATAGTGTGCAAGTCGCGCACCGCGCGAGCGCGCGAATTGTCCGCCGCAGTGCAGCAACAGACCGCATAACTCAAAGCGCGCGATGCGACTTGTGTAAAACGGACGCTCATGTCGGAAAAGGCCAAGAATACGTCTAAATTCATAAATTGGCGGATTCAGCGAAAGTCAAGAATAGACGCATCAGGAAGGGGTTTCAAACGCTTCGGCATGACGAATTCACTTTCCAAAATACGACTTGTCCCCGAACCACGGATGCTTCAATGGCAAATTCCACGACCCGCCCCGCCGCGCCTTTCTTTGACGAACCGCTTGCCACTCGCGATGCATCCGTGCGCAGCGCGATCCTCAAGGAACTGGAGCGCCAGCAATCGCAAATCGAATTGATCGCGTCGGAAAACATCGTGTCGCGTGCGGTGCTCGAGGCGCAGGGTTCGGTGCTAACGAACAAATACGCGGAAGGGTACCCGGGCAAGCGTTATTACGGCGGTTGCGAATTCGTCGATGAAATCGAAACGCTTGCCATTGATCGCGTGAAGCAGATCTTCAACGCGCAGTTCGCGAACGTGCAACCGCACTCGGGCGCACAGGCCAACGGCGCGGTGATGCTGGCGCTGACCAAGCCTGGCGACACGGTGCTCGGCATGTCGCTCGATGCGGGAGGCCACCTGACACATGGCGCCAAGCCAGCCATGTCCGGCAAGTGGTTCAACGCGGTGCAGTACGGCGTGAATCGCGAGACCATGTTGATCGATTACGAGCAGATCGAAGAACTTGCGATGCAGCACAAGCCGACGTTGCTGATCGCAGGTTTCTCAGCCTACCCCCGCGAACTTGACTTCGCGCGCTTGCGTGCCATTGCCGACAAGGCCGGCTCGAAGCTCATGGTCGACATGGCGCACATCGCCGGCGTGATCGCAGCGGGGCGTCATCAGAATCCGGTCGAGCATGCGCACGTGGTGACATCTACCACGCACAAGACCTTGCGCGGTCCGCGTGGCGGCTTTGTGCTGACCAACGACGAAGACATCGCCAAGAAGATCAATTCCGCGGTTTTCCCCGGCCTCCAGGGCGGCCCGCTCATGCATGTGATCGCCGGTAAGGCCGTTGCCTTCGGCGAGGCGCTGCAGCCTTCGTTCAAGACGTATATCGACAATGTGCTGGCGAATGCCAGGGCGCTGGGCGAAGTGCTCAAGGCCGGTGGCGTGGATCTCGTCACGGGCGGCACGGATAACCACTTGCTGCTCGTCGACCTGCGTCCGAAGGGATTAAAGGGCAATCAGGTCGAGCATGCGTTGGAACGCGCCGGTATCACCTGCAACAAGAACGGCATCCCGTTCGATCCGGAAAAGCCCACCGTTACTTCGGGCGTGCGCCTCGGTACGCCGGCCGGCACCACGCGCGGTTTTGGCGTGGCCGAATTCCGCGATATTGGCCGCCTGATCGTGGAGGTGTTCGACGCGCTGCGCGACCATCCGGAAGGCCATGCCGACACAGAACACCGCGTGCGCCGCGAGATCTTCGCGCTGTGCGAACGCTTCCCCATTTATTGATTACGTCCTCCCATTCTGGAGCATGAGATGAGCACACTGCACGACACCAGCATCATCATCGACGGGCTGAATATTTCGAAGTTCGAGCCTTCTGTGTTCGAGGACATGAGAAAGGGCGGCGTGACCGCAGTGAATTGCACCTTGTCGGTCTGGGAGAGCTTCCAGAAGACCGTGGACAACATCGCCGAGATGCGCCAGATGATGCGCGAACACAGCGACATTCTCACGCTCGTGCGCACCACCGACGACATCCGCCGCGCCAAGCAGGAGAACAAGACGGGCATCATCTTCGGTTTTCAGAACGCGCATGCGTTCGAGGACAACCTCGGTTATATCGAAACGTTCAAGCAGCTCGGCGTGAACGTCGTGCAGCTTTGCTACAACACGCAGAACCTGGTTGGTACAGGATGTTATGAGCGCGACGGCGGTCTTTCCGGGTTCGGCCGCGAAGTGATCCAGGAAATGAATCGCGTGGGCATCATGGTCGACCTTTCGCACGTGGGCGGCAAGACGTCTTCGGAAGCGATCGCTGCATCCACGAAGCCGGTCTGCTATTCGCACTGCTGCCCTTCGGGCCTGAAGGAACATCCGCGCAACAAGACCGACGAACAGCTCAAGGAAATCGTCGACGCCGGCGGTTTTGTCGGCGTGACGATGTTCGCGCCGTTCCTCAAGCGCGGCCCGGATGCAACCGTCGAGGATTATCTTGAGGCGATTGAATACGTGGTCGACCTGATTGGCGAAGACAACGTCGGTATCGGCACGGACTTCACGCAAGGCTATAGCACGGAATTCTTCGACTGGATTACGCATGACAAGGGTCGTTATCGCCAACTGACGAACTTCGGCAAGGTCGTGAATCCGGAGGGCATCCGAACGATTGGCGAGTTTCCGAATTTGACCGCCGCGATGGAACGCGCGGGCTGGAGCGAGTCGCGCATCAAGAAGGTCATGGGCGAGAACTGGGTTCGCGTGTTCGACAGCGTCTGGAACGTCTAAAGCCCTCATCCTTAGGAAGAAAACACAATGCAACCGCAACTGCCTATCGACGTCGATCCGGAAACCGGCGTCTGGACAACCGACTCACTGCCCATGTTGTACGTGCCGCGTCATTTCTTTACGAACAACCATGTGGCTGTCGAAGAAGCGTTGGGACGCGAAGTGTATGCAAAGAGCCTGTACTCGGCGGGCCACAAGTCGGCGTACCACTGGTGTGACAAGGAAGCGAAGCAGCACGGTATCAGCGGCATGGCGGTGTTCGAACATTATTTGAAGCGTTTGTCGCAGCGCGGCTGGGGTTTGTTTTCCATCGTCAAGAGCGATCCGGCTGCATCTACTGCCACCGTGCACTTGCACAACTCTTCGTTCGTGCTTGCGCAGCCGGGCAAGGAAGGCAAGCTTTGCTACATGTTCGCCGGATGGTTTTCGGGCGCGATGGACTGGGTCAACGATACCGCGCCGGAAGGCGCGAAGAGAGGTCCGAAGTCCTCCTCCGTCGAAACGCAATGTGCTGCGGAAGGCTATCCGCACTGCGTTTTCGAAGTGACGCCGCTGGCCGCATGAACGCGTGACAAGCCGCACAGTACATAGATAAATCCGAGGTCGATCGCGATGCGCTACCCCAACCTTTTCAAGCCTCTCACGCTGAATAAGCTGACTCTGCGCAATCGCATTGTCAGCACCGCGCACGCGGAGGTCTATGCGGAACCGGGCGGTTTGCCGGGTGACAGATATATCCGTTATTACGAGGAGAAGGCGAAGGGTGGTGTGGGATTGGCGGTTTGCGGCGGGTCGAGCCCGGTGTCCGTGGACAGTCCGCAAGGCTGGTGGAAGTCGGTGAATCTGGCGACCGACCAGATCATCGACCCGCTTGCGCGTCTTGCCGAAGCCATGCACAGGCACGGCGCGAAGATCATGATCCAGGCAACGCACATGGGCCGCCGCACCGCTTATCACGGCGAGCATTGGCCTCACCTGATGTCGCCTTCGGGCGTGCGCGAGCCAGTGCATCGCGGTAACGCAAAGATCATTGAAGTCGAAGAAATCAAGCGCATCATTTCCGATTTTGCAGCCGCTGCAAAACGCATCCAGGACGCCGGTATGGACGGCGTTGAAATCTCGGCTGCACACCAGCACCTGATCGATCAGTTCTGGAGCCCACGCACGAATTTTCGTACCGATGAATGGGGCGGCTCGCTCGAGAACCGCCTTCGTTTTGGTAACGAAGTGCTCATGGCCGTGCGTGAAGCTGTGGGTCCGGATTTCTGCGTCGGCCTGCGCATGTGCGGCGACGAATTTCACGAAGACGGACTCGATCACACGCAGCTGAAAGAGATCGCTCAGTCGATGTCCGAGTCGGGTCTTATCGATTACATCGGTGTGATTGGATCGGGCGCGGATACGCACAACACGCTTGCGAACTGCATGCCGCCGATGGCCTTGCCGCCCGAGCCGTTCGTGCATCTTGCAGCCGGGATCAAGTCGGTCGTGAAGGTACCGGTCATGCACGCGCAAAGTATTCGCGATGCGGGCCAGGCTGAGCGCCTGCTCGAATCAGGCATGATCGATCTGGTCGGCATGACGCGTGCGCAGATCGCTGATCCGCATATGGTCATCAAGATTCGCGATGGCCGCGAGGACGAGATCAAGCAATGCGTGGGCGCGAACTATTGCATCGACCGCCAGTACAACGGGCTCGATGTGCTGTGCGTGCAAAACGCGGCGACATCGCGTGAATCGACCATGCCGCATGTGATTGAAAAGTCGCGCGGGCCAAAGCGCAAGGTGGTTGTCGTCGGCGCGGGTCCTGCCGGACTGGAAGCGGCACGCGTTGCGAAATCGCGTGGCCATGATGTGGTGCTGTTCGAGAAGAACGACTATGTCGGCGGGCAGATCATGCTGGCCGCGAAGGCGCCGCAACGCGAGCAGATGGCCGGCATCGTCCGCTGGTTCGATATGGAAACGAAGCGCCTTGGCGTGGACCGCCGCCTGGGTGTCGCGGCTGACGAAAAGATGATCATGGCTGAGAAGCCGGACATCATCGTGCTGGCGACGGGCGGTTCGTCTTTCACGCAACAGGTTCCGGCGTGGGGCGTCGAAGAAGGGCTTGCCGTGAGTTCCTGGGACATTCTTTCGGGCAAGGTCGAACCGGGCAAGAACGTGCTGGTGTATGACGGCGTCAGCATGCACGCAGGTGCGGGCGTGGCGGATTTCATTGCGAGCCGTGGCGCGAATGTCGAGATCGTCACGCCCGACGTCAAGGTCTCGGATGACGTTGGCGGCACGACGTTCCCGATTTTTTATCGGCGGCTGTATGCGCAAGGTGTGATCTCCACGCCGAACTACTGGCTCGATAAAGTCTATGAGGAAGACGGCAAGAAGATCGCCGTGATCCGCAACGAATACACCGAAGAGCAGGAAGAGCGCGCGGTCGATCAGGTCGTGATCGAAAATGGCATCACGCCAAACGATAACCTCTACTGGAAGCTCAAGCCCGAGTCGCTCAATCGTGGGCAGGTCGATGTCCACAAGCTCTTTGCGTCCGAGCCGCAACCGTCGTTGAGCGAAGAACTCGGCAATGGCCGTTTCCTGCTGTTCCGCGTTGGCGATTGCATCTCCATGCACAACATCCACGGCGCGATCTACGACGCGCTGCGCCTTGTCAAGGACTTCTGATAATGAGCCCGGTGTTTGTCATTACCGCGTTGTTGTGGTTGTCGGTGGCGGGTCTGGCATTCGCATTGTTCAAACGCGCATCGTACTGGCGTGAAGGGCGCGCAACGGCCGCGGGTGCATACGGCTGGAACAATCTGCTTTCCATTCCAAAGCGCTATTTCGTCGATCTGCACCACGTGGTCGCGCGTGATCCGTATATTGCCAAGACGCACGTAGCGACGGCGGGTGGCGCCATCGCTGCAATGGGGCTCGTGTTCATCAACTACGGGCTGGCGATATATTCGCCATGGATCGACAAGCTGATCTTCCTGGCTGCGTTGATCATGCTCGTGGGCGCCGTGTTCGTATGGCGTCGCAGGCATGGCGCGAAAGCGGTCCCGGCGCGTTTGTCGCGTGGTCCGTGGGACAGCCTGCCGCTGTTGCTGGGCTCGTTTGCGCTCGGGCTTGCGCTGTTCATCATGTTGCCTGCATCGGCCATGTCAGGCGCGCTGGCGATCATCGTTGCGCTGCTGATTGCAGCCGGCGCGTTCACCATGACTTTCGGCGCTGCACGCGGCGGTCCGATGAAACACGCGCTCGCAGGTTTGCTGCATCTCGCGTTTCATCCACGCCAGGAACGTTTCACTGGCCGCAGCCATGAGCATGACGTGGTGCCGCCGACCGCCCTCAAGATGCCCGTGCTCGATGCAAAAGAATATGGCGTATCCAGGCCGGTCGAGTTCCGCTGGAACCAACTGCTCAGTTTCGATGCGTGCGTGCAATGCGGTAAATGCGAGGCGGCGTGTCCCGCCTTTGCGGCAGGCCAGCCGTTGAATCCGAAGAAGCTGATCCAGGATCTCGTGACGGGCATGGTCGGTGGAACGGACGCGGCGTATGCGGGCAGCCCCACGCCCGGAATTCCGCTCGGCAAGCACTCCGGCGCGCCGTCGAAACCGCTGATCTCCACAATGATCGAAGCGGACACCATCTGGTCCTGCACCACATGCCGTGCGTGCGTGCAGGAATGCCCGATGTTGATCGAGCACGTGGACGCTATCGTCGATATGCGGCGCAACCAGACGCTGGTCGAAGGCATCGTGCCGGGCAAGGGTCCGGAGACGCTCGCGAACCTGCGCGAGACGGGCAGCGCGAATGGCTTCGACATTGGCGCGCGTTATGACTGGGCGGTCGATCTGCAAGTCCAGGTTGCGCAACCCGGCCGTCCGGTTGACGTGTTGCTGATCGCAGGCGAAGGCGCGTTCGACATGCGCTACCAGCGCTCGCTGCGTGCATTGGTCAAGGTGTTGAACAAGGCCGGCGTGGATTACGCCGTGCTTGGCGGCATGGAAACGGATACCGGCGACACTGCCCGTCGTCTCGGCGATGAAGCCACATTCCAGCAGCTCGCTACGCAACTGATCGCAACGCTCTCGCAGTATTCATTCGGAAAAATCGTCACCGCCGATCCCCACGTCATGCATAGCTTGCGTAACGAATATCGCGCGCTTGGTGGCTTGTATGAGGTTCAGCATCATACTGCGCTGATCGCGGAACTCGTGGCGAGCGGCAAGCTGAAACCCTCGGCGGAAAGCGCGCTCGCGACGGGCAAGACCGTCACGTATCACGACCCGTGCTATCTCGGCCGCTATAACGGTGAAACGGAAGCGCCGCGCACGTTGCTCCGGACCATCGGCATCAAGGTGGTCGAGATGGAACGCAATGGCATGCGCGGCCGATGCTGCGGCGGGGGCGGGGGCGCTCCTCTCACGGACATTCCCGGCAAGCAGCGCATTCCCGATATCCGGATCAACGACGCTCGCGCGATCAACGCGGAGATCGTCGCGGTCGGCTGCCCGAACTGCACGGCGATGCTCGAAGGGGTGGTGGGTGCGCGTCCCGAAGTGCTCGACGTGGCCGAACTCGTTGCAGCGGCGCTGGAGTAAGCAATGCATACAATCAAACGAATCGATCCGCGCCGGCCGTTCTCTGTCACGGCTGAAGGTCTCAAGCGCATTACCCTGGGTGTTGTCGGCGCAGCAGGCGACGCTGACCTTGTGGCGCTCGGCGGCCATCGCGAACAGGTTAAACCGCAGCGCATGACTTCTGCGGCGCTTCGTTCGCTGCTCGTGGCGGCGCACAGCGATCGCGGATCACTCGATGACCACGCGCGCCAGACGCTTGCCGCCGCCGCGTTGCTTGCGGACGCGGCCACGCAAGTGGTGCTGCTGGTCTTTGGCGAATTGAAGGACGATGCAGCCGCGCTCGGCGCGGACAAGGTTATCGCAATGCCTGCGTTCGACCGGCGCGCGTTCACGCCCGATGCCGCGCTGGACGCGCTCGCTGCGTGTGTTGCGGCGTATTCGCCATTGCATATCTTTTTGCCCGATAACGCCGCCGGTGACGGCGACCTCGGCCGTCGATACGCGGCGCAAGCCAAGGCATCGGTCGCGACGCAAGTCGTCGAAATCGACGCCACGCACGTCTCGGTTCACACGCAAGTGCGCAAGGCTTATGCGGTGCGTGCATTGCCCGACGTGATCCTGCTCGCACCGAATGCGGTCGATGTCCGTTTGCCTTTCGTCGGCGCGGGCGAGCAGGTTGCGGCTGAACAATTCGCCACGGCGAGTTTGAAAACAGCAAGCCCGTACAAGGACCTCGGCATCGAGGAAATTGACGCCGCGCAGGTTGCGCTGGAGGAGGCGGACTTTATCGTTTCGGCAGGCAACGGCGTTACCGATGTTCCCGCGTTCGAGCGGCTGGCGAGCACGGTCGGCGCGGCGGTCGGCGCGAGCCGCGTTGCCGTGGACGACGGCAAATTCCCGCGCGATAAACAAATCGGTGCGACAGGCAAGACCGTTGATGCAAGCATCTATATCGCCTTCGGGATCTCGGGCGCCGTGCAGCATTTGCAGGGCATCAAGGATTGCCGCCACGTGATTGCAGTGAACCTCGACGCCAGTGCTCCGATAGCAAAACGCGCGAACCTCACGATCATCGGCGACGCGGCCGAAACGATTGCAGCACTGACCGATGCCGCCGCCGCAGCACGCAGCGCACGTGCAAATCCAGGCGTAATGGCGGCGCACGGCAGCAATGTGCCGAACGCAGCAAAGCTGGAAGGAGCGCTCGCATGAACTCCAACGCATCGACGGCGAAACGCGCGGCGCGAATCGCGGTGCTCGTATCGGTTGGCCGTCATCCCGTGAGTGGCACTCAGCGCTATAGCCGCAACGACGCCGCTGCGCTGACCCTCGCCACATCGCTTGCCGCAAGACATCACGCGACGCTCGACGTGATCCACGCCGGCGACCCCACGAACGCGGCGTTGCGCGAATACCTCGCGCTGGGCGCGGCGAAAGTCGAAGTGCTCTCGGTGGCCGAGGGTGATGAAATAGCGCCGTCATTGAGCGTTCGCCTGAAGGGCTACGACCTTATTCTCACCGGCACACGCGCGGAAGGCACGCAGGACAGCGGCATGTTGCCGTATCAACTTGCCGACGCACTCGACATGCCGTTGCTTGCATCGGCGGTGGACATCGAGGTCGAAGCGGACCACGTGACGGTCCGGCAATTCCTGCCGAAAGGTTTGCGCCGCCGCGTGCAGGCGATGCTTCCGGCGCTGATCGCCGTGCATCCGATGGCCAACGCCGCGCCGCGCTACGCGTACGCAAAGCTGCGCGAAGGTTCCATCGAAGAGGTGCTTGTCAGCGCCGCCAGCGCATCGGACAACACGGCATGGTCCATCAAACCCGCGACCGCAAAACCGGTCCGTCTGGCCGCTGCCGAGAAACGCTCGGGACACGCGCGCATGCTCTCCGCGACGACGACTGAAAGCCGCGGCGGAAGCGTCGTAATTGAAGGGACTTCCGTCGAAAAAGCACAAGTGATCCTGGCGTATTTGCGCGAGCATCAACTCGTGGATTATTGATTCGCCATATGAAATTTCCCGCGCGTTCAAGGTCGCACGGGGTACCAAACCTCGGAGTACACGATGAAAGTTTCCGCTGACGTTCGCGCAATGATCGAACGCCGCAAGAAGGGCCACACGCTCGAAGCGCCGTTCTACGCGAGCGAGGAAATTCACGCACTGGACATGGACGTGATCTTCCGCAAGCACTGGATTCAGGTGGCGGTCGAGCCGGATGTGCCGGAAGCGGGCGACTACATGACAGTGGAACTTGGCAACGATTCCATTTTGATCGTGCGCGACGACGACATGCAGATCCGTGCATTTCATAACGTTTGCCGCCATCGTGGCGCGCGTCTGTGCAGTTCGGAAAAGGGCTCGCTTGGGAATATCGTGTGTCCGTACCATAGCTGGACATACAACCTGAACGGCGATCTGATGTTCGCCGAGCATATGGGCGAGCAGTTCGACAAATGCAAGCACAGTTTGAAGAAGGTCCATCTCGAGAACCTTGCCGGGCTGATTTTCATCTGCCTCGCGGAAACGCCGCCTGCCGATTTCGCGGTGCTGCGTGCGTCGATGGAACCTTATCTGCTGCCGCATGGTCTTGCCAATTGCAAGGTCGCGGCTTCGATCGACATCATTGAAAAGGGTAACTGGAAGCTCACGATGGAAAACAACCGCGAGTGCTATCACTGCGTCGCGAACCATCCTGAACTGACCATCTCGCTCTACGAATACGGCTTTGGTTATCAACGTTCCGCCGATAATGAAGAAGCAATGGCCGCGTTCGACAAGACCGTTGAAGAGCGCACGAAGCAATGGGAAGCGATGAACCTGCCGTCGAAGGAGATCGATCGACTCGCAGACCTCGTCACCGGCTTTCGTACGCAACGCCTGCCGCTCGATCGCAGCGGCGAGTCGCAGACCATGGACGCCAAGGTTGCATCGACAAAGCTCCTGGGCGGTTTCGAGCAAGCGGATCTCGGCGGCCTGTCGTTCTGGACGCAACCGAACTCATGGCATCACTTCATGAGCGATCACATCGTAAGCTTCTCGGTGATTCCGCTGTCAGCGGGTGAAACGCTCGTGCGCACCAAGTGGCTGGTGAACAAGGACGCGCGTGAGGGTATCGACTACAACGTGGATAACCTCACGGCCGTCTGGCGCGCGACCAACGATCAGGACCGCGCGCTGGTTGAATTTTCGCAGCTCGGCGTGACCAGCAGCGCATATGAGCCGGGTCCGTATTCGCCATTCACCGAAGGCCTCGTGGAGAAGTTTTGCGAGTGGTATATCGGGCGTCTCGAAGACTACGCGAATACGCCGGATGAAGCGGTCGTGCCGTCTTCGCACGGCGAGAAAGTCGTGTCGTTCAAGCGTTGATTACAACGCGGCACTCAGGTCTTAAGCGGAGAAACAGATGATGCGCGATCAGGCGACGTTCGAGCCCGCCCCGAACCGAGTCACCCAGCCCGAGTTCTGGGGCAAGCTTCCGGCGCGCTGGGACAGCGATATCGACGACACACTCGTCTGCTGCCACGTGCGTCAGGAAACGCATGACGTAAAGAGTTTTTTCTTTCGCGCGCCGAATGAGCGGACCTTTGTTTTCGAACCGGGCCAGTTCATTACGCTTGAACTCGAGATAGACGGCGAGTCGATCAATCGCTGCTACACCATTTCGTCGCCTCCCACACGGCCGCATACCATCTCGATCACGGTGAAGCGCGTGCCGGGCGGAAAGGTTTCGAACTGGCTTCACGATAACCTGCAGACCGGTGGCAAGGTTCGCGTGCTGGGACCCGCCGGTGAATTTACTTGCGCGCGGCATCCCGCGCGCAAGTTTCTGTTTTTATCGGCGGGATCGGGGGTCACGCCTCTGATGTCCATGAGCCGCGCGCATCACGAGCTGGGCGAAGATCGTGACATCGTGTTCCTGCATAGCGCCCGCACGCCGGACGACATCATCTTCGCGCGCGAGCTCGACCTGATCGCGGCGAACCAGGCGAACTTCCGGACTGCCTTCGTGTGCGAACGCGTCGGCGCGAGAACGAACTGGCCGGGTGTGACCGGTTTCCTGACATTGCCCTTGCTCAAGCTCATCGCGCCGGACTTCATGGAGCGCGAAATCTTCACGTGCGGTCCGGCGCCGTATATGAAAGCCGTGCGCGATCTCCTGGCGGAAGGCGGCTTCGATATTAAGCATTATCACGAGGAAAGCTTCTCATTCGAGACAATCGCCGAGGTTGCGGCTGAACTCACGACGGCGCATGTCGCCGATGCTTTGCGGTCTCACGAAACGTTCGCCGAAGCACGTGAAACGGCGATCGGCTTCGCGCCGGTGCCCGAATTCGAACCAATCGCCGCGCCCGTTGAAACCACGTTCAAGGTCAGCTTCGCCAAAAGCAATCGCGAGATTGAATGCGGCAGCGGACAACATGTGCTCGATGCGGCGAAGAAATCCGGCGTCCGTCTGCCGGCATCCTGCACTCAGGGCATGTGCGGCACGTGCAAGGTCAAGTTGATTTCCGGCGAAGTGCAGATGAAGCACAACGGCGGCATTCGTCAGCGGGAAATCGATCAGGGCATGGTGCTTTTGTGCTGCAGCAAGCCTCTGACCGATCTTGTTGTAGACAAGTAAGGGTATTCATCAGGACCGGCGACGCACCGGGATAAAACGAGGTCGCATCCGGACAACTGGGTGTCGAAAAAAAACCAGTCGGCGTATTTCTGGCCAGTGATTCTAAAGCCTCAATAGTGTGTACCGCGAAGGGGAGAAGACAATGAAACTGATCAAGAAGCTAGTGGTATTAAGCGCGATGAGCGCAGCGTTGGCCGCAGCCAGTGTGTCCGCCATCGCCGCCGATGCAAAACCGACCATCAAGATCGGTTATGTGGAAGGCTGGGATGACAGCGTGGCGACGTCGAACGTGGCGGCGCAGATCATCGAGAAGAAGCTGGGTTATCCCGTGCAGCTCGTGCCCGTGGCAGCGGGTGTGATGTGGCAGGGCGTGGCGCGCGGCGACCTCGATGCAACCTTGTCGGCATGGTTGCCGGTCACGCACGGCGCGTACTGGGAAAACTTCAAGACGAAGGTCGTCGACGTCGGTGTGAACTTTCCTGATGCGAAGATCGGCTTGATCGTTCCGGAAGATGCGCCGGTCACGAGCCTTACGGACCTCGAAGCGAAGAAGGCGGATTTCGGCGGACGGATCGTGGGCATCGATGCAGGCGCGGGTGTGATGTCGAAGACATCCGAAGCAATCAAGGCCTATAACCTCGACTACACGCTGATGCCAAGCTCGGGCAGTGCGATGACAGCGGAACTGGCCCGTGCCGAGAACGCGAACAAGCCGATCATCGTGACAGGCTGGAAGCCACACTGGATGTTCGCGAAGTACAAACTGAAGTTCCTGGAAGATCCGAAGAAGGTGTTCGGCGAATCCGAGCACGTGGACAGCGTGATCAATCCGGGACTTGAGACGAAGGCACCGACAGTGGTCGCATTCTTGAAGAAGTTCCAGTGGAAACCGGGTGAGATCGACAGTGTCATGCTCGCGACCACGAACGGCGCAAAACCGGCCGCTGCTGCGGATGCGTGGGTGAACGCACACGCGGACCGTGTTTCGAGCTGGACGAAGTAAATTCGTTCTAACGCTTCAACGAGAAACGCCGCTTGATTCAAGCGGCGTTTTTTATTGGTAGATCGAAACGACTACAGCACGACCGTCCGATCGCCGTTGATAAACACCCGCCGCTCGATAAACGCCTTTACCGCCCGCGCGAGCGTGATGCATTCCACATCGCGTCCGGTCGCAAGCAAGCGCTCCGGCTTGTATGAATGGTCCACGCGTTCGACCACCTGTTCGATGATCGGACCTTCATCCAGATCATCGGTCACGAAATGCGCGGTCGCGCCGATCAGCTTGACGCCACGCGTGTGCGCCTGATGGTAAGGCTTTGCGCCCTTGAATCCGGGCAGAAACGAATGATGGATGTTGATCGCGCGTGCGGCGAGCTTGCGGCTTGTCTCGCCTGAAAGGATCTGCATGTAGCGCGCGAGAATCATCAGCTCGGCGCCGGACGTGTCGAACAGGTCGAGCAAGCGCGCTTCCTGCTGCGGTTTGGTATCGGCGGTGACGGGGAGATGATGAAACGGCAAGCCATGCTGGATTGCAAGCGGTTCAAGGTCACGATGGTTCGACCCGATCCCCACGATATCCATCTTCAGCTCACCCATGCGCCAGCGGAACAGCAAGTCCGCAAGGCAATGCTCCAGCTTCGAGACCAGAATCAGCACCTTGGGCCGCGCATCGACGTTATGGATGGCCCAGGTCATCGAAAAACGCTCGGCGATGGGCGCGAATTCCTGCTGCAGCGCGGCGATCTGCAGCGTTTCATCGCGATCCACGCCGTGGAAAACGCAGCGCACGAAAAAGCGCTGGCTGAGGTCGTCGTCGAAGACGGTGAGTTCATCGACGTAATAGTTGTGCCGGTCGAGGAAGCCGACCACGGCTGCAACCTGGCCCGCGGCGCTTGGGCAAGCGACCGTGAGCACGAGTCGATGGGGTTGGGCTATAGACGCCATATCGCTGGACATGCGGTTCTCCACTCTGCAAAGGGCAGCGCCGCGAAGGCAGCGCGTGTACTTCGCAGTAGAGCAAACCGCACAGGACTGCGGCTAGAAGTTATGCGCCGTGATAATGGTATCGGAGCGTCAAGCGGGGGTATGGGAAGCCAGGCCGCACTCGGCCAGCAGCCAGTCGCGGAATGCGCAAACTGCCGTTGTTTGTGCGCGCGGTGAGCTGAGCAGATATCCGCCATCGGTCATGACTGGTTTATCGAATAGTTGTACCAGTTGCCCGCTTGCGATGAGTTCGTCCACGAGCGGCGCCCATCCGAGGGCCACGCCCTGGCCCATGATCGCGGCGTGCGCTACGAAGCCGTAGCTGTTGAATGTAATGCCGCGATGCGCGGGCGGCGCGGTCAGCCCGTGCGCTGCGAACCATCCGTGCCACGAAAGCCATCGTTCCGGATTCGTGGGTTCAAGGTGCAACAAAGGCCATTCGCTCAGGTCTGATGGTCTTACCGGTTTGCCACGCCGCGCGAGAAACGCGGGGCTGCATACGGGCGTGACCTGTTCCGGAAACAGCTTGAGCGCGCCGCGCCCGGGCCAGTTCATGGCAACGTGGCCGAAGCCGATCACGATATCCGCATGATCGTGCTCCGCCGCCAGGACGTCTTGCGCGGTGGTGATCCTTACATCGACGTCAGGCATGAGCGCCTTGAATTGCGAGAGCCTTGGCATCAACCAGTATGTCGCAAAGCCGAAGTCGGTCAGAAGGTTGAGCGACTGCTGCGAAGGTGCGGCATGACGCGCGCGGATATCGTTCGTGGCGATGCGGATGGTTTCGAGACTCTGGCGCACCGCTTCGAAGAGGCGCACGCCGTCTTCGGTCAACGTCACGCCGCGATGCCCACGCTCGAAGAGCGGCGCGCCGAGATTCTCTTCGAGCTGCACCACGCGCTGGCTGACGGCCGGCTGCGTGGAGCCGAGCTCACGCGCGGCCGCCGTAAAACTGGCGAGACGCGCGGCGGACTCGAACATGGATAACGCCTGCATTGGCGGCAAACGATCCTGTCTCGACATAAGTGCCCCTTATGAGCTCATAACGTTTTGCTCTCTTCACAGCCGCGATTTGAACGGCAATAGTGATACGCGATGCAGTGTGCCAGCGTTCCACCTTCCGATTCTATTCGAGCCTCGCCCCGATGCTTAAGCCAAGACAAAATATCCTCATCCTGATGGCCGACCAGATGACGCCGTTCGCGTTATCGGCCTATGGTCATCATGCGACAAAAACCCCGAACATGGACGCGCTCGCGGCGCGCGGCGTGGTGTTCGATTCCGCCTATTGCGCGAGCCCGCTTTGCGCGCCGTCGCGTTTTTCATTCTTGTCCGGGAAGTTGCCGTCCAACATAGGTGCCTACGATAACGCCGCCGAATTTCCATCGCAAACATTGACGTTCGCGCATTACCTGCGTGCCGAGGGGTACAGGACCGTTCTTTCGGGGAAGATGCATTTCTGCGGTCCCGACCAGTTGCATGGCTTTGAAGAGCGCCTGACCACGGACATCTATCCCGCCGACTTTGGCTGGACGCCGAACTGGGATGACTTCGAGACCCGCCCGAGCTGGTATCACAACATGAGTTCGGTTATTGATGCAGGTCCTTGCGTGCGTACCAACCAGCTCGACTTTGACGATGAAGTCACCTACACCACGCGCCAGAAGCTGTTCGATATAGCGCGTGAGCGGCAAGCCGGCAAAGATGCGCGGCCGTTTTGCGTGGTGGCTTCCCTGACGCATCCGCACGATCCTTACGCGATTCCGCAGAAGTACTGGGACATGTATCGCGATGAAGACATCCAGATGCCTTCGTATCGCGACACGCTGGACGCCGCCGATCCGCATTCAAAGCGCCTTCGCCATGTCTGCGAAACCGACAAGACGCCGCCGACCGATCAGCAGATCCGCAATGCGCGTCACGCGTATTACGGCGCGATTTCTTACGTCGACGCCCAGTTCGGCGCGATCCTCGAAGCGCTCGATCAGTCCGGCATGGCTGATGACACCATCGTCATCGTGACGTCCGATCATGGCGAGATGCTCGGCGAACGCGGCCTTTGGTACAAGATGACGTTCTTCGAGGGCGGTTGCCGCGTGCCGCTGATCGTGCATGCGCCCGGGCAATTCGAGGCGGGGCACGTGAAGGCTTCGGTCTCGCATCTCGACTTGCTGCCAACGCTCGTTGAGCTCGGCCGCGGTTCGGCGCGGCCCGCGTGGCCTGACACGCTCGATGGTCAAAGCCTCGTGCCGCATCTTCGCGGCGACTCCGGGGCGCACGATGAAGCCATCGGCGAGTACCTTGCCGAAGGCGCGATTGCGCCCATCGTCATGTTGCGTCGGGGCGATTTCAAGTTCATCCATACGCCGGCCGACCCCGACCAGCTCTTCAACGTCACTGCCGATCCGCTGGAACGAACGAACCTCGCGACGTATCCGGAACATGCGGAGCGGGTCGCTGCGTTCGTCAAGGAAATAGCGCAGCGCTGGGACCTCGTAAAGCTGCGAGAGGAAGTCGTGCAGAGCCAGCGCCGCCGTCAATTCCATTTCGACGCCACCACGCAGGGCGTGATCGAGTCATGGGACTGGCAGCCGTCAGTCGATGCCAGCCAGCGTTACATGCGAAATCACATCGACCTGGACACGCTTGAAGCGATGGCACGTTTCCCCGCTGTCAAAAAATAAACAAGTGCTCGCATAAAAACACACCCACAGGAAGCCACCATGAAAAAGCCCTTCAAACAAGCATTATTCTGCATCGCAGCGCTATGCGTATCCGTCGGATCGGTGATTGCGGCCGAGCCTCAAAGCTGCTTGCAGGTGAAGATGGCGGACCCGGGCTGGACCGATATCGATGCAACCAACGCCATGGCCGGCGTCGTGCTGAAGGCATTGGGCTACAAGCAGACCGTGTCGAATCTCTCGGTGCCGATCACCTACCAGGGTTTGAAGAAAGGGCAGATCGACGCGTTCCTGGGCAACTGGATGCCTGCGCAAGCACCGATGGTCAAACCTTTCGTCGATGAAAAATCGATCGAGGTCGTGCATCCGAACCTGACCAACGCCAAGTTCACACTCGCGGTTCCCGACTACGTGGCAGCGGCCGGCGTCCATACGTTCGCCGATTTGCAGAAGAACGCGGACAAGTTCGAAAGCAAGATCTACGGCATTGAACCGGGCGCGCCGGCGAACCAGAACATCAAGAAGATGGTCGATGAAAAGGCTTTCGGACTCAACGGCTGGAAGCTCGTCGAGTCGAGCGAGACCGGCATGCTCACGCAAGTCGAACGCGCTGTCCGCGAGAAGAAATGGATCGTGTTCCTCGCATGGGAACCGCATCTGATGAACACGAAGTTCCATCTCACTTACCTTGATGGCGGCGACAAATACTTCGGTCCGAACTTCGGCGGCGCGACGGTCAACACAGTTGCACGGACCGGGTATATCGGCGAATGCCCTAACGTTGGACGCCTCTTGAAGCAGATGACCTTCAACGTCGACCTCGAGAACGGGATCATCACGGACGTGCTGGAAAACAAGACCAACATTGACACCGCTGCCACAGCGGCGCTCAAGCGCAATCCCGATGTCGTGAAGGGCTGGCTCGATGGCGTGACCACCGCCACAGGCGGAAATGGTTTGCAAGCCGTACAAACCGCGCTTGGCTCCAAATAACAACACACGTCGCACATAGGCAGGTTTGCGTCGCAAACCGTCGAGCCCCGGTAAATATGGACTCGTACTTTTGCATGGCTGGTTCCTGCATCGGAAAGTACCGCAGCAGGCGCCGGCGTCACAAGCTTCAGATCACCGTACCAAGCCAGTCTCTGCAATAAAAATCGAGCGGGAAGCGTTGCGCGGCGCCGGCTTTCGTGGCGGCTTCGCTGGAGCAGCGCGGGACACGCTTTATCCAACGAACGAGCAAACACGGGTATCAGGGAGAATCAACGATGAAGAAGCGAAATGCCGCAAAGCTGGCGGCCCTTGCATTGAGCGCAAGCGCCGTATCCGCACCCGCCGTGGTCCACGCGCAAGGCAGCGTGACCCTGTACGGCATTCTGGATGCGGGTATCACCTACGTGAACAACACGGGCGGTTCGCACGCCTTCAGGTTCGAGGACGGCATCTCGTACGGCAACCGGCTGGGCTTCAAGGGCGTTGAAGATCTCGGCGGCGGATTGAAGGCGATTTTCGCACTTGAATCGGGTTTTCATATCGGCACCGGCAAATACGCGTTTGGTGGCGCCGAGTTCGGACGCCAGGCATACGTTGGCTTGCAGAGCCAGTGGGGGACAATATCGCTGGGTAACCAGCTCGACATGACCAACGAGTTCATGGAGGGCTACAACATTTCCTCGTTCGCGAGCGGCTACGCGATCCACCAGGGCGACTTCGACCGCATGAACGGCGACCGTTTGCCGAACGCGATCAAGTACATGTCGCCCAATATCAGCGGCCTCACATTTGGCGGCATGTACTCGTTCGGCAATGTGTCGGGAAACTTTCATCAGCAAAGCGCGTACAGCGCGGGCGCGCATTATGCGCACGGCGATTTCACCATTGGCACGGCCTATACACGCCTGAACAACCCGAACGGCATCTACGCATTCGATCCCTACGCGATGATCGGCACGAAGACCTTCCTCGGCCAGACCGTTGCGACCGTGGACCCGGCGACCGGCGCGGTCAACGACCTGTTCAGCAGCACTCCCCTTGCCGTCGATAGCCAGGCGACTTACGGCATCGGTTCGTCGTATGCGTTCGGAAACCTGATGCTGCTCGGCAACTATACGTACACGACCATCAAGGGTTTTGGACAGTCATCGCACATGCATGTGGGCGAAGGCGGTGCGTCCTATAACTTCACGCCGGCGCTTATTCTGTACGGCGGTTATCAGTTCACGGCTTTCGAAGGACACAAGTGGAACATGGGTTCGCTTGCGCTGCATTACCTCTTGTCCAAGCGTACCGATCTTTACATCTCGGGCGACTATCTGAGGGCATCGAACGGAGTGGATGCGGTCATTGGCTATAGCTTCACGCCATCGACATCGAATACGCAAAGCGACGTTCGTATCGGCTTGCGTCACTCGTTCTAGATCGATCAAGCCAGCGCGGCGGTATCCTGAAGCGGGACCGCCGCGCGTGGCGAAGCGCGGTCCTGTCGCGGGCTTGAACCAAAGCGCGTGCGATAAGTGCGCGAGAAATGCGATGGTGATTCGAAGCCGCACGCCACGCAAACCGTCGTGATCGACATATCGGTTTGCTGCAGCAACTCCCGGGCACGCGCCAGGCGCAGCCCGAGATAAAAATGTGTCGGTGTGTCTTTCAGCGCCGAGCAGAAGAGGCGTTCGAGCTGACGTCGCGTCACACCGATTTCCTCTGCCAGTGCATCTGGCGACAGTGGTTCCTCCATGTGCTGTTCCATCACGCCGATTACTTGAATCAGCTTGCGATTGTGGATGCCGTAGCGCGCCGCGATCTCCATGCGCTGATGATCCGAACGCTGCCGGATACGGCCGAGCACGAATTGCTCGGACACCTGCGCGGCGAGTTCCGCGCCGTGGCGGCGGCCGATCAGATCCAGCATCAAGTCGATGGAAGCCGTGCCGCCCGCGCACGTGATGCGCCGTGCATCGATTTCGAATAGCTCCTGGCTTACCGCCAGCGATGGATAGCGTTCCTGAAACGCCGATGCCGCTTCCCAGTGCAAGGTCACGCGTTCGTGCTGAAGGAGGCCGGCTTCGGCGAGGATGAAGCTGCCTGTATCGATACCGCCGAGCGTTGTGCCTGCGCGGTCCAACTTGCGGAGCCATTCGGCGAGTTCGCGGGAGTATTGGTCGAGCGGGTTGAACCCGGCGACCACGATCACGTTCTGAGCTGATTTGACGTCGGCGAGGGCGCATTCGGCGTTCAGGGAGATGCCGTTGCTGGCGCAGACCGGGCCGCCGTCGATGCTTAGAATATGCCAGCGATACAGGTCGCCGCGAAAGCGATTTGCCACGCGCAGCGGTTCGATCGCCGACATGAAGCCGATGGAGGAAAACTCCGGTAGCAGCAGGAAGTGAAAGTTTTCGGTCGGTGGCATCGAGGGTGGGTTTTTTTTCCGGTCTGACCGGGGAAGGTAGCAAGTGGAAATTGCTGGCGCAATGGGGAGGTTTCCGGAGGGCGGGGCGGGGCGGGGTTTCTCGGGGCTGGGTCGGGGTTGGGTCGGGGTTGAGGCCGGGTTGCTACTTTTTAGGCTACCGCGCGTTCGTTGCTATCTGATTTTTTAGCACTATTAGCCACTGTCCGTGGCGGGACTTCATTTCTTTTTCCAACGGCGAAAAAGAAACGAAGCAAAGAAAACGCCTTCCAACCGCTAATTCTTAAGTGTCTCGAGCGTGCACGTACAACTGTTTGGTACTTCAGAAGAACGCTCGACGCCGCAATCAAGAACACTTGAAACCCTCCCCCTCCGTCAACAGATACCCACACGCTTCGCCACCAGTAATTGTGGCAGTCAATACGGAAACCTGGCCTAAGTAAACAACGGGTTGAGCACGTGACGGCGCTACAGCATCCTGAACTTGCCGAGACATCGCCACCGGTGGTCTCAGGCTCGCGCGGGCAAAACGGAACCAGTACAGCCAAGCCCGTCGTTTGGGCGTCAGCGCGCGCAGCGCGGAGGCCTAATTAGCGGATTCCCACACTGGTGGCGAAGCGTGTGGGTTGCCGATTACGGAGGGGGAGGGTTTCAAGTGTTCTGAACTCCGGCGTCGAGCGTTCTTGTGAAGTACCAAACAGTTGTCACTGCACGCTCGGGACACTTATGTGCCGTCGGTGGAGAGGCGTTTTCTTTGCTTCGTTTCTTTTTCGCCGTTGGAAAAAGAAATGAAGTCCCGCCACGGACAGTGGCTAAAAGTGCTAAAAAATCAGATAGCGATGAACGCGCGAAAGCTTGAAGAGCAGCAACCCGGCATAGACCCCGCCCCCGCCCCCCGCCAACCCCGCCCCCCCGAAAAAACAGTGCGAACGCCCCACCTTGGTCGCACATGGTCAAAACCCGGTCGCAACCGGTCGCCTCAGCGGTATTCTGCGGCAGTACCTTTACCCACGGTCAGTTGGGACCGAACCGAAGCCGCCCAGTCCAACCAGAACCCATCGGAACAGAAATCCATGCCCACCTATCCGGCCACGAAAAAGCTGTTCGCCTGCCTGTTTCTCGCGCTGACTTCATTCGGTGCCTCCGCCCAGAGCAAGGAAGACGCAACCTGCCACACGGTCCGTTTCGTCGATATCGGTTGGACCGACATCACGTCGACCACCGCGCTGGCATCGGTGGTATTCGAAGGCCTGGGCTACAACCCCAAAGTCACCGTCGCCTCGGTCCCCATCTCGCTGGCAGGCCTCAAAAGCAAGCAGATCGATGTATCGCTCGGATACTGGTGGCCAGTGCAGGAAAAGGTGGTACAGCCGTTCATCGATTCGAAAGCCATCGACAAACTCGATCCGCCCAATCTCTCCGGCGCAAAAGCCACGCTCGCCGTGCCGAGCTATGAATACGACGCGGGCCTGAAAACGTTCCAGGATATCGCGAAGCATAAGGATGAACTCGACGGCAAGATCTACGGCATCGAACCGGGCAGCAGCGCGAACGCGCAAATCCAGAAGATGATCGATACCAACCAGTTCGGACTCGGCGGTTTCAAGCTCGTGCAATCGAGCGAAGCGGGCATGCTGGTCACGGTCGATCGCGCAGTCCGCGACAAGAAATGGGTCGTGTTCGTCGGCTGGGAACCGCATCCCATGAACATCCAGGTCAAGATGAATTACCTCGCCGGCGGCGACGAAGTCTTCGGTCCGAACTACGGCGAAGCGCGCGTCTACACGCTGACGAACCCTGACTTCCTGACGCGTT
Organism: Burkholderia sp. PAMC 26561; assembly: GCF_001557535.2. Taxonomy (NCBI): domain Bacteria; kingdom Pseudomonadati; phylum Pseudomonadota; class Betaproteobacteria; order Burkholderiales; family Burkholderiaceae; genus Burkholderia; species Burkholderia sp. PAMC 26561. Next base: position 964,538 of record NZ_CP014307.1, read on the forward strand.
GCCCGAACGCCGGAAAGCTCGTATCGAATCTTCGCTTCACAACGCAACTCGAGAATCAGTTGATGATTCCCGTCATGGCGAAAGAGCGCGCGACCGACGCGGCAAAGGCTTATCTGAAGAAAAATCCGCAAGTGCTCGACGCATGGCTTGCGGGCGTGAAGACAGTGGACGGCAAGGATGGCTTGCCGGCAGTCAAGCAATATCTTGGCCTTTGAAAGGACGGCGTGACATGAACTACGAAGTAATCGTGACGTGCGCGGTAACGGGCGCAGGCGACACCACCGGCAAACATCCGGCGATTCCGGTCACACCGAAACAGATCGCGGAAGCGGCGATCGAAGCCGCGCATGCAGGCGCAACAGTCGCGCACTGTCACGTCCGCGATCCGAAAACGGGGCGCGGCAGCCGCGATCCGGCGTTGTATCGCGAAGTCGTGGACCGCATCCGGTCATCGGACGTGGACGTGATCATCAACCTCACGGCCGGTATGGGCGGCGATCTGGAAATCGGCGCAGGCGAGTCGCCGATGGAATTCGGCGCCGCCACGGATCTCGTCGGTGGATTGACGCGCCTCGCGCACGTGGAAGAGTTGCTGCCGGAGATCTGCACGCTCGACTGCGGCACGCTCAATTTCGGCGACGGCGACACCATCTATGTTTCGACGCCCGCGCAACTTCGGGCGGGTGCAAGACGCATCCAGGAACTGGGTGTGAAGCCCGAACTCGAGATCTTCGATACCGGCCATCTCTGGTTCGCGAAGCAAATGCAAAAGGAAGGGCTGCTCGACGACGCCCCTTTGTTTCAGCTTTGCATGGGCATTCCATGGGGTGCGCCGGCCGACGTCGGCACGCTCAAGTCGATGGTCGACAACATGCCGGCGGGCGCGCAGTGGGCGGGCTTTGGTATAGGCCGGATGCAGATGCCGATGGTCGCCCAAGCAATGCTTTTAGGCGGTCATGTTCGCGTCGGACTGGAAGACAACTTGTATCTGGATCGTGGTGTGCACGCGAGCAACGGGACGCTCGTACAGCGCGCGGTTGAGATCATTGAACGGCTGGGTGGGCGTGCGCTGACGCCTGCCGAAGGCCGCAAGAAACTCAAGCTCCCCGCACGCGGCGAACGTTTGCTCGATCGTCGCAAGATCGAGCAGTTTGCTTGAATTCAGATTACTAAGGAATCCAGTATATGCAAGTGAAGACGTTTGCTGCGTTGGGCGTTGGCGTGATCGGAAGCGGATGGGTATCGAGGGCACTGGCGCACGGACTTGACGTGGTTGCGTGGGACCCGGCGCCGGGCGCCGAGGAGCAGTTGAGAAAGAATGTGGCCAATGCCTGGCCCGCACTTGAGCGGGTCGGGCTTGCCGAAGGGGCATCGAAGGGACGGTTGCGGTTCGTCGAGACGGTCGAGGAATGTGTCGCCGACGCCGACTTCATCCAGGAAAGCGCGCCCGAGCGCGAAGACCTGAAACTGAGCCTTCACGAGCGTGTTACGAAGGCGGCGAAGCCTGAAGCGATCATTGCTTCGTCAACATCAGGCTTGCTGCCAACGGACTTTTACGCGAGGGCAAAGGACCCGTCGCGTTGCATCGTCGGCCATCCGTTCAATCCGGTTTATCTCTTGCCGCTCGTTGAAGTTTTGGGCGGCGAACAGACGTCTGAAGACACGTTGAAAGCGGCATCGACTTTTTATGAATCCATCGGCATGCGCCCGTTGCGCGTGAGGAAGGAAGTGCCGGGGTTCATTGCGGACCGGCTGCTTGAGGCGCTGTGGCGCGAAGCGCTGCATCTGGTGAACGAAGGCGTGGCGACGACCGGTGAAATCGATGACGCCATTCGTTTTGGCGCCGGCATCCGCTGGTCGTTCATGGGCACGTTCCTGACCTATACGCTTGCGGGTGGAGAGGCCGGCATGCGCCATTTCATGCAGCAATTCGGACCGGCGCTAGAATTGCCGTGGACCAAACTGGTTGCACCCAAGCTGACGGATGAACTCATCGACCGCGTGGTGGAAGGCACGACCGAGCAGCAAGGTTCGCATTCGATCAAGCAACTGGAGCGTTATCGCGATGACTGCATCACGAGCGTCCTCACTGCGATAGCCGAAGCGAAATCGCGCCACGGCATCACGGACTAAGCGGCCATCAATGGAAAACTGCACTATCCATCGCGACACGGTGAGGCCCGAGTGGGTCGACTACAACGGACATTTGCGTGACGCGTTCTACATGCTGATCTTCAGCCTCGCCACCGATGCGTTCATGGAGCGCATCGGTCTGGATGAAGCGGGCCGTGCAGCCCGTGGCCGCTCGCTGTTCACGCTCGAGGCGCACATCAATTATCTGCATGAGATCAAGGAGGGCGCGGCGGTTCGCGTGGAGGCATCGGTGCTTGCGTTCGATGCCAAGCGCGTCCACCTCTACATGGAGATGTTCGAAGGCGAGGGCGCCGAGCCCGTCTCGGCGAGTGAGCAGATGCTGCTGCACGTCGACATGACGAACGGCGCGAAGTCGGCAGTCTTCGATACGGATGTTGCCGCCCGTATCGAAGAGATGCATGCCGGGTCGATCAAGGAGGCGCGTTACGCCGGGCGCGTGATCGGCTTGCCTTCCAGATCCCGTTCGCCCGCTGGAAGCAAACCCGCGTGAGCGCGCCACGTCCGCAGCAACAATGCGTTCGTCACTACGCTCACGCTTGAGAACGCCATCGCGGCGCCGGCGAGCATCGGGTTGAGCAGGCCGAATGCGGCGAGTGGAATGCCGATCAGGTTGTACACGAACGCCCAGAACAGGTTCTGCTGGATCTTGCGATACGTGCGCCGCGCGATATCGATGGCGTCCGCCACCAGCGCCGGGTCACCGCGCATCAGCGTGATACCGGCGGCTTCCATGGCGACATCGGTGCCGGTCGCCATCGCTATGCCGATGTCCGCTGCGGCGAGCGCGGGTGCGTCGTTGATGCCGTCGCCGGCCATCGCGACTGCGCCTGTGGCACGCGCTTTCAATTCGGCGATCACGCGCGCCTTGTCGGCGGGGAGCATTTGCGCGTGCACGGCATCGGGCGCAATGCCGAGCGATTTTGCAACGCTCGCCGCGCTGCCGGCGTTGTCGCCGGTAATGAGGACGCTCTGGATGCCCATCGCGCTCAATCGGGCGATGGCTTCGCGCGCACCGGGTTTCATGGAGTCACCAAAGGCCAGCAGCGCAAGCACGCGGGCGGGAGCGCCCAGGTCCACTAGCCACGACACCGTATTGCCGAGTTTTTCCAGTTCTGCGGCCCGTGTTGCAAGACCGTCCGGTGCGACAAGCCGCAATTCTTCCAGCCAGCGCGCGCTGGCAACCGCCAGATGACGCTCGGCGACGCGCGCTTCCACGCCGCGTCCGGCGACGGCCTTCGCGTCGCTTGCGTCGACCGGCTGAAGCGACTCGGCATCGGCGGCGGCAACGACCGCGCGCGCCAACGGATGATCGCTCAGCCGCTGGACGGCGGCGGCCAGCGCCAAGGCTTCTTTCCTGTCCACGCCGTCAGCGGCATCGAACGCGGTCATCGACGGACGGCCGACAGTCAGCGTGCCGGTTTTATCGAAGGCAACAATTCTGATCCGATGCGCCATTTCCAGCGCCTGGGGGTCCTTGATCAGCACGCCGTGCCGCGCCGCAACGCCGGTCCCGGCCATGATCGCGGCAGGCGTCGCGAGCCCGAGCGCGCACGGACATGCAATCACGAGCACCGCGACCGCGTTCAGCACGGCCGTCTCGGCGCCCGCGCCCACAGCCAGCCAGCCGACCAGCGTCACGAGCGCGATCACCAGGATCACCGGCACGAAGATCGCCGATACCCGGTCGACGAGCCGCTGTATCGGGGCTTTCTCGGCCTGCGCCGATTCCACCAGCCGGATGATCCGTGCAAGCGTCGTTTCCGCGCCGGTCGCAGTCGTTTCGACGGCAATCGCGCCTTCGCCGTTGATCGATCCCGCCGTCACCCGCGCGCCGGTTTCCTTCGCGACCGGCAGGCTCTCGCCGGTAATCAGCGATTCATCCACGTGCGTGCGGCCCTCGCGGATCACGCCGTCCACGGGCATCCGTTCGCCCGGCCGGACGATCGCCACATCGCCTTTGCGCACTTCGGCCAAGGCGATATCGCGTTCCTGGCCGGTCGCGGCATCGCGAATCCGGGCACGGTCGGGGCGCAGCGCGTCGAGGGCGCGGATGGCGTCGGTGGTCTGGCGCTTCGCGCGCGCTTCCAGCCATTTGCCGAAGCGCACGAGCGTGATCACGACCGCGGCGGCCTCGAAGTAGAGGTGGGCCGACTGACCGGGATGTGCAAACAACTCGTAGACGCTCAAACCCCACGCCGCCGATGTCCCCAGCGCGACCAGCAAGTCCATATTGCCTTCGCCGGAGCGCACCGCCTTGAAGCCGCCGACGTAAAACCGCGCGCCGAGCGCGAACTGGACGATGCTCGCCAACGCGAGCGATACCCACACGCCAAGGTTCAGATTGACTCCCAACATCGGCAAAACGAGCGGCAGCGTGAGCAGCGCCGACGCGATCACCGCGACGAGTTCGCCCCTATGAGCGGGCGCGGCCACTGGCGCGGCTTCCGGCTCGATGAACGTAGCTTCATATCCGGCCTTCGTGACGGCGGCCAGCAACTGGTCGCGCGAAACGGACGGCCCGGCGTGAACCGTGGCTTTCTCGGTCGCGAGATTGACGGACACGGTTTCCACGCCCGGCACCTTGCCGAGCGCCTTTTCGACGCGGCGCACGCACGAGGCACAGGTCATCCCGCCAATAGAAAATTCAGCCGTGTTCGACGCAACAGCCATGTTCTGACTTGTACCAGCAGACATAAAAGCTTCCCGTTTCATTGCGGGCCATGAGATTCAGCTCGATAAAACCACTATCGACATTCCAATCATTGGAAGGTCAAGGTGTATTTTCAAGAGAGTTTGTCCCTTTTTGCTGCGGCGCGTGAATAAAAAACCGGCACTATGTAGGTAGTTACCGATGGCTCGATTAACGAAACATCAGACTTATTTCGAGGCTTCGTCACGCGCTTCTTGCCTATCCTCATTGGATAAGATAAAACGCGTTTTCAAGATAGCTTGAACGTCGGCGTGCAGATTTGCGGGGCTTTAATTTAAGAACCCGCCAGCGCGCGCGTCGGACGAAGTAAAAAAGCCTAAACAGACCTAATTCGAATGAAAAATAACCGACGCTGGGCAGTTCCGTTGTTTCCGTTGCGTGGGGCACGCTGGATGATTGCCGGTTTGAGCACGCTGGCAATACTGGGCGGGTGCTCGACGCAGGCGCCGGTCGCGACGAACGGCGACGGCTGGCGCAAGGACCAGGTCGCCGATGCCTATGTGTTCGGTTATCCGCTGGTGGCGTCCGATCTGTGGCGCGAAAAGACGACGGGCGGCGACGCATCGAAGCCCGGTCAGGCGGCGGTAAACACCTTGCGGCACACCACCGCGTTGCCGCCGGTCGGCGCGACGGGACGGCCGAGCGTGGATACGCTGGAATCGTCGGCATGGCTGGATGTATCGAGTGGACCGGTGCTGGTTTCGTTGCCGGCGTTGTCTTCCGTGCAGTCCACGCCTTCCGGAACGTTACGGGGCCGCTACTTTGATGCTCGCGCCTTCGATACCTGGACCAACGTGATCTATTCGAGCATCGGTGCCGCGCCCGCCGTGCCCGCGCCTGTTCCCAAGAAGCGCAGCAAAGCCGCGCGCATGGCCGCGGAGCAAGCCAGCATCCTTGCGTTCGTCACCAAGGGCTACACAGGCCCGCTGCCGGACGGCGTGACACGCGTGGAAACGCCTACGCGTTATGCATGGTTGTCGATCCGCGTGCGCGTGAACGGCCAGCGCGATGTGCGCGAAGCGCGCAAGCTGCAGACCGCAATGCGCATTGAAGCGCCTCCCGCCGATAAAACCAGTCCCACCACCGCCGGCGCCGCCTGGCCGAATGTGACGGCCAACACGCCGGCCGTGGTTCCGAGCGGCGACAAGGCCGAGTCACTCGATGCCACCGCGTACTTCACGCGCCTGGCCAAGGCCCTGGAAGACAATCCGCCCGTCCCCGACGATCCGCACGCCGTGACCCTGCTCGCGCAATTGGGCGTTAAACCGGGTGAGCCGGTGCAATTCCGCCCATCGGATTCGGCCTTGCTCGCAACGGGTCTCGCCGATGGCCGCGCGCGCGTCGACACGGTTCCCTCTAACGCGCTGAGCCGCAACGGCTGGGTCTGGTTCGGCGACGCCGTCGGCAACTACGGCACCGACTACACCTTGCGCGCGTTCCTTGCCAAACGTCAGCCCGCCAGCGGCACGAAGGACGACGAAGTGAAGCCCGTCGCTTTCCTTGACAGCGACGCCCACCCGCTCAACGGCGCGAACACCTACGTGCTGCACTTCGCGCCGAACCAGTTGCCGCCGGTGCGCGGCTTCTGGACCTTGACCGCGTACACGAAGGAAGGCGCGCTGATCGACGATAAAGCCTTGCGGCTTTCACTCAGCGACCGAGACCGCCTGAAGAAGAATCGCGATGGCTCGACTGACGTGGTCGTTTCCGCGACGTCGCCGGGCAAGGCGCGTGTGTCGAACTGGCTGCCCGCGCCGGACGGCGACTTCCAGTTGATGATGCGTTTGTACGCACCCAAGCCCGAAGCGACGTCGGGGGCGTGGGCGCCGCCGGCTATCGAACGGCAATAGATGCAGGCTGTACGGACCATCGCTGATTCAAATTGACGCTGTCGCGTCGTATACTCGGGCCTTCCGTTTCCCCCAGGTCACGCGCGGTCTCATGACGCGTGACCGCGCTGTGAGGCCCGCATGGCAAGCCTGAACAAGACTTCCCTGACATCCGCCGGCCGTGGGCTGATCGATCGGGCAAATGCGGTTGCGAGTTCGAACCGCACGCGCCGGGTCGCGATTGGCCTGGTTCTGTTTGTCATCGTGATCGGGCTGCTGGGGTTTTTCGCGGCTCCCCCTCTAATTCGTCATATCGCCGAGCAGCAGATTTCCGCCCAGCTTGGCCGCCCGGCCACGATCGGCCGGATTGCGCTCAATCCCTATACGCTCAGCTTCGAAGCCGACCACGTTCATATTGGCGAGGCGCAAAGTAATCTCCCGGCTGATTCCAGAAGCAGCGATTTCATCGATATTGAACGGCTGATCGTATTGCCTTCGTGGTCATCGCTGTTCCGGCTCGCGCCCGTAATCAATGAACTGAAGATCGATTCGCCGCGCTTTCATATCGTCCGGTACGACGCGCAGCGCTTCAACTTCTCGGATCTCATCGAAAAGTTTTCGAAGCCATCTGCCAAACCATCCGATAAACCCGCGCGGTTTTCGGTATCGAATATCCGGATCGCGAACGGGCGCATCGATTTCGATGACCGGTTGCTCAAGACGCAGCATGTGATCGATCAGTGGTCAGTCGGGATTCCGTTCATTGCCAACCTGCCTTCGACGACCGAGTTGTTCGTCACGCCGTCGTTGCAGGCGCGCATTGATGGCTCGCCATTGTCCATCAAGGGCCGCACCAAGCCGTTCGCCGAATCGCGCGAGTCGGAAGTCGCGGTGCAGCTCGACGGACTCGATTTGCCGCAAATCGTTTCTTACGCGCCGGAGTCGCTGCCGGTCGCGGTCAAGAGCGGCAAGCTGTCGACCGATCTGGACGTGAGTTTCTCGCTCACCGGCGACGCGCCCGTTGTACGCATCAAGGGCACGGCCGATATTGCAGATATCGACGTGACGGACAAGCAGAATGCGCCGCTGTTCGCCGCGCAGTCGCTGCACGTGAATGCGGTGAATCTGGAGCCGCTGCGCAATGTTTATCAACTGTCAGAGATAAAACTGTCGCAACCCGACGTAAAACTGTCCCGCGATAAAACCGGCGCCTTCAACTTCCAGAAACTGAGCGGTCCGCCGGCCAACAACCCTCCGGCGGCTGAAACCAAGGCCGCGGCCGAGACGCAACCGCTGGATTTATCGATCAGACATATTGCGATCGACCAAGGCCAGGTCGCCTTCAACGACAGCCTGATGGCGCAACCCGCGCAACTCGGTCTGAAGGCGCTGGACGTCACGCTCGACGACTTCTCGACGCTCGGCAAACCGCCCGCGCGTTACGTGCTGAAAACCGCGCTGGATCACGGTGGAACGCTGGCGGCATCGGGCGGATTCACCTTGCCCGGCAAGGACGCCGACGCGAAACTCACGCTCGCCGATTTGCCGCTGCCGCCGCTGCAACCCTATGTGGCGAACGCGCTCGCCGCGCGGATATCGGACGGCGCGCTCAGCGCGAACCTGCCGCTCCACGTGGACTGGTCGACGCCCGAGCCGTCCATCCAGGTCGGCGCCGGGGACGTCTCGCTCAAGTCGCTGAAACTCGTTCCGACCGCAAACACGGCGCCGGTCGCGTTGGCTTCGGCCCAGGCAAAGATCACTAAAATCGATGTAGCCGCACGCACCGCCGCGTTGGAGAGCGTGACGCTGAACGGTCTTTCCGTCGATGCAAAACGCCTGAAGGATGGCAGCATCGACCTCGCGGCGCTTGCCGGTCCGCACGAAACCGCGCCGGAAGCCAGCGCCACGCACAAGGTGGAGAAGGCCAACGCTGCGGGTCCGGCGTGGCGTTATCAGATCGCGCAGATCGCGCTCAACGACAGCACCGCCGATTTCACCGATGAAACCACGCCGACTCCGGTGAAGCTTCATATCGCGCCGCTGCAGGTGAGCGTGAAGCAGGTCACCGATGACCTGACAAAACCGCTCGCCGTGGATGGCCGGCTGACCATGAACGGCAAGGGCACACTGGCGACAGCCGGGACGCTGACCATCAAGCCGCTGAGCCTGGCGCTGCATGTGGACGCAAGCCAGCTCGATGCATCGGCGTTCGAGCCGTATTTCGGCAGCTCGCTGAACGCATCGCTTTCCAGCGCGTTGCTCACCGCGAACGGCGACGCGTCTTACTCGGGAGAAGGACGCACGCTGAAGGCCGGCTACAAGGGCGACGTGTCGTTGTCGAACGTGCGCTTGATCGACCGGGTGAGTTCCCAGCCGCTCGCGGGCTGGAACCTGCTCGGCCTGACGAAGCTCAACGCCCGATACGACGAAAAGGGCGCCGACGTGGAAGCTGCGCGCGTCACCTTTGCCAACTTTTATGGCCGCGTTCTGCTTGATGCGCAAGGGAAGCTGAATTTGCGCGATATCGTGGTGAAGGACAAGACGGGCGGAAAAGCAACGGCAGCGACGACAGCAACGGCAGCCGCCGAGCCCGCGCCAGTGGCCTCCGCCCCGGTCGTGCCCAAAGCGGCATCGACATCGCCCACGCCCAATCTGCGCTTCGGCCAGCTCGTGCTGCAAAACGGCCGTGTGACCTACACCGATAACTTCATCAAGCCGAATTTCACGGCGAACCTGGTTGCGATCACGGGGACTATCGGCGCATTCGGAACGCATTCGACCGTCTCCGCGCCCGTCGATGTCGCCGCGAAACTCAACGCAAACGGGCCGGTATCGATCAAGGGCACGGTGAACCCGCTGATTGCGAAACCCGCGCTGGACCTGACCGCGAGCGCGCACGACGTCGAATTGCCCAATATCTCGCCGTATTCCACCAAATACGCGGGCTATCCGATCACCAAAGGCAAGCTGAATGTGGACCTGCACTACCAGCTTGCCGACGACAAACTCTCGGCGAACAACCATCTTTTCATCGATCAGCTCACGTTTGGCGACCACGTCGACAACGCCACCGCGACCAAGTTGCCGGTGCGCCTGGCCGTATCGCTGCTGAAGAACTCGCGCGGTGAAATCGACGTGAACATCCCGATTTCCGGCTCGCTTTCCAATCCGGAGTTCTCGGTCGGTGCGCTGGTGTGGAAGGCGATCGTGAACCTGCTGGAGCGCGCCGTGACTGCGCCGTTCTCGCTGCTGGCAAACGCGTTTGGCGGCGGCAAGAACGCCGAGGAACTCGGCTACGTGGAGTTCGACCCGGGCTCGTCCACGCTCAGCGACGCCGGCAAGGAGAAGCTCGACACGATCGCGAAGGCGCTGGCGGACAAACCGTCCATCAAGATGGATCTGTCGGCGCGCGTCGATCCCGCCGTCGATGAACCCGGCCTGCGCGCCGCCTACGTCGACCGCCAAGTAAAGCTCGCCAAGATGAAGGATGCAAACGACGACAACCCGAACATCAGTCCTTCGACCATCACACTTTCGCCCGATGAATACACGAAGTTCCTGACCAAGGCGTACAAGGACGCCGACTTCAAGAAGCCGCGCAACATGATCGGCATGACGAAGACGTTGCCCGACGCCGAGATGAAAGCGGCGCTCGCAGCAAACGCGCCCATAGACGAAGCCGCGCTCGGCACGCTGGCGCAAAAACGGGCATCGGCGGTGAAGGCTTACTTTGACGGGAAGATCGACAGCAAGCGGATTTTCATCGTCTCGCCGCACATGAACGCCGATGGCATCAAGGACAAAGGCGCGCCAACCCGAGTGGATTTCGGCTTGCAATGACCGCTTTTAGACCGCGGTCAAAGAAGCATATTTATTTAGGCATGCGCTGAAAAAACGACGCCGTCATATGGTGTATGGCAAAGCGCGCGGTTCATGGCATTTTCGTCAAACCGCGCTACACTCATCTCATTAATGCAGCGGCGCCGGGCGACGCGCATGACCGCCGTGGACATCGTTCCAGTTTCGTCCCGCGTCTTCGTTTCAGAGCCGTAAAAAATGCCGCCGAGCGTTCGCGTTTCAGACGCGAGCACGGATAAGCCAATATCAGGCGGCGTCCGGCACTTGGCATTTCCCCAACCGACTTCAGCGCTGCACAACCCGCAGGGAGAATCTCATGCTGTTGCATGATCTGGCTGACCGGTATGGTCCCGCTATCGTGTTTTTCAACGTGATGGGCGCCGCGCTCGGCCTGCCCGTTCCCGCCATGCCCACTCTGATCGTGGTCGGTGCTTCCGTCGCCATGATGGGCGCGAACGGCCATGCAGTGCTGCCGCATCTCGCGTTGATGCTCGCCATTGCCGTCATGGGCGGCGTGCTCGGCGATCTCGTCTGGTTCCAGGGCGGGCGGCGCTACGGCGATCGTACGCTCAAGACCATCTGCAAGTTGTCGCTCTCGCGCGATACATGCGTGAAGAAGGCCGAACGTTTCTTCGGCCGATGGGGCGTGCGCGTGTTGCTCGTCGCGAAGTTCATTCCGGGTTTGTCGCTGGTTTCCGTGCCGCTTGCCGGCGCCATGGGTGTGCGCACGCGCTCGTTCATTGCGCATGACGGCGTGGGCGTGGCGTTGTGGGCGGCGGTCGGATTGCTGGTTGGCGTGGCATTCGCGGCGCAACTCGACATGGTCTTCGCCATGATCGCGCAACTCGGACGGCAAGCGCTGATCGTGGTGGCGATCGCGCTGGCGGGGTACGTGGCGTACCGCTACTGGCGCCGGAAGATGTTGATGAAGACGCTGGAAACGGCGCGCATCACGGTCGATGAACTCTATGCGCTGATGGAAAACAAGCCGGTGCCGGCAATCTTCGATATCCGCTCGTCTGAGAAACGCGTGCTCGATCCGTTCGTGATTCCCGGTTCTGTTTTCGCCGATGAACGCGAGCTCCAGAAGATCGTCGAGAGTTATCAGCCTGATCAGAAGATCATCATTTATTGTTCGTGCCCGAACGAGGTATCGGCGGCGTGGATGGCGAAGTCGTTGCGTAACGCTGGCTTCAAGGATGTCGTGCCGCTGACCGGCGGCCTCGATGCATGGCGTCTCGCCGGCCTCGAACTCAAACCGCTGACCGACTTCGGCGGCGCGCGCGAGGACCTGGGCGAAATGGCCGCCATGTGCCCGTGGCCTGCCAAATCGCCAGCTGCGGCCAAGGGCGCGCTGCACGAAGCCGTCTACCTTCATGGAGATCGACACGCATGAGTACTGCCCACGAAGGCATGAGCGAAGGATCGGATCACGCCCGGTCGGAATGGCGGGACAACGCGCCGCCAACGCGGGAAAACCTCGACACCATCAGTAACGACACCGTCTCGTCCGCGCCTTCGGAGACGCCCGCCGACGCCCCGTTTTCACCGCTGCAAAGCCGCCGTCACCAGATGTACCCGCACCTGACTGTCGATGAAATCGACCGCATGCGCGGATTCGGCGCGATCAAGTACTACCGCGCCGGCGAGCTGATGTTCGAAGTCGGCTCGCCTGGCCCCGGCATGTTCGTGCTGCTCAACGGCCACGTGCGGATCACTCGGCGCGACGGACTCGGGCATGTGCATCTGGTGGTCGAATCGGAGCCCGGGCAATTCGTGGCGGAAGTCGGGCAGTTGTCGGGGAAACCGGCTCTGGTCGATGGCCACGCGATCGATGACGTCGAAGCCATCCTGATCGCGCCGGATCGGCTGCGTGCGTTGCTCGTGGCCGAGGCGGATCTCGGCGAGCGGATCATGCGTTCGCTGATCCTGCGCCGCGTGGGTTTGATCGAAAAAGGCAGCGGGCCGATCCTGGTCGGTCAGTCGGACGATGGACGGCTGGTATCGCTGCAAGGATTCCTGAGCCGCAACGGTTATCCGCATACCGTGATCGATGCCTGTACCGATCCGGAAGCCATCGCATTGCTGGAACGGATCTCGACATCGAAGGCGGACTTTCCGCTCGTCATTTGCCCCGATGGCACGGTGATGCGTGCGCCCGATGAAAACCAGCTCGCGTCGCAACTGGGCTGGTTGCCGGAATTCGATCCCGCGCATATCTACGATGTCGCCGTCGTCGGCGCCGGACCGGCCGGATTGGCGACGGCCGTGTACGCAGCGTCCGAAGGTTTGTCGGTCTCGGTGTTCGATTGCCGCGCGCCGGGCGGGCAGGCGGGCGCAAGTTCGCGCATCGAAAACTATCTCGGCTTTCCGACCGGTATTTCAGGTCAGGCGCTCGCCGGTCGAGCGTTCGTGCAGGCGCAGAAGTTCGGCGCGCATATTGCCATTCCGACCGAGATCAAGGCGCTGCATTGCGATTGCACGCCCATTCAGATCGAATTGATGAACGGCACGCGCGTCACCGCGCACACGGTCGTGATCGCGACGGGCGCGGCGTACAGGCGGCCTGCGATCGATGGACTCGAGAAATTCGAGGGGCGGGGCACGTATTACTGGGCGTCGCCGGTCGAGGCCAAGCTGTGCAAGGGTTCGGAAGTCGTGCTTGTCGGCGGCGGCAATTCGGCGGGGCAGGCAGTGGTTTATCTGGCATCGCACGCGGCGCGCGTGCATTTGCTGATCCGAGGCGCGGGGCTGGAATCAAGCATGTCCCGGTATCTGATTGACCGGATCGCGTCGTTGCCGAACGTGACCGTGCATACGCGCACGCAGATCGAATCACTGCAGGGCGACGGCCGTACGCTCGCCGCCGTGCATTGCAAGACGCCTGACGGCCCGCTCAAGCTCGACGTGCGGCATCTGTTCCTGTTCACCGGTGCCGATCCGAATACGGCCTGGCTCACCGGATGCAACGTGAGTACGGACGGCAAGGGTTTTGTGCTGACGGGCCCGGAGGCGCATGGCGGCCACATGGACGGCGCGACGGCGCTCGAAACCAGCGTGCCGGGCGTGTTTGCAATCGGCGATGTGCGCTCGGCATCGACGAAACGCGTGGCCGCGGCGGTGGGTGAGGGCGCGGCGGTTGTATCGCAGATCCACGGTATGCTGGCCGCCCGGCAGGAACTGGCATTGCAGGCCGGCGAGGTGGAATAAACGGTCAGCGGCGCGTGACGGACTGTTGTGAGCGAGCGGCGAATTGCAACGTGAACTCGATCCACCCGCTCGCCGAACAGCTCGCCGATGCCGACCCGCCATGCAGTCGCATGATGGCCTGCACGATCGCGAGTCCGAGGCCGCTCGATTCCGTGAACTCGCTGCGCGCGGCATCGCCTCGGTAAAACCGGTCGAACAAGCGCGCGAGTTCATCCGGCGATACACGCTCGCCCTGATTGCCGATCACGATACGCGCGCCCTGCGCGTCCTCGCTGCCGGTCAGGCGAATCGTCGTGCCGGGCTCTGCATACCGCACGGCGTTCACCACCACATTGCTGATCGCGCGCCGCGACATGGTCTCGTTGACGAACATCTCGCCTTCGGCCTGAACGTCGAAGCTGAGATTGCGTTCATCGGCGAGACCTTCGAAGTAGGTCGCGATGGTCTCAAGCTGCTCGCACGTGTTCAATGTAGTGCGCTCGATTTCCTGCCGCTCGTGATCCGCTTGCGCGAGGAACAGGATGTTCTGCGCAATGCGTCCCAGCCGCTCGAGCTCCTCCAGATTCGACTCCAGCACGCTCTTGTATTCGCTTTCGCTGCGCGTGTGGGCGAGCGTGACCTGTGTCTGCCCGATCAAGACGCCGATGGGCGTACGCACCTCATGCGCGAGATCAGCCGAGAACTGCAGCAAGCGTTCGTACCCGGTCGACAAGCGGTCCAGCATCGCGTTAAACGATACCGCCAGGCTCTGCAACTCGGTCGGCGTGTTCCCGACATCGAGTCGTGCGGAAAGCGTATTGGGCGTGATTTCGGCGGCTTTATCGGCCATCTTGCGCAAGGGCGTGAGGCCGCGACTCGATACCCACCACGCGAGCAGCGCCGTGACCAGAACAGCAATCGCCACGTTGATCCACACGCGCACGAGATACGTCGACAACACGCGCGCCTCCTGTGTCATCACGTGTGCAGCGATGATCTCCACTACTTGCCCGGTATCGCCCACTTGCGCCTGAGCCGCGACCCAGCGCATGCGCACGCCGTCAGGACGCGTGCCTTCATAGAGCGCGTCGAGATCCACCGCGCGATTCACCGGCACCGGGACCACCGGCGGCAACGGCAGGTTCTCCGGATTCACATTGATAAACGGCGCCACGCCCGGCCGCCGGAAAATGATCACATCCTGGCGATCGCCGAGCATGGTTTCAAAGAGCCGTGGCCGCGCTTCGATTTCCTGGATCGTATAGAGGTCGTGCAGCAGCGAGCGGAAATGTTCGACACGTCCGATCAACTGATAATCGGCGCGCGTCGACAGGGTCAAGCTCGTTGCGTGATAAAGCGATCCGCCGACCATGCTCACCACCACGCATACAATCAATGCAAAGAGGATCGTGATGCGGACAACGAGCGATTGCGAACGCATCGGATTCAATGCGACTCTCCGGTCGCGCCGAACGAATAGCCGATGCTGCGCACCGTGTGGATGAGCTTGATATCGAAGGGCTGGTCGAGTTTGGCGCGCAGGCGCTTGATGGCGACGTCGACCACATTGGTGTCGCTGTCGAAATTCATGTCCCACACTTCCGATGCAATCAGCGTGCGCGACAACGCCTCACCTTGTCGTTTGCAGAAGAGATGCAGCAACGCAAATTCCTTGTTCGTCAGCGCGATGTCGATTCCCTGGCGAGTCACTCTGCGCCGCAAGACATCCACATGAAGATCCGCGACCTGAAACACATCCGATTCACGGATCACGCCGCGCCGCAGTAACGTGCGAATGCGTAGCACGAGTTCCGTGAACGAAAACGGCTTTACGAGGTAATCATCGGCACCGAGTTCCAGACCATGGATACGATCGCTCACATGGTCGCGCGCCGTGAGGAAGATCACCGGCAGGTCGCGTTTGGTGCGCAGCGCCTGCATGATCTGCCAGCCATCGAGGCCGGGCAGCATCACGTCGAGCACGATCAGCTCGTACGGGTGCGCCAGGGCCTGATGCAGGCCATCGGCGCCGTTGCGAATCAGGTCGACCTGATACCCGGACTCCGTCAGCCCCTTCTTCAGATAGTCGCCGGTCTTGCGGTCGTCTTCTATAACGAGAATGGTCATGCGGCGGGTGTGTTGCGCTCGAACGCGCGTGGGTTGCGAAGAACCTCATTCTAACGATCCGCCTCCCATGCGCCGGAAAGATGACAAAAAAGTCATTAACGTGTCATGCGTTCATCAGCGCGGTATCGTTAAGATGCGATCAAGCGACGCCGGTAACGGTCGCATCACTTTTTTCTTGCGAGGCGAATTTGGCTCAACCATCGACTCGATCCGTGACACCCGTGGCGAAGCCCCGCGCCATGCAGCCCGGCTGGGTTCGCATCACGCACTGGGTCAATGCGCTTGCGGTCGTGGTCATGGTCACGAGCGGCTGGCAGGTCTATAACGCTTCGCCCATTTTTCCGGCGCTGGTCTTTCCGGCCAGCATCACGTTGGGCGGATGGCTCGGCGGCGCGTTGCTGTGGCACTTCGCGGCCATGTGGGTGCTGGTCGTCAACTTCCTGATCTACATTGCGATGAACATCGTGTCCGGACGATTTCGCCGCAAACTGTTCCCTCTCAGCGTAAAGAGTCTTATCGGCGATCTGCGTGCCGCGCTCACCGGCAAGCTCAAGCACGACGATCTGTCGCACTATAACGCCGTGCAGAAGGCGGCTTATCTTGCGGTTATCGTGGACATCGTCATCGTGATCCTGTCGGGACTCGCGATCTGGAAGTCGGTGCAATTTCCATTATTGCGTGACTTGATGGGCGGTTACGACAGAGCGCGCGTCGTTCACTTCTTCGCGATGAGTTTCCTGGTCGCATTTTTTGTGCTGCACGTGGTGATGGTCGCCCTCGTTCCACGCTCGTTGTTATTGATGATCCGGGGCCGTTGATCATGTTGAACCGAAAAAGCGAACTGATTGCGAAGCATCTCGATGTCGACAACATCCTCAAGGACGCACGCAACGAATTGAAGGCGCCCGCGCGGCGTCTCTTTGGCAAGCGC
Source organism: Burkholderia sp. PAMC 26561 (assembly GCF_001557535.2). Lineage (NCBI taxonomy): Bacteria > Pseudomonadati > Pseudomonadota > Betaproteobacteria > Burkholderiales > Burkholderiaceae > Burkholderia > Burkholderia sp. PAMC 26561. The sequence continues at coordinate 981,336 of NZ_CP014307.1, forward strand.
ATCTTGTCGCTGGGCGGCTTGATGATGCTGTCCGGCTGCAACATCTCCGACGACAAGTCCGTCAACACCGTGCTGCGCACCATGTCGCGTTTCAACGATGACGCGCAAGCTTTCCTCTTCGATCCCAACAAGCTCGCGCCGACGTATCCCGAGTCGATGATCACGCGGCCGTTCCCTTTCAACGCGTTCTACGACATAGACGATGTCCCGATGGTCGATGCCGCCAGCTACAAGTTGCCCGTCGGTGGTCTGGTGAAGGGCAAGAACGTCTGGACTCTTGATGAATTGCGTGCGTTGCCGCAGGAAAGCCAGGTCACGCGTCACATTTGCATTGAAGGATGGAGCGCGATAGGCAAGTGGGGCGGCGTGCGTTTTGCCGATTTCCTGAAGCGTTCAGGTGCCGATACCACGGCGAAGTACGTAGCGTTCCATTGCGCCGATAACTATTCTACGAGCATCGACATGCCGACCGCGCTGCATGCGCAGACGCTCTTGACGCTGACGTACGACGGTCAGGTCTTGCCGCCGAAATACGGCTTTCCGATGAAGCTGCGCATGCCTACGAAGCTGGGCTACAAGAATCCGAAGCACATCGTTGCGATCACCGTGACGAACGAATATCCCGGCGGGTACTGGGAGAACCAGGGTTATAACTGGTTCGGCGGGGCTTAAGCCTTTTTACTAATTACTATTGGAGTCTCCATGGCATCTGTGTCAATCCGCATGAAACTGGGTGTATCGATTGCAGCACTCGCATTTGCCGGCGTTGCGCTGGCCCAGGCGCCGGCTGCGAAGCCCGCGCGCATTCGTGGCGATATCGTCTCGATCTCCGGCGATACGCTCACCGTGCACCGTCGTAGCGGCGATACCGTGACCATCGACATGAAGCAGGACACGCCGGTGACGGCTGTGAAGAACATCAAGCTCGGCGATATCAAGGCTGGGTCGTTTATTGGTACGGCTGCGACCACTGGCACCGATGGCAAGATGACGGCGACCGAAGTGCTGGTGTTCCCGGAAGCGGCGCGCGGGACGGGTGAAGGGCACTACGCGTGGGATCTGGCGCCGAACAGCACGATGACGAATGCGAATGTCGATCAGGTTGTGACCGGCACGAGTGGGCGTGATCTGAAGCTTTCGTATAAGGGCGGCTCGAATACGGTGACCGTGCCGGAAGGCGTTCCCGTGGTGACGTTTGCGCCGGCTTCGCGTTCGGATCTGGTCGCGGGGAAAAAGGTGTTTATTATCGCCAGCCCGGTTAAGGGAACGGAATACGCCGCTTCGCGCGTCGTGGTCGAGAAGGATGGGGTTGCGCCGCCGATGTGAGGTTTTCGCGTCATAGGCGTATGAAAGGACAAAGCCGACTTCGAGTCGGCTTTGTTGTTTCATGGTGCTGGCATTACCCCTCTTTCCCCTCCACCGTCGTCACCAAATCGCCAAAATCCGTCACCAACAAATTCAGCACAAACGGCAGCACCGTATTCTTCTCCATCGCAGCATTCGCCTTATCTGCCTTCTTCCTCAGCCTTTCAAACGCCTCCCGCGCTGCTTTGACATTCTCATCCTGCTGCCGTTTATCCGCATCGAGCGTAGCCGCCAGCGCCTTCGCCAACCCATCGAACGCATCCGCAGTCTCGCCCAACGCTTCCCGCGTCGACGCAGTCAACCGCCCGGCCAAGCCCACATCCCCCGCGAACGCCTGCCCTAGAAACAGCGCATCGCGATGCAACCGCGTCAGCATCGGCACGACCTTGTCGATCACGTTCTCGCGCGACCTTTTCACCGGCACGATAATGTGCTCCCGACCAGCCTCGGTAATCGCATCGTCGAGCGCCTGCTCAGCCGCCGCCGACCTTCGATGCAATCCTTCCGCCGTCCGCGCGTCGTCGGGCTTGCGTAGATAAAGCGCGATCAACTCCCCGAGCGTTTGCACGATCTCACCCGCGCGATTGTGCGCGGCGTTGATCGCCCGGTTCGGCAATAGGAACGCAACAACCAGCGCCGCGCCAGCGCCAATCAAAATCTCCAGCACGCGATCGATAGGTCTCTCGAACGGCGATCCCACGCCGCTGGCCGGAATCAGCACCACGATGACCAGCGTGACGCACGCAAGCCGCAAGGTCGGACGCCACGCGGCAAGCGCCGCAAGCGGCACGAGTTCGATGGCAAAGACCACCAGCGGCTCTGCCCCGCGAACGATGGCGAGCAATCCGAGCACGCCCAGTATCGCGCCGATCACCGCGCCGATAATCTGGTCGCGTCCCGTCGTCAGCGCTTGGTTAAGGCTCGGCTGCGTAACCACGATCAGCGTAGTAATGACCGCCCAGTAAAGCTCAGGCAAGGTCGCGAGTTTGGCGGCGCCGTAACTCAGCAAGCAAGCGATCAGCGTTCGCGCAAAGCGCCGCGTTTCTGCGCCACCGGGTTTGAAAGTAATACGTCGTAAGTCTTGAAAGGCGGCTAAGGGCATGGAGCGATACCAGATTGGACGCTTGAATTATGGCTGACCGTGCGCACTTTCCTTGTAGGCATTGATCGCCGATAAATCCGGCCGCCTGCAACATCGGGCTGGTCGCGTTACCATTGGTGGTTGAGTAATCGCGCCGCTTTCAACGCTGGCGCGCATTGTCACCGGTTTCATCGATCACACTCAATCAGGAGCCACGCATGAGCCAAAACACCCAATATCCGAGCACGCAGTGAGGTCGGCTGAAAAAAGTGGACGCCAACATTCCGTAGAATTGAGGAATGGAGGCACTGATGAAGCGAATCCCGAAGGCTGTGTACACGAAGGAATTTCGTGAAGAAGCAGTAAAACTGGCAATGACTGACGGAGTGGGCGTGTCTGAAGCTGCCCGTCGATTGTCAATATCGATGAAGACGTTGGCGAACTGGGTTCGCGCCGCAAAGGACGGCAAGCTGGAGAACGTCGGGCAAACCCAGAAACCACTGACAGAGATCGAGGCGGAGCTGAGCCGGCTCAAGCGAGAGTTGGCAGAAGTGAAGATGGAGCGCGATCTGTTAAAAAAGTTTGCAACGTACTTCGCGAAGGAGTCGCGGTGAAGTACGACGCAATTGAGCAGATGCGACAGCAGTACCCTGTGCCGCCGATGTGCCGGTTCCTGGGCGTGTCCACGAGTGGCTACTATGCCTGGCGCAAACGGCCGCTGTCGTTGCACGCGCAGCAGGAGTCTCGGCTCGAAGCGCAGGTGCGTGCAGCTCACGAGCGTAGCCGACAAACCTTCGGCCCGGAACGGCTACAGAAGGATCTGGCGAACCACGGTGTCCAGATTGGTGTTCACCGCATCAAGCGTCTGCGGGCGAAGCTCGGCCTTCGCTGCAAGCAAAAGCGCAAGTTCAAGGCGACGACCAACTCGACGCACAACCTGCCAGTCGCACCGAACATCCTGGACCAGGACTTCAGTGTGAGCGCACCAAATCAGGCCTGGTGCGGTGACATTACCTACATCGCGACCGATGAGGGATGGCTGTATCTAGCCGGACTCAAGGATCTGTTTAGCGGAGAGATCGTCGGCTATGCCATGAGCGAGCGCATGACAAAACAGCTGGTCATGCAGGCGCTGTTTCGGGCTGTCGCGTCGCACCGGCCACCGACGGGCCTGATACAACATACTGATCGCGGTAGTCAGTACTGCGCCCACGCTTATCAGAATCTTCTCAAACAGTTCGGCATGCAGGCATCTATGAGCAGACGCGGAAATTGTTTCGACAATGCACCTATCGAATCGTTCTGGGGCTCGCTGAAGAACGAACTTATCTATCATCGCAAGTTCGCGACTCGCGACGAAGCCATCAAAGAAATCACGGAATACATCGAGATCTTCTACAACCGGCTGCGCACGCAGGAGCGTCTGGACTATCTGTCGCCGGCCGCTTTCACGCAGCGATTCCATTTGAGTAAAATCGCTGCTTAACCCGTTGGCGTCCACGGATTCCGACCGACCTCACAGTTGTATATCGATGGCGCATGGCGCGCAGGCGCTCGCGACACGGCTGTCGTCAATCCGGCAACGGAAGGGGAAATCGGCTGCCTGGCGCTGGCCGGCGAGCAGCAGCTCGCGGAAGCCGCCGAGGCCGCGGGCCGCGGCTTCAAGGCGTGGCGCAAGGTATCGGCGTTCGAACGCAGCAAGCTGATGCGCCGTGCCGCACAAAATCTGCGTGATCGCGCGGAAGAAGTTGCCGCCATCATGACCATGGAACAGGGCAAGCCGCTGGTCGAAGCGCGCATCGAGGTGCTGGGCGCAGCGGATACCATCGACTGGTTCGCCGAGGAAGCGCGCCGTACGTACGGCCGCGTGATCCCGGCCCGCGCGGAAAATGTGCGCCAGATCGTCACGCGTGAGCCGGTCGGCCCGGTCGCCGCGTTTACGCCGTGGAATTTCCCGATCAACCAGGCGGTGCGCAAGGTATCGGCCGCGCTGGCTGCAGGATGCTCGGTCGTGCTAAAGGGACCGGAAGAAACGCCGGCAAGCTGCGCGGCGCTGGTTCAGGCTTACGTGGATGCAGGATTGCCCGCCGGCGTGCTGAACCTCGTGTTTGGCGTTCCCGCCGATGTCTCCAAGTTCCTGATCGCGCATCCGCTGATCCGCAAGATCTCGTTCACGGGCTCGACGCCGGTGGGCAAGTTACTGGCGGCAATGGCCGGCGAGCACATGAAGCGCGCCACGATGGAACTGGGTGGCCACGCGCCGGCACTGGTTTTCGCCGATGCCGACATCCCGCGCGCCGCCAAGCTGCTGGCTGGCGCCAAGTTCCGCAATGCCGGCCAGGTCTGCATTTCGCCGACGCGGTTTATCGTCGAAGAGTCGGCTTATGAGGAATTCACCGAGCATTTCGTCGCGGCTACCAAAAAGCTGAAGGTCGGCAATGGGTTGGAAGAGGGCGTGCAGATGGGCGCACTAGCCAACGGCCGCCGCCTGCAGGCGATGGAACGCCTTGTCGCCGATGCCGTCGAGCACGGCGCCAAGGTGCTGACAGGCGGTGAGCGCATCGGACGTGAAGGGTTCTTCTTTGCACCGACAGTGCTGGCCAATGTGCCGCTCTCGGCTCGTATCATGACGGAAGAGCCGTTTGGCCCGATCGCGCCGATCTCCACGTTCAAGTCCTACGACGAAGCCATCACGGAAGCCAATCGCCTGCCGTTTGGTCTCGCGGCTTACGCTTATACGCGTTCGAGCGCGACATCGGCGTCGGTGGGTGAGGATATCGAAAGCGGCATGGTGTCGATCAATCACCACGGGCTGGGTATTCCGGAAACGCCGTTTGGCGGCGTGAAGGAATCGGGCTACGGCTCGGAAGGCGGCAGCGAAGCGATGGAAGCGTATCTGGTCACGAAGTTTGTGAGCGAGGCGCGGTAAGTCGAAGAGCAGGTAGTTTTTACGTGAAAACGCGACGCAGCTCCTGGCTGCGTCGCGTTTTTTTACGCGTCGGACTTCAGTTGCGAATCGAAAATTTTTCCAGGTTCTTCACTTTAATCATTGTACAAAATGTCGTACAATGACGGGTGTGCGATGGTTTTCCACGTCGGAGTTGTTGGATAACAATCGCAGGGCGGCTGGACTCAACAAACTGGTGCAGTTAAAAAAACAACATCGAGGGGCAGACAAGGCAAACTTTATGAATATCCTGACTTTTAGCGAGGCCCGCGCCAGCTTCAAGCAGGCGCTGGACGAGGTCTGCAAAGATCATGAACCGACTGTCATTACAAGGCAGCGCGGTGAGCACGTCGTTATGATTTCGCTGGATGACTACAACAGCATGCAGGAAACACTGCATCTGTTGGGTTCGCCAAAGAACGCGGAGCGGCTGCGGGAATCCATCGCCGAATTTAAAGCTGGTAAGACCTTGATCAAGGACTTACTGAAAGATGACGCAGCAGAAAAAGGCCAAAAACAAGGCCGCGGCGGTAAATAAGTGCAAGGTTGGATGGAGCAAGCACGCGTGGGAGGACTATCTTCACTGGCAGGAGCATGACAGGCGGATTCTCGCCGAAATCAATGGTTTGATCGAGGAAATCTCTCGGGACCCTTTCCGGGGAACAGGCAAGCCGGAGCCTCTCAGGGGTGATTTGTCCGGATTCTGGTCTCGACGTATTACAAAGGAAGATCGCTTGGTTTATATCATTCAGGAAGATGTAATCTACATAATGGCCTGCCGCCATCACTACTAGCGGCGTGTCAGCAGACGCAATTTCTAAAGCACCGTTAGCGGTGCTTTTTTGTTGGTTGTCCCGGTTTTTCGTTTGGTGGACACTTCGCGCTCGAAAAAAAACCCGGCCAAAGCCGGGTCCAATGTTCCCGCGCCCCGATCTCTAAGGGCGCGGTCACCTGCAAAAAGCTACCGCCTGAAACCTCAGGCAGCCAATAATGACCGCAACACGAACGGCAAAATCCCGCCGTGCTTGTAGTAATCGACTTCAATCGGCGTATCGATACGCAGCAGCACCGTCACGCGCTGCTCGCTGCCATCCTTGCGATGGATCACGAGCGTCACTTCCTGTTGCGGCTTGATATCGGACGAGAGGCCTTCCAGGTCGAACGTTTCTTCGCCGGTGATGTTCAGCGACTGGACGCTGTCCGAGCCCTTGAATTGCAGCGGCAACACGCCCATGCCAACCAGGTTCGAACGATGAATCCGCTCGAAGCTGCGCGCCACGACCAGCTTCACGCCGAGCAATTGCGTGCCCTTCGCAGCCCAGTCACGCGACGAGCCCGTGCCGTACTCTTCACCCGCGAACACGATAGTCGGCGTGCCTGCTTCGATGTACTTCATCGCTGCGTCATAGATCGACAGTTCTTCGCCGCTCGGCTGGAATATCGTCAGTCCACCTTCCACGCGCGAACCGTCGGCCTTCAGCGGGATCATCAGGTTCTTGATCCGCACGTTGGCAAAGGTGCCGCGCATCATGACGTCGTGGTTGCCGCGGCGCGAGCCGTAGCTGTTGAAGTCGGCCTTCTGCACGCCGTTCGCCTTCAGCCACACGCCTGCGGGCGAGCTTTCCTTGATCGAACCAGCCGGGCTGATGTGGTCGGTCGTGACCGAGTCACCGAAGATGCCCAGCGGACGCGCGCCCTTGACGGCCGGAATGCTGTCGGCCGGGGTCATCGAGAAGTCCTTGCCGAAGAACGGCGGCTCAGCAATGTACGTCGACTTCGGCCAGTCATAAACCTGACCCGCTTCGCCCTCGATCTTGCTCCACAGGTCGCCGGTCTTCGTGAGTTCCGCATAGTTCTTGCGGAAAGCATCGGCGTCGAGCGCGTACTTCAGCAGCGCATTGACTTCTTCGCTCGTCGGCCAGATGTCGCCGAGGAAAATGTCCTTGCCGTTCTTGCCCTTGCCGACCGGTTCCGTCATCAGGTCGACCGTCATGTTGCCGGCGATGGCGTAAGCCACGACCAGCGGCGGCGATGCCAGGAAGTTCGCGCGGATGTTCGGGTGAATACGTGCTTCGAAGTTGCGGTTGCCGGACAGCACAGCGGCGGCCACGATGTCGTTCTTCGTGATGGCGTCGTTCAGTTCCGGCGTCAGGTCGCCCGCGTTACCGATACACGTCGTGCAGCCGTAGGCGGCCAGCGTAAAACCGAGCTGGTCGAGATACGTCAACAAATTCGTCTTCGTCAGGTATTCCGTGACGATCCGCGATCCCGGAGCCAGCGACGTCTTGATGTGCGGTGCGACGGTCAAACCGGCTTCGACAGCCTTCTTCGCGAGCAAACCGGCAGCCAGCAAAACGCTCGGGTTCGACGTGTTCGTGCATGACGTGATCGCGGCAATCAGGATGTCGCCGTTTTTCACGTTGACGTTGTTCGTCGTCGTGTATTGCGTGTTCAGGTCCGCAGCTTTCTTGCCGAAACCGTTGTCGCTCACAGCCTTCGAGAACAGCTCGGTGAAGTTCGACTTCACGTTCGTGATTTCGATGCGGTCCTGCGGACGCTTCGGACCCGCCAGCGACGGCGCAACCGTGCCGAGGTCGAGCGTCAGCGTCTTCGTGTAGTCGATCTCGCCGGCCTTGGGCACGCCGAACAGGTTCTGCGCCTTGAAATACGATTCGAACGCAGAGATTTCAGCGTCGGTGCGGCCCGTTCCCTTGAAGTAGTCGATGGTCTTTTCATCGACGGGGAAAAAGCCCATGGTCGCGCCGTATTCCGGGGCCATGTTGCCGATGGTCGCGCGGTCCGGCAGCGACAGCGACGCCGTGCCTTCGCCAAAGAACTCGACGAACTTGCCGACGACCTTCTCTTTACGCAGCATTTCCGTGACGGTCAGCACGAGGTCGGTTGCCGTCACGCCTTCGCGAATCTTGCCTTTCAGCTCGACGCCCACCACGTCCGGCGTCAGGAAGTACACCGGCTGACCGAGCATGCCGGCTTCAGCTTCAATACCGCCCACGCCCCAGCCCACCACGCCAATACCATTGATCATGGTCGTGTGGCTGTCCGTGCCGACGAGCGTATCCGGGTAATACACGGTGTCGCCTTCCAGCGTCTTCTTGTGCACGCCGCGAGCGAGATATTCCAGGTTCACCTGGTGAACAATGCCGACGCCCGGGGGCACGACCTTGAACGTATCGAAGGCTTGCATGCCCCACTTCATGAACTGATAGCGCTCGTTATTGCGCTGGAATTCCAGTTTCATGTTCAGGTCGAGCGCGTCTTTCTGACGGAAGTAATCGATCTGCACCGAGTGATCGACCACCAGATCGACCGGCACGAGCGGCTCGATAGCCTTCGGGTCCTTGCCTGCACGTTGCGCCACGCCACGCATTGCAGCGATATCGGCGAGCAGCGGCACGCCGGTAAAGTCCTGCAGCACGACGCGCGAGACCACGAACGGGATTTCATCGGTACGATCCGCGACCGGCTTCCAGTTCGCCAGTTGCTTGATGTGCTCTTCGCCGATCTTCTTGCCGTCGTAATTGCGCAGGACCGATTCCAGCACAATGCGAATCGATACCGGCAGACGTTCGATCTTGATGTTCAGCGCCTTGCCGAGCGCAGGCAACGAGTAGTACTTGCCTTTGCCGGAACCACTGTCGAATTCCTTGAGCGTTTTATGGAGATTGTGGGCCATGTTTTTTTTCCTGGGTTTAAACGAGGAAACACCTTCAGTACTTTCAATCTAAAGAACGTGTCACGGATGCTGACTAAATCACGTACAGATCAACATATTCATTGACCGGCATTGCCTCAAGCGTTGCCTGGTCCAGCGATGCCGCAATGATCGCCTCTTGCTGCTTCGCCGGAAAACGCCGTGCGAGGTTGGTCCTGAACTTCTCGACCAGGAGAGGAATGCCGTCTTCGCGGCGGCGCTTGTGTCCGATCGGGTATTCGACGACCAGCTCGTCGAAGGTGCTGCCGTCACTGAATTCGACGGTCAGCGCGTTGGCGATCGAACGCTTCTCGGGATCGAAATAATCCTTCGTGAATTGCGGGTCTTCCACGCATTCGATCTTCGCGCGCAAGGTATCGATACGCGGATCCTTTGCAATCGAATCTTCGTAATCCGATGCCGTCAACCGGCCGTAGATCAGCGGCACGGCCACCATGTACTGGATGCAGTGATCGCGGTCGGCGGGGTTATCGAGCGGACCTTTTTTATCGATGATCCGAATCGCCGCTTCATGCGTGCGGATCGTGATCTTCCTGATGTCTTCAACTTTTTTGCCGGCTTCAGCGAGTTTCGTGTTTAACGTCATTGCCGCTTCCACCGCGGTCTGCGAGTGGAATTCGGCCGGGAACGAGATCTTGAAGAGCACGTTCTCCATCACGTAAGAACCGTATGGACGCTGGAACTTGAATTCGTTGCCCTTGAACAGGACATCGTAAAAGCCCCACGTCTTGGCGGTCAGAACCGACGGATAACCCATCTCGCCCGTCTTCGCGATCAACGCGAGACGCACGGCGCGGGAGGTCGCATCGCCGGCGGCCCATGATTTGCGCGAACCGGTATTCGGCGCGTGACGATAGGTGCGCAGCGAATGGCCATCGACGAAAGCCAATGAGACTGCGTTGATCAGCTCATCGCGCGTCAAGCCGATCAACTGTCCGACCACCGCCGTCGATGCCAGCTTGACCAGCAACACGTGGTCGAGCCCGACCTTGTTGAATGAGTTTTCCAGCGCGATACAACCTTGAATTTCGTGCGCCTTGATCATGCCGATCAGGACGTCTTTCATCGTCAGCGGCTTTTTGCCGGTGGCGACAGCGTTGCGCGAGAGCCAGTCGGCTGTGGCGAGAATGCCGCCGAGGTTATCCGACGGATGACCCCATTCTGCGGCAAGCCATGTGTCGTTGAAGTCGAGCCAGCGGATCATCGCGCCAATGTTGAACGCGGCCTGAACCGGGTCGAGCTGGAACGATGTACCCGGCACCTTGGCGCCGTTGGGGACGATCGTGCCAGGCACGATGGGTCCCATCAGCTTGGTGCAAGCGGGATAGGTGAGGGCTTCGAGTCCGCAACCGAGGGTATCGATCAGGCAATTGCGCGCGGTGTCGAGCGCAATTTCGCTGTCGATCTTGTAGTTGAGAACGTAGTCGACTATGTCGACCAGTACGCGATCCGGCTCGGGCCGGACGTTTGAAATCGGTGCGGACATCGAAAATCCCTGTGAAAACTTACTTGACGTTCTTGATCAGCTCGTTTGCTTGCGTAGGCGCCGGAGCGCCGGTTGCCGCCATTTCAGCCGTCTTGCATTCGTCGGCGAGGCGCGCTTCGTCCTTGTCGGAGAACAGCATGGCCTTGGTCGGGATCACGACCAGGTCGAGGCCGGTGGCGGAATCATGAAAACGGTCAGCGCCCGTGGTCGTGGCTTGACGCGGCAGTTGGTAATCCTTTTTCGCCCAGTTCACGGTGACGATCTGGTCGCGTTTCATGTCGCCTTTCAGGTAGAAAGCCAGGCCTTCGTTACACGACCATTTGGTCGAACCATCCGGAACCGGGTCAACCTTTGATGCCAATTTGGCTTCGGTTGCGGGTTTACGCTTGATCAGGCGGCGTGCCGGCGCCGGGCGTTTGGCTACTGCTTTCTTAGCCGTGGTTTTTGCGGGTGCGGTGGATGCATCCGCGGCCAGCGCGCTCGTGGTGGCAAGCATGCCCGACATGGACAGGGCGCCGACAACGGCAGCGATCAGGAGTTTGTTCATCAATGACAGCCTTTCTAGATTTCGTTTAAATGTTCAACCCGGGTCTTTATCGGCAAGATATTTCGATGTGAAATGGTGCGCCGCATTGGCCCGTTTTGCGAAAGCACGCACGCCGGTTGGACCATCCGGCACACGCAGCGCGCTATTTTCGCTTATTTAGTGATTGGAACTTCAGATTTTCGGGTCCCGTGTAATTTGCGCTCGGGCGAATGATCTTGTTGTCGATACGTTGTTCGATGATGTGCGCGCTCCAGCCCGACGTGCGCGCGATCACGAACAGCGGCGTGAACATGGCGGTGGGCACGCCCATCGCGTGATACGACACCGCGCTGAACCAGTCCAGGTTCGGGAACATCTTCTTTGCGTCCCACATCGTCGTTTCGAGGCGCTCGGCGATGTCGTACATTTTCGTGTCGCCGGCTTCCTTCGACAGCTTCTTCGAAATGTCCTTGATCACCTTGTTGCGCGGATCGGAGATCGTGTACACCGGATGACCGAAGCCGATCACGACTTCCTTCGCTTCCACGCGGCGACGAATGTCCGCTTCCGCTTCGTCGGGCGTCTGATAGCGGCTCTGGATCTCGAACGCGACTTCATTTGCGCCGCCATGCTTCGGGCCACGCAACGCGCCGATACCGCCGGTTATCGCCGAATACATGTCCGATCCCGTGCCCGCGATCACGCGGCAGGTGAACGTCGATGCGTTGAATTCGTGCTCGGCGTACAGAATGAGCGATGCATGCATCGCATCGACCCATGATTTCGATGGCTCGACGCCATGCAGCAAATGCAGGAAATGCCCGCCGATGGAATCGTCATCGGTCTCGGTCTCGATGCGCCGGCCGTTATGCGAATAGTGATACCAGTACAGCAGAATCGATCCCAGCGATGCCATCAGGCGGTCGGCGATATCCTTCGCGCCCGCGACGTTGTGATCGTCCTTCTCGGGCAACAAGGTGCCGAGCACGGAGACGCCGGTACGCATGACGTCCATGGGATGAGCGGAAGCGGGAATCCATTCCAGCGCGGCCTTCAGGTTCGCGGGCAGACCACGCAGCGCCTTGAGCTTCGTCTTGTACGCCTTGAGTTCAGCGGCGTTCGGCAATTTGCCATGCACGAGCAGATACGCGATTTCCTCGAACTCCGAGGTTCCTGCAATATCCAGAATGTCATAGCCACGATAATGCAGATCGTTGCCCGTCTTGCCGACGGTACAGAGCGCGGTATTGCCCGCCGTCACGCCCGAAAGCGCGACAGATTTCTTGGGCTTGAACCCGCTGGCGGCGGGTGCTTCTTTCGTCAAGGTATCGCTCATTCGACCCAGTCTCCTGATAGGTAGGTCAAGCTACTTCGTCCTGTGAAAAAAGCGTCTCCGCGCTTTCGGGAATTTCCTGCGCCGACGCTTTCGCGCGCCGCAGCACTGACCAGTAATACCGGTAACTCGCGCGATCGTGCAGCGTGTCCTGATACCGAGTCGGGCCCCACTGCGCGGTCTGCGCGGCGAGCAGGATCTCCGTCGCTGTAGAGATTTCATCGCTGCGCGGCAGGAAGGCATCGACGATCGGCTTGATCTGGTCCGGGTGAATGCTCCACATGCGCGTGTAGCCGAACTCGTTGCGGGCGCGCCGGGCATCGTTTGCGACCACGCTCATGTCGCGCACTTCGGTGCAGACGTTATGCGACGCCACTTTCCCGTGCGCGTGGCAAGCCGCCGCGATCTCGAGCTTCGCGCGCCGCACGAGCGGGTGATCGAACTGGCCGGGAGAGCGCATGGCGGTATCGGGAATTGCGCCGTTATGCGCCGACACAAAATCCATCAATCCAAAACTCAGCGCTTCCACGCCCGGCAGGGCAGCGAGGTCGAACACCTCGGCCAGCGCGCCATGGGTTTCGATCAGCAATTGGCACGGGATGGCGTGCTGAATTCCGAACTCACACCGCGATGCTTCGATAAACGCGACCATCTCCGCGGCATCGAACACGCTGCGGATCTTCGGAAGCGTGATGTAGGCAGGCGCCTTTTTGGCGGCGCGCAGGATGATGCGGACATCGTCACGCCACGCGCGATTTTCGAAGTCGTGTATCCGTACGCCGACGCGGCCGAAGCGATCATCTTCGCTGCCCAGAAACGATGCCACCAGCTCCGCGTGCGTTGCTTCCTGGCCGACCTGGGCACCGTCTTCGCAATCCAGCGTGATATCGAACACCGGGCCGAGTTGCGCCTGCAATGCGAGCGATTTCCGGATCAGCTTCTCACTTCCAGCATAGTGATCGCACGGGGGCATCACAGCAGGGGGCACATCACCTTCAAACAGCACTTCGGCGGGGGTGAGAGCGCGCATCGTCGGCGTCGGGTTTGCTTTAGAGAGGGTGGGAACTGCGGATTCGAATACGTTCGGTTGTGTGCAGAGCTTGCCCAAACGCACTCGAATCAGCCGCGAGCGCCCGCGTACAACGGCGCTCGCGTAACTACATCAGCCTGCTTACTTGCCCAGCAGATGCGCAACACCGTCGCGCTCTTCAAGCAATTCGTTCAGCGTGCCAGTCATCTTCTCGCGCGAGAACGCATCGATTTCCAGGCCTTCGACACGCTTGTATTCGCCGTTTTCGCACGTCACCGGCACACCATAGATGATGTCTTCCGGGATTTCGTACGAACCGTCCGACGGAATGCCCATGGTGACCCACTTGCCGTTCGTGCCGAGCACCCAGTCACGCACGTGGTCGATTGCCGCATTGGCAGCCGATGCCGCCGACGACAGTCCACGCGCTTCGATGATCGCGGCGCCGCGCTTGCCGACCGTCGGGATGAAGGTGTTGCGGTTCCATTCGTCGTCGTTGATCAGCTTGGTCAGCGACTCGCCTTCGACCGTGGCGAAGCGGAAATCCGGATACATGGTCGGCGAGTGATTGCCCCACACGGCCAGCTTTTCGATGGCAGCGACCGGCTTGCCCGACTTCGATGCCAGTTGCGACAGCGCACGGTTGTGGTCCAGGCGCAGCATTGCCGTGAAATTCTTCTTCGGCAGGTCCGGCGCCGATTTCATGGCGATGTACGCGTTCGTGTTCGCCGGGTTGCCGACAACCAGCACCTTCACGTCGCGGCTTGCCACGTCGTTGAGCGCCTTGCCTTGCACCGTGAAGATTTCTGCATTGGCGGACAGCAGGTCTTTACGCTCCATGCCCTTCGAACGGGGACGTGCGCCGACCAGCAACGCGACGTCTGCGTCCTTGAACGCGATCTTCGGGTCGTCCGTGACGACCACGCCGGCCAGCAGCGGGAATGCGCAGTCTTCCAGTTCCATGACTACGCCCTTGACGGCGCCTTGCGCCTGCGGCAGGTCGAGCAACTGAAGGATGACCGGCTGGTCCTTGCCAAGCAGATCGCCATTGGCGATGCGGAACAGCAGCGAGTAACCGATTTGACCTGCGGCGCCGGTGACGGCAACGCGCTTTGCGGACTTAGCCATTGAGACACTCCTGAACGGTGCGTGAAACGCTAGGGGAAAACGCCATTTTAGGCGCGTTACGCGAAGCGTTGATGAAGCAAGTGATCCGAACTGCGCGGGCAGCCCTGAAAAGCCAATGGCAACGCGCCTGAGGCGGGATTGTCACTGACCGTCCGTAGCATGCCGGCAATCGCAGCCCGCTCCACATGCTAGAAATCGGGTCTTGCAAGCGGGAGTTTGCGCGGAGTCAAGCTTCTTCGGCGCCACCCAACGCTCCGGGCGTCGCGTTTTCCGTCGGGCGCGGGCGTTGCAAGAGCGGGGCACTGGCAGCGGCCAAGCGAACACGAAAGCCGTTCGGCTTGAAGCGATGAGCGAGAGGCATATTGGCGCGAACCCGGTGCGGATCATGAGAAGTCCATGCGAAACGCGCCTTGCTGGCCAACAGGCCGGATGCACCGGATAACGCGTGCGCCACCCCGCAAACCCTTGCTCGCCAAGGAGTGTAGAATTCGAATGATGCAAAGTCAACCATATCATATGTCTTATATAAGACATAGGAATGACCGGGAAACCGCTGGACGCGCCTCGGGCCTTTATGATGAAATGCGCGGATGAATTCGAATCCAGCGAGCACGACGAACCCTTCCGGCACGCCCGGTGCGACTGACGCCGCGCCCGCTTCGTCGCCGACGTTCAGCCCGCTGTACCAGCAAATCAAGGCCCTCATCACGCAAGGGCTGGAATCGGGCGAATGGAAGCCCGGCGAAATCATCCCCAGCGAAGTCGAGCTTGCCGCCCGTTACAAGGTGAGTCAGGGCACGGTGCGCAAGGCCATCGATGAACTCGCAGCCGACAATCTTCTTGTAAGGCGGCAGGGGAAAGGCACATTTGTTGCGACGCACAACGAAGATCGCTTACAGTTCCGCTTTCTACGGTTGCTGCCTGAAGACGGCGATGTCCACCCCCACGTCAGCCGTTTGCTGGAGTGCCGCCGCGTGCGCGCACCCGCTGAAATTGCCCGCCAGCTCGACTTGAAGCCCTCCGACCCGGTCGTATGCATCAAGCGTCTGCTGCAATTCGACGGCGAAACCACCGTATTCGATGAAATCTGGCTGCCTGGCGCGGTATTCCGCGGCCTGACGGCGGAGCGGCTCGCAGACTACAAAGGCCCGCTTTACGCCATGTTTGAAACCGAGTTCGGTACGCGCATGATCCGGGCATCGGAAAAAATAAGAGCGGTCGGCGCTGACGTCGCGGTCGGAGAATTGCTGGGAGTAAGCGAGGGGTCACCGCTTTTATCCGTCGAGCGTGTGTCCTATACCTACGGCGACCGGCCAGTAGAAGTCCGGCGCGGCTGGTATGTCACGAACGGCTATTACTATCAAAACGATTTGAGTTGAAACAGAACGTGGACGGCTTGATGACGAACCTCGAGGGTCGACATAAAAGCCTTTCTCACGCGATTAGCAATAGCTTCTTGTGAGGCATTTCGCTGCAGCGCGATATGAAAAGGCGCTAAAATCGCGGACTAGTGTGATAACAAAGTTGGGGTCTAGCATGGCTGAAGCTGTAAAAAAACCAAGGCCTGAGTACCGGAATATCGGACTTGCTCAGCTCGCAACCTACCGCTTGCCGCTAGCGGGGAAGGTTTCGATTCTGCACCGCATCAGTGGTCTGCTTCTATTCGTAGCGCTACCGTTTCTGCTTTATCTGCTGGACCAAAGCCTGACATCGGAAATCAGTTTCGATGCATTCAAGGGCTTTCTCGCCAATCCTCTCGTCAAGCTCGTCGTGCTCGTGCTGTCGTGGTCCTTCCTGTTCCACTTCTGCGCCGGCATCCGTTTTCTCCTTCTCGATACGCACCGTGCAGTAAGCAAGGAAGGCGGCAAGCAGACGTCCATCGTGGTACTGACGGTGTCGACCCTGCTGACAATCGTCGTTGCGCTTAAACTCTTCGGAGCCTTCTGACAATGGCCGCGAATAACAACAACCGAATCGGTCCCAAGCGCCTTGTAGTGGGCGCGCATTATGGTCTGCGTGACTGGCTCGCGCAGCGCATTACCGCCGTTGTCATGGCTTTGTACACGCTGGTGCTGCTGTTCTGGTTTTTCGGTGCACGCGATTTTTCGTATGACGGCTGGGCGTCGATCTTCGCCATGCAATGGATGAAGCTTGCAACCTTCGTAGCCCTGCTCTCGCTCTTCTATCACGCGTGGGTCGGCATTCGGGACATCTGGATGGACTACGTGAAGCCGGTCGGCTTGCGTCTGCTCCTGCAAGTGGCGACGATCCTCTGGCTGGTCGGTTGTATCGGCTACGCGGCACAGATTCTCTGGAGAGTGTAAAGAATGGCTGCAATTAAAACGTCCCTGCCGCGTCGCCGTTTCGACGTCGTGATCGTGGGTGCAGGTGGTTCCGGCATGCGCGCTTCGCTGCAACTCGCTCGTGCGGGTTTGTCGGTCGCGGTGCTGTCCAAGGTATTCCCCACGCGTTCGCATACCGTGGCCGCGCAAGGCGGGATTGGCGCGTCGCTCGGCAACATGAGCGAAGACAACTGGCATTACCACTTCTACGACACCATCAAGGGCTCCGACTGGCTCGGCGACCAGGATGCGATCGAATTCATGTGCCGCGAAGCCCCCGGTGCTGTCTACGAACTTGAACACATGGGCATGCCGTTCGACCGCAACGCCGACGGCACGATCTACCAGCGTCCGTTCGGCGGCCACACGGCCAACTACGGCGAGAAGCCGGTTCAGCGCGCATGCGCCGCGGCCGACCGTACCGGCCACGCGTTGCTGCACACGCTGTATCAGCAGAACGTCGCGGCCAAGACGCACTTCTTCGTTGAATGGATGGCGCTGGACCTGATCCGCGACGCCGACGGCGACGTGCTCGGCGTGACCGCGCTGGAAATGGAAACGGGCGACGTCCACATCCTCGAAGGCAAGACCACGTTGTTCGCAACGGGCGGCGCGGGCCGGATCTTCGCGGCATCGACCAATGCGTTCATCAATACCGGCGACGGACTCGGCATGGCCGCGCGTTCGGGCATCGCCTTGCAGGACATGGAATTCTGGCAATTCCATCCGACCGGCGTGGCCGGCGCGGGCGTGCTGATCACCGAAGGCGTGCGGGGCGAAGGCGGCATTCTGCGTAACTCGGACGGCGAGCGCTTCATGGAACGCTACGCACCGACGCTGAAGGACCTGGCGCCGCGTGACTTCGTATCGCGTTCAATGGACCAGGAAATCAAGGAAGGCCGCGGCGTGGGTCCGAACAAGGATCACGTGTTGCTTGACCTTTCGCACATCGGCGCCGAGACCATCATGAAGCGTCTCCCGTCGATCCGCGAGATCGCGATGAAGTTCGCGAACGTCGATTGCATCAAGGAACCGATTCCCGTTGTTCCGACCATCCATTACCAGATGGGCGGCATTCCGACGAACATTCACGGCCAGGTGGTCGGAACGCTCAAGGGCGGCTACGAAGAACCGGTCAACGGCTTCTACGCTGTCGGCGAATGCTCGTGTGTGTCGGTGCACGGCGCGAACCGTCTCGGCACGAATTCGCTGCTCGACCTCGTGGTGTTCGGCCGTGCGGCCGGCAACCACATCATCAAGCATGCGAAGGAAATGAAGGAGCACAAGCCCCTTCCGGCCGATGCAGCCGACGCAGCACTTGAACGCCTCGCCGTGCTGGAAAACTCGTCGTCGGGCGAATACACGCAGGCCATCGCGAACGATATCCGCGCGACCATGCAGGCACACGCTGGTGTGTTCCGCACGTCCGCGCTGCTGGAAGAAGGCGTGGGCAAGATCAAGGAACTGTCCGAGCGCGTGAAGCATGTGCACCTGAAGGACAAGTCGAAGGTCTTCAACACGGCGAAGGTCGAAGCGCTCGAACTCGCGAACCTGATCGAAGTGGCGCGCGCCACCATGATTTCAGCGGAAGCGCGCAAGGAAAGCCGCGGTGCGCATGCGCACAGCAACTTCGAAACGCGCGACGACGACAACTGGATGAAGCACACGCTGTGGTTCAGCGAAGGCGACAAGCTCGACTACAAGCCGGTGCACATGACGCCGCTGACGGTCGAATCGGTGCCGCCCAAAGCGCGGACCTTCTAAGGCAAAGGAATCGAAATGGCAAAGCGTACTTTTGAAATCTACCGCTACGATCCGGACAAGGATGCGGCGCCCCGCATGCAGACGTACGAGATCGAAATCGACTCGCACGAGCGCATGTTGCTGGACGCGCTGCTGAAGCTGAAATCTGTCGATGAAACCCTGTCGTTCCGCCGTTCGTGCCGTGAAGGCGTGTGCGGTTCGGACGCCATGAACATCAACGGCAAGAACGGCTTGGCCTGCCTACAGAATATGAACGACCTGCCGCAGAAGATCGTGCTGCGCCCGCTGCCAGGTCTGCCGGTCGTGCGTGACCTGATTTGCGACTTCACGCAGTTTTTCAACCAGTATCATTCGATCAAGCCGTACCTGATCAACGACACGCCGCCGCCGGAAAAGGAGCGTCTGCAGACGCCCGAAGAACGCGACGAGCTTGATGGCTTGTACGAGTGCATTCTGTGCGCCAGCTGCTCCACCTCGTGCCCGAGCTTTTGGTGGAACCCGGACAAGTTCGTGGGTCCGGCGGGCTTGCTGCAAGCCTATCGTTTCATTGCGGACAGCCGCGACGAAGCGACGGGTGAACGTCTGGACAACCTGGAAGATCCGTACCGTCTGTTCCGTTGCCACACGATCATGAATTGCGTGGATGTGTGCCCGAAGGGACTGAACCCCACGAAGGCAATCGGCAAGATCAAGGAATTGATGGTGCGCCGCGCTGTCTGATAGGGACTGTGTCATGAATGACTCCGGGCATCAGTCCGACCCTCTACGTCGTGCACGCCTTAGGTGGCGGGCGCGGCGCGGTCTGCTGGAAAACGATCTGATCTTCGAACGTTTTTTCAGCCGATATGAGCATGACCTCAGTGACACGGACGTCGGCGTGCTGACGCAACTGCTGGAACTGAGCGACAACGACCTGATGGACTTGCTGCTGGCACGCAAGGAACCGGATGGCGAACTGGCCTCGCCGGATATGACTCGCGTGCTGGAGATGCTGCGCTCAGCCTGAGCCAGTCACGCGGTTGTGTAATTGTCGTGCGAATTATCGAAAACCTGTTTCCATACTTCGATTGAGGATGTGCTATGACCCCGTCAGATGTTAAAGCCACGCTATCGTTCAGCGACAACTCGCCGAGCGTCGAAATGCCGATTTACAAGGGTACCCTGGGCCCGGACGTAATCGACATCCGCAAGCTGTACGGCCAGACCGGCAAGTTCACCTACGATCCGGGCTTCATGTCGACGGCGGCGTGCAATTCCGCGATCACGTACATTGACGGTGACAAGGGCGAGTTGCTGTATCGCGGATATCCGATCGAGGAACTTGCGGTCAAGGCCGACTTTCTCGAAACCTGCTACGCGCTGTTGCATGGCGACCTGCCGACCGCCGAGCAAAAAGAAGAGTTCGTTGAAACTGTCACGAAGCACACGATGGTTCACGAGCAGATGCACTTCTTCTTCCGCGGTTTCCGTCGCGACGCACACCCGATGGCCGTCCTCGTGGCCGCCGTCGGCGCATTGTCGGCGTTCTATCACGACTCGCTGAACATCAACGATCCGCGTCACCGCGACGTATCGGCTATTCGCATGATCGCGAAGCTGCCGACGCTGGTGGCCATGGCGTACAAGTTCACGATCGGTCAGCCGTTCGTGTATCCGAAGAACGACCTGTCGTACAGCGCGAACTTCATGCACATGATGTTCTCGAACCCGTGCGAAGAGTACAAGGTCAACGACGTGCTCGTGCGCGCGCTGGATCGCATTTTGATCCTGCATGCTGACCATGAGCAGAATGCATCGACATCGACCGTGCGTCTGGCCGGGTCGTCGGGTGCGAATCCGTTTGCTTGTATTGCTGCCGGTATTGCTTGTTTGTGGGGCCCGGCGCATGGCGGTGCGAATGAAGCCGCGTTGAACATGCTGGAAGAGATCGGCTCGGTCGACAACATTCCTGAGTTCATCAAGCAGGTCAAGGACAAGAACTCGGGCGTGAAGCTGATGGGCTTCGGGCATCGCGTGTACAAGAACTACGATCCGCGTGCGAAGCTGATGCGTGAAACGTGCCACGAAGTGCTCGAAGAACTGGGTCTGCATGACGACCCGTTGTTCAAGCTCGCAATGGCGCTGGAAAAGATTGCGCTGGAAGACGAATACTTTGTTTCGCGCAAGCTGTATCCGAATGTTGATTTCTACTCGGGTATTGTGCAGCGCGCGCTGGGTATTCCGACCGCTATGTTTACGTGCGTGTTTGCAATGGCGCGTACCGTGGGCTGGATCGCGCAGTGGAACGAAATGATCGCTGATCCGGAGCAGAAGATTGGCCGTCCGCGTCAGTTGTTCATCGGCGATACACCGCGTGAAGCGAAGGCGATTGACAAGCGGTAATGTAGCTTGGGCTAGCGGGGTAACGTGGTTCGACTGAAAGCCACGCAATGCCGAGAGTAAAGAAACGCCCCAACGGGTCAACCGTTGGGGCGTTTTTAGTTATGCGCTGGATATCAACGCTATCCCGGGTATCTGAACCCGGAAAATCAAAAAAGATGGATCGAATTGGGAGGCGAAGCATTGGTAAGTATCTTGCGCCTGTGAGACTGAGGTAAAAAGTTGTTTCGAGATGCGAAATAATCCAAAATTACGTTTGGAAAGGAAGTGCATTGGCAGAATCAATACTCCACTTCTCAGCTCCTGTTGCGGTGCGAGTAAGTCAATGTCCGTCGGTCACCGAAGCGCCGCATGGGTCGCCGGGACGTCGTTGACTTTTCGCTTCCTTGATAACGAGTGACCCATTGCCTTCGCCAGGTGAATAGGTGCAACACAATCATAAGAACTACTGATCTTGAAAAAATATCTAATCATCCTTGTCGCTGCATTTTTCCAAGCGTGCACAGCGATTTCAGGAAATAATGCGCCAGAAGACTTATCGGATGCCAAGGCATTGTACAAACTTGCGCTGGACTACGAAGCAGGCAATGGCGTGCCGAAAGATATGGAGCAAGCCAAACTCAGGATGGCGCAAGCAGCAGAGAAAGAGCTCCCGGAAGCACAGTACGCACTCGCGTCGCTCTATCTGACCGGACATACATTGGACGATGATCGTGTTGCACTCCGATGGTTTCAGCTGCGCACGGACCAGAGTTATGCGGCCGCGCAGTCCGCGTTCGGCTGGGAAAAGACTTACACCACCGAAATGCCCAAGGAATTTGAGGCCGAAATATTTCGATACTACCTATTAGCCGCGCAGCAAGGCTATGCCAAAGCGCAATTCGCGACGGGATGGCTATACCAGAATTTAGGCAATGCCGAACATGCCGTCTTTTGGTATCGGCGTGCCGCTGAACAGAGGCACATCGCTGCTGAGAACAGAATGGGCTTCTATTATCTGGCAAGGCGCGATTATCCTGCGGCGTTGAGATGGTTTAAGAAATCCGCTAGCCAGGGATATGACGCGGCCGAGGTAAATGTTGGGAAAATGTATTGGGATGGACAAGTTGGTTCGCAAGATATACAAGAGGCCCTTCGCTGGCAACGCATGGCCGCAGACCGAAACTACCCGGTGGCGCAGTACAATCTTGGCAAGATTTACATGAAGGAAGGTGCTTTCTATGATACCGCGAAGGCATTGCATTGGCTCCGTATGGCCGCCGACCAAAGTTACGCACCAGCGCAAGCCTATCTTGGCGTTATCTACACCCAAGACAGCGGCGTGCCTCGGGATATCGAGCAGGGATTACGCTGGCTGAAGTTGGCAGTTGAGCAAGGTTCCGACGATGCCCAAATCACATTGTCGCGGATGTACGCGATTGGAGCGGGTGTCCCGCTGGATCTGAACATCGCATTTCAGTGGGCATACCGGTCCGCTATCCAAGGGAACCTTGATGCTCAATACGATGTTGGTAGAGCATATGCGTTAGGGCTCGGTGTTGTTCAAGACAAGCAACAAGCCGCTGCTTGGTTTCGTTTATCAGCACACCAAGGACATCCTGGCGCGCAATATTTCTTAGGTTCGCTCTATTACTATGATGATGGAATTGAGCAAGACAAACCAAGGGGTGTAGCCCTAATGCGCTCGGCTGCAGAGCAAGGTTCTCTATCCGAATTTTTTAAACCTGGGTCGGCACAATCCGATTTGGGCCTTATCTATTTGAGTGGAGATGGAGTCCCTAAAAGCGGGTCCGAAGCGATCAAATGGTTCTCTATGGCGGCGGAACTTGGAAATGCATCGGCCCAACAACGGTTAGGGGATATCTATCGAATGGGCGAGATTGTTCCTCAGGATCTACAGCAATCATTATATTGGTACAAGCTTTCAGCCGACGCTGGAAATGCGCAGGCCCAAGTGAGCATTGCGCAGATGTACATTGAGGGCCTCGGTGTGACTCAAGACTATCAGCAGGCATCAAACTGGGCCCGATTAGCCGCTGATCAAGGCTTGGCGTTAGCACAAACAAAGTTGGGCTGGATGTATATGTACGGGCATGGGGTTAAGCAGGATTATGGGCAGGCGCTGAAATGGGCGCAATTTGCGGCACAGAAGGGCGACTCTGCCGGACAATTTAATCTTGGATTGCTTTACCTCCGTGGTGAGGGTATCTCGGCTGATAAACAAGAAGCCCTCAAGTGGCTCCGACTATCCTCCAAACAGGGATTCGCGCCTGCAAGGGAATTGCTGAAAAAGTCACTGTAGGTGTCCGACATCATTGCGACCTGCACTCGGGACTCGCAAAGTGGAACGAGATGATCGCTGATCCGGAACAGAAGATTGGCCGTCCGCGCCAATTGTTTACCGCGTGAAGCGAAGTCGATCGATAAGCGTTAAGCAATAAGCTGTTCCACGCTTTCTATGGTTTTCAAGGTCGTGCAACGCGCGAGGCAGGATGCGTCGACAAACGCCCTGACGAATTACCACCAGTCAGTGCGAGTTATTTGGCTGACGCCAATTGCCGCAGCCCATATTCGCTGGGTGTGAACAGGAAGAATAAGATAGCTAGTGCAAAGCCGACAACCGCTCTCCGCGTCCTTTAATCCACGAGGGGGGCCAATGAATGTCAAAAAATTCCCGACACGCCCGAAACATCCCGAACGAAATTGTTGGGAATGCGTTAACTACGGCGCCGCCGATTCGATGAATTGCGGGAACGAACGTCTGCACCCAGCATCGGTCGAAGTGCTTGGTGATGGCTGGCTCGATTGGGAGCAAAGCGTTGCTGATGAGATGGCGGCGGGGCAAGGCGATCGAAACGACGAAGCGGCATAGAACATAGCTTTTGATCAGCTCCCGAAAAAACGCCTCGCCCGGGCCAAAACTCACTCGAACACGATGTTTATCAACATCCGAATTGTGTAGTAATGCCAAGATATCCAGGCTTACTGACCCTGCGGGTATTACCCGCATCTTGTTTGAGGAGCTTCCAATGTTTCCCGAATTCCGCGACCTGATTTCCACGCTCAAAACCGAAGACGCGCATTTCGCCCGGCTGTTCCAGCGTCACAACGAACTGGACCATCAGATCAAGAACATGGAGAACGGGCCGTCGCCGGCGGATGGACGTTCTATCGAAACGCTCAAGAAGGAAAAGTTGCTGCTGAAGGACAAGATCTATGTCGTCTTGAAAAAGGCTGCTACGCCAGCTTGCGCAAGCAGTGCCCCGAACGACCTGGACACTCGGGGCACCTGGTTATAAGGAAAACACTTTGACATCACAGCACGACAAATTCGATGCTCGCGACTCAGCCGTAAGAAACGTTGCGCGCGGCGACGTACTGCCGACCAGCACGCCGCGCGCCGCGCAGATCGATGAAACAAGCCGCGGTATCGATGCAGCCAATGAACACATTGCAAGCACCGTACAGCAAGTGCTATCGACCAGCGCCACGCAGGATCCGGCCGCGCTGATGGAGACCATCAAGAGCTTGATGAGCGGTCTCTCACCCGATGAGGCCGCGACGTTCCGTAGCATCATGCTCGAGGGTGATCCCGCGTTGTGGCAAACACGTGCTTCGCGTCATCCTGACAACGAGTTGGCGCGGAATTGGCGCACGGGAGGGTACCCATATCGGAATCCGATGTCGCGGCGCGGGTATGAGAAGCAGAAGTACGCGCTGCAGGTCGAATTGCTGAAACTGCAGGCGTGGGTGCGGGAGACGGGCGAACGTCTGGTGATCGTATTCGAAGGACGCGATGCAGCGGGGAAGGGCGGCGCCATCAAGCGGTTCATGGAGCACATGAACCCTCGCGGTGCGCGCGTCGTTGCGCTTGAAAAGCCGTCGGAATCCGAGCGCGGCCAATGGTATTTCCAGCGATACGTGCAGCATCTACCGACATCGGGTGAAATCGTTTTGTTCGATCGTTCCTGGTACAACCGCGCCGGCGTAGAGCGCGTGATGGGTTTCTGCTCGGACCAGGAATATAACGATTTCATGCAGCAGGTTCCGGAGTTTGAACGCCAGCTTGTTCGTAGCGGAATTCACGTGGTCAAGTTCTGGTTCTCAGTAAGCCGGGATGAACAGCGTCGACGGTTCAAAGAGCGCGAGATTCATCCGCTCAAGCAGTGGAAACTGAGCCCGGTCGATCTGGCATCGCTGGATAAATGGGACGAATACACCGCAGCGAAAGAAGCGATGTTCGCGCAAACAGATACGGCCGATTGCCCTTGGGCGGTGGTTTTATCGGATTGCAAGAAACGGGCGCGGCTTAATGCAATGCGCCATGTGTTGCATAAACTGCCGTACACGAACCGCGATATGCGGGCAATCGGGACCGTTGATCCGTTGATCGTGGGGCGGGCGTTGTAAATAACTGGCAGTGCAAGGTAAGCGGGCGAAAGCGCAGATAGCGTTATCGCCCTTTTTCATTGGCGGCTGATTATTCATATCCGCCTGCGCAGCGTCGAAGGGTTCCATGCAGCCCGGTATTCTCCATACAGGTAGCACAACTACCACCCTAACCCCATGTTTTATATCGGTTTTTTCCCCAGTGGCAGCGCAATGCGCCGATCTGCGTGGCATAATCATCAAACCAAAAAACATACCCCGCAGTTACAACCGGCAAAAAGACCATGGCCCAGACGCTCTACGACAAGTTGTGGAATTCACATGTGATCCACACCGAGGACGACGGCACGTCCATCCTTTACATCGATCGTCATTTGTTGCATGAAGTGACGAGCCCGCAAGCGTTCGAAGGCCTGAAGCTGGCCGAGCGGCCGGTCTGGCGCATCAGCGCGAACCTGGCTGTGTCGGACCACAACGTGCCCACGACCGACCGTTCGCACGGCATCGCGGATCCGATCTCGAAGCTGCAAGTCGATACGCTCGATGACAATTGCGACGCCTACGGCATCACGCAGTTCAAGATGAACGACTTGCGCCAGGGCATCGTGCATATCATCGGGCCGGAGCAGGGTGCGACGCTGCCGGGCATGACCATCGTTTGCGGCGATTCGCACACGTCCACGCACGGCGCGTTCGGCGCGCTGGCGCACGGCATTGGCACATCGGAAGTCGAGCACGTCCTCGCCACGCAAACGCTGCTGCAAAAGAAAAGCAAGAACATGCTGGTCAAGGTCGAAGGACCGCTGCCGCGCGGCTGTACGGCGAAGGACATCGTGCTGGCGATCATCGGCAAGATCGGGACGGCCGGCGGCAATGGTTATGCCATCGAATTCGGCGGCTCGACCATCCGTTCGCTTTCAATGGAAGGCCGCATGACGGTCTGCAACATGGCCATCGAAGCGGGCGCGCGGGCTGGCATGGTCGCTGTCGATGAAACCACCATCAACTACCTCAAAGACCGGCCTTTCTCACCGCAAGGCGTGGAATTCGAGCAAGCCGCCACCTATTGGCGCGGTTTTACCTCCGACGCCGACGCAAAATTCGACCGCGTTGTGGAATTGAACGCCGCCGAAATCGTGCCGCAGGTGACGTGGGGTACATCGCCGGAAATGGTGGTGTCCATCGACGGCCGGGTCCCCGATCCCGAACGCGAGAAGGATCCGGTCAAGCGTGACGCCATCGAACGCGCGTTGAAGTACATGGCGCTCGAACCGAACACGCCGATGCAATCCATCAAGCCGGACAAGATTTTTATCGGCTCGTGCACGAACGCGCGGATCGAGGACTTGCGTGCAGCCGCGTATGTAGTGAAGACGCTTGGCCGCCGCGTGGCATCGAATATCCGTTTGGCGATGGTCGTGCCGGGCTCCGGTCTCGTGAAGGCGCAAGCCGAGCGCGAAGGACTGGACAAGGTGTTTACCGATGCCGGCTTCCAGTGGCGTGAACCCGGTTGCTCGATGTGCCTCGCCATGAACGCCGACCGGCTGGATCCGGGCGAGCGTTGCGCGTCGACATCGAATCGCAATTTCGAAGGGCGTCAAGGCGCGGGCGGACGCACGCATCTGGTGAGCCCGGCGATGGCGGCGGCAGCGGCCATCGAAGGTCATTTCGTCGATATCCGCGAGCTCGCATGAAACGCGTTGCAACTTTACTGGTGTTGATCGGTGTCGTCCTCGGCGCAGCGGGCTGCAACACGGTCCACGGCTTCGGCGAGGACGTGCGCGCCACCGGCAACGCAATCAGCAACGCGGCCAAATAAACCCAACCGGTTACGGATCATGGAAAAATTCACTGTACATAGCGGGCTCGTGGCGCCGCTGGATCGCGCGAATGTCGACACGGACGCGATCATCCCCAAGCAGTTTCTCAAGTCGATCAAGCGCACGGGCTTCGGCCCCAACGCGTTCGATGAATGGCGTTATCTTGATGTCGGCGAACCCGGCCAGGACAATTCGAAGCGCCCGCTGAATCCCGATTTCGTGCTGAACCAGGCGCGTTACAAGGGCGCGTCGATCTTGCTGGCGCGCGAGAATTTCGGCTGCGGCAGTTCGCGTGAACACGCGCCGTGGGCGCTGGACCAGTACGGCTTTCGCGCGATCATCGCGCCGAGTTTTGCGGATATCTTCTTCAATAACTGCTTCAAGAACGGTCTGCTGCCAATCGTGCTGACGGACAGCCAGGTCGACAAGCTGTTCAACGAAACCTACGCGTTCAACGGCTTCACGCTCACAGTGGACCTCGAGCGCCAGGTCGTGCTGGCGGGCAACGGCACGGAATATCCGTTCGAAGTGCCGGGTTTCCGCAAGTTCTGCCTGCTGAACGGTTTCGACGATATCGCCCTCACGCTGCGTCACGCCGACAAGATCAAGCAATTCGAAAATGAACGCCTCGTGAAGCAGCCGTGGCTGAATAACCGCCTCGTGCGCTAAAAACGAACCAACAAAGACAAGGAAACACCATGAAGATTGCAGTGCTGCCCGGCGATGGCATCGGTCCGGAGATCATCAAGGAAGCCGTCAAGGTCCTGAACGCGCTCGGCGAGAAGTTCGAGATCGAAGAGGCGCCGGTCGGCGGCGCGGGTTACGAGGCGAGCGGTCATCCGCTGCCGGACGCGACGCTCGCGCTGGCGAAGGCATCGGATGCAATCCTGTTCGGCGCCGTGGGCGACTGGAAATACGATTCGCTCGAGCGCGCGCTGCGTCCCGAGCAAGCCATTCTCGGTCTGCGCAAGCATCTGCAATTGTTCGCAAACTTCCGTCCGGCTATCTGCTACCCGGAGCTGACGGCAGCTTCGTCGCTGAAACCGGAGATCGTGGCCGGACTGGATATCCTGATCATCCGCGAACTGAATGGCGATATCTATTTCGGCCAGCCGCGCGGCGTGCGTTCGTCGCCGGATGGCTTGTTCGAAGGCGCGAAGGAAGGTTTCGACACGATGCGTTATTCGGAGCCGGAAGTGCGCCGCATCGCACACGTGGCGTTTCAGGCCGCGCAAAAGCGGGCGAAGAAGCTGACGAGCGTCGATAAAGCCAACGTGCTCGAAACGTCGCAATTGTGGCGTGACGTGATGATCGATGTATCGAAGGAATATGCGGACGTCGAGCTGTCGCACATGTACGTGGACAACGCGGCCATGCAACTGGTGAAGGCGCCGAAAGCGTTCGACGTGGTCGTGACCGGCAACATGTTCGGCGACATTCTCTCGGACGAAGCGGCCATGTTGACGGGATCTATCGGCATGTTGCCCTCGGCTTCGCTCGATAAAAACAACAAGGGCTTGTACGAGCCGTCGCATGGATCGGCTCCGGATATCGCCGGCAAGGGCGTGGCGAATCCGCTCGCGACCATCCTGTCCGCCGCGATGATGCTGCGTTATTCGCTCGGCAAGACGGAGCAGGCGGACCGCATTGAAACGGCCGTGAAGAAGGTGCTGGCACAAGGTTTCCGCACGGGCGATATCGCCACGCAGGACGGTCGCACGGTCGGCACGAAGGAAATGGGCGACGCGGTTCTCGCAGCCCTTTAAGCTTCTTCGGCACCGCAACTCGCTTTTCCGTTGGATGCATCAGCGAAAAATTCCCGCGGAAAAGCGTCTCGCGATCGACGCGTTATCAAGATACCGTCGATCGCGACATTTCATCTCGATTCGTCGCTATTGACGCATGAAACACGTCGAAACAGCGTGTTTTGTTCCCTGCGGGAGACGAATATGCGGGTTATCGTGTAGACTCTTTTGTTATGGCGAAGATCTCCAAAATCTCTCAGGACTCGATTTCATGCGGCGGCATTGAAGGCGCCCGCACGAATCGTCTCGCCATTACGCGTTTGAGCACCGTCACGTGCCTCAAACGCATTACGAAAACCATTTCCCTCAAAACGATCACGTTCCGCTGATCGCCTGTCGTGTCCGCCCATCTTCCCCGCGCGGTCACGCCGGCGGAGGGTCTGGCTGAAGCGGGGAAGTGTCCACAATAAAGGTTAGTCATGAACGTAGGTCTCGTTGGTTGGCGCGGCATGGTCGGCAGCGTCCTGATGCAGCGCATGCAGCAGGAAGGCGATTTCGACCTGATCGAACCGGTGTTTTTCAGCACCAGCAATGCGGGCGGCAATGCGCCGTCGTTCGCGAAAAACGAGACGAAACTCAAAGATGCGACAAGTATTGACGACCTGAAAAAGTGCGACGCGATCATTACGTGCCAGGGCGGCGATTACACGAACGACGTATATCCGAAGTTGCGCGCCGCCGGCTGGAAGGGTTACTGGATCGATGCGGCTTCGTCGCTGCGCATGAAGGACGACGCGGTCATCATTCTCGATCCGGTGAACCTGAATGTCATCAAGGATTCGCTGGTGAAGGGCGGCCGGAATTTTATCGGCGGGAATTGCACGGTCAGCCTGATGCTGATGGCGCTCGGCGGCTTGTTCAATCACAAGCTGGTCGAATGGACGACCGCCATGACGTATCAGGCGGCTTCTGGCGCGGGCGCGCAGAACATGCGCGAACTGCTGCAGCAAATGGGCGTGCTGTACGGCGCGGCCAAGGAGGATCTGGCGGATCCGTCGTCGGCCATTCTGGATATCGACAAGCGCGTGCAGGCGGCCATGTCGAGCGAACGCATGCCGGTCGATAACTTCGGCGTGCCGCTCGCCGGCTCGTTGATTCCCTGGATCGACAAAGACCTCGGCAACGGCATGTCGAAGGAAGAATGGAAGGGCGGCGCGGAAACCAACAAGATTCTCGGGCTTCCCGCTATGGGCGAACAAGGTTCGGTTCCGGTCGACGGCTTGTGCGTGCGCATCGGGGCAATGCGTTGTCACTCGCAGGCGCTGACCATCAAGCTCACGAAGGACGTGCCGCTGGATGAAGTGCACGGCATCCTGGCATCGGCGAATGACTGTGTGAAGGTCGTTCCGAACGAACGCGAAGCATCGATGCGCGATCTGTCTCCGGCCGTCGTCACGGGTTCGCTGACGGTGCCGGTCGGCCGTCTGCGCAAGCTGGCGATGGGCGGCGAATATCTGTCGGCGTTCACGGTCGGCGACCAGTTGCTGTGGGGCGCGGCCGAACCGCTGCGCCGGATGCTTCGCATCCTGCTGGACAAGTAAAGTAAACTACGCGCCACGACGCGCGGCAGTTTGATTAAAGCGTCGCGCTTGCGCGGCGCTTTTTCGTTGTGCTGCGGGTTTATCGCGGTTCCTGGTTCCTGTTTCCCGTTTTCGTTTCTGTCCACTCGCCTGGAGTTTCAATGATCGTTCGTCCGAGTCGGCCATTTCATTCGCAGCCCCGCCACTTCACTCGTGCGCGGCGCGCGGCGCTGAACGCGGCGAGTGCCGCGAGTGTGCTGCTCGGGACGTCGTTGTTCTCGAATGCCATGGCTCAGGCGAGCGCTGCGTCCGCGCCTGTCGTTGCGTCCGACGCGCCCGCGGTGACGCAATACAGCGTGAAACCCGGGCAATCGCTGAGCGATATCGCGACGCAGATCACAGGTTCGACTGACCGCGCCACGCGTGAAAAGATGTCCCGCGCGCTCTTCGATGCCAATCCGAATGCGTTCATGGGTCACGATCCGAGCCGGTTGAAGCTGGGATCGGTTTTGAACGTGCCGCAGGGTGATGGGGCGGCGAGCGCCTCGGCGGCTTCTGGGGCGTCAGCGGCTTCATCCGCTCCGGCTCCGGCTGTGCCTGCCGTTGTTGCGTCATCGCCTGCAACCGCCGCGCCGGTTGTTACGGCAAGCGCACCGGAAACTGCGGCCGTTCCAGCGGAGGCTGCGTCCTCCAGTACCACGCGCGTCCCCTCCGGCGCTGAGGTTAGCGGCGCGGTGACGGCGAGCACTGCAAGCGGTGCATCGGCTGCTTCCGAGGCTCAGCCGGCATCGGGCGCGAGCGAAATCGCAGCGGCTTCTGCGCCGGTCGCGGCGTCAGTGCCGGCCTCGGCGCCAGTTGCATCGGCTGTAACGCCGGCTTCGACGGCGAGCTCCGCGCCGACGTCCGGAAATGGGCCGATTGGCTGGATTATCGGCGTGGTCGTGGCGATCGGTCTGCTCCTCATCGCGATGAGAGCAAGCAAGCGCCGCCGCGCCGTCGCAGTGCCGGAAGTCGATCAAGTCACGCCGGAGCCGCCGGTGGTAGCGCCGGCGCCACAAGCACCGGCGCCACAAGCACCGGATACCCCGGTGCACAGCATCCATTCGCATCAGGCGACTGGCGCCGCCGACCTTGAAGGCGTGGCCGTGCAACGTGGGCAAGGCGAGCTGAACGCCGTTGCGGCGAGCATGGAAAATTACGATGCCGCCCAGGCCTTCGATACCCCCACGGAAGACACGCCGCTCAGTTCAACCGAAGCCAAAGCCGCCGATAACAACGACGATGATGACGCTGCACACGTAACGCTCAGCACCGCAGTTTTGCCGCAGGAACCCGAAGTGAAACGCGCGCCGTTCATGCCGGATGCGCCGGCGGCGCTTCATCGTGATTTCACGCCGCCCCGGCCGGGTGCGGTCGAGGCAGCGCTGGCTGCCGAACGCGCTGCGACCGAGCGTGCCGTGGCGCTGGAGCAGGCGACGCGGGAAGCTGTCGAGCGGGAAGCGAAAGAGGCAGCAGCAAGGGAAGCGGCGGAACGGGAGGCCGAAGCGCGTGAGGCCGAGAAAGTGGCGGCAGAAGCACGGGAAGCGGAGGCCCGTGAAGCTGAAGCACGCGAGGCGGCTACGCGCGAAGCAGCGGCGCGTGAAGCTTCAGAACGCGAAACCGCAGCCCGCGAAGCCGCAGCCCGAGAAGCCGCAGCCCGAGAAGCCGCATCACACGCAACGCCGCCCGCCGATCACGCAACCACCCCGCACGACGACTCCTACGACGAAGAACCGTCCTCCCCCGCGTCGCGTCTGCCGCAGCCCAAATTCCCCCAGGAAGCGATCGAAGCCTTGAGCGCGCTCGATTTCGGCTTGCCGCCGCGTCAGGAAGCGCCCCTTGAAAGCCCCGAACCGCCACCGGCTTCCAAGAACGCGGAAGCCGAAACACAAGAAATCGCACCGGCGTCGATCACCCCGCAACCCATCGCGGACCCGGCTGTCTTCGATCAGCAGAACGAGCAGCATCGTCATCCGGATGCGTCGTCCGACTTGCCCGCGGCTTCGGCTGCCGAGCAAATCGAAACGGGAACGGCAGGCGCGGCGTCGGTGGCGGGACTCGGCGCATCGCGCTTCGGCCCGTTGAGCCTCGACTTCGACTACAACTCGCCGTCGAGCCAGACCGAGCCGCTGCCGGCGTTCACGCCGGAACAGATTGCGACCATCGCGCGCAACAAGCTCGAACTTGCCGTCGAATACATCGAACTCGGCGACTTGTCGGGCGCGCGCACGCTTTTGCAAGAAGTCATCGATTCGAACGATGCAGCCACGCGCCAGCCCGCCGCCACGTTGTTATCCACGCTCGCGCCGCTCTCCTGACATGGCTTTGAAACGCATTGCACTTGGTATCCAGTACGACGGTTCGGCGTTCAGCGGCTGGCAGACACAATCGGACGTCAAGACCGTGCAGGATGTGCTTGAACGCGCTCTCGGCAAGTTCACGCAAACGCGCGTGCAAACCGTCGTCGCGGGAAGAACCGACACGGGCGTGCATGCGCTCGGCCAGGTCGTCCATTTCGACACCGAACTCGAACGCACCGACTTCGCCTGGGTTCGCGGCACGAACGCGTTCCTGCCGCAAAGCGTTGCGGTGCAGTGGGCGCGGCCGATGCCCGATGATTTCCACGCGCGTTTCGGCGCCTTCGAGCGCACTTACTACTACGCGCTGTACGTCCACCCCGTGCGCTCGCCGATGATCCCCGGCCGCGCCGGCTGGTGCTACGCGGCGCTCGATGCCAACGCCATGCGCGAAGCGGCGGCGCTGATCATCGGCAAGCATGATTTCACGGCGTTCCGGTCGTCCGAGTGCCAGGCGAAGACGCCGGTGAAATACCTGCGTCAGATCGATATCATCGAAGAGGGCGACTTCATCCATTTTCGCTTTCGCGCGAACGCGTTCCTGCATCACATGGTGCGTAACCTGATGGGATGTTTCGTTGCGATCGGCCGCGGCAAACATCCGCCGTCGTGGCTGCGGGAGTTGCTCGAAGCGCGCGATCGCAAGCGCGCCGCGCCGACTTTCATGCCCGACGGCCTGTATCTGGCCGAGGTCGGCTATCCTGAGAACTTCGCGGTACCCGCGCCGCGCCTGGGAAGCTACCCTTGGAACGCGGTCTGGCAAGGAATTTAACGTGCAAACTAACGTGGGCCATAACGATCTGCATAGAACGCGCATCAAGTTGTGCGGTTTGTCGAAGACGGAAGATGTCGATGTCGCCGTCGATCTCGGCGCGGATGCCGTCGGTTTCGTGTTTTATCCGCCCAGCCCGCGTTCGGTGAGCGTGGGCCACGCGATCGATCTGGCCGAACGCGTGCCCCCGCTGGTATCGGCCGTGGGTTTGTTCGTCAACGCGACGCCGGAATGGGTTCGCGAGGTGACATCGAATGTCAGATTGTCGCTTCTGCAGTTCCACGGCGACGAAACGCCTGCGCAATGCGCCGCGCTTGCTGAAGTTGCCGGTTTGCCATGGTGGCGCGCCGTTCGGGTAGAGCCCGATGCCACCGCGCATGATTTGGTAGAATCATCTCTTAATTATCTAGCAGCCAACGGTTTGCTCCTCGACGCCTATGTCGATGGCTACGGTGGCGGTGGAAAGGTATTCGATTGGTCACTTATCCCAACAGATCTCGGGCATCGGGCCGTTTTGAGTGGTGGGTTGAACGCGCAAAACGTCCATGAGGCCATCCGGCTCGTCCGGCCCTACGCGGTCGATGTCTCCAGCGGCATCGAAGTAGCGGGGGTCAAGGGCGTGAAAGACCACGCCCGAATGGCGGCGTTCGTTCGCGCGGTGCGCGAAGCGGATGCCGGATGATCAACGTGGGCAAGCGCAATGCTGCCACGTACCGAGAGAGTGACACACATGTACAACTTACCTGACAATCGCGGCCATTTCGGCCCTTATGGCGGCACGTTCGTCTCCGAAACGCTGGTTCACGCGCTCGACGAACTCCGCGACGCTTACGAAGAATGCAGCAAGGATCCGGCTTTTATCGCCGAGTATGAGTACGAACTGAAGCATTACGTCGGCCGGCCTTCGCCGATCTATCACGCCAAACGCTGGAGCGAGATGCTCGGCGGCGCGCAGATCTATCTCAAGCGCGAAGACCTGAACCATACCGGCGCGCACAAGGTTAATAACGTCATCGGACAGGCGCTGCTCGCGCGCAAGATGGGCAAGCCGCGCGTGATCGCGGAAACAGGCGCAGGACAGCACGGCGTGGCGACTGCGACCATTGCGGCGCGTTTCGGCATGGAATGCGTGGTCTACATGGGCTCGGAAGACGTGCGGCGTCAGGCGGCAAATGTTTATCGCATGAAGCTGCTCGGCGCGACGGTCGTGCCGGTCGAATCGGGTTCGAAGACGCTGAAGGATGCGTTGAACGAAGCCATGCGCGACTGGGTTACGAACGTCGAGAACACGTTTTACATCATCGGGACGGTGGCGGGTCCGCATCCTTATCCCATGATGGTCCGCGACTTCCAGCGTGTCATAGGCGACGAATGCAAGGTGCAGATGCCCGAGATGACCGGCCGCCAGCCCGACGCGGTGATCGCGTGTGTAGGCGGCGGTTCGAACGCAATGGGGATCTTCTATCCGTATATCGATAACAAGGACGTGCGGCTGATTGGCGTCGAAGCCGCCGGCGACGGCATGGATACGGGCCGTCACGCCGCTTCCCTGATGGGCGGAAGCCCGGGCGTTCTTCACGGCAACCGCACGTATCTTCTGCAAGACGATAACGGCCAGATCATCGAGACGCATTCGGTATCGGCGGGGCTGGATTATCCCGGCGTCGGCCCGGAACACGCGTGGTTGAAGGATGCAGGGCGTGCCGAATATGTGGGCATCACCGACGAAGAAGCGCTGAAGGGTTTTCACGATTGCTGCCGGATCGAAGGGATCATTCCCGCGCTCGAGTCGAGCCACGCGCTCGCATACGCCGCGAAGCTCGCGCCCACGCTGCCGAAAGACAAGCTGTTGCTCGTCAATCTGTCTGGTCGCGGCGACAAGGACATGCATACGGTCGCCGAGCGCACCGGCATCACGTTCTGAGCCCACAACCCATGCGCGATGAAATCGTCTATGCAGGAACGGACCTCGCCGAGCGCGGAATCCGCTTGCATCACCGCGATTTCCTGGCCGATGCAGCGAATCTGCCGGACGGCTCTATCGACTTGATCGTGGCCGATCCGCCGTATGGTCTGGGAAAGGACTACGGCAACGACTCGGACATGCGTTCGGGCGAAGCCTTCCTCGACTGGACTTACGGCTGGCTCGAGCTTGCAATCCCGAAGCTCAAGCCAAGCGGTTCGCTTTATATTTTTTGCACATGGCAATATGCGCCCGAGATCTTCGTGTTCCTCAAGCGCCGCCTCACAATGGTCAACGAGATCGTGTGGGACCGGCGCGTACCGAGCATGGGCGGAACGGTGCGCAGATTTACGTCGGTGCATGACAACATCGGTTATTTCGCGGTATCGAAGGATTACTTCTTCGATCTCGATCCCATCCGCATTCCTTATGACGCAGTGACGAAGAAGGCGCGTTCGCGCAAATTGTTCGAAGGCAGCAAGTGGCTGGAGCTGGGATACAACCCGAAGGACGTCTGGTCCGTTTCGCGGTTGCACCGGCAGCACGCTGAGCGAGTCGATCACCCGACGCAGAAACCGCTGGAGATCATCGAACGGATGGTTCTCGCAAGTTGTCCGCGCGGCGGCCGCGTGCTGGATCCGTTCATGGGCAGCGGCACCACCGCCGTTGCGTGTGCGCGGCATGGGCGCGAGTTTGTCGGGTATGAAATCAACGCCGACTATCACGCAATTGCCCAAGCGAGAGTGGCGCAGACGCCGCCAGCGGTCGTGCCGGTTGAGGAGCCGGTACCCGTTGTTGAAAATGCTTCTATCGATCAAGCGTGAACTTCGCCAAAGTCGCTGCTAAAAAACGCCAAACGCGCCAATAAGCGCAGAAGAGATAATCATGTCCCGTATCAAGAGCACATTTGCGGCACTCGCCGAGCAGGGCAAAAAAGGCCTGATTCCGTTCATCACGGCCGGCGATCCGAATCCCGAGCAGACCGTCGAATTCATGCACGCGCTCGCCAAGGGCGGCGCGGACGTCATCGAACTGGGCGTGCCGTTTTCCGATCCCATGGCCGACGGTCCCGTGATCCAGCGTTCCTCGGAACGTGCGTTGGCGCGCGGCATGTCGCTCAAGCACGTTCTCGCCGATGTAAAACGCTTCCGCGAAACCAACGTCAAAACGCCGGTCGTCCTGATGGGCTATGCCAATCCGATCGAGCGCATGGGCATCGAAGCCTTCGCCAAGGCGGCGCAGGATGCTGGTGTGGATGGTGTGCTGGTCGTCGATTACCCGCCGGAAGAATCGGTGGAATTTAGCCAGGCGATGCTCGCCGCCGGCATCGATCCGATCTTCCTGCTGGCGCCTACATCGACCGATGAACGCATCGCTGCCGTGGGCAAAGTTGCCAGCGGCTACGTCTATTACGTGTCGTTAAAAGGCGTGACCGGTTCGGCAAATCTGGACGTGGCGAGTATCGCGAGTAAAATCCCGGCCATCAAGGCGCATGTGGCGTTGCCGGTGGGTGTCGGTTTTGGCATTCGCGATGCCGCTTCAGCCCGGCTGGTGGCGGATGTATCGGATGCGGTCGTGATCGGCAGCCGTCTCGTGCAATTGCTCGAAGAAGCGTCGCCGGACACGGCGGCTGAAAAGCTGACGAGTTTTATCGCTGAAATTCGTGCGGCGCTCGATTCTGCAAAATAACCCGTGATCGCGGCCAAAAAGATTCAAACAGGCCGCGACATACGCGAAACATGAAGGAAAAACGATGAGCTGGCTCGACAAACTGTTACCGCCGAAGATCAAGCAAACCGATCCGAAAAGTCGCAAGGGCATTCCGGAAGGACTGTGGATCAAGTGCCCGGCGTGCGAAGCGGTGCTGTACCGCAACGACGTCGAGGCGAATCTGCACGTTTGCCCGAAGTGCAGTCACCATATGCGGATCGGCGCGCGTGAACGGCTCGACGGCCTGCTCGATCCGGAAGGCCGCTATGAAATCGGCCAGGAAATCCTGCCGGTCGACGCGCTGAAGTTCAAGGACAGCCGCAAGTACCCGGACCGCCTGAAAGAGGCAATGGAAGATACAGACGAAACCGACGCCATGGTCGTCATGGGCGGTGCAATCCACACCATTCCGGTCGTGACCGCATGCTTCGAATTCTCGTTCATGGGCGGGTCGATGGGCTCGGTCGTCGGCGAACGTTTTGCTCGCGGCGCCCGCAACGCGCTTGAACAGCGCACGCCGTTCATCTGCTTCACGGCATCGGGCGGCGCGCGGATGCAGGAAAGCTTGCTTTCGCTGATGCAGATGGCGAAAACCACGGCCATGCTGACCAAGCTCGCCGAAGCCAAGCTGCCGTTCATCTCCGTTCTCACCGACCCGACCATGGGCGGGGTTTCCGCCAGCTTCGCGTTCCTCGGCGACGTGGTGATCGCGGAACCGAAGGCGCTGATCGGCTTTGCCGGACCGCGCGTGATCGAGCAAACCGTGCGTGAGAAGCTGCCGGAAGGCTTCCAGCGTTCAGAGTTCCTGATCCAGAAGGGCGCCATCGACATGATCGTCGACCGCCGGAAAATGCGCGAGGAGATCGCGCGCCTGATCGCATTGCTGACGCTGCAACCGGCTGATTCGGTCGCCTGAAGCATAGTCAGCAGCGCATTGTTTAATGCGCCTTCCAGGCAGCAATGGCGCGGAAGGTGTCAAATGATGACGGCCCAGGCGCCGCGCGCGAACCCGCCCCGGGTCGCGCGCGGCGTTTTCGTTTTGGCGTTTCCCCTCAAGCACTCTCTCATGACGACTTCTTCGGTTACTTTTCCTTCGCTCGACGCATGGCTTACGCATCTGGAATCGGCGCATCCGGTCGGTATCGATATGGGTCTCGCGCGCATCAGCCAGGTTCGCGATGCGCTCGTGCTTGAATTCTCGTGTCCGGTGATCACCGTGGGCGGGACGAACGGCAAGGGCTCGACGTGCGCGATCATCGAGACCATCTTGTTGCGCGCGGGATATCGCGTGGGGTGTCATACGTCGCCGCATCTGCTCGCGTTCAACGAGCGCGCGCGGCTCAATGGCGTCGATGCGACGGATGCGGAGCTGCTCGAACACTTCGAAGCCGTCGAGAAGGCGCGAACAAGTTTTGCCGAACCGGTCTCGCTGACGTATTTCGAATTCACGACGCTTGCCATCATGCGGCTGTTTGCATCGCGCGAACTGGATGCCGTGATCCTCGAAGTGGGGCTCGGCGGGCGGCTGGACGCGGTGAATATCGTCGATCCGGATTGTGCGATCGTGACGAGCATCGACATTGACCATACGGAATATCTCGGCGATACACGCGAGAAGATCGGCTTCGAGAAAGCCGGGATTTTCCGTCCGGATACGCCTGCGATCTGCGGCGATCCGTCGCCGCCGCAGTCGCTGATCGACCACGCGAAGGCCATCGGCGCGGACCTGTGGCTGGTGGGCCGCGATTTCCGCTATGAAGCGCAGGGCGGAAACGAGCGTCAGCAGTGGAGTTACATCGGCCGGACGCAGCGGCGCTCCGCGCTGGCTTACCCCGCACTGCGGGGTGCCAACCAACTGATCAATACGTCGGCGGCGCTCGCAGCGCTTGAGTCATTGCGCGACCGGATCCCGGTTTCCGCACAGGATATCCGCCTGGGACTGGCGAACGTGGAATTGCCGGGACGCTTCCAGGTCGTACCGGGTAAGCCGCAAGTGATCCTCGATGTCGCCCATAACCCGCACGCAGCGGCCGTTCTGGCGCAAAATCTCGGCAACATGGGCTTCTTCCCATACACGTACGCCGTGTTCGGCGCCATGTCCGATAAAGACATCGCCGGCGTTGTGGAACATCTGAAAGGCGAGATCGACCATTGGAACGTGACGGCGCTCCCGCTGCCACGCGCAGCCTCGGGCGCGGCGCTCGAAAGCGTTTTACGCGATGCCGGCGTCAACGACACTGCCGACAGCAGCGTTACACAATTCAATAATCCGGCCGACGCTTATCAAGATGCGTTAAAGCGGGCGTCCGAAAATGATAGAATTTTGGTTTTCGGCAGTTTCCATACGGTCGCCGGTGTAATGGCGTACCGTAAATCGCAGCGTCATTGAACGGACGGCCGGCCAGCCTCTCGCACAAGCCAACCATGTCCTTTTTTTCGTTCGGCAAGAAAGACGACGCGCCTTCGGGTCGCGATGATTATTCCGACTCCTCGCGCGGCTCGCGTCAGACCGTCCGCACGGAACGCCGGACGCGCCGCAGCGACCGCCCCGAAGCCGATGCAATGATGCTCGACCCTACGCTGCCCGAAAAGCAGCGTGCGCGCCGCCGTCTGGTAGGTGCGCTTGCGCTGGTCGCGGCCGCCGTGATCGTCCTGCCCATGGTACTGGACTCGCATCCGAAGCCTGTCACCGACGACATTTCCATCGACATTCCCACGCGCCCCGCGGCGCCGTTGCCAAAGACCACGCATAGCGATACTGCGGCGGGTCCGGCAACCGATTCTCCAGCCGATACCCAGGCGGGCGTTGCGCCGGATAGTCCGGTCGGCGACGCGGGCAACGCGACGACTGCTGCCGCGCCGGTGACGAAGCCGGAATCGAAGCCGGAGTCGAAGCCGGAATCGAAGCCGGAATCGAAGCCCGCTGCGAAGCCTGCCGAAACGCAGGCACAGGCGAAAGCCGCTGTGCCCGCCGCTCCTGCGCAGAAGCCCGTAACCGCACCAGTAACGCCACCCGTACAAGCTTCAAAGCCGCCTGTCGACGCACCGGCGGCGGCTGCCGCTGCTCAGAAGAACACCCCGGCATCGCCGGCCGGCAGCCGTTTCGTGATCCAGATCGGTACTTTTGACGAAGACGCCGTCGCACAGAGTTGGGTGGCCAAGTTGAAGGCGGCGGGAGTGCCCGCATATGTTGAGCGTCGGAAGGAAGCTGACGGCACGACGCGCGCATTGTTGCGTGCGGGACCGTTTGCCGACCGGGCGGCTGCATCGGCGGCGCTCGGCAAGGTGCGTCAGGCTGGTTTGGGCGGCGGCGGCAACAACGCATCGGCGAACTAGCATTTGATGTTCACCAGTTTCGACTACGCGGTGATGGCCGTGATCGGCCTCTCCGCGCTGCGCGGAATGTGGCGTGGCTTGCTGGCCGAAGTGTTCGGCCTGATCGGCTGGATTGCGGCCTTGCTGGTCGCGGGCCGATTTGTCGGACTTGTCGTGCCGTATATCCCCGCGAACTGGCCGGGCGGCGCGCTGACACAATGGCTGATCGCGTTCCTGGTGATCGTGGCGGCCGTGCTGGTGGTATCGAGCGTGGCTGGCGCGTTGCTCTCGCGTGTGACCGAAGTGGTCGGGCTGCGCGGTATCGACAGGTCGCTTGGACTTTTGTTTGGCCTCGTGCGAGGCGCAATTCTGGTAGTGATCCTGGTCGCCCTGGCGGGCTTGACCGAACTGCCGCAACACGATTTCTGGCGTAACGCGTTGTTCCGGCCCGCGGTCGAACAAGGCGTGCGAGAACTGAAACCGCTGCTCCCCGATACGCTCGCCGCGTATGTGCGCACCCCGCCGGACGGCTCGCAAGAACCTTCGGCGCCTCCTGCGCAATAACGACCAAGGCGTGCTACACGGGATTTGCGTGAAGGCTCGGCGCAACATCCACATAGTCCAGATGCCTTGCAGGTGTTTTGGAACCGTTGCACCGATATGCCCTTTCGACCCGTTTCGACTCTTTGAAGGACCAATGCCATGTGCGGCATCGTAGGCGTAGTTTCCCAGACTCCCGTCAACCAGTTGATCTATGACAGCCTGCTGCTCCTGCAGCACCGCGGTCAGGACGCAGCCGGCATCGCGACGGCGGACGGCAACAACTTCCACATGCATAAGGCCAACGGCATGGTGCGCGACGTGTTCCGCACGCGCAACATGCGCAGCCTGCCGGGCAATGTCGGCATTGGCCAGGTACGTTACCCGACGGCCGGGTCGGCATCGAGTGAAGAAGAAGCCCAGCCGTTCTACGTGAACGCGCCGTTCGGCATCATCCTCGCCCACAACGGCAACCTGACCAACTGGCCGCAACTGAAGGAAGAGATGTTCCGGATCGATCGCCGGCACATCAACACTGCGTCCGACACGGAAGTCCTGCTCAACGTCTTCGCCCACGAACTGCAGTTGTCGAGCTCCGGCCTGCAACTCGATCCGGCTGCGCTGTTCAAGGCGGTGAGCGGCGTCCACAGGCGAGTGAAGGGTTCGTACGCGATCGTTTCGCTGATCGCCGGCTACGGGCTGGTCGCTTTCCGCGATCCGTTCGGCATTCGTCCGCTGGTCCTCGGCAAGCAGGAAACGGCGACGGGCGTGGAATGGATGGTCGCGTCTGAATCGGTGGCGGTTGAAGGTATCGGCTTCGAATTCGTGCGTGACGTGGAACCGGGCGAAGCGATCTTCATCGATAACGACGGCAACCTGCACAGCCAGCAATGCGCCGAAAACCCCAGCCTCAACCCCTGCATCTTCGAACTCGTGTATCTCGCGCGTCCGGATTCGTGCCTCGACGGCGTGCCGGTCTACAACGCGCGCCTGCGCATGGGTGATTACCTCGCCGAGAAGATCAAGCGCGTGCTGCCGGACGTGGCTATCGACGTGGTGATGCCGATTCCGGATTCGTCGCGTCCCGCCGCCATGCAAGTGGCCGCGAAGCTGGGCGTGGAATATCGCGAAGGTTTCTTCAAGAATCGCTATGTTGGCCGCACATTCATCATGCCGGGCCAGGCCGTGCGCAAGAAGTCGGTGCGCCAGAAACTCAACGCCATGGCGATCGAGTTCAAGGGCAAGAACGTGTTGATCGTGGATGATTCCATCGTTCGTGGAACCACATCGCACGAAATCGTACAGATGGCGCGCGATGCCGGCGCCGCGAAAGTGATTTTCGCGTCCGCTGCGCCGCCGGTGAAGTTCCCGAACGTATATGGCATCGACATGCCCACGCGCGGCGAACTCGTTGCGCATGGCCGTTCGGACGACGAAGTTGCGCGCATGATCGGCGCGGATCATCTGGTGTATCAGGACGTCGCGGATCTGAAGCAGGCCATTCGCGACATCAACCCGGCGCTGAAGGAATTCGATGCATCGTGTTTCGATGGCAACTACATCACCGGCGATATCAACGAAGCCTATCTCGACCGGCTGGAAACGGCGCGTCTTGCGCCGTCGGCACAGTCGGACCGCGACGCCGCAAGTGAAGCAATGGAAGGCGGTGTATCGCGTTCGCAGTTGCACTTGCAGTTGTCGGTGGAATGACGCGGTTGGCTGCAGCGCGCGAAAACGCGTGATAGGATTGGGTTTGCGTCGATTTGAGATCAGCTTGCGGACGCGGGTTTCGATGGCTTCATCAATCGGAACCCGAAACAGCTAAAGCGAACCGGTGGAGAGATCCGACGAACATCGACTCCCTTCCCGGCGACGCTACAGGCTTTTTCGCACCGAGCCCGCTCATGCTGACGCAGAAGCGGGCTTTTTTGCGTCCCGGTTTTTGAATGCCGCCGGGCCACCACGAATGGAAGAGATGGAAAGAATGGACGATACGAACATGGACGACAACCTCAACTTCGACACGCTCGCCGTGCGCGCGGGAACCCTTCGCAGCGACTTCAACGAGCATTCGGAAGCGATTTTCCTGACATCGAGTTTCGTGTTCGAAAGCGCCGCGCACGCCGCGGAAAGCTTCAAGAACGCCGAAGAGGCTTACACGTACTCGCGCTTCACGAACCCGACCGTCGCGATGTTTCAAAAGCGCCTGGCCGCGCTCGAAGGCGGCGAGGCATGCATGGCGACGGCGTCGGGGATGGCCGCGATCATGTCGGTAGTGATGTGCTCCATGCAGCAGGGCGACCATCTGGTCAGCTCGAAGAGCCTGTTTGGATCGACGGTCGGCATGTTCTCGCAGATCTTCACCAAGTTCGGCATTACGACCACGTTCGTCGATCCGACCAATCTCGATGAATGGCGCGCCGCCGTGCGCCCTGAAACGAAGATGTTCTTCCTCGAGACGCCGTCGAATCCGCTGACCGAGATCGCCGACATTGAAGCGATCGGGAAGATATCGAAGGAAGTGGGCGCGCTGTTCGTCGTCGATAACTGTTTCTGCAGCCCGGCGTTGCAGCAGCCCTTGAAGCTCGGCGCGGACGTCGTGATGCATTCGGCCACCAAGTTCCTCGACGGGCAGGGCCGAGTGCTCGGCGGCGCGCTCGTCGGATCAAAGCAGTTCATCATGGAAAAGGTCTTCCCGTTCGTGCGCAGCGCGGGCCCGACCTTGTCCGCGTTCAACGCGTGGGTATTGCTCAAGGGCATGGAAACGCTGTCGCTGCGGGTGGAGAAACAGTCGTCGAATGCGCTGGAGATCGCGCGCTGGCTGGAAACGCATCCGGCTATCGAGCGCGTGTTTTATCCGGGGCTCGAGTCGCATCCGCAGTACGCGATTGCGAAAAAACAGCAGAAGGCGGGCGGGGCGATCGTGTCGTTCGAGCTGAAGGGCGCGACGCGGGAAGAGCAGCGGGCGAACGCGTGGCGCGTGATCGATTCTACGAAGATCTGCTCGATCACCGGTAATCTCGGCGATACACGCACGACGATCACGCATCCATCCACGACCACGCACGGTCGCTTGACGCCGGAAGTTCGTGAGGCCGCAGGGATTCGGGAGGGGTTGATCCGGCTTGCGGTGGGACTGGAAAACGCCGGGGATATTCGTGGGGATCTGGAACGCGGTTTGGACGGCCAGTAATTCGACAGCGGGGTCGGGATTCGGTCCCGGACCCCGCTATCGAAAAAAATCAAACGTCCAGCAATTCCACATCGAAGACCAGCGTGGCATTCGGCGGAATCACGCCGCCCGCGCCGCGCACGCCGTAGCCGAGTTGCGGCGGAATCGTCAGCTTGCGCTTGCCGCCGACCTTCATGCCCTGTACGCCTTCATCCCAGCCCTTGATGACCATGCCGCCGCCCAGCACGAACGCGAACGGATCGTTGCGGTCATGGCTCGAGTCGAACTTCTGGCCGTCGGTCAGCCAGCCTGTGTAATGCACGCTGACCGTCTTCCCGGCGACGGCATCCGCACCTTCACCCACGACCAGGTCTTCATACTTGAGGCCCGAGTCTGTCGTCACAATCGCCATGTTTCTCTCCTTGTGTACGCCGGCTTCATCGCCGGCTGAAATCGAAA
The DNA here is from genome assembly GCF_001557535.2 of Burkholderia sp. PAMC 26561. Taxonomy (NCBI): domain Bacteria; kingdom Pseudomonadati; phylum Pseudomonadota; class Betaproteobacteria; order Burkholderiales; family Burkholderiaceae; genus Burkholderia; species Burkholderia sp. PAMC 26561. The sequence goes on from NZ_CP014307.1 coordinate 1,026,311, forward strand.
CCGGTATTGTAGGGCTTTCGGGCGCATCGTCACATCCGGCGAAGCGTGCACGGCGTTTGCTGCACACTCTGGCCGTTATCCTGTAATTAATCGCGTGAGGCTGACTTGCCCCGGATCTAGAGGCCTTAGGCACTCCCCTATAATGGCCAGTCATCTCGATAAAACCGGGCAAGGTCCTCGCATTTATCAACGCTCAAGGATTTCCAATCGTGACAACGTCTTTCTCAGGCACGGTCGAAACGGGGCGCGCTCCCCGTCCTGAAGCGCCGGTCGCGGGCACGGATGGCGTGCTCGTCCTGAATGCCGCGCAGCGCTGCCTCTCAGCCGACACCGTTCTCACGCATCTGTTCGACCTCGACGCCCGCGCGTTCGAGGGCCAGGCGCTTGCCGATACCCCTTTGCCGAAGACGCTCATCGCGGTGCTTGCCGAAGCCGCCGATGCCGCGCTCGCCGCAGGCAGCGTCCGGCGTGCGCGGGTATCGATTGACGAGGGCGGCACGCGCGCTTTCAGCATCCTCGCGCTGCCCGGCAAGGACAGCGTGACGCTGATCGTGTCGCCGTGCAGCCTGGATACGGCCGCGCAGACGCAGCAGAAGCAGACGGACGAACGCACCGCCCACTTGCGCGCCGAAGCGGCGCTGTTCATGCGCGATCACGTGCTGGGCGTGGTATCGCACGACTTGCGCGGACCACTGAACGCCATCCATAGCTGGGGTTACGTGCTCGAGCGCAAGGTCGATACCGCCGATGCCTCCGCCCAGCGCGCCCTGGGTGGTATCCGCTCGGGCGTCGAGCAGCAGGTGAAGCTGATCGAGCAATCCATCGATACAACCCGCGCCGAGACCAAGACACTCGCGCTGAACCGCGTTCCGCTCGCGCTGCGTCCGTTGCTGGAGCACGCGGCGGGCGAAGCGCGAGCGAGCCTCGCGACGGCCCGCGAAGTGTCGCTGCAGGTGAAATCGGCGCTGGCCGAAGAGCAGATCATCGGCGATAACGAACGGCTCACGCAGGCGCTGTGGCTCATGCTCGCGTTCGCCACGGAGGGCAGCGCGGCCGGATCGACGGTGATTACCGAAGCGCGCGTGGAAGACGGCGTGTTCGTCGCTATTGTCAGTTTTACGGCATCGGTGAAAGCGCTTACCGATCCCGATTTGCCGCACGCGCTCGAAGCATTCGCACGCAAGCAGGCGACCTTGCCTCGCGAAGCGGCGCGCATTGCGTGGGGACTGGCGCTCTGCAAGCGCGTAGCCGAAGCGCATGGCGGCACGTTTGAACACGACGACGTAACCGATGACGCCAACGTCATGCTCAAACTGCGCGTCCCGTTGAGCGGCACCTGATTTAACTTTCGAGCAGCTTGCGCCTCTATACTGGCGTTTTCTCTTGTGGAGCAAGTTGCTTTGAATCAGGTTGTCGCGCTAATTGGTGCCTTGTTGCTCGTCGCGCTGAACGGGTTTTTCGTCGCGGCCGAGTTCGGGCTGGTCAAGCTGCGAGCCACGCGCGTCCAGGCTATCGCACGGTCGAACGGCCTGCCCGGACGCCTGCTTGCGAAGGTTCACGGCAAGCTGGACGCGTATTTGTCGGCGTGTCAGCTCGGCATCACGCTGGCGTCGCTCGGGCTCGGCTGGCTCGGCGAGCCGGCATTCGCCGCGTTATTGCATCCGCTTTTCGCGCTGGCGGGCATCGAATCAGCGAAGCTGATAGATGCAGTCTCCTTGTTCTTCGCTTTCTCCTGCATTTCCTTTCTGCACATCGTGGTCGGCGAACTTGCGCCGAAATCTTGGGCGATCCGACGTGCCGAACAGGTCGGTTTGTGGGTGGCCATGCCGCTCTACGGCTTCTACTGGGCAATGTACCCGTTCATTTGGGTGCTTAATTCAAGCGCGAACTTCGTGCTGCGCCTGTTTGGATTGAGCGGCGAACATGGCGGCGACGCCCACTATTCCACTGACGAACTCAAGCTGATCCTGCGCGGCCGGCGGTTGACCGGGGCGTCGACCACGCCGGACACGCTGGGGATTTCGAGTTCGCATGCAGATTCCAGCTACAACGCCGACGAATGGAACACAATTGCGCATTCGCTGGATTTCAGCCGCATGACGGTGTCCGACCTGATGCGTCCAAGCCACGAGATGGTCGGCCTGCGCAACGACCTGCCGATGCGCGACAACATGCAGGTGATCGCGCGCCACCGTTTCAGCCGCTATCCGCTTTTTGCCGATGCGACCAGCGAACGTGTGCTCGGCATGATCCACTTGAAAGACCTGCTGCTCGCACGCGATGGCGCCGGGCGCGGCCTTCTCCACGGCCTGACGCGACAGGACACGAAGCAGGATTCCCTCGAGCGGCACGTGCGCCCGGTTCAGTATGTGGCCGGCAATCTTTCAGCGCTCGAATTGTTCAGGCGTTTTCGCAAGGGCGCGCCGCACTTTGCGCTCGTCGGCCGCAAGGGCGAGAAGCCGATAGGTTTCCTCACGCTCGACAACCTGCTGGGCGCGCTCGTTGGCCAGATTCACGACGAGTTTCGTCAAGGCGATGCCGACTGGTCACGCATGGACGATGGCACGCTGATGGGCAAAGGCAGCTTGCCGGTGGTATCGCTGGAACGGGCGTTGGGGATCGATATCGACGAAGGTCAGTCGGAGTCTGTTGGCGGGCTCGTGATCAATGCGCTGGGCGATCTGCCTAGCGAAGGCCAGCGCGTGGGTTTCGATCGTTTCGATATCGTCGTGAAGAAGATGAACGGACCGCGCATCGTGCTCGTTCGCGTCTATCCGCATGAAGAGGTTGCAGAAGAAGCGGATTGATCCTTCCGCTTCCTCCGCGTTGATTCATCAGACCCGCGGTACGCCTTCTTCCATCAGCAATGCAACCGGCATTGAAGCTAGCGCATCGCGCATGAACAGGCGCTGACCATCGGACTTGGGCGCGTTCGGGCTCAGCCAGTCGAACAACGCCCGCGAAGCCAGCGCTTCCGGCAACACGACCGCCGTGTCGCCCCAATGGGCGGCATCGACCAGGGGCAGCGCGGTATCGTTTTCAGCGAGCAATGCGTCGGCCAAGCGCGTCGCGATCACGATCACGTATGCGCTTCCCGCATGCCGCGCATACGCGACAACGCTATCCGCGTGCGCACCTTCCACTTTCAGCGGTATGTACGAACCCTGCTCGAAAAGCGCTGGTGAATGCGCCCGCAAGGCAAGCGCGCGACGCACGATACCAAGCTTCACACGGCCATCCTCCCAGTTCTGCAACTGTTCCGATGGCGCACCCTGCGCCTCGCCTTCAGCAAGCCACGTGCGCCGCTGCTCGAAGTCCACGGGACGGCGATTGTCGGGATCGACGAGACTGAAATCCCATAGTTCGGTGCCCTGATAAAGATCCGGCACGCCCGGCGATGTCAGCCGCAACAACGTCTGCTGGAAACTGTTGATGGCGCCGGTTTTCGAGATCCGCGCGACGAACGCCGGCAACTCGCCGAGGAAGCCATCGCGGCGTTGGGGCGCGAGGATATCGAAGAGAAAATCGCGGCATGCGTTTTCATAGGCTTCGTCGGGCGCGAACCAGCTCGTGCGCAACTTGGCTTCGCGCATCCCCTTCAACTGCCACGCACTCACGCGCTCGGCAAGTTCCTTGACGCCGGCTTCGTCGTCGGGAGAAAGCGTAGGCGGCCAGCAGCCTACGAGCGTCTGGTAAAGCATCGCTTCGGCGGCAGCACCTGGCGCCCAGTCGTTTTCATCGGCATTCAGGATGCGACGCTGCGGCGTGTTCAACGTCGACCAGCTTTTCAACGTTGCAGCCCACTCATCGGGGATCTCGCTTAATGCCGCGATCCGCGCACGGACGTCTTCGCCGCGCTTGTGGTCGTGCGTGGCGGTCGTGAGCATGGCGTTCGGGAAGCGTTTGGCACGCTCCTCATTGCCTTCGTGAAATTGCTCGACCGATAACGAAAACTCGCCCGGATCGGCACCGACTTCGTTACGCGAGATGAGCCGGCCGTATCGGTAACACGCTGTGTCTTCGACGGCTTTCGCGGCCACCGGCGATGTCAGTTGCGAAAACAGGGTTTGCGCATTGCGTCGATGAGAACCGATCGAATTCGAGCCGGAATTCGAGCCGGAATTCGACCCGTTTATGCTCGCCGGCGCGCTCTGAGATGCGCTGCCCGGACGCTCGCGTCCATGGCGGTCGAGCATACGTTCACGCGGCGGCTTTTCTTCGACGGGCTCTTCGCCCCCCGAGCCGCCGAGCCATTGCGCGACCTGATCGAGAATGCCGTGGTCTGCCGGCGCCAGCGCGGCCTTCGCGCCTTCGTAGGCCATCGAGAAAAAGCGTTCGTCTTCCGCGCTGCGTTGTCCGCTGACTGGATAAATCCGGTACACGGGGAAGTGCACGACGAGTTCGGACGTAACCCGCTTCAGCGATGAAAACGTGAAGTCGCGAGTGGCGGGCAAGTCACGTGCGATCCGATGCAGTGCGCGGGCAACGCGGTCGAGTTCGGCGGAAAGGTTCTCAGCCAGGATCTTGCGACGCGCGGCTTCGGCTTCGACTGCGAAGTCGGCCGGACGTCCGGACAACTCGGCCCAGCTTTGTGCGAGGGGTTGAGCGCCGCGCGGATCGTGAAGCAGCGCGCCGACGTCGTTCATGAAATCGTAGCCGGTGGTGCCATCGATTTGCCAGTCGTCGCGCACGGGCTCGCCACGCGCGAGGATCTTCTCGACGACAAAATACGTGCGCGCTTGCCGCAGGTTCTCGGGACGCTGTTGCGCCAGCTCTTCAAGGCGATGGCGCAAGCGCTGGCAGTATTCGCGCGGCTCGGCGAGTCCATCGACGTGATCGATACGCACGCCGTCTATCAGCCCCTCGGTGAACAAACGGAAGATCAGCGCGTGCGATGCGTCGAAGACCTCCGGGCGCTCCACGCGCATGCCGCCGAGCGTGGAGACATCGAAGAAACGGCGCCAGTTCACTTCATCTGCGGCTGTGCGCCACCATGCGAGCCGGTAATGCTGGCGTTCCAGCAGGCGATGCAGACGGTCGCGGCCCGTCACGTTGTCGCCGCAATGAGCGCGCACGGCGGTATCGATGGCCTTCTTGCCTTCCTCCGATGCCGCGAATTCCTTGAGCGCGGCACGTGCTTCGTCGGCGCGCGGCTGGTCGGCGGGTTGTGTCGAAAGGCCGGTGAAACGCTGTGCCATTTCCGGCGCGCTGTCCTGCAGGATCGCCGCGTAGTCGAGCGGGCTTACCGGGAACGTGTTGCTGTAGTACGTGACCTTGAAACGGCCGTCGTTGGCGTCGAAGGTCAGCTTGATCTTGTTGCCCTTCAGTTCCTCGCCGTACGCGGCGCCCAGGAACGGCGCGAGGACCTTGCCGCGCAATGCAGGGTCGGGCGAGTGCCAGTCGACATCGAAATAACGCGAATGGGCGGCGTGACGGCCCCATTCGAGGATATCCATCCACCACAGGTTTTCCGAGCCGCCCACACCCATGTGATTCGGCACGACATCGACAATCACGCCCATGTCGTGTTCGCGCAGTTTTTCGACAAAGCGTTTCAGTCCTTCCTCGCCGCCGAGTTCAGGGTTCACGCGCGTGTAGTCGACGGTGTCGTAACCGTGCGTGGAACCGCTCGTGGCGGTGGTGATCGGCGATAAATACGCGTGGCTGATCCCGAGCGACGCCATGTAGTCGACCTGGCGCGCGGCGTCGTCGAACGTGAAATCCTTGTGAAGCTGCAGGCGAAGCGTGGAGCGCGGGACGGTCATGGTCTTCAGTCAGTGGGTGATGCGTTATGCGCGGTGTCATGCGCGGCCGCCTTCGTATGGGCGGATTTCTGTCGGGCCTGGTCGACGGCAAGCAGACGGTCGACGAACGAGTCGTCATCGAACAGTTCGGATACGGGAACCGCCAGCCGCCGGCGCCAGTTCGGATGCTCGTCGATGGAACCGGGCAGGTTCGGCATTTCGGCGAGCGCGAGCAAGTCTTCCAGCGGATAGGTGACGAGCGGTGCGGGCGTGGAGGCCACGAACGCGAGCGCTTCGTCGACCGGCGCGGTCTGCAGTGAGATATCGGCGGGGACGTCGACATCCGGCGCGGCAACGCCGGCTTCCTGGAAAGCAGTCCATAGCAATTCGCGATCCTCGCCGCGTTCCGCCTGCGCCATTTCGACGGCGTCCTTGCCATCGGCGCGTACGGCGGTCTGGCCGATCTTCGAGCGCCAGACAATGTCCTCGCCGGTCCACCAGCCGGTGACGGTCGGCAGATCGTGCGTGGTCGTAGTCGCGGCGACGTCGTGATCCCAGTCGGCGGGCGCCTTGAAGCCCGGACCTTCTTCGGCGCGCTCGAACCACAGCACGCGAATACCGAGCAGACCATGTTCTTGCAACCGCTCGCGAAAACCCGGTGGCACGGTGCCGAGGTCTTCACCGATCACGATCGCCTTATGGCGCCATGACTCGAGCGCGATCAGGCGCAACAGGTCTTCGAGGGGGTATCGAAGGTAGGCGCCGTCCTTCGCGCTTTCGCCGTCGGGCACGAGCCACAAACGGCGCAGGCCGAGAATGTGATCGATACGAATCCCGCCTGCGAGCGTGAACGCGGCCCGCAACATGTCGATAAACGCCGTGAAGCCTTGCGTGCGCATGGCGCGCGGGGAGAACGTGGTCAGTCCCCACGATTGCCCCTTCTGGTTGAACAGATCGGGCGGCGCGCCGACGGACACGCCTTGCAGCATTTCATCGCGATACGACCACGCGTGACTGCCGGCGCTGTCGCAACCCACGGCGAGATCCGCAATCAGGCCGATCGCCATGCCGGAGTCTCGCGCCACGTGTTGCGCGTGCGACAAACCCTTGGCCGCGAGCCATTGCGCAAAGAGGAAGAACTCGACCTCTTCCTTGTTTGCGGCTGCAAATTCCGCGACTGCGTTGCTGCGTGGATTGTTGAGATCGCCGGACCAGTTGCGCCAGTGGCCTTCGCCGGACTCCTTCAACTGCACCGCCTGCAGCGCTTCAAAACGCGCGTGATCTTCAAGCGCGCGTCCGCCATGTTTGACGAACTTCGCAAAGTCCTTGTGCAGCGAGTCGTTGCCATGCGTGCCGAACTGCGCAAACAGCGCACGCAGCACGGCGAGCTTCGCCGTCACCACGCGCGGCCAGTCGATCAGCTGCAGCGCTTCGAGTTCGGCGAATTCATCGGCGACGCCGGCCGTCTCGATCGCGGCCTGGGCTGCTTCGGCGCCCATTACTGCAGCCGGATCGATATGCGCGATGTTCAGGAACAGGCGCGACGACGGCGAATATGGGCTGAACTTGTTCGGCTCGGCGCTGAACATGGCGTGCATCGGACTGATCGCGACGGCGTGGCTGCCGCGCTGCGCGCTTTCGGCAGCGAGGGTAGCCAGCGCCGTGTAATCGCCGACACCGCCATCGCCCGTGCGCCGCAATCCGTAAACCTGCGTGGCGATGCCCCACATGGGCGGCGCCTTTTTTGCGTTGGATTCGATCGCGCGCCAGGCGTCATCGACGGTATAGCAACGTGCCGGGGCAACCGCGAGCGTGGTGCGCTGCTCGTTGATCACGAGCGCGTGATAACCCGGCTCGGAGATCGGCGAGAGCAACGCCGTTTCGCCGCGCGGCGACGTGAACCGTCCGTCGATGACAGCGCCGCTTTCCAGCTCTATCCGATACCGTGCGCCCGTTTTCACGGCGGCGACCGGCAGCGCTATGGCGCGGTCGACCTCGGCGGTCATCAGCGGTGGAAGCTTGCGGCCGGTCAATTCGGCATCGAGCGTGGCGGTGCTTTGTTTCAGCTGCGCGGCGTTGCCGCAGGGCAAACCTAGCCGTTCCAGCAGGACGGTCAGCGTTGCTTCGGGCACGCGCTGCGTTTGCTTGTGTGCGTCCTGCCACTCGACTTCGAAGCCGGCCTTGATGGCAAGCGCCTCCACTGGACTCGGCGGCGGGTGTGTCTGGCCGGACGTGGCCGGCGGTGTGGTGATCGTGCTCACGAGGTTTTCCCCGAAGCTTTGACGCGGCGGGCGTCATGATTGAACGCGGCATCGGCGAAATCGCCCGTCAGCCACGCGATAAAAGTCTCGGCGCCGAGCTCGCCCTTGTCTGCGGCATCGCGTGCGCGAGCCGGGGTTTCGAAGACGACCTTGCCAGGCGGATGACCGGTGAGCGTCACGGCTTCCTTGCCGAGATTCAACGCGACGGAATAGGTACTGCCATCGCCAAGACGCCAGTTCGCCACGACCGCCTTCTCTCCAATTACCTCTGCGCCCAGCGCCTTTGAACCCTTCAGACGCGGCATCAGCAACTTCGCGCGTACGGCCAGCGCCGAACGGTAGAAATGCAGCCAGTCGTTGTGATCGGGGGCGAGCCTCGACTCATCCGGCGACGACATCCTGAACGTGTCGATATGGTTCGGATCCGGAATTTGCGCACGGCGTTTTTCGTCGGTGAATGCGGTGAACTTCGCGAATTCCTTGCGGCGGCCTTCGCGCACGGCATCGGCCAGTTCGTCGTGATAGTCCGTGAAAAACAGGAAGGGTTGCGTGGAACCGTGCTGTTCTTCCATGAAGAGCATCGGGATTTGCGGCGACAACAGCATCAGGCCTGTCGCTGCGTAAAGCGCGTCTTCGGAAGTCAACGTTCGCAGGCGTTCACCCATTGCGCGGTTGCCGACCTGGTCGTGATTCTGCAGGAACATCACGAATGCGCTCGGCGGCAGATGGCCGCTCGGCTCGCCGCGCGGTTTGTTGTCGTGAATGGGCGAGGGCTCGCCTTGATACACAAAACCTTCGCTCAGGACGCGGGCGAGTTTCTGGATCGGCTCTTTGCTGTACGCGCCGTAGTAGCTTTCATCCTCGCCGGTCAGCAGCACGTGAAGCGTGTTGTGCGAGTCGTCGCTCCACTGGGCGTTGAAATGCGATTCCAGGAGATTGGACGTGTTGTGCTCGTTCTCCAGCACGAGATGCACGTGCCGCCCATGTTCCACCGAAGAACGCACGCGGTCCGACAGCTCGCGCAGCCATTCGTCGTCGTTGATGGCGTGCACGGCATCGAGGCGCAAGCCATCGAAACGATATTCGTTGAGCCAGTAGATAGCGTTATCGAAGAAGAAATCGCGCACTTGCGGACGCTCGAAATCGATCGCCGGACCCCATGGGGTGTCTACGCCTTCGCGGAAAAACGTCTTTGCGTACGCGCTCAGGAAATTGCCGTCCGGGCCGAAGTGGTTGTAGACCACGTCGAGGAAGACCATCAGGCCGAGACCGTGCGCGGTATCGATAAGCGTCTTCAATTCATCCGGCGTGCCGTACGCCGAATCGGGCGCATACGGCAGCACGCCGTCGTAGCCCCAGTTGCGGGTACCGCTGAAATCATTGAGCGGCATCAGTTCGATGGCCGTCACGCCGAGATGCGCGAGCTGCTTGAGTTGCTTTGTCACGCCGGCGTAACCGCCGAGCGTGCCCACGTGCAGTTCGTACAGCACGGTTTCTTCCCACGGACGACCATGCCATTCCGTGTTTTCCCAGCGGAACGCACGCGGGTCGATGACCTCGCTCGGGCCGTGAACATCCTCTGGCTGAAAGCGCGATGCGGGATCGGGTACGGCCAGATCGTCATTCAGGCGATACCGGTAGCGGGTACCCGCGCCGCCTTCGGCCAGGGCTTCGTACCAGCCGTCGCCGGTCGGGTTCATCTGCGTCAGCGTGGGTTTCTGGTCGTCGTCATACAGCTCAAGCTGGACCGAATCGAGCGATGGCGCCCAGAACCGGTAGCGCGTGTGGCCGGCATCGGTGAGATGGGCGCCGAAGGGCAGGCAATGAGCGTGTTGGCGCTTGTGCGGATCGATGGGAGTTTCAGACATGGTCTCTTTGCCTTCAAGGGCGCTTTCAAATACTTGGCTAGGGTGCGCAGGCTTCGACATCCGCCACGTTCGCCGCATTTATCGCTTCAACAATCAACTTTCGTGTTCGCCGGGTGACTTCCAAGGATCCGGCGTGCGCCTCGCTCCGGTCGTGCCCGGGTCAGGCGGCAAGGCGGTCAGCAAACGCGGGCCCTCATGTGCTCCCGCCATCCATACGGCCTGCCAGTCGGCGTCGCCGGTCGGCTGGGCGAGCAGGACCACCACGCTATGCGCCTGCACCTCCAGTTCCGTGCCAATCAACGGATACTGCAGCGCGTCGGGCACAGCGCTATCCATGAGCACATTCCATTCCAAGTGCGGTGCAGGCGCCGAGAAAGCCAGCGCCTGTGACGACGCGTTCATCATGATCAGCATCACATCGATCTTGCCGTCGAGCCCCGGGCCCGCGCGACGCAGCGTGAGCGCGCGGCCTTCCGGGTCCTGCCACGCGTCGGTGGTGAGCGCGGCGCCGCGCTCGTCGAACCAGCCGACGTCGTAGAGGCCCGGGAGGACCTCCTTGTCGCCCTTGAGGAAACGCATTTCCCTCAACAGCGGGTAGTTTTTTCGCAGCGCAATCACGCTCGCGATGAACTCCGTCATCGTGCGGCCGGCGGGGGTATCGGCGAGACGCCAGTCCATCCACGAAATCTCGTTGTCCTGGCAATATGCGTTGTTGTTACCGTGCTGTGAGCGGCCAAATTCGTCGCCGCCGAGGAGCATCGGCGTGCCGAGCGAAAGCAGGTTGGTTGCGACCAGCGCACGCGCGACGCGTGCGCGTGTTTCGAGGATCTCGGGGTCGTCGGTCGGGCCTTCCACGCCCCAGTTCGTGCTGCAGTTCTCGTTGTGGCCGTCGTTGTTGCCTTCCTTGTTCATCTCGTTGTGCTTCTGGTCGTAGGCCGCGACGTCGGCGAGCGTGAAGCCGTCGTGCGAGGCGACGAAATTGACCGATGCCCACGGTTTCCTGCGCCGGCGGGAAAACAGCTCCGCCGATCCCGTCAGCCGCGCCGCGAGGTCGGGCCGCACGCCGGCGTCGCCGCGCCAGAAACGGCGCACGCCATCGCGGAATTTATCGTTCCATTCTGCAAAGCCGGGCGGATGGTTGCCGACCTGATAACCATCGGGCCCGATATCCCACGGCTCCGAGATCATCTTGCGCGTATTGAGGATCGGATCCTGGCGGATGGCATCGAAGAAGCCGGAACCCGGATCGAAACCGTGGCCTTCGCGGCCAAGGGTCACGCCGAGATCGAAACGAAAGCCATCGATATTGAACGCCGTCGCCCAGTAGCGCAGCGAGTCCATCACCATCTGCAGCACGCGCGGGTGCGAGAGATTGACCGTGTTGCCGCAACCGGTGTCGTTGATGTAATGGCGTTCGTCGCCGGGCATCAGGCGGTAGTAGCTGGCATTATCGAGGCCGCGCCACGACATGGTCGGCCCGAGCTCGTTGCCCTCGCACGTGTGGTTGTAGACCACGTCCAGGAACACTTCGATGCCCGCTGCGTGCAACCGGCGCACGGCAATGCGCATTTCGTTCAGGCGGTTGGTCGAGAGGTACGACGGTTCGGGGGCGAAGAAACACGCGGTGTTATAGCCCCAGTAATTCTTCAGGCCACGTTCGACGAGAAAACGGTCGTTGAGAAACGCGTGCACGGGCAGGAATTCGACGGCGGTGATTCCGAGCTTTTGCAAATGTTCGATAAACCAGGGCGACGACAGCGCCGCGAACGAGCCGCGTTCGTGCTGGCGGATATCGGGGCGAAGCATCGACGTGCCGCGCACGTGCGTTTCGTAGATGACCGTTTCGCCCCAGGGGATGTCCGGGCGTGTGTCGCGGGACCAGTCGAAGGCGTCATCGGTGACGACGCATTTCGGCATGGCGGGGGCGGAGTCGCGTCGATCCATTGAAAGGTCCAGGCGGTTCGAGTGCACGCGATAACCGAAGAGAGCGTCCGACCATCGCCATTGGCCGACGAGTTTCTTGGCGTAGGGGTCGAGCAGGAGTTTGTGCGGATTGAACCGGTGGCCGTATTGCGGCTGGTAGGCGCCGTGGGCGCGGAAACCGTAGACCGTGCCGGGGTGGGCGCCGGGGAGGTAGCCGTGCCAGATTTCATCGGTGCATTCGGGGAGCTCGAAGCGGGTTAGCTCTTTGCGGCCGGTTGTGTCGAAGAGGCAGACTTCGATCTTTTGCGCGTTCGCGGAGAAGACGGCGAAGTTGACACCCAAACCGTCCCAGTTTGCTCCGAGCGGGTAGGCCGCGCCCGGGAGTAACTTGTCGGGGAATGAATTCGGCATAGAATTTTCGTTCGCACTCGAGGGGGTTGTGGGGTGGGGCTTGTGGTCGGGGATGGTGCCGGGTTGTTGCTGCTTGGGCCCTCGCGCGTTCCTTGTTGTCTGACTTTTTTAGCACTATTAGCTACTGTCCGTGGCGGGACTTCATTTCACGGGTTATGCGCTGGCGCTCGGCCGTGGTTTTTAGTGGCCGAGTTGACGCCGGGTTGCTGCTTTTTACGCTACCGCGCGTTCAGTTCTAGCTGACTTCTTTAGCACTATTAGCCACTGTGCGTGGCGGCACTTCATTTCTTTTTCCAACGGCGAAAAAGAAACGAAGCAAAGAAAACGCCTTCCGACCGCAGGCTCATAAGTGTCCCGAGCGTGCAGTGACAACTGTTTGGTACGTCAGAAGAACGGTCGCCGCCATAACCAGCAACACTTGAAACCCTCCCCCTCCGTCAACAGATACCCACACGCTTCGCCACCAGTAACTGTGGCAGTCAATACGGAAACCTGGCCCAAGTAAACAATGGGTTGAGCACATGACGGCGCTACAGCATCCCGAACTTGCCGAGATTTTGCCGCCGGTGGTCCCAGGCTCGCGCGAGCACAACGGAACCAGTACAGCCAACCCTGCGTTTGGGCGTCAGCGCGCGCAGCGGGGAAGCCTGATTGGCGGATTCCCACACTGGTGGCGAAGCGTGTGGGTTGCCGTTGACGGAGGGGGAGGGGTTCAAGTGTTCTCAAGTCCGGCGTCGAGCGTTTTTCTGAAGTACCAAACAGTTGTCAGTGCACGCTTGGGACACTTAAGAATTAGCGGTTGAGAGGCGTTTTCTTTGCTTCGTTTCTTTTTCGCCGTTGGAAAAAGAAATGAAGTCCCGCCACGGACAGTGGCTAATAGTGCTAAAGAAGACGCCTGACAATGAACGCGCGGAAGCCTAAGAAGCAGCAACCCGGCGCCAACCCCGTCCCCGCCTTAACCCAACCCAACCCAACCCCGGACGCTAGTCCAACCTCAGCACAATAGTAGCCAACGGCGGCAAAACCAGCGCAGCAGAAAACTCCCGCCCATGACTGGAAACATTCTCGGCGTGAATCACGCCCCCATTCCCGACATTGGATCCGCCATACACCGAGGCGTCGGAGTTAAGAATTTCCGTCCATCGCCCGCCGCAAGGCAGACCCACCCGATACCCCTGCCGGGGCACCGGCGTCATGTTCGATATCACCACGCACTCGCGACCCTCGCCATCGGTGCGCCGGAACGCAAAAACGCTATTCCCAGCGTCGTCCCCGACCAGCCAGTCAAACCCGCGCGGATCACTATCAAGCTTATGGAGTGCCGGTTCGTCCCCGTACACCCGGTTCAAATCACGAACCAGCTTCTGCAAACCACCATGGTACGGATCATCGAGTAAATGCCAGTGCGGCGATGCATCGTGATTGAACTCCGCGAACTGACCAAACTCGCCGCCCATGAACAGTAACTTCTTGCCCGGATGCGTCCACATGAAACCCAGGTATGCGCGCAAATTGGCAAATTTCTGCCAGTGATCGCCCGGCATCTTGCCAATCAACGATCCCTTGCCGTGCACGACTTCATCGTGGGAGAGCGGCAGGACAAAACGCTCGGAATAGGCATACACCATCCCGAACGTGAACATGTTGTGGTGGTACTGCCGGTACACGGGATCTTCTTCCATGTAATGCAGCGTGTCATGCATCCACCCCATGTTCCACTTGAAATCGAAACCCAGTCCGCCGTCTTCAACGCGCGCCGTCACTCCCGGCCATGCCGTCGATTCTTCAGCAATCGTGATCGCACCTGGAATCTGACGCACCTCGTGATTCAGGCGCTTGAGAAACGCAATCGATTCGAGATTTTCACGGCCGCCGTAGATGTTCGGCACCCACTCGTCGGCCTTGCGCGAATAGTCCCGGTACAACATCGACGCGACCGCGTCCACGCGCAATCCATCGACGTGATACCGCTTCAGCCACGCCAGCCCGGATGCGACCAGGAACGCACTCACCTCGTTGCGGCCGAGGTTGTAGATCATCGTGTTCCAGTCCTGGTGATATCCCTCGCGCGGATCGGCGTGCTCATAAAGCGGCGTGCCATCGAACTGGAAAAGCCCGTGGGCATCGTTTGGAAAATGCGCCGGCACCCAATCGAGAATGATCCCGAGTTCAGCTTCGTGCGCACGATTCACGAATTCGGCAAATTGCTCCGGTGTCCCGAATCGTGCCGATGGCGCGAATTGCCCCAACGGCTGATATCCCCAAGATCCGCCAAACGGATGCTCGGCAATCGGCATGAACTCGAGGTGCGTGAAGCCCATGCTCTTGGCATAGGGAATCAGGCGCTCGGCAAGCTCGTGCCAGTTCATGCCGCGGTTGCCCTCTTCCGCGACACGCAGCCACGATTCGGCGTGGACTTCGTAGATGGAGATCGGCGCGTTGACGGTCTGCTTCGGGCCGCGCTTCGTGTTCATCCACTCGCTGTCGGTCCAGCTATATCCATCGATGGCATCCGCATCCGCGACCACTGAAGCCGTCGCCGGAGGCAGCTCGCTTTGCAACGCGCAAGGGTCAGCCTTCAGCGGCAAGGCGTGGCCCTCGCGCGAGATGATTTCGTACTTGTAGCGCGTGCCCGCGCCCAGTCCCGGCACGAACAGTTCCCATACGCCTGCGTTGTGGCGCAGGCGCATCGGATGACGACGGCCATCCCAAGAATTGAAATCGCCGACTACGGACACCCGGCGCGCATTGGGCGCCCAGACGGCGAACCGCACGCCCGATACCCCGTCATGTACGACCGGCCGCGACCCGAGGCATTCGAGCACGGCATACGGGTCGCCCCATGAGATGCGGTTCAGTGCGTCTTCGTCGAGAACGGGGCCGAACGAATAGGTATCGGCGACTTCCTGCGGCGTGCCGTGCCAGTCGATATTCAGGCGGTAGGCCTGAGCCTCATCGATAAACCCGACAAACAGCCCCGCCGGATGAATCTGCGTGAGCGTGCCGAGCGGCGCGCTGCTGTCGCGCGCGAGAACCTGCACGCTGGTCGCGCCGGGCAGCAGCACGCGCACGACGGGACCTGCATCGGTCTGGTGCAGCCCGAGCTTTGAAAACGGATCGGGATGGCGCGCTTCGACAAGTGCGTCGATATCGAGCGGATGCAGCCCTTCAGTCAGGCTTCGGTCGTCGGTGCGCTTATTCATTTTCGTTTCCATCGGAGATGTCCTTTTCTGCGGCGTCCGCGGGACGCGAGCCGGGCGCGAGCGGTGCGCCGGTGTCGCCAAGCAGGCGGCTCGCAAGCGACGCGAGGCCACGCAACGGCAAGCCGATCCAGGTCGGACGGTTCGCCGCTTCATAGCGGATTTCATAGGCGGCCTTTTCGATCAGGAAGAGATCGAGCAAGGCGGCCAGAGTGGCTTCATCGCCGGCGACGGGCTGCGGGGAAGCTGCAACCGCCGCATTGTATTCAGCAAGGAAACCTTCTTCGCCATGGGCGCGCAGGCGCTCGAACAGTGCACGTTTGCGATCGGCGGCGGCTGCCGGTGCGTTTTCGGTCGTCGGCTGCGCAGCGGCGCTGGCGTAGGACAAGGAACGCAATAAGCCGGCCACGTCACGCAACGGGCTCGACTTTTTGCGGCGTTCCTCCAGCGGCCGCGCCGGTTCGCCTTCGAAGTCGATCAGGAAAGCATCGCCTTGCGCCATCAAGACCTGGCCCAGGTGGAAGTCGCCGTGAATCCGGATACGCAGCGCGTTGGCGCTTTCCGGCACGAGTTTCTGCACGGCTGCGAGCAACAGATCGCGGCGATCGAGCAGGCTCTGCGCGAGTTCGCGATCATGCTCGCTGAAGTCGCGGATCTTGGCGCCGAGGATATCGAGCGCGGTGACGAGCAGCGTATGCGTGCCGTCGTTCCATGCGCGCACATCTTCCTTCGATGCCATCTCGGGCGCGAATGCCGGATCGTCGGACGGCGATGCGAGCGCGACGTGCAGTTCGCCCAGACGACGCCCGATGATCCCCGCAATCGTCCGGTATCCCTCGATGCCTTGCATCTCTTTCTCGCGATCCATCGAATGGTCTTCGGTGTCCACTGCCAGCGCGAGTTCATCGACGGTGCGGCGCAGATAATCGAGCGCATAGTTCCAGGCATCGCCCTGGTTATCGATGAACCCCTGCAAGATGCAGAGCGTGTGCGGCACGCCTTCCGGATCGACGCGCACGACTTCGCCGAACAGCGGACCGGTGTTCGCATAGCCGAGCTTCGTCAAGTAGCGGCTCATCTCGGCTTCCGGATGGATGCCGCCAACGAGGCGCCGCACGAGCTTCAGCACGACCTGGTCGCCAATCACGAGCGAGCTGTTGCTCTGCTCGGCGGCAAGCCAACGAATCTCGGGCAGCGGTTCGCCCGGCTTGAAATTGAAGTTCAGCGCATCCAGACGTTCGGTCGGGATGAAGCGGATCTCGCTCTTTTGCACGGTCGGTACAACAGCGCGTTCCTTGAGCTTGCGCAGCACGCCATACGTAAATGCCGGGACCGCGAACGCGTCGGTGATATGGCCCATGTTGCGGCTCTGGCGCACACGAGCCAGCGCCAATTGCATGTAAAGCGGCGACGTGGTTTCCGTGCCCCACGCAATCGTCAGCGGCAACACATACCGTTCGGTGTGATCGCCAACATCCGCTTCCACTTCGGTGAACGCGAACCCGGCTTCGGGGATCGTGGTCAACGCGGCAAGGCGCACGCGCTTCAACGTCTGGTCCTTCGATGCAAACCAGCGCCGCTTGCTCAAGTAAGACGGCAGTACTTCGGATTCGAGCAGGCGCACATTCTCCGGCGTCGGGCCGGTCTGCCCGGCGCGAATCACCATGGTCACGAACTCGGGCAATTGCTCCGATGGCGCCTGGCTCCATGCCGGACGCTGATTGCCCGGGCAAAGCTGGAACCACAGGAAGCCATACGGCGGGAACGTCAGCAGATACGTCAACTGGCCGATGGGCGGAAACGCGGAATCGGCGGTCATTTCCAGCGGCACGGAACCGGCGTATTCGGACAGATCGAGTTCGACGGCTTGCGGCGCACGCGAAAGATTCGCGACACACAAGATGGGCGGTTCGCCTTCGATCTCGCGGATATACGCCAGGATCTTGCGATTGTTCGGGCGCAGGAAGCGGATCGTGCCACGGCCGAACGCATGTTTCGCGCGACGCACGGCGAGCATCTTGCGCGTCCAGTTGAGCAGCGAGTGCGGATCGCGGCTTTGCGATTCCACGTTGATCGCGTCGTAACCGTAGAGCGAACCCATCACCGGCGGCAACACGAGCTGTTCCGGATCAGCGCGCGAAAACCCGCCGTTCCTGTCCGATGACCACTGCATCGGCGTACGCACGCCGTCACGATCGCCCAGGTGGATGTTGTCGCCCATGCCGAGTTCGTCGCCGTAATAGATCACGGGCGTACCGGGCATGGACAGCAGCAGCGAATTGATCAGCTCGATACGGCGGCGATCCCGTTCCATCAGCGGCGCAAGACGACGGCGAATGCCGAGGTTCAGGCGCGCGCGGCGATCGCTTGCATACGTGTTCCACAAATAATCGCGCTCCGAATCGGTCACCATTTCGAGCGTGAGTTCATCGTGATTGCGCAGGAAAATCGCCCATTGATTGGTCGGCGCGAGATCCGGCGTCTGACGCATGATGTCGGTGATCGGGAAGCGGTCCTCGCTCGCAATCGACATGTAGATGCGCGGCATCAGCGGGAAATGGAAGGCCATGTGGCATTCGTCTTCATCGCCGAAATACTCCTTCACGTCTTCTGGCCATTGATTCGCCTCGGCCAGCAACATGCGGTTCGGATATTCCTTGTCGATGGTCGCGCGGATCGTCTTCAGGATTGCGTGCGTCTCGGGCAGGTTCTCGTTGTTCGTGCCTTCGCGTTCCACGAGATACGGCACGGCATCCAGCCGCAGACCGTCGATACCCATATCCAGCCAGAAGCGCATGACGGACAGCACTTCCTTCAGCACGGCGGGGTTGTCGAAGTTCAGGTCGGGCTGGTGGTTGAAGAACCGGTGCCAGTAGTACTGTCCCGCAACAGGATCGTGCGTCCAGTTGGACGGCTCGGAATCAATGAAGATGATCCGCGTGTCTTCGTACTTCTTGTCGGTATCCGACCAGACGTAGTAATTGCGATGGTTCGAGCCGGGCTTTGCAAGCCGGGCGCGCTGGAACCACGGGTGTTGATCGGAGGTATGGTTGATGACCAGTTCCGTCACCACGCGAATGCCGCGTGCGTGCGCTTCCTGAATGAAGCGCTTGACGTCGGCGAGCGTGCCGTAATCGGGATGCACGTTGCGATAATCGGCGATGTCGTAACCGTCGTCGCGTCGTGGCGATGGATAGAACGGCAGCAGCCAGATGCAATCCACGCCAAGTTCCGCGATGTAATCGAGCTTGGCCAGCAGGCCTGGAAAATCGCCGATGCCGTCGTTGTTGGCATCGAAGAAGGACTTGATGTGGATTTGATAGATGATCGCGTCTTTGTACCAGAGCGGATCGTTGCTGAGAGTCGAATTCTTGTTGCGCTTCACGTGTCGCTCCTTGAGCCGGTGAGGTGCGTCAGGCGCACTGCTACCGGCTGTGTGAGTTGTTCTGTGCCACGTCGGCCGATGCCTTCGTGATGATCGCCTGCGCGCCGTTCAAAGGCACGCAGGCGCTTTGACTTCAGGCTGCGGTGTCCTTGCGAGGCAGGCCCCACGTCGGTGCGATTCTCCAGATCGCAAACGGCCGCGTATTGGGATCGAGTTGAATGTGCTGCCGTCGGCCGCGCCATTCAAAACGTTCGCCCGTCATCTGGTCTTCCACAGCCAGCGCGTCCCACTCCTGAACGCCCCAATCGCTCAGCGTCTTCCACGGCAGTTCAATGTCCGCGCCTTGCTCGTTGAACGGATCGAGGTTGATTGCAACCAGCACCACGTTGTCGCGTGCGGCATTGGCCTTTTCGAAGAAGAGAATGTTTTCGTTGTGGGCGGTCAGGAAGTTGACGCCGAGGTGCGAATGCAACGCCGGATTCGCCTTGCGGATACGGTTGAGCGCCGTGATCTCCCCGACGATATTCCCCGGCCGGTTCCAGTCCCACGCGCGAATCTGATACTTTTCCGAGTCCAGATATTCCTCGCTGTTCGGCAACGCGGCGGCTTCGCACAGTTCGAAACCGCTGTACACGCCCCAGAGTCCCGAGAGCGTGGCCGCGAGCGCGGCACGAATCACAAACCCGGCGCGGCCCGAACGCTGGAGGAAACGCGGGTTGATATCGGGCGTATTGACGAAGAAGTTCGGACGGAAGAATTCCTTCGCGTCGGTCTGCGTCAGGTCGTGCATGTATTCCACGAAATCGCGCTTCGACTCACGCCACGTAAAGTACGTGTACGACTGCGAGAAGCCGAGCTTGGCGAGGCGGTTCATCACGCGCGGACGCGTGAACGCTTCGGCCAGGAACATGACGTCGGGGTGACGCGCACGCACGTCGCCGATCACCCATTCCCAGAACGGCATGGGTTTGGTGTGCGGGTTGTCGACGCGGAAAATCTTGACGCCCGCCGCGATCCAGAACAGGAACACGTCGCGCAGCGAAAGCCACAACTCGGGTTTCGCGTCCTTCGCATAGAAGTCCGGATTCACGATGTCCTGGTACTTCTTCGGCGGATTTTCGGCGTACCGCAAGGTGCCGTCAGGACGCCATGCGAACCATGTAGGGTGTTCCTTCAGCCACGGATGATCCGGCGAGCACTGCACCGCGAAGTCGAGCGCGATTTCCAGGCCGTGCGCACGTGCTGCATCGAGCATGCGCTTGAAGTCATCCAGATTGCCGAGTTCCGGATGCACCGCGTCGTGACCGCCTTCCTTGCCGCCGATGGCGTAAGGGCTGCCCACATCGCCGGGCTGGGCCGTGAGCGTATTGTTCTTGCCTTTCCGGTTCGAAATGCCAATCGGGTTGATCGGCGGGAAGTACAGCACGTCGAAGCCCATCTCGCGGATGCGCGGCATCTTGCCGATTACATCGATAAACGTGCCGTGACGGTTTTCATCGTCGCTCATGGAGCGCGGGAAGATCTCGTACCAGCTTGCAAAGCGCGCGGCGGCGCGTTCGGCGTCGATCCGGTACGTCACCGGATCGCGCGACAGGAACGGACGATGCCGCGCCGCTTCGATGGCCTGCGCCGTTTCCGGCGACAAAGCCAGCGCGAGACGTGTCTCGCCATCGGCTTTCGCGAACTGCTTGACGATGCCTTCCAGCGGTTCCGTTTGCGACCCTTCAGTTGTCTTCACTTCGGCGAGGATCAATGCGAACAGGTGCCGCAACTCCTCGAGTTCCAGTTCGACGGTCTGCTCGGCCTTGAGCTTTTTCTGCATGTGATCGATGAGCGATGCAAAGTCGTCGCGCCACGCAATCACCGTGAATTCATGCCGGCCGAGCCGGTCGAGCGGAATGCTGGTCGTCCACAAGTCGTTGCCAAGCGGAATGACCGGAAGCATCTTGGCTTCATGCCAGTCGGTTTCGTCGGCGGCGCGCCACTGCACTGCAGCCGCGATCTTGTCGTGCCCTTCCGCGAAGATAGCAGCCGTGATTTCGGCGGCTTCGCCCACAATCCGCTTCGCCGGGAAGCGCCCGTGATCCACCGACGGTTCCACGCTTTCGATCATCACGCGCGGGGCGACGAGCGCCTCGTTCACCGATTTTTTATCGGCGGATTTCGCGCCGCGTTTGACTTGGGGTTGCGCGAGCAGGATCGGCGGCTCGGACGCGCCGCGCAACAGGCGGACTTCGCCCGGCTGCAGCAGGAAAGGTTTCAGCGGCAGCGGCGTTTCGGTGGTGTCTTCATCGATCGCACGGAACCGCGTGAAGTTGCCTGGAGCACCATCGAGCAAATGACGTGTATCGACATAAACCGGCTTTGTCAGGTCGGCGTTGAGCACGATCAGCGCGGCTTCGCTCGCCGTCCGCAAGTCCGGGCCGCTGCCGCGCAGGATTGCCGCGTACGGCGTGCCGGGACCGGTCAGCGTGCGCAACTCGCCGGTGCTGGCTAGCGCCGCGGAGTTGCGTTGCAACGCGTTTGCGTGTGCCACTTCCGCCGACACATTGAAGCGCGCGCTTTCCTTCGCACGATGAAATTCTTCCGCGCTGCCGTGGTTGTACGAGAGCGGTTGCGTGAGGCCGTACTCGAAACCCATGGGAACCAGCACGCCGGTACCTATGCCCGCCGCCGTGTACAACGCGCGCCTGTAAGCCCGTTCCACAAGCGATGAATCGCTGGTGTCGGGAAGATCGTTGAGCAGGCGCGTGCCGTACGGTTCTTCGGGAAATGCGATCGGCGGCGCGATGCGGAACAGGGCCGCGTGTTCATCGAAGAGCCAGTTGCTTTGAAAGTCCCACCATCTCGCCGATGAAAACACCGAATCGAAACCGGCATCGGCGAGGTTCGCCAGATCATGACGGTTGACGCCGACCGTCCACGCAAGCCATTTGGTTTGCGGATGACGTTCGCGCACAGCCGCGCCCAGGCGGCGCCAGACATGCGCGGGCACCTTCTGCGGCGCTTCGAAGCGAAAGCCGCCAATGCCGGCATCGGCGATCAGCATCAATTCTCGCGCCCACCATTCGGTCAGCGCGTGGGCCGCTTCGCCATCGCCGAAATTGGCGTGCGCGACGCTTTCCTCATGCGGTGCCGTACGCGGATCAAGCCGCGCTTCGGCCGCTTCGAACGGATGAAACCAGTGACGGTTTTCCTGGAACAGGCCGCCTTCGGCGCTGACGCGGTCGAGGTTGATATCGACGAGCAATGTCAGCCCGTGCTTCTCAGCCTGGCTTGCGAGCAAACGCAGGCCTTCCGCTGCTGGAAGATCGGACTCAAATGCGGGATGCAGCTTGTGATGGTCGGCTACCGCCTGTCGGTGCCCGTTCTTGCCGGGCAGAAAGGGCGCGCCGATCAGGACATGATCGAAGCCGAGCGCTGCTGCGTGCTCGAATTGTGCGGGCCATTGGGACAATGGTCCGACGAGAAGCGGGTCGATGAAATAGATTCGTGGCGCATACGCGTGAAGCATGTGATGGTGTTCCATCGGTCGTCTTTTCCAGTTCGTCCTGCTATGGCGTGGATGCGGGAAAACGCGATCGCGCTCAACCAGGCAATAAACCACCGCACGAACGTCTACGGCAAACGAGCCTCAGACAGTCTTCAAGCACCAATTCCGGGGTTTCGAGTGCGGTACGTATCTTCATGAAGCTGTCATGCGCGATACGTCGTTCGGTGCGGCGCCAGGGTCGCGTTCTAGGACACAGCACGTAGCGTGCCGCGCCGGAGCTGACTTCCGGCTTGGGCGTCGGGGCCTCGCTTCAGGTCAGACGACCACCGCCCGCCGCGCTTCTATCAGCGTGGCGGGCGGCAACTGCATAACCGTATCATCGAACAGTGAGATGCGAACGCTTTCAGGCGCTGCGTGCGACAAATTGCGACCGTTCTCCATCGTGACGGTCGTGACGGCTTGCAGCGGCAGCGGGCGCTGCCATGGCGGCGATGGCCGGTACCGCCGGCGTATGAACCGGCACGCGGCGTGTGCGCAGCGGCGTCTTTGCGGGACGTGCGTCCGTGAGGCCCGCGTAGAGCTGGATGTATTTGGCAACTGCATGGTTCCAGCCGTAGTCGCGGGCCATTGCGTTGCGTTGCAGCGTGCGCCATTGTTGAGGGCGCATGAAAGCGTGAATGGCGCGCGTGACCGCAACCACCATGTCATGAGTCGCTTCGCCATCGAAGAGAAAACCGGTAGCCGGACGTGACGATGTCGCGCCTTCGAAGCTGCCCAGGCTTTCAACCGGCGAAGACTGAAAGCCTTCCTGCAGCGACGATGCTTCGGCCGCATCCACGATGGTGTCCGCCAGTCCGCCCACACGCGATGCAACCGGCAGGGTGCCGTAACGCATCGCGTAGATTTGCGTCAAGCCGCACGGCTCGAAGCGGCTGCCATGCAGCAGGATATCGGCGCCGGAATGCAGGACATGCGCGCGGCGCTCGTCGTAGCCAATATGCACGCCGATGCGATCCGGCCACGTTTGCGCCAGACGTTGGAACGCGGTTTCGAGATGCGCTTCGCCTTTGCCGATCACCGCGATCTGCAAACGCGGGTGCTGTTCTAGGAGCGCGGGGATGGCATCGATCACGACATCGGCCATTTTTTGCGATGTCATCCGGCTACCGATGGCAATCACCGGCGCGAACGGATCGACAGGTAGCCCGAACATCTGTTGCAGTTCGCGCTTGCAAGCGTGTTTGCCGCGCATATCCTCGAAACAATAGTTGCGCGCGATCTGCGTGTCGGTCATCGGGTCCCATGCACCGACATCGATGCCATTGATGATGCCCGACAGCTTCTCTGCATAACATTGCAGGACGCCTTCCATCAAATGACCAAAGCGCGGCGTGAGAATTTCGCGGGCATAGGTCTCGCTGACGGTCGCGACGTGATCAGCGTGGACGATGCCCGCTTTCATCAGACTCAACGCGCCATAAAATTCGATGCTCTTTTGTTCGGTCAACGCCGGCACGAGCCACTTGGCCGGAACGCCGAGCGCTGCACCAAGCGAGAGCGAATAGTTGCCCTGGAACGCCAGATTGTGGATCGTGAAAACGCTTTTTGCGTGCACGCCCGCGTGCTTCATCAAAAGCGGCGTGAGGCCGGAATGCCAGTCATGTGCATGCACGATGTCAGGCTTCTTGAAGCCGCGAACGCCTTCGGCCAACCGGACCGCCGCCGCCGAAAGCGAAGCGAACCGGATGGCGTTGTCTTCGTAGTCGCGTCCCTTGGCATCCTGGTAAAGCCCGTCGCGTGCGTACAGGTGATCCATGCGCAACAGGATCACAGGCACGCCGGTGTCGGGCATGCGGCCGCGATACAACGCGCCGTCACCGCCCGGGAGGCCCGTCAATGAAGCAACCTTCTGCAATCCATCGACCATTTGCAATGCGTTCGGATACGACGGCAACAGTATGGCGGCATCGACTCCCGCTTCACGTAACGCCGCGGCGTATGCGCTGACCATGTCACCCAGTCCGCCAGTTTTGGCAAGCGGCACGGCCTCCGAAGCGACAAGCAATACGTTCAAGGACAAAGCTGACTCCTGGCGTCTGAAAGATGAATAGCGATGGGCTGCGCTCGGCCGGTTGAATGGCGGCGCACGCGACCGGTGCTCTTATCGGAGGGATGAGGGATGCGGAGTTCTTTAGAGCAAACGTTGTGCCATGCAGCATGGTTTTTCCCAAAACCGCGGGAAAGCGTTAGGTACGCCACTCACAAACGAACACGCTACGCCGGACAGAAGACAGACATTTGACGCCGTGTAAAAAAGCACCCGCCGGGAACGGCGTTTTTACACAGCGGTAACTGGAATGCTTATACAGATCGACTCAGGAAGTTAAGACCGAAAGTTAATAAAGCGCCAGCAATAATTGCTCGCCGGCACTTTACGAGCCTAATAACCCGGCAGCAGTGTTCACGCACAAACCCAGCACGGCCGCATTGAAAAAGAACGACAAAACCGATTGCGCCAACGCAGTGCGCCTCACTTCCGTAGAGCGCAATACCACGTCAGACGTTTGCGATGCCACCGCGATAGTGAACGAGAAATACAGGAAGTCCCAATAGTCGGGTTTCAGATGAGTATCGGGAAATTTCAGCGATGTCTCGTCTTGCGACTGATAGTAATGACGCGCGTAGTGGAGAGTGAACATGGTGGGGATGAGGAACCATGCGCCGAACATAGTGATGCCTGTCAGCAAATAGTTAGGTAATGCGCTGCGAAAGCCCATGTTCTTTGCACTGGCGAGTTCCGCGATGATCGCGACAATACTTGCGAGCGCCGCAAGACTCACAATCAACAAGACCATGCCGGCGTTTTCATCCTCTCGCGCTGCGAGCTTCTGCACTTCGTCCTGGTGCGCCCGCCACATTTGAATCCATATGAGCACGAGATACAGCCATACGGTAGTGTCCCAACCAACGAGGCCACGCACGAGCGGGCGCAAGTCATATGGAACCAAAATTGCGGCAATCACACCAATGATCAAAGCAATAATCGCCCTTGGGCGATATCGCACTACGTTGGGAAGCATGAAATTCATTTTTATCGTGGCCTTGTGATGGCGGTAATCGCGTTAAGCTGTCGCGCCGCGATTATTGCCCGTGTAGCTTTCAAACTTCAACGGGCGTCGAGCGCGGTTCTTCATGTTGACGCGCGCTCTGACTTCACCCCACGGCCTCAAATCATTTTCAAAGATATCGGCAAGGCATGTCTGACAGACCGTGTCGGACCGACCGTGTCTAACAGGCCGTGTCTGCCCGCTCTTGCCGATCATTGCTTTGTGCAAAACGCGTAACGGACACCAACCCCGGACAACCAACCCATGAGACAGCTTCAAGATCCCCCTGCGCCCGCTGATTCAGCCAGGCACTCCGCCGCCCGGCGGCGTTTCGTGCTCGGCGCGTGCGCGTCGGCGGTGGCGCTCGCTTTTGCATCGGCGGGAATGGGCTTTCCATCGTTATTCACACAGGCTTTCGCCGATACCCCGCCTGCAGGCCTTGAAGGCTTCCTCCTGCTCTCGCGCAAGCTGACCGGCCGCACGAGCTTCGACCCCGCGTTGGCGCAGCGCGTGTATGACGCGTTATCGAATTCGGACAGCGAGTTTGTCGCGAACGTGAGCGCGCTCAACGTGTGGCTTGCGGCGCATGGCGGGGTGCCATCGGATACCGTCACGCAGGCGCTCAAGGCAGACACGCCCAAGCTTGCCGGCACCGTCACGGCTGTCATACGCGCGTGGTATCTCGGTCTTGTCGGCGACGGGCAGCATACAAGCGTCGTGGCGTACGAACGTGCACTCATGTTCGATCCCGTAAGCGATGTGCTGACCATCCCTTCATATTGCCGCGATGTGCCGTTCTACTGGACGCAAAAGCCGCCGGCAGTCGGCGCGCCCAAGGCCGCCTGATCCGAGCCATATAAGAATCACGCGGTCGCGCTGCTGGACAGCGCGACCGAAGCATAAAAGCAGCACCTCACAGGACAATACAAAAATGGCAAATTCGAATTCGGCCGATGTCGTGGTCGTCGGATCCGGTGTCGCGGGCGGTCTGGTAGCCCATCAGCTCGCAAGCGCGGGCGCATCCGTGATCCTCCTCGAAGCCGGGCCGCGCATTCCGCGCTGGCAGATCGTCGAAAATTTCCGCAACTCGCCCGCGAAAGCGGATTTTGCAACGCCGTATCCATCGACGCCTTACGCGCCGCATCCCGAGTATTCGCCCGAGAACAACTATCTGATCCAGAAGGGCGAGTACCCGTATGCGTCGCAATACTTGCGGCTCGTGGGCGGGACGACTTGGCATTGGGCTGCCGCGGCGTGGCGTCTGCTTCCCGCCGACTTCAAGATCCGGACGCTGTATGGCGTGGGCCGCGACTGGCCGATCTCCTACGAAACGCTCGAACCGTGGTATCAGGCAGCCGAGGTGCAACTGGGTGTATCGGGTCCGGGCCATGATGTCGATCTCGGTTCGCCGCGCTCGAAACCGTATCCGATGGACATGTTGCCGCTTTCCTACATGGACCAGCGTTTCTCCGATGTCCTCAACGCCGAATCGTTTCACGTCGTGCCGGAACCGGTTGCGCGCAACAGCCGCCCGTACGATTCGCGCCCGACCTGCTGCGGCAATAACAACTGCATGCCCATCTGCCCGATCGCGGCCATGTACAACGGCGTCACGCATGCCGAAAAAGCTGAACGCGCGGGCGCGAGGCTGATCCCGCAAGCCGTGGTCTACAAGATCGAAGCCGACGACAAAGGCCTGATCACCGCCGTCCATTACAAGGACCCGAACGGCAACAGCACGCGTGTGACGGGCAAGCTGTTCGTGCTGGCGGCGAACGGCATCGAAACGCCGAAGCTGATGTTGCAATCGGCTTCGGATACGTTCAAGAACGGCATTGGCAACAGCTCCGATCAGGTCGGCCGCAACCTCATGGACCACCCCGGAACGGGCGTCACGTTCCTCGCCAACGAGACCTTGTGGCCGGGACGCGGCCCCATGGAAATGACGTCCATCGTCAATTTCCGCGATGGCGCGTTCCGTTCCGAATACGCGGCGAAAAAGCTGCATTTGTCGAATGGCGTGCCGACCATGGCGATCACCGCAGATCTCATTGCGAAGGGTTTGAGCGGCGCCGAGCTCGACCGGCAGATCCGCGACCGCGCTGCACGCACCATGAACATCAACAGCTTCCACGAGCATCTTGCCGAACCGCAGAATCGCGTGTTGCCTTCGTCGGATCACAAGGATTCGCTCGGCATTCCGCAACCCGAGATCTATTACTCCATCAACGACTACGTAAAGAAAAGCGCCGCCGATACACGCACGCACTACGCGCGCATCGCGGAACTGTTCGGCGGCACGGAGATCACCTTCGACGACAAATTTGCCCCGAACAACCACATCATGGGCACGGCCATCATGGGCGCGGACCCGAAGGATTCCGTGGTCGATACCGAATGCCGCACGCACGACCATCCGAATCTGTTCGTGGCCGGAAGCGCGGTGATGCCGACGGCGGCATCGGTGAACTGCACGCTGACGCTGTCCGCGTTGTCGCTGCGTCTCGCCGACAAACTGAAGAAAGAACTTTGATGGCGCGCCGACGGAGATCCACGATGAAGAACCACGAACCCCGCGACGCCCGCACGATCACAAAACGTTTTGGCGGTGCGCTCGCCGTGCTTGCGCTCGCCGTAGCCGGCGCGATGAATTTTCACTCACTGATAGAACCCGCACAGGCGCAAACAGCCGCTGGCGCTGCGAACGGTGCGGAGACGGCCACGACCGTCAAGGACAATCAGGCCGGCGCCGACCTGATCAAGCGCGGCGAATATCTCGCGCGCGCGGGCGATTGCATCGCGTGTCATACCGCCGACAAAGCCCGCCCCTTCGCCGGCGGCCTGCCCATCAACACGCCGTTCGGGACCATCTACACGCCGAATATCACGAGCGATCCGGACACGGGGATTGGACGATGGACCGACGCCGATTTCGTGCGCGCGATGCACGAGGGTATCGGCAAGGGCGGCGAGCGGCTGTATCCGGCGTTCCCGTACGCGGACTACACGAAAGTCACCTCCGGCGATGTGCTCGCCATCCGCGCCTATCTCAACACGCTCGCGCCGATCCACTACACGCCGCCGCGCAACGAGATGTCGTTTCCTTTCAACCAGCGCTGGCTGATGGTGTTCTGGAACATGTTCAACTTCAAGGAAGGGCGTTTCGTGCCCGACCCGAAGCAAAGCGCCGAGTGGAATCGTGGGGCGTATCTGGTCGAAGGCCTGGCGCATTGCGAGGAATGCCATACGCCGCGCAACGTCACGCAAGGCCTGAAGTCCGGCGAACGTTTCAGCGGCGCCGAACTGTCGGGCTGGCACGCCTACAACATCACGCCTGACAAGAACGCGGGCGTCGGCAACTGGACGGACGATGAACTCGCGCAATATCTCGCCACCGGCGCCGTGCACGGCCGTGCGAACGCAGCCGGCCCGATGGCCGATGTGATTCAGAACAGCACGCAATACATGACGCCTGAGGACTTGCGTTCCATGGTCGCCTACTTGCGCACGGTTCCCGCGCAAAGTGGCGGCGATACCCATCCGCGCGCTTCCTTCGGCAAGCCGACCAGCCAGGACGTCATCGCAATGCGCGGCACGCAGGTGAGCGGCGTGAACGGCGCGCAGTTGTTTATCGCCAATTGCGCGACCTGCCATAGCTGGACCGGCGAGGGACGCGGCGGCAGTGCGGCGGGCGCATATCCGTCGCTGATTCATAACAGCGTGGTCGGGGCATCGGCGGCGAACAACCTGACCATGGTGATGCTCCACGGCGTGAATCGCGAGACGAAAACAGCAAATGTCTTCATGCCGGCCTTCGCCGATCAACTCAATGACGAGCAAATCGCCGCCATCAGCAACTACGTCACGAAGACTTTCGGCAATCCGCAATCGACCACAACCGCTGCTGAAGTTGCCAAATTGCGCGCAACACCGCAGTAGAGGAACGGAAATTGCGTAGTAAATGCAAGTTTGTGCGGTGCGGCACGGCAAATTTTGCCTTGTCGCGCCGCGAAGATTGCTTATCGGCGTCACCGGTTTCAAAATGTGAACTTGCTTTTTAGTTTGGGCGCGCTTGTGCGCCGTGTACGAAGAAGATTTGGCTATGACTGCTGCTACATATCCCGTCGTTTGCTGGCATCCGGCGAACAAATCAGGCCGTGACCTCGTGGTTGGCGACGTGCATGGTTGCGTCGATGCGTTGCGTTATCTGCTCAACGAAATCGGCTTCGATAGCACGCATGACCGGCTGTTTTCCGTCGGCGATCTGGTCGATCGCGGCAGCGACTCGCTTGCGGCGCTCGATCTGATCGATCAACCCTGGTTTTATCCGGTGCTCGGTAACCACGAAGACGCCCTGTGCGCCGTCGCTGACGGGCGCATGAAGCGCCACGTCTGGTATTCGATTGGCGGCGCGTGGGCATCGAATCTGTCCGATGAGCAGTTACAGCGCCTTGCTGCAAAGCTGGCAAGCGTGCCGCTCGTGCGCATAGTCGGGGACGGCGCGTCGCGGTTCAACGTGCTGCACGCGGAGTTTTTCGGCAGCGACGCCGACCTCGAAGTGGCCTATTTCCCCGATGAAGTCCGCCAGCAACTGCTGTGGGGAAGGTCGCTCGCGCTCGGGACGGGAAAGCCTTCCATGCAGCGGGGTTTGTCGCCAACGTACTGCGGGCATACGCCGGTGAAGGCCATCAAGCAGATCGGGGCGCAGATCTTTATCGATACCGGTGCATACACGGACGATGGCCGTCTGACCATTGTCGAGGCTGGAACGGATCAACGCTGGTCAGTCAAGCAGGGCTGGGCGAAAGGCGCCGGTTCGCTTGCCGAGGGGTTCCGATAGTCCGGGAGAACGTCCGCGGCATTCCTTTTGCTTAGATCTCGTAAACCGCCCGACGGGCGACCCTTGCGAGACTAGCAACAATGCCGACCTCATCAGTCACCGACTCCGTTATCGATTCATCCCCTGATATCAAAGGCTGCCCGGAAGACTTGCCGCCGGGTCTGCGCTATGTGGACGACGCCCGCGCGGGCTACACGCGCGAGTGGAAAAACGGCGCGTTCGTCTACTTCAATACGCAGGGCAAGCAACTCTCCGACGATGCCGACATCAAGCGCATCAATGCCCTGGCCATTCCGCCTGCGTACACGAATGTGTGGATCTGCCCGGACTCGCGCGGACATCTGCAAGCCACCGGACGCGATGCGCGAGGCCGCAAGCAGTACAGATATCACCCGCAATGGCGTGAAACCCGCGACGCCACCAAGTACGAACGCATGCTCGCCTTCAGTGCAGTCCTGCCGAAACTGCGCGCCCGCGTGACCCGCGATCTCGATCTGCCAGGCATGCCGCGCGACAAGGTTTTAGCGACCGTCGTCAGGCTGCTCGACACCACGCTCGTGCGAGTCGGCAGCGAGGAATATGCGCGCGAAAACAAGTCCTATGGCCTGACCACGCTGCGCAAAAAGCATCTCAGCGTGAAATCCGGCACGCTGCGCTTCCAGTTTCGCGGCAAGAGCGGGATTGAACACGATGTATCGGTGAGTGATCCGCGGATTGCGAAAATCGTGAAGCGATGCATGGACTTGCCGGGACACGAACTCTTCCAGTATCTCGATGCCGATGGCCAGCGCCACGCCATCAGTTCTTCGGACATCAACGACTATCTCCACGAAATCACCGGCGCAGATTTCACTGCGAAGGATTATCGGACGTGGGCGGGCAGCGTGTTTGCGCTCGCGGCGCTGCGCAAGCTCGCGTGGGAAACCGTCACCGAAGCGCGCAAGCACGTGGTGGGGACGATCAAGGAAGTATCGAAGATGTTGCGCAATACGCCAGCCGTCTGCCGCAAATGTTATGTGCATCCGGCGGTGATCGAAGCATTCGAAGCAGGCCAGCTCGCCGATGAACTGCCGGCGTCGCGCCGGTCGGGGCTCAAATCCGACGAGGCCACGCTCGCGATATTTCTCGAGCAGGACGCGAAGCGCCGCGCGCGCGAAGCGGCTCGTGCGAGGAAAGGCAAGGCGAATACGGCGGACCCCAGCCTGGCCCGGCTGCTGACCAAGTCCAGCCAGAAAGCTGCGGCGTTGAAAAATTCGGGGAAGGACGTGAAGACGGAAGCGCTGGCCGCGGTAAAAGCGGCGTCGGTCAAGCCAGCATCGCCAAAAGTGAAATCCAAAGCGGCGCGGCCGGCGACGAAAAAGATCGGACGCGTCCGATCGCCGACGGCGGTCGCCATCGGCTGATCAGCGCAAGGTTCAACCGACCTTGCTCATCTCGTAGACACTGGTCACGGTCTCGCCGTCCCATTCGTATTCCAGATACGCAGCGTGGTGGCAATCGTGCAGCAAGGTCGTCCGGAATGCGGCGAGGCATTCGCCACCCTCATCCCGCACCGACGGATACGCAATACCGCGCACGCCGGCTTTGCGCGCCGCGCGTCCGAGCGCCTGCCCCGCCGCATAGTCCGATGGCGAAAGGATCTCCGGATCGAGCGAATTTTGCGTCAGGCGTCCGGCGCAGAGATCGAGCACTTCCCCATGAGCCGATACCGTGTAGAGCCGCATCTGCTGTCGCAGCGGCGCCTGCCGGGTATGCGCGAGAAAGAGCGCGGAGTGGTATCGCGTTTCTTCGATGGCAGTGCGCCTTTCACGCGCGCAGTAAAACACGCCGTAGGTGCCGTCGGAGAAGCGGCTGCCGTTCGGATTCAGATGGGTGAACGCGGCCATGATCGGGCCGTAACCCGCGCCGAAGCGGCGTTCGTCCGACGGGACCAGGTCCAGATCGCCCAGCTCGGTTCGCAGACGGTCATTGGTCATGGCTTCGAGCGCGTAAAGAGCATCGAAATCCTGCGGCGACGCTACGCGATCAAACAGATTGACGGCCGGAAAACGCGTCGGTATCACGCGATACGCCGGTGTCCAGTCAAATTCAGCATGCGGCCAGCGAGCACGCCAGTCGTTTTCCGCCTCTGGCACATTGGATAGATCGCTCACGCCCAGCCGCCTCGCATTGCGTCCAGATATTGCCGCACCGCCACCAGGTCGCTCACATTGCCCGCCAGCATGCGGTCGAGCGCGCGCCGTCCGCCGAAGGGCGGCGCGGTATTCGCGCGCTTGATCCAGCCATCGGACGCTTCGGGTTGGGGCAACAGGATTTGCAGCGCTTTGTAGATGCCGAGAATCAGCGAGAGCCGCTCGAGCGTGTCGCGGCCAAGCCGCGCGGTTTCCGGCGCACCTTTCCATTTGAAGAACGTTGAACGGCCGGGAGAGCCGAGCAAAACAATTTGCTCGTCGGCGGAAAGGGTCCAGTCACTCGCGATATTGAAAAACGCGCGCAGACCGGCCGCGGACATATCGGCAATGGACGGTTGGGGCGCCGGTACGGGGCGCGGGGCGCGTTGAGCGCGGGGCATGGGGTGAGTCTCTTTTTGAACTAAAATTCTATATTAGTCCATTTATGGACTTAATCAAGTTCTTTCGAGAATCTGCCTGCACCCACCCGTCAGTCAGATGCTTCCGTCGGAATCCGTCGGTCCGTAGCGCCGCCCGGTTATGTGCGCGCGAAGCACTTCCGCAATTTCCGATGTCGTGAATTCCGCCGGCACTACGCTCAACTGGCTGCACGGATCGCTCTTGCGCGCCCATTCAACCATCCTGTACGCCTTGCCCCAGGGCCGCTCGACGGCTTCGGACAGGCGGCACTGATGCAACGGCAATGCGTGCTCGGTTTTCATCGTCGATTTGATGTTCTGAAACGATGCGCTGGCGGCCATGGCGTGTCCTCGCGTGAAAGCCCCGGTGAAAAAGGCGCCAGAGACTGGCGGTAATGAAAGCTCGCGTTTTGAAATGTGCCCTCCGACAATTAAGCGCAGCTTAAATGCGACGGGTTTACACGCGTACTTCCCTTCCCACGCGAACGCCGCACGCAAGTCTCACCAAGACTTTTCTCCCGCGCGGCATTACTGTATATTCATACAGGTTGATGCTCTTGCATAGACACGAAATGAACCGTCCTGATACTCATTCTTCTGCTGAGGCCGCCGCGCTCGCGCGCTATGTGCAGGCAACGCGCGCGGTATCGGCAGCGTTCGACGCCACCCGCGCCGAACCGGAACCCGGCGCTGGCGGCGGCACGGTCGCTCTGGCGCTGCAGAGGCTTGACAACGCCTTGCTTGAGCTCGACACATCGCAGCGCTCGCTCGACGCTATACTTTCGCGCGCTGGTGGACACTGAACAATCTGGAGCGTTTGCTGTGAGACCTGTTTTATCCGCACTTTCCTCGAACGTCGCGCTTGCTTTGCTGGCTGGTTCCATGAGTTTCGGCTCTGCCGCGGCCGTGGCTGCCGAACGTTATGTCGAAGTCTGGAATCCGCCCGAGTCGCAGTTGCATACGCCGAACACCAGGACGCGCAGCGTCGTGTCGGCGCAAGCAAAGAAAAAGCGCAAGGGCGGACCGGCCGTCAAGCAAGTCGCCGACAGAACCACGACCCCGCCGCCGGCATTGACGGTTGCGCCTTCGGCATCTCCCTCAAGTACGGGGCGCGCGAAGACCGCGCCGAAAGGGATCGACTCGTTGCCCAAGCTGCCGCCGCTGATCGGCCCGGACGGGCGCGTGCTTCGCGTGTAATTTCGGCCACCCAGTACAGTTAGAACGCCGAACGCACCACGCCGCCGTCCACGCGCAACGCCGCGCCGTTCGTGGCCGATGACGCTTCCGAACACACATACACCACCATGTTCGCGACTTCTTCGGTGGTCGCGAACCGCTTGATCAGCGAACTCGGCCGTTCAGTTTCGAAGAAGCCTTTCTCGAACTCGGCGAATGTCTTGTCGCCCATGCCTTTGGCGGCCATTTCATCAAGTCCGTCCGAGTGCGTCGGACCCGGCAAAACTGCATTCACGGTGACGCCCGTGCCCGCACAATCCTCAGCAAGTCCACGCGACAAACCCAGTTGCGCCGTCTTCGTCACGCCGTAGTGGATCATCTCCACGGGGATCTGAATCCCGCTTTCGCTGCTGATGAACACCACGCGGCCCCAGTTCTTCTCTTTCATCTTCGGCAAATACGCGCGTGAAAGACGCACGCCAGACATGACGTTGGTATCGAAGAAACGTTGCCAGTCTTCGTCCGGAATGTCGGCGAACGGCTTGGGATCGAAGATCCCGAGGTTGTTCACGAGTACATCCACGACCGGATACTGTGCGACGACCGCCTTGACCTGGGCAGCATCGGAGAGATCGCCGGCGAAACCTTCGACATTCGCATCGGGTACGGCAGCCTTGAGCTTCGCGATGGCTTCATCCACCGACGCTTGTTTGCGTCCGTTTACGATCACATGCGCGCCTTCACGCGCAAGGCCGGTGGCAATTGCGAGGCCAATGCCTTTCGTCGATCCCGATACGAGTGCGAGCTTGCCTTCGAGATGGAGGTCCATGAAGTCGATACTCCTTGAAATGGGTTGGCAATGTAAATCGCCCGCCGGCAGGAACGTTCCCCTGACGGCGGGCGATGACGCTATGGCCCGAACTGCAACTGCCTGCTTGCACCGCTGCGTTTGGCCGGATGCGGTAGGCGCGGCTTGTTAAGCCGCGGCCATCGAGTTATAGCCGGCCCATGAGCAGCAGCACGATCACAATGATCAGCACCACGCCCAAAATCCCGCTTGGGCCATAGCCCCAGCTACGGCTGTGCGGCCACGACGGAAATGCGCCGAGCAGCAACAGGATCAAAACCACCAGCAAGATTGTTCCGATAGTCATTCCACTTCTCCTTAATTATTGGCGTCTGCTGAAGAGTGAATGGCGATGCCGCATGCGGGGCGGCGTGGGTAGCGGCGGTGGTGAAGCATGTTGTGTCCCGCATCACCGATACCCTCGCGATTGCCCGTTGCTTTTAGCAAGCGTTGTGCCATCGGCGCAAAGGCTTGTTGGGTATGGGGCGGAATCAAAACTCGATAGCGGCGCGGACAAAAGTCGGTCAGCGGTCGGGAAAATTTGCAAGCGCGTCGGCGGTTTAAGGAAGCGCCGACGCGTGGGAGAAAAATAGCGGTGAGAGAACGCTCAGAACAACCCGCGGAAGACCCAGAACAACCCGGCCGCCAACGCGATGGAAACCGGCAACGTCAGCACCCAGGCCAGCGCCAGGCTGCGAACGGTTTTCCATTGCAGCCCGGAGCCATTCGCGGCCATCGTCCCTGCCACGCCCGATGACAACACGTGCGTGGTGCTGACCGGCAGGCCGTACATATCGGCGGCGCCGATGGTCACCATCGCAACCAGTTCCGCCGATGCACCTTGCCCATACGTCAGATGTGTCTTGCCGATGCGCTCGCCCACCGTCACCACGATGCGCTTCCAGCCGACCATCGTGCCGAGTCCCAGTGCAACAGCAACGGCGACCTTGACCCACGTCGGGATGAACTTGGTCGAGTGATCGAGCTGGCCTTTGTAGTTCTTCAGCACGGCGGCGTCTTCGGGCGCGAAGGCCGGCGCATTCTGCTTGTCCATCAGGCGCAGCGCTTCGGAGCTCACGTACATGTTGTTGCGCACGTTGCCCACGATGTTTTGCGGCACGGTCGCCATGGAATCGGAGGTGCCGACTTGCCCGTCGATGATATCGGTGAGCTGTTTCAACGCGACGATCGTATTCGGCTCGACCGTCTTGGTCTGCACGTAATGCTGCACGATAGCCCGCGGGTCGGCGACCGGCGCGGCGCCGTTCGTGTACTTGCCGAGCACTTCGGATGCGTGGTGACCGACCGACAGGAAGGTTTGCGTCTCGGCGGGTGTGACGGCCTTGTTCAACGCATAGGCGGTCGGGACCGTGCCGATCAGGATCAGCATGATGAGGCCCATGCCTTTCTGGCCATCGTTTGAACCGTGCGCGAACGAAACGCCGGTGCAGGTGAGGATCAGCAGGCACCGGATCCAGAAGGGCGGCGGCGTGTTTTTCTTGGGCTCCTTATAAAGCGCGGGAACGCGCACGACGAGCTTCATGATGTAGAGCAGCAGGCCGGCCAGCACAAAACCGATCAACGGCGAAAACAGCAGCGACTTGCCGACCGCGAGCGCCTGGCCCCAGTCCACGCCCGAGGTACCCGACGTGCCGTGCAGCATCTGGTTCATCAGCCCGACGCCAATCACCGATCCAATCAGCGTATGCGAGCTCGACGATGGAATCCCCACCGCCCAAGTCCCGAGGTTCCAGATGATTGCGGCAATCAGCAGGGCAAAAACCATCGCGAATCCCTGCGATGTCCCCACGCCCAGGATCAGCTCCACGGGCAGCAGTTGCAGGATGCCGAACGCGACCGCACCGCTCGATACCAGCACACCCAGGAAATTCCACGCGCCCGACCAGACGACCGCGAGATTCGGCGCGAGCGAATGTGTGTAGATGACGGTGGCGACGGCGTTGGCGGTATCGTGGAAGCCATTTACGAATTCGAAGCCGAGGGCAATCATCAGTGCTACGCCGAGCAGGACGTAAGGCAATATGGATGACTGCTGGACTGATTCCAGGTCGTGCAGCAAGTGCGTGACGCAATAGATGATGCCGCCGGCAATCACGACCAGGAACAGCGGCATGCTCAGCCGTCGTCCGAGCGTTCGTCCCTGCGTGTTGTTATCGGGAAGGGTCAAGTCAGGCATGTAACGTCCTTTGTGCTGGGCTGCGCGTGAAGCGGCGGGTTGGCGTGCTGATGGAGCAATTGGCGATGAGAGGCGTTGTTTCGTGATTCCTTCAAGCGGCATCTGGCAGTGACGCTGCTCATGTTTGCACGCGCTTTATTGCGTTTTGATGACAGCCGCAAGCATTGAAATTCGTCTGAACTGAAAAGCGCGGCGTGGGATTTGCTGCCTTATCAAGTGTCGCGTTCATGGTGGAGAATTTATGTTGCAACTTGTCGAGTTGGTGATGATTTCCCATGACGTTTCAAACACGCCGCCCGATAAGGCGCTGTCGGAGCTGGGTTCGTTTTCGAGCGCAAGTCGTTCTGGCTTCATGTTGCACACGCAAAAAGTCGAAGCGGATTTGCACGGCTGGGAAGTGAGCATCGAAACGCGCGGAGGACGGAAGGTGTTTGTGGCGAGTCATCGTGAATGGCCGTTTGTCCGGCGCGTTGAAGCTGCGCCCGACGCGCAAGATGATCTGCGGTCGTGGATCGCGTCGGAAGAGGGGCTTGCCGATCTGCAGAAAATACTCGGCGACGGCGACGCCGTTCTCGGCGAAGCCTCCAAAGTGGAAGCAAGCGAATGGAACACGTCGGACGCGGTTCGCGCGACGCTTCAAGCAAACGCGCACGGCTCTGCTAAGTTGACGCTGACAGCCACGCCTGAATCACGTGAAGCGCTTTACGCCGTCGCGCATGAGATCACGAAGACGCTGCCGTTCGTGATCGCGCCTGTTCATATCGATCCCGCCGCGCTAGAACCGGTCAAAGCCGCCAAGCTGAAATTGCCGCGCCACGCCACGCCAACCGATGCCTTCGCCGAGATCGGCAAGTCGGTGGCGGCGCATTGGTTCGGCAACGACGCGGCATCGCGCGGCGGACTGGAACCTGAGCACGTGCATCAATTGCGCGTGGCGCAGCGCCGCCTCAAAACTGCGCTCAAACTTTTCCCCGAATGGATCGATGAAATCTGGAACACGCAGATCGCGCCTGACCTGAAATGGTTTGGCGATCTGCTCGCCGATGCCCGCGACTGGGATGTGTTCGCCGATACCACGCTCGCCACCTACGCCGTAGCCGACGACGAACATAGCCAGGATTCCTGGTCGAGGCCAAAACACGCCGCCGATGCAAACCGCATGGCCGCGCGCCAGCGCCTGCAGGACGCGATGAACTCGCCGCGTTACGCGAGTCTCGCGTTATCGTTCGTGCAGTGGTTCAGCGCGCTCGAAGCGCCGCTCGAACTCGCGCATAGAACGCTCGCGGAGCATGCGCAGAAGCGGATCACCAAGCATTATCGGAAGATCGAGCGTGCGCCGGATCTGACCACCATCAGTGCCCCCACGCGGCACAAGGTCCGTATCCATGCAAAGCGTTTGCGGTACGCGCTGGAATTTTTCCGCTCGATCGTCACGCGATCCACGCGCAAGCATGTCGAAAAGGCGCTGGGCGATCTGCAAAGCGTCTTAGGCGACGGCAACGACGCAGCCGTCGCCGCGCAACGTCTTGCGTCCCTGGACGAAGCCGATGATTTCCAGAAGGGACTGGCGAAGGGCTTCGCGGTCGCGGCCCAGCAGATGCATGCAGCCGAAGGCGAGCGTATCCTGCGCAAGATAAAAAAGCCGCGCGTCAGCTGACTTTTAGGCATCCAATATAATCGCCGTACTCTATAACCAGCCTTCGACGCAGCCATGACCCAGGAAACGCCTGATAAGCCGAACGAGTCCATCGAAGTCGGCGGCGCCGTGTGGTTTCGCAGCGGCAACGAAACACTCGGCGGGGCGGCGCGCATTGCATTGCTGGCGGCCGTCCGTCAAACCGGTTCGATCACGGGCGCGGCCAAGGCGGTCGGGATGAGCTACAAGGCCGCATGGGATGCCATCGATGCCATGAACAACCTGGCCGGCGCCGCGCTGGTCGTGCGTGCAGCGGGCGGCAAGGGTGGCGGCGGAACGACGCTGACGCCGAAGGGGCTGAAGCTGATCAGTACATATGGCGCCATCGAACGTGAACATCGGCTGTTTCTCGAACGCGCGGGCGCGGCCATAGAAGGCTTCGAGCAGGACTGGCAACTCATCGGACGGATCGGCATGAAAACCAGTGCGCGCAACCAATTATTCGGCACGGTCAGGAAGATCACGCGCGGCGCCGTCAACGACGAAATCGAACTCGCGCTCTCGGGCGGCCAGTCGATCGTTGCCGTCGTCACGCACGAAAGCACCGAATCGCTTGGTCTTAAAGAAGGCTGCGACGCGTTTGCTTTGGTGAAAGCATCGTGGGTGATCCTGATGGCGGATGAACCCGTCCGGATCTCGGCGCGCAATCAGTTGAAGGGCCGGGTCTCGAAGGTGACGCGCGGCGCGGTGAACGCGGAAGTGTCGCTGGCGCTCGATGACTCGACCACGGTCACCGCCGTCATCACCAATGAAAGCGTCGAGACGCTCGGGCTGGCAGAAGGGCAGAGCGCCATCGCGGCGTTCAAGGCGTCGAGCGTGATACTCGGTGTGACGGGTTGAGCTCGTTGCTACCGTCGTGAATCTGCACGATACCCTCGCGCAGATTCACCACCTGATCGCCGAACATGGCGACATCGTCGGGATCGTGCGTGATGAGCACCATGGGAATATCGAGCCGGCTTTGCAGGTCGGCGAGTTCCTGACGCATGCGCTGGCGCAACGCCATGTCGAGTGCGGAGAAGGGCTCGTCGAGCAACAGCAGTTGCGGATGTGGAATCAGCGCCCGGGCCAGCGCCACGCGTTGCTTCTGCCCGCCCGATAACTGCCCCGGATACTGACGCGCGACCGGCTTCAGGTCGAACGCGTTTAGCCAGTAGTCGATATCGGCATGCGCCACGTGCTTCGATGGATTCCACCAGCCGCGCTTCAGCCCAAATGCAATGTTCTGCCGCACGTTCAGGTGCGGGAAAAGCGCGTAGTCCTGGAACAGATACGCGATGCGCCGCGCTTGCGGTGTCAGGTCGATACCCTTGGTTGTATCGAGCAGCGTGGTGCCGTTCAGCACGATCTCGCCTTCGTCCAGATGGATCAATCCGGCGATGGCCTGCAACGTCAGGCTTTTCCCTGCGCCCGAAGGTCCGAACAGCACGATGCGCTGACTCGTGGAACGGAATGAGACGTCAAGCAGGAAATCGCGCTCGGGCGTGATGAAATGCTTGCGCAAATGCACGGAAAGGGCCGTCATCTCAGCGCACCGATGCCGTCGAGCGCTGCGGCAACAATCGCCCCGCCGCGAGCAGGATCACCACGCACGTCACCGATGTCACGATCACGAGGACGTTCGCCGTGCTGTCATCGCCGGCTTGCACGGCGGCGTACACCGCGACCGAAAGCGTCTGCGTCCTGCCCGGCAGGTTCCCCGCGATCATCAGCGTGGCGCCGAATTCGCCGAGCGCCCGCGCAAAAGCGAGCAACGCGCCGGCCAGGATGCCGCGTGCGGCAAGCGGCAAGGTGACGCGAAAAAATACGGCAGTTTCATTGATGCCGAGCGTCCGGGCGGCGCGCTCGAATTGCGGATCGACGGCTTCAAACGCGGTACGGGCCGATTTCAGCACGAGCGGAAACGCGACCACCGCCGACGCGATCACGGCGCCCTGCCAGGTGAACACCAACTGGATATCGAACTTGTCGAGCCACGCGCCGATCACGCCGCGCCGGCCGAGCAGCACGAGCAGGTAATACCCCAGCACCGTGGGCGGCATGACAAGCGGCAGTGTCAGCAGCGAATCGACAAGCTCACGCGCCGACGAGCGCCAGCGCGACAAGCCGAACGCCACTGCGACGCCGAGCACGACGTCGATCGCCGTGGCCCATCCCGCCACTTTCAGCGATAACAACAGCGGTATCCAAGCGTGCTCCATGAAGATTTACTTTACTGGCGGCTTGAAGCCGAATTGCGCGAGCGTCTTCTGACCTTCCGGCGACAACACATACGCAATGAACAATTGCGCGTCGGCGGCATGCTTGCTTTGCGCGACTTGCGCGATCGGATAGGTGATCGATGTTTGCGTCGGCACGGTCAGCGCCACTTTCACGCGCTCGGGCATCACAGCGGCGTCCGTGCTGAACACGAACCCCGCGTCCACTTCGCCGCGCGCCACATAGTCCAAGCTTTGGCGCACGTTCGCCGCAAGCACGCCTTTTGGGCTGACCGCATCCCAGACGCCCGCGTCCTTGAGCGCGCCTTCCGTATAGCGGCCGACCGGTACCGACGCCGGGTCGCCGTAAGCGACCCGTTTCACGCTGGCTTCGGTGAGGTCCTTCACGCTGGCCGGCGCGAACGCGCTGTCCTTCGGCACGATCAACACAAGCGAATTCGCGGCAAAGTCACGGCGCGATTCGGTGGCGATCACTTTTTCCTGGATGGCCTTGTCCATTGCTTTCTTATCGGCCGATGCGAAGACATCGGCAGGCGCACCCTTCACGATCTGCTGCATCAGCACGTCGGACGCGCCGAAATTCATCAGGACCTTCGTGCCGGGATGCTGCTTTTCGTACGATTCGCCAATCGCCTTGAACGCGTTGGTCAGGCTAGCCGCTGCGGAGACGACGATTTCATCGGCATGGGCGGCGCTTTGCAACGCAACGGAAGAAGCGGCGAGGACGACAGCGATCAGCGATGGTTTGAATTTGAACACGATGGCCAGGGCGAAATGAACGGAAAGCGCATCGTAATATATTCGCGGCTATAACGGGAAGCTCGCGCTCAATTCATGCTCGATTCATACCCGTCCCGGCGCGATCAGGATTCGGTTGGACCACCTAACCGGACATCGATATGCCTTGCCGGCGCGGCGGCCGGCTTGTCGTATTGGCCGGCTTTCCAGCGCGCCCGGATAAACGGCTGATCGCGGCCGGACAACTGCAGCGCGATGTCGGTAATCCAGCGCTGCGTGGGAACGGGGATCCCGTGCAGCACCACCGCGACGATCGCGAGACTTACCGCGACCGGTGCGGGAGACAACTTGCCTGATTCCGCACGCCACGCATAAGCCACGAAGAGAAGCGCCGTCAGCGCGCCGAGCCCGCAACCAGTGACAACTTCCGAGACCGAGTGCGCGTTCAGAAGG
This sequence comes from Burkholderia sp. PAMC 26561, assembly GCF_001557535.2. Lineage (NCBI taxonomy): Bacteria > Pseudomonadati > Pseudomonadota > Betaproteobacteria > Burkholderiales > Burkholderiaceae > Burkholderia > Burkholderia sp. PAMC 26561. The sequence goes on from NZ_CP014307.1 coordinate 1,068,459, forward strand.
ATACGTGACACGCCGACCACGATTCCAATCAGCAGTCCAAGGACGACGCCGAGCGCTCGAACCCATTGCCGCCCCGGCAGGCACGCAACGAACAACGCGACCGGCAGTACCGCCGATGAAATCATTGCGTGGCCGCTGATTCCTGTGAAATCCAGTTCGCGCACGCCGATGCCCCAGCCCATGAACGCTAGTTTGGTAAGAAAAACAAGACCGCTGGCGCCACCAAGCACAAGGAGCCAACACATGGCGTAGCGCCACGGATATCCAAGCGCGAGCCAGACGGCTACGACGATAGCAAGCGGAATCATTACGCCGACACTTCCGACGGACGTAATGGAGAGCCAGAGTGATAGTGGCAAGTCAGGCATGAAGATTGTTCTGCAAAGCGGAAAAAGCAGACATTATAACCGTCAGCCCATCTCCTAAACTTATTGCAGTGATCCTCGAGACTGACGGAGATGAAACACAAAATCGGCTAAATCGCCCTCTTCGTATGGCCAAATATCAACAATACGCAGCAAGGTGAAATTCTGTGTCGCGCGCAAGTCTTTCGAATAAATGCTATTGTGCACTGCACAACTTCCGTCATTCCTGTTGGGTTTGACGGCCGACTTATCAAGTGCGCGGGATCTGATTCGATGCCTAAAAGTCTGACAAAATTGTGGCTGAAAGGCTTGAAACGCCTGGTCGCCACACAAATTGCGCCGTCAAGAACGCCCAAGCCGCGGACGTCGACTCGGCCGGTGATTCCCAAGGCCGCAAAATCCGCGGCAAGCCCGAAGCCTGCGGTCAGGCCGCGCACGCCAGTAAAGGCCCGAGCCGAGCGTGAGTCGCGCGTGCGGCCGCGTGCATCGGCATGGGCGGCGGGGAAATGGACCCGTTCGTTCCATTCGGCGCCCCCGGCTGCCGGCCGTTTCGTGAACCATCTGGCATACGCATTGTATTTGCCGGCTAATGCTGCCGCTGCACCCATGCCGCTGCTGGTGATGATGCACGGCTGCCAGCAATCGGCCGAAGACTTGGCGCAAGGCACGCGCGTCAACTTGCTGGCCGACCAATACGGCTTTGCAGTCTTGTACCCGGAGCAGTCGAAAACTGGGCATGTGCATCGTTGCTGGCACTGGTACGAGGAATCGGCGGTATCGGGCGGTGGCGAGGCGGCGTCGGTCGTTTCGCTCGTGCGTGAAATCGTCGCGCAGCACGACGTGGACAGCGAACGCATCTACCTCGCTGGAATGTCGGCCGGGGCGGGGCTTGCGGCCATGCTCGCGGTCAAATATCCGTCGGTTTTCGCGGCAGTGGGACTGCACTCCGGCGTGGTATTCGGCGCTGCGAAATCCGGCATCGATGCAATGGACATCATGCGGCGGGGCTCACGCAAAGACCCGGTGGCGCTGATCGACGCAGCCACCGATATTGCCCGCTATCCCGGCATGCCGACCGTGATCGTTCATGGCGAGCTGGATTCTGTGGTTTCGAAGGTCAACGCCGAGCAACTGACGGCGGAATTCCTGCGTCTGAATCGCTTTACTGATGCCACCGGCGCGTGGCGCAGCGGCGAGCGCCGTGAAGAAATGCAGCCCGAAGGCGTATTCACGGATTACGTGAAAAACGGTCGGCGCATGATGCGGACGTGCATTGTGCGCGGCCTCGGGCATGCCTGGAGCGGCGGCGACGACACCGTGCCGTTCCATTCGGCGAAAGGTCCGGATGCTTCAGCCATGCTCTGGGAATTTTTCAAGCATCAGCGACGCGTGCAGGCAACGGTTCAGGACGAGACGCTCGCTTAGGGCGAGTGTTGTAAAAAAGTCTTTTGTTTCAATACGTTCTTTTGAATACTTGCCCATGACTAGGGATTACCCTATACTTCGTTCAAGCACTAGGTAATTACCCCTATATCACCAAGCGAGGTTCACCATGTATCTGCTCAGCCGCCTCTTCCTGTTCCTGACGAAATCCGCCGACCAGCGTGACAAGGAGCGTAACGACGCTTATCTGGCCGAAGCTACGGACATTTACGACCTCGAATACCGCATGAAGAAGCTGGATCGTCGCGCATCAGCACGTCATCCTTCGTGGCTCGCGCAGTAATTCGACCGTCGTAAGAAGTACATGCAGGGCTCGGTACGCCGAAAACGGCGTCTATCGAGGCAAAAAAATGCCGGCGCTCGTGGCCGGCATTTTTGCGTTCTGGCGCTATAACACTCAGGCCAGCTTGACGCGCACGTCCACGTTACCGCGCGTTGCGTTCGAGTACGGGCAGACCTGGTGCGCGGTATCGACCAGTGTTTGAGCATCGGCCGCGTCCATTCCTAGCAACGAAACACGCAGCTCAATATCCAGTGCGAAACCGCCCTTGTCATTCGGGCCCACGCCAACATCCGCGGAAACGGTTGTATCGGCGGGAATGGTCTTCTTCTGCTGACCGGCAACAAACTTCATCGCGCTCAGGAAACAGGCCGAATAGCCGGCCGCAAACAGCTGCTCGGGGTTCGTGCCCTCTGCACCCGCGCCGCCCAATTCTTTCGGCGCACTCAACTTCACATCCAGATTCTTGTCCGACGATACCGCCCGGCCATCGCGACCACCCGTGCTCGTTGCGCGTGCAGTGTAAAGGACGCTCATGATCTTCTCCTGTTCAATGGTTGCCGCTCGGCGGCAGAAAGGGTTTTTGGAACTGCGCTAACCACGGGCATAAATATAGCGCGCTAATCATTAGTGTGCAAATTAAATTGGCGCGCGGAGCGATTGTTATTTGCTATCGCTATGTTGAGTCTCGTTGTGTTCCATCAGAGATGAACGCAATTGCATGAGTTCGTCGCGCAATTTGAGCAGGCGGTCAGCGTCGGATCCGGCCGCACAGTAGATCTCGCCGGGAATGCCTCGAATCGATTTTTTGAGCGCGCGGCCTTCATCGGTGAGATGAATGTGAACCTGCCGTTCGTCCTCCGTGCTGCGCACCCGTTTCACGAACCCTTGTGCTTCGAGCCGTTTAAGCAAGGGCGTCATGGTCGCTGAATCCAGACTCAGCCGTTCGGCCATCTGCTTGACGGTCAGCGCGTCGCCTTCCCAGAGCACGAGCATCGTCAGGTACTGGGGATAGGTCAGTCCGACCTTTTCCAGCAACGGCTTGTAGGTCTTTGTCATCGCGAGCGAGGTGGAGTAGAGCGCGAAGCAAAGCTGGGCGTCGAGTTCAAGCGGAATGTGCGGAGCAGAAGTCATGGCGATCGGTTTACTGCGCTTTTGGGACGATACATAACGATACTGCACGCGAATCGTTAGCGCACGAAGCAAATAAAAGAGCAAAAAAACGCCGGTGACCTCGACAGTTACCGGCGTTTTTTTTACGCGTCGATGCGTTTCAGGCTGTGGGTCCCGACAGATCGGGAATGTCGTCGGCCGGGTCTTCCGACTGCAGGCCGAAACAACCGCGATACGTCGCGTAGAACGAGCAATACAGCGCGGTGGTGACCAGGATGGACGCCGGCATCAGTACGGCCAGCGCCATTTCCTGCCCGACGCCTAATACCTGCATCAATGCGCTCAGTCCAAACGATACCGCCAGCGCCACGCCAATCCACAGCGCGCCATACAGTACAAACGCCCCGCGATTGCGCCAGCAGCCGATAAAGCTGAAAAACAGTGCCTTGGCCGGCGGGACGTCGTGCCACGCGACGAGAATCGGCGCAAACCAGAACAGCATGGCGACCGGGATGTAGCACGCCATCGCAACCAGGACCGCGAGCGGATTGAAGCTTGCCGCAATGGTTTCGGGGTCGCCGGCCGGCCCATTGCCGATCATCAGGTTGAGCAGCACGCCGTCATCGACGAGCGCCGACAAGGCAAACACCACGCCCATCGCGACGACATACACCACGCCCAGCACGAGCAGCCGCCGGGCGACGATCTGCCCGTACGAGCGGAAACCATCGACCAGCACGGTCGGCCAAACCGGTTTTTTGGCGATGGTATTGCGGCAAGCGGCCATGAATCCCACCGCGACGCCCGGGATCAGCAGCAGCGGCAGCACGGGGCCGACCACGGGCAGCCGCGAGATCAACGTCATGGCGAACAAATAGGCGAAGAACACCGTGAGAAACGCGAGGGGATTCCGGCGAAACAGCCAGACGCCCTGGCGGAACCATACATAACCGGTTTTAGCGGGGACTTCGATCAAATGCATTGATTAATTACCGTCGGCGGGAGGGGGCGCAGTTTTGATGCGCTCGCGCAAAATGCGTTCGAAGTGGCCAGGATCATGCGGTTTGAGCATTTCGGCTTCGCGCGGCCGATAAAAGTCGTATAGGCGCGATACCCAGAAACGCAAGGCGCCTGCGCGCAGCATGTCGCTCCAATGGTGTTCTTCGGCCGGCGTGAACGGACGCACCGTCTGATACGCGCGCAATAGCGCGTCGGTACGCGCGGTATCGAGTGCGCCGGTAGCGAGATCGACACACCAGTCGTTCACGCAGACGGCGACATCGAAAAGCCATTTGTCGTTGCCGGCAAAATAAAAGTCGAAAAAGCCGCCAAGACGCGTTTCGTCTGCCGTGGGATGCGCGAACAACACGTTGTCGCGGAACAGGTCGCAGTGGCACGGGCCTTCGGGCATGGCAGTGTATTCAGCCGATGCAAAAAAGGCCGCCTGATGCGCGAGTTCATTGGTAATCAGCGCGCGCTGCTCGGCGGTGAGGTGCGGCACCACAGCCGGTACGTTGTCCTGCCACCACGCAAGGCTGCGCAGATTTGGCTGATACGTCGCGAAATCACGCCCCGCGAGATGAAGCCGCGCCAGCATGTGGCCCACTTCGATACAGTGCGCCGGACCCGGCGACAACTCCGGCGCGCCATCAAGTTTCGTCACGACAGTGGCCGGCTTGCCGTTAAGCGTGCCAAACAACGCGCCATCGCGACGCGGCATGGGGTCCGGAACGGGCACCGCATGTGACGCCAGATGCCGCATCAGATCGAGATAAAACGGCAATTGCGTGGCCGTCAGATTTTCGAAGAGGGTGAGGACGTACGCGCCGCGCGTGGTCGTCAGGAAGAAGTTGCTGTTCTCGATACCGGATGCAATGCCACGGAAATCGGTGACTTCGCCGAGTTCGTAGTTCTGGAGCCAGTCGGTAAGCTGGGAATCGGAGACAGCAGTGAATACGGCCATGCGGGAGAACGTCGGTGAAGTTGAAGGGCGCGTGGACCGGCGTACGGATCAGTGGCGGGGACAGCGGCGAACGCCGGGCATAGGCTTGAACGCAGCCCGGCGGTCATGAAAGCTCAGTAGGTCAGGTTCCACGACGGCAGGCGTGTGCTTGCCTTGCCGTTGTCGCGCACGGTCGGCGACGTGTCCGCAGGCGCACTCATCTGATAACGCGTGCCGAAATTCGAACGCACGTTGATTTCAACGGGTTTGCCCTTGTCGCGGTATTCGGTGATCTCGGTGCCGTTCGTGCTCGTCTCGTGATAGCTCGGCAGGCGCGGCGGCGAGATTTCCACTTTCGAGCTGGCTTCCGCGGCCGGGCGGTTGATCGCCTTCAGGTCGGGCAAGCCGGCATTCTCTTCAGGCGACATGACGTGCGCCGGAGTTGCATCCGTCGCGGGCGCCGGCTGAGCGGGCAGGCTCTGCGCGTGAGCACTGATGCTGGCTGCGGCAATAACAGCCGCGATGGCGACAGATTGAAGCGACTTCATGATGTTTCTCCAGATGAGTCCCCGAATTTTAGCAAAACGCACCAGCTTGAGGGACGTTAAGGGGGAATTGAACCGTCGCAAAAGCCTTATTTTGCGCTGGTTTCAAATAAAGCACGGCGTTGTGAGGCGATGTGTTGAAGAAACGCATCGGCGGGAGGGGTGTTCATGGGCGTGTTGTTCTTCCGTGTTAATGTCGATTCATCACAAGAGCGCATGAAGAACATGACAAACGACCGGACTCAAGCCACCCATTCCACTCCCGCCAGCAACTTCCCCACGGAATCGTTCGATGACCCCGTGGCAGCGGTTGCGCGGGTATCGGCCATCTATGAAGCCAACACCGGTTTCCTGCGCGACGCCTTTGCGCGCTATCGGAAAAACGAGCCATTTTCGCATCGCGTGCGTGCGTGTTATCCGTTCGTGCGCGTGCGCACCGAGCTGAATACGCAGATCGATTCACGTCGATCGTACGGCTTCGTCGCGGGGCCGGGGATCTTCGAAACCACGCTGACGCGGCCGGATATGTTCGGCGATTACTATCGCGAGCAATTGCGGCTGCTTGCCAAGAACCATCATGTCGGGATCGAAGTGGGGGTGTCGGCGCAGCCCATTCCCATTCACTTCGCGTTTGCCGAAGGCATTCACCTGGAAGGCGACCTGGATCGCGACAGGCTGCTCGCCATGCGTAACATCTTCGATATGCCCGATCTCGCGCTGCTCGACGACCGAATCGTGAACGGCACGTACGAACCGGGTCCGGGCGAGCCGCATCCGCTCGCGCTGTTCACGGCGGCGCGCGTGGATTTCTCGTTGCATCGGCTGAAGCACTACACCGCGACGTCGCCCACGCATGTGCAGAACTACGTGCTTTATACGAACTACCAGTTTTATATCGATGAATTCGTGAAGCTCGGCCGCAAGATCATGTCCAAAACGGACGATGAAGAAACGCGGAAATACCGCAGCGAATACACATCGTTCGTCGAACCGGGCGATGTGATTACGGGTAATGAAAACCTGGGCGGCGTACAGGAAGAGCCCCAAGGCGTCGCGCCCGCGCGTCTGCCGCAAATGCCGGCGTATCACCTGAAACGCGCCGATGGCAGCGGCATCACGATGATCAACATTGGCGTGGGGCCATCGAACGCGAAGACGATCACGGACCACATTGCCGTGCTGCGTCCGCATGCGTGGATCATGCTCGGGCATTGCGCGGGATTGCGGAACACGCAGCGCCTGGGCGACTACGTGCTCGCGCACGGTTATGTGCGCGAGGACCATGTGCTCGATGCCGACTTGCCATTATGGATTCCGATTCCCGCCTTGGCCGAAGTCCAGGTCGCGCTCGAGAAAGCCGTGGCGCAAGTGACCAAGCTCGAAGGCGTGGACCTGAAGCATGTGATGCGTACCGGCACGGTCGCGAGCGTGGATAACCGCAACTGGGAATTGCGCGATCACCGCGAGCCGGTGCAGCGCCTATCGCAAAGCCGCGCCATTGCGCTGGATATGGAAAGCGCGACCATCGCGGCGAATGGATTCAGGTTTCGCGTGCCATACGGAACGCTGCTCTGCGTCTCCGACAAACCTCTGCACGGCGAACTGAAACTGCCCGGCATGGCGGACCAGTTTTACCGCGCGCAAGTGGATCAGCATTTGCAGATCGGCGTGATGGCCATGGAGTTGCTGCGCATGAACGGGCTGTCGAAGTTGCATAGCCGGAAGTTGCGCGGCTTTGCCGAGGTGGCATTCCAGTAACGCAAAAAGCGGCTCCCGAAGGAGCCGCTTTCAACCTGCCAGGCCATCAAAGATAGAACATCCGGTCTTCGTCGGACTTCCCTTCGGCGGGCTGTTCTTCCGCGGTCTCACGATCTTCGTAGAACTGCAGCACCGCTTCGAGCACCTGGTCCGGATCGTCGATAACCTGCATCAAGTCCAGATCTTTCTCGCTGATCACGCCGGTCGGAACCAGTGTGTTGCGGAACCACGAGAGCAGGCCTTCCCAGAACTCGGCGCCCACCAGCACGATGGGCACGTGCCGCGACTTCTTCGTCTGGATCAGCGTGAGCACTTCGGCCATTTCGTCGAGCGTGCCGAACCCGCCGGGCATGACGACCACCGCGTCCGAATTCTTCACGAACGTGACCTTGCGCGTGAAGAAGTGACGGAACCGCAGCGAGATATCTTGCCACTGGTTGCCCGACTGCTCGTGCGGCAACTCGATGTTCAAACCGACCGACGGCGACTTGCCCGCATGTGCGCCCTTGTTCGCGGCTTCCATGATGCCGGGACCGCCGCCGGAGATCACGGCGAAGCCCGCGTCAGAAAATTTCTGCGCGATTTCTATGGTGAGCTTGTAGTACGGCGACTCAGGTTTCAGGCGCGCCGAACCATAGATGCTGATGGCAGGGCGGATCTCGGAGAGGTACTCGGTCGCCTCGATAAACTCTGCCATAATCGTGAACATCTGCCACGATGCGCGAGCCTTCTTGGCCGTCGCGCGCTCTTGATCTGCGAGCGATCGCAGACTCGGAATCACTTTTCTTTTGTTCATAATGCCTGAAGAACTTAATCTTGAAGGTAAGACCCTGCTATTGGTCGACGGATCCAGCTATCTGTATCGGGCCTACCACGCCATGCCGGATCTGCGCGGGCCGGATGGCGGACCGACAGGCGCGTTGTACGGAATGATCAACATGCTGCGGCGCCTGCGGAAGGACATCAATGCAGAGTATAGCGCGTGCGTATTCGACGCCAAGGGCAAGACATTTCGCGACGACTGGTACGCGGATTACAAGGCAAACCGGCCATCCATGCCCGATGACCTCTCGAAGCAGATAGAACCCATCCACGAGACCGTTCGGGCGCTCGGCTGGCCGCTCGTGATGATCGAAGGCGTGGAGGCCGACGACGTCATCGGTACGCTTGCAGTGGCCGCCGAAAAGCGCGGCATGAAGGTTATCGTGTCGACGGGCGACAAGGATCTGGCGCAGCTTGTGACGGATCATGTCACCCTCATCAATACGATGTCCAACGAGACGCTCGATCGCGCCGGGGTGCTGAATAAGTTCGGCGTGCCGCCGGAGCGGATCGTCGACTATCTCTCGCTCATCGGCGATACGGTCGATAACGTACCGGGCGTCGAGAAATGCGGGCCGAAGACGGCGCTGAAGTGGCTCACACAATACGACACCCTCGATGGCATCGTGGCACACGCGAGCGAAATCAAAGGTGCGGTGGGAGACAATCTGCGCAAGGCTCTCGACTTCCTTCCCATGGCCAGAAAGCTCGTTACCGTACATACGGAATGCGATCTAGCGGCGCAGATCGCGTCTATCGAGGAAACGTTGCCTTCACGGCCCGAAGCGCGCGACGAATTGCGCGATCTCTTTACGCGCCACGGCTTCAAGACGTGGTTGCGCGAAGTCGAGATCGCCGACGCCGTGGAAGGTCCCACGGATACACCGCCCGCGGCCGCCACGGAAATGGAACGGCATTACGAAACGGTGCAGACATGGGAACAATTCGACGAATGGCTTGCCCGGATCAACGCTGCTGAGCTAACGTCCTTCGATACGGAAACCACCGCCCTCGATCCCATGCTCGCGCAGCTCGTGGGATTGTCGGTATCGGTCGAACCGGGACGTGCGGCCTATATCCCTGTTGCGCATCGCGGGCCGGATTCGCCTTTGCAATTGCCGCGTGACGAAGTCCTGCAGAAACTGAAATCGTGGCTGGAAGATCCATCGAAGAAGAAAGTGGGACAGCACCTCAAATACGATGAACAAGTGCTCGCGAACTACGGCATCGAGTTGAATGGCGTCGAGCACGACACGTTGTTGCAGTCCTATGTGATCGAATCGCACAGGCCGCACGACATGGACAATCTCGCGTTGCGGCATCTCGGCGCGAAAACCATCAAGTATGAAGAGGTGGCGGGCAAGGGCGCGTCGCAGATCGGCTTCGACGAAGTCGCGCTCGATCAGGCCGCGCCCTACGCTGCCGAAGACGCCGACATCACGTTGCGGCTGCATCAGGCGCTTTATCCGCAACTTGTCGACGAAGCGCAATTGCTGAAGGTGTATCGCGATATTGAAATGCCTACGGCGCGCGTGTTGCGCAAGATGGAGCGCAATGGCGTACTGATCGACGGCGAGTTGCTGCGCGTGCAAAGCGGGCAGATTGCGACGCGTCTGATCCAGCTCGAGGCTGAAGCGTACATGCTCGCGGGCGGCGAATTCAATCTTGGATCGCCCAAGCAGATCGGGCAGATTTTCTTCGAGAAGCTGCAATTGCCGGTGGTCAAGAAGACGCCGAGCGGCGCGCCTTCCACCGACGAAGAAGTGCTGCAAAAGCTCGCCGAAGACTATCCGTTGCCGAAGATCCTGCTCGAACATCGCGGTTTGTCGAAGCTCAAGTCGACTTATACGGACAAGTTGCCACGCATGGTCAACGCGAAGACCGGCCGCGTGCATACGAACTACGCGCAGGCCGTTGCGGTGACGGGGCGTTTGTCATCGAATGAGCCGAACTTGCAGAACATTCCGGTGCGTACCGCCGAAGGCCGGCGCATTCGCGAAGCATTCATTGCGCCCCCGGGAAGCAAGATCGTGTCGGCGGATTATTCGCAAATCGAGCTGCGGATCATGGCGCATATCTCCGGCGATCCCTCGCTCATGCGCTCCTTCGCCGAGGGCGAGGACGTGCATCGTGCGACGGCCTCCGAGATTTTCGGCGTGACGCCCATCGAGGTGTCGAACGATCAGCGGCGCATCGCGAAGGTCATCAACTTTGGCTTGATCTATGGCATGAGCGCGTTCGGACTGGCATCGAATATCGGCATCTCGCGTGATGCGGCGAAGCTTTATATCGACAAGTATTTCCAGCGCTATCCAGGCGTTGCCAACTACATGGACGAGACCCGCACGAAGGCGAAGCGCGATGGGTTCGTGGAGACGGTGTTCGGGCGCCGTCTGTGGTTGCCCGAGATCAACGGCGGCAGCGGACCGCGCCGGCAGGGCGCCGAACGCGCGGCAATCAACGCACCGATGCAGGGTACGGCCGCCGACCTGATCAAGCTGTCGATGATCGCGGTGCAGGACTGGCTGGAAGCATCGAAGATCGAAACGAAGATGATCATGCAGGTCCACGATGAACTCGTGCTCGAAGTGCCCGAAGCCGAGCTGCCGGAAGTGCGCAAGCGTCTGCCGGAACTCATGTGCGGCGTCGCGAAGCTGAAGGTGCCGCTCGTCGCCGAAGTCGGCGTGGGGAACAACTGGGAAGAAGCGCATTGAGCGAGTCTCAACGGCGCCATATGGGAGGTTAGATGCATCGTTTCATCATTGTCGGCGGCGGGGCGGGTGGGCTGGAACTGGCCACGCGCCTGGGCGACAAGCTCGGCAGCGCCGATGGCAAGCGCACGGCGCGTGCGCAGGTGACGCTCATCGACAGGAATTCCACGCATATCTGGAAGCCGTTGTTGCATGAAGTCGCGGCTGGCAGCCTCGATCCGTTCTCGCAGGAATTGTCGTATGCGGCGCAGGCGCGCTGGCATGGATTCGAGTTTCAGCAGGGCGATCTGCTGGGCGTCGACCGGACGGCAAGAAAGGTCACGCTGGGGCCGCTTCTCGACGACGAAGCCGGCGAACTCCTGCCGCAACGCGATCTCGAGTACGACACGCTGGTCGTGGCGATCGGCAGCACGACAGCGTTTTTCGGCGTGCAGGGCGCGCAGGAGAATTCACTCGCGCTCGATACGGTCGACCAGGCCGAGCTGTTCCGCAAACGGCTGATTGCTGCGTGCATTCGCGCGGAATATCGGGCGCCTGATCCGGCTACCCTCACTTCTGTCGACGCCGCTACAAGGGCACCGCGGATCCAGGTCGCGATTGTGGGCGGCGGTGCGACGGGCGTGGAGTTATCGGCGGAATTGCGCAATACGGCGCAGGTCCTGCACGCTTACGGACTGCACAAACTCGACCCGAAGAACGATATCGGCATTGTGTTGATCGAAGCCGGTCCGCGCATCTTGCCCGCGCTGCCCGAGCGCGTTTCCACGGCGACAGCCGAATTGCTGGAAAAGCTCGGCGTCAGGCTGATGACCGGCGAGACCGTGGCCGAAGTGTCGCGGGACTCCATCCGCACGGCGAGCGGCAAGACCATCGCGGCGGATCTGACGGTGTGGGCGGCGGGGATTCGCGCGCCGGCCGTGCTTTCCAAGCTCGATGGCCTCACGACCAACCGTCTTGGCCAGCTCATCGTGCGTCGTACGCTGCAAACAGAAATCGATGACAACGTGTTCGCCCTCGGCGATTGCGCCGCGTGCGCTTGGCCGGGCGGCGAGAAAGAAGGGCGCAACGTGCCGCCACGTGCGCAAGCCGCGCATCAGCAAGCGAGCTTCTTGCTGAAGTCGTTCGAGCGCCGGCTGGAGGACAAGCCGTTGCCGGACTACACGTATCGCGATTTCGGTTCGCTTGTGTCGCTTGGGCATTTCAGCGCGGTCGGCAGTCTGATGGGCGGTTTGATCGGTGGGAACATGCTGATCGAGGGGCTCTTCGCGCGGTTCATGTACCAGTCGCTTTACCGCATGCACATTGCCGCGCTGCACGGCTGGGCACGCATGGCGCTCGATACCGTCGCGCACTGGCTGCGCCGCTCCACCGTGCCACGCGTCAAGCTGCACTGATGCTTCGCGTGGAAATGAGCAAGCGTCGTAAAGCTGTTTAGAATGGGCGGCACGCTTTGGAAGCGGTTTCGTTCAAGGCGCGGTCGTAGTCAAGGTCCTTGCCGTGTCTCACCGTCCGGCGCTTCAACCGGGCAGCGAGGCTCACCCGTTCTGGATGGTCCGGTGCGCTGCAGCACGGCGCCGGCCGCCCCTTCGCGGCCCCATGCCGCTGGAGCTTTGCATGCTTACGCCTGAAATCGACAGCCTCGTTCCGCATGTCCCGTTCAACCGGCGCACGTTCATCAAGGCGGCTGTCGGCAGCGGTTTTGCCGCCTGTGTCTTGCCGGTTTCCGCGCAAACCATCATCACCGACAGCAACGGTCTCGAAGCCGGCCCCGTAGGGTTCAAGGCCGCCGACGGCACGCTCGTGCCCGCGTACCGGGCGCAACCGCTGGGCAAGACGCACTTGCCGGTGATCATCGTAATTCACGAGATCTTTGGCGTGCACGAACATATCGCCGATGTCTGCCGCCGCTTCGCCAAGCTCGGTTATCTCGCCGTGGCGCCGGATCTCTACGTGCGTGAAGGCGACGCGTCCAAATATCCGTCCATGCAGCAGCTCAACGATCAGCTCGTCTCGAAGGTTCCGGATGACCAGGTGCTGTCGGATATCGATTCGACCGTGGCATGGGCAGGCGAGCATGGCGGCGACCTGAACCGGCTCGGGATCACGGGTTTCTGCTGGGGCGGCCGGATCACGTGGCTCTATGCTGAGCGCAATCCGCGCATCAAGGCAGCGGTCGCGTGGTATGGACGTGTGGTCGGCGCGAAGACTGCGAACAATCCCGCGAATCCGCTCGACCTTGCCGCGAATCTGAAGGCGCCGGTCCTAGGTCTTTACGGCAAGCTCGATCAAAGCATTCCGCAGGACACGCTCGCGCAGATGAAAGAGGCGATTGCGACCGGCCCGGCAGTGGCGCGCGGCTCGCAATTCGTGGTCTACGATGACGCGCCGCATGCGTTCTTCGCGGATTACCGGCCGAGTTACCGGAAAGCCGATGCCGAAGATGGCTGGAAGCGCGCGCTCGCGTGGTTCAAGGAACACGGCGTCAAGTAACGCCCTGGGGCGGCCGGAGTTCTTATGCCGCCGCGCCGGTCGCCACGGGCCGAGAAGCGTCCGAGCTCCATTCGCTCCACGATCCCGGATACAGCGCCGCGCCGTGCAAGCCGGCGATTTCCAGTGCCAGGGCGTTGTGGCAGGCGGTGACGCCCGATCCGCACTGCAGCACCACCCGATCCGGCTGCGTTGCGCCGAGCAGCGCGCCGAACGTCTCGCGCAATTCATGGGCGGTCTTGAAGCGGCCGTCCGCGTTCAGGTTGTCCTTGAAAAAGCGATTCAGCGCGCCGGGAATATGACCGCCGACGGCATCGAGCGTCTCGTTTTCCCCGCGATACCGGTCGGCTGCGCGGGCATCGATCACCACGCGCTCGCGCGTATCGATATTGCGCAAGACCCCGTCTGCATCGATGGTCACCGACAGCGGCGCGCCCGCCTTGAACGTTCCCGCCGATGTGGCCGGCGCCGCCGATTCCAGCGGCTGCCCGGCCGCTTGCCACGCTTGCAGGCCGCCGTCGAGCAGCGCGACGGAATCGTGGCCTAGCCAGCGCAACAGCCACCACAGACGCGATGCATACATGCCGCCCTGCGCATCGTAGGTAACGACTTGCTGGCCTTCGTTCAGGCCGATTTCCTTCAGCTTGGCGACGAGCGCCGCGCGCTCCGGCAACGGATGACGGCCGTTCTTGCCGGTCTTCGAGCCCGACAGGTCGCGGTCGAGATGCAGGTAATGCGCGCCGGGGATATGCCCAGCGGCGTAGGCGTTTTCACCCGAATCGGTTGCGGCCAGATCGAAGCGGCAATCGACGATAAACACGCTGCCAGGCGCAGCGGCGATCCGCTCGACGAGATTGCCGGCGGAAATCAGCGTGGTGTAGTGCGTGTGAGGCATGACGGCTCCTGATGCAACGGGCGATGTTATGAAATGTTGAGCTTGAAGTCTAAACAAAAAAAGACGGGCCAAAGCCCGTCTTCCTCAACAAAACCGTGCCGCTTTTAAATCTTGCCCAACTGCCGCCGCAAAAACTCATGGAAGTGCTGCATGCCTGATTCCATGGGACTCTGATACGGCCCGACTTGCGACTCGCCGCGGTTCATCAGCGCGCGCCGTCCGGCATCCATGCGTTCCGCGATTTCGTCGTCCTCGCGCGCCGTTTCCATGTAGGCGGCACGCTCGGCCTCGATGAACTCACGCTCGAACAGCGCGATTTCCTCAGGATAATAAAACTCGACGATATTCGTGGTTTTCTGCGGCCCTTGTGGAATCAGCCACGACACCACGAGCACGTGCGGATACCACTCGATCATGATGCCCGGGTAGTACACCATCCAGATCGCGCCGAATTCCGGCAGCTTGCCGTTGCGGAACCGCAATACCTCGTCGTGCCACTTACGGTACGTGGGACTGCCGGGTTTTTCGAGATTCTTGTGCAGGCCAACAGTCTGGACGCTGTACCAGTCGCCGAATTCCCAGGTCAGGTCATCGCAGGACACAAAGCTTCCGAGACCCGGATGGAACGGCGCGACGTGGTAATCCTCGAGATACACCTCGATAAAACTCTTCCAGTTGTAGTTGCACTCGTGCACTTCGACGTGATCGAACATGAAGCCCGAAAAGTCAAAATGTTTGGACGGTCCAAGTCGGGCGAGATCGGCCGCGACATCGCGCCCGCTCGCTTCGAACAACAGTCCTTGCCAGTTCTGCAAAGGGGATTTGCCGAGGTTCAGACAAGGTTTGTCGGCGAAATGCGGCGCGCCGAGCAACTGGCCGTCGAGGTCGTACGTCCACCGGTGCAGCGGACACACGATGTTCTCCGCCGTGCCGCGCCCATTGAGCATGATGGCCTGGCGGTGACGGCATACATTCGACAGCAGCTCGATCTGGTCCTGTTTATTACGGACGAGCAGACGCCCTTCACCTTCGCCGGGCAAAGCAAAATAATTTCCCGCCTCGGGCACCATGAGTTCGTGGCCGATGTAGCGTGGACCGTGCTTGAAAAGCGCGTCGATTTCGCGCTTGAGAAGCGCTTCGTCAAAGTAAGCCGTGACTGGCAACTGACTGTGAATTGCGTTCAGTTGCAATGCATTGCTCAGATTGGACATTCCCACTCCCGTGAAGACGTGAAAGCAGTGAACAACCCAACCATCGAGGATTCGATTTAGGGAGACCGCGAATTATAACGAAAACCCTTTCAATGGGGCGCCCGAGGACTTGTTTTGGGTCAAATCCCAGCGCGGAGTTCCGGGCTTTTGCGGGACTTTTCAGGATTTTTACAAGCAAGCGAAGGCAGCCTGAGACGCGCTACTGGCATGGGTCAGCGCATGGCGGAGGTCGGAAAAGCCGCTTTTGCCGTAGAATGTCCGACTTGTTTCCCGAAATCCGACATTACACCCACGATTCATGGCGAAAACCGCAACGCAGGATGGCTCGGCAAGCGCGGACAACGCGCCGCTCCCGGAGAATTACGAGACGGCGCTGGCCGAACTGGAGGGGCTCGTAGCGCGCATGGAAGGCGGCGCGCTGAGCCTGGAGGAGTCGCTCGCTGCGTACCGCCGTGGCGCGGCGCTCGTCGGCTTTTGCCAGCAACAATTAGAAAAGGTCGAGCAGCAGGTTCGCGTGCTCGATGGCGACACACTAAAACCGCTGCCCGCCGAATTGCAGCGCGCCACCCAGGGCGCAGGCACATCGGCAGATAACGGGGACGACTTATGACTTTTGACCAATGGATGCACGCGAGCCTCGATCGCGTCGAAACCGCGCTGGAACATTACCTGCCGGGTACGGACATCGCGCCCGCCAAGTTGCATGAAGCCATGCGCTACGCCGTGCTCGGGGGCGGCAAGCGGGTGCGCCCGCTCCTGTGCCACGCAGCCGGTGAACTGACGGGTGCGAGCGCCCAGGCGCTGGACGCCGGGAGTGCGGCTCTCGAGATGATTCACGTGTATTCGCTGGTTCATGACGACATGCCTGCCATGGACGACGACGCTCTGCGTCGCGGAAAACCAACGGTACATGTGCAATATGACGAAGCGACGGCACTGCTCGTCGGCGACGCGCTGCAGTCGCAGGCGTTCGTCGCGCTGACCGGGGACAATAACGGCCTGAGCGCCGCCCAGCAGGCCGCTCTCACGCGGGAACTGGCGCTGGCGAGTGGTTCGGTGGGCATGGCGGGCGGGCAGGCCATCGACCTGGAGAGCGTCGGGCGCAAGCTGTCGCGCCCGGAACTCGAGACCATGCACCGAAAGAAAACCGGCGCCTTGTTGCGCGCGGCCGTAAGAATGGGTGCACTCTGTGGCGAAGCACCGGACGCGGCCGCCATGAGCGCACTGGATTCGTATGCGGCCGCAATTGGCCTGGCGTTCCAGGTCGTGGATGACATTCTCGACGTCACCGCAGACTCCGCCACGCTTGGCAAGACGGCGGGCAAGGACGCAAAGGACGACAAACCGACGTACGTGTCGATCATCGGACTCGATGCATCGCGCGAACTGGCAGCTCAACTGGGCCGCGATGCCCATGCTGCACTAGCGCCGTTTGGCCCGCGGGCCGCCCGACTGGGCGAACTGGCCGACCTGGTTGTGAACCGGGTGAACTGAAACATACGATAAAACGCGGAACCGGCGGGCGTGCAAGATGCTTGCAGACCTGAACGGCTTTCGCCAGTTTTCCTAAATGGGACGACGATGTACGACTTGCTGAAAACCATCGACGATCCAGCCGCATTGCGAGCGCTGGACCGCCACGAACTAAAACCGCTGGCCGAAGAGTTGCGTGCCTACGTGCTCGACAGCGTGTCGCAGACGGGCGGGCATTTGTCGTCGAATCTCGGAACGGTCGAGCTGACGATAGCGCTTCATTACGTCTTCGATACCCCGAACGATAAAATCGTCTGGGACGTGGGCCACCAGACTTATCCGCACAAGATCCTGACGGGCCGCCGCGACCAGATGAAAACGCTGCGCCAGGCTGGCGGGATTTCCGGCTTTCCGCGCCGTAGCGAATCGAAATACGACACCTTCGGCACAGCGCACTCCAGCACGTCCATTTCGGCGGCGCTCGGCATGGCGATCGCGAGCAAGCTGCAGGGCGACAACCGTTATTCCATCGCGGTGATCGGCGACGGCGCAATGACCGCCGGCATGGCCTTCGAAGCCATGAACAACGCTGGCGTGGCCGACGACGTGCCGCTCCTCGTGATCCTGAACGACAACGACATGTCGATCTCGCCGCCGGTCGGCGCGCTAAACCGGCATCTTGCGCGCCTGATGTCGGGGCGTTTCTACGCCGCCGCACGTGCCGGCGTGGAGCGTGTGCTGCGCGTGGCGCCCCCCATGCTCGATCTCGCCCGCAAGCTTGAGGAACACGCGAAGGGCATGATCGTGCCGGCCACGTTGTTCGAGGAATTCGGCTTCAATTACATCGGGCCAATCGATGGTCACGATCTCGAATCACTGATTCCGACGCTGCAGAACATCAAGGAGCTGCGTGGTCCACAGTTCCTGCACGTCGTGACGAAGAAAGGGCAAGGCTACAAGCTCGCCGAAGCCGATCCGGTGCTGTACCACGGCCCGGGCAAATTCAATCCGGCAGAGGGCATCAAGCCTTCTACGGTGCCATCGAAGAAAACCTACACGCAGGTCTTCGGCGAATGGCTCTGCGACGCCGCCGAGCAGGATTCGCGCGTTGTCGGCATTACGCCCGCCATGCGTGAAGGCTCGGGCATGGTGGAGTTCGAGAAGCGCTTCCCGGATCGTTATTTCGATGTCGGTATTGCCGAGCAGCACGCCGTGACGTTTGCGGGCGGTCTGGCCGCCGATGGCATGCGCCCGGTCGTCGCGATCTACTCGACCTTCCTGCAGCGTGCGTATGACCAGTTGATCCACGACGTCGCATTGCAGAACCTGCCGGTGGTGTTCGCCATCGACCGTGCGGGTCTGGTCGGCGCGGACGGTGCGACGCATGCCGGCAACTACGACCTCGCGTTCCTGCGCTGCATCCCGAACATGACGGTGATGGCCGCGTCCGACGAAGACGAATGCCGCCAGATGCTTTACACGGCGTTGCAGCAGCCGAACCCCACGGCCGTGCGTTATCCGCGCGGCGCGGGCACGGGTGTGAAGATCGTCAAGAAGATGACGGCCCTCCCGGTCGGCAAGGGCGAAATCCGGCGCGAATCGACGCAAAAAGTGGGTTCGGGCTCGCGCATCGCGATTCTTGCGTTCGGCACCATGGTCGCACCCGCGCTTGCCGCTGCCGAAGAACTGGACGCGACCGTGGCCAACATGCGTTTCGTCAAGCCTATCGATGCCGATCTGCTGCGGGAACTGGCCGCCACGCACGACGCGCTCGTAACCGTCGAAGAAGGCGCGATCATGGGCGGCGCGGGCTCGGCCTGCGTGGAAAGCCTGCTGGCCAGCTCGGTCATCAAGCCGGTGCTGCAACTCGGCTTGCCGGACGTGTTTATCGATCATGGCGATCCGGTCAAGTTGCTAGTGTCGTGCGGGCTGGACGGGGCGGGGATCGCGAAGTCGATTCGCGAGCGTTTCCTGAAAGACGCCGTCTCACACGACGTCCAGAGCGACACCGGCAAGCTGACCAAACGCGTCGCTTGACTTCTATGATTGCAGTGCTACGGCGGGCGTCGGGGACGTCCGCCAGGTTGCATCGCCGCTGCATCCTCGCGTGATAACGACCACAATGCGCGCGACGGACAAGGAAATTCAATGAATCAGATGAATCCCGCCTTTGCGATGCCCGATGTCCAGAGCTCGCTCGACACGCGGCAGATCCCGATCCAGCGCGTAGGCGTTAAAGCGGTGCGATATCCGCTGACCATCCGGACATCGACCGGCGAATTGCAGCCGGGCGTGGGTCTCTGGAATCTCGACGTCCACCTTCCCGCCGATCAGAAGGGCACCCACATGTCGCGCTTCGTGGCCTTGCTCGAAGAGCATCGCGCGCCGCTCGACCAAACCGCTCTCCGTTCCATGCTCGCCGCGATGCTGCTCAAGCTCGAGGCGCATTCGGGGCGTATCGAAGTATCGTTTACGTACTTCGTCATGAAGACCGCGCCGGTCTCCGGCGTGCAAAGCCTGATGGACTACGAGGTCACATTCGCGGGCGAGATTCGCGCGGGCGAAACGCGGACGTCGCTGAAAGTGCTCGTGCCGGTGACGAGCTTGTGCCCGTGCTCGAAGCAGATTTCACAGTACGGCGCGCACAACCAGCGCTCGCATGTGACGATCAGCGCAGAGTTCACGGGCGATCTGGCCGTTGAAGACCTGATCCGGATTGCCGAAGAAGAGGCGTCGTGCGAGTTGTGGGGTTTGCTGAAGCGGCCCGACGAGAAATTCGTGACCGAGCGCGCGTACGAAAATCCGAAGTTCGTAGAAGACCTTGTACGCGATGTCGCCACGCGCCTGAACGCGGATGCGCGGATCGTGGCTTATGTGCTGGAAGCGGAAAACTTCGAGTCCATTCACAATCACAGCGCCTACGCGGTGATCGAGCATGACAAGCGGGTTTCCTGACCCGTCTTGAAACTACATTCTTAAACTAGGCGGCCGCCAGGGACGTCAGATCCCAGCGCGGCTTCACCGTGAAAGCGTAATCGCGCACGGCTTGATCGGGCCAGCGCGCAAGCCTCAAGGCGCCGGCGAGCGCAATCATCGCGCCGTTATCGGTGCATAGCGACAAGTCGGGGTAGTGCACCTCGAAGCGGCGCTTTTTCGCAGCCGCCGACAACGCCTCGCGCAACTGCCGGTTCGCCCCCACGCCGCCCGCCACCACCAGCCGCTTCAAGCCCGTCTGCTTCAATGCGGCGATGGACTTCGCCGTCAGTACATCGACGGCTGCATCGACAAAACCGCGCGCCAGATCCGCCTTCGACTGCTCGCTGACGTCCGCGCCGAACTTGCGGCTGTGAGTGAGCACGGCGGTCTTCAAACCGCTGAAGCTGAAGTCCAGGTCGCCGGAATGCAGCATCGGGCGTGGCAGTCTGACCGCGCCGGATGTGCCGGATTCGGCCAGCCGCGAGACCTCCGGGCCACCTGGGTAGCCCAGGCCGAGGAGCTTGGCGGTTTTGTCGAAGGCTTCGCCTGCGGCGTCGTCGAGCGTCTCGCCGAGCGTTTCGTATTCCCCGACGTCGGTCACGCGCATCAACTGCGTGTGTCCGCCCGATACCAGCAGCGCCACGAACGGAAACGGCGGCGGCTCGCTCACGAGAAGCGGCGACAGCAGATGCCCTTCCAGATGATGAATGCCGACGGTCGGCAGATCCCACGCCATGGCCAGTGCGTTCGCCACACTCGCGCCGACCAGCAGCGCGCCGGCGAGGCCGGGCCCTTGCGTGAACGCGATGGCGTCGATGTCCGCAGGCGCCGTTTTCGCTTCCGCCATCACTTGTTCGAGCAGCGGCAACGCGCGGCGAATATGGTCGCGCGATGCCAGTTCGGGCACGACGCCGCCGTATTCCCGGTGCATGGCGATTTGCGAATGCAGTGCGTGCGAAAGCAGGCCGCGCTCGGTGTCGTAGAGGGCAAGGCCGGTTTCATCGCAGGAGCTTTCGATGCCTAGAACGAGCATGGCGGGGGACTTCTCGGGATGTTTGGGGTAGCGCGCAAGTATACCAGCGGCAGCCGTTCTGCCCTCGGCAACCCCGGCGGCCAGCCGCTACAATGCGCGCCATGGAAACTTACGATATCGCCGTCATCGGTGCGGGCGCCGCCGGCATGATGTGCGCCGCCGTGGCCGCGCAAAACGGCCGCCGCGTGGTGCTGATCGACCATGCCGAACGGCTCGCTGAAAAGATCCGCATTTCGGGTGGCGGGCGCTGCAACTTCACGAATATCAACGCCGGGCCGGCAAATTTTTTATCGGCGAATCCGCGTTTTTGCCGCTCCGCGCTCGCCCGTTATACGCCTCAGGATTTTCTCGCGCTGCTCAGGCGGCATCGCGTGGCGTGGCACGAAAAACACAAAGGCCAGCTTTTCTGCGATGACTCCAGCGAATCGATCATCCAGGTCCTGAAGAGCGAATGCGACACGGGCGGCGTGACGTGGCGCCGGCCGGTCGGAATCGATACCATCAGTCACGACGGCGCCCGCTTCACGCTTGCAACGACCGCGGGCGCGATGTCGTGCGCTGCACTCGTAGTCGCGACCGGCGGCCTGTCGATACCGAAAATCGGCGCGACGGATTTTGCGTATCGTGTGGCGAAGCAGTTCGGCCACAAGCTCATCGATACCCGTCCCGCCCTCGTGCCGCTGACCTTCGCACCGGCCGACTGGGAGCCGTTCGCGGCGCTATCCGGGCTGTCCGTACCCGTTGAACTGAGCGCCGGCACGGGCCGCCAGCGCACGGAATTCTCCGAGGATCTGCTGCTCACGCACAGGGGTTTGTCGGGGCCGGGCGTGTTGCAGATTTCGAGCTACTGGAACCCGTCGGAGCCGATTTGCATCGACCTGCTGCCGGGCGTGGATGCGACCGGCGATCTGCTTGCCGCCAAGCGTGAATCGCGCAAACAGGTCGGTACGTTGCTCGCGGAACGCGTTCCGGCGCGGCTTGCCCAGACCTGGCTCGACGTCCAGCGCGTGCCGGCGGATTCGCGTCTTGCCGATCTCCCCGATAAAACCCTGCGTCAGATCGGCGAATCGCTGTCGCGCTGGACACTGACGCCAAACGGCACGGAAGGCTACCGGAAAGCCGAAGTCACCCGCGGCGGTGTGGACACGCGCGAGCTTTCGTCGGCAACGATGATGAGCGCGCGGGTCGCGGGTTTGTATTTCATCGGCGAAGCCGTCGATGTCACCGGCTGGCTCGGCGGATACAACTTCCAGTGGGCGTGGGCGTCCGCGGTGGCGGCGGGAAAGGCGGCGGCCGAGCAGGTTCGTGCCTGAAACGTTCAAGCAGGCCCCAAACCCATGACCAGCATGGTTTTAGCCGATGATTTGCAAGATGGATCAAGCCCGCTTCTGGCTTAGAAAACCTGTTTTCGACCTGCTATACTGCCTCGTTAGTAGCGACAATCGGCGCAACTCAAAAGAGTGCAATCGGGGCGGTGATCCATGAAAAACAATTCGATCCCTTCCCAAAACACGCTGGCAGGCGCACAGCGCCACGCCGGCCGGTTTCAAAAGTACTCGAAACACCCTGGTTCATGATCCCGCTTGAGGAAACCCTCTCAAGCGGGTTTTTGCATTGAGCCATGAACGGCAGAATTCTTAACACAGCATCAGCAGAGTCCCAAGCAATGAGCCTTAAAGACCAGATCACCGACGACATGAAAACCGCAATGCGCGCCCGCGAAACGGAGCGCCTCGGGACCATCCGGCTGCTGCTCGCGGCGATCAAGCAGCGCGAAGTCGATGAGCGCATCACACTGGACGACGCAGCGATCACGGCGGTGATCGACAAGATGATCAAGCAGCGCAAGGATTCCATCAGCCAGTTCCAGACAGCCGGACGCGACGACCTGGTTGCGAAGGAACAAGCCGAACTGGGCGTGTTGTCGGCCTACATGCCGGAACAATTATCAGCCGATGACATCAACGCCGAGATCCAGGCTGCCGTGACGGCAACGGGCGCGGCGGGTCCGCAGGACATGGGCAAGGTGATGGGCGTGCTGAAGCCGAAGCTGGCCGGACGCGCCGACATGACGGCGGTGTCGGGCCTGGTAAAAGCGGCGCTCGCCAAATAAAGCTTCTCATAAAGACTCAGCAAAAGACTTACTAAGTGATTCCGCATTCGTTTCTTCAGGACTTGCTGAACCGCGTCGATATCGTCGACGTGGTGGGCAAGTTCGTCCAGTTGAAGAAGGGCGGCGCGAACTTCATGGGCCTGTGCCCGTTCCATAACGAGAAAAGTCCCTCGTTCACGGTCAGCCCGACCAAGCAGTTCTATCACTGCTTCGGCTGCGGCGCGCACGGCACGGCCATCAGCTTTCTCATGGAGCACACGGCGCTGACCTTTCCGGAAGCCGTACAGGAACTCGCCCAATCAGTCGGCTTGACGGTTCCGCAGGAACCCTCGCGGCTTTCGGGCGGATCGGGCGAAGGCTATTCGCCCGCGCCAAGCAAGGCGGTCAGCGTCGCGTTGACGGAAGTGATGCAAACCGCCTGTGACTTCTACAGGAAGCAATTGCGCGGGGCGCCTAACGCCATCGAATATCTGAAAAAACGCGGTCTCACCGGCGAAATCGCATTGCGGTTCGGGCTGGGTTACGCGCCGGACGGCTGGCAGAACCTGGAAAGCGCGTTTCCCGATTACAAGAACGACAACCTGGTGGACGCGGGCCTGATCATCGTCAGCGAAAAAAGCGACAACCAGGGCCAGTCCCGCCGGTACGACCGCTTCCGCGAACGCGTGATGTTTCCCATCCGCAATGTGAAGGGAAACGTGATCGGTTTTGGGGGACGCGTGCTCGACGGTGGCGAACCCAAGTACTTGAACTCGCCGGAAACGCCGCTGTTCAGCAAGGGCAGCGAGTTGTACGGTTTGTTTGAAGCACGTCTGGCCATCCGCGAACTTGGCTACGCACTGGTCGTCGAAGGGTATATGGACGTGGTGGCGCTCGCGCAACTCGGGTTTGCGAATGCGGTCGCCACGCTCGGGACGGCCTGCACGCCGGTCCACGTTCAAAAGCTGTTTCGTCAGACTGAAACGGTCGTGTTCAGCTTCGATGGCGATTCCGCTGGCCGTCGCGCCGCGCGTCGCGCGCTCGAAGCATGTTTGCCGCACGCCGCCGACAACCGCACCATCCGCTTCCTGTTCCTGCCAAAAGAGCACGATCCGGACAGCTACGTGCGCGAGTTCGGTACGGACGGTTTTGGTGAACAGGTCGATCGCGCCATGCCGCTGTCGCAATTCCTGCTCAACGAGATTTTGAACGACAAGGAGCTCGACCAGCCGGAAGGCCGCGCGAAGGCGCTGTTCGATGCCAAACCGCTGCTGCAGGCGCTTCCACCCAACGCGCTGCGCGTGCAGATCCTGCACATGCTGGCCGATCGGCTGAATACGCCGTTTGGTGAAATTGCGGCACTGTGCGACATCGATTCGCGCGCCGCGGCAGTTGCCCGGGCCGCGTTGCCGAAGAGCGAGCGGCGTCGCGTCAAAGGGCATGAACAACGTGCGTTGCGCAATCTGGTGATGTATCCATCGATTTATAAAACGCTCGATCACGAAAGCGAGCAGTCGCTCGTGACCATGACCGAACACGGCGAATTATTCAGCGAAGTGATCGGACATGCGCGGGAGCTGGGCGAGACCGCGGAGTTCCAGATGTTGTCGGATCTGTTGCGCAACGCCGCGAACGCCCCGACTTACGAGGATATCTTCCAGGAAATTCTCGCCTATGATGAAAATGTACGTGACCTGCTGATGCGGGACCCCGCTGACGAGTCTGCCAACGAGCGTGTGCAGGAGCAGAAAAAGCTTTTGGCAGAGGAACTGCAGGCAACCGTTGTCAAACTCCGGCATGACAGCTATAGGAATCGGCTGGATCAACTGGCGCAGCAGGCCAGCCTGACCGTAGAAGAAATTGCCGAATTCTCGGAGTTATCGGTTAAAGCTGCTCAAATCAAGGCTGCACGCGGGGTAAGTCGGGAGGTGTAAATAGCGCATGCTACAATTAAAGGTTTTCAGCAAGTTGTTTTTTTGACTTTTGTGCTCATTTGCGAAAAAGAGGTGAGGCACGCATGGTTAAGACTGCTAGCGGGAAGAAAACAACGGCACGCGGCTCTAACGAGTCGAAACGGGCAGTGGCCCAAAGCCGGTCAGTTTCTTCCTCCGGAGCGTCCAGACATCGCGCGTCAGCCGTCAAGTCACCTTCCGGTTTGTCTGCTTCAAGTAGTCAGTCAGGCAGTCAACCGGGCACTGAATTGAGCACCAGGAAGCAAGGCTCGGTTGCATCGGCAGTGAGTGCAGGGCCGGCCAGAGCGGCGAAAGCCGTCAGGCCGCCAGGCAAAAAAACGCTGGGTCAGTCGACAAGTCGGGCCGGCAGCATTTCCGGCCAGTCGGATGCGGCGGGCGAAGCGGAGAAGGCCGGAAGTTCGGCCGGCAAGCAAGCGAGTGCAACGGAAGCGGCTGCTAATGCGGGCCGGAAACGCGTCACGAAGCAGGAGTCGAAGCAGGCTCGCATGCGCGTCGTGAAGCGAGGTCCGGCGCAGGACCCCGGACGGCGTAATGCCCGGAAAGTCGTGTCGACGCAGGACGAGGCAGCGCGCACACATTCAGTATCCACGGTTCCATCGGCTGTCGTCCAGCAGCCGCGAGTCGAGACTAATGCCGGTACGGCGAACTCCATGACGAAAAAGCTGAACGAAGTACCCGTCGATGACGACGCAACGCAAAACGCGCAAAACGTCCAGGCCGATCCTGCGGTGCCCGCAGCGGATGCCGTAGCCGCGCCTCCGGTCAAGGTCGAGAAGGTCAAGGCGCGCGACCGGCGTGCCAAGGAAAAAGCGCTGTTGAAGGACGCGTTCGCCTCCAGCGCGCCCGGTACGGTTGAAGAGCTCGAGGAGCGCCGTGCGAAACTGCGCGCGCTGATCAAGCTCGGCAAGGAACGCGGCTTCCTGACCTACGCGGAAATCAACGATCACCTGCCCGACAACTTCACGGAAACGGAAGCAATCGAAGGGATCATCAGCACGTTCAACGACATGGGCGTAGCGGTCTACGAACAGGCGCCGGACGCTGAAACGCTGCTGCTCAACGACAACGCGCCGGCCGCATCGTCGGATGACGAGGTCGAGGAAGAGGCTGAAGTCGCACTGTCCACTGTCGATTCCGAATTTGGCCGTACGACCGATCCGGTGCGCATGTACATGCGCGAAATGGGCACAGTCGAGCTGCTCACGCGCGAAGGCGAAATCGAGATCGCGAAGCGCATTGAAGATGGCCTCAAGCACATGGTGATGGCCATTTCGGCGTGCCCGACGACCATCGCGGACATCCTCGCGATGGCCGAGCGCGTGCAGAACGAAGAAACGCGCGTTGACGAACTGGTGGACGGTCTGATCGACCCGAACGCCGCCGACGCCGATGGTTTTTCCGAGCAGGAAGCGGAAGCCATTGAAAGCGAGGACGAAGAGGAAGCCGACGAAAGCAGCGAAGACGAGGAAGAAGTCGACGAAACCACCGCTCAGGCCAACGCCAACGCCGCGCAACTGGAAGCGCTCAAGCGTGCATCGCTCGAAAAATTCTCGCTCATCAGCGAGTGGTTCGACAAGATGCGCCGCGCTTACGAGAAGGAAGGCTACAAGTCGAAGGCTTATCTGAAGGCGCAGGAAGCCATTCAGAGCGAGCTGATGACCATCCGCTTTACCGCACGTACCGTTGAGCGCCTGTGCGACACGCTGCGCGCGCAAGTGGACGAAGTACGTCAGGTGGAACGTCAGATCCTGCATACCGTTGTCGATAAATGCGGCATGCCGCGGGCCGAGTTCATCGCGCGTTTTCCGGGTAGCGAGACGGATCTCGAATGGTCGGAGAAAGTCGTTGCTGAGAATCACGGCTACAGCGTCATCCTGGCGCGTAACGTTCCCGCGATTCGCGAACAGCAGCAACGTCTGCTCGACTTGCAGGCGCGGGTCGTGTTGCCGTTGAAGGACCTGAAGGAAACCAACCGTCAGATGGCGGCCGGCGAACTGAAGGCGCGTCAGGCCAAGCGCGAAATGACGGAAGCGAACTTGCGTCTCGTAATCTCGATTGCCAAGAAATACACGAACCGCGGGCTGCAGTTTCTTGACCTGATCCAGGAAGGCAACATCGGCCTGATGAAGGCGGTGGACAAGTTCGAATACCGTCGTGGTTATAAATTCTCGACTTACGCCACATGGTGGATTCGCCAGGCCATCACGCGGTCGATTGCCGACCAGGCGCGCACCATCCGGATTCCGGTTCACATGATCGAAACGATCAACAAGATGAACCGTATTTCGCGGCAGATCCTGCAGGAAACCGGTCTTGAGCCGGATCCGGCAACGCTCGCCGAGAAGATGGAAATGCCGGAAGACAAGATCCGCAAGATCATGAAGATCGCGAAGGAGCCGATCTCCATGGAAACGCCGATCGGGGACGACGACGACTCGCATCTGGGTGACTTTATCGAAGACACGAATACGGTCGCCCCGGCGGATGCTGCGCTGCACGCCAGCATGCGCGACGTCGTGAAGGACGTGCTCGATTCGTTGACGCCGCGCGAAGCGAAGGTGCTGCGCATGCGTTTTGGTATCGAGATGAGTACGGACCATACGCTTGAAGAAGTCGGCAAGCAGTTCGATGTCACCCGCGAACGGATTCGCCAGATCGAGGCGAAGGCGCTGCGCAAGCTTCGTCATCCAAGCCGTTCGGACAAGCTGAAGTCGTTCCTGGAAGGGAATTGATGGTCGAGGCGTGAATGAAGCACCCGAGCGGGGCGGTCCAGGTTGGGCCGCCCCGCTTGTTTTATGGCTCGTTTCAAGGCAAACTCGCAGACCTTCGCGAGTGTGTTACGAACGAAGTTCGTGATCACGGCAGTGTTGATCTGCGTTCCGCTGCACAAAGGGCCGGAAGCTTAATTGGTATAAGCTGTCGACTCATAATCGACCGATAGTGGGTTCGAATCCCACCCGGCCCACCATCCGCTGTTCCAGCGAGATCCCAGACGTTCTACTCAGGCTCTCAAACCCTTGCAGGACGGGCTTCACAGGGATGTCCGACTTCCCAGATGCTCCATGTCGTCCCGTTGACATCCCAGGATTCTGGGGGTAGTTTTGGGGGTATCCCGCAATCAACGCTATGCGATACCCCCAATGGCTCTTTCTGACGCTTCAATTCGCAATGCGAAGGCCGGCCCTAAGCCCGTGAAACTATCCGACGGTGGTGGCCTCTTTCTATTGCTGAATCCAAACGGCTCGCGTCTTTGGCGACTGAAGTACCGCTTTGCGGGCAAAGAGAAACTGATGGCATTCGGCGCTTATCCTGACGTCTCACTCAAGGATGCTCGTGAAAGCCGCGATGACGCGCGCAGACAGCTCGCGGCGGGTCACGATCCTGGAGAGGCTAGGAAAGCATCTAAGGCTGCAGCGACGGCACGAGCGTGCAACAGCTTCGAAGTCATAGCGCGCGAGTGGTTTGAGCTAACAAAAGCGAAATGGGAAAGCGAATACGCTAACCTCGTTCTTCGTCGGCTTGAGAGCGACATTTTTCCGCTGCTTGGCGGTAGGCCCATAGCCGAGATTACGCCGCTTGAGCTACTGACAGTTCTACGGCGGATCGAACAGCGGGGAGCCAATGATCTCACCCGGCGAGTGCTGCAGAAATGTGGGCAGGTTTTCAGGTACGCGGTAGTCACTGGTCGAGCGCCAAGAGACCCGACGACCGATCTGCGCGACGCGCTCAAGCCTGTCCAGAAGCAGCACTACGCATCGATCCAAGATCCCAAAGCGGTCGGAGAGCTGATGCGTGCAATGCGGGATTACCTAGGAGCATTTGAGACGAAATGTGCCTTACTACTCGGCATTTTGACGTTTGTTCGACCGGGCGAATTGAGGAAGGCCGAATGGTTAGAATTTGACCGTGAACAAGCTGAATGGAGGATTCCAGCATCTCGGATGAAGATGAAGGAACAACATATCGTTCCGCTTTCCACGCAGGCGCTTGCTGTTCTGAATGACCTGCATGTGGCGACAGGACACGGGCGTTACCTATTCCCCAGCATCCGAACGAGCTCGCGACCGATGAGCGAAAACACTGTGAACGCGGCTCTCCGTCGACTTGGATACACACGTGAGGAGATGACCGGCCACGGATTCCGAAGTACCGCCTCAACTTTGTTGAATGAGCTGGGGTGGCCCTCCGATGCTATTGAGCGCCAGCTTTCCCACGGTGAGCGTGACGAAGTGCGGAGTGCTTATAACTTTGCCGAATACCTTCCAGTGCGGAGAACGATGATGCAGGCTTGGGCCGACCATCTAGATACATTGGAGCGTGGCGCAAGGATTGTTCGAACACAATTCCCGAAAGCAAGTTAGCTTCAGAAGCGCACGGTAGTAGTGCTATTGATACACCACCAAAAAGGCTTACTATCTGGGTGACCCCAACGCGGCCGATCATCCGTTCCTGTGAAATGCCGATTGCACAGCTAAAAGGTTGGTGAAGAATTAAAGCGTCCGTACCGTCGCAGCGGCCGGTCAAGGCATCGATGCTTTCGGTGAATTGAGCGTCACAGAGGAACACCGATCAAAATCCTTCGCTGTTCAACGGCGCCGACCTGCAGCGTACCGGGGCGGCGGTTTCACAGCAACGCTGGCGCGTCGGCTCTGCGTGAGTTTGTGCTCGATCTGAGAACGACTTCCTATCCGGGAGTGGGGTAGGCCCGGAGGGAGTCAGTGAATGTGTAAATGGCATCTGAAAGACACTTGGTCAGTTGATCGACCCTTGTCTTAAGTGCATCGGAAAGTGACCTTCCTGAGAATGGCTCCAGGCCTTCCCCGCCGCCCGCAAGCATGAACCCGGAACCACTCAAATTTATAGACCCGGCAGACACGAACGAGTAGTGAGCGATTTCATCTCTGATTGAACGGTGCTCACTCCCGTTTGATAGCACGAACCTGAATGTCTTCACCCATTCCGGATGTAGCGTAAGAAGCGGCGCCGAGATAGCACGGTCGCGCTCGCCGCGCAGCCACGCGCGCAGGTTGGTGACCAGTTTGATGACATCGAGCCGGTCGGTCTTCGCGCGCCGCCGGTGGCGTTCGACCGGAATGCTCGCCGGATCGACGACGTAGCACTCGATGCCGCGCGCCTGCAGCGCGCGACAGATCCAGAACGCGTCCTGGCCGGCCTCGTAGCTGACGACGGTCCGCACGCCCGCCGGCAGCGACCACCTGTCCCGGTGCGCCTCGATCAGGTCCAGCACCGCCTGCAGCCGGGCGCGGCCTGGGGCTGCGCGACCGTGTGGACGGCCGGCTGCTCGCGCCGGCCGTCGTGCAGCGCGACCTTCCATTTCGCGGCAGCAAGCTCGAGTGACACCGCCAGCACCGGTTCCTCACCACCCGTCGTAAACGTCCGATCCGTGCGCATGATGCTCTCCTCGTAGCAGGGTTCGAGTGAATGATTTTATCGATCAGTCCGTCGGCAGATCTCCTGCCACATAGGATCATAAGCAAGATGGCCGGGAGGTCAAACTCGGTTTGGGGCGGTATCCCGTAGTTTCCTTGGCCGTGGTCCGCCTGAAGGCGCGCCATCCGCAATCAGAATCAACGTTCAAGTTCCATGCAAGCCGCGCTTGCACGAATCAAGCGCGGGACGAAATCTCGAACGCCCGCTTGTAAGCTATCGAGGAAATGTCACAACGGACCGCTGCTCGGCATCTGCCCCTGCGCAAGAATCCATGCGCGGAATACTGCGAAGGCAGGGCGGTCCAGACGTGCGCTTTCGAAGCAGAGGTAATGGCCGTGATCAAGTTCCAGCAGTTGTCCGAGCGTCAAGAGAATGCGATTAGTCAGCTCTTCCTCGACCAGAATTTTGGGGACTAAAGCCATGCCTAGTCCACTGACCGCCGCTTGGATTATGGCTGAGTACTGGGCAAATCGAGGGCCAGCTAAGGTCAGCGTTTCGTCGATCGAATGAACGTGTGCCCACTGGCGCCATGCAAGCGGCGCTTGCTCGTGGTGCAACAACGTTTCTCCGGCCACATCGTTCGCACTCCGCAGCAATCGGCCCTTCACAGGAATCGAGGGCGAGTATACGCAAACAAATTCTTTTCCAGCAATGTAGTCAGACTGAACCCTTGGCCAATCGCCAGATCCGTACCGAATCGCTGCATCCATATCTAATGGGAGAGAATCCGATTCGCCGAGATGCTGGCTGAAGCTGAATGTGACGTTAGCGTGAAGCCGCGTGAATTCATTGAGCCTTGGGATGAGCCATTTAGTAAGGAAGGTGGGAACACTCGCTAAGGATATGACGCCGGCTCCGTTACGACCTGCACGAAATTCGAAGGTCGCAGTCTCCAACGCACGAAGACTGGGGGAAACCCTTGCCAAATATTCACGTCCCGCCGTTGTCAGTTGAATCCCCCGACCGTGCTTTTGCATCAGCGGGCGACCCAAGTAACTCTCCAACGCAGAAATTTGCTTGCTCACCGCGCTGGCCGACACACAAAGAGAAATTGCTGCTCGTGTGAGGCTTTCGTAGCGGGCCACTGCGTCGAACGCGAGGAGCTCTTGGATAGTGGGGCAGGTTCGTTTCATGACATTAGTATGCCGTTATTGTTTCCGTTTGCTCAAGTGTTGCATCCCAATATTCACTAGTCGGGTGGGACTGTCGACGGTAAATTAAGAAAAACGTGATCCGGTAGCCGCAGAGCTGCCAAATAAAGGGCTACGCCCGATGGAGACAACACCGTGATTCGTGGCATTACCGTCGCATACGGTATTTATCTGGTCCTCCCGATCTTGCTGCTTGTTCTAGGTAGCGGGGGATCCTCTTGGACTAATACTATCCTTCCAACCGGGCTCACCGGTCACTGGTACGCAGACCTTTGGCAAGACTCATCTTTTCGAAAGGCATTCACCACAAGCTTGATTGTTGCCTTATCGACTTGCGTCATCAATGCCATCTTGGCGGTTCCTCTCGCATACAGCTTGTATAACGGCGCAGGCCGCCGTGGAAGCCTGGCCGCGAAAGTCGTCAGTGCAATGCCGGTCGCTGTACCCACGATCACATTGGGATTCGGTTACATCATAGTTTTTAACACCGACGCCATGCCATGGCTTGGCACACTTTGGTTGCTCATTGCAGCGCATGCAGTACACACACTGCCTTACCTGACCAACACGCTTCTTGCTGACCTGCGGCATCTTGATCTGGGGCGATATGAGCGTGCAGCCGCTACCTTGGGTGCGCGCCCAACCCAATCCTTTTTTGGCATCGTCGTGCCAAACCTTCGACAGAGCCTGATGAGTGGATTGGTCATGGTGGCGGCGATCTCCGTCGGCGAATTCGGAATTTCAAATCTGCTTACCAGTTTCCAGAACCGCACCTATCCCGTTGTCCTGCTCCAAGCGTTCTATGGCGCAACTGGATTTGCCTGCGCAGCAACCGTAATTTTGCTTCTGCTGGCCAGCGCATCTGCCCTGGTGTCGTCCACCGTCATGAGAAGAGCATGAGTCTTGTACTGAAAAACGTCAGCTACCGTTACCCCGGAACGAATCAGGGTCTGTCGGATGTCAACATCGACATTCAAACGGGCGAATTAGTCGCAGTAATTGGTCCAAGCGGATCGGGTAAGTCGACCCTCCTTAAACTCGTCTCTGGTCTGGAAAGTGGAAACGACGGCTCAATTCTGCTCGACGGTGACGACCTATCAAAAAAACCGGTTCACATGCGTAACATAGGCATGGTGTTTCAAAACTACTCGCTCTTTCCGCATTTAACCGTCGCGGAGAACGTAGCTTACGGGCTGAAGCTAAGGAAGGTTTCTAAAAACAAGCGGATTGAAAGAGCGCAAGAACTGCTGGAGCTCGTCGGCTTGAGCGACTTTTCAACGAAATCGGTATCCAAGCTGTCCGGTGGTCAACAGCAACGTGTGGCTGTGGCCCGAGCGCTCGCAATCAACCCTAAAGCGCTCTTGCTCGACGAGCCGCTGGCGGCTCTCGATGCCGGCATTCGAGGTTTCCTTCGTGATCAAATTCGAATGCTGCAGAAGCGCTTCAATGCGACGACGCTCATGGTGACCCATGATCAGGAAGAGGCGTTAACGATGGCCGATCGCGTTGCAGTGATGAAGGACGGTCGGCTGTTGCAACTGGCCACCCCCCACGAGATTTATCAACGTCCGGCGACCAGCGCGGTGGCGGAATTTGTGGGCCTGTCAACCATATTTCCAGGCACCGTCGTAGACGAGCAAACGGTCGATCTGGGCTTCGCAGCGGTCAACACGCCAACGGAGGGCAGGGCGTCCGGAAAATCAATTTTTATGATGATCCGTCCTGAGCACGTCGTTGGTGATCCGCCAATCGGCACACCAAACATGTTTTTTGGAAAGGTAGGGACACAGCGCTATTTAGGCTCAGTCGTGCGGTACGACTTCATGATCGAGGGCGCTTCAAAAGCTGTGCTTGCAGAAGCGCGTACGGTCGCTGCGGAATCGATTTCTTTCCCTCCCGAGCACATCAGGTTGCTTGATCACTAAACGCACTCTCATTTTCCAAGTAGACAACCATGAAACGTCGCCAACTTCTTGCCGCGCTCGGAGCCGCACCACTGGCAGTCGCCATGCCCGCGTTCTCATTTGAGGGGGTCGAACTCTATCCCGGCGAAAAATCAATCTACGAGGCCGCGAAAAAAGAAGGCGTCGTAATCTCTTTCGATACAGGCCCCGAATGGGTCAATTGGAAGGGGCTTTTTCGAGACTTCAAGAAGCGCTACCCCGAAGTCGACATCACGTACAACGACC
The DNA here is from genome assembly GCF_001557535.2 of Burkholderia sp. PAMC 26561. NCBI lineage: Bacteria > Pseudomonadati > Pseudomonadota > Betaproteobacteria > Burkholderiales > Burkholderiaceae > Burkholderia > Burkholderia sp. PAMC 26561. The sequence goes on from NZ_CP014307.1 coordinate 1,102,369, forward strand.
TGGGATCTGCTGCGACGGTCTTTGCCCTCGAAAAGAGCCGTCGCAGACCGCAAGCCGATACGGCGTACTATTTTGCCGCGTCGGGCGTGGACGCCGTCAAAAAGGACGTAGTTGCTCCTTTCCAGCCCATCAATTTTGAGAAGCTCCCCCCGGTGTTCCGCGAAGCGAGCGGGAAGTGGTTCACTATCCACACGCTAAACGTCGCATTTCTAGTCAACAAAAAGCTTGTTAAAAACGTTCCCACAACCTGGGCCGACCTTCTCAAGCCTGAATACCGCAACAGCATTGTCTATCTCGATCCCCGTTCCACTGGGGTCGGTCAGGTCGTCGTCTTTGCAGCAGCATACGCAAATGGCGGATCAATAGAAAACATTAAGCCAGGTACCGACTATCTCGGGCGCCTCCAATCCGCCGGCAACGTCATGCGCGTAGAAGGGACTACGCCTTATGCCAAATTCCTCAAAGGCGAAGTACCCATCTGGATCGGCTATGAGAATGATGGACTCAAGGCCAAATATGTCGACGGGATGGGTGACGCAGCTGAAGTCGTTATCCCGAAGGAAGCCAGCATTGCCGCGCCGTACGCGATCAGCTTGGTTAAGAATGGGCCTAATCCCAACGCGGCCAAGCTTTGGTTGAACTTCACCATGAGTGAAGCCGGCCAAAGCCTCTTCGCCGAGGGCTTTGTCCGCCCGGCAGTCCCGGGCCTTCGCTTGCCACCGACTGTCCAATCAAAGATGCCGCCGGCGCCTCAACTGCTGCCGCTCGACGTCGTAAAGGCGGCGGAGCGAAACGCGGAGGTTAGCAGCCTCTGGGCTCAAGCCGTGCTGGGGAAGTAGCCATGAACCGCTTCGGGGGCTTACCAGCCTGGATATTCATGCTTATCTTCTTCGGGCTGCCGCTTGTTGCGCTAGCGCCTGAGGCATTCAGCGATGGCGGTTCTGCATTCGGCCGGATTTTCAGAGATCCGCTTTTTCTAGGAGCAGTGCGCAATACGGTCTTGCTAGGACTCATCGCAGGCGCGTTGTCAGCGTTAGTCGGTACCGCTATCGCGATTGAACTCGCGCGGCAGCCTGAAGGCAGGAGGCAATGGATGATGACGCTATTGGGACTGCCTTTGGCCTTCTCCGGTCTTGTAATAGCGTACGGGTTTATTCTTGCGTTCGGCCGTTCGGGTCTCGTGACGCAACTGCTTGCAGGGCTTGGGGCCGATCCGGCGCGTGTAGGCAGTTGGATCTACTCAGTGGGCGGACTGGGATTTGCCTACGCGTACTATCTCATTCCCCGGGTGGCGCTTTCGCTGTACCCGGTATTCGCGAACCTGGATGATCGGCCGTTGCTGGCTGCTCGAACCTTAGGTGCATCTCGCGCTAGAGCATTTTGGGACACGGTCGTCCCCGAGGTAGTCCCATCGGTTCTTTCTAGCGCTTGCTTAGTCGCCGCGTTAGCAATGGGCACCTATGGGACCGCGTTGGCCTTGGTCGGTACCCAACTCAACATTGTGCCTCTATTACTACTCGCCAAAGTGTCAGACTCGGGTAGTGACTTTCCAGAAGCGGCAGCGATGTCTCTCGTGCTGCTGGGTATTTGTATTCTTGTCTTAGGGGTAGGCGATGTCATCACAAGTCGGCGCGAGCAAGCATCTCTCGAACGCGGGCATTAAAGCTTTGGAATTGCTGACCGGTATTCAGAATGGAGCAGGTAGATGTCCGCTGCCGGTCGGGATTATTGGTCCGGGTGACGGCGGTACTCGGGAGTGCGAAGCGGCATACGAGGTCGCTAGCGTTCTCGCCTCGGCAGGAGTGACGATCGTGTGCGGAGGCCGAGGGGGGGTCATGGAGGCGGCTGCACGCGGTGCGTCAGAGTCAGGAGGGATCGCTGTGGGAATCCTGCCGGAGGAAGATCTATCGGGGGCGAACCGGTACCTGACGGTTGCAATCCCAACAGGCATTGGAGAGATGCGAAATGCACTAATTGCCCGCAGCGGAATCTGTTTGGTAGCGATCGGTGGTGGCATGGGAACAATTTCAGAGATGGCGCTTGGACTGAAGTGGTCAAAGCCGGTTTTTACATTGTACGAGGACGCACAGTTGACCGGAGCTCGGGCCGCAAAGAATAAGGAACAGCTTATCGAATGGGTGCTGGAATGCCTCGTATCAAAGCTGCAATAGCGAGGAACTTTATCCTTGGCTTCGCCCGAAAACGGCTAAGAAGCTTTAGGGCGGCCAAGTCTGCGTCACGGTTCTGACGTAACGACTTAGGTTTCGTTAAGACATTGAGCTAGTCGAACAGACAAATGAATTGATCGATTACTCGGCGTGCGAGTTTTGTGCAAACCGACGGCGGAACAAGCAATATCTTTAAGACAGTGCATCAATCTGGCAATGGATACCCGTCGCCATTGGACGTACACATAACGTACTAAGCACGGTCTGCAAAATAATAAAGGTTGTATTTTCACGCAGATGCGGATTCACAGCGTTATTTTACTCGCGCGCTGAAAGAACTGTTGTAAAACGGGTTTCGTAAAACGTTAGGTACATAGGACAACTAATAGCAAATAATGCAGCGTTAGAATTTTTGAGCTTCAAAGGAGTTAGCCAGCCGTGTACGAAAAATCAGCGTCACGCTGTTTGACTCTGTGGGTGTTTGCTTCGGCTATATAAGCGGCCAGCGTTTTTCCAGTCGATCGTTGCCTTCTGCCAGGTGCGTTGACTGATCGTGCTCGCCTGACATGGACCGCGGTGTCGACGCGGCACTTCTTTCCGTCAATTGAATGAGATAACGAACCATGAAAAAGAAAATTATCGCGTCTTGCGTGCTCGGTGGTGCGTGCGTGGCCGCTCAGGCGCAGAGCAGTGTTACCCTATACGGGATCGTCGACAACGGTCTGTCGTGGCAAAACAGCGCCACCTCACTCGGTTCAACCTCGGGCGGCCGTTCTCTTGTGAAGATGACCTCGGGCGTATGGGCGGGTAGCCGATTCGGCCTGAAGGGCAGTGAGGACCTCGGCGGCGGCACGAAAGCAATCTTCTCCCTCGAGGCCGGATTTAACAGCGCGAACGGAACCTCGCAGTTCACAGGCGGATTGTTCACGCGCCAGTCGTGGGTGGGCCTGACCGATTCACGCTTCGGTACGCTGACGGCCGGTCGCCAGTACACAGCCTATTACACAATCCTTGCGCCTTGGAGTCCGACCACTTGGTTGACTGGCTATTTCGGCGCGCATCCGGGCGACATCGATTCTCTCGACAACATTTATCGTGCCAACAATTCGCTTGTCTATCAATCGCCAACGATAGGCGGCTTCACCTTCGGTGCGTCTTACGCGTTAGGGGGCGTAGCAGGCAGCGTGAATGCCGGTTCGACCTGGACCGCAGGCCTTCAATATGCGAATGGGCCGTTTGGAATTGGCGCCGCTTTCGAGCGCGTCAACAACTCGACGCCGGGCGGCGGAGCGTGGGGCGCATCCTCGACAACCTCGAACGGCGGCGCGGAGCCTGCCGTCTCGGCGATCAATAATGGCTATCAGACCGCTCAGGCACAACAGCGTCTCGCGGTAACTGGAGGCTACACCTTCTCGGATGCTTGGGACGTGTCGGCTTCCTATTCGAACGTACAGTACATCCCAGGGACGGGTTCGGTGTTCCGTAGCACGGCCATCTTTAACTCGGCGGGTGCGGTGCTGCACTTCCGACCATCGAGATCGTGGGACTTTGCAGGCGGCTACAGCTACACCCGCGCAACGCTAGCGAATGGCATCTCGAATGCAGCTCAATATCACCAATTCACGCTCTCGCAGTACTACAGTTTGTCGAAGCGCACCGGACTCTATGCAGTGCAGTCGTATCAGCGTGCGAGCGGCGACACCTTGTCGGGCAACAACAAGGTAATCATCGCGACGTCATCACTTGGAGATGGCTTCAGTAGCACTCCGTCGTCGTCGCGCAGTCAAATTGCCGTCGGTGTGGGCGTTGTGCACCGTTTCTGATATTCAAGCCGGACGGATGCCGATGCATGTCCCAAATTGTTGGTCATGTCAAAGGCAAGTCGGACCCGTACGCACATACACATGAGTTCACCCCTCAAACGTGATGGTGTTGCGAATCTAGACGCGGCAGCCTCGAACCAGGCAGCCGCACAATAGATAATTAACGTTCTTCTGGAGAGCTTTGTTATGTTCCATTCTCGTTTCGTCGCCGTGGCCGCTGCTTTATTGATAACTGCTGTTGGGATGATTCCACCGGTCGCAATGGCGCAAAATGCTGAAACGGCTGCATCAACACCCAAGCAAATCAAAAAATTTCAACGCAAGGAAGCTCGAAAAGCTAACCGCGCACGCAAGGATGCAGAAATAGGCACGCTAAAAAAGAACGGTTACAACCCCTCTGCCAACCAGCCCGACTATGCGCAGAACATCCAAAATGCGGAAAAGAAAGCGGCCGCTGCGAAGGCTTTGTCGACACGCTAATGCTGGCTATGCCCGCATGCCGCCGCTTGCTCCGGATCGAGTAACCCGCCGGAGTGAGCTTCTCGAAGTCGGGAAGGTCCCACGGCTGAGCGCGTCGACAATAGCTGATCACTGTTTAAGCTAAATGTCGGGAAGTTGAGCGACTCTCTGTGAAAGAAAGTGCCGACTAGTGTAGTGCTTCGTTTTTCTTGGAAACAAGGCGACGGTTGGCGCGAATGACTTTCTGCAAGATGTCATTGGCCTTGGCAGTCCACACGAATGGTTTGGGTTCCTGGTTATGCACGGCGATGTACTCCTTGATAGCGAGGATGAGATCGGGAACGCAACGGAACACGCCACGGCGCAAACGTTCGGTAGTGATATCGCGAAAGAAACGCTCCGCCATGTTCAGCCACGATGCGGAGGTAGGCGTGAAATGCACGGTGAACCGAGGATGTTTCACGAGCCACTCCTTGACCTTCGGGTGCTTGTGGGTGGCATAGTTGTCGCAGATCAAATGCAGCTCTTTGCCCTTGGGAGTCTCACGCTCAATTTGGCGCAAGAAGTCGAGCCATTCGCTGTGACGGTGGTGCTGATCACAGCGGGCGATCACAGAACCATCGAGGGTGTTGAGCGCCGCGAACAGGGTCGTGGTGCCGTGACGCTTGTAGTCATGAGTCTGGGTGGCCGCACGGCCTCTCTTCAAGGGCAGTCCGGGCTGAGTACGGTCGAGCGCCTGCATCTGGCTCTTCTCGTCGCAGCACAGGACCAACGCATGCTCGGGCGGGGACATGTACAGGCCAACGATGTCCTCGAGCTTCTCGGCGAACAACGGATCCCGCGAGACCTTGAAGCTCTCGACCAAGTGAGGTTTGAGGCCGTTGGCCCGCCAGATTCGCAGCACCGTGGTGTCGCTGACGCCGGCCTTCCTGGCGAGCGTGCGCGTGCTCCAGTGTGTCGCAGCTTCGGGCGTGGTCTGCGTCGTCAGGCGCACGATCTCAGCTCTATCGACGCGTGGCTTGCGCCCACTGCGCGGCAGGTCATCTTCTATCGCCACGACGCCGCCCTGAACAAAGCGTTCACGCCAGCGCCCCACTTGGACTCGCCCGATCCCCAGCGCGGCGGCAATCTCCCGATTGCCCATACCATCCGCCGCCAACAGCACGATCTGTGCTCGTCGCACTGCTCCCCCTGCGTCACAATAGTTGTCGCCTCTGAATTTTCTTAGTGAAGAGATCAGAGGTGGTAGATTGAAGACGAAACAAACGTATTCAGCCGAGTTTAAAGAGCAGGCGCTTGCGAAGGTCCTAAACCGCGGAAGCCGTACAGTCGGATCCGTGGCCGACGAATTGAACATGAATGCACTGACCTTAAGGAAGTGGATGAGAGGTAGCGCCACGGCAGGTCGGAGCTTGGACTCCGGACACGCAAAACGTCCAGAAGACTGGTCGCCGGAAGAGCGACTGGTGGCTTTGCATGAGAGCCATGGGTTGGTCGATGAAGCCCTGAACGCGTGGTGTCGCGAGCGGGGTTTGTTTGCCCATCATCTTGCGCAGTGGGGTGCGGATTTTTGCGTCGCCGGCAGGGCTGGCCATCGCCAAGAGAGCGCTCAGGAGATCCGTGAACTGAAGCAGGCCAATATGCAACTTCAGCGCGAATTGAACCGTAAGGAGAAGGCCTTGGCTGAAGCGGCAGCGCTGTTGGTGCTGCAAAAAAAGTATCGTGCGTTGTTCGAGGACGAGGCGTCATGACCGCCCTTGAAGATCGCAAAACAGTGATCCGTTTGATCGGCGAGGCCACCTCGGCCGGGGCTCGGCAAGCACCTGCGTGTAGCATACTGGGATTGAGCGAGCGTACTGTGCAACGTTGGCTGTGCGGTGAACCTGACTCGCTCGATGGGCGCTCGACGCGACACTATGAACCGTCCCATAAGCTTTCTGCTGATGAACGCGCGGAACTGCTGGCCGTGGCGAACTCTGCCGAATTCGGGCATCTGCCGCCCAGTCAAATCGTTCCCCGGCTGGCCGATCAGCAACGCTACATTGCCTCGGAATCAACCTTCTACCGCGTCCTGCGAGACGAGAACCAACTCGCTCACCGGCGCAGCGAGCGGGCGCCCCGCTCGTGCCGCAAGCCACGCGCTGTCATGGCCGATGCGCCGAACCAGCTTTACAGCTGGGATATCACTTACCTGCCTTCAGCGATTCGCGGGCAGTACTTTTATCTCTATCTATTTATGGACGTGTTCAGCCGCATGATCGTCGGCTGGCAGGTCTATGCCGAGGAGAGCGGTGCCCAGGCAAGCGAGGTCCTCAAGGATCTCTGCGCGCGTGAGGCGATACAGCCAGATCAAGTCATTCTGCATTCCGACAATGGTGGCCCGATGAAGGGCGCCACGATGCTGGCTACCTTGCAGTCCCTGGGCGTCATGCCGTCATTGAGTCGCCCGGGAGTCAGCAACGACAATCCTTATTCAGAATCGCTGTTCAAAACGCTGAAATACCGTCCGGCCTATCCGCTCAAACCGTTCGACACATTATGCGCCGCGCGCGATTGGGTCACCGAACTGGTGCGCTGGTACAACCATGAGCATCGCCACAGCGCGATTCGCTTCGTCACGCCAGCCCAGCGTCACCGAAATCTCGACCAAGACATCTTGAATCGTCGTGCAACCCTCTACGAGAGCGCTCGACAAAATAATCCGCTGCGATGGAAAAGCCAAACGCGCAACTGGCAACGCATTCATGTGGTCCATCTCAATCCGGATCGCGACGACAAAATCAGCGCCGTTTCGCAACCCCGTAACCAGGAGCTAAAAGCAGCTTAAATCTCATGCGTCGAGGCGACAACTAGCTTGAAAACTTCCGCTGCTCGTACCTCGAGGGTTTGCGATCTCACCATCCGCTCAAGCTCGATGCGTTGTTTGCTGCTCAATTCGATCGGTCTCGCCGTCTTTATGACTCGCTTCATCGTCGGTATAAAGAGCATGGCAATGGCAAGACCCGATGGTTCCGTTAATTCAGAAGCACTACACTAGTTAGCCCGCCCGCGCTTGGGTCACCAACTTCTCCATGCGGTTGCACATCATTCGAATGGAAGATCGCGGCTCACCTTCGTAACTATTTCCGCGGGACAGTAATGGTTCCCACAGCTTAGGCCGTGGCATCGAGTCACCCGCGGCATGCGTCGCCCGACGCAGTGCGTGCAGCGAGTCGTTCTTGTGCTCATCTCGCATGCGGTTAGGGAAGGCTCGCGCGGTCATTGCGCGGATCCGCTGACGCTGTCGCACAGGAACGGGGCGAGCACGGCTCGGTTTAGTTCGGCGCCAAGACCTGCGCCCTCGGGCAGCGCCAGGTAGCCATCTTTTACCTTTAGCTCCGGTGCATCGACGATCGTGTCAATGGCGCCGTCGTGAAGTCGGAAATAAGGGTAAAGCTCAAGCATGGAGACATTCGGCAGATTAACCCCTATATGAAGCGCGACCTGGGTTGCAAGCGCACTTCCACAAACGTGTGGAGCAACACGCATCCCGAATGCTTCGGCCATTGCAGCAATCTTTTTCGTCTCCATTATTCCGCCGGTGTTGCACGGATCGGGCTGGACGATGTCGACTGCTCGCGCTTCGATTAGCGCACGCATCTGATGACGGCCGTAGTTGCGCTCGCCCGCAGCCAACGGAATCGACGTGCGTGCGGCGACCCACGCCATTGCTTCGGCGTCGGATGGATCAGTGGGTTCTTCGACGAAGAGAATATCGTAAGGCTCGAAGCGGCTGCAAAGTCGCGCGGCTTCTGCCGCGGTGAGCCCGCCACTCAGATCCAGCATCAGATCGACGTGCGGCCCGATCGCGTCGCGCACCGCCTTGACGCGCGCCACTGCCAGGTCAGCCTGTTCGCGCGTGATCGCCCGTTGGCTCACATGTCGCATGTTAGCTCCGACCATCTGGCCGAGCGGATAGAACTTGAGCGCGGTGTAGCCGTCGTTAAGTGGACGTTCAGTGGCCCGGGCGAATTCATCGGGCGTCTGAGCAGATTCGTACCAACCATTTGCATAGCAGCGAACGCGGTCGTTGACCGCACCACCCAGCATCTCGTAGACCGGAAGACCGCAGGCGCGGCCTTTGATGTCCCATAAGGCCTGCTCGATTGCACTCAACGCGGCGAACACGATCGTGCCACCACCTTTGCCCCAGAAGGTGTGGTCATAGACGTGCGTGGAAAACGCTTCGATGCGAGCGGGATCGCGACCAATCAGATCAGCGGCGAGGTCCTTTAACATGCCGGCGGCGGCTGTCGCGCCACGACCGTATGCGACGCCCGCTTCGCCGATGCCGCGCACCCCTTCGTCGGTTACTACTTCAACAAGGATGGGATGCAGTTTGCCGCTTTGGGCCAGATAGATGTCAACTTGCGTGATTTTCATGGGGGATCGGAGGGGATTTTATATCGTCGATTTAACAGAGTGGGCGTTTCACCATCGAACTACATTACTGCGTAGGGCACGGGGCTGGCCGCCTAGACTATCCCGCGATTCAAGCCGCCATCGGCTAGAAGCAACTGGCCCGTGACGTAGGACGAGGCGGGACACACCAGAAAAGCGATGGTCTCTGCTATTTCCTCGAGTTTCCCCGTGCGCCCCATTGGAATTGTATGTGGCAATTGCATATCAGAATTGAGTACAGCGTTCTCCAGCAGTCCGGGAAGCACGCAGTTCATGCGTGTGCCCGACGCAGCGTATCGGTCGGAGTAAAGACGCGTGAAACCATGAAGGGCTGAACGCACAGGACCGAGCAGGTACCGGAGCCTTGGCTCGGAGGCCTCCATGACCGATATCGCGACGATTGCGCCGCCTCCCGACGCCAGTAGGTGGGGCGTTGCAAAGTTAGCGGTGCTTACCGTTCCAAGAACCAGCAAGTCGAGGGCTTCGTGCCAGGCCTCGCGGGTAATTGCAAACAAGTTAAGTTTGAATTCAGGATCGAAAGCGAAGCCTGCCGTGCAAATCGACAAAGCCGTAGTGATCTCAAGATTGTTCAGTATGGACGCGTAGCGGCCGGTGCTAATTACTACCGCGTCCAGCCGACCATATTGGGCAGTTATGCCTTCGACGAAGCTCTTCACATCGCTCTCTTCTGTCAGTGAGCCTTCGAAACTCCATGCACCGAGCTCGGCAGCAAGATTCTGGCAGCCGGAGCGCGACATCAACGCCAGTCGATAGCCGCGGTGGGCAAGCAAGCGTGCCGTCGCTGCTCCAATGCCGCGGCTCGTTCCTGTGACCATGGCAACTGGAAGCTCCGCGCGGTCCGACACGCTTGCCATCACAATTGCTCTACGATCGGTGTCTCCGGCCACATTAATCTCCATAAAGATTGAGTTACGTGAGCCGGCACAATAATCGCCGTCAACGGTTCGGTGAAGTTCAAGGAATTTCTAACTGCGCGGACCAGATGCTCGTCATGTTGCCTATGCTGCCGGGCCATCCAGGAGGCCGTAGCCGGAAGCAGGCGCAAACAATCCACCGCGCTGGACTTCGAGCGCGCGTCCGATTTGAAAAGCCAGGGGGTCGGCGTAGCGACGAACAACAATCTGAACAGCGGTGGGGAGGCCCTCGACATCTCCCATAGGTATGCTCAGGGAAGCGAGGTCCATCAGATTAACGAGACGGGTAAAAAGACCAAACGGCGCGGCTGCGTCGTGCGCTCCTTCTATGGGCTTTGCCGTAATCGGCGAGGAGGGAAGCAGTATGGCATCCGCACCTGCGAAGTAGTGATAGATCTCCGTTTGCAACAGCCGCCGCTGCGCGTCGTAGCTGAGGTAGTCCTTGATGTTCATCGTTTTGCCGCGCGACATCCGCTTCGCAATTTCCGCGTTGACGAGACTGTTCTCCATATCGACAAGAGGGCCGTAACGGTCCCAAGCCTCCACGGTCGTGATGTTGGCACCGAGGCTCGCATATGTTTCGAGCGAGCGAGGTAGTGGCTTCTGCTCGAGGACCGCGCCCATCGCTTCGAGATCAGCGATCGTCGTCCTGAATCGCTCTAGGATCCCGGGTTCTGCGATTTTGAGGTCATCCATGGTCGGATAGCGCCGCTCGGGCATGCGCTAGCTAGACGCGAAACCATCACCCCGGCGTTGCTGGCGCAAGAACAAGTCATAGCGCTGGGGCCCGACAGTTTGCTGAGAACCAAGATTGATCAGGTGTTTGTATCCGCCGGTCTAGCCGTGCGTTCATCGATTGAAACGACCATGTCAGCGCATGCAGCGGCGCTGGTGTCGCAGGGACTGGGGATCGCATTGATCGATCCGTTCACCGCGCTATTTTTCCGCAGCGCGGATCTTGTGATCAAGCCGTTCTTGCCTGCGGTCCCTTATGATTTTGTGATGGTGACGCCGGAACACACCGGACAGTCTCATCTCGCGCAAGATTTTGCACGACTTGTCGCAAAACATGTCAGTCTGGTAGCGGACAAAGTTCGAGCTTTATATACCCAGTGCCGTTCGCCTAAGTAGCCGGCTAAGGTAGCGGTAGCGGGTTGGTCCATAGATCGGACATAAAGCGGGGGCGGATTTTGTCGCCGCAAATGAGTGCGGCGAACTGTAATTGCTATGAAGAGGAATACTAATGTTATCCGGTCGTAGAATTGATCATCATCGGACGGACGGTTGCTGCGAGCACACCTCGCTGCATGGGTCGCTTGATCGCGGACTGGACTTTCCATGTCAACAGTGATGTTGGCTCTTCGCTTGTTGGAAGGCAATCCGGTGAGGTGATTACGCGCAGTGTCTCATGCGACCTTGCGACAACCGTCCGTACGCACACCTCGACACGCATCTATGTCGGTCGACATTTGCGAAAGCGTGGCTGACATCGGAGGAGGGCAACGGTGTGTGATTCGCTCTTTTAAGGGATTCGCCAATTAGGGGCATCGCCGGACAGTATTTTTATAGAGCCTCTTTCTTTTACCGCGCATTTTGTCGCTGCGCTCCCTCCCATCGATAAATAATTGTCACGAGGACGGAGCTAAATTTTCGGGGGGGCGACCTGTCTATTGCCTGGAAATCCAACGTATGTTTGATTGCCAAAGTCGATCCGCTGCCTAGCCACACAAATAGTCCTTTGAGCCAGTGTCCGCTAGTAATTAACGGACAAGTTGACATCATCGACAAAAGGAGCTCTCGTGTCCACGCACGTTGTGGACCACATCCATGGAATCGATTGTAGCCAGTGCAAGGGGTTCTCGGTGCATGTATGGCCGCGGCCGCACGACTTAAAAAAGACACCGGTACGTTGCAAGACTAACGCCCCAGGCAGAGCAGGGCGCTTCAGCCGTCGTCCTTCGACGCGGTTCCGTTAGCCCAAAAGCCTCGTGCATCAAGGAGGCGGCGGTCTGTGTCGAATTCTCCGGGCTGCTATGCGTGGCCGACAAGTTCAACTTACGCGGAAAAATGTGTCAACGCGTTGACTATTATGTATTTTACGTTAATTTTGGCCGATGGCAAAGTCGCCTCAGTTCCGCAGCGGTGTGCATTTATCATCGCTTTGCAGATGGAAAGTTGGCAGATGGATCCGGCCCAGAACGTCTAATTTAAATCTTAAAAATAATGGAGTACTTATGGATTGGCGAATTTTCTTTGCTTCTTCTGTCCTTGCTCCTATTCGTGACGCCTGCGCGGTGAGTCGTCCCTCGTTTTGTCTGCAAGCGACGTAGACATGCTTCGGTTTGAAAACTATCAGACCGTAGTCGAACCTGCAAATACCCGTTCAACTTTCCTAGCAGGCTGCGTTGTAGGGTGGTCGCAAAGATCATATTTTAAAACTTCAGCTTCAGCTTCAGCTGCAGCCCTAGTTGACTTTCGCTAACTTCAAAAAACGAGAGGTCCATAAAAGTTTGTAGGTAGTAACCCGTGTACCAGGCCCTGTTGAATATATTTAATACACCTAAATTTTTAAACGACCATGAAAAAACTTTTGGTTTCGACCTTATTGATCGGGATGGTATTGGAGGCGCATGCGCAAAGCAGCGTAACTTTATACGGTCGACTAGATGCAGCGCTGGAGTACATGAGCGGCGTGCCTACCAACCCCAACTCTGCAGGTGTCGCTCAAGGTAGCACTAGTCGGTTCCGAGCCGTAGATGGAAACTGGCAAGGCAGCTTTTGGGGTATGAAAGGCTCGGAAGATTTGGGAGGGGGCAACAAAGTACTCTTCCAGTTGGAGAGTGGTTTCAGCCTCATGAGTGGTAAAGGATCGAGTGAAGGTATTTTCAATCGCTATGCACAAGTAGGTGTTTCTAACGACACATACGGCACATTCATGATGGGCCGGCAATTTTTTATTGCGAATGATGTCTGGGACTTCGACCCCTTCGGGCAATCTAACTGGTCGTCTGCAACGTTAGTGCGGGGGCGCAATTGGCCCTTTTCCAGCAACAATGTTTCCTATCAATCTCCGAAATTTTTGGGGTTTGATTTCGCCGGACAGTACTCGTTCTCAAATGCTACGAGCTTCAATGGCAATGGCACGACAGCACAAGGGCGTGAAGCGGGTGCGCACATAACCTACACGTCAGCGTTGTTTCAGGCACGTGCTATGTACGACGAAATTCGCAGCGCCGCCAATGGCGAGTTCACCGATCCATTCACCGCATCGCGCGAATACACGGCGATGGCAAACCTGTTCCTTGGACAGTTCAAGATCCAAGGTGCTTACCAAGCGATTCGTACGTCAGGCGGAACGGCCACGGCAGGTGTGGCGCCCACATCGCTCGACCATGAATGGGGGGGCGTGACATGGCAGGCAACGCCTGCAGCCGCGCTTATCGCGGCTGTTTATCACGTGAATGCGAACAAGGGTGCGGGTAACGCGACAATGTACACAGTTGGTGGCTCTTACAATTTGTCAAAACGTACCATGCTGAATATGCAGCTTGCGACGACACGTAACAGCAAGACCGCAAACTTTGCACTAAATGCGAACGACGCAGGCACTGCAGTTAGTACTGACAATCCGCTGCCGGGGCATGCCCAATCGGGTGTTTACGCCGGAATTCAACACTTGTTCTGACCGGTACCACGGGCCGCTAAAGCAATACTAAGTAGTTGATGAGATCAGCACCGCTCCCAGAGGTGGTCAAGGCGCGCGCTTGGTGAGAAGCGCCTCTTTTTCGAAAAGCGGGCTTCCGGAAGAGGTTTGGCGTGATTGATATGGAGCGGTTACGAAACGTGCTTGTTGGTGCACCGTTTGTACGACTGAACGGGAGTGATTGTCTGTATGTTCATTTCAAGGAAATTATCTAAGGCAGCAAACTGTGAACCGATCCCAGGCCCTCTTCTAGGAGGCCCGCACGCGACTCCCGATGATGTTGTTGGGCGCGCATGGAACTCGCCTAATTTCTGCATGTTCTTGAGGCAGATGATGCAGAGGTAGGCTAACGACTGATTGAATGGAAAGCGGTGTGAATTTGCTAGAGGCGAAGTTTTGCTGCGTGGGCGAATACTTTTCGCTCGATCGAAGAAGTGATCGATTTCATATGGAATTTCGCGCGAACTTACTTGCGGCGACCGAGCGTAGCAACGTTTTGCCACCCTCGCGGTACGTACCGCGGACGCCCGATCGCCGCGCGTTCCGCAGGGCGGCAGGATGTTGTACCAAGCAGCTGGCTTGGTGCGCTCCAGAAGATAAACTTGCGAATTCTCAATAGCGATAGAAAAGGGGAAACATGAAAGCAGTCGATATGTTGAAGGCGCTGGGCGTCGTTGTGTGCGTCGCCGTGGCGTCGAGCGCGTATGCGCAGTCGAGCGATGCTGCGGCTACGGGCGGTACAACGTCAACCTCAAAGGCCCGGTCCACGTCCACCAAGAAGACCGACCGTAAGCTCGGTCTCGATGTTCGCCGCGCGCTAGGCAAGGCGAACGGGATCGACATCTCGAACATCTTCGTTCGCTCCCGTGGCGGCGCTGTCACGCTGACGGGCTCGGTGCCCGACGGCGACCAGATCCAAAAGGCGGGCGATATCGCGAAGAGTGTGGCCGGTGTGACGTCGGTGTCGAACAAAATCGCGCTGTCGCCGCAGGGCGGGTCGTAAGTGATCGACTAGCCACCGGTCCGGCTTACGGCGCACCTTGTGCGGGGAGCCTGGACCGTTGCACCGACGGGTTCCTGCGTTCGCGCGGGGACCACTTTCTATTGGGCTCGGGGTTCGGGTGCCGGCGCCGGTGCGGCCGCTGCCGCTTTGACGATGATTGGCCTGGACGCGAGCGGCAGGCTGCTGACGGCGTCGCCGGGAACAAGCGAGCTGCGCGGCACCGCCTCAAATAGTGGCTGACGAGTTCGAAGAAGCGGCCTTAAAACGTGCCGAGTGAGACGGTTTTGGCTCGAGACCTTCTGCATCGAGTCGTTGTACGAACGGATCGTAACGAGCCAGGCACGCTCGCGGACGTGTCATTCTGCTTGAGCGTGGAGCTGTCCCTCACCGGGTTCGCCTACGCAACGCTCGTATGCGCCGCGTTTTCGTCTGGCATACAGACTTCGGGGACCGACACCACGAGTGCGAGTCCGGCGACGGCTGGAGTTTCTTAGTGTCGTCGATCACGTCGGCCTAGGACAGCATCGTCATGTAGCACTGGCTGCAGAGCCCCTCCGTCACGTCGAGTTCAAGGCTGAAAGACCGTTGGAGAGAGGATCGCAGAGCACCGCTGATCTCTCTACTCTTCGGGGCGAGCGCTGACATTTTCACGACGACGTAGATCGGGTCGTTGTTGACAGGCTCGGCCCATAAGGAGCGTACGACGCGAGGGTGCAGCGGAGGCGACTAATGCTGCTGAGCAGCACCAACATTCTGGAATGAACGCAGAGCTCCTGAGCGGCCGCGGGGGCGAAAAGTTCTGAGCAATAGCTAATCCACATCCAAAAGCGTTCGAACAACTTCGGGCACCGCAATCGGAGAACCATTTGGGCCAATCTCGTGGAATAAGTCGTTGACGATTTCAATTATGGACCTTACAAACGCGGGCTTATGGTTGCCGTACATGTCAGCAACGATGAGTGTTGGTGCTGGTAAGTTGTCGATGAGCGGGCGACGTACCAATCCTGGCCTATCCGGCGTCGAGTACTTGCCAGGCGTCATGTGGAGGAGCGCAATGCCGAATCCTGCCGATACTGCAGACTTTACAGTCTCGTAAGACCGCGCGCGAAAGCCGACGCGAGGTTTTGATGGCAGAACGTCAAAAAGACTGGTTATGTAGGTCGACGTCTGGGGCAGGTCAAGTAATACCAGTGGCCGTGTCGCCAGTTCCGCAATGGAAACAGCGTTCTGTTCGGCGAGCGGGTCACCGCTCGCAAGGAGCGCATGAGCCGGAATTTTGCAGATGCTGGTGGTGCAGTCGTCCCCGAAGCTTGGCCCTATGTCGTAGGTGATGACCAACTCGACCTCACCATTTGCTAGCCACTCTCGAAGTTGGACTTGGTCGCCTTCGTACAGAAGTATTTCAACTTCCCCGTACTTTGCGACAAATCGCCGAAGTACTTCGGCAACGAAGAGCGAGCCGAACGGTTCGAAGCATGCCACTCGCAATGTCTGCGGAGCGCTTTTCACAAGGTCTCCGATCTGACGATTGAATTCACCGGTCGCGGCTAATAGCGTACGGGCCGCAGTGGTGAAGCGTTCGCCTGCTCTTGTTATCTGGATTCCACGGGACGGTCGCCGGTCGAAAATCTTTGCCCCCAAGACGTCTTCCGCGATGCTGATCGCCGCGAGTATCGACGATTGCGAAATGTGAAGGGTTTCCGTGGCCGCCTGGATGCTGCCAAGACGGGCAACCTCGCACACGTATCGAAGCTGCTTATGGGACAGATTCACAATGCCTCCTGAGCGGGAAAGCTCGGCCAGACCGGGACACCAATTCGATCGTAGGGCTTTGCGCAGAACAATTTGCTTGGCATGTTCATGAAAATGAAGTTGGTCATATAGAAATTCCTTGACGACCAAATAACGATATGAGAACGTTATCACATGAGATCGATATCACAAGAGATCGCTCTCATGTGAGAACGCTATCACATACCAACCCAGAAAGCGAAACATGACAAATACCTACCCAAATTTAGTTTCCCCCGATACCGAATTCCGTCGCGTCATCGAAGCTGCGGTCGCACAGCGCGAAAGAATTGAGCGAGTAGCTAAGGCAGCGGCAGACGGGATGCGTAACCTGTTCTTGATCGGTTGTGGTGGCTCCCTAAACGACTTTTCGGCGGCAATTTACCGTTGCGATCTCAGTGCGAAAGTTCCAAGTTTTTGCCTCAATAGCGAAGAGTTCAATCACCGGCGCCCGGCACTGCTTGGGCCGGGGTCCGTGGTGCTCGTCGCCTCGCACAACGGCACTACAAAAGAGACGATCGAAGCTGCCCGCTGGGCGCGCGCTGCCGGCGCCCGCGTTATTGGCTTCACCAAGGACGAGACGACGAAACTCGCCGCAGAATGTAATGAAGTTTTCACCTACAACAGCGACCGAACCATCCTCGCGCCGAAGCAAGTGCTGATCGGCATGATGGTGGTGGCTCTTCTGAGGGAGTCGGGCTCAGACCTCGATTTTGCGGCATTTGAGCAGGCCTTCTCGGCCGTGCCGAAGGCATTTGAGCTGGCAATCGGGGAAGCGGAAGCGAGCCTTCACGAGATCGCTGTTGCCTTTGCGGCCGAACCGTTCACCTATGTCCTGTCCGCTGGTCCCAACCAGGGGGCAGGCTACGGCTTTGCCATGTGTTATCTCATGGAGATGCAGTGGAAGCATGCGTCTTGGTTCAACGCGAACGAGTTCTTGCATGGGGCGTTTGAGGTCGTTCAGCCGGATACGGCGGTTCTTCTATTCAAGGGTGAAGATGAAACTCGCCCGGTGATTGACCGGGTCGAGGCCTTTCTCAATAAAAACACCCAGCGTTGCCGCGTCATTGATTCGAAGGACTACAGCCTTCCCGGCGTACCAGCATCGATGCGCGGTGACATTTCTCCGCTCCTTCTTTCGACCCTTTCCAAGCGTTTGGCAGAACACTACCAAGCGGTCACGGGGCATTTGCTTACAGACCGCCGTTATATGTTTAAGACAACTTATTGAGGCATTCAAATGCGTGTTTGTGGCGTCGGTGACAATGTTGTGGACCGATATTTCAATCAGAAGCTGATGTTCCCGGGGGGCAATGCGGTGAATTTCGCTGTCCATGCCCAACGGAGTGGAATGCACGCAGCCTATCTTGGCGCGATCGGTACCGATTCCGATGGTGATTTGATCCGCTCGAGCCTGCAGGCTGAAGGCATCGAGCTCACGCGGCTTCGTGTCGAAGAGGGGGCGAATGCCTTCGCTACCGTTCATATGGACGATGACGGCAATAACCGCAAATGGGGTCTTTGCGAGAAAGGTGTGTCTGTGTTTCAACTTGACAGCGCCGATCTCGAATATCTCGCCGCCTTCGACCTGGTTCACACTGGTGAGACAAGCCGGTTAGACCATCAGCTTCCTGAGCTTCGCGAGCGCGTTGCAATCTCCTTCGATTTTTCTGATCGGAATCTGGAGTATGCCGCTGGGCTGCTACCGTATGTGAAAGTCGCGGCTTTCTCGCGTGCCAATGCCGACGATGACGAGGTGAGGCGTGTTTTGGAGGCAGCCCAATCCGCAGGCGTTGAGCTGGTCACCATCACGCAGGGGGCTCGTGGCGCCACTGTTTGCCATAAAGGCGAGATTCTGTTCGTGCCCGCCGTTCCTGTTGATGCCGTCGACACACTCGGTGCCGGCGACGCATTCGTAGGCCGCCTGGCATGTCGCGTGTTGGCCGGTGGATCGCTTGCGGAAGCGGGCGTCGATGCAGCGAATTACGCCGCGCTCATCTGCGGCACGCGTGGCGCCTTTGGTCACGCCCGTCCCATTACCCGAAAAATACCGTCTTGAGGGCACCATGAACGAAAACCCCGCAAATTCTAAGCTTACGTTCCCTTCCGAATCCGACTACGGCAATCGAGTCGCGCGCGCCCGGACCGCGATGAAACAGGAAGGGATCGACGTTCTTGCACTGTCCAGCTTCGACAATCATCGTTTCTTTGCCGGATTAGATGGCATTGCAACGGTCAGACCAGTCTGGTTTGTCCTGCCGCAGGATGACGCGGCGGCTTTTGTCTCGCCCCGCATTGAAGCACCGGAGATACGGGCGCAATGCAGTGTACCGGTGGCTGTCGAATGGATCGAATGGGAAGAGCCGGCGAAGCCTCCTATGTCGTTCGCAGTCGCGCTCGCTGACCATATAAAAAAAGTTGCGCCGCAAGCCCGCACGATTGGGGTCGACTTCGACGCCACCTCGGCACGTAATCTCGAATTGGTCAGGGAGGCTCTTGGCACCGAACGTATCCGGGACGTTTCAGCCATGCTTCGCGAGGTACGTCGCCGCAAAGACGCAGCAACGATCGACGTTGTTCGGCGATGCGCCGACATCGCTGCTCACCAGTTCAAGGCAAGTTGCGAAGCTGTAATCCCCGGCGTTCCCGAATGGGAAGTGGCGCTGGCTTCCCGCACAGCCGCGATGCGGCGAGCCGCAGAATGGTGGAAGGGCGATGAGAACCACTCGCCGCTCCTACAGGGGATTCATGTCATGGGGAGCGGAAGCATCCGTTCCGGGCGCGCCCATGCCGTCGCTGCGGGTCGTCCTATTCGGGAGGGCGAAATCGTGCAGCTGTGTTATTGCGGCCGGCCTTTCTTTGGGCATGGAATTTGTTTCGACCGTCCGCTCAAGGTAGGGTCGGCCGTGTTACCCACGGATGTTCGCAAAATCGTGGACGTCGCGCGTGAGGCTCAGGAAGCGGCGTTGGCCAAGGTGCGCGCGGGCGTAACGACAGGCGAGGTACATGCCGCAGCCGTTGCGGTCATTGGACGCCACGGCTGGGACCGCGCGATGCAGCATCGCACCGGTCGCGGTATCGGTCTTTCGGATCCCGAGTTTCCCGAGATCAAGGCAAACGACCCGACCGTTTTAGAAACGGGCATGCTCCTTGGGATTGAGCCGGGCGTCTATGTCGAAGGTGTTGGCGGAGCCCGCTTTGGTGACACGATCCTCGTTACGGAAACCGGATACGAGTCGCTCACGCCACTTGAACTTGGTAGGACCGTCGAATGACCGACCAGCCTTCCGCTGCCGTTTCCTTCCGAGGTGTCAGCCGACGCTATGGGACCGTCACTGCGGTGAGCGATCTTAGTCTCGACATCTCGCCCGGCGAATTCTTTGCGCTGCTCGGCTCGAGTGGATCGGGCAAGACAACTCTCCTTATGCTTCTGGCGGGGTTTGATAAGCCGACCGAAGGCCAGGTACTCATGGCTGGCAAGTCTGTCTCAGACGTGCCACCGCATCGGCGAAGCATCGGCGTCGTCTTCCAGAACTACGCTCTTTTCCCCCATCTGACGGCAGCCGACAACGTCGCCTATCCACTGAAGATGCGCGGCGTTGGGCGTAGCGAACGTGATGCACGAGTGAAAGCGGCGCTCAACCTGGTTAATCTTACAGATCGCTGGGCTTCGTATCCTTCACAGATGTCCGGTGGGCAGCAGCAACGCATCGCACTTGCCCGCGCTCTCGTTTTTGGTCCGGACATCCTGCTTATGGACGAACCGCTCGGTGCTCTTGATCGAAGGCTCCGCGACCAGATGCAGCAGGAATTGAAGCGAATTCAGAGGGAGCTGGGCATCACCGTTATCTACGTAACGCATGACCAGTCGGAAGCCATGGCCATGGCGGACCGGATCGGGATCATGGCGGGGGGGAAGCTTCTCCAGGTCGCCGATCCAGAGACTATCTATGCCGCGCCATCGAATCATTTCGTCGCGCGTTTCATTGGCGAGTGCTCCATCCTGCGTGTCAGCGCGGTTGATGGTGGCCGGGCATATGAGATCGCTGACGCTTGTCAGTCATTGCTGTCTCCTGCAATGGCGCCTTTCGATATTGTGGTGAGGCCGGAGAACGTTGCCTTACATCCCGCACCGAAAGCCGTATCAGACAGTGCCTTTGGCGTTCCCGCGACGATCCGCGAAGTCACCTACCTCGGAGCGGGCTGGCGTGTGGCACTCGAACTTCCCGACGGGCAGTCCCTGCTCGCCAACGTCATGCGTGGAGATGACCTGGCCGGAAGCCTAGCGCCCGGCAGATCCGTCGTCGCGCAATGGGAGCCAGCATCCGTCGCCGTTCTTCCGAGTGAATGATCACCCTGAAGCGAATTTTCTGAGGAGAAAAACCATGAAATTTAACAGACTGCGTAATCGCATCTCGGCCACTTTGCTTGCGGCTGCCGGCGTTAGCTTGCTTGTGACTGCGTCTGCCAGTTATGCGGCAGAGGTTGTCATTGCCTCTTATGGCGGCTCCTTCCAGGATGCTCAAACCAAGGCTTTATTTACGCCATACGCCAAAGCCACGGGTACCAAGGTTACCGGCACCACCGGCACGGGCTATGCCAAGGTTAAGGCCATGGTCGATAGCGGCAACGTCACCTGGGACGTCCTCTCCGCTGAGAGCTCGGCCTATGCGAACGAGGTGAAGGATAACCTTCTTCAGCCGCTTGATTATTCAGTCATCAAGGCCAATGGCATCCCGGCCCAGTTCCGCACGAAGTACGGTCTCGGTTACATCACGTTCGGACAAAATCTAGCGTGGAGCAAAGACAAGTTTCCGAAAGGACTTACCCCGGCTCAGTTTTTCGACCCCGCGGTGAAAGGCCGTCGTGCGGTGACGTTGGAGCCGGAATATACGCTTGAATTCGCGCTGCTGGCTGATGGTGTGAAGCCATCTGATCTCTATCCGCTGGATGTGGATCGTGCTCTCAAGGTTATCGCTCGGATCAAGGACCAAATCGTCGCCTACAAGGGTGCTGCTGATATTCAGGCTCTCATCCAGCAGGGTGAGGTTGACATGGCCTTCATCCCGAACGGCCGTGTCAACAATGCCATTAAAGCTGGTGCGAATTGGGCTTACAGTTGGGACGCTTCGGTCTCGGACACCGAATGGTGGGTGGTGGTGAAGGGTGCTCCACATACTCAGGAAGCGATGAAGTTTATCAATTTCGCCGCTCAGCCGGATCCGCAGGCGCAACTCGCACGGCAAATCCCCTATGGCCCCACCAACGTCGACGCGCTGAAGCTTCTTGACCCTGCGGTCGCGAAAGATCTGCCGAGTTATCCCGACAACGCCAAGCTCGGGGCAGTTCTCGATTCGAAATGGTGGAACAAGAACCGTGAGTCTGTGAAGGCCCGTTGGTCCACTTACATCATGCAGTAGCAACGCGTCAACGGGAGCAAAAGAAGATGAGACGTAAGTTAGTCATAGATTGGGGGCGAATTATCCTACTCGCTCCAGTATTCCTCCTGCTCCTCCTCGCTTTCGCTCTTCCGTTGCTTGCCATCGTGCCGGAAGCGTTCGGGGGTGATGCCGTCGGGCGCTTTTTGCGGATTTTCGGGAGTCCGGTCTACCGAACGGTCATCTGGACGACGGTGCGCATCAGTCTGGAATCGACGGCGATAACGCTTGTCGTTTCGTTTCCCTTGGCGTGGCTCTTGAGCCGAGCGACCGGAATGAAAGCTCTGCTTCTTGGACTATTGGTGCTGGTTCCCTTTTTGACCAGCATACTGGTGCGGACTTTCGCGTGGTTGGCGATCCTCGGACAACGGGGCCTTGTCAACTCGACCCTTCACAGCCTCGGACTGATTTCGGAGCCGCTCCCGCTTCTCTTCAGCGAGCCGGCCGTTGTTCTCGCCCTTGTGCACTCTTCCATCCCGATGATGGTCTTCGCTCTCGTCACCGTTCTCCGGCGCATCGACGGGCGCGTTCTGCTGGCCGCTCACACGCTCGGGGCCAGCCCGCTACGCGCCTGGATGGGCATAATTGTTCCGCTTGCAATTCGTGGCATCCAATCCGGCGTCACCATCATCTTTCTTTTCACCATGGCGAGCTTTATCGCGCCAGCCTTCCTTGGCAATCAACGCCAGCAAATGCTTGCACAAGTGATCCAGTCGGAAATCGAGACTGGGGCTGACTGGGCTTTCGCCGCGGCGCTTGGTGTCACGCTCGCTGTGACGGCGACGATCGTCGTCGTCGCGTTGTCCACGGTCGGGCGCTTGTTTTCGCGCTGGCAGCATCCGGGCTCGTTGCCATCCACCTTGCCGTATAAGGGAGCACAGGCGGTGGATAAGACGCTACTTCGCCAGCCGGTAGGCCTACCTTCATCGCGTCACAACACTCCTGCGTTTTTGCGCTTCGGCGCGCGGCTCGTCGAGCCGGCCTATGTTGGCGTTATATCTGTCTTCATTCTTCTTCCGCTGGTCGTGCTCATTCCAGTATCGTTCAGCGCGGCGGACGTGCTCATCTTTCCGCCTCCGGGCTACTCGATGAGATGGTTCGAAACGGTCCTTGGCAGCCAGGAATGGATTGACGCAGCACTGACCAGCCTTCGCATCGGAGCTGCTACCTGCATTATGACGGTCGTTTTGGCGATTCTTACTGTGCTCGGCTTCGGTCGTCATTTCCGGTTTCAAGGTACTGCCGAAGCAATAGTGCTATCGCCCTTGACCGTACCGAGCGTTGTCTTCGCGCTGGGTGCTTATCTGACCTTCGCGCGCGTCGGACTTGTTGACACTGAGACCGGTATTATCTTGGCTCATACAGTTCTGATCTTCCCGGTGGTTTATCTCGTCGCTTACACAACGTACACTTCCATCGATCCTTGGCTGTCGCTGGCCGCTGCAAGTCTTGGGGCCAATCCGTGGCGCAGATTTCGCACCATCGTCTTCCCATTGCTATTTCCGGGCCTTGCTATCGGAGCGCTGCTTGCGATGGCCCTTTCATTCGACGAATCGGTTGCTTCGATCTTCCTCAGCAACCTGTCGGTGAAGACACTGCCGAGAAAGCTTTGGGAAGGTATTCGTTTCAACACAAGCCCCGAATCGGCGGCCGTATCTGTAATGCTGCTTGGCGTGACCTGCATGGTGGTCATCGCCGGCACGGCGCTTGTCCTCGGGCGCCGAAAAATTACCGGTGGGACAGGCCCAATAGCAGTTCTGCGTGACGCGTCAGAAAAAACTGTGTGACCACCATGGGCATTTTCCGTGCTTCCCAACGTAACCTGGCTGCGGTAGGACTTCACCGGTGGATCATCGTCTCGCTTGGTCTCGCCGGCGGCCAGCAGCAGCGCCTCGCTATCGCCAGGGCCTTGGCGATGGATTCCGGAAGTTGTTCTGTTCGACGAAGTGACGAGCGCGCTTGACCCCGAGCTCGTCAAGTGGTGCTCGATCTCATGGTCGACCTCGGCCGGCAGGGAATCACAATTGTGGTCGTCACGCACGAGATAAGCTTCGCCTCACGCGTCGCCGACCAGGGTGTCTGCATGGGCGAGGGTCGATTGTCGCGTTCAGATCGATGGCGGACATCTTCGATGCCCCGAAACGTCACCGTCTCCGGCGTTTTCTCGCGGAGGTTCTTTGATCACAGAAAGAGCGGCAAGGAGCCTGCAAATGGAAAAGGTAGTTCGCTGGGGCGTCCTCAGCACCGGCAAGATCGCGGTCAAGACCGGGATCCCGGCAATTCAAAGGGCGGCCTTCTGTGAGGTGGCGGCAATTGCATCGCGCGATCTGGAGCGGGCTCCTGTCAGCGCCACGGCGCTGGGCGTGCCGACAGCGTATGGCAGTTACGAGGAGCTTATCTGCGACCCAACGATCGATGTGATCTACAACGCGCTGCCGAATCACCTTCATGCCGAGTGGACCGTCGGCGCGTTGCAAGCGGGCAAGCATGTTCTCTGCGAAAAACCGGCAGGCCTGAATGCGAAGGAGGTTGGAGCAGTCGCCGCGGTTTCCAAACGATTGGGTCTTGTCGCCGCAGAACCCTTCATGGCCCGGCATCATCGGCAATGGAAGCGAACACGGGAGCTGATTGCCGCCGGGCGCATCGGGGAGGTCAGGGCCGTCCATACGGTGTTCTCGTACTTTCTGACAGTTCCGGACAACGTCCGCAATTGCCTGGATATCGGTGGTAGGGGACTCTACGACGTGGGCTGCTACGCGATTAACACCGCCCGATATGTGTTCTCTGGCGAACCGGAGAGGGCAATCGCCATGTTCGATCGCGACCCCGCACTCGGGATCGATCGTATGGCGAGCGGCCTTTTGTAATTCTCCAGCGGACGCCATCTGGCGTTCACATGCGCGACCCAGCTCTCACCCTACCAGGCCATTCGTATCCTTGGTACCAAAGGCAGGATCGAACTTCAGGTACCGTTCAACGCGCCTGCCGATCAACCGGCCCGGATAGTTATCGATGATGGACGTGACCTGCTTGGCGGTGGCGCTGAGGCCATTGAACTCGACACCGTGGATCAATTTCAGCTTCAGGTGGAAGCCTTCCGCGAAGCCGTGCTCGGTTTGTCGCCTCTCGAAAGCGATCTGGGCGATGCAGTTGCCAACATGCGGGTCATCGACGCCCTGTTCCGGTCAGGGCAATCCCAGCGTTTCGAGCAACCCTGACCACCATCATTCAAATCAGGATCATGAAGATGAGCGAACACAAGAAGCCAGCAAACGTAATCGTCGTCGGCGGCGGGATTTTTGGGATGTCGACTGCCGTCCATCTCGCCAGGCTAGGCATCAAGACGACGTTGATTAATGACGGCCCTCTTGCCAACGGCGCGTCCGGACGCTCCCTGGCCTGGCTGAATTCGTCGCGAGTCCGGTCCGATGCCTATCATCGCTTGCGGCTTGCCGGGATTGATCGATATCGCACTCTTTCCCATAGATATCCTGACGCAACCTGGCTCCGCTTCGACGGCGGACTGACCTGGGATGCCGACGACGGCAACAACCAGATCGCTGCCTTATTCAACTATGAGCGCGAACTCGGCTACCACGCCATATTTGTCGATGGCGACGACGTCGCTGCCCTCACTCCCGGCGTCGACGGCACCGAGATCACGCAGCAGGGCGCGATCTTCAATCCGGGCGAGGGATGGGTTGACCTGCCGTCGTTGATCGCGGTGTTTGCTGACGAATTCAGGGAGCTTGGCGGCCAGATCGAAACGAATGCCGGACGTGCTTCCGTCGTGGTCGAAGAAAGCCGTGCGATCGGTGCTAGGACGGCCGACGGAAGGACGTGGCCGGCAGATGCGGTCCTGCTGGCCGCCGGCGCCGACGTGCCTGGCATCGCGGAGCAGGCCGGAGTTCATATCGGCGATCAGACGCCAGTCGGGCTGCTCGTGCGCACGAAACCGCTTGATCGCCCCCTGAAGGCTGTCCTCAATACGCCGCGTGTGTCCATCAGGCCGACGCCCGATGGCGCGCTTGCCCTCGACTGCCCATGGTCCGAAAGAGAAATCGACGTCAAGGAGGACGGCAGCTACGACGTTAAGCAGAGTACCCTGGATGGGCTGCTACGGGAGGCATCGAAGGTTCTCAAAAGCCATCCGAAGCTAGAACTGAGGGACTACGGAGTTGGACTGAAGCCCATTCCTGGTGACGGCGAGCCTGTTTTCGGCGAGCTGGCTTCCATCCCGAGGTATTTCGTAGCGTTTAGTCATAGTGGCGCGACCCTGGGGCTCATTGCGGGCGAACTACTTGCCGACGAGATTGCAACCGGCAAGCGCAATCTACTGCTTAGCAATTTCAGACCGGAGCGCTTTCGGAAGTGAATCTGGGCGGCTGAGACGCCAACAGGCCCGTGGATGAGCCCGGCACTCATTGAAGGCATGCGAGACAGAAACACACTCTGTGTCAGCACCGGGAGAGATTGGGCGTGGCGACTCCGGCGGCGATTCGCACGCTCGCGGCTAGCTCTGATGTCCAACTAGCGACGGCGACGGACGGCAATTCGCGAGGCGATGCCTACGCCCCTTGCTTTCGCGCCTTAGCGGAGGATGTCGGTTGCGCCTGGCTTCGAATGCGGCCCCAACGGAGGTTTGAAACGAAGTGCTCAAGCAGTGGGAGAGATCTCCGGATGACGCTCCGTTTACAGCATTTTCACGTATTAGAATCGGGCGCTTCCATCGATAGCTCCCCATGAACTACACCTCGATCCTCGAACAGATTCATCGCGACCTTCTAGCGAATCTCGGCAAAGGCCGCGTCGCGGACTACATTCCGGAACTCGCGTGCGTGCCACCCGACAGCTTCGGCATGGCGATCGTCACGATTGCAGGCGACGTGTTCAGCGTCGGCGATGCGGCCACGCGTTTCTCGATCCAGAGCATTTCGAAGCTGTTCGCCTGCACACTGGCGTTCCAGTTGCTTGGCGACG
Organism: Burkholderia sp. PAMC 26561; assembly: GCF_001557535.2. Taxonomy (NCBI): domain Bacteria; kingdom Pseudomonadati; phylum Pseudomonadota; class Betaproteobacteria; order Burkholderiales; family Burkholderiaceae; genus Burkholderia; species Burkholderia sp. PAMC 26561. Next base: position 1,129,109 of record NZ_CP014307.1, read on the forward strand.
AACTGTGGAAGCGCGTCGGCCGCGAGCCATCGGGGACGCCGTTTAATTCGCTAGTGCAGCTTGAAGCGGAGCGAGGCAAGCCGCGCAATCCGTTCATCAACGCGGGCGCACTCGTCATCACAGATGTGCTGTGCCGGCGCTTCGTGCAAGCCGAAACTGCGATGGTCGAATTCATGCGGCGGCTGACGGGCGAACGCACGATCGACTACGATTCGCGCGTCGCCGAGTCCGAGCTCGCTCATTCCAATCGCAATCAGGCAATGGCGCACTTTATGGCAAGTTTCGGCAACCTGGAGATGCCGCCTGAACTGGTGGTCGATGCCTATTGCCGGCAGTGCGCGATCTCGATGAACTGCATCGAGCTGGCGCGCGCCGCGCTGTTTCTCGCGGACGGCGGTGTCGTGCCGGCGACCGGCGAGCGCGTGCTCGACAGCAGTGCGGCGAAGCGTCTTTCCGCGCTGATGCTGACCTGCGGTACCTATGACGCGGCCGGCGACTTCGCCTACCGCGTCGGCTTGCCGGCGAAGAGCGGCGTCGGCGGCGGGATCGTCGCGGTGCTGCCGGGAGAGATGGCTGTGTGCGTCTGGTCGCCAGGGCTCGATGCCAACGGAAATTCATTGGCCGGCGTTCTGGCTCTCGAGTGGCTGACGACGCATACAGGACGGTCGATCTTTTGATCGTACCTCGTCCGGCTAGGCGTGCGGTCTTCGCGCATACGCGAAAACGAGCTGAGCCGCTACCTCAGAGGCCATTCGATTCGCCGCGCATTCAAATCGAATCAAAGGTGTCGGCGTTGAGCACGGGCACGCCTGTCGAGAGGGACAAAGGGGCAGCCCATGTCCCGCGCGCCGATGAGGTGATCCACCTCGATGCTGGAGGTTGGTGAAACAATCAAGCCGTCGACTCGGTTGGCGAGCAGCACGCGCACTGCTTGACGTTCGAGCTCAATATCCTCGTCGGTGGTGGCTAGAACCACACTGAAGCCATTTGCGCTAGCTGTGTCCGTGATAGCCCGAATGGCTCGTGCGAAATACAAATTCTCAATATCGGCTATAACGACGCCAATCATCCCGCTGCGGCCCGTCACCATGCTGCGGGCGAGCTGGTCAGCTGCTACGACACGTGTTTTGCTGCGTCGAAGACACGCTGGCGTGTCTCGGAACCGACTAAACCGTGACCACCAAGTACCCGCGCTGCGGTAGCGGCTGAGACGCCGGCAGCGCGCGCAACGTCAGCGATGGGCGGTTTAGCGCCCGAGCGCCCGCTATTTCTCATGGTTTGCTGAACTCGCGTTGCGGGGCAGGTCCCCATGCTTCGCGGGAAAATCAATTGTTAAATCACCTGTTGACGGCTCAATAATGACAAAGTTATCATATGAGATCGTTATCACATACTCATCATAAACCTTAAAGGGGAAACACGATGAATCGTTATCCTAATCTTTTTCCCGCCGACGTAGATTTCCGTCGCGTTACCAATGCTGCTGCTTTGCAGAGAGACCGAATCAGGGTAGTGGCCAAGGCTGCAGCAGGTAGTATGCGCAATGTTTTCCTGGACGGTTGCGGCGACTCCTTTGCGAGAAAATGGCTCCTAGATGATCCGATAAGTGCAAGAAGACCTGAGCTAATCGTCAAAGCCAAGATTGGAAATCGGGAATGAGCAATCAGACACTAACAATCGTCAAAACGGAATCCTCCGCTGGTTCATGGCAGGATGCGCAGGACAAAGCGCTTTGGGCCCCAGCTGCTAAAGCTCTCGGTCTCACTTATGTACTCGATACGTCACAGAGTTGGGCCGACGCTCGTGCGCAGGTAGAAGCGGGTTCTATCAAGTGGGACATCATCCAGATCGCCCTTGCTGAAATACCTCAGGCGAAAGCCGCCGGTGTTCTCGAAAAACTCGATTCCGACGTCTACAACAAGGCAGATTTTGTGCCGGGTTCGTGCACGGACTACTTCGTCGCCAATAGTCTTTACTCCACTGTAATCGCCTGGAACAAGAGCATCTATGGCGCCAATAGCCCCAAGTCGAAGGACGATTTTTGGGATGTCAAAAAGTTCCCAGGGAAGCGAGCACTTTGGAATGAACCGGTTGGGATGCTTGAAGCCGCTGTTTTGGCATTAGGAACTTCTCGCGACAAGGTGTATGAATTCCTCTCATCCGAGGACGGTCGTCGGGCTGCTATCAACAAACTCGCAGAAATTGGTTCTCACATATCTCTGTGGTGGGAGAGCGGAGCCCAGGCGTCCCAGCTCATGAGAGACGGCGAAGTTGACATGATTCTTACTTGGGGCGGCCGTGTCCAAGGTGCGATAGACGATGGTGTGAATTTTGCCTACACGTTCCATGATGGGCAGCTTGGGACCGACGGTTATGCGGTCGTCAAAGGTGCTCCAAATCGTGACGCCGCAATGCGCTTCCTTAATGAGGTGTCCAAGCCTGAATACCAGAAGGATCTGTCGAACAGCTTCCCGACGGCCCCGGTAAATATGAAGGCCTTCGAGATTGCGGGATATACCACAGAGAAGATTGCGACGATGGCGTCTGCTCCACAGAACGTGGCTGTTCAGTACGCAGTTGATCCAGAATTCTGGGCACAGCATGGCGCTTGGGCATATGCGGCATACGACAAGATTCGTCGGTCCAATTAACTGCCAAGATTGGTTCTGGCCCAAGCCTTGACCTTGGGCCGGGTTTCACAAGATCCTCATGCCGAGGTCTCATGTCCTGCACTCAGAGCCGAATACCTGCCAAAGCAGCCAACAAACGATAACGTCATGCAAACAGCCAAACTTCACCATTGCCGATCAAGATTTGAAGCGTAACGAGAGCCTATTAGCTGGGTCGGCACTGTCCAGTGTGAAGCCAGAGATTAAGTGCGGCAAATCATGACCCTGATCGCACCATTGGATTCGTGCAAAACTAGACAAAGAGAGACCAACAACAATCGCGCTTGAAATGTCAGCTGCTAACGCTTTGCGATAAGCGCTTGACGCGTGGCGTCACCAGAGCACGACTGACCGATCCCCGATTTATAAGCGTTGCCTGGAGCATGGTTTCCTCTCCCGAAGTTTTGCTCTCGCCCTGCAGGCGAGCGATCAGATGCTCTGTCGCAGCGGTAGCCAGCTCTTTGATAGGCTGCGACACGACAGTGAGCGGGGGAGTGACCGCTGTTGTCCAGTCGGCGTCGTCGAAACAGATGAGCGAAGCCTTGTCGGGTATCGATAAATCGAGCTCCCGAAGAACTTTCAGAAGGATGAGGCCGACGGAACTGTCGGTCGCGAGAAAAGCGGTCGGACGGTTTGCAGACTGACTGAGCTGGCGTAACTGGCGAGCAAGATTTTCGGGGTCCCAACCTCCGAGGATAATCATCTTGGGGTCAACCTTGAGCCCGGCGTCGTGGAGCGCGGCGCGGTAACCGTCGATACGCTCCCGAACAGAGGAGATCAGGTACTGTTGCTCCCCGTGAGAAGGCGCGTTGGACACAAGCGCGATGCGTCGGTGTTGTTGTTTGATGAAAGATGCGACTGCCTGATGGGCCGCACCAAAGTTGTCTATGGCAAAGGTGTCGGCGTTGAGCACGGGCACGCGTCTGTCGAGAAGGACAAAGGGACAACCCATGTCCCGCGCGCCGATGAGGTGCTCCACCTCGATGCTGGAGGTTGGTGAAACAATCAGGCCGTCGACTCGGTTGGCGAGCAGCACGCGCACTGCTTGACGTTCGAGCTCAATATCCTCGTCGGTGGTGGCCAGGACCACACCGAGGCCATTTGCGCTAGCTGTGTCCGTGATAGCCCGAATGGCTCGTGCGAAATACAAATTCTCAATATCGGCTATAACGACGCCAATCATCCCGCTGCGGCCTGTCACCATGCTGCGGGCGAGCAGATTGGGCTGGTATGCTAGAAGTTTGGCGGCGTCTAACACGCGCTGACGGGTCTCACGGCCGGCATAGCCGTAATCGCCAAGCACCCGGGCCGCGGTAGCACGCGATACACCCGCGGCTCGCGCAACGTCGACGATCGTCGGCTGAGTAGCCCTGGGTCCATTACCTTTCATGATCTGCTCGCATTTGCATTAGGGGAGCCGTGTTCTGTTTGCGCCAAGTGGATCTGAGCCACCGCGCCATTTGAATTCTGAGGCGAGTGGATAAGTGTATGGGTTTCCAGAGTGGTTGTCTCCCTTGGCTTGAGGCCCCATTGCGTAGCCAAGCTGTGAAGCGCGTAGCCCGCGGCTGTTTTGCATCATGCGCAGCAGTCGGCCTCGCTGCTCGGCACTGGGTGAAAATCGAGCATTATGCCGAGCGATCTCTACCCTCGGGTGCTCTCACCACGTCACTGATGTCGCATTCTCGTTCACTCAACTGCCGCGCTCGGCGAGTGAGACCGAGGCCATCCCTTTCCCCACATAAGGTATCTGCCTGCACGCAATGGTCGCCTTGCGAAGTTCTCGCCATCCAACGCTTTCTCCACATCGCGGATCGCGACAAAGATCGAGGATTGGAGGACTGGAGCGCGATGGCGAACGTCTGAATGCTATTGATTTCGGCAACTTACCAAACGTTGTGACGCTGTGAGAACTGCTTACGCGTAGGAATGTATTAACGAGTGGGGAACTATGTATTTTACGTCATCTCTGATGAATGGCAGAGTCGCACTCAGTTCTGAGCGGTCTGCAATCCTCATCGGTCTACAGACAGATAGCCGGCGAAAGCATTCCGCTATGGATGGCTCTTCACAACCACCTGAAAAACAACGGAACATTTCTGGGGCACGGTGCGCTCCGCGCCATGCGGACTGCTCCTGTCCATATGTGCCGCAAAAGCAGGCCGCTAGCTCGTCGAAGCAATTGATACGCCTTAAGCACAAAGCGGACCTGTCGCCGGATGGTGGCGAATTTGACGATACATGGCGGATCATATGAGGCAGGCTATATCTTGAGCATGATTGAAGGCCATGATGTTTGATCGGCAGCAACTTGAAACATTTGCTGTGGTGGTGGAGTTGCATAATTTCGGCGCCGCCGCTAAAACGCTGAACGTGACTCGTGGGGCGGTGTCGCAACGGGTCATCGCACTGGAAGAAGCGTTGGGCACGCCCTTGTTGGTGCGTGATGGGAATGTACCGACACCTGCGGGCGAGGCACTTCTCCGGCACATCCAGGCACTCAAACTGATGGAGGCAGACACAATCGACAAGATCAAGCCGGGCACCAGCGGACGAACAAGGATCGCGATTGCGGTGAACGCAGATTCGCTGGCGACATGGTTTGAGCCTGTTGCCTGTGCGATCGCGAGGGATGATTGCTTGCTTGAGCTCATCGTGGACGATCAGGATTTCACGCTGCCGGTGCTGACACGGGGCGAGGCGATTGGTTGTGTGTCCACGGCAAGCAGGGCGCCGACCGGATTTGTGGCAGATGCCGTCGGCGCGATGAAGTACGAGTGTGTTTCCACGCCGTCATTCAGTAGCGCGTATTTTTCGCAAGGGCTCAATCTGCACGATATCTTGGCTGCACCGGCCGTGCTGTTCAATCGCAAGGACGGTATACATGCAGGCTTCATCGAGCGCCTGCTTGGCTTTCCCATAACCGGTTATGCCGCTCATTATTTCCCGTCGCCGGTGGCACTGCTTACGGCAGTACGTGCAGGAGTAGGATACGGCCTTGTGCCGTCGTTGCAAGTTCAACCGCTTCTTGATTCTGGCGAACTGATTGCGCTTGCGCCAAATGATAGCGTGTTCGTCAGTCTATATTGGCATCACTGGGAGAAGGCGCCGGCAAACGCACAAGCTATCAGCGAGCTAGTAATACGTCATGCACGTGAGGTTTTGACTCAGCAATCGTCCGTCTTACTCGACGACTAGTGCCGACGTGCGATGCGGTCGGTCCGAGGAGTTTGACCTCCGCCGCAAGACATATCATCACGAAGAAATCTTGAAGGACAGCGGCATGGAGTTTCCATACCGCCCGCGTTTTTGACCGCGTTGCACGACGTCCTTCATTGACCGCTAAAGTTCATTCAGGGGAGGGTCTCGGCTCAAAGAGGTCCGGGTGGCTATTTTGACTTACTTGCGGCAAGCGAAGTCCACATCTGGGGCGCTAACATCACGAGGAGCGAGAGTGGAGGCGACACAAGCAGCGGAGTCGCTTCAGGCATCGCCACAAATCCCGTCCAGCGGATCAAGTAGCAAGTCACTGCGATACCGCATCCCGCGGCGATCGAAGCGTTTGCCGCCTTGTCTGACACGCGTACGCGCAGTAGCCCGAGTCCCAGCAGCGGACCGACGGCGGCGAGGTAGACCATATTGAGGTCGACCATCATATCGACAAGGCTTTGACCACGTAGGGAGATAACGGAGGCAAGCAAGATCGGCAGGTTGCGCGACCACAACGGTCTTGAGATAAGAGGTGGACCAAGTGTGGCAGTAGCGTCAGCAATTGCCCGCAAAATTGAACTGCCTGAGCCTAGGGCCGTGGTGAGCAGGATAATGATGACGAGGTCTCGGGTCGCCCTCATTGAGAAAAACGAAAAGCTATGCATGAGAACGATCGGAACGGTTTGCACGGGGTCGGCTACCACTTCTAGATGCCAGGCCGGGGCCGCTGCGATTACGGCCAAGGCCGGAAGAAACCCGATTGTGAATACGACTAGTGCCGCAAGCAAGGCGCCAGTGCGAGCCGTAGTTGGCGTGCGGGCGGTAATCAAAAATTGCTGGTAGTCGGTACCACATATAACCATCGCAATGACAGATGCCCCGATGTATCCGCTATGAGCAGGAGGAAGAAGCAGAAGAGCATCGACGAATCGAACGGGGGCATGTAACCAGGTAGCAAGCCCGCCCGTCTCGATCAGCGCGTGAACGAGTAAAACATTGCACGCGAATATACAAAGTGAAAATCCAACGGAGAGCCATGAAAGTCGCATAAGGGACAGGCCGACTAGAAGCAGATCGGTCAGCAGGATTGCGGAAGTTGGGGGCATGGCCGCCAGGGAAAGTAGCGATGATGCTCCGCGGATTTGCGCAGCGAGCACTCCGGTCATCCAGACGAGCGATAAAAGCGCTACGTGGCTGCTGACTGAGGGACCATAGAGCTGAGCAAACCAATTCCAGATGGATCGTCCGGCCGCCCAAAGCAAAGGCGCGCAAAATGCGAGCACCGTCAGACCTAATGCGGTTGCTATCGCATACAGGCAACTCGCCATACCTTTATGCACGGCTAATTCGCCGGTACCCAAAAGAAAACCGATGCCGCAACTGGTCGAGATTAGCAGGCTAGCAACCTGCGCGGCGTTCAAGGTGCGTTCAGTCATGATGCCCTCCAGCCGTTCACGCTAGATCGAGATCCCTTTAGGTATGCTTCGCAGACAATGGATCTCTCGTTGAAAAACGAGACCTGGTGGAGGTGAGCATGCGCACGAGGCAAATCGTAGTAGGGGATTCGCGGAAACAGATGGTGCGTAAGGTGATAGCCGTTGTGATGCGGATGGATCAGGACCGAAAGGAGACCAAGAGATGGAGTCTCACGCGTATGTCGAAAAATACCCCCTGACTCCAACGCGTAGTGGTCGATCATCTCCCGAAAAATCGTGATGGCATGAAAAACACTGGCTTTCGCAGCTATCCATAATGCGAGGAACAAAATCGCGAAGTGCATGCCGACAAACATGTCGAGCACGGCTTCGTACGCAACCCACCATAAAGTGATGGCGAGCCATTGCGCGAGTGAGAGTCGCTTGTCGACAAGGTGTCCGAGTAGCGACGCGGTCAAATTGGCAGGATCGCAGAGCACGCGAGCATATGTACTGAACCAGTGCTGTTGCTCATATTTGGCGCGGGGCAGATAGTCAGGATCGCGAATCGGATCGCCGAGCCACGCATGGTGCCGCGCATGCTGGAGACGATAGAGCGTAAAGTCGCTGAAGAGCGCGGGAGCAAGTAGAATGCGGCCTATCCTGTCATTGACTTTGCGTCGGGCGCTCAGGTTTTGATGGCTGGCCTCGTGCAACAAATTGCCTAACGCACGTTGCCTGTTGCCGATCGCGAAGAGCGCAAGTACGGTCATGCACGCGCCGACCTGGTACGTGGCCCATGTAGCAAAAATTATGATTGTCCAATCGAAGAAGATGTCGGCTAGCGCTCGCAAAACGCTAGGAGGACTGATCTGCCAACTGGTGTCGGTCAACGCAACAGCGGCACGCACGGCGGACTGGTCCGCGATAACGGATGAAGATGCACGAAAACTCATGGTAGGTCCTCTCAATTGACAGAGTTCCCCCATGGCTTAACGCCCGAATTTGTAGTGCCAACGATTCGATAATAGGGTTCCGCTTGCGGTAGAGAGGGGTGGGTTAGTATTTAAAGACAGTGTGTAAATTTTCTAAACGAAGCAGGGTGAGAGTCACTCCGACCGCACGGTCGTCAGTGCGTTTGTAAAGGGGAATTCGTTGAGCGAAAGAGATCTTGTGAAGCTGTGCGCAAGCCTGAATCCCGCCACGGCGCAACCGGCCTACGTCTACTGTTCATTCATTGACTTCAGTTTGCCCGCTGGGCTGGTGCCTTTCTGCACCGTTCGAGAGGAGGAAGGCCTGACTGCAGTTGTAGCGCGCTCAGATGCAGAGCGCTTGCGCTTGCCGCATACCTTCGAGTCGCGTTTAATTACGTTGTCGGTCCATTCAAGTCTTGAAGCAGTTGGGTTTATCGCGGTGATCAGTCGCACGCTTGCTTAGGCCGGTATCTCCTGCAATGCGATTGCAGGCTATTACCACGATCACATTTTCGTCCCCGTCGACAAAGCCGAAGAAGCGATGAGCCTTCTGAATGAGATTGCAGCGGGATCGAGGTTGTTGCCCTCAACTTCGGGATGGCAACAGGCGCCTTAGCATTGGATGCGGTTATTTTTTCTGTACTTCGGTCAATCTTTGTCGCACTTACATAATCAATCTTGCCTCAGTGTCGTGCATCTAATAGATTAGAAGAATGCAATCAAGGCGGGGCGGTTCTCGAAGAGGAAGCTATTCGCGCTTTCCGGTAGAGCCGCGCCGTGATCTGTGTCCGTATCGCTGTTGAACGGTCACGCAGAACTGAAGAGCAGGGAATTATGTGCGAATCGACTAACAACAATCAGGACCGGGCATTTCACGAGACTGATGCGCGGCACGAGCTTGAAAACTCGCGGCGGCGAACTGAAGAATCAAAAGCGTTAATCGCCCGGCTGACGACCCGTCTTAGAGCGCGTGATCGACGTATCCAATTGCTGGAACTCGCGATTGCCAGAACGGCAGTCATGCATCATGTGTGGGCGTCACACCTTGAACGCAAGCTCGAGCGGTCGCCTGTGGCGGACACCAGCGATTCGGCCGAAAGGCCGGTCGTCGGCCCCGCGCCCGAAAGCGGTGTGATCGTCCATCTTCCCCACTTGACGCGGACCCTCGAGGCGCTTGTGGACGTGATGCGGGAGCATTGGTCGGAGTGGGATCCCGAGCGGCCACCGAAATCGTCCACCGTCGCCCGTGCGATCGACCAGAGGCTAGGCTTGAAGGGGCAGGCTAATGGCGAAGCGTCGCGCAGCGCCCAGACCTTTGCCGCCGCCCTGAGGCCGGATTCGGTCAACGAAACGGACGGCCGCCATCGCTGAACGCGTGCTGAACTCGGTTCCCGACGGGACATTCCGACGACATGACGGAATTGTCCGTCAGTGCCTCCTGCTGATTGAATAGGACCTGTGCAGCAACTTATTCAAGCGCAGTGGCGGAGGTGGGAATGAAAGTTCAATTGCGAGGGACTGGCGCAATATTGCGACGCGGCCAGGTCGAACAGGAAGTCGGCCTGAAGCGCTCGACCATCTACCAGCGGATGCAGGAAGGAACGTTCCCGCGTCCGATCCGGCTTGGGGAGAGGGCAGTTGGCTGGCGGGCATCGGATATCGAGCGATTTCTCGAAGACCCCGCTGGTTATCGCGTTCCCTATCTGGAAGACGAGGCGCGCGATGCCTGAGCAGCGCGCGTGGCCTTCGCTCGACGCCCGACTGGATAACTGGGCCAATGCGAATCGCGGTTCCTACGATGCGGTTGATGCAGCTTGCATCGAGCGGGCGTGGCAAAGACTTGCCACACGCCAACGGGATCTGCTGCGTATGGTGTATCTGTGGCGTGCCGGTCGTGAAGTGATCTGCCGCAGGCTCAAGATCCCAAGGCACCCGTGGTGTCGATACGAGTTGGAACTGACATCGGCCAAGCAGGCGCTAGCGAGTACGCTGGCGAGGATATCGTGAAGTAGCACGGCCTGTTACTTCGCTGGAAAAAACGGAAGCAGATGTCCCACGCAAGTCGCTCGCGTGTCGACAGTATCGCTCCGCTCGTAACCTGACAATCTGTTCCGGTCAACGTGCCAATCTACGATTGGCACAACCGAGTACGCGTAAGCGGCCCCGACGTAAAAACGGATGCGTGTATAGAGGATGTATCACGACCGGAACCTGCATTCGCGGGCTTCCTGTTTTCTCCCGACTGATCCCCCTTGAGCCCGCGGTTAGCCTCCCGGCGCCGCGGGTTCCTTTTTCTCGCTTCCGTTTGCACACGTCGGTGCTGCATGGATGGAAGCCGATCATGAAACAGTTCAAGTTGGCAGTGGCGGTGTGGCGGGTGCAAATGGTGAGCGGCGTCCTGCGCCGGTGGTCGCTTGCCTTGGCGTTGATCGGCGGCACGTCGATTCTGGCACCGGGCCTGGCCCATGCCGACGACTGGGGATGCCAGGTGCTCCTCTGCCTGTCCAATCCCGGTGGCCCCGAACAATACAGTGCGTGTGTGCCACCAATAGAGAAGCTCTGGCGCGCGTTGCGCCATGGTGACCCCTTTCCGACCTGTGATTTTGGTGTCGGTGGCTCGCATGGGACGTCAGCGACCGACACCTTCGCGAGCGGCGGTTACTGCCGGGAGGATTTCCTGTATTGGGGCGGTCCCGAGCAAAGCGAACTGCTGTGCCGTGCTACCGGGGCGATCAATGTCGATATCAACGATCAACTCTACACGCGCGTCTGGTGGGATGTTAGCGGACAGGACCGCACGATCACCGAGTTCTACGGAGGGGGCTGCACCCAGGTGCCGTATGACCCGTCGCAGTCCGCCGCGCTGTTTCTGAGGCAGACCGAACAGCAAAACAACTTCGGCGGTGGAGGCCCGTGATGCTCCCGTTCGACTTCATCACGCTCGCGCAGCAGTGCGCACCCCAAGTTTCACTGGTCACGATGGCGGCTATCGTCCGCACCGAGTCTGGCTTTAACCCGTATGCGATTGGCGTCGTGCGCGGCCGCTTGGTGCGTCAGCCGGCGAGCTTGGCCGAGGCGGTAGCTACGACGCATGCACTCGCTGCCGGTGGCTGGAACTTCAGCGTAGGACTCGCGCAGATCAACCGTGCGAACTGGGCTCGATATGGATTGAGCGAGCAAAGCGCCTTTGACCCATGCCGCAACCTGGCCGCGGGCGCCGCGATCCTGCAGGGCTGTTTCGAACGGGCGCGGCGTGCGCGAACCGATACGCCGAGTGACTCGCAGTCGGTCCTCTTCGCGAGCTTGTCCTGCTATGCCAGTGGAAATTTCTCCACGGGCTATCGCACCGGTTACGTGCAGAGCGTGGTCGATAGCGCAGGAACGGTGGCGCGATCATCGACGGCTGTCGTCGTGCCGCCCATTACCCCAATTCCCGTTGTCCCAGTCGACTCCGGAATGTCTACCCGGCCGCTGAGATCTCAACCGGACAGACATCCGGTGTCGGAACCATCGGAAATCGTACCCAGTAGACCCGACGGTGATTCAACCCGTAGTGCCGTGGTGTTCTAGCCCGGCCCCCCAACGCTAGCAGCGTCATCTCAAACGGATAGGAGTTCATCATGAAATTAGTATTACTTATTAGCAGTTGGGGTAATTCGTCTTCCGAAAAAACGGTTCGTGGCAGCAACCGTGCGATACGACGCACCGTTGCCACGTGCGCGGCACTGCTGGTGGCTTCTCCTGCCTGGGCACAACTGTCCCAAGTTAACACGCTCCTGAGCACGATCCAGACAACCCTGCTTGGCGTGGGTGGCGTGATCTGCTCGATCTCGATCATTTGGGCGGGCTTCCGGATGATGTTCCAGCATGCCCGCTTCGGCGACATCGCGAACGTGTTTATCGGTGGTGTCTTCGTTGGTTGCGCGACGGTGATCGCCGGCATGTTGATTCCGACGACCTGATCCGAGGCAACGAATCATAAATCCACTCATGAACCCGCTTATGAACTCATCTATAAATTCACTTAGGGATCCCGTCTTCAAGGGATGTACCCGACCCGCGATGCTCTGGGGCGTACCGCTCGTACCACTCCTCATAGTTAGCGGTGGCATGCTGATCCCAGCCATCTGGGCGCTGCTCGGGAGTCCGCCGCTAGGCGTCGGGATGCTGTTCCTGATGATTCCGGTGTTCGTTGCAATGCGCGTCATCACGCGCCGCGACGACCAGCGCCTCGCGCAATACGCACTGCGCCTGCGTTTGGTCGTCCGTCAGGGCAATCGTCGCTTCTGGGGCAGCCACGCCTATCTGCCTGTCCGGCTCAAGAGGAGGGCGTGACATGCCGGCCAACCTGAAATACGGCCGCGTTGCGAACCGGGAGGTTGCGCTCGCCGACACCATCCCATACTCGACTCATGTCACGGACCGCATTATCAAGACGCGCGAAGGCGATTACCTGCTGATATGGAAACTGGCGGGCATCGCGTTCGAAGCCGCTGATCCGGCTGACATCCTTGTGCGTCACGACGGGTTCAATCAACTGGTGCGGGCTCTGCCTGGCGGGCACGTGGCACTCTGGTCGCATCGTTTGCGCCGACGTGTCTCTGACCACTTCGCCACACCTTACGGGAATCGCTTCTGCCAGGAGCTCGCCACACGCTATTACGCGAGCTTCGCCGGATACCGGATGATGGCCAACGAGCTTTATCTGACCCTCGTCTACCGGCCTCACCGCACAAAAGTCGGGCGTGTCTTCAGCCGCGCCGCGCGCCGTACGCGCGAGGACATCCGGCGCGACCAGCAGGAAGCGCTCAAGCTCATGGACGAACTCGCCGCTCAGGTCGAGTCAAGCTTGAAACCCTACGATCCCGTGGCGCTCGGGGTCTATCGCAAGTCGAGCCCGAACACGAAGCGGTCCCGTCGGTTCTCGTCGGCGCTGGAACTGCTCGGCTACCTCGTCAATGGCGTCTGGGAGCCGGAATCTGTTCCCGCTGGTCCTATCCGCGAAGCGTTGCCGACTTCACGCCTCTTTGTTGGCGTTGAAAAAGTCGAGATCCGCATGCCGGCCGCAACGCGGCACGCTGCGCTGCTCGACCTGAAGGATTATCCCGAGGAAACCGAGCCCGGTATGCTTAACGGTCTGCTGTACGGCGACTTCGAATATATCGAAACGCAGAGCTTCACCATTCTCGACAAGCCCAGTGCGAAGGAAGCGCTTGAGCGGCAGCGCAACCAGCTTATCGCTGGAGAGGATATGGCCATCTCCCAGGTCGAGGCGATGGATCAGGCGCTAAACGATCTGATCAACGGCGATTTCGTGCTGGGCGAATATCACTATTCGCTCGCCGTGCTAGCCGATACGCCTGAGGACGTATCGAAGCATGTCGCAAAGGCCCGCACGCAGCTGGCTGATGCGGGCTTTCAGACGGCACTGATCGACCTCGTGGCCGACGCCGCGTGGTTCGCGCAGTTACCGGGCAACTGGCGCTACCGGCCACGGGAGGCCAAGCTCACGTCCCGCAATTTCTGCGGCCTGTCCAGCCTCCACAACTTCGCGACGGGTAAGCGCGACGGCAATCCATGGGGCGAGGCGATCACGATCGTCAAGACGCCGAGCGGCCAGCCGTTGTATCTGAACTTTCACGTGACGCCGGAGAAGCAGGATTCGGCCGACGAGAAAGCACTCGCCAACACACAGATCATCGGCCAAGCCGGTGCTGGCAAGACGGTGCTTGAGCTGTTCCTGCTCGCCATGGCGATGAAGTTTGGTTTGACCGCCGTGCTGTATGACAAGGATCGTGGTACCGAGATCGCCATCCGGGCGATGGGCGGCATCTATACGGTATTTCGCCGTGGCGAGCCGACCGGACTGAATCCGTTCCAACTGATGCCCGACGCATCGGTGCTCGACTTCTGGGAGCGGCTCGTACGTAAGCTCGTCGATACGGGCGCGCCACTGTCCGCGAGAGACGAGCTCGATATCTCACGCGCAGTGCGGCAAGTCGCCCGTATGGACAAGTCGTTGCGACGGCTCTCGATGGTCCGGCAACTGCTGCCGAATGTGGGGGAGAACAGCCTGCACGCGCGGCTCGCTAAATGGTGCGTGGGCGGACGGCTTGGCTGGCTGCTCGACAATCCAGCCGATTGCGTAGATCTCACGCGCGCGAGTCTCTTCGGTTTTGACGATACCGAACTGCTCGACGATGCAGAAGTGTCGACGCCCGTCACGATGTACCTGCTGCATCTGACGGAAAGCCTGATCGACGGTCGACGTTTCATCTATGTGATGACGGAGTTTTGGAAGCGGCTGGGTGACCCCGTCTTCACGGATTTCGCGAAAAATAAGCAAAAGACGATCCGCAAGCAAAACGGGCTGGGGATTTTCGACACGCAGTCGCCAGCCGACGTGCTGCGCAGCGATATCGCGCGCGCACTGATCGAGCAGAGCGCGACGTTCTTCTTTTTGCCGAACCCGCGGGCAGACTTCGACGATTACGTGCACGGCTTCAAGCTTACCGAGGCCGAGTTCAACATCGTCCGGCACCTTGGCGAGAACAGCCGTATGTTTCTGGTCAAGCAGGGCCATCGCTCGGCCATCGGCCGGCTCGATCTCGGAGGGCTGGGCGATGTGCTCGACGTGTTGTCCGGCACGACCGATAACGTGGAGCTGCTCGATACGATCCGCGCGCAGGTCGGGGGCAATCCTGACGTCTGGTTGCCAGTCTTCCACGCCCAACTTGCGAAACGTCGCGCGGCGCAGAAGGGAGGTGCGCGATGAGCGGCCTCTTTAGCGCGATCGGCGGCACGCTCGAGAACGGCATGTCGACTTACGTCACGACCGTGTCGTCGGCGCTCTCCAGCGCACTCGTTCCCGTTGTGACCACGGCCGTCTCGATCTGGGTCATTGCCTATGGACTGGCCATCGTGCGGGGCGAGGCGCACGAGGCGGTACCCGCTTTTGCATGGCGTGGGCTCAAGGTCGCTTCCATTCTCGCGTTTGCACTCGGAAGCGGCGTCTACCAGCAGCAACTGGTGGAGGCGGTGAGCGGCGCCACGTCGGGCCTCGCCCAGACGATTCAGAACGCGGCCAACACGACGGGTGGTGGCAATCCCGGATGCGGATCGGTTAGCGGCAGCAGTGTGACGGCGGCGAGCGCCACCAGTATTTACCAGACGCTCGACTGCTATGACCAGCAGATTGATCTTGTGCTGGACGCCTACTCGGAAAAGGCCACGCACGAGGGCTTAAGCCCCAGCGGGATTGCCGCCGCCATTGGCGACATCGTGTGCGGGTTCGTGGCGGCGATTGGCGGATCGATTTTCTTGATCGTGCTCGCACTCGAAGTCGTGATGGGCCGCATGCTGCTCGATCTGGTGCTCGGGATCGGACCGCTCTTCATTGCCTGCGCCGCGTTCGCGCCGACTGCGCGCTTCTTTGAGGCCTGGACCGCTAAGGTCGCGAACTACGCCCTGCTGCAGGTGCTGGTGGCGGCCTTTCTGGGTATGGCCCTGACCGCCTTTTCAACCGAGCTTGCCCCGTTCCAGGTGACGACGTCAGCACCCGGTGCAAATGCATCCTCACTCGTTGCGGCGGGTCAGGCAGCACTGGAAGCGTCGGCAGCGTGGGGCGCGGCACTCGGCATGTTTGCGACCGCGATTTTCCTGGCAATGGTCGGCTGGCAATTGCCGTCGGTTGCGTCAGGGCTATCGGGCGGAGCCACCGTATCCGGATTCGGCGCGTTCGTGGCGGGCGTCGCATCGCGCCGCATTGCGACCGCGATTGGACAGGCGCTGACCCGAGGCGGAAGTGGTCCGCGCTCCGGCGGCAAGATTCGCGGCCAAAGCGGTCCGGGGGGCGGTGGAACAACTTCGGGGAATGGCGCGTTACCCGCATACCAGCGGGTCGCGCGCGCCAATCTGGGACAAAGCAGATGAGTGTGAGGTGACGATCATGACAGGACGATTCAAGGTAGCCAGTGCGGCAGTCGTGTGGGCAACGCTTTCCTCCGTTGGTTACGCCCAGGGCATTCCAGTATTCGACGCACAGAACGTGATCCAGGCGATCGCGACGGTGGCGCAGCTCGAGCAGCAGGTTCAGCAGGAGATCCGGATCTACCAGTCCACGGTCGGCACGCGCGGTTTCGGCGCGCTCCTGACCAATCCGGTGGTCGCGAACTCGCTGCCATCGAACTGGCAGAGCGTCTATACGGCGGTCCAGAAAGGAGGTTACGCCGGGCTCACGGGCAGCGCCCAGGCGCTACGTTCGGCGAGCGAGATCTACAATTGCGCGGACCAAGCCGGCATCGACCAGCAGGTGTGCCAGCGGGCACTGAACAAGCCATTCCAGGACAAGGCGTTCGGCATGCAGGCGTATCAGACCGAGTTGCAGGAGCTGAACCAGATCCAGAGCCTGATGCAGCAGATCGACGTCACCGAGGATCCGAAAGGCGTGGCAGAACTGCAGGCGCGCATCCAGAGCGAAAACACGGCGGTCGGTAACGAGATGACGAAGCTGCAGCTTTTCCGGATGCTGGCCGAGACAGAAGACAGGCTCGTCGCCGAGCAGCAAAGCGAACTGGTGCTGAGCCGAGCGGGGAACACCACCCGGTTGCAGGATCAGATGGTACCGGCATCGTTCGGAAACTGAGGACACGATCATGCGCAAATTTCCCGTTATATATCTTGCTTTGAATTTCGTTGTCCTTACGAGTGGTTGCTCTTCGGGACCACCGAAGCCCGTCCTGCCGGACGGATTGCACCGCGTGCCCGTCAACAGCACGCCCGTCAACCGCGAGCCGCCGGTTCCGGCGGCCTCCGTTTCGCCAGCATTGCCTGACGCGCCGGCCGAAGGAGGTGGACGATGAGCCCGCCCGACGACTATGAACACGTCCTCGACATCGAGGCGTCGCTCACGCACCTGCAGGAGATGTCCGAGCGCCGAGCCTGGCATGTCGCTTACGGCGCGGCCGGCGTGGCGGTATTGAGTGTCATGGCGCTGGCCGTCATGGTGCCGTTCTATCGGGTTGTGCCTTTACCTATCGAGGTTGATCGGCTGACGGGCGAATCCCAAGTCATCGATGTGCTCGACGCGCGTCACATCCATACGAAGGAGATCCAAGATAAGCACTGGGTCGAGGCGTATGTGCGTGCCCGTGAGCGCTACGACTGGGGCTTGCTGCAAATGGATTACGACAGCGTGCTAGCCATGAGCGATGACGTGGTGGCGCGCGACTACCGTGGCGTGTATAGCGGCCCGGACGCGCTGGACCGGGAGATCGGGCCTAACACTGAGTGGCGCGTGCGGATTATCTCAACCACGCTGCCGCCCGACGAACCGGGTCGTGCAGTCGTGCACATCGAGCGCACGACGTTCAAGAACGGCCTCGCGAATACGGAGCCCCCGCAGCGCTTCGTGATCACGCTCGCATACACCTACCGGCCGCCAGTCTTTACTCGCGAAAGCGTTGCTGTTGCGAACCCGTTCGGCTTCAAGGTAACGGCCTATAGCCGCGATTCCGAATACACGCCGCCGGCCTCGTCCACGGCTGTGGGAGGTACACCATGAAATCGCTTTCTCTGATGGTGCTCTGGCTCGTCGGGCTAATGATGGTGAGCCCCGTTGTTTGCGCCTATGACCTGCCTGGCTGGTCCGATGATTCGCGGGTCCGACAGATCGTGTATGCGCCCGATGCTGTCGTGCGTATCCAGGCTCAGCGTGGCTTTGCCACACATATTGCGCTCGATCCGCATGAGCAGATCCAGGTCGTGGCGCCCGGCGACCGCGACGGCTGGCAAGTGGTAGCGAACAGGGGTGATCACGACGTGTACCTGAAGCCGCAGCTTGCCGCGCATGACTCGAACCTTGAGATTCGTACCAACAAACGCAGCTACAGCTTCGATCTGATGGTACTTCCTGTGAAAGCAAAGTTTGGCAACCGCGACGAGATGTATCGCATCACGTTCGTGTACCCGGACGAGGTGAAAGCACAGGCGCACGCCGAAACGGATGCGGAAATTGTTGCCAAGCGCCTGGGCCGATCGCCCGTGGTGCGTAACACCGAGTATTCGATGCAGGTCATGTCGCACTCGGACGATATCGCGCCGACGGCGGCGTGGGATGACGGCCGGTTCACGTATATCCGCATTCCGAACAACCGGCGCATTCCCGCGATCTTCCGGGTGGCCGAAGACGGCACCGAAAGCGTGGTCGACAGGCACATGGAGGACGACACGATCGTGGTCCACGAGGTGGCGAAGCGCTTCGTGCTGCGTCTTGGCAACGAGGTCGTCGGTATCTGGAACGACGCGTATGACATGGACGGCGTGCCGCCCCATGACGGTACGACGGTCATGGGTGTGAAGCGTGTCCTGCGGAGCCATGGCGATGAATGACGATACCCGCAACACAATCGAGCCGGATGATTCCGGCGACCGTACCCAGGCAGGGCACGACCGCAATTCCGCTGGCACGTCCGATGTGTTCACAGATCGTGGCATGCCGGCTCTCGGACAGTACCGGAGGGCGCGCCCGCGGGCCTGGTGGCTGACACCCCTGATCGTCATCCTTGTGGCCGGCGGCGGTGCGGTCTGGACAATCCATGCATTCCTTGCTCGTCACGATGCGGAAAACAAAGCCCGTCGGGATGCGATGGCGCAGACGCCGACACAGGGCCGGGTGTTCAGGGATGGTCCGGTCGCAGCGAGTGCGGCATCCGCATCGCCCGCGGCGAGTGCGCCTGTCCCGACGTCAGAACTGGGGCAGGTGCCGGCCGTGGTCCGATCGCCTGCAGCGGTTGCGCATCCAATATCTGCACGCAGCTACTACGATGCGCCGCTGCTTGCGACGGGTAGCAGGCCCGAAGTGGGCGGCCAAGCGGGGAGCGTGCCGAATGAACCCGGCGCGCTGGCGGCGGAAGGTGTTTCGGATGGTGTCACGGGAGGTGCCTCGTCGGTACCGGCAATCGTCTCGGGGCGCCCGATCAGCACAGCCGGACAGGGTGGACCGGGAACACTCTCCCAGGCGCTGACGCCAACTGCCACACCGCGAGTCCGGGCGGGCACGCTCGGCAACCGCAGCTTGGTCCTTGCGCAGGGGGCCAAGATTGATTGCGCAGGCGACACCGCTTTCGATTCAACCGAAGCGGGACTGTCTACCTGCACCGTGACCAAGAATGTCTACTCCGACGACGGTCGCGTGGTGCTGATCGAACGGGGCTCGCAGATCAACAGCCAGTATCGGTCGAACCTCTCGCCGGGGCAGAAACGGACCTTCATTCTGGCGGCACGTATCGAGACGCCGCATGGCGTGACCGTCGAGATCGATTCGCCTGCAGCCGACGCGCTCGGTCGCATGGGGATCGACGGCTATGTGGACAACCACTGGGGCGCGCGTTTCGGGGCGGCAATGCTGCTCGGAGTGACCCAGGACGCCATCGGCTATCTGGCGACGCGCGGTGGCAACAGCAACGGTTCCGTCGTCTACGAGAACACGCAGCAGCAGGGCAACGACATGGCCACACGGGTGCTCGACAGCACGATCAACATCCCGCCGACGTTGACAAAAAATCAGGGCGCCGAATTCACGATCGTAGTGGCGCGGGATCTCGATTTCGGATCGGTCTATGCGCTGCAGCCGGAGGGTGCGCGATGATCAGCCGTACTGACATGCAGGATCAGTCGAGAGACGCGGTGCTGGCTCGGCTTCCCGACGATGCATCCGTGCGGGAGCTGATGCGCCCGTTTGCGCGATTGCTGGAAGACGCCGACGTTACCGAACTGGTCATCAACCGACCACAGCGCGTGCTGACCGAATCGCATCGCGGCTGGCATGGCTACGACTACGCCGATCTCGATTACGAGCGCCTGATGTCGTTTGCGGTGGCCGTCGCGACGCTCACGAACCAGGAAGTCTCGGCACAGCATCCCGTCCTCTCCGCATTGCTGCCGGGTGATGCCCGTATCCAGATCGTTGTGCCGCCGGTCGTGCCGCCGCGCACAGTCTCGATCACGATCCGCCGCCCGTCCGCACGCGAGAAAACGCTCGACGCGTACCGCGACGAGGGGCTCTTCGACGATACGGTCTGGCATCGCCCGGATGGGCTCGACGCGGCATTGCCCATGCTGCGCCCTGCAGATCGCAAGCTGGTTCAGAGTCTGGAAGCGCGGGACTGGAGCGCGTTCTTTGAGCTTGCTGTAAAAGGGCAGCTCAACATCGCGATCGTCGGCAATACGGGGTCGGGCAAGACCAGTTTCATGAAGACCCTGTGCCGGTCGATCCCGGCGACCGAGCGAATCGTGACGATCGAGGATGTGCGCGAGCTTTTCATCCGGCACATCGAGAACTGCGTCCACCTGCTGTACAGCAAGGGCGGTCACGGTCAGGCGCGCGTGACACCGGCCGACCTTATCGCGAGCACGATGCGTATGCGCCCCGACCGGGTGCTGCTCGCGGAACTGCGTGGGGCTGAAGCCTACGACTTCCTGAAACTCCTGACAACGGGACACTCGGGTTCGATCACGAGCTATCACGCATCGAGTGCCACAGTTGCGATCGAACGCTTTGCGTTGATGGCGAAAGAGCACTCCGAAGCTGCAGCTTACGACGATGCGGCGTTGAAGCGCCTGCTCTTTCTGACCATTGATGTGGTGGCGCACATGGAGGCGCATGCCCTCTACAACGAAGCGGGTGAGCAGACGGCCAAGCGCTGGAGCGTGACGGAAGTCTGGTTCGATCCGGTGGGCAAGGCCCGCACGACATTCGCGTGAGGGCCGTATGAGCACAAACCGACTCTCCCTGACTTACCCCGACACTGCCAACGCCGCAGCGCATCACGCGCGAACGGCCGCAATCACAGTTGCTGCGCTGGCGCTTCTCGCCGGAGCCCTGCTGGCGTCGCTGTGGCTCGCGTCCTTCTTCCTGTATGCCAGCCTACGGGTGAATCCACTTCACGCAGGACTGTGGGGCTGGCCCGATGCGTTGCTTGCCTGGCATGACGGTCAGTGGAACGGTGGCCGGCGTCTGGCAGGTGCGGCGCTGTTGGGAACACTCGTCGCGGTGGGTGGCCCTGCGATGGGGCTGTATTCGCTGGTGACGAGTACCGGGCGGCGGCGCCTCTACGGCAGTGCCCGGTTTGCCAGCGAAGCTGAAATCCGCGCGGTGGGGTTGCTATGAACGCGCAGATGAACATAGACACCCCAGCCATCGTCGTAGGCGTGTGGCGAGGTCGTTATCTGCGCTTCGCCGGGCAGCAGTTCGTGCTGCTCGCCGCGCCCGCGCGCTCGGGTAAGGGAGTCGGTATCGTGATTCCGAACCTCTTGAGTTATCCCGATTCTGTCGTGGCGCTCGACATCAAGCGCGAAAACTATGCGCTGACCGCAGGATTCAGACGTGCACACGGGCAGGAGGTGTATCTGTTCGATCCGTTCGCGGAAGACGGTCGCACGCATCGGTACAACCCGCTGTCGGCGATCTCGGATGGACTCTTCCGTGTGGGCGACATCCTCGCGATCGGCTATGCCCTGTATCCGCCGGGTGGCCATGATGACTTCTGGAAGGACCAGGCGCGCAACCTGTTTCTCGGCATCGTATTGCTGTTGTGCGAATGGAAAGATGCGAGACGGACAGGCAAAGGGGCATCCATCCCTGACTATCCCGTCACGATGGGCGAGGTGCTACGGCAGTCGTCCGGCAACGGCGTGCCGGTCAAGACGTATCTGCAGCGTGCGCTCGTCCAGCATCGGGATTTGCTGACCGGGCCGTGCGTCGACGCCCTGAACCGCTTCCTGTCGAATGACGACAAGGTGCTCGCGAGCATTCTCGCGACCTTCCACGCGCCGCTCACGATATGGGCGAACCCGATCGTCGATGCTGCGACGAGCGCCAACGACTTCGACCTGCGCGACGTGCGTCGCCGCCGCATGACGGTCTATATCGGGATCACACCGGACCACCTTTCCGAGGCAGCGCTGCTCGTGAACCTGGTGTTCTCGCAGCTCGTCAATCTCAATACGAAACAGTTGCCCGAGGCAGACCCCACGCTCCGGTTCCAGTGCCTGCTGCTACTCGACGAGATGACAGCGATCGGCAAGATCCACATCATCGCGCGCTCGGTCGCCTACATGGCGGGCTATAACCTGCGCCTGCTCTCCGTCGTGCAATCGGTGGCGCAACTCGAATCCGTCTACGGCCGGGCCGATGCGCGCACGTTCCTGACGAACCACGCGATGCAGATTCTCTTTGCGCCGCGCGAGCAGAAGGACGCGAACGACTATTCGGAGATGCTCGGTACCTTCACCGATCAGTCACGTAGCGTCAGCCGGTCGAGCGGGATCTTCGGCGGACGAGGCGGATCAAGCGAGAGCGTGTCCGAGCAGCGCCGACCTTTGCTGTTGCCGCAGGAGTTGAAGGAGCTCGGTCGCGACAAGGAAATCATCGTGCTGGAGAACACCAAGCCGATACTCGCCAACCGGATTTGCTACTGGCGCGATCCCGTGTTTGCCTCCCGCGTATCGGCCGCGCCGTCGGTGCCTGCGATGAATCTCGCTCGTTTCAGCGCTCAGGCAGAGCGGCGGTTGCGCGAGGTGCAGCCCGATGAGATCGATCCGGATGGTACTGGCTTCATCCATTTGCCGACTGAGTATTTGGAAGTGCTGCAGGCCTGGGATCAGCGCGACCTGCCACAAAGGCTTTCCGACCTGAGCGAGGACGAGGCCGTAGCTTACGTCGAGCGGCATTTCATGTTGTTGGGCGTTCCGCCCAACCGAGTGGCGCGCGCGACGCGTCGGCTGTCCGTGGCGGACCTTGATGTGGCGGAACTGGTGCCAGCCAAATCCGCGCGTGCGAAGCCTAGACCTGTGTCAGTCGCCGAATCGAATGTCGTACCCATCCAGGGAGCGCGGCCATGAGCGCGGTCAATGTGGATGAAACCGCGCGCGTGCGAGCTGCATTGTCTGTCATTCCCGCGCACGACTACGGCACGTGGGTCGACATGGCGTTCGCGCTCAAGCATGGATTCGGCGATGCCGGCTTCGAGATCTGGGACGAGTGGAGCCGCACGGCCGGCAATTACACCGAACGCTCGGCGCGCACCACCTGGCGGTCGGCAAAGGAGTCCGGCGGCAAGACGCTCGCAACGCTCTTCTGGCTCGCGCGGCAGCACGGTTTCGACCTGAAGTGCATGCACTATCCCGACCGGATGACGGCATCGCTGGCGCCGAACCCTGACGTCCTCGAACGCAGGGCGCGCGACGAAGCCCGGCAGCACGCCCGGCACGCAGCGGTGGCACGGGAGGCACAGGAAATCTGGCAGTGGGCACGACCGGTAGGTCCGGAACACCCGTATCTCGTTTGCAAGCATCTCGAGCCGACGCGGTCACTGCGCGAGTTGGAGGCGCTCGAACTGCATGTATTGCTGGGTTACGTTCCGGCGAGTGAAGAGCAGCCGCTCATGGGACGCGTGCTGCTGGTGCCGTGCTGGATCGGCGAAGCGATCTCGACGCTTGAGCTGATCGATGAACACGGCCGTAAATCATCGCTGACAGGTGGTGTGAAGAGAGGTGGGTACTGGATCGCAGGTCCTACGCCGGCTGATGGCGAACTCAACTCACCGATTCTGATCGGCGAAGGCATGGCGACCGTGCTGTCTGCGCATCGGGCGACGGGCTGGGTGGCGCTCGCCGCCCTGTCGAGTGGAACCTTGCCTCAAGTCGCTGGAATTGTGCGTAATCGATATCCCGATGCTGATCTGGTGGTCCTTGGGGATCTTGGGCCGGGTGAAGCCAAGGCCCGACAGGCGGCACAAGAGTCGCTCGCGCGTCTGGCGCTGCCGGCATTCGCTGGGGGCGCACGGATCGGCGACAAACCCCCGACGGATTTCAACGACATGGCGGTGCTGTCGGGCTTGGGGCATGTCGCCGATCGGCTGCGGGAAATCGCATTCAGCAACGCCGAGTCGGCGGTCGAGGGGCTGGAGTCGACTGCGTTTATGGCAGCCGACGGAATACTGGACGAACCGAAGGAGGAAATGATGAGCCGTGTGAAAGAAACCCTTGTGAACGACACAGAGAGCGGATCGCGCCGCCCATCATCGAAGCGTGGTTCCCCGAAGCAGGCCGATCCGCCAGACTCGCGCGCGCCGACGAGCACGTCAGCTGGAGCCGAGCATGCAGTGACCGAGCCTTCCGCATTGCCCCCGGCGACCAATGCACCTGCAACTGGAGCAACGCGGCCATTGGCGACGCGTCCGTCCATTGGCGAGCCATTGTTCGCTTTGGCAGATGTGCCCAACGAAGTCAGGGCGCTGGCCGAGCACCGCTTTGGCACACCGTTGCGCATGGGAACACCGCGCGAGAACGGCGGCCCATATAAAGGCGAGGTGTTCAACACCGAGCACTACCTGATTCAAGAAGTCGCAACGCGCAGCGTCGTTTTCCATCCGAAGGAGCAGATGGAATTCGTGTCGGATCGGCTTAGGTGGATGGATGAGAACGCGCGCCTGAATGGATCGGAACTGCAAATCGGATACGAAGGAGACAGGCCGAAAGTCTATCCATGGGATCGCGCGCGTGACCTGCTTGAGCGCACAGTCGGCTCGCTCAAGAAGTCTGCACGTGAACTGAACTTCAGTCCGAACCTTGAGGGGATGCTGGATCAGTTGCAGGCGCGGTCATGGGCACGCGTGCGCGAGGCTCGCGCAGCGGCGGTGGAGCAGTCAAAAGAGCGGGCGGCATCGCAAGACCCTCCCGGGCCGGACCGCTGAGCTGTCTCAGTGTATCGCTGGCTATGACGAATCGTATTTGATCTGAAAGAGGTCACATCATGACTGAAACATCCTTGTCTTCCGACCCGGTGGTCAACGTGATCGAGCAGGATATACACGGCTTATCCGGCGCCATGGAACAATCCGGCGATGCAAGTCGTACGCGGCAATTGAACGCAGCCGCCATGGATGCCGTGTCAGCCCGGCGCCGACATGAGTTCGACACGGCTCGTGCGCGCTTACGGGATCAGGCAGTGCGCGACGACGCCAAAATGGCTCCGCAGGCTGATGAGCGCCCCGCCGCTGATGTGCCGCCCGGCGATAAGGTCACGGCGCGCGCACCGCTCGAACA
The DNA here is from genome assembly GCF_001557535.2 of Burkholderia sp. PAMC 26561. NCBI lineage: Bacteria > Pseudomonadati > Pseudomonadota > Betaproteobacteria > Burkholderiales > Burkholderiaceae > Burkholderia > Burkholderia sp. PAMC 26561. Next base: position 1,154,480 of record NZ_CP014307.1, read on the forward strand.
GCCACCGGAACGTGTGCGCAAGCGCTACCTGCGTGCGGGCAGTCAGTATTTCCTCAAGGATGCGCCGTATCAGCTCGCGTTTGAGGATCTGGGACCGTACCTTGTCACCGAGCACAACCGACCGGACGTGGTGGAATCGATGGTCGACATGGTGGCGGCCAAATCGTGGCAGCGCATTCGCGTATCCGGGCATGAGGCATTTCGCAGCGAAGTTTGGCTGCGGGGCACACAGCTTGGCATCGAGGTGAGTGGCTATGAGCCGAAGGCGGCCGATCTCGCGCGTCTTGCGGATGCCCGGCAGGCACAGCCGAAAAACCGGATCGAGGCTGACGCGTCGACGCCAGCGGCCGGAACGCAATCGCCCGCGGGCGATAACGGTACACCGGCGAAGGCTTCCGACTTCCGGGCGCAAACAGCCGACACCGTTGGTGGCGCTGCTCGCTCGGCATCTCCGCGCTCAGAAGACCGGGCACGATCCTACCGGGCCGAACCTCAGGTGGTCAGTGACGAGCCCGAGACCCCGCGGCAGTATGCCGGCGAACTTCGCGAGCATGGTCGTGCGCCGTATTTGCATAACCCCGCACGAAGCGACTCGTACTACGTGGTGTTCCGCGACACGAGGGGTGCCGAGCGCGTCGTCTGGGGCGTGGATCTCGAACGCGCCGTGCTTGCGTCGCGCGCCGAACCTGGGCAGCACGTCACGCTGGAAAATCTGGGTCGGCGGCTCGTCATGGTCAAGGTGCCGATTTCTGATGACCACGGCACGGTAGTAGGGGAGAAAGAGAAGGACGTTTACCGGAACACCTGGCAGGTCGATGTGGTGCAGCGTGAACGATCGACTGTCGAATCTGACGGGCGCCCCGAACGCACATCCGGTACAGCGACGGCTCCTGCCAACGCGCCAGCGCGCGAGGACCGTCAGGAGCGTCGACGTTCGACAGTATCCGATGAGGACAAGGTTTTAAACCTGGCTGTATTGGTCGGGGCCATGCGAGAGCAGGGGTTCAGCGCGCGTTCGATTGCGCGCGTGCAGCAGCGCGCGGAAGAAATGCTGGATGCGTTTGGCCGGGAGGGTATTCCGGTGCCGCGACCAAGAGTTTTCGATCCGAAAGCACCGTCTGAACGCGATCGCCGGGCACGTCCGGCCGCCGGGCGTGCCCCTATGCGCGAGATCGAGCGGGAGATGGTGCGCACGCCGGCCGATCCCTCGCCTGCACGCTAAGGGGGAGCCATGCCTATGCATACTCGTATGCGTGAGCGCCTGTGTGTCGAACTCGGAGGGATGCGGCCGGACTGGAATCGCTGGTGTATGAGCCGCGGCCTGACGCCTGGCGAGGGCGTGCGGCAACTGATTGCGGCGGCGCTGGATGTTGACGCTGACGACCTGCAGGCCGAATCAGAAGTTGATTGGATCGCGATCAACGAGCCTCGCATACGAATCGAGATCAGGGTAACGCATGCAGAGCGGAAAGTAGTGGAGCAACGCGCGCAGGCGTCGGGCCTGACCAGTAACCGCTGGATTGTCGCGTTGATCCGAGCGCAGCTGATGCGGGAACCTCAGCTTGGCGTGCACGAGATGCGGCTGCTGTCGGACTCGAACCAGCAGCTTGCCGTGATCGGCCGGTGGCTGGGACACCTCGTGCGCGAAGGGAACGCGGTACGCATGGTCGCGAATGGGGGCGGCGATCTTAGAGCACTCCGGGACCAGATCGACGTGCACCTGCGAGCCGTGGCGGCCGTGATTCGGACGAACCTTGATCGATGGAGCCGGTGACATGGCTTACCCGAAGGTCTACATCGATGCGATGCTCCTGAACTGGGGCGACCGCCTGTTTCAGGAGTCGTTCCAGCATGCTCGTGCGCAGCGGCTTTCACGCGCCGGCATGCCTGGTGAAGCTAAGCGCATGCGCGATCTGTTGACCCGGACGCTCAGGCGAACACCGGAGGTGATGGTCAAGATCACCAATAAGGCGTCGAGCGCCCAGGGTATGGGTGCGGTGCGCCGGCATCTGCGTTATATCTCGCGCAATGGACAGGTCGAACTGGAAGACCAGAACGGGAACCCGATTGCCGGTGCCGAGGCTGTCCGCGATCTTGCGCGAACCTGGCAACTCGGCGGGTGGGGAATACCGGAGACGAGTCATCGTCGTGAGGTATTCAATGTCCTGCTTTCGATGCCGCCAGGCACGGACCGGCAGGCCGTGCGCGATGCTGCGCGCGATTTCGCGGCACTCGAGTTCGGTGATGGTCGCGCGTATGTGTTTGCCGCACATGACGACGAGGCCCATCCCCATGTCCACCTCAGCGTGCAGGTGCGGGGCCCAGATGGTCGACGGCTCAATCCGCGCAAGCAAGATCTGCTGCGCTGGCGTGAGCGATTCGCTGAGCAGCTCCGCTCGCATGGCGTCGAGGCGAATGCGACACCCCGGAGAACGCGCGGTGTCACGCAGCGTTACCCGAAACAGGGCGTCGCGCATATGCTAGCTCGAGGCGAAGTGCCGATGTATTGGCAGGCTGTCGCAAATGCGGAGCAGCGACAGGCACGATGGCAGTCTCATGATGGCGTATTCGCCGCGTGGCGGGAAATAGCACAGGCGATGGCGGCGTCCCCTGCGAGACTCGATCGTGAGATGGCAGTCGGCATTGCCGACTTCGTGCAAGCCATGCCGGTGCGACGGGATGCGCCAACGGTCATCAATCGTCCACAGCAAAAAGAGCCTCCGCGACCGGAGCGCATGCCGCCAGAGCGTGACAATCGGCCGGACGACCCCGGTCCGGATTTCGATCGCTGACGCGGGGACGACGTTGGCCGTGCTTATCGTGTTGCGCACTAACGGCAAGCTGCGTCATTGCCGACAATGACCGGGGGCAGATTCCTGTGCCGGTGATCGGGCGTAAGACGTGACGACCGATGCTCGATGTCTTCATGTTCAGGTGGCTATGGATCGACAATCCACGCGGGCGCGCCCTTGTATGTCGCAAAGAGCAGGAAGAGCATGGCTATCAAAAGAAGCGGAATACCGTAGAGCGCCACCGGGAAAAACAACACGAGCTGAAGAGATGCGCCGCTGACGCCGTGCATTAGATCGGTATCCCGGACATTCTCGTATATGAGCCACGCAGCAACGGCAATGCCCATCGCCATGAGGATAAATCCACCGGATGATGGTGCGTGGCGCAATGGGGCGGTTGCCCAGAAATAGTATCCCCACCAAAGGAAGTTGATAGCGATCCCCGCTAGCCAGAACCCGCGGATGGTGAAGAAGCTGTAGCCGAACCGCTGCCGACAATGGTGGCTGAATAGTCGGATTCCCAAGGCGAATCCAAATAGGATACCTAAGCTGATAGCGAGGTTTAGGATGCTCATGCTACATTCTCCTGCGATGCGAAATACACCGTGTCGAAGGCGGATCTGCAGGCAAAACACAACCCGCTATCCTCTTTCCAAATATAGTCGGTCGTCTGGCGATTGCAACGAGTCCCTGTCTAAGGGGGCGAGGACGGAACCGTTGGATGCAGACCCGGCACATCCTAATGTCAGTCAGCGCATATTCAACGTAGGGCCAATGCTCACCAGGACCGCAATTGCTGTTCGATGAGCGCGACGTCGATGCACAGCGCCCCGATGCTCAGCAGTTTTACCGTGTCCCGCTGCAGAACCCGTTCGTATAGGTTCAGCAAGAGCGGGTTCCATTCGCTGCGGCGTTGAGCCGAGTCAGATACCGCGCTGAAGCCTGCATACAATGAGTTTTCGTCGGAACCTGTTGCAGGCAAGATAGGAATGTCCATCCGCGCGAGGATGTTGTCCTGCCCGAGGAGAAATGCTGGGTGGTCCTCCCGAACCAGAAACAGCAGGGTAGCAATCAGATTTACATCTTCATCTAAGTTTCCGTTGTCGGCATGGCGTGCTTGCGCGGCTGCCAGACTGTACGCCGTCACCATGTCACGACTACGCCGATATAGCCACCGCTCTGCCTGTTCGATTTGTTCGTTGAGCGTGAGCAGCTGGTCATACTCCTGTTTGCTCAGATTGGCCCAGCGACCGGATCGTGAAAATTCGTCCAACATTGTCTCCGTCCTGTACTCGTTGGTTGCTGCGAGATGAAACAACAAAACGCTGAATTTGCTGCTTTGCTTGTGAAAAAGGTCGATGTCCACCGACTGCGGGTTTTGAAACCAGCCGCCTTGCCTCTTTGATGCTACGAAAATCGTAGTATCTAGCGCGACGTTTTGCAACGATATTCGTAGCTTCGTTTGTAACGAGCTATTATTGAATGTCTGCGGCGCATTCGTCCGTCTTTGGAGCGCGATTGAAAGAGGCTCGTCTTGAGGCCGGGCTGTCGCAGAAACAGCTTGGCATTGAGGCGGGCCTGGACGCTTTTGTGGCCAGCACTCGCATAAACCGATACGAACTCGGTATCCATAAGGCGGACTACGCATTTGCCAATCGTCTTGCAGCCGTGCTCAGGGTACCGGTGGCATTTTTCTATGCAGATGACGCCGAACTGGCTCGTCTGATCCTCCTATTTGGTCGATTGCCGAAGAGAAGGCAAGGCGATCTGCTGTCGCATGCCGAGACCTTGGCTGCTGGGTGAGTACCCGCATGCCTGTGCCAACGGTCCGCTCACACACGACCCCCGACACTTGTTTAGTCTCGCCTATCCAGGGGAGATCATTCGGAAAAAGCGGTGTAATCACGCGTCGCGCCAGCTCACGCGGTGCCGTCAGCGTCAGAGGCTTCCGTGGGCCAGTCAGCGTGGAGATCGAAGAGATCGCCAAACGTTTCGCCTTCGTGCTCGACGAGATGGTCGGCTTCCACCAGCGCGTGTGGAAAGCGTAATGCACTGTGTGGAATCGGCAATAAAGCCCAAGGATTAAGGTAAAGCAAATTGGATCCACGTGCGACGAAATGCCAGGGGTCGAATCGCCGGAATAGCCAGACGCCGCTCAGCCTCGTGCATTGAGGGCCCCGCGGTCCATACCATACACCGTCGGGTCGGCGGACGATGCGATGTTCTCCAAGCGACGCATCGCGGGGTATCCAGAACTCCAAGTGACCGAAGAGGGCGTCTCGTTCTTGCGTTACATCGGCAAAGCCTTCTTCTATTTTGATAGCGACAACATGCGGAAGGTCGATATCGCCGTAGCGTGTTGCTTTCGATTTCGCAGAAGCCTTGACAGTATCGACGATATTGACCGATCGAATTCCTAAACCGCGCATGCCGATAGTCCTCCCGCTTGGGCGTCCAGGGTGCTTGCGCGGAATGGCCTTGAAGATGATGGTCCAGCCGTCGTGTTCATACCTCAACTCCTCTCGAGGACGCTCATCTCTGATCTGCTGCTCGACCACATTGACGTCCATAGACTGGAGCCACCGTCTGATTTGATGTCGAAGGTTTTTGCGTGGCACGTTAGTTCGGGGACTTCCTTCGACATCGATATCGAGCAAAAAATTGGCCGAAGGCATGTCATCGATGGCGCGCAGCACCTCATTTTTTCTACGATCGGCCGCGAGCTCGGCGTCGCTCAGCTCACGTGCAAGCGTAGCCTCAACGTAGAAGGCGTCACCGCTGTCCGTGTGGATGCGGAAGTCGGGTCGCTTGCCATTACCGTTAGGAACTTCTGGATGTATCTCGACGGTCCAACCGCTTTGCAAGAAGCATGCATGAAGGAACAGTTCGAATGTCGCCGACGCAAATTGGACGTCTGACTCTCGAAGGCGCTGAAGTAGCTCCGGTCGATGATCTGGCGGGTAGCGGTCAATGCATGACTCAAGAAAGCGGCGCACCGCGGCGGCTTCCGAACGGTTCGATATGTTCAGGTAGCCGAAAGCGCTTTCGTCTTGCCGTTTACCGTCGAGCCGCGTCCGCTCGATGTTAGCGGTCGAAGATCATTTTGGTTCCCATCGGAGCATTTCTCCGGTGTATCTAACATTTCTAAAGGATTAGCCGAGTTCGAACGCGGCTTCCCGGGACTTGGCGCTTCCCTTCCAATGACCCAATCATGGTCGGGGACGATAAGCTCAACCCTAGGTCGCCCGTCGTCATGGATAGACTCATGAATTGCTATCATTTGCGCTGTGTATAGAAGTGCAGCGCGAGAAGTTTGCAAAGTCTCGATGAGATTGGTCCTGAAATAGTCAAGCGCGTAGTGATCGATGTGGAGGCTTTTCCTGCTTGGCGTGTCGCCGATCTCGTGAAGCACGGTGAAACGGTGCGTCGATGAATGGCGCATTGCCCGTTTGTGCTCCAGAAAACCTCCAACCTGTACATCCAGCGATAACTCAGAGATCGCAATAATCGCGGTGTTTCCGGCGGTGATTTCGTCAAGCACGGACTGCTTCCACTGGAGCTGCCGGCCAGCTTCATGCTTTTCGAACCACGTCTTGTGGAAGTATATGTCGCGTGGCTTGCCTGGCAAGGAAAGGTAGGCGCTCGCAAGTACCGCGATCTTATCTAGAAGGTCGAGGCACGCGCGCTGAGCAAGTGTGAGCACGGCCGGCTCAACACCATAGGTCGCATAGTCGAGCGTATCCGAATAATTGCCACTTTCCGTCACCTCGCCATTCAACGCGAGAAAAGCGATTTGCCTTGCTGCCAGATAGTCGGCCTTGAGAACATTAAACATGGCGAACAAAGGGGGCACGCCGTCCGTCGCTTCGAGCCCTTCTGATATTCCGTCGATCCGCAAGGAATCCCATCTTAATAAGGAAACGTCCAAACCTTCGATCGCTTCCGTGAGGAAAAGGCGATGTCTTGCAACGAAACGCTGATATTCATCTGCGTTTGACATATCTGGTGGGCTGGCAGGTGGCAGATTCAACGTCAACGTTTTTGTTAGCTTCTGAAATCCGGATTCACCGACGAACTCGCGAATGCGATCGGCATTGTCGTTGGCGATCGAGAGATGTTGAGCGGCAACAGCCAAGATGGCCGCTTCGTCACACGCCCCCTGGTTAATTGATTTGAGTAGCAGACGCGCCGCCACAGCATGCGCGACACCATTGGACGGGTCAAGCTCGAGCGCCAGTGAATATTGGTCGTATGCCTCGGTGTACCTGTACGCATCCGAAAGAGCGTTTCCCAGATTCGTATAAGCCTGAGTTCGCAGCTCGATGTGAATTTGCGGATTAGATGCCACCTTACCGTAAAGGCGGCGGGCCCTCGCGCGATCTACTGCAGTTTGCAGATACCATTCTGGATATTGCGACCAAGCGAGATTGGCCCGCGCCATCAAGCCATTAGCCAAGTTGTATTCGACGCTGAAGTTTTCTGGTGCACTCTCGAGCAGTCGCTCGAAGATCGCAACCCCATCGCTCACCGCCGTCTGGCTCTTGGTAACACTGCCGGCGTCAACCAATGTCCCTCCGGCAAGGAGATCGATATTTCGCTGGTCAACGCCCGGGCAGCTCAAATTTCGCGCTCTTTCGATGGCAGCAAGCGGGTCTGTGTCGAGCAGCACTCCCAATTCGTTGGCGAGCTTCCGCAACTGCATTTCCATTTTCGACGGATGGGTGTCCATAGCCTGTTCTCTGATTTCGCTTTGGAGGGGTTTGCATGCTGCGAAGTTTTATGTTCTACAAAGGATACTGAGGCGGATCAGCTCATGTGAGCAGCCGGAGCTTGTTGCCCGGACCTACTTCGATAGGGTCTTTCCAAGTGTTCCACGTTGGCACTTGGGTCTGCCCAATTAGGGCCGCGTCGCAATAGTCGTCGCATCTAAGAGTTGTCCAGAAGACGCACACAGGAGCTTGAATTGGCTTGGGCCAATCATCCGAACCCATATCGATCTTGACTTCAAGACGGCGCTCCACGTTGGCATATCCGGCGTAGAGTGTCCCTATGTGACCGTCTTCAATCCTGATCGCTGCACCATGGAGTCGGGCGATCGCATAGAGGGTTGAGGTCGGTCGTCAATAGTGGAGAGCAATGGGTTAAGCCGCGAGTCGCGTTTTATAAAATCGCTGCACGAAGGCAGCAGGCGACAGATAGTCAAGACGGGCTTGCTTGCGTTGCCGGTTGTAGAAGATCTCGATGTATTCGGTGATGGCCTGCCGGGCCTCGGCGCGCGTCGTGAACCGGCGGTGATGCACGAGTTCGTTTTTGAGCGACCCCCAGAAGCTTTCCATCGGCGCATTATCGTAGCAATCGCCTTTGCGACTCATGGACATCGTCATGCCGAACTGCTTTGCTAGATCCCGATAGTCATGCGAACAATATTGACTGCCACGATCCGAATGTAGGATCAAACCGGCTGCGGGCCGTTTAAGTGCGACCGCGGCAAATAGCGCCTGCATTACCAAGGTGCGGGTCATACGTTCGCTCATGGCGTAGCCGACCAGCTCGCCGTTGAACAGATCCTTGATGCCGGCTAGATACAACCAGCCCTCATCTGTCCACACGTACGTGATATCGCTCACCCAGGCCTGGTTCGGCATGCTCATGTCGAAGTTGCGTTCCAGCAAATTCGGTGCGACTGGCAAATCGTGCTTCGAATCCGTCGTGTTTCTGAACTTGCGCTTCTGCTTGCAACGCAGTCCCAGCTTGGTGCGAATGCGCCTAATGCGGTGAAGGCCAACGCACACGCCATGATCAAGCAGATCCGCCTGCAATCGCTCGCGCCCATACGTTTGCCGAGTTCGTTCGTGCGCCGCTACAATCTCGATTTCAAGGCGCGCGTTCTCTTGTGCACGTGGCGAGTCGAGCCGTCGGCGCCAAGCGTAGAAACTGCTGGCCCCTAGCTCAAACACACGGCACAGCACGGAAATCGGGTAGTCCTGTCGCATCGTTTCGATCCGGTCACATCTCACCGCGACTCCTTCGCGAAATAGACCGTCGCTTTTTTTAAAATATCGCGCTCCATCGTGACCGTCGCCAGCTCGCGCTTGACCCGCGCCAATTCCGCCTCCAACTCGCTCTGCGGCTTTTGCGTCTCGCCTACCTTCGTTAGCGTCCCTTTTCGCTCGGCAACGACCCACGCGCCAAGCGTTTTAACCGACAAAGATAATCGGCCCGCAACTTCTCGCTGCGACAGTCCATCGACAAGAACGAGCTTCACCGCCTGCTCGCGAAACTCCTTCGTGTAGCGGCCTTTCGGTCCTCGATTCATTTGATCTCCATTTCGCTCATTCTACGAAACATTGATCTCCACTTTCTTCAGCCTATCTCAGGTCAGTAGATCCTTTGCCTGAACAGGAAGTGCCCGGTCGACAGGTGTGAGAACCTCGTTTTTAATTAAAACATCGACGAAGTCCTGATGGAGAACTTCATCCGTGAAAGCAGGTTTCCAAAAAAAGCGGTTTGCAAGGAAATCTAGTGATTTGGCATCGCTGTCTGAAAGTGGAAATCCGGACTTGAGTTTTCGAAGAGCCTTTTCGAATTTTGTTCGCGCTGCGTCACGATGCATCCCGCATCTTTCCTTAAGTTCCTGATCCATGAGCAACCGCAAATTGGCTAGTCCTGCGGAGCGAAGATCGTCTTCGGTCGGCTGTACACCTCTTAACCCAAGGCTCCAGACACGAAAGCTTGTGAATATGTCGCGGACCCGCTGGGTCACTGGACCCTTATTGCGCTCATCGCGGTGCGCGAGGAAATCCCCAAGTTCCCGGAAGCTTTCCTTGCCGTGGAAGGATTGGCGCTGTTCGAGAAACAGCCGATCAAGGTCCTCAACGTTACCGCGGCCTTCGATTAAGCGGCGCGCCCGCACTTGAAGCTCTTTTTTTATCATTGATCCTTACTCTGCATGAGATCTCGTCACGGAAGGGAACGCACACCGGATAGTGCGACTGCGCGCCCGAGCAAAACAAATTCGCTTACCGAGAGGTCGGTGAGTCATCGCATCGTACCTGGTGTCGGATATCGGAACTCGGAGACTCGAGCAGATTTGCCGTGACTATACATCGGGGGAAAGACATTGAACTGGACACCGAGACCTGTCGATGAAGAGAGCTGATTGTTTATGGTGCCCAAAACCGGCGCAAGCCAATCCTGCCATCACTTTTTCAATGTCGTATTTCGGCTTCGAAGTTCGACATTTTCTGCGAGGTTGATCCGCCGAGTTCGTGACGTTGACTGTCCGATTCTGTTAGTTATGTGCCAAGAGTCTGTCGGTGCGCCGGGGTGATTGGGACTATTACGTCTACCGGGTCGACGGAATCGAAAATGTCAGTATGTCGACTTCGATCCCGAAGTTCCCGAGGTCATCCGGGCGAATTTGAGCCGGACTGCTCTGCTGGTCGCACCGGTGTATAGCATCAGTCTGACGGGTTCGCGCCCTGTGTCGGCCAGCTCTCATTCGCTGGTTTGCGATGTGCGCGCAGGAAGTCTGCGGAGCTATCCGATCAAATTTTCCGGTATGGTCGACTAAGCTTTGCAGGTGCTCCGTTGGGACTGCTCACTGCGGCATGCAGGTTGGAAGGTGTAGCGCTATGGCCGCACGTCGCTGCGCACCAGTTCGCTAGCTCATTAGCTCTGGCCTGCGATATGCCCTCTCGAAAGCTGATGGCTCGGGTCGGGTGCCAAAAATTTTTTCTGTTCCATCGGTTTCCTGCGTATTCCCATCGATTCCAGTCATGCGGTTCTAAAGTCGGAATGGGTATTGACGAGCAGCTTCGCGATTCGCATGATGGTCACGAAAGCGACGCATGGGAGTGAATCGTGCCGGGTGCAAAAGGCTACACACGGGCGCAGTGGGATGAGTTTGTCCATGCCCTTGATGCGTTACCGGAGAAGCCCCGGAATGAACAACGCGTCACGGTCAGCGATGCAATGAAAGAGATCCGGGCGCATATCACTGCCACCCAGGCGAAAGGATATACGCTCGAGGAAATTGTTCAGGAGGCTGGGCGTAAGGGGCTCGATGTGAGCATTGGCGCAGTCAAGTACGCGCTGTATCGCCCAGAACCTTCTGACGCAGTATCCAGAACGGCCAATCCCAAGGCGCCGCGCGAGGCCGACCCGTCGTCCCGTCCGAAGCAGGCTGTAAAGCAGAAGGGTAAGCGCGTGGACAACGCACATGTCGTCGCACGACAACAAAGGGGAAGGGGTGTCAACCAGCCGGGATCGATGGAGATTCAGGACGCGTTCTCCTTTGAGATACGGCCTGATATCGAAAACCTGTAGGAGGTCGGTGATGGATACGGTGTATCCCATTTATCTGGTCGGTGGCAGCAAGGGCGGTGTTGGAAAAAGCATGGTCACGCTTGCCCTGGCGGACTATTTGCAGCGACAGGGTATCCATGCGGTGCTGCTGGAAACCGATACGTCGAATCCCGATGTCATGAAAGCGCTCAGGGACGATATCAAATGCGCGGCCTATAACCTCGATGATGCAGACGGCTGGATCGGATTTGTGAACTTCTGTGATAGCCACTGGGGTGCGGCTGTGATCGTCAACACTGCCGCACGCAATCAGACCGGGTTTACACGGTACGGCGGGACGCTGGCCCGGACGCTGGCTGAACTGCAGCGGCAACTCGTCGTGCTGTGGGTGATCAACCGGCAGCGCGATAGCCTTGAGTTACTGCATATCTTTGGACAGACGTTTCCGGATACCTTGACGCATGTCGTTCGCAATGGCTACTTCGGTGAGCCGGACAAGTTCACGCTGTATCAGGAATCGCAGCTTCGCAAAGCTATCGAGACGAAAGGACGCTCGCTCGACTTCCCCGATCTGGCGGATCGGGTCGCAGACGAATTGCGCAGTCAACGTATCTCCATCCGCAAGGCGGCTGAAGTCATGCAGATTGGACAGCGCGCGGAGTTGTTTCGCTGGCGGGAATTGTGCGATGCCATGTTCTCGAAAGTGATCAGCATCGAGGGGATCATCCATGAGCAATAGGCGGTCGAGGTCGGTCGATCCGCTCGTGCGCCTGTTTCGCGAGGTATCGGGGGATGTTCCTGACGGGGCGAGTCTCGCCCGTATGCACCAGGTATCGAGCGCACTGAACCTGCGTGACAATGACGCGTTATGGTCGATTATCGCAGTGCTCGAATACTATGCGCGCCTGTATGAAGCCATGCCGGAGCGTATCCGGTGGGCGAGCGAGGGTAGTCTCGAAGCCGCGCGCCGGGAAGTCGGTGGCGCGACCGATGCGCTAATGCAGCAGCATCGGGATGCGCTGGAGCGATGTAAGGCGACGATCCAGTTGGCGGAAAGCCTGATACGGGAACATGAGGCGCGGTACCGGGCAGCACTCGCACAACTCAATGAGACGGCAATGATGGCCTTGATCGAGCGCATGTCAAATCAGGTCGCGCGCACGGCGGGCAACCGGTTGGTCGGCGTCGCAGCAGTTTCGGCTCGTGAGCAACGCGAGCGACTGGACATTGCGATGTCCGCGTTTGGGCAGGCGGTTGAGGCAGCGACGGCGCGCGTGGAGGTGATGGCTACACGTATGGAAATGCGTTTTGTACGCTCGATACGTCGCCTGTTGCTGGCGGGCGGTGCCGTCGTCTGCCTGCTGCTGGTTTCCGGCGGGCTGGCGGACTGGTGGAGGGAGTGTCATCTGGCGGGCGCGGATTGTCGCACGGTGCAGATGCGGCAGGCAGACGGCAGGCCTTGAAGGGGCCGCCGTCTGCGTTGCCCTGTTACCAGAGCAACGGGTCGGGCTTACGCGACGCGCCGGTCAGCTTGCGCGGTGCTCACGCTGGCAGCTGTCGGGAAAGCCACGGCGGCTGTTTGCTCCGCGTGTCGGGGGACGCGTCTGCATCGTGAGGCGTGTTGTTGATGTTCTCGCCGCCGTTGAATTCATCCGGTTCGGCGTCGCCATCCTCGCCACCCTGCGTCTCGCCTGCGCCGTTCCCGGCATCCGTATTGTCTCCGTCGTCTTCGTCGTGGATGTCCCATGAATGTGCGGCCGGGATTTCGCGATCGGTGAGGATTTCCGGGACCCATGCGACTTTCGCGAGCCGCAGTTCGGCGGCGGCTGCCGCGTCGGCCTTCTTCATCTTGCCGAGGTCAGCAGCGATCTTCGGTGACACGGCGGTGGCAACAACTTCCGCGATGCGCGCCTTGCTGACGTGATCGAAATACGAGGCGCGCGTGGGCGTCCAGTACCGCGTCATGTCGAGGTTCAGCGCGCTGGCGAGCGTGTTGATGGCGTGAGGCTTTTCGTCGCCCGCAATACCGTCAAGCAGCGCGCCGGTGCAGAAGGAGAGCAGGTCGAGCAGGGTCGTGCCGGGGTCCTGTTCGATTAGCCACGGCAGCAGGTCCGCGCGCCGCGCGGGCAGTTCACGGCCCCACTGCTCGCGCTGCGCCTCGATGAGACCCCACGCGGTGTTGGCGGGCAGGTCGTCCGCCGAGCCGAGCAGACTGTCGCGGTTGTTCGTGCAGGACAGTTTCAGCGCATGCGGTGCGAGACCCGTCCCATACCGCTCCGGAAAGACTTCCGGAATCAGGCGTTGGAGGATGGCGCCGAGTGCTACGGATGGCTGCGCGATCAGTTCCGCGTGAATAGCGGCGGTGCGATGCGCAGTGAGGCGCTGGCAGAGCTTTGCGTTGTGGATCGGCTTCTCCTTCGCTTCGGGTTCCTCTGTCTCGCCGGATGCGCGTTCAGTTCCCGGCGTGCCGGTCACGGTCGCGCCCACCGCATACAGTGCCGCGCTGTTCTCGCGGCGCACCAGACCCCTTTCGATGACCAGTTCGCCCTGCGGGCTGACCATCACGAATGCGCCCGCTTCGGCCATCTGCTGAGCGTCCCACGACAGCGTGTCGCTTTCAAGTGCGATGAGGGCAGCGTTCACCCTGTCGATTTCGGCTTCGAGGCGTTCGGCTTGCTCGTAGGCATTCTCGTCGTCCTCCGACAGTGCATCGAACTTTTCAGCCAGTTCGTCCTGCTGCGTGGTGAGCACGTCCATTTCCCGCTGTTCGTCGTCGGTGAGGGGGCGCTGCACCGGTTGCAGCCTGCCGTAGCGGTTCAGCTCGAACACGTCGCGCTCGATACGCTGTTCGGTCCAGCCCCAACCCTCGGCGCGGACTTCTTCGGCGGCGGAGTCGAGTTTCGCGGCGGCAAGACCTTGCAGCAGTTCGGCGTCGGCAACGTAACCCGCGTTTTCGTCGTCGCTAAAGAGGTCACGTCTCACGTAACCGCCCGCTGCCTCATAGACGTCCAATCCCACGAAGCGCACGAGGCGGCTGCGGCTCGCGTCGATCTCGGTACGTGTGATCGCCTGCCGCAGATAGTTGGGCTGGCGTTGCCACTCGTTCGCGTCAAACCAGATGCGCTCCTGCGTCTCGTGGTCATCTGTGAGCGCGAGCGCCGAAAGCTGGTTAAGCGTGATCGCGTCCTCGCGCAGCAGCGCGAGCAGTGTCGGCGAGGCGCTGGCGAGCTTCATACGCCGTTTGATCGTGATCGGCGCGGCCGAGAAAAGAGCGGCGATGTAATCGATGCTACGGCCTTCCTCGGCCAGCATCCGGTGGGCGCGCAGCACGTCGAACGGGTCGAGCCCTTCGCGTTCGCTGTTTTCGATCAGCGAAATGGCGAGGGCTTCGCCTTCGCTGACGATGCGCACGGGGACCGGATAGTCGGCGGTGATGTCTTTCTGCTCGAACAGGAGATCGAGTGCCGCCTCGCGGCGCTGCCCAGCACAGACTCCGTATTTGCGCTGCCTGCCGCGCGAGCCCTTCATCTCGTGGATGACGAGGTTCTGAAGCAGGCCCTTTGCGCGGATACTGACGGCAAGGGCTGCAATACCCGTGAGCGGTTTCGTGCGGGCATTGAGCGGCGAGGGATGCAGGCTGGAATACGGCACGGACACGACCGGCTGCTCTTTGCCAACGGTGGCTTCCAGCAGGATCGTGGCGTCAGTTGCGTTGGCGGTGGTTGCCACGGTTTCGGCGGGGGTTTCGACTTCATGGGCTCGCATGATTGACTCCAGAAATGGAAAAGGAAAGTGCCGGGTCACGGTGCTGCGGGATACCGTCAGGACTTGACCCGAATAGGAGTCCTGATGGTATGAATCGGAAGCGGGGCGGCAATGAGATGCCGCCCGTGCCGTGCTTATGCCTTCATCTGGCGCATGGCGTCCGCGAGCATCCAGAGCGCGCGGTTCAGTTTCACGTTCTGGTCGATACCGGTGACGGGACGAGTGGACATGGCGCGCCCGCTGCGCGAGCGTCCGTGCAGGCCGCCCTTCGTGAGTGATTCTTGCGTCCGGTTAAAAACCGTCCAGAGGTCGTCGCGGCGATCCTCGAAGCGGCGCGGGGTGAGCAACTGGCTTTCGGTGATCGGGGCGGGTGCGTCGGCGCCGGTCGGGTCGTATCGCAGCGCGAGGGCGGAGCGGGCGAACGCGTGCTGTTCGTCGCGCGTGAGCGTCACGGCGCGCATGCCGTCCTTCTGCTCGCGGATCAAGTCGAATCCGTCGAGCACGTCGAATGCGCCATTGATGACGTTCTGCACGATATTGCCTTTGTGGGGCACACGCACCTCGCCAACGGTTTCGCCCGCAACCATGCCGTTCTGGCAAACAAAGCGGAAGACGCCACCGAGCATATGAAAACTGCTGGTGCCATCGTGCGAATTGAGCAGGATGATTTCGTTGACGTCCTCGCCGGTAATCTCATTCGCCGGGCGCATGCGAATCAGGTGTTTTGTGAATTCGCGCTTGTCCTGATCGCGCACGCGCGTCTGGCAGACCATGAAGGGCTGGAAGCCTTCGTTGCGCAGGCCCCGGAGTACGTCGATGGTGGGGATGTAGGTATAGCGTTGCGAGCGACTATCGTGCTTGCCTTGGGCAAAGATGGACGGCGCGACGCGGCGGATCTGGTCGTCCGACAGCGGCGAGTCGGAGCGAAGCATCGGGGCGTCGTAACGAAAAGAGGAAGCGAGTTGCATGTCAGTCTCCTGAGAAAACAGTCAAAAAGGGTTGATCGGTGTTGCGCTGACCGGGCTCCAAGATTCCGCCCGCCGCGTAGGGGTTGGTTTCATCCTGGTCGAAGCCAGGGTTGGCATTGTTGCCGCCAGTCTCCTGAGTTCGCGCCCGTGCGACTGAAGGAGACGGCGCCGGGTGGGTGTCAAGGCAAGAAGTGAGGGGTTGGTGCGGGACGCAGCGAAGCGCAGGACTCGGCCCCGAACGCCTTGACACCCACCCGGTGTCGTCTACGGTCGCGGGTTAGGGCGGGAACGGTGGAGACTGGTGGTTGCGAAGCACTGCGCCTTTGAGCGGGATGAAATGCCGCGCGGCGAGCGCGAATCTGGGGCCGTTTTTCTGGGCCCATCTGACTGGGTTCTAAGGGTTTAGATGTGTCGGTGTCGCGTCAGGAATTGATGCCCGGTAGGGGCGAGACGCTGTAAGCGGCTCGATGCGCAAGCACGAAAGCCCGGCCCGTAGCGCTAGGGAAGGGAGACGCCCGGGGCGGAGGCCGGCAGTACGCATGCCTTCCGCTTGTTTCTGCCATGTAGGCGCGGTCGCCCGGTTGCGTGGTGTCGATGATGGGCCGTACCCGTTGCGTATCGGAAAAGGGGATGAACTGCTTCATGGTCGCAACTGGATGGGCAAACGATGTTCGCAAACCCATTTGATCCTTGGCGATTAAGTTGGCCCATTTGCAAATAAGTTGACCGTTCGAAGAGTCGGCCGGGTCGACCTAACAATGCGCCTAGTGTGGCTTCGTGAACGGGCGCTAGCGGTCAAGCGCGTAAGAGAAGCGATAGCGACGGCGGCACACCGGCCCCTGGTACGCGCGCCTTGTGGTCCTTGGGGTAAGCTGTCTCGTTGATCGAAGAACCACAACATGAACAAGGGGAGCAGCAACATGAGCGTCTGGGTTGACACTAAGGTATGGACCGAGCGATGGGTCAGCGTTGAGAATCTGGGCTCGGGCGGCCAAGGTGTCGTGCTCAAGGCCAGACGCCTGGACGGTGATGGCGCAGCGTGCGTGAAGGTGCTCAGTAAGCAAAAGGACGTGGAGCGCCGGGCACGTTTCTTACGCGAGGCGACCGCGTACCGTACGTGTCATCACGAACTTGTTCCCGCATTGATTGAGACGAATGCGGCTCATGAAGATGACCTCAACTATAAGCTGTTCATCGTCACGGAGTACGTCCCAGGGCTTACGCTGACCGAGTTTATCGAGATGAATGGTGTGTTGGAATTCGCCGATGCAGTTCGACTGACGAGCCGATTGCTCGACACGCTGATCTACCTCCACGAACAGGGTTGGGTTCACCGCGATATCAAGCCTGACAACATCATTGTGCGCGACGACAACATCGAGTTTCCCGTGCTTCTGGACTTCGGTCTGTGCTTCAAGGACGGTATCAGTCCGTCGTTCGTGACCGAGCTGAATCAGGAGGTGGGGAACAGATTCTTGCGCTTGCCTGAGCTCGGGATTGGCAGCGCAAACAAACAGGACGTTCGGTCCGATCTTTCGTTTGTCGGCGCCATCTTATTCTTCGTTATGACGGGTGGTATTCCCGCGTCTTTGTCGGACGGCGATGAACTTATGCCTCATCAGAGATCTGTGTTTTCGTCGACTATCGCCAGGGCTGCGGGTCCCGGCGCCATGACACTATTTGGATGGTTCGATCATGCATTTAACCCCAACGTGCAACGTCGATATGCAGGTGCTACGCAGATGCTGGAGGCACTCAAACTTGCCCTGGCACATTCAATGACGGAGCCGACTGATCGCAACCAGGGAGATCTGGAATTCGTCATAGGCCACGTAGACCGGCGCGCAAACCAGGACCAAGCAGCCAAGGCTCAATTGTGCGACGCCGCCATGACTGCGATTCAGTCGGTGCAGAACAAACTCGCAGTGCGGTTCAAACATGCTTTTGTGACGGTGCAGTCAGGCTGTTCACGGACGCCGCATGGGGTGCGTAACATGTTGGGTTTTGCCAACACCCACAGCGACCAACAGCGGTTTCTCGCCACGTTCGCGGCAACGATCGTTGGCGGTGAGATCGTTATTGAGGTCGACGGCGCACCAGTCTATCGAACGGAAGTCGATAAGCCGGAATATGGCAAGGACTTCGAGACGATGGTGCAGCAGATCTTTACCAGCGGTGTACGTGCGCTGATCGAGGATCCGTCGGGCCAGGTCGTAACCCGGGGTTTCTTCAAGTCCCGTCCGTGCGGAACCCTTGAGGAGGTAACGGCAAAGAGCGGGCTATCCGGCAAGCCAGCGTTTGTGATCGTTTTCGACGACTCGAACGCAACAATGAGCAAGCTGGATCACTCACTTGGGTTTTTCATGGAGTACCAGACAACCAAGGAACTTGTAGACGCGCATTTCGAAACCGCGATCGTCCGTGCCTCGTTGGTCCGCGATGCGGCAATGATCCCCGGGGACGACCCGCTTGAGACACCGAGATGGATCGTGACCGCTCCAGATGGGACTGTCCTGGTCAGCGAGAGTGTTTACCCCAACCCGGATGAGGGCCTCAAGCGCGTGCGCGATCTGATCCGGCACTGGGCCGATATGAAACAAGCGCCTTTGCCGCAAGGCTAAAGGCCCGAGTGTGTAGTCTGGATTCGTTCTCGTGAACGGTTCTGTTTGCAGCGCAATCGCGTCGATGCTAAGCGAGAGCATCGGGTGCGATCCACGGAAGCTGGATGTTGCGCCGTCGAGGCGACAAGTGATTGTCGGTCGGCGGTACGCACTTGCATCGCGTATCCGCGTATGCGCGCCCACTTAGATTCTGGGTTGAATTAGCGTATTTAGGGTCGCCCCTCGGCCTCGAAGCATGACAAAATGCAGTCGCGACCGTGCTTGGAGCATTCTGCTTTCACTGCCTTCCATGCCTTTGGATCGCGAGAGTCTCTGGATAAGAACCTAAAGAAAAGAGGGCGACGTGGCAATCAGCGATCGAGGATCTACCTGGGGGAAGTGGGACCTGCACGTTCATTCGCCAGACACGCACCTGGCAAATGAATATAGCGGCGATTGGTCCGGTTTCGCGCAGAAAGTGGCTGCAGGCGGATTTGCGGTTATCGGCGTGACGAATTATTTCTTTTTCGCTGAGGACGAGATCGAGCGAACCGGTCAGGCGCTCCAGGACGCAGGGGCGAGCGCCGTCGTAGTCGGAAATCTGGAATTCCGGCTGACCCAGCCGAACAAGGACGGCGAAGCGATCAATGCACATGTTTTATTTGACCCGGTGCTCGGGACAGCCGAAATCAATCAGCGACTATCCCGCCTCAAACTGATCAATACACTAGACGCAGACGGCGCGCGTCCAGTGTATTGCACGGAACGCGATATATCGGCAGCGGGGCTGACGATAGCCAACATAACGGTTGAATTTCGCGATCTGCGAGAGTGGCTCCATGCGCAGTTTAATCGGGATGACTATGTACTGATCGGTTGTCCGGTTGGATATGGATCGTTCCGGCCTCAACGCAACGAAGGCCGTGGTGAACAGATCGCGACCGAGCTGGACAAGGGTTGCGCGATAATGTTCGGTGGCCTCAAGGAGCGCGGCTTCTTCGCTGACGCGCACCGGTATGCTGGTGCGATCGCAAAACCTGTGTTGCAGGGAAGTGACGCTCATCGCATCAATGAGCTCGGCATCAACTATAGTTGGGTCAAGGCGAAGCCTACGTTCGACGGGCTGCGCCAACTCATTTATGAACCCACGGAACGGGTCAGTCTGGATCTGGATAGCCCCGAGCATCTGTATCCGAAGCCGTTCTTTAGCGGCCTGCATGTCGAGGGGCCGTTGTCAGCGGGCCAATCGCTCGCGTTCCACAGATCCTCTATTGGGATCAACCGTGATCTTGTCGCCATTATCGGCGGTCGTGGGACTGGAAAGAGCGTGCTTCTGGATTCTGTGCTTGCGCTGTTGCAGCCTGAGCGTTTGTCAACAAAGGGCTCTTTGGACTACCGGCCGCCGGCATTCACGCTAGATTTCACGAAGCAGAACGACGGCGAATGCATAGAGATCACCCGTGACGGCTCCGTTGGCCCTGACTATCTTCACGTTCGGCAGAAGGAATTGCAGGACATCGCCCTTGATCCGAACAAGCTGAGTCAGGAGATCAAGTCGCTTCTGCCCATCGCGACCAATGATCCGCTCGTGGACGTCGAAGAGGAGGTCTCAGCCCTGTTGCGCGAGAAGGAAGAAATTTTCGCGTGGTTTCAGGAGGAAGACGAGGAGGGCAATAAGATAAATACGCCTCGATACAACGACAAAGTCAAGCGCACCAATGAAGAGCGCGTGAACACGCTGACTAATGAAAAGAACAAGCTTCTCGTCACCGAATATAACGGCAATCGCAAGTTGGCAGGAGAAGCCCTGATACTGAAGAATCGGCTCAATGCTTTTCGCAATAAGTTAACGACCACTGTTGGTGAACTCTCCGACGAAGTAGCAGCGCTGAATACCCAACTAGAGCCGCATGACAAGCGGATCCCGGCGATTGATGTCAAGCCGCAGGTCGACGCCCTGGCACAATTTGCGATCGACATTACTGCTTATACGGAGAAGCTGGACGTGACGTCCGCCGAACTGCTGGAGAAGTTGCGGGAGCAGGGTATCGAGCAGGATCCGAAGGGGCTCCTCGACAAGGTTGAGGGCTATCAGCGAGAAGTGGCTCGTGCGAACGACCGGATCGAACGCTACAAGGATAAAAAGGCACGTGCGGAGTCGCTGAACAGGCTTCGAGGGGATTTGATGGTAGCGCACCTTGAGGACATTGCGACTGATGCGGCCAATATTGGCTCGGCTTTTCAGCTTCTGAAGAAAGGACAGGAAGGCTGGAGGCCTGAGCAGGTGCAACTCGTCAATGAGCTGCTCGAGGGCGTCAATATCGAAGGTGCGGTTCACTTCGACGCAGAGGCTTTCTATACGGGTATGGAGCCGTATTTGAATATGCGAAAATTCCGGGCCGCAGCCGGCGCTTCGAAGCGTGAAAAATTGATCGCGAAACTATCGGTCAACTCTCTGGATACCTTCAGGACGCTGGTCTCGGGCGCTGCCGTTGTGTTGGCGGACGACGACTCGAAAGTATCGATCGACCGATTTGTTAGAGACACCGAGTATGTATCCAACAGCGATGCGCTGAACTTCATGGACTACCTGTTCAAACCGTCGCAGCAGCGAAAATATCTGTTTGTTCGTGCGGGCCTAACCTATCGCGGAAAACCGCCAGAAAAGTTATCGGTTGGGCAGCGGGGTACATTCTTCTTGTGCATGAAGTTGGCGACGGATCCGTTCGGCAGTCCCTTCGTATTTGACCAGCCGGAAGATGACCTGGACAACGAGTTCATCGTGAACGATCTGATTCCGATCTTCCGGAAGATAAAGAAATATCGCCAGGTGATCATCGCAACGCATAACGCGAACCTTGTCGTAAACGCCGATGCGGAACAGATTATCATTGCTCACAACGATGCGGAAGTACTGCGCTACGAGACTGGGGCGATCGAGGAGCCCCACATGCGCGAAAAAATATGCGTGATACTTGAAGGCGGCGAGACCGCTTTTCGCCAACGCGAGCTTAAGTACGGGCTTGCGTGATAGCGAATGCGCACCTGGACAATTCCCGGCTCGAACTATATTGCGCGCAAAACGTTGGTTTTTGCTACAGAGGCCCATCGCGAGGTTCCTACAGGATGTTCGCATTTGTGAGCCCTCGGAAGTAGCACCAATTATTGAGTAGGCGATTGGGATGTTATGCGCGATCTCTCTTATCGCGGATTTGTTCGTGCCGCTACTGAGTTGAACGCGTGCTGGCGGCGCATCCTTCCTGCCGACCGGTACGCGGTTGACTGCTCGATCGGGCGATTGGCGACCGCAACGTCAGGACTCTGACGTCAAGTTTCCCGCCGTCGTGCCGTAATACCGTTAAACCATAGAACAAGCGCTACACGGTGTGAAGACTGTGTATTCATTGAAATTGCGTGGCTGAGAGAAGATGGCGTCAATCGAATACAGTCTTTTTCGAGTCAAGTTCGTATCAGGGCCTCAACATAGTCTGTTCCGGCCAAATGTTGGTAAGCGCTCGATCTTGCACACCTAGCTTGTGCTGTTTAGAAGGCTCACGATTGCGTCCGCAACCTCACTTTGCGGACGCAATCCATGACAGAAGATGACCTGAGCTTTTTGCCCTTGCGGGTGACCCGAGTTGGCGTCGGCGGTAAGCGAAGCTTTGACCCGATTGACAAGCGCCGACTGGTTGAAGCCTGTCTTCGGCCTGGGGCTTCGCTATCGGGCCTCGCCCTAAAGGCCGGCGTGAATGCTAACCAGCTGCATAAATGGGTTCGGGTGCATGAGCAGGGCGGCGCCCCGGTCAGGCGCGAAGCGCCGGCCGTACTGTCAGCGTTTGTGCCGGTCGTCACGATCGAGGGGGCGACGCCGGTGATGGCGCCCGCAGCGCGCCGCGTCACTACCGCAGAATCATTCTGCGTTTCGCCACCCTCAACGCGACCAGCCCGACTGACGGCTCACCTGCCCAACGGCGTGAAGCTTGAGCTCGAGTGTTCGCCAGGCGACGTGGCAATCGTCAATGCCATGATCGTTGCATTGGGAGCGCGCTGATGTTTCGCTTCGAGGCGGACCTTATTGTGTTTCTGCATCGAGAACCGATCGACTTTCGCGCCGGCATCAATAGCCTCGTGACGCTCGTCGAGCAGTCCATGCAGCTCGACCCATTTGCGCGCGCCGTGTTTGCTTTCCACAACCGCAAACGTGACCGAGTCAAACTGTTGTTCTACGATCGCAACGGTTTCTGGATGATGTTGAGGCGCCTTGAGGAAGACCACTTCGTGTGGCCGCGCCGGCAGCAGAGCGTCGTCAAGCTGACGAGCGAGCAGTTGCACTGGCTGCTGGAGGGCATCGACATTGATGCTGTACGCCGCCATCCGGTGCGGTCGTACCATCATGTCAGTTGAGCATTAATGTCGCCCATCAGCAATATGGCTCGGCCTGCTGTTACAAATTCCCGTAAACCCATGGCGGGCGACACTTCGCTATCGTGGAGACATGACTGAGGACGACTTCTCCCAATTGCCGCCGGCCGCCCAGGCCTATATCCGTGAACTCGAGACACGCAACCGGCAACTGGGCGAGCGGATTACCCAACTCGAGGAGCAGTTTCGCCTCGCGCAAATCAAGCGATTCGCCCCAAGCAGCGAGAAGCTCAAGGATCGCGTCTTCGACGAGGCCGAACAGATCGACAGCACCGAATCCGACGACATGGAGGTCGGCCCCACTGACGATGCGTTTATGCTCCCCAACACGGGTCTGCCGGATCTGCCTGCGCCCACGAGAAGCAAGCCGGGACGTAAGCCGTTACCGGCGCACCTGCCGCGTCAGCGCATCGAATACGATTTGAGCGAAAGCGAGAAGGTATGTCCGTGTTGCGCGCACCCACTGCATCGCATGGGTGAAGAGCTCAGCGAACAGCTGCACATCGAAGTCAAGGCATCAGTGCTTCAGCACGTGCGTATCAAATACGCCTGTCGCCACTGCGAGCGTCACGCGGAGCGCACGCCGGTGATCACGGCGTCGATACCCGCTCAGCCGTTGCCGGGAAGCAATGCCAGTGCGGCGATGATCGCGACAGTCACCGTGGGCAAATACGTTGACGGCACCCCGCTGTACCGGATGGCCCACGCGCTGGCGCGCGCAGATATTGAAGTCGGACGCGCTACGCTGGCAAACTGGATCATCCGGCCCGCCGAGCTGCACTACAGCCGGCTGTACGAGGCGCTGCGCAAAACACTGCTGTCAAAGCAGCTGATTCACGGCGACGAGACAACGGTGCAGGTGCTCAAGGAGCCGGGCAAGGCCGCCCAGAGCACGTCGTATATGTGGGTGTTCCGCAGTGCTGAAGACTGCCTGGAACCGGTCGTACTGTTCGACTACCAGCCGGGTCGTGGAAAAAGACATCCCCAGACGTTCCTCGCTGGTTACAAGGGGCTACTGATATCCGACGGGTATGCCGCCTGGCGCACGCTCGAAGGCCCAACCCACTTCGGCTGCCTGGCCCACGCGCGGCGTGCCTTCGTGGACGCCCTCAAAGGCATGAAGAAACCGGGTGGTCGTGCCGCACACGGGCTGGAATACTTTAAGGCGCTTTACCAGGTAGAAACGCTCGCAAAGGGCGAACTGCCCGAAGGTGAGACGCGGGTCGATTACACCCTCCGGTTGCGACAGCAACACAGCGTGCCACTGCTTGAGTCCCTGCGCAAATGGCTCGATGAACAGGCACCGCAGATTCTCCCCAAGAGCCTGCTTGGCAAAGCGATCTCCTATACGCGGAACCAGTGGACATACTTGAGCCGTTATGTGAACGACGGACGCGCGCCAATTGATAATAACGTGGTCGAGCGAGATATCCGGCCATTCTGCACGGGCAGATCCTCATGGCTGTTCAGTGACACTGTTGCCGGTGCGAAGGCCAGCGCGGTGATCTATAGCCTGATGCTCACATGCCGGGCATGCAACGTCGAACCCTACGCATATCTCTTGCATGTGCTCACCGAGCTACCGCAAAGGCCGCCCGAAGCAGACATCACCGATCTTCTGCCGTTCAACTTCTCCGCGTCTGCGCTTCAAGCGAATGGCATCGCTTGATCCGCCGGGCGTATTGACGCGACTCGGGGCAGTCAACGCAAGGCGCTAAGCGCAAATCCACCGCCGCACAATTCTATTAATCCCGTGTGCCAGATTGAGCGCTTACAAATGTTGACCGTCCTGCCTTGTTCTTGGCGGCGGTGAATGAGAAACCGTCTGCGGAGCTGCGAAAAGGATACTTGTGGCACATCGGCAACGTAGAGGCATTTTCGAATTCGTCCGGTTATTTCGCGATAGGTCGAACCACTCGCTCGACAATCGAGAAGTTCGACGAGACAGCGGGAAATTTCGTATATGAGGAACTTGAGGAGAGTCCGTTCACGCACTGCGTTTTCGACACTGAATTAAGTCTGCTCGCGGTTGCGAAGAAGACCAGTCTGGCTTCTGATGCAAAAGGCATTGCAATGAAGGTGCAACAGCTATTGCAGGTGTCTGACTCTGTGCTTGAGTACGACGTGAAAGTTGAGATTTTGCCAATTCCCGACCCGGAGGGCTTCCTCCGTATGCTGGCAGACGCATACCGGGTGATTCGTTTCTCGGCGACTTTCCACGGCCCTAATCCTTTTGATGCAGATGAGCACTTCCAGAAGCCTCTATCTGTTTATCTTCAAGCAGCAGATGGCATTGCTGGGAAGGCTCAAATTCAAGGGGACAATCTAAACAGGGAGGTACTCACTGAAGTTACGCGGAGTACCGCCGCCACGGGGAACGAAGCTTCGGCGCGCATCATAAAGGCACGCGCTGAACGACCGGTGACTATCAACCTAAGAGGTGATCCAATAAAGCGTGTGTACAACGAGAAGAATCATCTGCCCCAGCTCGTTTTGCAGCAGTTTGTTGAACTTTATCGTCGAGTGAGATCCAATGGAAGAAATACGCGTCGAGACGACTAACGAGCTGATCCAAAAACTCAACTCGTTTGAAAACCAGTTTGTCTTTCGGGGCCAGGCGAACGCGGTCTGGGGGTTACAATCATCGCTTGAACGTGTTGTCGGTGAGAAATGGTCGCCTGAGCAGGCTACTAAGTTCGAAGAGTTCTCACTGGAGCAGTTCCGTTCGAAATTTCACTTGTACGACAAGGAAAACACCCAACCGACGTCCAAGCTGGCGTGGCTTTCTATCATGCAGCACTATGGAGTGCCAACACGCCTTCTCGATTTCTCGGAGAGTCCATACGTTGCGCTTTACTTCGCCCTTGAGGGTTATTCCCACCAGTCGCAAAACGACCTTGCGATATATGCGCTCGACTATACGAACATCATGGATCGTTCGATAGTGCACATCAAAGATCGAGACAGCGGATTCAAGGAAGACCGACGCTCGGTCTACGAGAAAGCGGATGTAATCTTCGATACGACAGTTGACCGGTTTGCATATCCAATTGCATGGATAGCCGAACCAAAGCAGTTGAACGCGCGACTCGACAGACAAGCCGGTTCGTTCCTGATTTGTGGCGATCGCGGGGCACGCATTGAAGACGTACTTGCTACGCAAGCTTACGACGGTGTGACGATGCAGAAAATATGCTTTCCCGGCAAATTGTATGGCTCATGCTTTGCGGTTCTGCGAAAAATGAACCTTACAAGCAAGAGCCTTTACGGAGTGGATATCGTCAACTACGATGTCCGGTTGCGCGACAACTATGATGGCCGGTCGACGGGGGTAATTGTCGCTGTCAATTGGCTATAGTTGTCGCTCCGTTGTGGTCGTCTGTGGGTAATTGACGCCGCCGCTCTTTCTGTCTGTCATTGGCGTTGCGGCGCCGATAGCTTTCGACATTCAGTTCGAAGATCGTCGAGTGATGAACGAGGCGGTCTATGGCGGCGACGGTCATACCAGGGTCAGGAAACACGTCATTCCACCCCGAGAATGGTTGATTGGCCGTGATGAGAAGACTTTTTCTTTCATATCTCTCGGCTATCAACTCGAACAGCACGCTGGTTTCGGCCTGGTCCTTTCTCACGTACGACAGATCATCCAAGATGATCAGATCGAAACGATCGAGTTTGGCAAGTGCCGACGGTAATTGCAGGCTCTTTCGCGCCACCTGAAGCTTCTGCACCAATTCGCTGGTGCGGGTGCACAGGACCCGATAGCCCGCGTCGATTAAGGCGTGTCCGATGGCGCTTCCAAGATGACTTTTGCCCCCGCCAGGCGGCCCAAACAGTAGAATCGTGGCACCTTTCTCGAGCCACGCATCCCCGGTGGCCAACGCCATGACGTGTGCCTTCGATACCATGGGCACGACACTGAAGTCGAACGTGGCGAGGGTCTTGGTCGGATCCAATTGCGATTCGACGCGATGACGTTCCAGCCTGCGTTTTGCACGTTCAGCCAATTCGTGCTCGAACAATGCGCCCAACAGTTGCGATGCTTGCCAGCCTTCTTTGTCGGACCGTTGGGCGAAGTCAGACCACAGTCGACCGATTGTTGGCAGACGCAATTCGTTGAGCATCAGTCCCATGCTGCCGGTGTCGTACGTCGGTGCACTCATGCGAGCACCTCTTCGTCAAGCAACGCATCGTAGATCGAGGCGTCGGGCATCTCGACTAATACAATGGGACATTCGGCCTGGCGCGGAGCAAATTCTGCGAAGAGCGCTTCCAAATCGGGCAGCTCTCCGAGTTCCAGTAACACGTCAAGCCGCTGGGCCAGTTCTGCCTCTACGCCGTAGTTGCCGGCAAGCTCCAGCAGGCCCACGATGACCTTGCACGCGTTGCGCGGGCTCAGTGCTTGATCCAGGCGCTCCCAAGTCCGGCGGTACGCCTCGCGTGGAAACAGATCGTCACGAAACACGAGGCCCCTGAAGGCTTGGGGTTTGCGTTTGAGCGACTCAATAAAGTGTCGATAATCAATTCCACGCCCGCGACCTGTGCTCGTACGCCTGACTCGCGCCGTGCTGTGCACGAGCGCTCCCGACAGATAGCAGTCAAGCCGATCGCTGTAGAGTCGTACTTTCAAGCGATGTCCGATTAGGCGTGAGGGCGCGCTGTAGATGCTGCCATCCACCGTAAATGTGCCAGAGCGTGTCACGCGTCCTTCGTCCTCAATGAAGTCGGTCGTACGATGCTCAGGCAGCTCCTTTAGGTATCCGCGCTCCACTTGGAACGCGGCAGCATTACGTCGATTGCGGCGCATCACCACGCTGCGCACAAACTCCTCGTAGGCCGCCCGATCAGCGAAATCGCGATGACCGCGCAGCTCCAGTGCCTGATCGACCGCGTCCTTCAAGTAGCGATGCGATGATTCCACGCTGCCGTTCTCGTGACCTAAGCCACGGTTGTTGCGCGTGCCTTCCATGCCATAGTGCCCAAGCAACGCCGCGTAGCGAACCGTAAAGTCGTCCTTCTCCTGAAGGTTCTTAAAAGCTGCCGACAGGCTGTCGGAGCGGTGCTCGCTGGGGCAGCCGCCCGCCTGCCATAAAGCGTTCTGCAATCCTGCTGCCAGTGCCTGGAAACTCTCTCCGCCGTCAACGACGCTGGCGTATTCCCAGCGCGAGAACGCCAGCACAAAGTGATAGAGCAAATGTCCGAACGCAACACCGGCGATCGTTACACCCAGTTTCTCCATGTGCGTGAAGTCCGACAGCCCGCGCACGCCGGGCTGGTAGGTTTGAGGGAAGAACACCTCCTTGCCGGGTCCTTCGAGCGCGCGCCATTGGCTGATATGCCGTTCAAGGGTGCGACGCATGCTGTCGGGGAAACGATCAGCATGGTCTTCTTGCAACTTGCGCAGAAGGGTGATGGCTTTGAGTTTCGGCGAACAGCGTAACAACGGCACGATTTCGCTGTCCCAAACGTCGGCAAAGGGATTTGTCCGCGTCCGCCAATCGCGTTCTGGCTTCTGCGAGGGCAACTCGGTCGCTTTGGTTACGCGGCGAGCTGTGCGCACGCTCATACCTGCTTTCGCGGCGGCAACTTCCTGTGTGTGGTCTTTGCGCTTGGTCATGTAGAGATGAACCTGTCGATCGGTGATGTGGGTTCCAGACATTGGCGAACTGCTCTTTAGCTGCAGTCGACCATCCTATTCCCCGCCGAATCAGCGCTGCCGGTGGTTCGGCGTCTACGGCGGCTACGCCGCCTTCGACACCTCACCACCGGCCATCATAGTTGTCGCAAAAGCGGACTTCCCAATTGTCGCGCACCAACGGAGACCTCGACGGCTTGGCACGGGCTATTCGAATGAATATGCAGGTGTACGCGTCTTAGTCAAAAGAGTCTCACAGGAGGCAGCGTAGGTTGCCTGCCACAGTCGAAAGACACGAGCAACGAGATACGCGACAACTCGAACGCCCGACATGCGTTGACTTGAGTCCTTCAAGTTTCCGAGCAGCCATTCGGTGGCCTTCGAATAAAAGGAATGCCGACTACCGCCGTCTCAAGCATAGCGCAATCAAGCCATAAACGTGGTTCGACGACGGCCGCGAAGGGAGGGAGGATCTTCCACTGAAGCCTTGATTGATCTTTGCCGTTAGCGGGGAGCGAGTCGGCAGCTTCAAAATGACTCGCAGCGTGCTTTCACCGTTCGGCCGGACACAGCAGTTTCCGTCCGGGAACTGAAAAGTCTCCTGGTATAGTTCAAAATTCTCGATGGAAAGCATCATGGGATTTCCCACGCGGTGCCTTTAGTCGCACTTGCCTTGATTTCGAAAGAATGCTCAAAGAATTTTGTCATCACAGGAGCTGCTGGGCGTCCGATCAGAATCATTTTCCGGTTAGTCTCAATATCGTCTGCCGTGACATCGCTCGCAGCGGAGGATACTAAATTGCTGGATTCGATCCGGCCCAGGCACTCGTCCAGTCCAGCCTTGGTCAATACCATCGCGTCTGGATCAGTGCGCAATTGCCTGACATGTTGGTGCCTGAGCCATTCGGCGAGTTCTTGTCGAGGAATCAGGAATCCCAGTACCGGATAGGCCATCGGCCTGCCAACCTCTAGCTGGCTAGCTTGATCCACGCCTTGTGCCACCAGAAATGAGGCGAGGGTATGTGCGCTGAGCTGTCGCTGCGAAAACTTCAGCACTTCGCTGTGGCGGTGAAGCTTTAAATTTGCAACGGGCTTTGGACCATCGACGATCTCTACACCCGGGTCGGATGCGGAAGTCGAAGGGGCCGGCGTTGGCGCTGCCGCAGTATTGAGGTTGCCGGTCTCATCGTCATCGTTGTCCCGGATCAGCGGCGCGAGCCGTGCATTCAGTTCCGACCACGCCTCGTTGCTCATGATGCCATTGCGGGCAATCGGGCTTTCCATGTCCTGGTAGAAAGCGCGGAACTCGCGCCATTCCATCTGTTTTCTGCGTCCGCCACCCGAGCGAGCCTCCGTCTTGATGCTTCCCGTTACATGCTGAAGCATCTCGTCCTGCACTACCTGACTGAGTCCTACCGCTTCCCGCATCCGTAAGAATTCGCGACCGCTTACACCCCAGTTCGTGACGTTGCCGGTCTGACGCAACACCGGCGATGGCCACACGACACCGGCGACATCGGCGGGGTTGTCTACGTGCTCCTCCCAGCCCGCTTCGTTGAAGAGCTCCGTCGCCGCTCCCACGAAACGGGAAAGGCCGCCATGGAAACTGACGACCAGCTCGGTCTTTGCGCGTGTCAGCGCCACATAGAGTTTGAACAGCTCGCGGAAGGACTCATGCTCGGGCAAATCTGGATGCGGAATCACCTTTCCGCCACAGTTGAGTACAACCATCAGGTCGAACTCAAACCCCTTCGTTTGCTCTAAGTCGGACAAGAACAACGACTGTGCTGACAAGTCCGTGTTTCCGCACAGCGCGGGCAATGCCAGGCTGGCCGCCAGACGCTCCACGGCGGCTTGCGAATATCCACATAACGAGATACAGACCTTGTGATTAGGTGCCCCTTCGATATTCTCGCGCGCGTAAGTCAACGCCATGGCGAGCTCTTCCTGAATGGAAGAGGCGTTCAGCAGCAGTGGCTTGGCAGATGTGAAGTTGGCGAACTCTGGCTGCAGAATTTCCAGATCAATAGTTCCGCGCGGAATGCTGCTGAAGGAGCGTGTCAGGAGCTCGTATGCTGCGGTCAAAATCTGGCGGCTGTTCCGATAGTTCTGGTTCAGTCTGATCCAGCGCGCCGGGGGTAGATCAATCTCCGCATCTTTTAAGTTCAGATATTTTGTATGCACAGTCTGTGCCGAGTCGCCACACAAGAACAGGTCGTTGGCGCCTGGGCGAGTCAATCGGCGAATGATGCGTAGCTCCAGCGTGCCTAGATCCTGTACTTCATCGACAAGCACGTGGTCAAACTCTTGTGTCAACGCATTCACATGCCCGCACAGCACGGTTGCGATGCCTCCATCATCAATGGCTCCCACCGCGGCCATTTTACGTTCCCATCCTGCTAAGCCGTTCAGCACCATCTCACGGTAGCGACGGTCCAAGGCAATCACTCTCCCGTCACGTTGCATGTCCAGGTAAGCACTCCGGTTTTCCGGCGCAAAGGCACTCCGCACGTAGTCCAGTTCCTGACGCAAATAGTCCTGCGGCAGCACGTTACGGACGAGTAAGGTGCGCACCACATCGAACATAGTCTCTGCATCATGATTGTTCGCCTGACAGTGGAAATACTCTTCCCAAATGTCGTCGATGTGCTCGGCTACTGCAAAGGCGTTGCGCTGCACGATGCGCTTGCCGTAGTAGTCACCCTTATCGGGCTCCAAAGCGATGAGTTTCTCGCGGCAAAGGTTAAATACCGACTTCACCATCAGGTTGCGGGGGCGCGTCGATCCGCTTTCGGCGTCGATCAACTCATTGATCAGCTTGGCGAGAGCCTCATTCAGCGTCAGTACCAGCACCTTCTTATCGGTGGCTCCACGCGCAAGACGCAGGGCTCGGTGAATCACAACACACGTCTTGCCTGAGCCAGACACACCGGCCAAACGAGTAGGGCCGGCAAAATCTCTATCCACGAACTCCCGCTGCTGCGGATGCAGGTACAACATCCACTGTTTGAAGTCGGCGGTCTTGATGAAGTGCTCGAACAGGACCGGGTCAATATCCTGGACCCGCACGGTTTTTTCACTCGAAGATATCCTGGCAACCTCATCGGCATTGAGCGTGTCGACGGTGCGCACCTCATCGGCATATAAATCAACCCGTGCCTTGGCTCCGCGGATGTCGCTGGAACGCAATTTCAGCAAGACATCCAGCACGGCGTCGGCATGCGTTGATTCCGCGATGGTACTGACGATATCCAGGAGGGCATCTTCCGATGTGTGTGATTTCACACTACGAACATGTTCCACCACATCACCTTCGAGCCCTTCCAGTAAGCGCTCACGATATCGTTCGGGTAGTTGATCGACGACGGGGCCAGTACTCATCCAGTCGATTTCAGATCGGATCAAACCCTGCTTGCCGTCAGCCCGGTTCGACACATAAACGGGAGCAACTTCAAGACGGCATCCTTGCACGCGAGCGACAAAATCCAGCCCTTTGTTCGCATCCAGCCAACGTGCTACCGCCTCATGATCGCCGGCAAACAAGAGGATGCATAGATTGTTGCTGTAGGCTGTCACGAGTCGTGCATAGCCTGTGAGATCAAACTTGCGGCAGTGGGCGATCCGGTCCTCACCGTTATTCGTAAGCGTCAGGCCGGCAAACACACCGTCAAAACTGTTTTCGCCCGCATTTGCCTTGCCCCACGCCTGATAGACACGTTCAGCAGCCTTCTGATATTTTCCCCCTTTTCGAAAGAGTGCGCTAAGGGAATCAGGAAACTCGGCGCCTTGCATGAATTCGATTTTGTTTTTTGTGCCCATGACTCTATCTCGTCCCACTGTCGTTCGCTGGATCAAAGGTTCATCATCGCATGCGTGCCAGCGGGCCGCCCTCGCCCGCAGCCTGGTCCATGCTGGTCTTGGCCGTGGACGGCCCTTGGTTCTTCGGCCAACTTCGCGCTCGCATAGATATTGTGGCAGTAGCCGATGAGTGGGTCGGTTCTGCGCGACTGGGCATCCGAGCCATTGCCTTTCCCCGTGCTGGTTCAATGCGCAGATCAGCTGATACGGGTCTTTCCGGACTGGCGCGTAAGGCATGTCGCTCCGGGCTCCATTTTCTCAAAGGTTCCCGGGTTTCGTCGTAGGCAACTGCTTCAGATTGCGCGCAGTGCCATTGACGCATCAACTTACCCTTACGATCGCGGTCAATCGCACGGGATCGCCCAGTATATTAACGGCAGAAACGCGGGAAACTCCAATCGGCTTTACGATTCGGCTGCCCCGTCGGGCGATCGGCAGGCCTAGTCCCCGCAAAGGCAAGAAAAACGCCGAGTCGAAATTGCACTTACCATGAGTGGCAGTAGTTTCTTGCCGGCTCGTATAGACCGCCTCGAATTTATCACCGCTGCATCATCAGCAGCTTCTCGCCAATACTTGTCGTGCTGCACGCATGTCCTCGACGACGAGCACGACGCCGCTCTCGAAGAACAGTTCATCATGATTGTCACGCCGTATCGACTGGAGCATTCCTCTTTTCGGGACGTTCGACAAGTATCCAGCGGCTCCTTCGCGCCTTGGTGAAGGCGTAAGCCTCTACCTGAAACACGACAGCGCATACCGCAACCTGCTACCGATCATATGGGATAAAGGGTGGCAAACCCGAACAGTAAGGTTTGCTCATTGCAGGACTTAATGAAATTCGAGATGTGTTCAGCCGGTCGTGATCACCGAACCAGCATATGGTTTGACGGGTGACGTCACCGCTGAGGTGTCCAGCCCTGAACGGCGAAGGGCCCGATGGGTGGCTACGTCGGGTGCCCAGACGATTTACGGGCGATCCGAAGCGGAAGCATTCATGAGAAGGCGATAATCCCAGCTTTAGGGCTTGATCTGTTGTATTACAATGGTAGTTTGAATGTATTGCTATCTGCACTCGGGCTGATCGCATGAAAACTGTCAAGAACGCTCCCACGGCCTTTCGCTTCGACACTACGGTCAAGACCGCTTTGGCGCTGCTTGCGGACAAGGAAGGACGGAGCATGGCCAACATGCTCGAATGGCTCATACGGAAGCAATGTGAGCGCGAGGGGTTGGGATGGCCGCCCGCTATCGAGGGCACCGCGGCGCCGGCTCCCGCGCGAGGAGGCAAGGTGTCCGCGAAACCTGCTCGAAAACGCGCCGCTGTGGCGTCGACAAACAAAAATTGATTGGACTCATGGCACAGAAAATTGGAGCGGCATTGCTCTCCTACACAGAAACGATCTGGAAGACGGCGGACACGCTGCGCGGGGCGGGCATCAAGGAGGGCGACTTTCCTAGCTACATGATGCCGTTTTTCGCGTTGATGCTTTTGGAATCTCGACTGCGCCGCTTCAAGGCGGAAAAGATCTCCGAGTTTGAGCAGGCGATGGCGGTCAAATTCGACCCGGAGAAGGCCGAGCATAGGGAGTGGTTGGAGCTGTCTGCAAAGGCTATGAACAAGGGCTACCACCCCGAACTGCTGTTGCTCGACAAGGGTCTCAAAGAGACCTGCGCCGTTCCAGGTGGCAATTTTCGCAATCGCCTCATGGCGCACCTCGGGCAATACGACCCGGAGACGAGGCGCCTCCTCGGACTGGGCTACGCCGAGGGCACGCCGAAGTTTCTGGACATCCAGGGAAAGGCGTCCGATCTGTTCTCGCGGCCAAACAGTCCGCTCTACGCGTTCGCGCAGAAGTGGGCGGCCATCGACCTCACGCGGTTTAGCAACTCGGAGGTGACGACCATCGAGGAACACATCAAGCGCCGCTGGGGAGACATCTCGGCCGAGACGGCCGGTGAGCAATACACACCAATGGATGTCATCGAACTAGCGGCCGACCTCATCGTGGAGTTGCGCAGGGAGGGCAAGCTTTCCGAGGGGATCGCGGACATCTACGACATGGCCTGCGGCGGCGGCAATTTTTTGTTCGCGACCGAGGACGCTCTCCGCTCGGCGTTTCCGAGCCTGTCGGTGCGCACGAGAGGCCAGGAGCTTAACGACGCGCTCTACGCGCTGGCGGCGATCGAGGCGCGCTTTCGCGAGGACGCGCGCATCGAGCGCGAGAACACGCTGACCAACGACTTGTTTCTCTCCGATAAGTTCGATGTCATCGTCGCCAATCCTCCCTATGGGCTGGACTGGAAAGATTCCAGGTCGGCCGTTGAGGCGGACGCGTCCGGGCGCTTTGAGAAGACCCGCATGCCGCCAGTGTCCGACGGCCAGCTTTTGTTTTTGCAGCACGCGGCCTTTCACCTGACCGAGACGGGCGTTGCGACCATCGTCCACAACGGATCGACCCTGTTCTCAGGCGACGCCGGAAGCGGAGAGTCCCAGACGAGGATCTGGCTTCTTCAAGAGTTGGACATCGTCGAGGCGATCGTTCAGCTGCCCCGCGGCGAGTTTTTCAACACCGATATTTCGACCTATTTGTGGGTGCTCAACAAGTCGAAGCCGAAGGCGCGAAAGGGACGCGTAATCCTCATCAATGCAGAGGCGTGCTTCACCAAGTTGAAGCGCAACCTGAACAAGAAGAATTGTGAGATAGACGCCGCCAACCGAAAGCGCGTCGTCGCGGCGTTCAAGGCCTACCAGGATGGTCCGATCGCGAAGGTCGTGTCGGTCCAGGATATCCTCTACAACAAGGTCGAGCTCCAAGTGCATCGCCACGACGAGAATGGCCGCGCCATAGCCGAGGAGGTGTCGATCGAGGGCGAGCGGTTGCTCGTGACGCTCGACGACGAGACTTTTGAGATCCTCGGTGGGCGCTTGGACGTTGAGCAGTTCGAAGGAGCCGCCCCCAAGGACACATCCGCCATGTTCAACGAGGCCGTCAAATGCGCTTCGCGCGTGGCGGTCGGTTTGGAGGACGGGACCGAGTGGTCTCGCGTCGGCGACTATGGGCGCGTCTCGTTGCGGAAAAAGGGTAAGGAGCGAGACCTTGGGCTAGGCCGGATTCTGCCAAGAGCGAAGGTCGGCAAGTCGAAAGGCGGCGAATTCGTGCACGTCAACATCGTCGTGGCGCCATTGATAGAAAAGGACTTCGAGGTGGTCGGTTATTCGAAGTCCGCCCGCAAGAACGATGAGTTGATCGCGCTGCACCTTGACAAGTGGGTGCGCGAGCCACACGAGGTGGTCGGATCCCGCGTTGGCTGCGAAATCAACTTCAATCGCATCTTTCCGCGCGCGGTGAGGGTCGACTCGGCAACCGCCGTGATGGCCAAGCTGAGGGAGGTGAACGTTGAGATCCAAAAGTTGGAGTCCGAGTTCGCCTCAAGCTTGGCAAAGGCCACGGCTAAATGAGCACGTCGTGGCAAGTCGAGAGACTCAGATCGTTGGCGCAGGTCAACCCGGCAACTCGAATTCCCCGCAAAGGGCAGCTCGACTTCTTTCCCATGGAGGCGCTGGTCGAGGGGGGAGGTATCGCGCGCGGCCATAGCAAGGACGTTTCCGAGGCCGGCGGCTACTCGCAGTTTGTGAACGGAGACGTTCTTTTCGCGAAGGTCACGCCCTGCTTTGAGAATCGCAAGTGCGCGTTGGCGGATGGGCTCGAGCGAGGCGTTGGCTTGGCGACGACCGAGGTGTCGGTGTTTCGGCCAAGTCGCCGCATCTTGCCCGAGTTCCTGTTGTATCGATTGCAGGCGTTCGACTTCCAGGAGTTCGGCGTGAACGCGATGCGGGGCGTTGGCGGATTGAAGCGAGTGCCCGACCGGATGGTCGGAGACTTCGAGCTCAGGCTGCCACCACTCCCTGAGCAGCGGCGCATCGTCGCGTTCATCGAGCGGGAGCTCGCGCTCTTCGCCGAGCGCCGCGAGGCGCACGAGCGAAAGAAGGCGGTGTTGGCGGAGGCCAAGCAGGCGCTGCGCGAGGCGATCGCGTTTGGCCGGCTCAGGCCTGGTGACGCGCGCTCGCCGTCGGAGGAGCCATGGCACGGGGAGGTGCCGAGCCACTGGGGAATGGACCGGCTGGGCAACCTGTTTCGAGAGGCCGCGGAATTGGGTTACGCCGATCTGCCGGTGCTGAGTGTGTCGATCCATTCGGGGATCTCCGACAGGGAGATGGCTGACGAACCAGGCTCCCGCAAGGTTAGCCGCAGCGAGGACCGTGGCATTTACAAGCGCGTCGAGCCGCTCGACCTCGTCTACAACCAAATGCGCGCGTGGCAAGGCGGCTTCGGAGTCGCGAGCGTCGAGGGCTTGGTGAGCCCGGCCTACGTCGTCGCCCGGCCGCGGCGCAGAGTGGTCCCGGCCTACGTCGAGCATGTGCTTCGGTCGCCGTCCGGCATCGAGGAGATGCGTCGGCGTTCGAGAGGCATCATCGATTTTCGGCTGCGCCTCTATTGGGACGAGTTCAAGGACATTCGAATTCCGCTGCCGCCAATCGAAGAGCAGTCGGCGATCGCCGCCGATATCGACGCGAAGCTGGACATGGTGGACAGGCAGATCGTGCTGCTCGAGAAGTCGCAGGAGGGTTTGGCTTTGCAGCGCAGCGCGCTGATTCACGAGGCGGTCACCGGGGCCTTGGCGCCGGCCGTCATGGGGCGCGCGGCGCCGACAAAACCCGGCGCCGCGTGCGCCGTTTGAGCGAAGGACCGAACGTGGCGCACGGATTCAAAGAGATCGATTTTCAAGAGGGGGTGTTTCTCCCCTTTCTCACCGGCCATGGGAAAAATGGCTTGGACTGGATCTTGGGGAAGCCGTCAGACCTCGACTCCGCTCGCTGGGTCGTCCCAGCCGACTTGCTCGCGTTCCTTCGAGATGGCGGCCCCTTGAACCAAGCCGCGTTCGAAAAGGCGTCCAAGGGCTTCGCGTCCGAAGCCGAGTTCTGCCT
This sequence comes from Burkholderia sp. PAMC 26561, assembly GCF_001557535.2. NCBI lineage: Bacteria > Pseudomonadati > Pseudomonadota > Betaproteobacteria > Burkholderiales > Burkholderiaceae > Burkholderia > Burkholderia sp. PAMC 26561. Next base: position 1,191,814 of record NZ_CP014307.1, read on the forward strand.
GGCGTTCATCGAGGAGGCGCTGCTGCCGCGCGTGGAGGCGACCTCGAACGCCGCGTTCGTGCTCAGGGACCCCGTCGTCTTCAACGGCCAATCATTCTCGCTCTGGAACGAGGAGCCCCGCGCCGGAGCGGAACGCGCGGCCGCCGATCTGTTCGCGAGGAATTTGCTGCGCGTCATCCCGGAGGCGACGTTCGAGCGCGTCTTTCCGCTGACGGGGAAGAGGATTCGGAGGCGCCCGGACTGCGTCTTCTTCGTCAACGGGATCTATTTCGCCTACTCCGAGTTGAAGACCGCGCAGACTGGGCAAACTGCGTCCTCCCATGGCCGCAAGAAGATCGCCCACAACTGCGTCGAGGCTGCCATCGCCGCCCTTGGAGAGGCGCGTGAGCGTTGGTTGCAGCAGGGGGCGAAGTGGCCGAGTTTCCGAGGTCGATCGATGCCGGCTGGCGAGCGGGCCCGCATTCGGCAGGACATTTGCCTCTACGAGAAGGCCACTCACATCAGCTGCCTGGACATGGGCAACCTGATGTTGTTGCAGAATATGGAATGGCTGCTCGCCGATGTCGACGACGCGATGGAGCGGGACGATCGGATCGAGCTCGAATCGGGGATCCCCGATCGCCTCGTCCAGGTTTTCGGCCAGGCCGCCGACATCCGCGACAAGTCCCCAAGCGCCGCGTTGGCGGACCATCTGGCCTCGCTCTTCGCGGCCGGCGATGGCATCGACAAGGAGGTCTTCTTCTTCAACCAGCATCGGCCTAGCCGGACCACGACTGGCACCGAGATTCTGATGCCCAGGCCGGCGCAGCGTGCGATGCTGTTCCAAACCATGCGACGCGTCCGGGAGCTCTACGCGGACGAGGGAAAGCCGAAGATAGGCGAGTCGGACATCCGCGCCAGGCTGGCCGTCGACCTGCCGGCGTTGGAGCCGGCGAAGGCGGACCGGATAGTCAAACAAACGCTGTTGCATCGCAATGGCGCCGACTCGCACTCGCTCCTGTTGCAAGGCGCCGCCGGGCTGGGAAAGACGAACGTCATCGTGTGGCTGGCCCAAGCCATCGCCGACATGGCTGATCCGCGCAGCGCGGCGGCGGCGCCTCTCTTCGACTTGTGCGTGCTCCTCACTGATCGGACCGAGCTGCGCAAGAACGTCGCGGAAGAGGCCGGGCGGCTGCGCGCCACCAAGGGGATCGTCGTCGAGGCTGAGACGTTCGCCCAGTTGCGCGGCGCGCTCGAAGGCTCGGCGCGCGTCGTCGTGGTGAACATCCAGAAATTCCCCTCCATCCAACGCCTCGCGAGCGACGATCCGGAGTTGTCCAAGCTGTTGGAGAGCAAGAGGGTGGCGTTCGTCATCGACGAGGTGCACCGATCGCAAAATGGAGTACTGCACGACGCGACGGTGGAGGTGTTCGACCAGTGGGGAACGATCCGTCCCGTAGGTGCGAAGCGCAACTTGATCGTCGGCCTCACCGCGACGCCCAAGGACGAGATCCTCGCCCGCATCGGTGAGTGGCGCGCGCCCACGGGGCCGGGGGACGACATCCGATGGGCGCCATATTTCGCCTACACGATGACGCAGGCCATCCGCGACAAGGTCATCCTCAATCCGATCCAAAACGTCGTCCGGTTCAGCGACCACATCCTCTACAAAATCACCGAGTCGGTCGCCAAGCTTGGCCAAGAGGAGCGGCTCAGAGCCCCGTCGGCGGAGGAGATTTACGAGAACCCGAGCCGGCAGCGCCTCGTCGCCAAGCAGGCGGTGTTGGTGTTCGCAGCCAAGACGATGATGGCGGTCCGGCCATCGGGCGGCCGGGCCCTGGGCGAGGGCAAGGCGCTACTGGCTGCCTACTCGATCCGGGCCGCAATCGTCTACCAGGGACTGATCAAGGAGGAGCTCACCGCATTGGCGAACGACCCGCGGTTCGCGGAGCATGCGGAGACGCTTCGGGCTATTCCAGTGCTGCTGCTTTACACGGACAAGCAAGGCGAAGCGACCTGCGCGTCGAAGAACGACGGAAAGAACCAAGAGCAGATCATCGACGAGTTTCGGCGCAAGGGCATCGAGAGCCACACGGGGCTCAAAGTGCGCAACGCGATCATCGTGGTAGTCGACAAGCTTTTGACAGGCTTCGACGAGCCGACCCTCCACACGGTCTTTATCGACCGAGGCATGGACGATGTGTTGCTGTTTCAAACCGCATGCCGGATCAACCGGGCCCGTAAATACAAGAACGACTGTCTGATCATCGATTTCTCGCACGACGGCATCGTCTCGAAGAACCTGCCAAAGGTTTTCGCGAAATATGGCGGCATCACGGTCTCGGACCTCGACGCTATGGACGTCATGGAGAAAATGGACGCGGCCTACCGCATTTTCTTCCTGGACAAGGACATCGAGCTCCACTGGAAGACATGGAAAGCGACCAGATCGGGCGGCAAGGACGCCATCGGGGCCAGGAGCCTGTCCGATTTCTTGGACGGCTTAGTCAAGCTCGACATCGTGCGGGCGGCACTGCTTCGTAAGGCAGGCTCCGCATGGCTGTCGAGCAGGGATAGGTTGCGTGGCATTCTCGACTTTGAGCGCAACGAGCTACGCAAGCACAAGGATTTGCTGCGCGCCGAATTCGCGGAGCAGGTGGTGCGCCACCTGGCGGCGCAGACGAAGGATGCTGACGAAAGCGTGGCCGCGGTGTTCGACATAGACATGGTCGAGGACGCGGAGGGCTGGGGCCTCGACGACCTGCCCGACGCTCCCGCGCGCAAGGAGCGCCGCGCTAACGCAGGCCAAGACGGGCCGCAATCGGTGAAGGCCATCTCCGAGTCTTTGGACGCTTTCGAGCTGTTGGCCGCCTTGCAACTGACCGAGGAGCAGAAGCTCGAACTCATGGAGCGGCTAAAAGCGTTCCTCGCCGCGCTCTTCAAGGCGATGGACGCCACGGGGAGGTCCCGCAATAACGACATCCATCGCAAGATGATTCTCGCGATGGCAAAGGAGGGCGCCGATTTCCCTTGGGAAGAGCGTTTTGAGAAGTTCAAGGAACTGCTCGACGCCGCGGCGCTAGCCCCCGCGATCTTTGCGCATCCCAACCGAAAGGCGTTCATGCAGCCGCTGATGAAGCGGTCGGAGTTGGTGATGGCTGACTACGAGGAATGGATTGCCACGGATGGTGCCTCCATCGCCTTGAGAGCGGCCAACTCGGCCTTATAACGCCCTCCGCGTGAGAGCAAAACTCAGCGAAGGCAGGCCCATCCGATTGTAGGCCGAACCGAGGTTGTCTGGAACGGGTTGCGCAAGTAGGTGCTCGATCACCTCCGGTTTATGCTCAAGTTCCTCGCGCAGAATCGTACGAACCATCGTCCGAAAGCCGTGGCCGGTAATCTCCGCGCGCGTCGTACCCGAGTCGGCGCAGAGCTGCATTGATGGCCGCTTCGCTCATCGTACGAAGGTTGGAGCGAGCGCCCGGAAACACGAAGCGGCCTTGCCCCGTCAGGGCGTGCAGTTCGCGCAGGATTGCAACTGCCTGCTTGGCGAGTGGCACCAGGTGCTCCGTCCTGGTCTTGCTAAGAGGTAGCGCCATTCGCCCCTAAGTGGTTAGCAGAAACTCTGTTTGCGGCACCCTTTTGATTGTTGATTAAAGCATGCTTGAAAACCCGTTGTCGCCTGGATTATCGCGGTTGTGCTATTCGTGTGGCTGTTTAGATGCTTGAGCGGACAAACGTCACTTCTTGGGGGCGCGCCATCCCTTTTCATTGTCCCGCGACGGGCAATAAGCTGTGGGGCGAACACACAGAATGGTCATTCGTACATTTCGCGCGAAACCGATGTGGCCTATGCGGTTGATGGGGCCTGGGCACAGGTCGTCCCGCTGCGCGAGGACCCGTGCACGCCGGCCTTGGTGAGCCTCTTGCGCGCGGTTAGTAGCGCCCAGAAATCGTCTCGGGGCGGCCCTTTAAAGGGCGAGGGGCGAGGGGCGAGCAAAGAGCAATTTTTCGCGCATCGGGGCTATAGCTGGAAGAGCGGGGATGGGTTGCCCTCAGGGACCACAAGCGCCAGTCGTTTGCAAGACCTGCTAAGGGCGACATATAGAAGGCATCGGTTCTTCTGGTTAGGAGCGAGACTGTTTGCATCGCATGGGATCAGAATTGCTCCGTCGCATTCAAGCCCTTTGGACTTGTGGATGGTGCTAATCGATTGGGAAGGTACGCGGTCGGTTCGCCTGCCGCGCTGGTGCGAAAGTCCGGCAAGCACGGTACTAATATCAGGATGTGAATGGATCCGTCGTGCTTCGGCAAACTCTTTTCGCAGATCGACGCGAGCCTCGCGGAAGTGTTCGCTGGCATTCATTAGGTGATGGACGCGATCGATTGCTTCGCCGACGCCTATATGACTAGGCTGCCGTACGATCAACCGAGCGACTGACTGAATCTCAGCTGGCTTGCCACGGCAAGGCCTGACACAATTGGTCTCTAGTTCTTGAGTAAGCCGGTTACCGAAGGATGTCGCTGAAAAACCTTTTCCGATAGCCTCGAGGAAGATACACATTGACCTGCCAAGACCTACCGGATCGCCGGATCGGATCCGGCAGGCGGCGAGAAGGTCCCCCAAAGCGCTCCTTGTATAGCCCTCCCAGATTGGGATGCGAGTTCCCCAGAAGGCGTTGAGGCCGAAGACGGTCTGATTGTGAGCCGTCAACACCAGCAGATTTGGACTGTTCCGGACCAGTGCATCGAGCGGGCGACGTTCAGCCGGGCTCAGTTGGAAGCCGCCGAAGCGTGGCGCGCGATTGTCGGCCCGCAATAGGTGCAACCCAATAGGCAACCTATGCCGGAGGTCGACTCTGCCGCCGGTGCGCAGATGCTCCCTCTGTTCGAGCACCCAGGCGCCCAGTGCGGGAGAGCCGGAGGCCCAGCGATGTACGGTGTCCAGTCGCTCGAACGCGTTGGCGGTCACCGCAAGCTCACGCCATTGCAGCTCTTGCGTTTCCCGTTCCAGTCCCGTGTTGAAGATCGCTTGCATCGGGTCGCCGAAGAACCTCACTTTCGCACTTGCCTGCGCAAGCGTTTCGACAATGGTGTGTTGGTCGCTGCTGGCATCCTGATGCTCGTCACAGATTACTATTGGGTGCCGCTCTGCTACCGCGCCGGCGACGCTGGGCGAACGGACGAGCAGAAGTTGCACCCTTTTGCAAGGTCGGCATAGCTGTCGGGGCCTCGGTCAATCGACCACGCGTGAATATCAGCCGGTAGGTCGAGAGCCCGGTGGTAGACCTTCGCGATCATTGCCACTAGCGAATCGATGGTCCCGATCCGCAACCGCCCCTCCAGGTCGGCAGTTCTCGACGAGAAGACGTCACAGGCGGAATGCGTATGCGCCAATATAAGTACCCGCTGGCCTTTACCTAGGCCAGTTGTTGCATCCCGAGCGTAGCTGGCGGCCTGGTGTGTTTTGCCAGTCCCTGCAGGCGCCTCGACGACGACACGTTGCACGTCCGAGCGCAGCTGTCACGCGCAGTTGTAAATTAATACAGCAACGCGTTTAGGAATTGATACACCTCGTTGTAGGGTTGCTCTTTTTGGGCGGCCCGTGATCAGCTACGAGGAGTACATGGAAATCGAGATTCTGCGTCGTCAGGGAAACAGCCTGCGAGACATCGCGGTAGAGACCGGCATGGCCGTCAACACGGTTCGGAAATATCTGGCATTGGGTCCTCCGCATCGCAAAGTGCGTGAGCCCGTCGTGAGTAAGCTTGCGCCGTTTAAGTCGTATCTTCAGGGCCGGGTCGAAGCAGCAAAGCCAGACTGGATCCCGGCGACGGTGCTCAAGCGAGAGATTGAGGAGCGCGGCTACAAGGGCGGATTGCGACAGGTGCAGGACTATCTGCAGAAACTTCGACCCGCTGCGCGTCCCGACCCAGTAGTCAGATTCGAGACCGAGCCGGGCCAACAGATGCAGATGGACTGGATCGAGTTTCGTAAGCCGGGACACAAGCTCGGCATGCTCGCGGCGTTCGTCGCCACGTTGGGCTACAGCCGCGTAAGCTACGCGGAGTTTGTCACCGACATGCGTGTTGAAACGCTGCTGGCTTGCCACGTGCGGGCATTCGAGGCGTTTGGAGGCCTCACCAGAGAAATCGTGTATGACAATATGAAAACGGTAATCCTGAAACGCGATGCATATGGCAAGAAACAGCATAGATATCATCCAGGATTCGCCGACTTCGCTAAACATCACGGGTTCGTGCCTCGCGTCTGCAAACCATACCGTGCAAAGACGAAAGGCAAAGTCGAGCGTATGAATGGTTATTTGCGCTACAGCTTCTGGGTCCCGTTGGTCTCAATGCTTAAACAAGCCGGGTTGACAGCGGACTGTGGCCTTTGCAATGAGCGTGTCAGGCGGTGGCTGCGCGACGTTGCCAACGTTCGTCTTCATGGCACCACGAAACGCGTACCAGCTGAGGTATTGCTCGAAGAGCGCCCACATTTGCTGCCGCTGCCGGCACCGTACGTGGGACGGTCGGTCCGAACTGGAGCGACGCCGCATGAGCAACCGAAACCGGTATCGCGGTATGCAACGTCGGAATGGGAAAAACCGCTGCAGCATCCGTTGTCGGTCTACGATGCCTTCAGCCGAACGCAGGAGGTGAACGCATGACGCCGCAGCTCGAGCGACTGACCGTGTTGTGTAAGCAACTCAACCTCCTGCATTTGCCGACGCAGATTGCGCACCTTGGACAAATGGCTGCGAAGCGCGAGCTTGGCTATCTCGACTTCCTCGAACACGCGTTAAAAGATGAAGCAATGGCTCGCACGGAACGAATGCGCCGGATGCTGACCCGTCTCGCCGGCTTCCCGGCGATCAAGACGCTTGATGATTTCGATTTCGAGTTCGCACTCGGCGTACCCAAACCGCTAGTTCTCGAGCTAAGCAGCCTAGCCTTTGTGGAGCGTGCGGAGAATGTCGTACTGCTCGGACCTAGTGGCGTGGGTAAAACTCACCTCGCATTGGCACTTGGATATCGTGCAACGCAGGCCGGGTTCCGCGTTCGCTTTATCACCGCCGCCGACCTCCTGATGCAATTGACGACCGCGTTGCGGCGTAACCAGCTCGAGGAAACCATCAAGCGCATCACGAAGCCGTACAGACTTCTGATCATTGATGAGATGGGATACCTGCCAATGGATCGGGAACAAGCGAACTTACTCTTCCAGGTCATTGCCAAACGATACGAAACGGGCAGTCTCGTCCTCACCAGTAATTTGCCGTTCGGTCAGTGGGATCAGACCTTTGCCGACGACGCAACGCTCACTGCGGCTTTGCTCGACCGGCTGCTTCATCACGCACACGTCGTGCCGATCTCCGGTGAATCGTATCGGCTAAAGGAAAAACGTCAGGCTGGAATGATCAACAGAATTGCGCCGCCGCACTTGCACGACGGGGACGACATCAAACGCAGACGTAATTCGAAGGAGGTAGCACCCAGCTAATAACCGCGTGAGCAGGTGTATTAATTTCCAATTGCGTTTGCGTACGAAGCTGTATCAACTTGAGATTGCGTTTGACACAGCGCCTCAGCGACAGAGGCGTCGCTCACGAGTTTCGCCTTTGAGCGACAGCCGGAACCGGATCGGCCTGTGTGCGGATAACCGCGTTGACGAACGGACGCAGCAAGGCGTCCAGTTGCGTCTCCCAAACGCCGGAGTTGTAAACCTTTCCTGCGAGTTCGCGGCCGCCTTCGATGCTCTTAAACCACGCCGTCGCATGTCCCTTGAAGGGATTGCGCTGCGCGGCCGGCGCGTCGCGCAATGCGTCGGGTACCTTACCCGTTGCGGCTTCGATGATCCATGGAACCAGGGGATGAACCTGGTGGCCGGAGTTCTCACCGCGGCGCTCTAAAGCAAGCGCACTCAACGCCTCAAACGATGTGTCAACCGTCGCCATCCGATCGGCGAGGGTACGCAACCGGTGTCCGGTTTTTTCGCCTTCTGGATCAGTTATAAGCGCTTGAAGCTGATCTGCTGGGAAAAACGGGATCACATTTTCCTCCATATTCCCGGTGTTCCACTGGAACAGAAGCGAGCCGACGCGGTTTGCCACTGCACGCCATCGTCCCGCGTCGCGGTTTTCGTTGTCTACAAAGCCGGCAAACTTCACGCCGCCGACCAAGAGTGCCTCTAGCAGCGTCAGGG